>NZ_PIQJ01000001.1 GCF_004214835.1 Pseudidiomarina tainanensis | reverse complement strand
GATCCATTCCGAACTCAGTAGTGAAACGCTTCAGCGCCGATGGTAGTGTGGGGCTTCCCCATGTGAGAGTAGGACACCGCCAGGCTTCAAATACGACGAGACCCCGAGCTAACGCTCGGGGTTTTTTCGTTTACGGACCCAACAGCGCAGCGCACGAACAACGCCTTTCGTCTCTGCCTTCCACTAATATCTAATATCCAATAGCTAATATCGCTCTAGCCTTTCTCTACCGTTCTCATGTAAATAGCCGTATAATCAGCCCATGAACGAAATTGAGACATTCTACGACTTATCCACGCTTCACACCTTTCGACTTCCCGCAAAGGCCGAAAATATCTTGTTTCTGACTCAGCAAGAGCAGCTAACAGAAATACCGGCAGATGCATATGTAATCGGAGGTGGTTCGAATACTATCTTTTTGAATGACTTCAAAAAGCCACTTGTTTGTGTGCGTATTACAGGAATCGAAATAGTAGAAGCTGATGATCATTGGAATGTAAAAGTTGGTGCCGGAGAGAACTGGCATGAACTGGTTTTATGTTTGAATGATAAAGGAATTAATGGTCTCGAAAACTTGGCTTTAATCCCCGGTACTGTTGGTGCTGCACCTGTGCAAAATATTGGTGCGTATGGTCGTGAGGTTGCTGAATTCATTACCAATGTGACTGCATGGGATAGACGGCAACACAAAGTTGTAAACTTTAAACCGATAGACTGTAAATTTGGCTATAGAGATAGCATTTTTAAACAGAACCCAATGCGTTGGGTTATTTTAAAAGTTGAGTTTTCAATGCCGAAAGCCTGGCAACCCGAATTGTCATACGGTGAACTAAAAGCGCTCGATAGCCCAGTTTTACCTACGGATATTTTGAATAAAGTGATAGCGATTCGCTCTGCGAAGTTGCCTGATCCTGCAATTACGCCTAACGCAGGTAGCTTCTTTAAGAACCCAATTATTGCCCGTGCTCACTTCGCTGAACTCCTTCAACGCTTTCCAGCCATACCTCATTTTGATACGCCTAACGGTGACATAAAAATAGCCGCCGGCTGGTTAATCGATAACTTAAACTTGAAGGGGTTTGCAATTGGCGGTGCTGCAGTTCATACCAAGCAGGCTTTAGTACTGGTTAATTCGGGTAACGCCATCGGTAAAGATGTACTTGAGTTAGCGCGTCATATTCAAGCACTGGTTTTTAAAAATTACGGTATAAAGTTAGAAGCTGAGGTTCGGTTGTTAGACGAAAAAGGATTAGTTTCGTTATGAAGCCACAACGTGTAGAAAGAATCACCCAAATAATTGAGATACTTAGTGACGGTCAGTTTCATTCAGGTGAAAAGCTTGGAGCCCAACTCGACGTAAGCCGAACCGCTATTAGCCAATACATTAAAGATGTCCAAGCGCTTGGTATCGATGTTTTTCGTGTAACAGGTAAAGGTTATAAGTTTGCGAATGAGTTAAAGCTTTTACATTTGAATGTAATCTCTGACTTCCTAAACTCGAATCAAGAAAATGCGCAAGATATTCATTTGGAGCGTGTCGTTGGCTCGACTAACGACTTTATTAAACACGCGATTACTCATAACATAGACTCTGGTTATGCAGTATTTTCTGAAGCACAAACAGCTGGGCGTGGGCGTCGCGGCAAACGCTGGGTTTCGCCGTTTGGTAGCAACCTCTACATGAGCATGTATTGGCGCTTAGAGGATGGAATGGGCGCTGCCATGGGCTTGAGTCTAGCTCTGGGAACCGTAATTGCTGAATTGTTGTCAGAGCTGGGCGTTTATGACGTTGAAGTTAAATGGCCAAATGATGTGATTGTTAACGGAAAAAAGTTGGCAGGGATTCTTATCGAACTTGAAGGTCAAGCACTTGGCGTCGCTCATGTAATTATAGGCATCGGCGTAAACATTAAAATGCCAAGTTGGTTAGCAGATCAAATTGATCAACCTTGGACTGATTTGAGTACGTTATTGAATAATAATTTTGATAGAAATCATATCGCAGCGATGCTACTCGCAAAATGCCGGCAGGCCTTAAGAGTTTATGAACAAGAAGGGTTGAAGCCTTTTATCTCACGTTGGCAACGATTCGATAGGTTAGCAATGAAACCAGTTCGAATTATTATGGGAGATAAAGAGTTACATGGTATTGCCGAGGGCATAGACGAAAGCGGTGCGTTATTAGTTAAGCGTGATGGCAAGCTCGAGCGTTTTCACGCAGGAGAGGTAAGTTTACGTTATGGCGCATAAATTATTGATTGATGCGGGTAATACTAGAGTTAAAGTAGCTCTCATGGATTCTGAAGGACATTTAGAGCCCTGGTTAAATGTTAACTATGACGAACTGATTGAGCACAGAGTACCAGATAACATTGAAAGTGTTTGGATAGCTAGTGTCAGCAGCGAAGAGCGTAATAATAGGCTTCATCAGTGGCTTGAGGGTTTTGATAAAGCAATTATTCGTGTTACGACCGAAGCGCAAGCATTTGGTGTTACCAATTCGTACAGCGAGTTTAAAAACCTTGGTGTCGATAGGTGGCTTGCTATTGTTGGAGCTTTTAACGAGCAACCGAAAGCAACGGTGATTATTGATGCCGGCACTGCAATCACTGTCGACTGGGTTGATCAGGAAGGACAGCACTTAGGCGGTTGGATTGCTCCGGGCGTTCACCTAATGAAGCATTCAGTGATTAATCGCGCGCCAGGCGTTTTTGTCGGCTACGAAGGTGACGATCATTGGGGTAAGGCTCATCAACTAGGCCAAAGTACGCCAGATTGTCTATTAAATGGTTGCGTGAATACTTTTGTAGGCCTGGTACGCCAAGCAATCGCAGTTTCCGAAACCGAACTCGATTGGTTTGATTATCGGATTCTATTTAGTGGTGGGTCAATTCCATTATTACCTAATGACTTGAAGCGTCGTGGCGAAGTGCGAAGCGAATTAGTTCTGCAAGGTTTAGCCTGCTACGCGCGGCAATCTTAATCGAACTTACTTAATAAAAAAGCACAGCTTGAAGGCTGTGCTTTTTTGATACTGACTTTATAGCTCCCACAGAGCGACCTATGAAAGCCTTCCGCGGAAATCTTCATAGGTGAATTTTCGAATTAAATCGAATTCACCATTGCGGCGTAAGATACCAATACTCGGATGCTCAACACCATTAAAGAACGATGTTTTCACCATTGTATAGTGCATCATATCTTCAAAAATAAGTCGGTCACCTGGTTGTAATGGTTGTTCGAAACTATACAAACCAATCACATCGCCAGCCAAACATGAGTTACCGCCAAGTTTATAGGTGTGTGGTAAAACTCCTGGTTCTCTAGCGCCGGTGATATTCGGCCGATACGGCATTTCTAAAACGTCAGGCATATGGGCAGTCGCGGAGATATCGAGCAGGGCGATTTGTCCATCATTTTCAATAATATCAACTACTTCAGCGATTAATGGTCCGGTTTGCCAAGCAACCGCAGACCCTGGTTCAAGAATGACCTGGATACTGTAAGTTTCTTGAATGCGCTTCAACTGTTTAATCAAATGCTCAACGTCATAACCTTTGCGGGTCATGAGGTGACCGCCACCAAGATTAAGCCATTTCATTTTATGCAAAAGATGACCGAACTTAGATTCTACAGCAGCTAATGTGCGCTCAAGAGCAAACGAGTCGCACTCACATAGATTGTGAACATGAAGACCATCGATTCCACTAAGGTCCGCATCCGCTAACTCTGCAGCTCGAATACCTAGGCGTGAACCAGGAGCGCTAGGATCATAAAGCTCGGTTTCCGCTTCTTGATGTTCTGGATTCACACGAAGCCCAGCTGAAACACCTGATGCTAGAGTTTGCTCGCGGAAGCGTTGCCATTGCGACAAACTGTTAAATGAGATGTGATGAACGATTGGTAAAAGTTCATCAATATCACTTTGTTTGTAAGCTGGGGCATATGCATGTACTTCACGACCGAACTCTTCCGCTGCTAAACGAGCTTCCCATACAGAGCTTGCAGTGCAGCCTTTTAAGTACTGCTTCACTAGCCCAAAGGTGCTCCACATTGAAAAACCTTTCAGTGCCAAAATAATATCAGCACCGCTTTCCTGTTGAACACGCTGCATCAACTGAAGGTTTCGCTCCAACGCCGCCTCATCACAGACGTAACAAGGCGACGGTATTTCTGATTTCAAAAATGGATTGGTCATGATTCTAACGCTTAAATGGCGATTCAGTTTCCATGACTTTCCATGGTAGGCCATATTTGTTGAGGCGCTCCATGAATTCGTCTGGATCAAACTGCTCCATGTTCCAAACGCCTGGTTTCATCCAATGACCTTGTAGCATCATCGATGCAGCGATCATTGCCGGAACACCTGTCGTGTAGGATACGGCTTGTGCGCCAACTTCAGCGTTACAAACGGCATGGTCACAGTTGTTATAGATAAAGATTGTTTTCTCTTTACCATCTTTGATACCGGTTACATAGGTACCGATACAAGTCATACCGGTGTAGCCTTCAGCAAGTGAACCTGGGTTAGGCAACACGGCTTTAAGAAACTCTAGTGGCACAATTTTCTGGCCTTGGAACTCAATTGGCTGAATAGACGTCATGCCAACATTTTCCAGTACACGCAGGTGAGTCAGATATTGTTCACCGAAAGTCATCCAGAAACGCGCGCGCTTCAACGTTGGGAAGTGCTTCACCAACGACTCGAGCTCTTCGTGGAAGAGTAAGTATGAAGCGCGAACACCAACGCCTGGATAATCTAAATCTTCGCGAACACTGATTGGATCAGTTTCGTGCCATTCACCGTTTTCCCAAAATTTACCGCGTTGAGTAATTTCTCGAATATTAATTTCAGGGTTAAAGTTCGTTGCAAATGCTTGGCCGTGATCACCACCGTTGCAGTCAACGATATCCAAATAATGAACCTCATCGAAATAATGCTTCGCTGCATAAGCAGTGAACACGTTAGTCACACCCGGGTCAAATCCAGCCCCAAGCAAGGCCATGATGCCTTTCTCTTTAAACTTGTCTTGGTATGCCCACTGCCACGAATATTCAAACTTAGCTTCGTCTTTTGGCTCATAGTTTGCAGTATCGAGATAGTGCACGCCGGTCTCAAGACACGCATCCATGATTGGTAAATCTTGATAGGGTAATGCAACGTTGATAACCAAACTCGGTTGAACTTTTCGGATGAGCTCAGCAACTTCACTGGCTTCATCAGCGTCAACTTTGTAGACACCGACGACGCGATCTTTACCGACTTCTTCTTGCAGCATTTCACATTTAGATAATGTGCGACTAGCTAAATGAATTTCCGAAAAATATTCTGGCAACATCGCACATTTTTTTACAACTACACCGGCGACACCGCCTGCACCAATAATTAATACTCGTGACATGTTTAAAATACCCTTTCGTTTTGGGTGAACACAAAGGCTAGAAGATAGCATATTTTTGTTAAGTAAGCATGCTTAGGTGACTATTTTAACAGTGTTTAGCGGGTGAGTTCGAGATATTCGCGGGCAATTTGACGCAACTGATTTTGCATTGTTTGTTGGCTACTGTATCCGTACTTTTGGGTAAGACGGGCTAAATCTTCAGTGACGTTAAGTATCTGTCCAGGTAGAGTGACGCCAGATGCTTTGATTGGATATTTTTTATCGCAAACATTCCAAGCAAACTGCGCTTCGGTGAATGGTAAGTGACCATATGCAAAGCCCACTAATACTGCTCGAGCAATTCGATACATATCAGAGCTGACATTGACGTCGACGTGATTGCGCCAGTCGAGTTCAGCATTACAGTAGTGATGAAGTTTGTCGATGAGTTCACGAACGTCATCATTTAATCCGTAAGCTAAGATCGCATTCGGATAGCCACTTGCCATATTGAGTTTACGGCCTAAACGAACAATTTTGTACGAACTTTGACGCCAAAACTCTAAAACTTCTGGGCTAGCGCCAAAACTCGAGCCGAGCGCATCAATTTGTGCACGTTGCGCTAATTTCTGCAACTCTTTGAGGAGTTCTAAACCGATGCCCTGGCGGCGGACTTTATCGTGCACTGCAACACGAGTGATACGCCACCATTGCCATCTTAAAACATCGGGTTGCTGTAGATAAAAAGCAATCGCCTGTGGAAGTATTTGTCCATTTAATCGGCGCTTCCCATCAACAATGGCTTGTTGCAATGTTGGCGGAAGCTGTCCTTCAACGCTGTACCAAATCACCCCAATAATATTGCTCTGCCGGCGTGCTAAAACGAGTCGTTGTTGTGGATCATCAAGTAGCAATCGCAAATCATTCGGGCTACTTTGATAATGAGCTTCCAATAACAGAGTAATGACTTCTTGTAGATCAGCTTCTGATAACTCACTCGAATGGATGTCTTGATAAGTTGTCGGCGTTGGCGAATGAGTTAAAACCGCGGTATCGATTTCTCTGTGGTGAGCTTGCATAAATAACGCTTGGTTTAACCAATGCTCAACCTCGTCGTGCGTTGACCAGCGCATCGGCTCCGTTAATTCATGTTGCTTACAGATACGTTGCTGTTGCAACCACTCAACAAAACGAATGGCAAAGCCACGGCCGCAACCTTCGTAACCATCAACAGTACTGGCGACTGCCCATACGGTGAAACGTTGCACCAATTGTTGCAGTACATGCATTGGGATTGCGGCTGCTTCATCAATGATTAGCCGAACGCTTTGCGGGTTATACTCACTAAGTAGTTTATCCCAAGGAACAAAGCGGACCGACTTAGCTGCATGTTCTAGAAGGGTTGTCGCTGCTGATGGTCGGGGACCCGTCACAACTAACTCTCTACCGCGATAGTTTCGAATCCAAGCTTGGCAGGCGAGACCAAGGGTTGTACTTTTGCCGCGCCCGCGATCAGCCATGAGTATATGACAGGTACCGGGCAAGTCTATCATCGCTTCAATAATAGCCTTTTGCGTATTACTGGGAAAATTCTGAGGCTTAGCCTCTGGTAGCGTTGCTGTAGCAAGCTCTCGGGTCAGTTTTTTTAAGTCGGTATTTGGTTGAATGAGTTCAATTCGGGCAAAGTTTGTGCTCGTTGCCAATAGGCGGTTTTTAAATGCTGTTGTTTGCTGTGGTAGAAAAACAAATAGTATACCGCCACCATTTACGGTTCCCGCTAATGCTGCTAGGGCGTCGGCATGAATGGTTTCGGTAAACTCTAGTAACACGAAGTCATTCGAGGTGCCCAAGTAATCGCGATAACGATGCATTGCTATTGTGTTGCTGTTGCTTTCAGATAGATATAGAACATCTGGCAGTTGTCGCATAATGGCGCTTTTATGAAAAGCCTGCCAATCCTGAGGGCCATCAAACAAAAAGACTGCTCGAACACGAGCAGTCTTTAAGTGGTGCGCAATTCGAATTAAACCCATGAATTAAATGATCGAAATTGCGAAGAATTTAGTTAATACCGTATTAATAAATACTACCGCAAGTATCAATGGTATGAACGTTCCTATCGCAAAGCTTACGTATTTTTCTAACCATGATGTTGCGTATGCTTGATTGCCTTCGCTCAATTCGGCAGTTAATTGACTGCGTTTCCAACGGAAGCGAACAAACAGACAAATCAGTAATCCATTCAACGGTAATATCGTATCGTAAAATACATCATAGATGACATCAAAAACGGATTTGTCAGCACCCGCGTAGCTCGTAAATGCAGTAAACCACGGGACTAAACCGAATGATGTCGCCGCAATTAGTGTGAGTATGGTAATTGCGACTCCCATCACTAATAAGGCTTTTTTACGCGAGATATCGCGTTTTTCCATCAACGACGATGTTGGTACTTCAATAATCGATACTAACGATGTAATAGCTGCCACAAACGCTAATAAAAAGAAAATTGTTGCGGCAACGCTGGCAGCGAAGTAACCGACTGATTCAGATAATGCTAAGAAAATATTCGGGAAGAATGAAAAAATCATACTGACCGAGGAGTCACTCAATGAGTCTGGGTTCGTATCAGGGTAGATCGCGAAGATAGCTGGTAACGTCATCAAGCCTGCAATAAATGCAACGGCAGTATCAGTAATAGCAACAAGTTTGCCTGAAGTCACAATGTCATCGCTACGGCGGAAATAAGAACCGTAGGTAATCAAAATACCCATCCCTAGCGATAATGAGAAAAATGCCTGTGCTAAAGCTCCGTTAATTACCGAACCAGTAATTTGACTAAAATCTGGAACCAAGTAGAACTGAACTCCGGCCCATGCGTTGTCTAATGTCAGAACGAAAATGACTAACAATATGAGCATCAAAAACAATGTAGGCATCAGAATTTTTGAGGCGCGTTCTATCCCTTTACGCACACCACCAACTAATATGAAGTTAATGATGATCGTTACGCCCACTAGATACCAAATGAAATCATAGTCATTGACGAAGCGGCCAAAATAGCCTTCGCTGGCCAATGCATCTAAGTTTCCTAGCAATGATTGGACGAGGTAACCAAAAATCCACACGGTAATAACCATGTAAAAAACGGCAATCATAAATGGCGTAATGGTTGCCAATAGACCAGCGAAACGCCAGCGTTTCATGCCTTGTCCGAGTTCAGCGTAAGCTTTGTAGGGGCTATGTTGTGCGCGCCGACCAAGACCCATTTCTGCCAGCATGACCGGTAAACAAATAAACGCTACAAAAAAAGCGTAGATTAGTAAGAACGCGCCACCACCATTTTTGGTAGCCGCAACAGGAAAGCCAACAAGGTTACCAATACCTACCGCAGAACCGGCGGCAGCGAGAATAAAACCAATTTTTGAGCTGAAATGCTCACGAGATGCGCTCATAGAGAGAACCCTTGCTATTCGTTATTATAATGGTTTGCAAACCGCCCAATCCTAGCGCATGCGCTTACCGCGGGCAAGCAGACCAGACCAAACGCTAAAAATATGCGGTTTGAGTCAAGTCCGCTCAGAATTACGAGAACCAACGCAGTAGCTTTTGCTTAAACGATGTGTAAGGTGGATAGCGAAATTTAGGATCTATCGTGAAAGGTCGGGTCATCACTGATTTCATATGGCTGAATGTATCGAAACCAAATTTACCGTGATAACGCCCCATGCCACTTGAGCCAACACCTCCAAATGGTAGCTCGGGATTCAGCATAAACATTAATGTATCATTATTGCATTGATTACCCGCATGCGTATGCTCAGTGAGTTGTTTTAATTGTCGGCCTGATTTACTGAAACCGTATAATGCCAGAGGCTTGTCACGGTTTTGAATAAAGTCGATAGCCTCGGCTAAATTCTTAATTTTTAGCACGGGCAAAATCGGTCCGAAAATCTCGTCTTGCATGACCTTACTTTCCGGTTCAACATCGCATAGCACGGTCGGCTGAATATAACGATCATCACCGTCAAACTCACCACCAAAGGCAAGTCGACCATCTTTTAAGTAGCCTACCAGTCTATCGAAATGCTGTCGGTTAACAATCCTGCCATAATCATCGGCATGCTGCGGATCCTCGCCAAAAAATTCATCGCAGCAATGTTTTAGGGCGGCGATAAATTCGTCATGCTTTGCTTCGTCTATCAATACGTAGTCGGGTGCAATACAGGTTTGGCCAGCGTTAATCCATTTACCCCAAGCGATACGTCGCGCGGCTACGGCAATATCTGCATCAGCAAGCACGACAGCTGGGCTTTTACCTCCTAACTCTAACGTTACAGGAGTCAGATGTTCCGCGGCCGCTCGCATTACAATACGGCCAACACGTCCGCCACCGGTATACATGATGTGATCAAATCTGTGACGTAGTAGTTCTGAGGCGACCTCGGCGCCGCCGGTGATAACCTGAAACGTCTCGGCGGCTAGATAGTCAGGTAAAAGGCGCTCAATGAGTGTCGCTGTTTTTGGCGATAGTTCTGAGGGCTTTACAATCGCACAGTTACCTGCAGCAATCGCGGCTACAAGAGGGCTTAACAATAACTGGATTGGATAATTCCAAGCGCCAATGATTAGCACGACGCCCAGTGGTTCTGGGTGTAAATAACTTTTCCCTGGCCACGCTAACAATGGCTGGCGAACCCGTTGTGGTTTCATCCAGCCACTTAAGTGATGGAGCGTATGTTTAATGTCACTTTTCAAAAAGCCAAGTTCAGTCAGCCAGCCTTCGGCAGATGATTTTCCCAGATCGTGCTGTAGAGCCTCAAGAAACTCATTTTCATGCTCATCGAGCATAAGTTGAAGTTGCTGCAATTGTTGTTTACGCCAAGCGTGAGGCTTGGTTAAACCACTATGGTAAGTTGTTCGTAATTTTGCTAAACACTGTTCAATGTGTTGATTCATGCAAAGCCACCCAAGGTGATATTTTTAGTTTCTTGATACTCCGCCAACCCATAGCGAGAGCCTTCGCGTCCGATACCGGACTCTTTAACTCCGCCAAAAGCATTATAGGCATGCGAAATTGCACCAGCATTTATTCCCAACATTCCACACTCCAGTTGTTCACTAACGCGTTGAATTCGGGTGTAGTCTTGTGCACAAAAATAGCCGGCTAAGCCAAAGGGGGTATCGTTTGCGCGGGATACGCCTTGTGCTTCGTCGGTAAAGGTTTGTACCGCGACAACAGGTCCAAAGATTTCTTCTTGTGCAATACGCATGGATGGTTTTACACCAGTGATAAGGGTTGGTGCAAAGAATAATTCGCCAAGCGCATCTAAAACGTTACCGCCAGCGAGAATCGTGGCGCCTTGTTGCTCAGCATCATCAAGTAGCTCTTTTACCTTAGTTATCGCATCGCCATTAATTAGTGGACCATAATCGACTTCTTCGGCGTCTCCAGCAGCCACTTTAAGTTTCCCAAGCGCTTGCTTAAGTTTATCGATAAATGCATCGTGTACCGATTCTTGCACTAACACGCGATTAGCACTGATGCAGGTCTGTCCCGCATTGCGGAATTTGCAGGCTATTAACTCACGCGCCGCCAAATCAATATCGGCATCATCAAACACTATAAATGGTGCGTTGCCACCTAGTTCCAAGGATACCTTTTTCATAGTTTGTGAGCATTGTTCCATTAAGGCCTTGCCAACTGAGGTAGAGCCGGTAAACGTGAACTTTTTAACTTGAGGGTGTTGAGTAAATACCTCTCCCACGTCTTTTGCTTGAGTTGACGGAACAAAATTAATAACGCCATCAGGGATACCGACTTCGCTGGCGAGCTGGGCTAGTGCTAATGCCGAAAGTGGTGTTAATTGCGGTGGTTTAATCACGATGGTGCAGCCCGCAGCAAGCGCTGGAGCTACTTTTCGAGTGATCATCGCATTAGGGAAGTTCCACGGTGTAATGGCGGCACATACGCCAACGGGTTGTTTAATTATCCAACTGCGTTTGTCCTGAGAAGCAACTGGAAGAATGTCACCATAACAGCGCTCAGCCTCACCAGCGAACCAATCGACAAAGCTTGCACCATATTCGATTTCACCAATCGCCTCAGCTATTGGTTTGCCTTGCTCTGCGCTCATTAATTCACCAAGCGCCTGCTTGTTGTCCAACATGCTTTGGTACCAGCGTCGTAGTAGATCCGCTCGCTGTTTCGGAGTCTTTTCACGCCAATGACCAAGCGCCTTATGTGCAGCTTCTACGGCGCGCTCTGCCATTGCAGCGTCGCCATCCGCAACCTCAGCAAGCGTTTCACCTGTGGCTGGGTTGGTTACCGCGAAGCGTTTGTCCGTTGGTATCCAATGACCATCAATAAACGCATTAGTTTGAATGAGTGAACGCATGGTATGTGTCGACATGACTACTCCCAATTTTATGAATGTATAAGTCAGTATTAGGGTTATACGGCAGAACTTCAATGCTAGTTTAACTTGTGTTTATTTAACAATTGGCGTATAGTTCGCCGCCTCAGGGTCATTACCGCTATTGATGGGAGCGGACTTACCCCTGAATTTGTTGGGGTAAACAGCGCCTAATTTCCTGCCAGAGTGTTCATCGTGTTCTGTAGCTGGGCGTATATCCCCTTATATGCAATACAGAAACATGTGAGAAAAATATGTCTGAAGTAATGACTGGCCAATCGTTTGCCGATTTGGCCCTGCCTGCTGTTGTGCTTAAACAGCTTGAGAAAATGAATTTCACCCAACCAACTCCTATTCAGTTGCAAGCCATTCCAGCCCTTATTGAAGGCAAAAATGTACTTGGCGAAGCGCAAACCGGTACCGGTAAAACTGCTGCCTTTGGTTTACCAGGTTTAGCAGCAATTGATACCAAAGAACGCGCTACTCAGATGCTAGTTGTTGCGCCGACGCGTGAACTTGCTATTCAAGTAGCGGAAGCAGTTGCTGAGTTCGGCCAACAAATGCGAGGCCTCGAAGTCGCAACTGTGTATGGTGGTGCAGCATTTGGTCCGCAAATTAAAGCGCTTCGTGGCGGTGCTCATGTTGTTGTAGGAACACCAGGACGTTTACTAGATTTATTAAACAAAGGTGTGTTGAATTTAAGCGCACTGCGTTTAGCTGTTCTTGATGAAGCTGATGAAATGCTCAATATGGGTTTCATCGAAGATATCGAAACCATTATGGGTGCGGTACCAAACACCGCGCAACGCGCATTGTTTTCAGCAACTATGCCACCTGCAATTCGTAAACTTGCGAAGACATTCCTTGTTACCGAAGCGGGTGAGCAGCCATTAAATATTCAAATCGCGGCAATTGAAAAAGCCAAAGCGACCATTCGCCAGCGCGCATGGTTAGTGCGTGGCTTGAGTAAAATGCAGGCATTGACGCGACTGTTGGAAACCTTGGACTATCAACGTGTTTTGATTTTCGTTCGGACGCGCTCAGATACCATGGACGTGACTGAGCAGTTGCAAGCATCAGGTTTTAAAGCATCACCGTTAAGTGGAGATTTAAACCAAGCACAGCGTGAGCAAACAGTCGCGCAATTGCGTAGCGGTCGTATTGAGATTTTGGTAGCAACTGACGTTGTAGCGCGCGGCCTTGATGTGCCGGAAATTACTCACGTTGTGAACTACGATTTACCAGGCGATAGCGAATCTTACGTTCACCGTATTGGTCGTACTGGTCGTGCTGGACGCAGCGGTGAAGCAATTTTGTTCTATCGTAACAAAGAAAAACACTTGCTTCGCACCTATGAGCGCTTGACCAACGGTACTATCGAGTATTTTGAAGTTCCGAACGCGAAAGAATTGAGCACCCATCGCCAACAGAAGTTGCAAGAGCAAATCGTCGCAACAGTTGCGGGCGGTCAATTTAATGAATTGAACGATATTATTGCAAAAATGCAGGCTGATACTGGTTTGTCGGCAGAGCAAATTGCCGCAGCCTTGTTAGCTCAACAAAATTCACAGCGTCCGTTGATTGTTGCGGATGACCCAGCGCCGCGCAAATTTGAAGAGCGCGCAGATCGTCGCGGTAAACGCGATGCTCGTGATGGTCGTGAGGGTCGTGAAAAACGTAGCCCACGAGATCGTCGTGATGCGAATGTCGAATTCGATACTTACCGTATCCAAGTCGGTCGCGAGCATGGCGCGCGTCCGCAAGATATTGTGGGTGCGATTGCGAACGAAGCAGATATCGACAGCCGTTTTATCGGTCAAATTCAATTGTTTGATGGCCATAGCTTGGTTGAATTGCCAAAAGGTATGCCGACAGCTGTCGTCCGTGTACTGCAACGTGCACGTGTACGTCAGCAACAAATGGGTCTTGAATTAGCGCCGGGTGAGCAAATTACTCGTCGTCCACGTCCACCTGCTGGTGAGCGTCCACCGTTTAAAGGCGCGCAGCGTCGCGGTGATAAAGGTGGTCGCGGTAATGCTGGGGAACGCCGCGGCCGTCGCGCTCAGTAATCGTTATTGATATCCAGCCTGATGATTCACACGAATCATTAGGCTGGTGTCATATCCCCAATTTTCAGCTTTTTGTAGCAATTCCTCGAGCATGGCTTCAGGTATTTCTGGTGTGCGCGCAAGCACCCAAAAATAGTCATGACTATCACTCGTAATGACAGCTAAGGTATATTTACCAGCGCTATTCGATTGCAATTCACTAATATAGTAACCGCCATAAAACGGCCAAAAGAAGGTCACTTTATACATTGCAGTTCCAACCGGCTTCGCATGGCCGATAGCCGTTTCCCATTCACCAAGCTCAACGTTATAACCGCGATTGGTAACTTCAAGCGTGCCGTCGCTATTTAATCGATATTCAGCTGTAACCCGCTCCAAATCCTCTTCAAAGCTATGTGGCAGACGAACAATTTCATACCATTTGCCAAGATAGTTGTCTGCGTCAAATTGCTCGATAACTGGTGCTACCGGCGCTGGTTTACTCGTACAACCAAATAAAAAAATACTGGTAAACAACACGGCTATGAACTTATTCATTTCAATTTCCTTTATAACGAGTCGACCTGCGATAAATAAAAGCGAGCTTGTTTTAATAACTCTTGTTTATCCGATTCATCACGCTTATCCCATTGATTTAAGATTAGCCCCATTCGTCCATTATTACGAAGCTGTTTTTTATGAGTTTCAATAAAGTGCCAATATAGGCTGTTAAAAGGACAAGCATTTTCACCAACTCGTTGGTTCACATCGTAATGACAACTCTGGCAATAATTCGACATTTTATTGATATAAGAACCACTCGAGATGTATGGCTTAGTCGCGAGAATACCACCATCAGCAAACTGACTCATGCCGCGAGTATTGGGTAATTCTACCCATTGTAAGGCATCGATATAGATACCCAGATACCATGCATCTACCTCATCAGGAGCAACGCCACTAAGCAGGGCAAAGTTGCCGGTAACCATGAGACGCTGAATGTGATGCGCATAGCTAAACTTTAGCGACTGCTCGATACTCTTCGCCATGCATTGCATTTTTGTTTTAGCAGTCCAATAGTAGGCTGGTAGCTTTGCGCTATGCTCGAAGAAGTTGGTGGTAGAATAGTTCGGCATATGGTGCCAATAAATCGCTCTAATAAACTCTCGCCAACCAATAATTTGCCTTACGAAACCCTCAATTTGAGCCTCGTTAACTTGTGCGCGATGGTCTTGCCAATAATTAATTGCTCGTTCGACAACCTCACGGGGAGAGATCATTTTCGTGTTTAATGAAAACGATAGACGCGCGTGAAATAACGACCAGTAGTCAGTATGCATGGCATCCTGATAACGGCCGAAATTCGCCAATAGTTTATCGATAAAGTAGTCGAGTAGTTGCCGCGATTCTGCTCGGGTGGTGGGCCAAATAAAACGCTCAGGGTCAATCTCACCAATCGTTTTAACCTGAGCTTTCGTCAGCATTGCAACAATGTCGGTCACGTCGTGAGAGAACATCAATGGAGCTGGCACATCGTGCTTATCTGCTAACTTATGACGATTTTCTTTATCGAAATTCCACTTGCCTCCGATGGGTTTGTCATGCTCCATCAGATAGCCGGATTGTTTGCGAATGCGTCGATAAAAGGATTCCATCAAAAAATTATCTTTACCAGGAAACCAGTCATGCAAAACACTGCGTTGTGTTAAGAAATGCTCAGTATCGAACCAGCTCACTTGAATGGATTGCTGCTCAGCCCAAGCTTGCAAATAGCAGTCTACTCGATATTCGTCAGGTTGTTGAAGGTGAACATGGGCGACACTCGGCAGCTTTTCTAATAAGCCAGTTAAGTTTTCGGTCACGCTTTGGTGATTGTGTGGGTCGTCAAGGCGTATATATAAAACAGAATGCCCAGCCGTGCTTAATGCCTGCGCAAAGTTACGCATTGCAGCGAAAAAACCAACAACTTTTTGAATGTGATGGTTCGCATAATCCGTTTCTTCACACACTTCCATAAGAATAATCAAGCGTTGTGGGTTAACGGTTTTAAACCAACTATGACTCGCATTTAATTGATCACCCAAAACCAATGCGAGGCTGGTAATCGAATCGTCAGGCAGGTGATTAAAATCAAAACTGCCGATTGCGTGAGAGGTGGAATGGCTGGTCATCTGTTAAATCTACGCTAAGTTATAGGGAATCATTGCTAAATACGTGTTTTAACATAGCGAGATCACTGAAAATTTGGCATTATGCGTCTATTAAATTAGTTAACCCTCAGGCAGGAACATCATGCAGCCAGTTAATATTATTTGTATCAAATGGGGCAACAAATACGGCTCGGATTACGTCAATACCTTGTATTCGATGGTGAGTCGCAATATTTCATTGCCATATCGTTTTGTTTGCTTCACTGATGACGCAGAAGGTATTCGCGATGAAGTTGAAGTAAAGCCAATTCCGGAGATTGGTTTTGAAGATTTTGACCAGCGCAAGCCATGGACGTTTGCGCATGGATGGCTGAAATTAACCTGTTTCGCCGATCCGCTCTATGATTTACAAGGACAGACGCTGTTCCTTGATCTTGATATCGTCATTGTGGGTAGCTTAGACGAGTTCTTTGAACCTGAAGGTGATTTTTTAGTTATCAAAGAGTGGGATAAATCAGATGCGACCGGAAATACGTCAGTATTCCGTTTCAATATCGGTGCTCACGTTGATGCTTTGGAACATTTGAAAGCCGATCCAGTTGGCTCTCGTAAAGATGTGCGTAATGAGCAAGAATTTATTACTCAATTCGTTGCCCGCCAAGGGAAATTGAAGTATTGGCCTGCGCAGTGGTGCCGTAGCTTTAAACGCCATTGTTTGCGTCCATTCCCGTTAAGTTTCTTTCAGCAGCCGCGGATTCCTGAGGGCGCTAAAGTGATTATTTTCCATGGTCGCCCACATCCAGATGATGCTGTTGCCGGACGTAGCGGCAAATGGTACCGCAAGGTACTGCCAACGACGTGGATTAAAGACTACTGGCGTTAAGCGGGAATGACTTTTTGGTATAAGCTGCTTATGCGCCTCGCGACACCTTTGGTTTTTATATACCTTTGGTTACGTGGGGCGAAAGCGCCTGCTTACCGCAAGCGATGGGCTGAGCGACTTGCTCGTCAGAATGTTCCAGCACAAGCACGTGACGGTCTCGTTATCCATTGTGTTTCGGTGGGGGAAACTGTAGCCGCGCGAGGCCTGATCGAAAGCACCTTAAACGCTTACCCGCATTTGTCGGTGACGCTGACCTCCATGACGCCTACAGCTGCTGAAATGGCTTATAAACTCTTCGCCGATCGCGTCTTTCATTATTATTTACCGATAGATACCCCCGCCGCAGTATCGCGTTTTCTCGATAAGCTAAGCCCGCGGTTGATAGTCATTCTTGAAACAGAAGTTTGGCCGTGTCTGGTAGAACAGTGCCAGCAGCGTGATATACAGATGTTGGTTGTCAACGCACGTATGTCAGAGCGCTCAATGAAAGGTTATCAGAAGTACCGTTGGTTACTTGGTCCAATTTGGCAAAAGTTGGACTTTGTCGCTGCGCAGAACGAAGTAAGTGCGGAACGGTTTCTATCGCTTGGCGTCCCATCTGATATGCTCGCTGTGCGCGGCAACCTGAAACATGATTTTCAAATACCTGAACACGTACAGCAAGAGGCCAAGCGTTGGCGCGATACTTTAAGCCGCCCCGTGCTGGTTGCTGCAAGTACACATGATGGTGAAGACGCACAAATTCTTGAAGCCTTTAAGGTAACACTTAAGCAATATCCGCAAGCTCTCTTGATTTTAGTGCCACGTCATCCGGAGCGTTTCGATGCAGTCGCACGTTTGGTAAAACAGCAGCAATTCAATTTGGTTAGGCGCAGCGATAAGCAGACTGTGCAATCGACACATCAAGTGTTTCTTGCTGACTCTATGGGCGAGTTATTGCTTTGGTATGCGGTCGCTGATGTTGCTTTTGTTGGCGGGAGTTTGATTGAGCGAGGAGGGCACAATCCTCTTGAACCAATCGCAACCAAAACCCCCGTTGTTTCAGGCATGAATGTATTCAATTTCGACGAGATTTATGCACGTTTAAAAGCCGCCCATGGCGTGCAAATGGTTGCTAACTCAGAAGAACTCGCGGACATTTGGTGTACTTGGCTGACTCATCCTGAACAAGCAGCTGCTTGCGCCGAACAAGCGTTTAACGAGTTTGCCAACGATCAAGGGGCAACGGCGACCATTTTAGAAGATATCAAACGGTTTTTACCGTCGACAGAGACGGCTGGAACAGTGAGGACAATGTCGATGATTAAAACAATTAACCCGAATAGCAACACAGAAATTTGGTACGACCCAGCTATTCTTGATGATTGTACGACCGAACATTTTGAAGCTGGATATTGGCAGCGCTTGAATAAAGTGAAGGGCTCCGCTACGGGCCGCAGTACGGCATTTTTTGTTGATGCAGGCACACATGGTTTATTGCTGCGGCATTATTATCGCGGTGGCTTAGTCGGTAAATTTAATAAGGATCGGTTCAAGCGCGAGCCGATTGCAAGCAGCCGCGCGATGGCAGAATTCTCGTTATTATTGAAACTGCGAGAATTAAACTTGCCAGTACCGCGCCCAGTTGCGGCGCAATTTACCAAAGCGCCGATATGGGGTTATCGAGCCGATATCTTGGTTGAAGTGATTCCTGGTGCACAAGATGTATTTAAACTGCTGTTACAACAACCACTGACAAGCGCCCACTGGCAACTTCTCGGTGAAACCATTCGACAGCTTCATGATGCGGGCGTTTATCACTCTGATTTAAACTGCCATAACATCATGCTCGATGATACAGGCAAGTGTTGGATAGTCGATTTTGATAAGTGCGGTTTCAGAGCTTTTGGAGAGTGGCACGAGGCTAACTTGCAGCGTCTGCTTCGTTCATTGAATAAAGAGCTGACGAAAGCAAAAGAAGCCAATCAAGCGTTCCACTTTGATGAAACACGAGACTGGCCTCTATTGGTTCAAGGGTATGGAGCGAGCCTATAGCTCCAGCACATCGCGAGTAATCATTACTCGCGAATTTGCCCCGTTCCAGTGACCACAAATTTCTCAGTGGTAAGCGCTTGCAAACCCATTGGGCCATAAGCATGCAGCTTACTGGTAGAAATACCAATTTCAGCACCGAGACCCAATTGACCGCCATCACTAAAGCGCGATGAAGCATTTGCCATAGTGACTGCAGAATCCACTTCACGAATGAAACGGTCGGCTGCTTGTTTGTTTTCAGTCACAATAACTTCTGTATGACCGCTACCGAAGTTGTGAATGTGATCCAACGCTTGGTCGAAATCACCAACTGTTTTAACTGCAATTTCAAGTGCGAGATATTCTTCGCCAAATGCGTCATCAGCGATAACATCGGCATTTTCAAAATAGCTGGCCGAAGCTGCATCAGAGTGAATAATCACGTTCTTCTCCGCTAACGCTTTCGCAGCAGCTGGCAAAAATTTCGACGCAATCTCTTGATGAACGACTAATCCTTCCAGAGCATTACAGACACCTGTACGCTGCGTCTTGCCATTGAGCAAAATGTTTAAAGCTGTATCAACGTTTGCATCTTTATCAACGTAGAGATGACAAACGCCTTTGTAGTGCTGAATTACAGGGATCTTACTGTTATCGCTCACGAAATGAATCAAGCCTTCACCACCACGTGGAATGACGAGGTCGATGTATTTGTCCTGCTTTAGCAGTTCATTCATTAGCTCACGATCGGGCGATGGCACAACAGTAATGACATCTTCAGGTAACTCGCTTTCACGTAAAGCCTGGTGCAATGCCTCAGCAATTGCTTTACTGGTTTCGATAGCCTCGCGACCACAACGAAGGATCACAGCGTTACCAGACTTAAAGCATAGCGCTCCGGCATCTGCTGTAACATTCGGGCGCGCCTCATAGATCATGCAGATGACACCAAGCGGAATGCGCATTTTATCAACTTGAATGCCATTCGGTCGTGTTTCAAAATGGTGGCGTTCGCCAACCGGGTCAGCCAGTTCAATAATTTCTTCAATTGCAGTAGCCATGCCCTCAATACGTTCATCATCGAGCTGCAAGCGGTCTAACATTGCATCAGATAGACCTTTGTCTTTTCCTGCAACCATGTCCTTTTCGTTGACCGCTAAGATGTTACTTTTTGCGGCTCTGATGGCGTCGGCCATACGTTGCAATACTTGATTCTTCTTTGCTTCTGATAAGTTTGCAACGGCTCGCGCAGCAACCGCTGCACGTTTGGAAATTTGTTCTGCTAACTGAGTACTCATTCGTCCTCCAGTATCATTAAATCATTACTTTCGATTACTTCTGAAATTGGGCTATAACCATATGCTTCAGCGATTTCGCTGATGTCTTGCCCTTTGATATGCATGAGTTCGTGCGAGCTGTACTGGCAAATACCTTTACCAATAGCGTCTGCGGTACTGCCACATCGAATCACTACCGCGTCACCGCGATTGAAGTCGCCTTGAACGTCCACAATACCGCTGGTTGTAAGAGACTCGCCACGACTCAATGCCGCCGCCGATTCCTCATCAATAACAAGCTCACCTTGTGAAATTAATGTATGGCGTAACCAATGCTTCTTGTTACTCATTGGATCTTGCTGGCGCTTAAACAATGTTCCCGGATTCTGACCACGTAACATATGTTCGAAGGTTGCACCTTTGCGACCATTCACAATATAAGTGTCGATACCGTGTGACGTTGCTTTCTCGGCTGCCTCGATTTTGGTACGCATGCCACCGGTTGCAATCTTGTTGGTTGTACCACCGGCGAGTGCAAAAATTTCCTCGGTTATTTCATCTACCTGAGGAATTTTTTTCGCATCCGGCTTTACTCGCGGATCGGCGTCAAACAAACCGTCAATGTCTGAACAAATAAACAATGCATCGGCATCAACTAACGTCGCAACCATTGCGGCGAGATTATCATTATCGCCAACTTTCATTTCATCGGTCGCGAGCGCATCGTTCTCATTAACGATTGGTAATACATCGTGTTCTAACAATGTTCGAAGTGTGTTTCGAATGCTGACATAACGAGCTCTATCACGTAAGTCACCATGCGTCATAAGTACTTGAGCGCATGGGAAATCGAAAAAACGTGACCAATTCGCCATCATGTCGTTTTGTCCAACAGCTGCCATCGCTTTCTTAATGGTCACCGGGAGTTGATCGCCGTCAAAACTGATATGTTTTCTGCCGGCTGCAGCACTGCCCGATGAAACAAGGACTATTTCCTGTCCACGTTCATGACACTCAATAATAAATCGAGCGATAGCTAATAAATACTTACTGCTCGTTCCTGTATCGTCTGGTGCAATCAACGCACTGCCTACTTTTAGTACAGCACGTTGCCAGGAAGGCATCTCCATAACTTCTCCCTCTTGAAAAATTCGTATGTAGTCTAACAGATTTAAGGCTGTTTCTCTAGTTGACAGGGATAAGTGATGGAAATGCCCATTATATAAGGCATAAAATAAGGAAATAGGACTATTCTTGATGAATACTTTACTTTTTTTAAACATAAAAAAGCCCCGCTTAGCGGGGCTTTGAAGGATATTTATTTGGCGGGAGGGGTGTAACCTTCTATATCGACGTCTTTGCCCTCAAATAAGAATGCTTGCATTTGCTCTTCAAGAAACGTTCGAGCTTGCGGGTCCATGAGGTTTAAGCGCTTTTCGTTAATCAACATCGTCTGCTTTTTTTGCCACTCAGCCCATGCTTGTTTAGAAATGCTGTTGAAAATTTTCTCACCTAGTTCACCTGGGTAAAGTTGAAAATCTAACCCTTCAGCTTCTTTCTTTAGGTATTCACAATATACAGTACGGCTCATGACAACCCCATTTGATTTTAAATTTGTATCTTATTTTACGGCGTTGCAGTAAGCGAATGCAAACTTACATCATCGTTAAATACGTATATTTATGTAGGTAACGTATTAAGATATTTACGTATGGGTGTTGGTAATCCATAGCTTTCAATTTCATCTAAATGCACACGCGTAGCACCGTTTGGAATCGATTGCGCAAACACTGTTGCATCAAGCTTATAGTGAGAAAATACATGTTTAAATTTGCCGTGAATCGTAGCATTTTTGGGTGGCTCATCCGTTTCGGGCAGGCACCAGAGTCGTGGCCATATACCGTCAGCAGATCGCTGGACTAAAACAACGCCGTCGGAAGTTAAATCAAGCAAGAAATTTCCGCTACGCGTCGGTATTTTCGATTTCATCTTTTTCGTTGGCAAAATTTGTACACGATCGGTTGCATAGGCGTTACAACTTTCTTGTAACGGACATTCCTGACATGACGGCGCTCGAGGCGTACAAACTGTGGCACCCAGATCAAGCAGAGCTTGTGCATAACGTCGACTGTCAGTAACTGGTGTGTATTGTTCTGCTAACGACCAAATCGTCTTATTTGTCTTGGCCGAACTAATTTCACCCTCAATACCAAAGTAACGGCTAAACAACCGTTTGACGTTGCCATCTACTATGGCTGCCGGTTTATTGAATGCAAAGGCTGAAATTGCTCCTGCTGTGTATGGCCCAACCCCAGGTACCTCTCTGAGCTCGTCGACATTGTCAGGTAATTGTCCGGCAAACTCGTCAACCACATAACGCGCGGCTTTGTGTAGATTCCTGGCTCGTGAGTAATAACCGAGACCTTGCCATTGCGCCATCACCGCATCCTCTGACGCTGTCGCTAAATCTTCAATGGTGGGGAAGTGTTGCAACCAACGCTCAAAGTAGGGAATTACCGTAGCGACTTGTGTTTGCTGCAACATTAGCTCACTAACTAAGACTCGATACGGGGTGATATTTATCTGCCATGGGAGGTCATTGCGACCATACTGACGTTGCCAGTTTGTTACGGTTGCACTGAACTCAAGAGGGTTTAGAGGCGTACTTTTAGGTCTAAAAGTCTTATCAATCATGAATATTTTGTAAGTTAATGGTTAAAAAAGTCGCAAAAAAACGGTAAAGCCCCGTCGCGTCAGGCTTTTTTTCTATTTTTGTACTATAATGCAATCACGTTATTAAATCGGCCTATGAGAAAACATAAGGAGCATCTCATGAAACGGTTATCAATGGTATCTGCAGCTGTTATTTCTTCTTTAATCGCTGCACCAGTCATGGCATTCGAAGGCGATGAGCCGGGTAGTATTTATGTTGGGCCTCGTATTGGGGTATTTGGCACCGATTCAGACCGTCGGGTTATTGAAAATAATCAAGTACAATCATTCGGTGGTGGTTTTGATTCGCTCATGGGTGGTTTAGAAGTTGGTTATCAATTCACTCCAGAGTGGGGTTATCGCGTGTATTATGATTATTTGCGCGGTGATTTAGAAACTTCGAGCGATGATTCGACCGGCAGCGCCTATGGTGTAGATTTAATTTATAACTTCACCTCAAATGTATACGGTGCAATTGGTATTAACTCAACCGAGTTTAGCGATATCAAAAACCGTTTCGTGCGCGTTGGTGCAGGTTATAAAGAGTTTTTAAACGATAATTGGGCAATCTCCTTTGAAGGAGCCGTGCAACAGAGCGATGGTGACTTAACTGAATTCATGCTAATGACCGGTTTGCGTTACTACTTTGGTGGTTCAACTGCATCAACCTATACCAAACCAGAGCCTGCTCCGGCACCAGAACCAGCCCCTGCGCCAGTTGCTCCAGTAGCAAAAGACTCTGATGGCGACGGCGTCAATGATGACATGGACAAGTGTCCAAATACTCAAGCTGGTTACAAAGTCGATGCAGAAGGCTGTGTTATGTATGCAAATGAGACAGTAACTCGTGAGTTAGTGGTAACTTTTGCGTTAAATTCAGACGAAATTCCAGCTTCGCAGAAATCTGATATTGCAGACACAGCTGAGTTCTTGAAAGAGTATCCACAGCTAACCGTGGTTATCGAAGGTCATACCGATGACACTGGTGCTGCAACATATAACCAGCAGTTGTCTGAGCGTCGTGCGAAATCGGTTGGTAATAGTTTGATCAACGATTTCGGTATTGCAGCTTCTCGAGTAACAACAGAAGGTTACGGCGAGAGTCGTCCGAAGTATCCGAATAATTCAGCGGAAAATCGCGCGAAGAACCGTCGTATCGAAGCTGTTATGTCAGTGACTAAACAGGTTCCTGTTCAAGAATAATTCAACGATTATTCTACTTTTAAAGGCACGCCAAACTTGCGTTTGGCGTGCCTTTTTGCATAATGAGCGCCGCAAATTTAAACTTTTAAGATTCACTTGATCGCGCATTAACACACAGAGGCACCATGAGCTCAGAGAATTTAGAAAAGGCCCAAGCTGAAGGAAAGTACATTCGGAAAATCCGCAGTTTTGTTAAGCGTGAAGGTCGTTTAACCAAAGGTCAGGCTGCCGCTCTTGAACGAAGCTGGCCAACCATGGGGTTAACGCACGATCAAGGATTGCTTGATTTAACCGATGTGTTTGGTCGTCAAGCCCCCACAGTATTGGAAATTGGCTTTGGTATGGGCAAATCGCTGGTTGCCATGGCCGCCGCCGCACCAGAAAAAAACTTCATTGGTATTGAAGTGCATCGACCAGGTGTCGGCGCTTGTCTAATGGACGCCGAAGAAGCTGGCTTAACCAACTTGCGTGTTTTTGAGCATGATGCCGTGGAAGTGCTCGAAGATTGTATTGCTGACGGTAGCTTGTCGACTGTACAAGTTTATTTTCCAGATCCGTGGCATAAGAAGCGTCATCATAAACGCCGTTTAATTCAGCCTGAGTTTGTTGAGCTATTACGCCGCAAGTTGGCTATCGGTGGCATCATTCATCTGGCAACCGATTGGGAGAATTATGCCGAGCATATGTTAGAAGTGATGAATTCTGCGAAGCAATGGCGTAATTTGTCAGAAACGAATACTTATATTCCGAGACCATCGGAGCGGCCATTGACTAAGTTTGAGCAACGTGGCGAGCGCTTGGGACACGGTGTGTGGGATTTGAAATTTGAACGGGTAGAATAACCCGTTCAAATCTATACGAGTAAGTCGAGAACACTATTAAGAAAGCGTCGTCCTAGCGGTGTCGTTTCCCAATAATCCACCTGATCAATCACCAGCTGTTTCGCGATGGCGTCAGTGAGGAGTGCATCCGCCACTGAGCTTGATAAGCCGGTTAAGTCTTCAAATGACGATTTTGGTACCGGTTCTAATAAGCGGAAGTAATTCATAAAAAACTCGAACGGACGCTCATCTGCGTCCACGAGCCACTCTTTATAACGTAGCGCTCGGGTAAGATCGAGATAACCTTGTGGATGCTTTATTTTTTCGCAACGAACAATTTCACCAGCTGCGGGTAAGGTAATTTTGCTGTGCGCACCGCAACCAATGCCAAGATAATCGCCAAACATCCAATAGTTGCGATTATGTTTACTCTGGTGCCCGATTTTTGCATAGGCGCTAACTTCATACTGCTGATAACCCGCGGCAACTAATTTGTCATGTCCGTGTTCTTGTATGCGCCATAACTCATCATCTTCTGGGAGTTGCGGTGGGCGGCTAGCAAATGCCGTATTTGGTTCTATGGTCAGCTGATACCAAGAAATATGAGGTGGGTTCAGCGCAATAACACCATCCAAATCTGCCATTGCATCCGCTAGAGATTGACCCGGCAGGCCGTGCATCAAATCAAGATTATAACTAGTTAAGTTTAATTTCGAAGCATGCTCGGCGGCGACGATTGCTTGTTGCGGATCGTGTATTCGACCTAGCGCTTGGAGCTGCTCGTTTTGCAAACTTTGTACGCCTATTGATAATCGCGTGATGCCTGCGTCGACAAATCCTGAAAAGCGCTCTGTTTCAAAGGTACCTGGATTTGCTTCTAAGGTGATCTCACAGTCAGGCTGCAGGGGAATTAACGCACTGATGCCATCCAAGAGTTGTTTGATACTGCTGGCGCTAAACAGGCTTGGTGTGCCACCACCGATAAAAATGCTTGAGAGACTGCGTCCTTGAACCCAACCTAAGTCAGCTCGTAAGTCATCCAGTAATCGGGCAACATAAATTGCCTCGGGAATATCATGTTTTAAAGCATGTGAATTAAAGTCACAATATGGACACTTTTGAATGCACCAAGGTATGTGGACATACAAAGATAGCGGCGGCAATTTGAGGTGGCTCATAGGGACGCCTGTAGTTGCTTAACGAACTGGCGTAAAGCTTGCCCACGGTGGCTGAGTTGTTGTTTTTGAGCTGTGCTAAGTTGTGCTGCCGTACAATTTAGTTCGGGTATCCAAAATACTGGGTCATAACCGAAACCTTGTTCGCCTTGCGGTGTTGTCGCAATCATCCCATCCCATCGTCCATGACAGATAATTGGCGTCGGGTCGTTAGCATGACGCAAATAGGCAAGAACACAGTGAAAGCTTGCTTGGCGTTGTTCTGGTGCGGTGTCTTTTAGTGTATCTAACAACTTTTCGATATTATCCTGATCATTGCATTCAGGCCCAGCATAACGGGCAGAGTAGATACCGGGAGCTCCTTGCAACGCGTTAACGGCTAGCCCTGAATCATCAGCTAAAGCTGGCAAACCGGTATGCTGTGCAGCATGTCGCGCCTTGAGGATTGCATTTTCGATGAAGGTCAATCCGGTTTCTTCGGCCTCGGCAAAATGCCATGCAGACTGAGGTCTGACGTTCCAACCAAACGGCTGTAACAGCGCCTCCAATTCAACGACTTTGCCTTTGTTACCAGTAGCTAAAACCAATTCTTGCATGAATTTTTCACCCGAATTTTATATTTGCCTGTTATTATACGGGTCATAAGCATTGTGACCAAGGAGAGAAAATTTGACCAGCATTACTGGAATCATGCTGTTGATGGGTTCACTGCTGCTAATTAGTATTTTAGCAGCTGTTGTTTCTAATCGACTCGGTGCCCCCTTGCTTCTAACTTTTCTGGTTGTAGGAATGTTAGCAGGTGAAGAGGGCGTGCTTGGCATTGAATTTAGTAATCCAGAGCTGGCTTTTTTCATTGGTTCGCTAGCGCTCGTCATTATTCTCTTTGACGGGGGCATGCGCACGCACAAAGAGCGTTTTCGAGTTGCTCTGTGGCCAGCGATTAGTCTCGCTACTGTTGGTGTAGCTTTAACTTGCGCATTAACAGCTTCAGGGGTTGTATGGCTGTTTGACTTACCATGGCCAACTGCATTGCTGATTGGTGCTATTCTCAGTTCGACCGACGCGGCTGCGGTATTCAGTATTTTTCAATCGCAAAATCTGCGCATCAAACAACGGGTTGCTTCAACACTTGAAATTGAATCAGGTACTAACGATCCGATGGCGATTATTCTAACCATGACGCTGACTTCGATTATTGCGTCGGCAGAGAGTTTCTCGATAGGTTGGGTGAGTCTTGATATTGTTCAACAGGTTGTCTTTGGATATTTTGCCGGCTGGGTTGGTGGTAGAGCATTCGTTTGGATTGCGCAAAAAATCTCCGTTCAGTTTTCCTTTTTCCCTTTATTAGCGGCGGCATCAGCTGTGGTTATTTTTGCCATGACATCGGGTATAGGTGGTAGTGGCTACCTTGCTGTTTATTTGATGGGCTACAAAATTGGCAACTCACGATTACCGCAATTACCTCACATTTTGCAGGTACAAGACGGTCTCGCGTGGCTGAGTCAAATCATGATGTTCTTAATACTGGGGTTGTTGGTAACGCCTTCGCACTTAATGGAGTATTGGACTTTGTCACTCAGTGTCGCGGTGTTAATGATATTTGTCGCGCGGCCGTTAGCAGTATTAATTAGTCTCATCCCTTTTGTATTTCCGTGGCGCGAACAAGTGTTCATTAGCTGGGTTGGGTTACGCGGCGCGGTACCCATTATTTTGGCGCTCTATCCATGGTTAACTGGGGTTCCTAACCAAGAGCTTTATTTTGATATTGCTTTTATGGTGGTCATGGTCTCGCTGATTGTGCAGGGCTGGTCACTTGCGCCGATGGCACGCTGGCTAGGTCTCGAAGTTCCGGCTCCGGCCGAGCCAGATAGACGGATGCCGTTAGATCGCGTTGGCAGTAAAGATCCGATGGAAGTCTGGGCTTATCAAATTAGTGAGCGCTCACCGGCTTGTGATCATCATTGGGATGAATTGCGTTGGAATGTTGACGTTGAGTTTGTCGGCATTATTCGTGATGGTGAGTGGTTACTGCCGAAAAGTCAGCCCGTTTTGCAAGAGTCTGATACCGTGATTGTTGTTGCGAAACTCAAACATGTCGATGCCATAAGTCGTGTACTTGCCGCTGGTGGTAAACCCACTGAATTGCAGAGTAGCCAATTCTTTGGTGATTTCACTTTGCGTGGCGAATTAATGTTGAAAGACGTTGCTAGCTTTTATCCAGTCGGTGATCTCGATAGTAGACTACTCGGTATGTCCATACATGAGTACTTCACGGAGAGATTCCATCGTCGCGTGGTCATTGGTGACCAATTACAACTTGAGCGAGTCATATTAACGGTGCGAGACGTTACTGACGATGGCTTTATCAAGCAAGTAGGTGTGAAACTGCTAGAAGAAAAGACCAACTAATTAGTTGGCCCAAAACTCTTTATGAAAACGCAATTCTTGCGTCTGGTCACCTTGTTTAATTGTGATAAAAAACCGCAATGTTTCAAGATTAGAGAAGCGGGTTTGAGCTAGATAATACACCGCTTCACCCTCAATAACTTCATTGAAGTCTAGCGTTTGTTGTTGGCTCAATGGGTTCATCACATAGCCTGAAATCTCTACCTGTTGCGCCGGTTTTCCTGGCGCCGTGGCATCAAGCACCGAAATATTCAAGGTGGCTAACGTTGCACTTCGCGATAGCCCATACTGAGCCGCCATTTCAGGGCGCAACAAAGTTGAATTGAAGGCATTGTAGTGTACTTCCCAAGCGCCTAACCGCTTACTTTGTTCTGCTTGAAGATCGTTACTGCCCAAGCCAATCAGAAAAATTGTGAAAACAGTAATGAAAATCTGCTTCATAATCCCATTCCTAAACCAAACAGATTACCCAACAATATGCGGATAAATTGAATCGCAACAATCAATACTAGTACGGATAAGTCAAGGCCGCCAATGGGCGGAATAATGCGACGAATCGGTGCCAAGAATGGTTGGGTTAATTGCTCAATCATTGCCATCATCGGATTATAACCGCGGTTAAACCAGCTCATAATTGCCATAATGATAACTAACCAAAAGAGCAATGACAGAAACTGAAATAGCACAACGGCTAACCCCATCAGCAAGGTGTCGCTGAACATTGGTGTCATACCGGCGGCGATGTTGGAAAGGATAAGGATTTTACCAATACCAACCAGATAGGCCAGAACCATCGTCGCAATATCCCACTGGCCGACCATTGGTAAAAAGCTCCGCAACGGTTTTACAATCGGGTTTGTTACTTTCACGACAAACTGACTCATTGGGTTAAAGTAATCAGCCCGTGCAGCCTGCATCCAAATGCGGAGCAACACAACGATTAGGAATAAATCAAAGACAATCTCAACCAAAAAGCGTAATGCGTTCATAAAGCTTCTCTAGATAAATGAATTAAAACAGTTTAGCCATTTCTTGGTTACGTTGCACTGCTGCCTTTACGGCTTGTCCCGAAATGTCATCAATATCTGCGGCTTGATAAACTTCAATGCCTTTCGCAGTTGAACCACCCTTACTGGTCACCTGTTTACGTAACTCTTCGAGCTCTAACTTGCTGGCGATAGCCATTTCAGCTGCACCCAATGCGGTTTGTTGCACCATTTGACGTGCTTTGTCACGGTCGAATCCGAGCGCTGTTGCTGCTTTCTGTAAACTCGCCATAAACTCGAAAAAGTATGCAGGACCGCTGCCTGCAACCGCACCGAGAATATCTAATTCATCTTCGTCAGCGACCCACAGAGTGGCGCCAACACCATCAAAAGCGTCGGTTATAAATGCTTTGTCAGCTTCGGATACACGGTCATCCGCAACGAGGCCTGACATACCTTTGCCCACGAGCGATGGTGTATTCGGCATCACCCGAATCATACGAATGTTTTCGCCTAAATATTGACGATATTTTTCGATTCGAATACCGGCAGCGATAGTGACGATTAACTTTTTGTCTAGATTTGCAACTTGTTGCTTCAGGGTGGCACAAACATCCGCCATGAGCTGAGGCTTGACTGACAGCACAATCACATCTGCAGCTTCAGCGACGACTTGGTTGTCTTGGCTAGTATGTACTTGCAAGGTGGTTTTTAGCTTGTCGAGTTTTTCTGGACTCGGATTGCTGACATAAATGTGATCACTTGGGTAGCCACTTTTGACCATGCCTCCGACAATACTTTGAGTCATATTCCCGGCGCCGATAAAGGCGATTTTACGAGGCGAAGTTGTCATGCAAGGTCTCCTGTATTTTTGGGTGTTTGGGCACGAGCGCCAAATATTGCGGTGCCAATTCGAATCATAGTGGCTCCCGCTGCGATAGCGTATGGCCAGTCACCGCTCATGCCCATTGATAAGGTATCCACTTGTTTATATTGGGACTGTAAGTCTAAAAACAACCGCTGCATTGCGGCAAAGCTTGCTCCGGAGTCACTTGGATTCGATTGCGCGGCAGGTATTGTCATTAATCCGCGCAATTGTAATTGTGGGAAATTGCTAATAGTCGCTGCAAGCTCATTGATTTCGGAGGGCGCTACACCAGCTTTTGATTGCTCATCATCGATATTCACCTGAATAAGTACATTTAACGGTGGTAAATGTGCGGGTCGTTGCTCCGCTAAGCGGCGAGCAATTTTGACGCGATCGACGCTATGAACCCATGCGAAATTCTCAGCGATATCACGTGTCTTATTAGACTGAATAGGACCAATAAAATGCCAGGTAATGTCGTATTCCGACAATTGCATAATCTTTGCAATTGCCTCTTGTACATAGTTTTCGCCGAAGTCGTGGTGGCCGGCGGCATAGGCCGAGACGATATCTGATGCGGGTTTAGTTTTACTTACCGCAATTAATTTTACCCGATTTGGCACGATTTCATGCTGCTCACAAACGCGAGCAATTTCATTACGGACTTCTTTTATGCGTTCAGCTATGCTATTCATCAATTGCTAAAACTCACTTACAAGAGGCTGTTATATGGATATCACTGAGTTACTCAGTTTCGCTGTTAAACATAAATCGTCAGACTTACATTTATCAGCTGATTCGCCTCCTATGATACGGGTAGACGGTGACGTTCGTAAAATAAATATCCCTGCGCTTAGCCATAAGCAGGTGCAGGAGCTGGTTTACGACATCATGAATGATCGCCAGCGTAAAGAATACGAACAAAACTTAGAATGCGATTTTTCATTTGAAGTTCCTGACTTAGCGCGCTTCCGGGTTAACGCCTTTGTGCAGAACCGTGGTGCTGGCGCTGTATTTCGGACTATCCCGAGTGAAGTACTCACACTAGAGCAACTGGGCGCTCCAGAAATTTTCAAAACTATTTCAGACAACCCGCGTGGTTTGGTGTTGGTCACCGGGCCGACCGGTTCAGGTAAATCAACCACGTTAGCGGCGATGATCGATTACATCAATGAAAGTAAATATCATCATATTCTGACCATTGAAGATCCAATCGAATTTGTGCACAAGAACAAGCGTAGCCTGATCAACCAACGTGAAGTGCATCGTGACACCCATAGTTTTAATAATGCATTGCGCTCAGCATTGCGTGAAGACCCTGACGTCATCCTCGTGGGTGAGATGCGTGACCTTGAAACCATTCGACTGGCGATGACCGCCGCGGAAACGGGTCACTTAGTATTTGGTACGCTCCATACCACGTCTGCACCAAAAACTATTGACCGTATTGTTGACGTATTTCCCGGCGATGAGAAGCCGATGATTCGCTCGATGCTTTCAGAGTCACTGCGTGCCGTCATTTCGCAAACACTATTGAAAAAAGTTGGCGGTGGCCGTGTCGCCGCGCACGAAATTATGATTGCGACCTCTGCGATTAAAAACTTGATTCGCGAAGATAAGATCGCACAAATGTATTCATCGATTCAAACCGGTGCAGCGCATGGGATGCAAACACTCGATCAATGCTTGCAGAACCTGCTGAACCAAGGCCTCGTTTCTCGTGCTGACGCAAAAGCAAAAGCCGCGAATAAGGACTCTTTCTAACCATGGTTTTAGATAAATTATTAAAAATAATGGTGGAGCGAAATAGCTCGGATCTATTTATTTCAGCGGGCTTGCCACCGAGTGCAAAAATTAATGGTGAATTAACCCCATTAACTGAACAAAAACTCAGTGATAACGCGGCTTTAGCAATTGTAAAAGAAGCTCTTGGCGATAAACATCTGAAAGAATTCATGGATGAGAAAGAGTCAAATTTTGCGATTTTTAGAGAGGGAATTGGGCGTTTCCGAGTCAGCGCGTTTTGGCAGCGTCAACGTGCTGGCATGGTCGTGCGTCGAATCGTCACTGAAATTCCGACGGTTGAAGAGCTTAAATTACCAGAAGTATTGACGAAGTTAATCATGAACAAGCGCGGCTTGATGTTGGTTGTTGGTGGCACTGGCACCGGTAAATCAACCACGTTGGCAGCATTGATAGGGTATCGCAATCAAAACTCCAAAGGTCACATTTTAACGATTGAAGACCCGGTTGAATTTGTTCATGAACATGCCAAGTCAATGGTGACGCAGCGCGAGGTGGGTAGCGATACCGAATCGTTTGAAGCGGCTTTAAAAAGCTCATTACGGCAAGCGCCAGACGTGATTCTTGTGGGTGAGATTCGTTCGCAAGAAACAATGGAGTACGCACTTACTTTCGCTGAAACGGGTCACTTGTGTGTCGCCACATTGCACGCCAATAACGCCAACCAAGCCATTGAACGAATCATGCACATGGTTCCGAAAGAGAAAATTGGTAAATTGATGTTCGATCTTTCGTTGAACTTGCGTGGCATTGTGGCGCAACAGCTTATTCCGACCATTGATGGTGGCCGAGTTGCGGCAATCGAAATTTTACTCAATAGCCCAATTGTTGCAGAAAAAATCGCAACCAACGATATGGGTGAAATTAAAGAAATTATGGCGAAATCACGCGAACTCGGCATGCAAACTTTTGACCAAGCGTTGTTTGATCTCTACAAAGCTGGCCGCATCAGTTATGACGAAGCATTACGTCATGCCGATGCGCCGAATGATCTACGTTTGCGTATAAAACTAAGTGGCGATAGTAATGCCAGCGACGATGATAGCGCGTTGCAAGGAGCAACGGTCGATCTCGACTGACTTTGACGAAAATCTGGGGTAAACTGTGCGCCGCTTTTTACACCAGATTTTTGAGGCTTAACATGCGTGTGCTTGGAATAGAAACGTCCTGTGATGAAACCGGTATTGCAATCTATGATACCGACCAAGGTTTATTAGCACACCAGTTATATTCGCAGGTTAAACTACACGCTGATTACGGTGGCGTGGTGCCAGAATTGGCGTCACGCGACCATGTCCGCAAAACGCTTCCGCTAATTCAAAAAGCGCTCACTGACGCAAATTTATCAGCTGATGATATTGATGGTGTTGCTTATACCGCAGGACCAGGGCTTGTCGGTGCTTTGTTAGTCGGCTCATGTATTGGCCGTAGTCTGGCATTCGGTTGGAATATTCCAGCAATCGCGGTTCACCACATGGAAGGACATTTGCTCGCACCGATGTTAGAGGATAACCCGCCGGCATTTCCGTTTGTCGCTTTGTTAGTCTCGGGTGGACATACACAACTCGTGCAGGTTGATGGCATCGGTAAATACACCTTGTTGGGCGAGTCTGTTGATGATGCCGCTGGCGAAGCTTTCGATAAAACTGCGAAATTGATGGGACTTGATTACCCAGGCGGACCGCGACTTGCTAAAATGGCCGAGCAAGGTTTGCCAAACAAGTACAAGTTCCCGCGTCCAATGACCGACCGCCCTGGGTTAGATTTTTCTTTCAGCGGTTTAAAAACTTTTGCAGCAAATACGATTGCCGCTACCGACGGTTCACCGCAACAACTTGCCGATGTGGCGCGCGCATTTCAGGATGCTGTTGTTGATACTTTAGTGATTAAATGTCGTCGTGCTTTGGAACAGACTGGCTTAAAAAGGTTGGTGGTTGCTGGAGGGGTGAGTGCGAATAAACATTTACGCGAGCAGCTAGCTGAATTTGCCGATCGTATTGGCGGCCAAGTATTCTTTCCACGCCCAGAATTTTGTACTGATAATGGCGCCATGATCGCATTTGCTGGCGCGCAACGCTTATTAGCTGGCGAGCGAACTGATATTGCTGTGAAAACTTTCCCTCGCTGGCCACTGGCAGAACTCTCGGAACCGAGTGGCTCGTAATCGATTAATCGTTTCGGCGAGTTCGTTGTTCTTGGCCGCTGCGTAAACGAACAATATTCGATTGGTGACGCCACATGATTAACACCGAAATCATGATGACTGGAACTGTATACTGAGGTTTTATCCAAAACGCATAAAACGGTGCCAAACTTACCGTTACTAGTGCCGCCATTGATGACACTCGACTGATTCTAAATACCACCAGCCAAGTCGCAATCAACAGCAATGCCATTTCCCATGCAACTGGAAACATTGCGCCCAGCGCTGTTGCTACTGCTTTACCGCCGCGAAAATGGAAGTAAAGTGGAAAAATATGCCCAAGACAGGCTGCAACAGCGATGATTCCGAGGTAGAAGGGCTCTATTCCAAGAAAATATGAGCCCCATACCGGAATCATACCTTTTAGAACATCAAACCATAATGTTAACGCTGCTGGAAGTTTCCCACCTAAGCGATAAACATTGGTAGCACCGGGATTGTTGGAACCAGACGTGCGGGGATCGGGTAAACCGAATAAGCGACAAATCAGAACAGCACTGCTAATAGAGCCGAACAAATAGGCTGAAATAATCGCTAATATTATCAGGGCACCCATAGCTGACTCACTTAAGTTGACGACAGAGTTTTGCCGTTTGCTTCTGGTTCGCTTTCCGTTACTATGCAAACCCATAGCATAAGTGCTTTAGCGTTGAATTTCTATTGATACGGACTCTTCCATGGATAAAGTTTTTATTGAGGGCTTAGTCGTCGATGCATTTATTGGCGTCTACGATTGGGAACACGAGCAAACACAACCATTAATATTAGATTTGGAAATGGATTGGGACAATCGTAAAGCAGCTTTGTCAGAGCAACTTCAAGATGCATTAGATTATGATGCCTTGAGCCAAGCCATTATTCAGCTAATTCAGGCGCGTCCGCGTGCTCTTATCGAAACCGTCGCCGAAGAAATAGCGACCTTGGTGCTTGAAAAGTTTCATGCGCCACGTGTTCGAGTAAAAGTGAGCAAACCCCAGGCAGTTGCCGCCGCTCGTCAAACAGCTGTTGAAATTATCAGGCTAGCGCAGTGAGTTGGGTTTGGTTTGGTATCGGCAGTAATCGTGACCGCGAGCATTTTATTAAAGCGGGCATTTGTGCGTTGCATGACACTTTTGCAAGTGAGCAGCGGCCGCTGTTCGTATCACGGGTATTTGAAAGCGATTCTGTAGGTTTTACAGGTAGTCGTTTTTATAATCTGGTTGCCTGTGTAGAGACCGACCTTTCGATTAATGAAATTCAGACAATCTGTAAGACCATAGAGAAAGCTCATGGCCATGATGGTAGTGCAACCCGATTTAGTCCCCGCACCCTCGATATTGACATGCTGATGTACGATACTGTGGTTAGCGCTGCACCAGTGCAATTGCCACGCGCCGAAATTTTAACCAACGCGTTTGTGTTATGGCCGCTAGCTGAATTGAGCCCGGACGTGCGTCATCCGATTACCAATAAAACATTTACCGAACATTGGTCAAATTATTCTGGTGAACAAAAACTAGAGCCGATATCCTTAGCGTTTGAACCGCTACCTTACCTTATTATTGACCATTCACATTAGAAGGACGTTTGTACTGTGAGCATTTGGGAAGCTATCATTCTTGCTTTAATTCAAGGGTTTACCGAGTTTCTACCGATATCTAGCTCGGCACATCTTATTTTGCCTTCGCAGTTATTTGGTTGGGAAGATCAAGGGTTAGCTTTTGATGTTGCAGTGCACGTAGGTACCTTATTAGCGGTCATGTTGTATTTCCGTCAAGAAGTAGGGCAGCTATTGGTCAACTGGTTTGGGAGTTTGCGTGGACAACATAATGCGCATAGTCGTCTCGCTTGGTTGATTATCTGGGGAACTATCCCCGCCGGACTAGCCGGCTTGCTGGGCAATGATTTAATCGAAAATTTTGCGCGGTCGGCGTTGGTTATTGCAACCAGCACTGTCGCATTTGGGTTATTGCTTTGGTACGCCGATGTGCGTGCGTCACAGCAGCAAACTATTGAACAATTGTCGTTAAAACAAGTATTGATTATTGGCGCCGCGCAAGCACTCGCGCTGATTCCAGGTACCTCGCGTTCAGGCATCACCATGACTGCAGGCATGATGCTGGGCTTGACAAAAACCGACGCAGCGCGGTTTAGTTTCCTGCTGTCCATTCCGATTATTATTATGGCCGGTGGTTATCAAGGCATGAAATTAGTGCAACAACCAGAAGCGGTTGCATGGTCAGCAATTTTCCTTGGTGTTGTCGCATCTTTTATTGCAGCTTATGTTTGTATTCACGTGTTTTTGCAGGTGATTAGCCGCATGGGCATGCTACCTTTCGTCATCTATCGATTAGCACTTGGCGCTGTGTTATTCGCTTTCTTTATTTAGAGTTAGGTTATTAAGTTTGCGACCAGCAATGGCGCATTGCGGTTAACCGTGCTGCGCTTACTGCCTCGCCAATGGCGGGGCCTTTGAGTTCATTACCATTTTGTTGAGCAGTAGCAATCACATCACCAGCCTTAACCTGCTGCGCTTGTGCGAATGCTCGTTGCACTCGCTCAATATCAGCCTGCACCATACCGAGCGCTTGCCATATAAAAAGCAACTCATGGACAATGTTTGGGCGTCGCCAGCCGTCAACCTTACTAATGGCATGAAATGCCCATGACGCGTCGACTTTTTCTGTCTTTTTCCAGTTCAGTTTTCGAGCCGCCATCGCAATATCGGCATAGTTATTAGGAACTTTTAGTCGTTCGTGGAGCTTGGCAAGTTCAGTAACTGACAATGAGTAACAACTGAGTGCCCAAGCTAATGAGGGAGTAGCAGCTGTTTCCACTTCGGCTATGTAAGATTTGAGCTGGTTAATATTAATGTTGGATTTTAACTCGTGATACCAAGGCTCAAATGCCTCACTTTGTTGTAATACCTGCCAAAAAACGTGCGGCGAACCCGTCGCCATAGCTTTTTCAGTTTCCCGCCAAACGCGTTCCGCCGCGAGTGTTTTGAGCTCCCCACTATGACTGATTTTGCGCATCAGTTGTAATGTATCAGAAGCAACGGTAAAGCCATCGCTTGCAAAGCGAGCAGCGAAGCGGGCGACACGTAATATTCTTAGCGGATCTTCCGCAAAAGCTGAAGACACATGGCGTAGTGTTTTAGCTTTGAGATCATTAACGCCACCATAGGGGTCAATGAGCTTGCCATCTGCAGATTGTGCAATAGCATTAATAGTTAAATCGCGACGGATTAAATCATCCTCTAAGGTAACGTCGGGGGCGGCATAAATTGTAAAGCCAGTGTAGCCTGCTCCAGATTTACGTTCGGTGCGGGCAAGAGCATATTCTTCGCCAGTTTGCGGGTGCAAAAATACCGGAAAGTCTTTGCCGACTTGGCGGAAACCTTGCGCAAGCATATCTTCTGGGCGCGCGCCTACTACCACGTAGTCGCGTTCATGAACGAACTTACCTAAGAGTTGATCACGCACTGCGCCACCGACGAGATAAACTTCCACATTTGCTCCTTTTGCTTTTTAATGATCATCGCGAATCACTAGCTCTGATGCAAGCGAGTCGTTACACTGTTTCATACTATAACTATTAATGCAGCGAAGTTGCCATGTATCTCAATTATTTTGGATTGCACACCGAGCCATTCTCAATTGCACCCGATCCACAATTCTTATATCTCAGTGAGCGCCATCAAGAAGCGCTCGCACATCTCAGTTATGGTTTGCAAGGTAGCGGCGGTTTTATCTTACTGACCGGCGAAGTCGGCACCGGGAAAACGACCGTTTCGCGTGCACTATTAGAACAACTTCCGGAGCAAACCCGTACCGCATTCATCTTAAACCCAATGTTGAACTCAGATGAATTGCTGGCAACGCTTTGCGATGAGTTTGGTATTGAGTACAACAAAAGCCAGGTAACAGCGAAGCAACTAACCGATAAACTCAGCCAATTTTTACTCGAGGCTCATGCGCAAAATCAACAGTGTGTGGTGTTAATTGATGAAGCGCAGCATTTGCAACCACAGGTACTTGAGCAACTAAGGCTACTGACGAATTTAGAAACGAATCAGCACAAATTGCTGCGGGTTATACTAATTGGTCAACCGGAATTACAAGATTTATTGCGCCGGCGCGAATTACGTCAGCTAGCGCAGCGTATAACGGCTCGTTATCACCTGTTACCGCTGCAATTGGCTGATTCTGAACGCTACATTAATTATCGGTTACAGGTAGCCGGCGCGCAGCGCGGATTATTTGACAAGAAAGCTATTAAAAAAGTCCATCAGGCAAGTGAAGGCATTCCGCGTCGATTAAACTTACTTTGTGACCGCGCTTTGCTTGCGGCTTATAACGAGCAACTGCCGGTAGTATCGGTGCGTCATATTCAAATTGCCACGAACGAATTAGACGGTCCAGTACCGCAGCATAGAGCTCGTGGTCAGTTCGGTTGGCTACAGTTATTAGCGGCTTGTGTTGTGATTGCGGGATTAACTGGATTAGGAAACTGGTATTGGCGCCAGGTTGAAACGCCACAATCAATGGCTGTGTCGACGCCGACGAATAAATCGGGAATTGAGTTGTTGGCACAGGCTTGGAGACTTCCGAATCCACCGCAGCAACAAGCTTTTTGTGAATGGATCCAGTCGTTTGAATTACTTTGCCTAGGCGGGAGTGCGCGTCTCGATCAAATTCTTATCCCGGAAATCCCAGCGCTGTTGACGTTACAAGATGGCGCGTATCAGTTGGTAAACGATAAAGCCGCTACACCAAATAGTGATTGGACAGGTGAGTTCGTGATTGTGATTGCGCAGCCGCCAGGCTATTTCGACGGTGATGCTGAAGAGGAACAGTCCGTGTATCAACAATGGCTGGCGCAGCAGTTACTCAAGCATGGTGCTGATCGACGCGAGGAAGTCACCGCGCAAATTCGACATGTGCAGCAGCAAGCTGGTGTGAAAGTCACGGGTCAACTGGATGCACTAACATTGGCATGGTTGAGTGCTAATGACACGACATCAGGTCCGCGCTTAGCTGATACTCAAATTTTGGAGGGGCGTTAATGTCTTCCGTACTTAAAGCGTTGCGCAATCAACAGTCGCCGCTGTTGCAGCAACCGGGGTCGATCGCTCTGCAGTCTGCGCAACAAGGCACCGGTATTCTGATAAAATTATTTATTGCGGTGGCGGTCATTTTCATCGCTGGCGTTTCGGGGTGGTTAATTAGTCAGCAATTGATGAATAACGCTTCCGGCACGCATTCGGCAGTATCACAAGATGAACAACCAGTAACGGCGCCAGCGCAATATCAGCTCGGCTCTGTGGTCGCTATTATTCAGCCCAATTGGCGTATTGAGAGAGAAGTAGAGCCTGAAGTGACAGAGCAATCTGGCGAAGAATTAATCAGTGCAGCAGAACAGCAAGCCGACAGCTCGGTCGTGAACGATAATCAAGCGATTGACCTCAATCAAATTTCTCCCGAAATGCTCAGTGCGTTCGAAAGCGCATTAGGGGAACAGGGAGAAAATTTAAGTGTGGTGCCAACGCTGGCGCAATTAAACCCTAGCTTTCAGCGTTCAATTCCAAGCTTTAGCTACGATGGGCACCAATATTCCTCCCGTCCTAACTCGCGTTGGATTGAGTTTAGTGGCATCCGCTTATTTGAAGGCGAAAGTTATCAAGGTTTGACAATCTTAGCTATCGCACCTGCACACGTGGTGCTGTCAAAAAATGATCAAGCTTTTCAGCAACCCGCCTTAGAAGACTGGACAAAGCCATAACGAATCTGTTATTAAAACACCTGTTTAAATCTACTGTTTGATTTCACCGTGAAATCATCGTCAGCAAAGAGGTGTTGTTATGGCGGATTATCGTGTTCCACGTGAAGATATGCAGTTTGTACTGCAGGACGTTTTCCAAGTTGATAAAGATTGGGCGCAGTTCGGCGAGCTTGCTGAATTGGATATTGATACCGCTGTAGCGATTATCGATGAAGGCGCTAAGTTAGCAGAAACGCTCATTGCTCCAAATGCTCGCGCCGCAGATGAAGAAGGCGTGTCTTTTGACAATGGCGTTGTGACTACGCCAAAAGGCTACAAAGAAAACTTTAAACAACTAGCCGAAGGCGGTTGGGTTGGTGTTACCGCTAACCCTGAGTTCGGTGGCATGGGATTGCCGAAAAGTGTATCCGCCCAGTACGAAGAAATGCTATGCGCAGCTGATATCTCGTTCTCACTTTATCCTGGCTTAACTGCTGGCGCGATTATGACGATCGATCAGCACGCTGATGAAAGTCTAAAAGCGACCTATCTCGAGAAAATGATCACAGGGCAATGGACCGGATCCATGTGCCTCACTGAACCGCATGCGGGCACTGACTTAGGTATCATCCGTTCAAAAGCGGTACCTAATGACGATGGTAGTTTCTCCATTTCAGGGACTAAGATTTTTATCACTGGTGGTGAACATGATCTTGCTGACAATATCATTCATTTAGTGCTGGCCAAGTTACCTGACGCACCAGCCGGCAGCAAAGGTATCAGCCTTTTCTTGGTACCAAAGTTTCTGGTTAATGTTGATGGTGATATTGGCGAGCGTAATGGCGTTCACTGCGGCTCTATTGAGCACAAGATGGGGATTCATGCCTCAGCAACATGCGTGCTGAACTTTGATGGGGCGAAAGGGTGGTTAGTCGGTCAGCCACATCAAGGATTACCAGCCATGTTTACCATGATGAACTACGAACGTCTTGGGGTGGGTATTCAAGGGTTAGGCGCAGCCGCGCGCTCTTATCAAAATGCTTTGGAATACGCGCAAGATCGTATTCAGGGTCGCGGCGCAAAAGCAACGCGTGAACTGGATAAAGAAGCGGATCCGTTAATTGTGCATGGCGACGTGCGTCGTATGTTATTGACGATGAAGGCGTTCGTTGAAGGTGGTCGTGCCTTTTCAACTTACGTTGGCCAGCAGTTAGACATTGCAAAATATGCACAAGATCCACAGCAAAAAGCTCGTGCCGAAGCGTTAGTTCAATTACTCACGCCGGTGGCAAAAGCCTTCTTAACTGACACCGGATTTGAAACTACTGTGATTGGTCAGCAAGTATTTGGCGGACACGGGTTTATTCGTGAGTGGGGTCAAGAGCAACTAGTTCGCGATGCCCGTATTGCTCAGATTTATGAAGGCACCAATGGTATTCAAGCACTTGATTTATTGGGGCGGAAAGTCGCTGGTTCACGAGGCGAACTACTTAAGCCTTTATTGGAAGATATTCAGGCTCTTTTAGCAGAACCACAAGCTGGTTTAGAAAAAGAATATCAGCAATTGGCGGAGGCAACTCAGTTAGTTGGCAAGGTCACGAAACATGTACTTGAGCGTGTTACACAGGATGAAAATATCATCAACAGTGTTGCTGTCGAGTATCTGAACTTGGTCGGTTATGTCGCATTTGCATATATGTGGTTGCGCATGGCAAAAGTTGCTCAACCGTTAGTTGACGAGCGCCCGTATCTGGCAAGCAAAGTGAAAACTGCGAAGTTCTATATGGCTCGTATTTTACCGCGTATCCACGGTTTGGTTGGAGCGATTGAGGACGGCAGTGAGAGCCTTTATAAACACGAAGTGGGCGAGTTTTAGTCGCCCACCTTATTTGAATTTCAACGTAATAACTTGTTGTCGCTAGTCACCTAGTGACAACAAGGTTGCATTACCACCAACCGCAGTAATGTTGTTGGTGCGAGTTTTTTCCGTCACAAAACGGGTGAGGTAGTGCGGGCCACCAGCTTTCGGACCAGTGCCTGACATTCCGCGACCACCAAACGGTTGCACGCCAACCACCGCACCAATCTGGTTACGGTTGATGTATACGTTACCCACATCGATACGACGAGCGATATCAGCAGCAAAGGTTTCGTTACGGCTATGAATGCCGAAGGTTAAACCGAAACCGGTACCGTTAATACTTTCGATCACTTGGTCAAGCTCGCTGGTTTTATAACGAATAACGTGCAAGATTGGGCCGAAGTTTTCTTTGACTAACTGGTTAATGCTATCAATCTCAATCGCAGTTGGAGCAACGAAAGTGCCGCCATTGGTGTATTCAGGCATTGGCGCTCGAGCAATCAAGCGACCAGCTTGTGATATATCATTAATATGTTGCTCAAGGTTGCTTTTCGCAACGCCATCGATCACTGGGCCAACATCGGTTTCATGCAACATCGGGTCACCAACTTTTAACTCTGCCATCGCACCTTTGAGCAAATCAATCACGCGATCCGCAATATCGTCTTGTACAAACAATACGCGTAATGCTGAACAACGTTGGCCTGCACTCTTGAAGGCGCTAGCAACAATGTCGGTAACCGCTTGCTCTGGTAAGGCGGTTGAGTCGATGAGCATGGCGTTCTGACCACCAGTTTCAGCAACTAATGGTACGATTGCGCCGGTACGGGCTGCCAAAGCACGGTTAATTGACTGCGCAGTGTAGGTTGAACCAGTAAAGCACACGCCGCCGATATCTTCTTGCGAAACCAAGAAGCTACCTACTTCAGCACCACTGCCTGGCATATAATGCAGTACGTCACCAGGAATGCCAGCCTCTAATGCCAATTGAATTGCACGGAAGGCGATTAAACCGGTTTGTTCAGCAGGTTTCGCAATGACACAGTTTCCAGTTACTAGAGCAGCAGCGATTTGGCCCATAAAGATAGCTAATGGGAAGTTCCACGGGCTGATGCAGATAAATGTACCGCGACCTTGTAGGAACAATTCGTTCGTTTCGCCAGTCGGTCCTGGCAATGTCGTACCATCGCCCATCAATTCACGTGCTTGCTGCGCATAATAGCGACAGAAGTCAACGGCTTCCCGAACTTCATCAATACCGTCTTGTAAGCTCTTACCAGCTTCCATGGTACACAGCGCAATAAGTTCATTGCGGTTTGCTTCCATTAAGTCAGCTAGCTTCTCTAGCGCAGAGGCGCGAACGTTAACATCAGTATCACGCCAGCGACGATAAGCCGCGTTTGCGCTTTGTAATGCTTGCTCAGCGAGCGCTTTGTCACCCCAACAAATTGTTCCAATCTGTTGACTAGTATTCTGTGGGCTATGAATAGCGACGCGATGGTGTGCATCAACCACATCACCATTTACAATCGGACCACCTTGCCATTGCTTATCACGATATTGATGAACGGCGTTGATAAAATCATCAGCTTGCGAGTGAATGTTCATATTCAATCCTAACGAGTTTTTCCGATCGCTGAAAATCTGCGTCGGTAATGGAATCTTATGGTTTGCGAAGTGCTCATGCTTCAGCATGGTACGCAGTGGATGCTCGGTGAGCTCTGCAACAGGCGTTTCTGGGTCCACTAGTTTGTGTACAAACGAGGTGTTCGCACCATTCTCAAGTAATCGACGCACTAAATACGGCAATAAGTCTTTGTGAGCCCCCACTGGTGCATAAATACGCACGGTTACCTTCGGGTCTTGCTCAAGCAAAGTGTCATAAAGGTCATCACCCATGCCATGCAAACGTTGAAACTCAATACGACGTTCGTATTTCTTATTGAGTTCACGAATCGCGACAACCGTTTGTGCATTATGCGTTGCAAACTGCGGATAAATGGCGCCATCGGTAGCCGGACTCATTAGATAGTGAGCACAGGCGAGATAAGATACGTCAGTGTTGGCTTTGCGCGTATACACTGGGTAGCCTTGTAAACCGTTTACTTGGCATAGTTTGATTTCGGTATCCCAGTACGCACCTTTTACCAAGCGCACAGGAATTTCATCGCCGCACTCACGCGCTAACGCAGTCACCCAACAAAGTACCGGTAATGCTCGCTTCGAATAGGCTTGCACAACCAGGCCAAAGCGCGGCCAGCCTTTGCATACGCCACTGCGGTACACCTTCTCGAAAAGCTCGAGTGAGAGTTCAAGACGGTCCATCTCTTCAGCATCAATGCTCACACCAACGTCAGCTTCTTTCGCTAGTTTTACCAGTTCGGTGAGGCTTGCTGCGAGTTCAGTAAGAACACGTTCATGATTCGCGACTTCATAGCGCGGATGCAAAGCCGATAACTTGATCGAAATTGTCGGTCGCGGCGCATTTGGGTTGTTGAAGTTTTCTTTGCCAACAACTTTAATCGAGTTGACATAATCAGCGTGATAGCGACGTGCATCAGCCATCGTCAATGCTGCTTCACCCAACATATCGTATGAATGGGTATAACCTTTATCGCGGTTATTTCGGCTATTTTTTAAGGCTTCTTGAATTGTGCGACCAAGAACAAACTGGGTCCCCATAATTCGCATGGCAGCATAGGTTGCCTTGCGCACCACCGGCGAACTCAGGCGACGTACCATGCGACGGAACACACCGCGTGGCGTTTCCATCGGTTGCCCCGTCGGGTTAATCATGCTGTTAGTTAAAGCAAGACCCCACGTTCCGCTATTAACTAGCCACGAAGCGCTCTGTCCCATATGACGTTGCCAATCACCGCCGGACAAGCGATCTTGGATAAGAGCATCTGCTGTCGTCGCGTCGGGAATACGCAGTAGAGCTTCCGCAAGACACATCAAAATGATGCCTTCTTTGGTATCAAGACTGTACTCTTGCAAGAAAGCGTCGACGCCACCGCCATCAGCACGGTCGCGAACTTTATTCACTAAATCGGTTGCTGCCTGAGTTACCGTATCAAGAGTTGATTCTTCTTGAGGGACTAAAGGCAATAGCTCACGCAAATAAGCATCTTCATCTACCAAGTAGTTGGCAGTTATCGCTTTTTGGAGTCGACCAAGGTCGGCGCCGGTATACTGAGCCGCAAGTACTTCACTCGCTTTGAACATAGCATCTCCTGTTGGACTCAGCCCAAGGCTGGCGGTGACATATTTCGGGCGCCAGTATATGACTTTTTTGGCGCGCGTAAAGCCTAGTCTGATCAGATTTTTTTTAATCTGTAAAACGCGCCCACGGTGCATTTTTTAAACACCGCTGTCAAGCCCAATTAAGTTGACCCGCACAATGAGTACGAGTAACGTATGAAGCAAGCAAAATCAACGTGTAAGAGACCACTTGTGAGTCAAGAAATAGAACTTAAGTTACTGGTAGAACCAGCCAAGCGCGAGGCCGTTTTGGCGTTGTGTCAGCAACTGGCAAAAGAAGCGCAACCAAGCCAACTTGAATTGAGCAATGCATATTTCGATACGCCAGACCTGCAACTGCGTCAGCACGATATCGGATTACGTATTCGGCGCCGCGATGATCAACGCGAACAAACTGTTAAATTGGCTGGCGAGGTATTGGGCGGTATGCATAGCCGTCCCGAGTACAATGTTGTGGTTACTCAAGACCAACCTGACTTAACGCTGTTTGAGGAAGACATTTGGCCGGACGAATTTCCAGTATTTGATGTACAACGTGAGCTGACAGAAATATTTCGCACCGATTTCACACGGCATCGTTGGCACATTGCCAGTGGTGATGGCGTTATCGAATTAGTATTCGATGAAGGTAGTATTATTGCCAACGATAAGCGTCGTTCAATTTGTGAAATAGAGCTAGAGGTTCAAGGTGGTGACGTTGCACAAGCATACAAACTGGCTCGACGGTTTATTACCCGCGTTAATGCGCGCGTAGGAAGTTTAAGCAAAGCGGCGCGCGGCTATTTATTGGCCGAGAAATCAGTTCTAGAGCCATTTACGCATGCGCATTTTGTTCGACAACAACCGAATGATGACGCTGGTAGCGGCTTGTACCGTGCGCTAGCATACGCACTACAGTATTGGCAGCACAACGATGCTTGCTTGAATGAGCAGCCCAGCGTGCGCGCAGTTGCTGGAATTACCGATGGTATTCGCTTATCAAAAGTGGTGTTACAGCAGCTGGCGTTATTTGAAATTGATGTCAGTGACCATATTGTACGCTTAGAGCAAGTGTTGGGGCATCTCGGTTGGTTGAGTCGATATGATGGGCTTAACGAGCTGACCGCTGAAGATGGCGCCTATCATCGCGCGCTAGAACAAAATCAGAAGCTTTATGATGAAATTCTTGAACAGCAAGAACATGCGGTTCAGCTCGAGCTTGTGATTAACTTGAGTAAACGAGATGACTATCAACTGACATTGTTTGAATTGGGCGAGTTATGTGCTCAACAACCACGACATGAACAACTCACTCAGCTCCCACTGAAGCAATGGGCAGCACAACGTTTGCGCGAAGATTGGCAACAAGTGTTAGAGGCATTTACTCGCCATGAGGAACTTCGCGCGGACCAGTATTTAAAACTCTTACCGCAGTTACAAAGCTCCTTGCAATTGGGATATTGCGTCGGCTATTTATTTGACGCTGATGACCGTGAAAGCTTCCGTGCTCCATGGCAGGATATGCTCCGCGGTATTCGAGAGATTATGGCTCTCAAACTATTGCGAGAAGCGATAAAAGATACCGATGACATAAACACCGACAAGCTATTAAGTTGGCAAGAGGTGCAACTGGAATCACTGCTATACGCCCTAGAACGTTCACGGCGAGCAGCTCTCAAACAAGAGCCCTATTGGATTCTGTAACGGTGGAAATGCTAACGCGGGTAAAATCAATTAGCGAGTTCGTTGCTCGTGTACTGGAGCAACAGCCGGATGCAATTGTCTGGCAAGGCGAACAAGTTGTATTGCCTTCGGTCACTGATTATCAACGTCTGTTAGACGAGCATCTTGGGCAATGCACAAATGAAACTGAGGCGAACCGTTTGGTGCGGCAGTTGCGGCAGCGTTGGTATGCAACCATTGCAGCGGCTGATTTATTGCAACAAATGTCCTTAGAGCAAGTTCTAGCGCATATTACCGCCACAGCTGATGCATTTATCAGTGCTTCATTGGCATGGCTATATCCGCGCTTTTGTGAGCGCTTTGGTACCCCGCGCGATGAAGACGGCACAACACTACCATTGCTAGTTATCGGTATGGGCAAACTTGGTGGTGGCGAACTCAATTTCTCCTCGGATATCGATCTGATTTTTTGCTATCCGCAGCAGGGCGAAACCGACCATCCTCGTAAACCTATCGAAAATAGTGTGTTCTTTACTCGGTTAGCTCAAGCGTTAGTGAATATGCTCGATCAAATTACCGCCGATGGACGCGTGTTTCGTGTTGATTTACGTCTGCGGCCTTTCGGTCAGTCTGGGCCGGTGGTCGCAAGCTTATCTGCACTTGAGTATTACTATCAGGAGCAAGGGCGTGACTGGGAACGTTATGCGATGGTGAAAGCGCGTATCATTGGCGCTGAACCCAATTATCAACACCAGCTATCGGCATTGTTACGTCCCTTTGTCTATCGGCGCTATATCGACTTTTCTGCGATTGATGCATTACGCAAAATGAAAAGTTTAATTACGCAAGAAACTCGAAGAAGAGGGCTTGAACGAAATATTAAGCTGGGGCCCGGTGGGATTCGTGAAATTGAATTTATCGCTCAGGCATTTCAGTTAATTCGCGGTGGACAGCAACGTCAGTTGCAAACGCAATCAATTTATCAAGCTTATCGTGCTATCGCCGAACTCGGATTACTGACGCCAGAAACGGTAGATGAACTTCTAGATTGTTATACGGTTTTAAGAAAAATGGAACACGTATTGCAACAGCTCAATGATGAGCAGACACAAACATTACCGGACGATGATGCTGCACAGCAACGTATCAGTTTAGCCTATCAAAAACCTTGGCGAGAAATTGACGAATTAATCAAAATAACGATGACCCGTGTTCATCAGCATTTTCGTCAAGTGATCGGTGACCCTGACGCTGAAGATGAAGAGGCCGGTGAGTTACAGCTGCTGTGGCAAGATATGATCGAAGATGACACTGCGGTAGATGTATTGATCGATTTAGGTTTAGCAAAAGCCACGGCACAATTGATATGGCAACAAGTGAATCAGTTACGCATGGATGTGCGCAAACGTGGTTCAGGCCCTCGTGGGCGCAAAGCGATGGCACGTTTGGTCCCACTATTGCTCGAGCGAATTGTCCAATTTGCTGATTCTGATTCGGTACTGGAGCGGGTGTTCCAAGTGCTCCGAAAAATCATGACGCGTACCGCCTATGTCGAATTACTTGTAGAGAACAGTGGCGCACGTGAACAATTGATTAAGTTATGTCGAGCCAGCTCATGGTTAACACAGCAATTAGCGACCTATCCACTGTTACTGGATGAGTTAATTGATCCCCAACATCTCTATCAACTACCTCAGTTAGAGGAATATCCAGCGCTTCTAGATGAGTTTCTATTACGCCTTCCGGAACAAGAACAAGACTTAGAAGCGCAGATGGATGCGCTGCGCCAAGCGCGACAAGTGCTGCAATTAAAAGTGGCGGCTGCAGATATCAGTGGTGCACTGCCGCTCATGAAAGTGAGTGACCATTTGAGTTACCTAGCTGAAGCAATTATTGCAAAGGTGGTACGACTCGCGTGGTTCCAGTTAACTGAAAAGCACGGAAACCCGCCGGGTCGGGATATCGACAACATGGGTTTTGCGGTATTGGCCTACGGTAAGCTTGGCGGGCTGGAACTTGGTTATGGTTCTGATTTAGATTTAGTATTTATCACCGACTCAGATTATTCCGGTGAGACTAACGGACCGAAAGCAATCGAAGTTCAGCAGTTCTATTTGCGGTTAGCACAACGAATTTTACATTTATTCACCACGCGAACCTTGGTCGGTACGCTTTATGAAGTCGATATGCGTTTGCGGCCATCAGGTAAGGCTGGGTTGTTGGTATCGAGGGTTGATACCTTTGCTGGCTACTTGCGCGAAGATGCTTGGACATGGGAATTACAGGCTTTAGTGCGTGCGCGTCCAGTATTCGGTAGTCCGGAGTTATGCCAACGGTTAATCGATATTCGACAACAACAATTGTCGCTAAAGCGAGACAGGACAAGTCTGCGAGAGCAAGTGCTCAGTATGCGTGAAAAAATGCGCGAGCATCTGCAAGCAAAAGTGGAAGGCTTTGAGTTTGACGTTAAGCAAGGCGCAGGTGGTATCACTGATTTGGAGTTTCTCGTGCAGTTTCTCGTATTGTGTTATGCCCATGAACACAGTGAACTGACAGAATTTACCGATAATATTCGTATATTAGAACAAGCGGCACAGGTTGGCTTGATGCAGTCTGAACAAGCGCAGAATCTTATTAATGCGTATATTGGTGAGCGCGAAGTTGCGCACCAATTAGCTCTTGATGATCGTGGTAACGTAACGCGAAGAAATTTAGAGGAATATCGCCACACGGTGATTGATGCGTGGCGATATTGGCTGACTGACTAACGTTACTAGTTAACGTTGATAAAGGTCGGGATCATCTTCATTAGGACGCGTTTTGAAGCGGCGATGAATCCACATATATTGTTCAGGTTGCTGCTGAATAGCGAACTCAATCATATGATTGACACGGGTGACGTCGTCGACATCATTGCCGGTTGGGAAGTTTTCAAATTCCGGATAAAACGTCATGTCATAGCCGCTACCATCATCCCGTCGAAAGCAGGTAACCGGTAACACAGCACAATTAGCATTACCGGCAAACAGCAGGGTACCTGTTGTTGTACTGGCTTTTTCAACCGCGAATAGTGGGGCGAAAACAGTCCGCTTTCGGCCGTAATCTTGATCTGGCAAATAACCTGCAATTTCACCTTGGTCGAGCGCTTGTAACATACTTCGTACGTCGGTGCGCGGAATCATGTACTTGTTTGAGCGTCCGCGCCCCAAGGTCTGAAGATATTCCATGACTGCATTATTGTGTGGTCGATAAAGGCCAACCGCAGGTTTCACAAAGCCATGTAAGCGAGCATGAACTTCAAGGCTCAAAAAGTGAAACAATAAAAGTAATACACCTTTACCATCCTTCTGTGCAGCGTGCAGATGTTCCTCGCCATGCACATGCAACTTACGACGAATACGCCAATCGGGCCACCACCATGCCATGCCGGTTTCGAAAAAAGCGATACCGGTATTTTGCATATTTTTTCTGACGAGAGATTCGATGTCGCTTGAAGACATATCTGGAAAACAGAGTTCGAGATTACGTCTGGCGATAGCGGCACGGCGGGGAGCAAAGCGGTAGAAGAGTCGACCTAAACCTCTACCCATTCCTAGCTGCCAACGATACGGCAGCCAAGAAATGGTATAGAGAATGCCGACGCTGAGCCACGTTAACCAATATTTTGGTAATAGAAAACGTGCCTCAAAGTGCGGTTTTTCAATTATTTTCATTAATCAAGCTTGCGTTAATGGCTACTAAATCTTGTTCACTAATTAGGCCTGAAGCTTGCTTCAAGGTCAAATACTGACGAATGTATCCATAACGAGCGCTCGATAAATTGCGGCGAGCATTGTACAAGTTACGCGTGCTATTTAGCACGTCAACAATGGTACGGGTGCCCACTTCAAAACCAGTTTGTGTTGCTTTCAATGCGCTTTGCGCCGAGACAACTGCCTGCTCGAAAGCGCGAATCGTGGCTTGTGAAGCAACAACGTCGTAGAAGGCATTGCGTACTTGACGTTCAACGCCGCGACGGACACCTTCCAGCTCTTGGCTCGATGCGACATAATTTTCACGCGCTTGATCAACTTCTGATGACGTTCTAAAACCGGTGAAAATTGGTACGTTCAAGGACAAACCGATTGAGTTTGAGTCCATACGCGGCATGTCAATCTCGTTACCACGGGCTGTGGTTGTCGTATCGCGAGTTGAGTATGAACCATTCAATGACACGGTTGGTAAATGACCGTTACGCGCTAAATCGATTTGTTGCTCAGCAATTTCAACAGATACGCGCTGTACGAGTAACTGCAAGTTTTTATCTTCTGCAATTTTCACCCACTGCATGGCATCTGCTGGCGCTGGGCTCTCGGGAGCAAAAGTTTCAGTATTTAATTGAGCGAGGTCTTCATGATAACGACCGGTGATTTCACGCAATGATTCTTGCGCTATTTCTACCGCATTTTTAGCTTGGATTTCCGCTGCAACCGAGGTGTCATATTGTGCTTGAGCTTCGTGTACGTCGGTAATTGCTGTTAAACCAACTGAGAAACGTTGTTTGGTTTGCTCAAGTTGACGCTCGATCGCTTTCTTCTCGGCGGTTGCAAACTCCAAGTCATCTTGACGTTCAAGTACTGTGAAGTAAGCATTAACGACGCGAATCATGAGTTGCTGACGTACACTTAAATAGTTCACTTCAGCTTGATAAGCTTGCTTCTCACTTAATTCTGCGCGATCCCAAACGTTCATGTCGAACACTGTTTGGCTCAGGTTTACACCCGCATTCCAGCCACGGTTTTCACTATCAATGACGATAAAGCTTTGGGCCACGGAATCGTAAGTCGCGCTCTCGGATTCATTGCGAGAGTATCCAGCAGAGAGGCTCACTTGCGGCCAAAAAGCTGATTTGGTGATATCGATACCTTTTTGTGCGGCGCGGCGCTGAGCATCAACTTGTTGTAGTGTAGGATCGTTTTGCAATGCAAGTTGGAATACTTGTGCAAGGTCGTCGGCATAGGCAACACTGGTTGTTGCGCTGAGCGTTAAGCCGACTAAAACTGATAATACGTGCTTTTTCATGGATAGGGTGTCCTAATTATTTGAAAGCATCATCTTGCCAAAAAACTGGCTGCTATTTTACATACACTCGTGAATGTTTACTAGTTTACCGTTAAACGAATTTAAATGCATGGCGCCAGTTGCAACAGAATGGGTTCAAGTGTAACTAATTATGTGCCAAAGATGGCTTTTTTTACAATTGTTATGAATCAATTTCGCGTTCAATCGAGTACATAAGACGTTAAATAACGAGAAAAGGTTGCTTGTGCAAAAATATCATCAAAACGACGTAAAAATTATCGAGAAAACACCGATTAGAGAGGGTTTTCTTAGTATTTACAAATTACAGTTACAGCACCGTTTATTTGCGGGTGAATGGTCACCTGTATTTGAACGCGAAGTTATGGACCGAGGCCATGCAGTGGTGGTGCTGCCATATGATCCGAGCAATGATGCGTTGGTGGTGCTCGAACAATTTCGAGTGGGTGCCTTAGATACTGGCGCGTCACCGTGGTTGCTCGAGTTTGTTGCTGGCATGTACGATAGCCACGATGAAACGGCAGAGCAGGTGGCCCACCGCGAACTCGAAGAGGAAGCTGGGTTAACCACCGAGAGCTTACATTATGCGCTCACGTATTTATCAACCCCCGGTGGCTGTACGGAAAAGATCTCTATTTATATCGCACTGGTTGATAGCAGCAAAGCTGCTCGTCACGCCGGATTAGCCACAGAAAATGAGGATATCCGTGTGCATGTATTACCGTTCAGTGACGTGGTGCAATTGCTTGAAGCAGGAAAAATTAACAATGCTGCAAGTGTGATTGGGCTACAATGGTTGCAATTACACAAACGCCAATTTGAGGATTTATGACAACTGATGTGATTCGAAAGCGTTACAAGTTTGACCTCGCAGCTCTGCAAAGACTTGCGGCGATAAACTATGCAGCGCTGCGGCCAATCATTGCTGGGGTCAAACAATCAGGCTCAAAAATCATTAAAGTAGGGCAACAATTACGGTTTGCGGTGACGGTGTTAGAAACCGCGCCTTACACTACTGAAGTTAGAATTGAACAGCAGGCGTTGATGACGCAGTTACCAGGATTGCGAGAAACGCAAATTGATGTGCGTCTTTATCACGATGCGCAGCTTGCAGAAGTTGTTAGAAGCCAAGGTGTTGGTAGACTTCAAGCAAGCTATGAGATACCAAACCCCGATATGCACCACGCTGATGAGAAGCATCAGGTCAATCATTTTTTACAAGAGTGGTTGCAACTTATACGAGCGAATGGCTATTTCCAGGAGGTTTAAGCCTTGTTGTTATATTTACATGGATTTGAAAGCTCGCCAGCCAGTTTGAAAATTATCCAAACCCAAGATTATTTGCAAGCCCAAGGTGTCGACGCGAACTTACTCTTTGCGCCGCAACAACCGCCGCGTATGAGAGCGATTCGAGCCATGCTGGATGAGTTGATCGAGCAGCAACCAATCAGTGCAGTCATGGGCAGCTCGTTAGGTGGTTTTTGGACGCATTATGTGGTGAGTCAACTGCATCACCGTCAACGCCAAGTTCGTGGTGTATTGATTAATCCGGCAGTACGCTCTTACAGTTGGATGCCAGAAGACGCGGTTAAACGGATTCATCCGTACACACAAGAGCATTATCAACTCGACAGTGACGACCGTGAAGTTTTAATTGCGGCAGAGCAACAGTTCTCGCAAGATGTGGACTTAATGGTGCTATTGCAGGCAGGTGATGAGCGTTTGGATTACCAGCTGGCTCGAGATTATTACCGAACTCAGCGAATGCTAGTTGAGCAAGGCGGCGATCATAGTTTTGTTGATTTTCCACGCTACTTGCCAGCTGTGCTTGAGTTTCTCGACGTCCTGTAACAGTATATGGGCATTCCTATAACAACGATTCCGTGCAACACGAGATAAAAAAGCGCATGTCAGATTACAAAGCCGATGCGATAGAGGTCCTCAATGGCCTCGAACCGGTCCGTCGCAGACCGGGAATGTACACCGATACCACGCGCCCCAATCACTTAGGCCAAGAAGTCATCGACAACAGTGTTGATGAAGCCCTAGCTGGCCATGCACGCGAACTGGTGGTGACATTACACCCTGATCAATCACTTGAAGTGCAAGACGATGGTCGTGGTATGCCTGTTGATATTCACCCTGAGGAAGGTGTTCCAGGGGTCGAATTAATCATGACCAAGCTCCACGCTGGCGGTAAGTTCTCGAATAAGAACTATAAATTTTCCGGCGGTTTGCATGGCGTGGGTATCTCGGTGGTAAACGCATTATCAACGCGAGTTGATGTGACGGTTAAACGCGACGGCCAAGTTTACCAAATGGCCTTTGAGAACGGTGATAAAGTTGCCGAACTTGAAGTGACGGGTACAGTTGGTAAACGCAATACTGGAACCAACTTGCGTTTCTGGCCAGATCCAAAGTATTTTGACTCACCTAAATTTTCAGTACTGAAATTGACGCATTTATTGCGCGCTAAAGCAGTTCTATGTCCGGGTTTAAAAATTACTTTTCGTAACCTTGTTGATAATGAAGAGCAAACTTGGTTTTACGAAGATGGCTTACGTGACTACCTAGTCGAAGCGGTCCGCGAGTTACCAACACTTCCTGAAGAACCATTTATTGGTGCATTCTCCGGCAACGAAGAAGCGGTTGATTGGGCTGTGACTTGGTTACCGGAAGGCGGTGAGGGCGTCACTGAAAGTTATGTCAACCTGATCCCAACTCCACAAGGCGGTACACATGCCAATGGTTTACGCCAGGGGTTGCTCGACGCCATGCGCGAGTTTTGTGAATTCCGTAATTTGTTACCGCGTGGTGTGCGTTTAACACCTGAAGATATTTGGGATCGCTGCGCTTATATCTTGTCGGTAAAAATGCAAGATCCGCAATTCGCAGGTCAAACGAAAGAGCGTTTGTCTTCACGTCAATGTGCGGCATTTGTTTCAGGGGTTGTGAAAGACTCTTTCAGCTTGTGGCTGAATGAACACACTGAACAGGCAGAGCAATTAGCGGAGCTATGTATCAACAATGCCCAGCGACGGATGCGGGCGAGTAAAAAGGTTGTTCGTAAAAAGGTCACTCAAGGTCCTGCATTGCCGGGGAAACTGACCGACTGCGCAACACAAGATCCATCGCGCGGTGAATTGTTTCTCGTTGAGGGTGACTCTGCTGGTGGTTCGGCGAAGCAGGCGCGCGATCGTGACTTTCAGGCGGTAATGCCATTGCGCGGAAAAATCCTAAACACTTGGGAAGTCGAGTCTGATCAAATCTTAGGTTCGCAAGAAATTCACGATATTTCAGTAGCGCTGGGTGTGGACCCAAACTCTGACGATTTAGAACAATTACGTTACGGCAAAATATGCATTCTTGCCGATGCGGATTCCGATGGTTTGCACATTGCAACTTTGCTTTGTGCATTGTTTGTCAAACACTTCCGAGCGCTGGTTGATCATGGGCATGTATACGTTGCGATGCCGCCATTGTATCGTGTTGACGTTGGTAAAGAAGTTTACTATGCGCTGGATGAAGCGGAAAAGCAGGGCATTTTAGATCGTATTGAAGCAGAGAAGAAAAAAGGCAAAGTAAACGTACAACGCTTCAAAGGATTGGGTGAGATGAACCCTTTGCAATTACGCGAAACGACCATGGATCCGAATACACGACGCTTGGTGCAACTGACTGTTGATGAGCCAGAAGCAACAGAAGAGTTAATGGATATGCTGCTTGCCAAAAAACGCTCGGGAGACCGTCGCGACTGGCTGGAAAGTAAAGGTAACTTAGTCGACTTGGCCGAGCTTTAAGGAGAATTATTCACATGTCTATGGACGCTTTAGAGCAACTCCCATTGCGCAAATTTACTGAAGATGCGTACCTGAATTACTCCATGTATGTGATCATGGATCGTGCTCTGCCGCACATTGGTGATGGTTTAAAACCAGTTCAGCGCCGCATCATTTATGCGATGTCTGAACTTGGTCTATCGGCACTAGCGAAATATAAGAAATCAGCGCGTACTGTCGGTGATGTTCTAGGTAAGTTTCACCCACACGGTGATAGTGCATGTTATGAAGCCATGGTCTTGATGGCGCAACCATTTTCGTATCGCTATCCATTAGTTGATGGACAGGGAAACTGGGGTTCGCCAGATGACCCGAAATCGTTTGCAGCAATGCGTTATACCGAAGCACGCCTATCACGATTTAGTGAGGTTTTGCTCAGCGAACTTGGCCAAGGCACTGTAGATTGGGCGCCAAACTTTGATGGCACCATGAAAGAGCCGCGCATGCTACCGGCTCGTTTACCACATATTTTGCTAAATGGTGTTACCGGTATCGCGGTTGGAATGGCCACTGATATTCCGCCCCACAACGTACGTGAAGTAGCGCAGGCTTGCGCATTGCTACTGGAAAAACCGAGCGCTGATTTAGCTGAAGTAATGGAGCACTTGCGTGGTCCGGACTATCCAACGGATGCGGAAGTCATCACGCCTCATCAAGAAATCGTGAAGATCTATGAGTCTGGGCGTGGCACGATTCGTATGCGCGCGAAGTATCACATGGAAGACGGTGAGGTGGTTATCACGGCGTTGCCACACCAAGCCTCCGGTGCCAAAGTACTCGAACAAATTGCCGCCCAAATGCAAGCGAAGAAGTTACCAATGGTGACTGATTTACGTGATGAATCAGACCACGAAAACCCGACTCGCTTAGTCATTGTGCCGCGCTCGAATCGCATCGATGTCGAGCAAATGATGCAACATTTGTTTGCGACAACTGACCTTGAGAAAAACTATCGTGTCAATTTGAACATGTTAGGGCTCGATGGTCGACCGCAAGTAAAATCAATTCTAAGTGTTCTGAAAGAATGGTTGGTATTCCGCCAAGATACCGTCACCCGTCGTCTGCAGTATCGTCTAGACAAAATCTTAGCGCGCTTACACATTTTAGAAGGCTTGTTAATTGCTTATCTAAATATCGATGAAGTGATTGCTATCATTCGTCATGAAGATGAACCTAAAGCTGTTCTTATGGAACGTTTTGGACTCACCGACACGCAAGCTGAAGCAATTCTTGAATTGAAATTACGTCATTTAGCAAAACTTGAAGAGTTTAAGCTAAAAGGTGAGCAAGACGAGCTCGAGCAAGAACGTCAACAACTTGAATTGTTGCTCAGCTCAGATCGTCGTATGAAGACACTTATTCGCAAAGAGATTCTTGCGGATGCAGAAAAATATGGTGATGACCGCCGTTCGCCACTTATCGAACGCCAAGAGGCGAAGGCTCTGAGTGAGCGAGATTTAACGCCAGCTGAAGCCGTGACTGTGGTGCTCTCGAAAAAGGGTTGGGTACGTGCTGCCAAAGGTCATGATATTGATGGCGCTAGCTTAGCGTATAAATCGGGCGACAGTTATTTGGCTCAGGCCGAAGGAAAAAGCAATCAGCAAGTGGTATTTCTTGATAGCTCCGGCCGCAGTTATTCTTGTGAAGCACACGGATTACCGTCAGCAAGAACACAAGGTGAGCCATTAACTGGCCGCTTTAGTATGGTTGCAGGTGAAACGGTCGATCAAGTGCTTATGGCGAAAGATGACCAGCGTTATCTATTAGCTTCAGATGCAGGTTACGGTTTTGTCTGTAAGTTTGGAGATCTGGTAAGCCGTAATAAGAACGGCAAGGCTATTTTGAATCTCCCAACTGGTGCCAAGATATTACCCCCAAGTACCGTCGGTGATCTCGAAAATGACCTGTTAGCTGTGGTGTCAAATGAAGGTCGTATGTTGTTGTTCCCAGTTCGTGATTTACCTGAGCTAGCAAAAGGTAAGGGAAATAAAATGCTCAGTATTCCGACGTTGCGAGCACAATCACGAGAAGAATACGTGGTTGCGGCTGCTGTCGTCCCAGCAGACAGCCCGATTACTTTACTCGCAGGCAAGCGCAAGCTGACGTTAAAGCCTTCAGATCTTGAGCATTATCGCGGTGAACGTGGTCGTCGTGGTAATAAATTACCACGTGGATTACAGCGAGTTGATGCAATTACTGTTGAAAATCAAGACTGATCGGACGTTTTTCGGCGCCTAACAGGTTATACTAGCGGGCATTGGTGATTAAGGAGACTACATGCTCGCTGTTTTACGTATAGTACTGTTAGGTGTTTTTATCGTTGTTGGCAGTACATTGTTATTGTTAATTTGTATTTTTCGTCCATTCCATCGTAACAACACCGCCGTCGCTGCGCATTGGTATGGGCGTATGCATCGGTTATTAGGTGTCAAACTCGATATTCGTATTCCTGACGAAGTCAAAGAAAGCGGCCCGCACGTCTATATTGCAAATCATCAAAATAGTTATGATATTTTCACGCTTGCCAGAGCGATGCCTCTAAACACCGTAAGTATCGGCAAGAAGAGTCTAAAGTGGATTCCATTCTTTGGCCAATTATATTGGCTAGCTGGCAATATTCTTATCGATCGCAAAAATAAAGGCCGTGCTCACGGCACTATAGAACAAGCCGCCGAAGCGATTCGTGAACGTAAACTTTCAATTCTACTGTTTCCGGAAGGCACACGTAGCTATGGCCGTGGTTTACTCCCATTCAAAACCGGCGCGTTCCGTACTGCAATGCAAGCCAATGTCGATATTGTTCCTATTTGCGTGTCAAATTTGCATGGACGGATTAAACTGAATCGATGGAATAACGGCACCGTTATTGTGGAGATGTTAAAACCCGTTAAAATTGCAAATTACAGCGCTGATTCAATTCGAGCTTTAGCAGCTCATTGTCATGAGCTGATGCAGTCGAAAATTAGCGAACTTGATCACGAACTGGCGCAAGGACAAACGACACATGGCTAATGATCTTTCTGAATTATTGAAGCAAAGTGACGAAACTGTTGATGCACTACTAGCTGATGGTGCTGATACCCAAGAAAAATTTCAGATTGAACACCATTTAGTGAGTGCAGATTTTACCAAGCTTGAGAAGGCCGCTGTTGAGTTAGTTAAAGTTGGTTATCATGTTGATGACGCAGATGAGTTCGATCTGGATGATGGCTCACGTTTATTTGCATTTGTAGCTGTTAGTGAGGTAAAACTTGAGAAACAAGTTTTACAAGCACAGACCAAGGAAGTGACCAAGATAGCGGATATCGCAGGTGTCGATTACGATGGCTGGGGCACGTTTTTCGGTGAAGAGGACGAAGAAGAGTAAACTGATTCGCTAATCACCGCGCCCTTTAAGAACAATAATAAAAGGGCAATACATAATGTTAGGTGATTTGGGGCTGGTTGCTGGATTAGCATTACTGATTTTATTGGCGCTGCGTGGCGTCAACATTTTATTGGCTGTACTGATTTCAGTGTTGGTTATTGGCGTAACTAATAACCTCCCCATTGAAGATATATTCCTCAAGCATTTTCCTTTCGGCCCTTCTGGGGCATTCAGCTTTGCTGGTAATTTTCTCCTGCTCTTTCTGTGCGGCGGCCTGTTCGGTCGCGTTATGGCGGCTAGTCATGCGGCGCAGGGCGTTGCTGTTGGAATTATGAGTTGGTTAGGGCAAAAGCGTGCGTTGCTCATCGCTATGCTCGTCTGCGCGGTGTTAACTTACGGCGGAGTGGTCGTATTTGTGGTGATGTTTACCATGTACCCGATTGGCGTCACGTTAATGCGCACCGCGAATATACCACGCCGTTTATATGCGGCAGCGATAGCGCTTGGTGCCGGTACGTTTACCATGACGGCGCTCCCTGGTACGCCATCTATTCATAATGTTATTGCAGCACGAAGCTTGTCGACCGATTTATTTGCTGGCGGTTGGTATGGTGTATTAGCTGCTGTGATTATGGCTGGTCTCGGCATGTGGTATCTGCAACGACAGTGGCATGCAGCTCAGCGGCAGGGCGAGGACTATATCGCGAACGATAAAGATCAACATATGGCAGCGTTGGCGCCCAAAGAGGGCGAGCCGCTGCCAGGCCTAGGGCTTTCGTTAGCGCCTATTATTCTAGTGCTCGCCACGATTATTTTGCCAAGGATTCTACAAAGCATCGGTTTTGATAGTACGTGGCAGCAGTTTGCGTCGACTCAGCCAGTGTTATGGGCAAGTTTTGCCTTATTGGTGGGGAGTGCGCTGTGCTTTGTTCTTTTCCCGCCGGTTCGCAAGCAGTTCGTGCAAGCTGCAGGTCAGGGCGTTGACGACGCTCTATTACCGCTCATCAACACAGCTGCAGTGATTGGCTTTGGTGGTGTGGTCATTCAAACCACCGGTTTTCATGCCTTTGCACAGTGGTTGCTGGCATTAGATATTCCAGCCTTGGTATCCGTATTTGTCTCTGCGAACTTAATTTCCGGGGTAACGGCTTCTGCATCTGGTGGGTTACAGATCTTTATGTCGAGCTTGGCTCCAGCTTACCTTGAGGCAGGAATTGCACCGGAATTGTTACACCGTATTGCTAATTTGGCGGCTGGTGGGCTCGATTCACTGCCGCATTCTGGCGCAGTGATTGCGTTACTTACGTTGATGGGATTGACCCATAAAGAGGCTTATAAAGATATTTTTGTGGTCACGGTGGCGATTCCAATGCTCGCGGCATTGATTGCTGTAGCGGCTGCACTCGTGTTGGTTTAGAACACGAGTGCAGCGTAACGAACGGCAACTAGCAATCACTATCGATATTATAGTGCGGCTATCTTAGCGCGCTGTTGCTGCAACTGATGAAGTGTTTCTTCAGCTTCGGCTTGTTTGGCGCGCTCTTTCTCAATGACTTCTGCTGGCGCCTTGCTAACAAAATTCTCATTGCTTAACTTACGCGTAAACAAATCAAACTCCTTTTGCGCCTTTTCGATTGCTTTATCTAGTCGAGCAAGTTCAGCTGCTGTGTCAATTAAACCAGCCATCGGAATATGAATTTCCATACGAGCCACTAACGCTGTGGCGCTCGCTGGAGCCTCATCGTTTGCCCCTAAGAACGTGACTGATTCTAATTTTGCCAACGCGCTTAAGAAGTTTGCGTTTTGCTCAAGGCGCTGATGAGCCAAGTCATCGGCGTTTTTAAATAAAACCGGTAGTGGCTTGCTTGGGGATAGATTCATTTCACCACGAATGTTACGCACCGCGACGATGACCTGCTTGAGCCATTCCATATCGTCACGCGCGCTAGCAAATTGCTGTGCTTGCACTTGCGGATAAGGCTGCATCATGATGGTATCGCTGCTCACCCCTGCCAGAGGTGCTACACGCTGCCAAATAGCTTCCGTGATAAATGGTAGTAGTGGATGTAATAACCGTAACAACTGTTCTAACACTGAAATTAACGTATGGCGGGTGCCGCGCAGTTGTTCGGCGGTACCATTAAACAGAACAGGTTTGGTAAGTTCTAAATACCAATCGCAGAATTGATTCCAGGTAAATTCATACGCGATGCTTGCCGCTTGGTCGAAGCGATAGTTATCAAGTGCGCTACGGAACTGTTTTACAGTGTCGTTGAGCTGTTCAATAATCCATTGATCGGCAAGTGATAACGTCATTTCACCGCCTTCAACACCGCAATCTTGTTCTTCGGTATTCATCAACACGTAACGGCTAGCATTCCAAAGCTTGTTACAGAAATTACGATATCCTTCGAGACGTTTCATATCCCAGTTAATATCGCGGCCTGTCGAAGCTAATGCCGCCAGGGTGAAACGTAACGCGTCAGTACCATGAGCAGAAATGCCTTCCGGGAATTGTTTTTCGGTACGCTTCTTAATTTTGGCTTCGAGCTGCGGTTGCATCATATTCGCTGTGCGCTTCTGTACGAGCGAATCCAAATCGATACCATCAATCATGTCGAGCGGGTCAAGGACGTTACCTTTTGACTTCGACATTTTTTGACCTTCTTCGTCGCGAATGAGCCCGGTAACGTAAACTGTTTTAAATGGTACTTGCGGTTTACCATTCTCATCTTTGAGGAAGTGCATGGTCATCATGATCATGCGTGCCACCCAGAAGAAGATAATATCGAAGCCCGTTACCAGTACATCCGTAGGATGGAAGGTTTTCAGGTCATCCGTATTTTCTGGCCAACCGAGAGTCGAGAAAGTCCACAGCGCAGATGAGAACCAAGTGTCCAAAACATCGTCGTCTTGACTGAGTTTGATGTCACCTAAATTATGTTTGGCACGAACTTCTGCTTCGTCACGACCGACATAGACATTACCTTGCTCGTCATACCAAGCTGGAATGCGATGCCCCCACCAAAGTTGGCGAGAGATACACCAGTCTTGAATGTCGCGCATCCATGAGAAATACATGTTTTCGTATTGTTTTGGCACAAACTGAATGTCGCCATTTTCAACAGCTTTCGTTGCAACTTCAGCTAACGGTGCCACACGCACATACCATTGGTCGGTTAGGTGCGGCTCAATTGGCACACCACCACGATCGCCATATGGCACTTTATTGGTGTGTTGCTCTGTTTTATCGAGTAAACCCTGTGACTCGAAATCAGCAATGATTTTCTTGCGTGCTTCAAAACGTTCTAAGCCTTGGTATGCGGTCGGCAATGTTCCGTCAAAACCATCAATACTTGGCAGTTCTTCACCGGTCGGGGTGTATAAGCCAGCTATCTCGCGTACGTGTGCGTGATTGTCAAGAATGGCGATCATTGGCAGATTATTTCGTTTGCCAATTTCATAGTCATTAAAGTCGTGGGCCGGAGTGATTTTTACACAACCCGTACCGAATTCTTGGTCGACATAACTATCGGCAATAATTGGAATTTTGCGGCCGACAATTGGTAATTCGACATGCTTACCAATAAGGCTTTGATAACGTTCGTCGTCGGGATGCACGGCAACACAAACATCGCCTAGCATGGTTTCTGGGCGAGTTGTAGCGACGACTAGGTAATTATTGCCATCAGCGGTCGTTGCGCCATCAGCTAGCGGATAGCGCAGGTGCCAAATATGTCCCTGTTGCTCTTTGTTTTCTACTTCAAGATCAGAAATAGCGGTTTGCAGTTTCGGATCCCAATTAACGAGGCGTTTACCACGATAAATTAGGTTTTCTTCATGCAAGCGGACAAAAACTTCTTTCACCGCATTCGATAAACCGTCATCCATGGTGAAACGTTCACGATCCCAATCGACTGAATCACCGAGGCGACGCATTTGCGATGTGATGGTGCCACCTGATTGCGCTTTCCAATCCCAAATTTTATCAATGAAGGCGTCGCGACCTAGCTCTTGACGCGAAACCCCTTGCGCTGCTAGTTGACGTTCCACGACCATCTGCGTTGCGATACCGGCATGGTCACTACCCACTTGCCAAAGTGTATTGTAGCCATCCATACGTTTGTATCGAGTCAGCGTGTCCATAATGGTGTGCTGAAACGCATGCCCCATATGCAAGCTGCCAGTGACATTGGGGGGCGGAATCATGATGCAATATGAATCGCCATGACCCGATGGTTTGAAGTAACCTTGCTTTTCCCAATTTTTATAGAGCTCTTGCTCAATGGCTTGCGGGGAATACGTTTTGTCCATAGAAACCTTCACTTCGTTCTATTTGGTTAATGAATTTATCTGCTCAGATGCTTTTACGGTTTGTAATTCAACACCTTGATGACGATAAGTTTTGTATCTTTCACGTGCGGCCTGACGCTCGTGCTCTGCGGCTGGAACACGTTCTAGTATAAGTCGAGCACCTTGCCAGTTTGGGATGTCGTCCATCAAATTGACAATAGCCGCTGTGCGTCGTTGCGGCACATTCGCTTCGGGCCAGCACAATTCGACAGGCGCGCCTTGTGGCGGACCTTCACCGACGAGGTTGTGCGGTACAAAAGCGTCCACGGGTGCTTGCCATAAGGCTTCATCCAATTGCTCAGCAGCGGCTTGGCTTGGGCACCACACACGCACACTGCGAAACTCACGCCATGCTTGAGTAATGCGCTCGCAAAAGAACTGCAGTTGCTGTTCCTCAGTGAGGTTATCGAGTACGTAGAAAATGCCTTGGGCCATAATGTGCTTAACTTAATCCTGTTCGCCAGAGGCGGTTCGATTAATGATAAATTGGGTTAGCAAAGGAACCGGTCTTCCGGTTGCGCCTTTTTTCGCGCCACTGCGCCATGCTGTGCCGGCGATATCAAGATGAGCCCAATGATACTTTTTGGTGAATCTTGATAAGAAACAGGCTGCGGTAATCGTTCCAGCATCACGTCCACCAAGGTTAGCCATATCAGCAAAAGGACTATCTAGCGCATCTTGATATTCATCCCACAATGGTAATCGCCACGCTCGGTCGCCGCTTTGTTCTGATGCAGATAAAAGCTCATGAGCTAGTGGGTTATGGCTACTCATTAGGCCACTGGCATGATGTCCAAGTGCGACGATGCAAGCGCCAGTTAATGTCGCGATATCGACCACAGCTTCTGGCTCAAAACGCTCGACATAAGTTAGGGTATCACATAATACCAAACGCCCTTCAGCGTCGGTATTTAATACTTCAACGGTTTGACCGCTCATGGTTGTCAGCACGTCGCCCGGCCGATAAGCGCGACCATCTGGCATGTTTTCACAGCCGGCAATGGCGCCGATAACGTTGATTGGTAATTGTAATTCAGCGATGGCTTGCATGGCACCTAGTACGGCTGCAGCGCCACCCATATCGTATTTCATTTCATCCATATTTGCTGCTGGCTTAATCGAAATACCACCAGCATCAAAGGTCAACCCTTTGCCAACTAAAACGATAGGTGCCTGCTCTTTTGCTGCGCCTTGATAATGCAACAGGCTCAACACTGATTCGTTCTCTGAACCACGACCGACAGCAAGGTACGCATGCATCCCGAGTTCAGCCATTTCTTGTTCGGTTACAGCGTTAAACGAGAGGTTATCGTAATTCGTCGCGAGTTCTTCACAACGCTCAGCTAAATATCGTGGTGTGCAAATATTCGGTGGCATGTTCGCCACGTCGCGGCAAATCGACATGCCTTTTGCCACAGCGAGACCATGAGCAATGGCTTTTTCGCTAAGCGGTAATTCACGACGCGTTGGAACGTTAAAAACAAGCTTACGAAGTGGTCGACGCGGCTCTTCTTTACGAGTCTTCAATTGATTGAATGTGTAGAGACCGCCTTGTGCGGCTTCAACCGCTTGGCGCACCTTCCAATAGGTATCACGACCTTTAACGTGGAGCTCACTGAGAAAACAAACCGCCTCCATTGAACCGGTTTCGTTCAAAGTATGGATGGTTTTTTCTATAATTTGTTTATACTGACGTTCATCGAGCTCGCGTTCCTTACCACAACCTACGAGCAATACACGCTCGCTAAATATATTAGGAACGTTGTGTAACAGTAGCATCTGACCTGATTTACCTTCGAGGTCGCCGCGGCGTAATAGGTTACTAAGGTAACCGCCGCTGACTTTATCGAGTTGCTCTGCTACACCGGATAGGCGGCGTGGTTCATAAACACCGACCACGACACAGGCAGAACGTTGCTTTTCAGGACTGCCGCTTTTTACGCTGAACTCCATATGTGCTCCCGTTGGTTGCGGTTGACAGTGGATCGCTGTCGTAGAATAATTCTTGTTAAAATGACAAGTTTACTTAAAATTCGCAGCATTTCCAGTAAAAAGCAATGTTAAGAGTGGGTTTCAGTGCGCATATTTCGCTATTTAATACGTGAAACATTTAAGTCTCAAATCGCCGTATTGGTGGTGTTGATGACTATATTTGTGAGTCAGAAGTTTGTTCGCGTATTGGCTGATGCTTCAGCCGGTGAAATTCCAAGCAACATTGTCATTCAATTGCTCGGATTAAACCTTCCTGCTTTAGCTGCACTTATCCTGCCATTGAGTCTATTTTTAGGTATTTTGTTAGCTCATGGACGTATATATGCCGACAACGAAATGACCGTACTCCATGCTTGCGGTGTCAGCGAATGGTATGTCACACGAGTTACGTTGGTTCTCTCGGTTGTATTGGCGATAATCACTGCGACGATGACGCTTTATCTGGTGCCTTGGTCACTCGAACAAGAGCGCGTTGTTGAAGAAAAAGCGCGCAGTGAAAGCGGACTCAGTGTGATTATGCCAGGACGTTTTCAACAGGCGAGTAACCAGAAGGCGGTGATTTACGTACAAGGATTGACTGATAACGGCGATCTCGATGAGGTATTCGTCGCACAATCATTGCGTGATGAAAATGATCAGGTTATCGGCGGCAGTGTTGTTATGGCTGATCGTGGAAGCGTTCTCGCTGCCGAAACTGGGGCGCAGACACTCGTTTTGAATAATGGCATGCGTTACGCCCAAAGTTTTGTTGAGGGCGAATATCAGATCATGCAATTTGATGATTACCAGTTGCAGATTAAAGAACAAGAGGGATCTGAGTATATCCGTAAACTGGAAGCCTACAGCACCTTAGAACTGATGCAAGAGCAAGATGCTGAAGCCCAGGCAGAGCTGCAGTGGCGTATCGCTATACCGTTAGCTATGCCGCTATTGACACTCATTGCAGTGCCTTTGAGTCGGGTGAATCCGCGTCAGGGCAAGTTCGCGCGAATGGCGCCAGCGTTATTAATATACCTCGGTTATTTTTTGACACTCATGGCGGCACGTTCAGCGGTTGCTGATGAAGCAATCCCGCCAACAATAGGCTTGTGGTGGATACATATTTTGCTATTGGTTTGCGGAGTTGCATTAATCGGTAAAGGAAGACCTTGGGGGCTAAGAGCTATGGCTAAGCTGAAGAGGTCACGCTAATGTTTTCAATTCTTGATCGTTACATTGCGCGCTCGGTGCTAGTCACGTCATTACTCAGTTTGGCCGTGCTGAGTGGTCTTTCAAGTCTGATTCGCTTCGTTGAGCAGTTAAAATCTGTCGGTAAAGGTACTTATTCGGTAGCTGATGCTGGTTTATTTGTGCTCTATAGCCTACCACGCGATATCGAAGTGTTTTTTCCCATGGCCGCATTGCTCGGCGGACTTATCGGCATGGGGATGTTGGCCAGTAACTCTGAGCTTGTCGTGATGCTAGCAGCAGGGCGGTCGCGGTTAAATATTGTCGGTTCCGTAATGAAAGCAGCTGTGGTGATGATGTTAGCGGTTATGGCGATGGGGGAATGGATTGCACCAGAGCTTGAATCACATGGTCGCGAACTGCGAGCTCGGGCGATTTCAGGCGGTAGCTTGATTTCAGCGCAGCAAGGTATATGGGCCCGGGATGGTTTGAGCTTCGTCAATATTGGCGAAGTTGAGAATACGGGAAGACTGCGCGACGTTACTATTTATAATTTTGATCAAAACAATGAATTAGAATCTATCACGCAAGGCAAAACAGCAACATATGCTGCCGATCAATGGCGTCTTGTCGATGTTACGAAAACGCAATATACCCTTGAAAAAATCATTCAATCGTCACAGCCAGCATTTATGTGGCAATCATCGTTAACCCCCGACAAACTTGGGGTGGTGACAGTTAAGCCGGAATCATTGTCGATTCGCGGGTTGGTGGACTATTTAGAATATCTGAAAAGTAACCGACAAGCTGCAGAACGCTACGAGTTAGCGCTTTGGCGTAAGTTATTGGCACCATTAACCGTCGCCGTTATGTTGCTGGTTGCACTGTCTTTTATCTTTGGACCGCTACGTTCAACCACTATGGGGGCACGTATCCTACTGGGGGTAATCACCGGTTTTGGCTTCCATGTCAGTAATGAAATCTTTGGTCCGATGGCACAGGTGTATCAACTGCCACCAGTACTGGGTGCGCTGTTACCGAGTTTATTGTTTGCCGCTTGGGCACTTTGGATGATGGGGCGCCGCGGCAGTTAACCGTGGCGCAGAGCAATCAATATCTATAATTCTTTCCAGTAATAGAGTTGGTTGGCTTCTTTTGACAGGGTAACAAGCTCAGTGCCGGCAGCGTAGTCGTGCCAAGCCCGCCGATTCTTAAAATCGACTAAAACCCACAAGTTACCAAGACCAAATGCGCAGGTGATAATGCGGATGAATGCTTGCTTCTTGGTTAAACGTTGGCCGTGTCGTTGCTGTACTTTTAATCGCCATGCCCGCATACCAATTGTTTGCCCACTGCGCCACCAAAACCAACCGAAAAATAGGCCAAGTACAGTCATTAGATAAATACCGTACAATGGCGTTTGATTCAGCCAATCGGCAGCCGTGAATGATTCGGTAAGCTCAATTATGCCCGCTTTACTGAGTATGCCCGGTAATAACATGGCAATACCCGAGGCCAACATTAATATGGCAACAGCAACCAACAAATCATAAACCATTGCCGCTAAACGTCGAAAGAACCCAGCACTCGGAAAGCTTGCATGAATTTGCGCCGTTGTTCGAGGCGGGTCTTGATTTAATTCTTCAGATTGAACGGTCATTGCTGCTAATCAGTCTCTCATTAAAATTGATGGGTATTATCTTAACCAAAACTGGCGTTGCAACACTAATTTTTAAATCAATTTGCTCATGAAATAATCGAACAAACAAATGTTCATTAAAATGTCTTGATTGACTGTAATGGTTCAGTATAATGCGCACCATACTTCAGCTAGCCAAGCTAGCGCAAAAGTCCCCAGTGCCTGGGTGGCGAAATTGGTAGACGCAGCGGATTCAAAATCCGCCGGGATAAAACCCGTGTCGGTTCGAGTCCGACCCTAGGCACCACTTCCTAAAATCGTTATTCGTTACTGGTTATTCGAAAAAACAAAAGCAAAAGCGTTGTTCGTTATTCGTGCGCTTCGCTGTTCGTCCGCTTCGCTGTTCGATAAATTCAAATCCAATTCTGAGGAATAATTTCTTTAGCTGCAATGAACTTGCGTTCTTAAGCTTTGGTCTTATCTTTAACGAATAACGAATAACGAATAACGAATAACGAATAACGAATAACGAATAACGAATAACGAATAACGAATAACGAATAACCTGTTATGCTTAGGTTATTCTTTCAGTGCAAGAACGCATTGCCAATTTGAGAAATTATGACATCTAAAGAAAACGAAACCCCCGAATATGAAGTAGAGATACCCTCGCGTGAGCAACTTCTCGAAGCAGTAAAAGCGCGCCTTAAGCCAATGCGCTTCGAAGAGTTAATCGAACAATTCCAATTGATCGACGAGCGTCAACATATCGGAATGAAGCGCCGATTGCGGGCCATGGAACGCGACGGCCAACTTATTTATACCAAGGCTAATGCCTACGGTTTGCCAGATCGAATGAATTTAATCAAAGGCAGAGTCATCGGGCATCGCGATGGTTTTGCATTTTGCCGACCGGACGAGGGCGGTGCCGATTTATTTATTCCCCATCACCAAATGTATAACGTGTTGCACGGCGATAAAGTGCTGGTTCAGCAACAAGGCACTGACAGTAAAGGTCGAATTGAAGGACGTGTCGTTCGAGTAATTGAACCACGCCAAGGCGATATTGTTGGACGCTATTTTGTAGAGCACAATATTGGCATGGTCGTGCCCGACGATAGCCGAATTAGTCAGGATATTCTAATCCCCGAAGGGCAAGCTAATGGTGCTCGACATGGGCAAATCGTTGTTGTTGAGATTACTCAGCGGCCAACGCGGCGAAGCAGTCCACTCGGTAACATCACCAAAGTACTTGGTGAACATATGGCACCGGGTATGGAAATTGAAATTGCCATTCGTGAACACGACATTCCAAATACTTGGTCATCGGCGGTAGAGCAAGAGCTGGCGCGATTTGGTGAAACCGTGCCACCGGAAGCCTACGAAGGACGCGTTGACTTACGTGAATTACCACTCATTACAATAGATGGCGATGATTCTCGTGATTTTGACGATGCGGTGTGTGCTGAGCCGCATGGCGACGGCTGGCGATTGTGGGTAGCTATTGCCGACGTTAGTTATTATGTGCGCCCGAATACAGCGCTTGATAAAGATGCCTTAGAGCGCGGGAACTCGGTTTATTTCCCGAACTTTGTGGTGCCAATGTTACCTGAGAAGTTATCCAATGGTTTGTGCTCATTGAACCCTGATGTTGACCGTTTGTGTATGGTTGCTGAAATGGAAATCAATGCGCGCGGTAAATTGCAAAAATCAAAATTCTTTCCAGCGGTTATGAAATCGCACGCGCGTCTCACTTATACCAAAGTTGCGGCGATTTTAGACGGTGAACCCAAACTACGCGCTGAATACGATCACGTGATGAGCAATATTGAGCACTTGCACGGATTATTCAAAGTGCTCAAAAAAGCCCGTCAGCAACGCGCTGCTATAGAATTTGAGACATTAGAAACGCGGTTTATTTTTAATGCGCAGAGAAAGATCGAATCAATAGAACCAGTGCGTCGCAATGTCGCTCATACCATCATCGAAGAATGTATGATTATGGCAAACGTTGCGACTGCCCGCTTAATTGAAGGGCATGAAGAGGCGGGGGCGCTATTTCGGATTCACGAGCCGCCATCAACGGAACGACTCAGCGCATTTCGTAGCTTCCTAGCTGAACTTGGCATCACCATGAAAGGTTCAGATGACCCGAGTCCACGAGATTATACCGAAGTATTGCAGCAAGTCGCTGAGCGCCCTGATGCCGAACTCATCCAGACCATGTTGTTACGCTCCATGCAACAGGCTGTTTATAGCCCAGATAACGCCGGGCATTTTGGCTTGGCGCTGGATGAATATGCGCATTTTACGTCGCCGATTCGTCGTTATCCTGATTTGATTTTGCATCGAGCCATTAAAGCGCTACTGAAAAAACAGCAGGGGCCAAACTCAGCGCTTGAAGGTGCATGGATGTATCCTGATGATCAGCTAGATGAGTTGGGTGCTCATTGTTCAATGACCGAACGTCGCGCTGATGATGCGACGCGCCAAGTCGATGAGTGGCTGAAATGTGAATATATGCAAGATCACATTGGTTCTGAGTTCGGCGGCGTTATTGCATCTGTAACAAACTTTGGTTTGTTTGTGCGTATTGATGACATGCAAATTGATGGTTTAGTGCACATCAGTAACCTGTCGAACGATTATTATCAGTATGATGGCGATAAGCAGATGTTGATTGGTGAAAATAGTCGAATTGTTTATCGATTAGGTGATAAAGTCCGCATCCGCGTCAAATCAGTTGATTTGGATGAGCGCAAAATCGATCTCGACTTGCTGTCTGCAGAAAGCCCTTTAGGCAAAAGCCGCCTACCGCAGGCCCGTCAATCTGGTAAGCGAGACGAACAGCGCAAGCCGCCGGCAAATAGCAAGAAGCAAAAGAAGCAAGCCACGAAAGCACGCATAAAATCGAAGCGAAAAGCGACTGAAGCGGCACGTAAGGGCAAAAAGCCGAAACATAAAAAAGTAAGAAAGTGAGCTAACTATTCCCATGAGCAAGAAGATTACAATATTTGGTATGCACTCGGTTCGAGCTTTGTTAGAGCAACATCCCGAGCGTTTAGTGGAAGTGTTTGCAACGCGCGAACGCCAAGACAAACCTTTGCAGTTATTGGTGAGTCAAGCACAACGCTTAGGCTTACGAGTGCAGTTTGTACCGAAAGCAACGCTGGATAAAAAGGCGGAAGGCGGTAATCACCAAGGCATCGCAATTACAGCGCTTGAAGCGCCGCAGCTCACCGAAAATGATTTGGATAGCTTATGTGAGCAGGCTGGCAACCGAGCATTATTTTTAGTTCTCGATGGCGTCACCGACCCACATAACTTAGGCGCATGTTTACGTACGGCTGATGCTACGGGCGTTACAGCAGTTATTGTTCCGAAAGATAAATCAGCGTCGATTACCCCAGTTGTGCGTAAAGTGGCAAGTGGTGCAGCAGAAACGGTTCCGTTTGTGCAAGTGACCAACTTAGCGCGCACCCTTAGGCAACTGCAAGACAAGCAAATTTGGGTAATTGGTACCGCCGGTGAAGCGACCCAAGAACTATACGCTGTCGACCTAAAAGGGCCAGTAGCAATTGTCATGGGAGCTGAGGGTGATGGCATGCGTCGACTCACTCGCGAAACGTGCGATGAATTAATTAAGATTCCATTGCTGGGCACCGTAAGTAGTTTAAACGTATCGGTAGCGACAGGCGTGTGTTTATATGAGGCGGTGCGACAGCGTCATGGCAGTTAAACGCGGTTGGAAACCGCTATTTATAGCGGCATTAGTTATTGTGATGCTGGCTTTGGCGTGGTTACCACTCGGCGATCTTGACCCTGGCGAGCGCTCGAACAAGCCATTTTTATATGTGACCTACCAAGTACAGGCAACCGCCGACGCTCAGCAGCTAGAGGATGTCTTATTTGATGTGCGCGAGCGTATTGAAAGTCGCCATGAATGGCGACTTTTAGACCAGCAGGAAAGTTATGGTTGGCAATTAGAAGTTACTGTTTCACATAATGAATTATTGCAGATAAATGGCCAACTGAATGCGCCATCAACTGAAGGCAACGCCAGCTCAGTCCAACGTTTTAAAGTGCAGGGGCCTATGGCAACTTTCGGTGCATTACCAGAACAGTATGTGAAAATTTTAATTGAGCTTGTAGAAAACGGCCACGAAGCGCAATCAAACTTGTGATTGCAACCGTTATAGGCTAAAATCCCGCCGCTTAAATCAGTCTGAAGTATTTTATTCATTTAAAAAGCGTTCCTTGCTGCTGAGGGTGTGACTGAGCCAGTTAGTAGCTATGAACCATAAGGAGCAGAAATGCGTCATTATGAAATCGTATTCATGGTCCATCCCGACCAGAGCGAGCAAGTACCTGGCATGATCGAGCGTTACAGCGAGACCATTAAATCAGGTAACGGTACCATTCATCGTTTAGAAGACTGGGGCCGTCGTCAGTTGGCATACCCAATCAACAAGTTGCACAAAGCACACTATGTGTTGATGAACATCGAAGCGACTGCTGAAGTTGTTGAAGAGTTGGAAACAGCTTTCCGCTACAACGATGCAGTATTACGTAGCATGATCATGCGCAAGAAAGAAGCAGTAACTGAAGCTTCTCCATTGAGCAAGAAAGACGAGCCGCGTAAGAGCGAAAGCCGTAACGAAGAGCAAGACGACAGCGAAGCGGCATAAGCCAATACGTTGTGTCTACTACTGTGGAGCCTGTGCAAAATCACTATCAAGTCAGTGGCTCGGTTATAAAACCGCCGCAATTGACGCACAGCCCGGCCGGCATTAGCCATTTACGATTTGTTCTAGAACACTTGTCTGAGCAAATTGAAGCCGGATTACCGCGCCGCAGCTATGTTCGTATAGTTGTTGTAATAAGCGGTGATAGCGCAGCACAGTGGGCAAAAGAATTAAACGTTGGAACTGCAGTACAAGTCACTGGTTTTTTGAATCGAATTGAAGATAAAAACGGTATTGGCAAATTGGTACTACACGCCCAGCAACTTGTGAAGATTTGAGGAGACCATCATGGCTCGTTTTTTCCGTCGCCGTAAATTCTGCCGCTTTAAGGCTGAAGGCGTTAAAGAAATTGATTACAAAGATATCGCTACTCTGAAAAACTATATCACTGAGAGTGGCAAAATCGTTCCTAGCCGCATCACTGGCACTTCTGCGAAGTACCAGCGTCAGTTGGCGCGTGCAATTAAACGTGCACGTTACTTGTCGTTGCTGCCTTACACTGATTCACATCAGTAAGCCGGCATCGCGAACGATCTCAGAAACTCAGAGGTAGCGTACAATGGAAATCATTCTATTAGACAAAATTGCCAACTTAGGTAGCTTGGGTGACCAGGTTTCAGTTAAGTCTGGCTATGCACGTAACTTTTTGTTCCCACAAGGTAAAGCAGTTCCTGCAACCGAAGCGAACATTAAAGTATTTGAAGAGCGTCGTGCTGAACTTGAAGCTAAATTGGCAGAAGAGTTAGCGGCTGCGCAAGCACGTGCAGAGAAAATCAATGCACTTGAGCCTGTAGTAATCAGCTCTAAAGCTGGTGACGAAGGTAAATTGTTTGGTTCAATCGGTACTCGCGACATCGCTGATGCAGTTACTGCTGCTGGCGTAGACGTTGTGAAAGCTGAAGTATTGTTGCCAAACGGCACCTTGCGTGAAGTTGGTGAATACGATATCGAGTTGCACTTGCACTCAGACGTATTTGCAACTGTTAAATTGCAAGTTGTTGCTGCTGACTAATTTAGTCACAGTTAGACAATCAAAAGAGCTGTCCATTTGGGCAGCTTTTTTTTTGGAAATTTTTCGAGCCGCGTAAACCTTGCTAATTATTCCTGCGACTAAAGAAGCAAGACAAATGCAACAAGCTGTACCAACTGCAATCAAGGACTAACAGTGACAGCCCAGATTCTTACATCAACACAGTTTGACGACCCTGATATTGCGCTGGTGAAACGCGCTGCAGGAGGTGATCTCGAAGCTTTTCGTGACATCTACGAGCGTCATCATCGACACGTCTATGGATTGGTTCTGCGCTTGGCAGCAGATCAGGACGCTGCGCAAGACGTGACGCAGGAGGTATTTATTCAGTTGTGGAAAAACCTCGAGCGCTTTCGTGGTGAAAGTAAATTTAGCACTTGGTTACATACAGTGGCGACGCGAGTTGCCATTACCGAGTTACGCAAGCAAACCAAGCGATTGAATAAATTACAGCTTGCTGGAGATGACCAGGTGCAATATGAACAACAGCTTGTGCATGAAGATAGTGCTGACTTGAATGTGCTTGACCAACTACTTACGCGGTTACCGTTACAGATGCGCTGGGTTTTCGTGTTGCATTGCTTAGAGGGTATGCGCCACGAAGACGTTGCCGATGAGTTAGGTATCGCAGTGGGAACAAGCAAAGCTCAAGTGCATCGCGCCCGTGGTCTTTTAGAGGAGTGGCTTAGCTATGACAACGCCTGAGAAACAAACCCCAAAACTTGATGCGCTTATTCAGCACGCTACGGAAGAAAACCGTGAGGTTACGCCACCGCGCGATCTTTGGCGAGGTATTGAGGCGAGTATAAGCCGTGGCCAAGTGACGTTGAAGCGCCAGTCTCATCATTATTGGCTTTGGTTTACCAGTGCGGCCGCTTCACTATTTGTTGTCGCCGGTATTACCTTGAGTTTATCAATGAATTCAGGAAGTAACGCTGTAAATGGACAACAGCTTGAATTGCTAACTATGGTGAACCAGCAACATCAGCAACAACGTCAAATTCTATTAACGAACTTTGAAGATGCCGGATTACAGCCGTCATTTTCAGAGCTACAAGCGGAACTCGATCAACTGCGTAGCGCTGCTGTGCAAGTAACTGAGCAACTACGTCTTGATCCTGATAACAGCGAGCTATGGCAGTTTTTGCAATGGTTACATCAACAAGAACTCGATTTATTAAAAGTCATGTATCAACAACCACGCACCTATCAACAGGTGTAAGAGGAGTACAACCATGAAAGTATTAAATATGTTGATTGGCGCCGTCATGATTGCGCTATCGTTTTCAGCGCACGCGCAAGGTGAACGTGTGGACCAGAAGCTCGATATTCCAGCGAATGCGCGCGTTGTCATCGATACCATGCGTGGTGATGTCGATATTCGTGGCGGATCAAAAAACGTTGCTCACGTAGCTGGGCGTTTAGATAAACATGCAGAGAAGTTTGTGTTTGAGTTAAATGGCGACACCCTGACGATTAAAGTTGAAATGCCAAAGCGTGGCAATTACAACGACGACGATGGTAATGAATTAACCATCACGCTGCCGGAAACGGCAAGAGTTGAAGCGCGAGGTGTTTCAGTTGACTTTACCTTGGCTAACTTTACGTCTTCGGTGACTGTAAATACAGTGAGCGGTGACATTGACGCAGAAAAACTGACCGGTAAGTTGCAGTTAGAATCAGTGAGCGGTGATATTGAAGCTAAATCGCTTTCCGGTGAGTTGGCATTACGCAGTGTGAGCGGTGATGTGAAAGATGATGGTAGCGATAGTTCACGTGCGACTTACTCAACTGTTAGTGGCGATGTAGAGGTCAAGACAAATGCTAATGTTGTGCGCGTTGAGGCTGTTTCCGGCGAAGTCGAGCTTGCTTTACAACGTATCGAATCACTTCACGTCAATAGCGTCAGTGGTGATGTGAAAGCACAATTGGAAGTAGCCCGCGAAGGTCGTGTTAGTGTTGAGAGTGTCAGCGGTGAAGTGACGATGTTGTTTAACGGCTCAATTGATGCTGATATTGACGCGAAGACCAGCGCCGGAGGTACGATTCGTAACCATTTAACGTCACAAAAGGCGGAAGAGTCAGCGTTTGGTATTGGTCAGCGTCTTAATCTTGAACTCGGCGAGCGCAGCGGCTCAATGAGCTTCCGTACGGTCAGCGGCGATATCGTTTTGAAGAAATAAAGTTTGCATTAAAGCAAAGCGAATCAGCAAAATTATGCTGATTCGCTTTCTTACTTGAGCATCATTTTGTATAGTCTCGCTTGGTAACTTCTAAATAGTTCATTGGGACATTCATGGCAGACAAGCGCAACGATAAGCAATCACGGCAAGGACAGCAAAAAGCAAAAGATGCCAAACTTGATGCAATAAAAACACCTCCTCATTCCATCGAAGCTGAGCAGTCAGTCCTTGGTGGCTTGATGCTGGACAATCAAGCGTGGGATACCATTGCCGGTGAGCTGATTGCTGATGATTTTTATCATCGCGGCCATCGTTTAATTTATCGTGCCATGCATCATTTGTCTGAGCGCACGCAACCAATCGATTTAGTTACTGTTTCTGAAGTTCTTGAAATATCAGGTGAACTCCAAGATGTTGGCGGGTTTGCGTATCTCGGAGAAATAGCAAAAAACACGCCGAGCGCAGCGAACATCCGAGCGTATGCTCAAATTGTACGTGAACGCGCAATATTGCGTGAAATGATTGCGGTCGCGAATGAAATTGCTGAGTCTGGGTTTGATACACAAAATCGCACTTCGAGTGAGTTACTTGATCTTGCTGAGAGCAAGGTATTTCAGATTGCAGAAAAGCGAACCAACGAAAATGAAGGTCCACAACCAATTTCCCCGATTTTGCAAAAGACCATTGATAGAATTGACGAATTGAGTCGAAGCAAAAATCATAATGGTATTACCGGAGCATCTACTGGTTTTTACGATCTCGATCAAATGACAGCTGGTTTACAGCCATCCGATCTAATTATAGTCGCGGCCCGGCCATCGATGGGTAAAACAACCTTTGCTATGAACTTGGCGGAAAACATTGCAATGCGTTCCGACAAGCCTGTTTTGGTGTTCAGTTTAGAGATGCCGTCAGAACAAATTATGATGCGTATGCTCGCATCACTCAGTCATGTCGACCAAACCCGTATCCGTACCGGACGACTGGAAGAGGACGAATGGTCACGTATTGCCTCAACCATTAATATTCTCAAAGATAAAAATAACATCTATATTGATGATTCATCTGGCTTAACACCAACGGAAGTGCGTTCACGAGCCCGCCGAGTGTATCGTGAGAGTGGTGGCTTATCGATGATCATGGTCGATTACCTGCAATTAATGACGGTGCCAGGTATGGCCGAAAATAGAACCCTTGAAATTGCTGAAATTTCTCGCTCGCTCAAGGCTCTCGCAAAAGAATTAGAGGTGCCAGTGGTCGCGCTGTCACAGTTGAACCGTTCATTGGAACAACGCACTAACAAACGCCCAGTGAACTCAGACTTACGTGAATCAGGTTCAATTGAGCAAGACGCCGACGTGATTATGTTTATCTATCGTGATGAAGTTTACCACCCAGAAAGTGAAGAGAAGGGTGTGGCAGAAGTCATTATTGGTAAGCAGCGTAATGGTCCAATAGGCAGCGTAAAGCTAAAATTTCAGGGCCATTATTCACGCTTTGATAATTTGGCTAAGATGGAAATGCCAGATGGGCCTGATTATTAGGCCCATCTGTTTAACGACAGTCTTTGCAGAGGCCGTGTGCCTCAATAGTTTGCGAAGCCACTAAGAAACCTTGACCCTCTGCCTGTTTCTTCAACGCATCATACACGCCATCAGATTGAATTTCTTGAACGGAACCACAGCGTTCGCAAATGAGCATTTGTACCGGATGTTGGTGGTCGAAATGACTACATAATACGTAGCTATTTGACGATGTGATCTTGTGAACAAAACCTTGCTCTTGTAAGAAGTCCAAGGCGCGATAAATCGTTGGTGGCTTTGCGTTCGGTACAGCCGCTTTCAGTTTATCAAGTAAATCATAGGCACCAATGGCACCTTCTTGTTCTGCAAGGATCTCAAAAACCTCGCGACGAGCTGGCGTTAGTCGAGCTCCGCGTTGTTCACATAATTTTTCGGCCTTGTTGACGAGGCGCTGGGTTTCTTGTGTGTTCATGAGCAGCAGTTTATCATCGGTTTCATCAGGCGCAAAGCGCCATCTATCAGTGACTTGAAAGGACAACAAATGAAAACAATAAAAGCATTTTGCTGGTTGGCGTTTTTTGCACTGCTCAGTGTGAATGTCTGGGCGGCTGATGAGCCGTCAATTGAGCAATTACAACATCAAATGAATCGTGGTGAAATTACCAGTGTTTCTTTGGTTGAACGTTATTTAGACCGAATCGCTCGGCATAATCGTGATGGCGCTGAACTGCAGGCTGTCATTACCGTGCAAGATAGAGAAAAATTAATTGAAATTGCAAAGCAACTCGATGAACAGCGCAAGGCGGGACAAGTGCGCAGCGCCATGCATGGTATCCCGGTTCTATTAAAAGACAATATAGATACGGCCGATGGCATGCCCAATACCGCTGGCTCGTATTTACTGCGCAATCATATGCCACCGGATGATGCATTTATTGTTGAGAAACTACGCGAAGCTGGCGCCATTATTCTGGGTAAAGCAAACTTGAGTGAGTGGGCAAATTTTCGTTCAACGAATTCATCATCGGGTTGGAGTAGCCAGGGTGGACTTGTTAAAAATCCATATGATCAATCGCGCACTGCTTGCGGTTCAAGCTCAGGCTCAGCAACAGCAGTAAGTGCTAACTTTATTACTGTTGCTGTAGGCACTGAGACTGATGGTAGCCTAGTTTGCCCAGCAGCCATTAACGGTATTGTGACTATTAAACCAACAGTAGGTCTACTGAGTCGCGATGGCATCATTCCTATTTCGGCGAGCCAAGACACCGCTGGGCCAATGGCGCGCAGTGTCGCCGATGCAGTTCATTTGTTGCAGGCCATGCGTGGCGTAGATGACTCAGATACTGCGAGTTATAACGACACCACGAACTATATTAAGCACCTGAAGACTGATGGTTTGAAAGGTAAACGGATTGGCGTGATGCGTGATTTAGCCGGTTACAATACCGAGTTAGACGAAGTATTCAATGGCCGTATTGAACAATTGAAAGCAGCGGGCGCGATCGTTGTTGATGGCCTCGAGTTTCCTAATGGTCGTAACTGGGGTGGCGATGAATACACGGTTTTATTGTACGAGTTCGCCCATGGCATGCGTGACTATTTTGAGCAGAGCCCTCATCCTGAGTTTAGCTCATTGGAAGATCTTATTGCTGCGAATAAGGCAAATGCGGGCATTACTATGACTTGGTTCGGACAAGAGTTATTCGAAATGTCGGTATCACGCCAAGCGGACAAAGAGGCTTACGAACAGGCGAAAGTTGATGCTAAACGTAAAGCCGGTGCAGAAGGAATCGATGCGGTGTTAAACGAACATCAATTGGATTTATTAATTGCACCAACGGTATCCCCAGCTTGGAAGATAGACTTAATTAATGGTGATCATTTCACAGGTTCAGCAAGCGGCGCTGCTGCAGTAGCTGGATATCCTCACATTACCGTACCAATGGGATTTGTTCAGCATATGCCTGTGGGCTTGAGCTTTTTTGGAACCGCTCGCAGTGAAGCGCTACTAATTGAAGCGGCTCACGCGTTTGAGCAGATGACCCAAGCGCGCCGTGCACCAGTTGTGGCTAGCCCTCACTAGGAGAGAATGGTAGAATCGCGCGCTCGAATTTAAGCCGCTGTGAAGACGTACGATGAATTACTATGATGCCGACAAGTTGATTGCTATTGCGCCGATGCTCGATTGGACCGATCGGCATTGTCGGTATTTTCATCGGTTATTGACTAAAAAATCCGTGTTATACACTGAAATGGTGACGACGGGCGCGATAATTCACGGCAAGATGGACTTTTTACAGTTTAACTCTGAAGAGCAACCTGTCGTTTTGCAACTCGGTGGCAGTGATCCTGGCGCAATGGCAGAGTGCACCGCACGGGCGGCTGAGCGTGGCTATCACGAAGTAAATATTAATGTCGGTTGTCCTTCAGACCGTGTGCAAAACGGTAGTTTTGGCGCTTGTCTGATGGCCGAACCTGATACTGTTGCTGCATGTGTAAAGGCAATGCGCGAAGCGGCGCCAAATACAATTGTTTCAGTCAAAACGCGGCTGGGCATTGATGAGCATGACAGCGATGAGTATCTTCAGGCGTTTCTTGAACCGGTGATGGATGCCGGATGCCAGCACTTCACCTTACATGCGCGCAATGCGTGGCTAAAAGGCTTAAGCCCGAAGCAAAACCGTGATGTTCCGCCGTTACGTTACGACCGCGTTTATCGTATGAAGGAACGTTTCCCACATCTGCACATCTCAATTAACGGCGGTATTAAAACGCTCGCCGAAATTAATACCCATCTGCAGTATGTTGATGGCGTAATGATTGGCCGCGAGGCTTATCAAAATCCTTATCTTCTAACCCAGTTCGATGAGTTATTAGGTCATCAACGTCATGTTGATGTCGAAGCCGTTATCGAGACTATGATCGCGTACACAGACCGCCATGTTGAGCAAGGTGGCCGCCCATGGCACGTATTGCGACACATGATTGGCTTATTTCAAGGTGGTCCCGGTGCGAAAAAATGGCGCCAAGTACTCAGTCAACTTGGTCCTCAAGCCATCGCCGCTCGCCCTGTACTTGACGCAGCCTATGCGGAAGTTATGTCAGCACGTGCGCATTTTGCCGAAAATTTAGCTAATTTCACAAACGAAATGAGTTAGCTTTTATTTTGCATCAATTTAGTCTTGCGCTATTCCGAATTAAAAATAGATAAATTAAGTTATTGAAATAAATATAAAAACATAAATAAAAATCTTTTTTGTAAAAGTTGGCACAACCTTTGCTTATCTCCTATTGACTAAATAATTAGTCAATAACACAAACTAGGAGATGACCCATGAAAACCACAATCACTTCAATCGTTGTTGCATCAGCTTTGTTATTTGGTTCAGCGCAAGCGCAAGAACAAGAACAACAAACCGACAGCAATCTCGAATCATATTTAACGCAAAGTATTTCTCAAGAAGTTAGTAATACGCGCAAACAAGTTAAAACTGAAAATCAACTTGAATTGATGCAGTACTTTGCTGAAGTAAAACTAGCTCTGAATCCATCGCGCATGTTGAATAACGTTGCCGAAGTTGCAGTTGAATTAATTTCTGGCAACGAGGAATAACAGCATGTGGATGCAATCCAGTTTACTTGTGGTAATGATGGCAGCACCAGTATTGGGTACCGTGGTTGCTGGTGCGGTCGTTATCGCCTCTACTGCGATGAGCGTCGACAAATCCAAGTGAATGCAACATAAACATGTGGTAGGCTGATTTTCACTGTTAATTCTTATAATAAGAGGAAGTTGTCGCGTGAATAAGCCACTTATGTTGGGGTTGGTTGGCGCCCTAAGTCTGACGGCTGCTGCTACTGCACAAGAGTACACAGCTAGTGAAAAGGCGCATGAAATTGCGCAGAAAAATTTAATCATTGATACGCATATCGATGTACCGTATCGCCTCAATAAAGCATGGGAAGATGTTACCCGTGCTACAGCAAACGGTGATTTTGATTACCCACGCGCAAAGCAAGGCGGACTGAATGTTCCGTTTATGTCGATTTATATTCCGGCACAGCTAGAGCAAACACCTGGAGCCAGTTATCAACTCGCACATCAGCTCATTGATAGCATGGAAGCCATTGCCTGGCGGGCGCCGGATAAGTTTGCAATGGCTTATAGTGTTGATCAAGTGATGCAGCAACAAGAGCGCGGCGTGATTTCAATCGCTCTTGGAATGGAAAATGGCTCACCGATAGAGGGTGATCTCAAGAATTTACACGAGTTTTATAACCGTGGTATTCGCTACATTACATTGGCGCATAGTCAATCGAATCATATATCTGACTCGTCGTACGATATTCGTCGTCAGTGGAACGGTTTAAGCCCGTTTGGTAAAGAGTTAGTGAAAGAGATGAATAATGTGGGTGTTATGGTTGATATTTCACATGTATCAGACGAAGCGTTCTGGCAAGCGGTGGAATTATCAAAAACGCCCGTTATTGCATCGCATTCATCGTTGCGTGCTTACACACCAGGATTTGAGCGCAACATGAGCGATGAGATGATCAAAGGCCTTGCGAAAAACGGTGGCGTGATCATGATTAACTTCGGGTCGTCGTTTGTTACGCAACAAGCGAACCGTTACGGTGATATCGTACGTAAGCAAATTGCGGCTATTAACGAACAGTACGGGGAAGGTAGTGAAGAAGCTGAGAAGCGAATTGCAGAAGTTCGTGCCAAAAATCCGTTCCCATTCGCAACGCTAGAAGAAGTGTTGGATCATATTGATCATGTTAAGAATCTAGTTGGCATTGATTTCATTGGTATTGGTTCAGACTATGACGGAGTTGGTGACTCGTTGCCGGTTGGATTGAAAGATGTGTCGACCTATCCAAACTTGGTTCAAGGCCTTCTTGATCGAGGCTACAGCGAGGAAGAAATTGAGAAGATTCTGTATAAGAACTTCGTTCGTGTTTGGCGCGAAGTAGAAACCTACGCCGCCAACCACTAATACCAGAAGCGCTATTAGCTGTTAGATATTCGATATTAGATCTTCAATTTCGAAATTTGGCTGATAGCGCAATTTCCTCGCATACAAACATGCACCTCAACCGCCCGAATATCTAATATCCAATAGCTAATATCATCCTTGCTTTTCCCCTGTAAAAGTGTATAATTCGCGGCCACAGTTGATGAACTCCTTGGAGCTCTCGTGAACTGTGTTAGGTTGCCACAGCAGTCCCGATAGGGGATTGAATGGATTTTTCGTTGAAAATACCACGCCCGGTATGCTGCCAGGGTGTCGGTTTTTTTCTGTGCTCTTTTTTAAATGCTCTTTAATTGAGGCTTTGATTTTTTATGGCTAATCAAAGAATTCGGATTCGCTTGAAAGCGTTCGATCATCGTCTGATTGACCAGTCGACTGCAGAAATCGTTGAGACTGCAAAACGCACTGGTGCTCAGGTACGTGGCCCAATCCCACTGCCTACACGCAAAGAACGTTTCACTGTGTTGATTTCTCCACACGTGAACAAAGATGCGCGTGACCAGTACGAGATCCGTACCCACAAGCGTTTGATCGACATCATGGACCCAACTGACAAGACTGTAGACGCGTTGATGCGTTTAGACCTTGCAGCGGGTGTTGATGTACAGATCAGCCTGGGCTAAGCGGGCAGTAATAGGATTACACACGAGAGGTTTTAACAATGGCTATTGGTCTAGTCGGTCGTAAAGTAGGAATGACTCGCGTCTTCCAAGAAGACGGCGCTTCTGTACCTGTTACTGTGATCGAAGTGACAGCAAACCGTGTGACTCAGGTGAAAACTGAGGAAACTGACGGTTACCGCGCGCTTCAAGTGACTGCAGGTACTAAAAAAGCAAACCGCGTTACAAAACCACTTGCTGGTCACTTCGCGAAAGCGGGTGTTGAAGCAGGTCGCGGTCTCTGGGAATTCCGCCTAGAGAACGGTGAAGGTGAAGATTATGCAGTGGGTTCTGAAATCACTGTAGAGATTTTTGCAGACACCAAAAAAGTAGACGTTACCGGTACCTCTAAAGGTAAAGGTTTCCAAGGTGCTGTTAAGCGCTGGAATTTCCGTACTCAGGACGCTACCCATGGTAACTCGTTGTCGCATCGTGCGCCGGGTTCTATCGGTCAAAACCAGTCTCCTGGTCGGGTATTCAAAGGCAAGAAGATGGCAGGTCAAATGGGTAACAAGCAAGTAACAGTACAAACGCTTGACGTTGTACGTGTTGACGCAGAACGTGGCTTGTTGCTGATTCGCGGTGCTGTCCCTGGTGCTATTGGTGGCGATGTAATCGTCAAGCCAGCAGTCAAGGCTAAGGCGTAACGTCTGAGGAGAATGGTGATGGAATTAACATTAAAAGACGCAAAAGGCGCTCTTGAAGTTTCCGAAGCTACCTTTGGACGTGAGTTCAACGAAGCTCTGATTCATCAGGTAGTCGTTGCTTATGCTGCGGGCGCTCGTCAGGGCACCAAAGCACAAAAGACGCGTTCTGAAGTATCTGGCGGTGGCAAAAAGCCATGGCGTCAGAAGGGTACTGGCCGCGCTCGCGCAGGTACTATCCGTAGCCCAATTTGGCGCTCTGGTGGTACTACGTTTGCAGCGAAACCACGCAGCCACGACCAAAAAGTAAACAAGAAAATGTACCGCGGTGCTATGAAAAGCATCTTGTCTGAACTTGTTCGTCAAGATCGTTTAATCGTGGTAGAGAAGTTTGGTGTTGAATCACCAAAAACTAAAGCATTAGCAGCTCAGCTTAAGTCTATGGATTTGAACGACGTTCTTATCGTGACTAAAGAAGTTGATGAGAACTTGTTCTTAGCAGCACGCAACTTGCATAAAGTTGACGTTCGCGACGTTCAAGGTCTTGACCCTGTAAGCTTGATTGCTTTTGAGAAAGTTTTGATGACTGCTGACGCAGTGAAGCAAATCGAGGAGGTATTATCATGATGCGCGAAGAACGTTTGCTGACTGTAATTCTGGCTCCTCACGTTTCTGAAAAGTCTACCGTGACTGCAGAAACTGCTAACACTGTCGTGTTCAAAGTAGCGAAAGACGCCACTAAACCACAAATTAAAGCAGCTGTTGAAAAGTTGTTTGAAGTTGAGGTTGATAGCGTTCGCACTGTGAACGTAAAAGGCAAAACCAAACGTACCGGCATGCGCTTCGGTAAGCGCAGCGACTGGAAAAAAGCGTATGTCACCCTGAAAGAAGGTGCGGACATCGACTTCGTCGGCGGCGCTGAGTAACAGGAGGAATTCACATGGCATTAGTTAAGTGTAAGCCTACGTCTCCAGGTCGTCGCCACGTAGTTAAAGTGGTTAACGAAGACCTGTACAAAGGTAAGCCTTACGCCCCGTTGTTGGATAAAAACAACAAGAAAGGCGGTCGTAACAATAATGGTCGTATTACTGTTCGTCACATTGGCGGTGGTCACAAGCATCACTACCGTATGGTCGACTTTAAACGCGACAAAGACGGTATCCCAGCGAAAGTTGAGCGTTTGGAATATGATCCAAACCGTTCAGCAAACATCGCTTTGGTTCTGTACGCAGACGGTGAACGTCGTTACATTCTTGCGCCAAAAGGCATGAAAGCTGGCGATCAAATCGTATCTGGTTCAGATGCACCGATTAAGAGCGGTAACGCACTTCCACTGCGCAATATCCCAGTGGGTTCAGTGATTCACGCTATTGAAATGAAGCCTGGTAAAGGTGCTCAGTTGGCTCGTTCAGCTGGTGCGTCAGTACAGCTTCTAGCTCGCGATGGCGCGTACGTAACTGTACGTTTGCGTTCTGGCGAAATGCGCCGCATCCAGTCGGATTGCCGTGCAACCATCGGTGAAGTAGGTAACGCAGAGCACATGCTGCGTCAATTGGGTAAAGCTGGTGCGCAGCGCTGGCGTGGTGTTCGTCCTACCGTTCGTGGTGTGGCGATGAACCCAGTTGATCACCCACACGGTGGTGGTGAAGGTCGTACTTCTGGTGGCCGTCATCCGGTTACTCCATGGGGTACTCCGACTAAGGGTTATAAGACCCGTAAGAACAAGCGTACTGATAAGTTCATCGTACGTCGTCGCAACAAATAAGAGTTGAGGATTAGACATGCCACGTTCTCTTAAAAAAGGTCCATTTATCGACCTTCACCTACTGAATAAGGTGGAGAAAGCGTTGGAAGCCGGGGATAAAAAGCCAATTAAAACTTGGTCCCGTCGTTCAATGATTATCCCAGATATGATCGGCTTAACTATCGCTGTTCATAACGGTCGCCAGCACGTACCAGTTTTCGTTTCTGACGAAATGATTGGTCACAAGCTTGGTGAATTCGCACCAACCCGCACTTATCGTGGCCACGCCGCTGATAAGAAAGCGAAGAAACGCTAAGGGAGACATAAGATGGAAGCTATTGCTATTCACAAGTTTGCCAAGCTTTCTGCGCAGAAGGGCCGTTTGGTAGCGGATCAGATTCGCGGTTTGCCAGTAGCGAAAGCGCTGGATATTTTGAACTACAGCCCTAAAGACGCAGCTGTGCTGCTGAAAAAGGTGTTGGAGTCAGCTATCGCGAATGCTGAACACAACGAAGGTGCCGACATCGACGAGTTAAAAGTTGCTAAAGTAATGGTAGACGAAGGTCCAACCATGAAACGCATCAAGCCTCGTGCGAAAGGTCGTGCTGATCGTATCTTTAAGCGTACCAGCCACATTACTGTGGTTGTATCAGATAGCTAGGAGATAAATTATGGGTCAGAAAGTACATCCTAATGGTATTCGCCTAGGTATCACCAAACCATGGAATTCAACCTGGTTCGCGAATACGAAAGATTTTGCTGATAACCTGCACAGCGATCACTTGGTTCGCAAGATGTTGAACAAAGAACTGGCTAACGCGTCAGTTTCACGTATCGTCATCGAGCGTCCAGCGAAGAGCATCCGCGTGACTATCCACACTGCACGTCCAGGTGTTGTGATTGGTAAGAAAGGCGAAGACGTTGAGAAGTTGCGTCAAGCAGTTTCTAAACTGACTGGTGTTCCTGCGCAAATCAACATCTCAGAAGTGCGCAAGCCTGAGCTTGACTCACAACTGGTTGCTGAAAACATCGCTGGCCAGCTAGAGCGTCGTGTAATGTTCCGTCGTGCTATGAAGCGCGCGGTACAAAACGCCATGCGTCTTGGCGCCAAAGGTATCAAAGTTGAAGTTAGCGGCCGTTTAGGCGGCGCGGAAATCGCACGTACCGAATGGTACCGCGAAGGTCGTGTTCCATTGCACACATTGCGTGCGGACATCGACTATTCAACCGCTGAAGCTAACACCACTTACGGTATCATTGGTATCAAAGTATGGATCTTCAAAGGCGAAGTTCTTGGCGGTATGCCAGTTGCTGAAGAAAAACCAGCAGCTCCAGCAAAACGCCCTAAAGGCCGTAAGTAAGGAGATACGATATGTTACAACCAAAGCGTACTAAATTCCGTAAGGTACACAAAGGCCGTAACCGCGGTCTGGCGCAAGCAGGTAACAAAGTTAGCTTCGGTACTTTCGGTTTGAAATCGGTTGAGCGTGGTCGTATGACTGCTCGCCAAATCGAAGCGGCTCGTCGTGCCATGACGCGTCACGTGAAACGTCAAGGTAAAATTTGGATCCGCGTGTTCCCTGACAAGCCAATCACTCAGAAGCCTCTTGAAGTGCGTATGGGTAAAGGTAAAGGTAGCGTGGAATACTGGGTAGCTCAAATTCAGCCAGGTCGTGTCCTGTATGAAATGGACGGTGTTTCGGAAGAGTTGGCGCGTGAAGCGTTTGACCTTGCGGCACGTAAGCTGCCATTCAAAACCACCTTTGTGACTCGGACGGTGATGTAATGAAAGCGAACGAACTGAAAGAAAAAACCGTTGAGCAGCTGAACGAAGAGTTGTTAGGTTTGCGTCGTGAGCAGTTTAACCTGCGCATGCAAGCAGCCACTGGTCAGCTGAATCAAACTCACATGTTGAAGCAAGTGCGTCGTGATATCGCACGTGTGAAAACTATCTTGAATCAGAAGGCAGGTGCGTAATGGCTGAAGAAAAACGTGTTCGTACTCTGCAAGGTCGTGTTACTAGTGACAAGATGGACAAGTCTATCACTGTTGCGGTAACCCGCCGTGTAAAACACCCGGTATATGGTAAGTACATTACCCGTACCACTAAGTTACACGCACACGACGAGAACAACGAGTGTAAAGCTGGCGATACCGTGATTATTCGCGAAACTCGTCCAGTATCTAAGACCAAGTCTTGGGCACTTGTTGAGATTGTAGAGCGCGCTGAAGTAATCTAATCGATTACAGACTAACGTGAATGCGAAACGGCTACCCTCGGGTAGCCGTTTTTTTATTTGCACAGGAAATCTGCCTAAACACCGCTATACTAACTACAAGTTTTTCAATTCAAGCAAGGACATAGAATGAATGATACTAACGCTCCTGCAAAACTAAACCCACCCGTTTTCTATAGTGCCGCTGGCCTTATCATCCTTATATTATTGTTCGCAGCAGTCGTTCCCGAAACCGCCGATGCAGTTTTTCAATCTGTTCAGGCTGCTATCATAGAGAATGGTAGTTGGTTTTACGTATTAGCTGTCGCAATCATATTAATCAGCGTGCTCTATCTTGGGTTTTCCAAAATGGGGGCGATTAAGTTAGGTCCCGACCACTCAGCACCTGATTACTCCAAGATAAGTTGGTTTTCGATGCTATTCTCTGCCGGTATGGGTATTGGTCTCATGTTTTTCGGTGTGGCCGAACCAGTCATGCACTTTTTGGCCCCTCCCGTTGCAGAAGCCGGTAGTGTCGAAGCCGCACGCGAAGCCATGAAAATTACATTCTTTCATTGGGGACTTCACGCATGGGCCATTTATGCCATTGTAGCTCTCATTCTTGCCTTTTTTGCATACCGCCACGGCTTACCGTTAACGCTACGTTCAGCCTTATATCCGTTAATTGGTGATAAAATTTACGGCCCGATTGGCCACATTGTTGATGTGTTTGCGGTAATTGGTACGGTGTTCGGAGTCGCGACATCGTTAGGGTATGGTGTAACTCAGATTAATGCTGGTATTAATTACCTTTTCGACATTCCAGTCTCTGACACAGTTCAAGTTATTCTGATTATCGGTGTGACTCTGCTGGCGGTAATTTCAGTGACTACTGGTTTAGATAAAGGCATCCGTCGGTTATCTGAGCTCAATATGATTTTGGCTGTATTGTTGTTGGTATTCGTATTGTTACTTGGGCCAACGGTCTTTTTATTACAAGCGTTTGTCCAGAATACAGGGTCATATGTCTCTGAATTGGTGAATAACACCTTTAACTTATTCGCCTACGAGAAAACCGACTGGATAGGCGGTTGGACCGTGTTCTATTGGGGTTGGTGGTTGAGTTGGGCGCCGTTTGTTGGTCTCTTTATTGCGCGCGTATCACGCGGCCGTACGATTCGCGAGTTTGTACTTGGCGTGTTGTTGGTGCCAGCTGGCTTTACTTTGATGTGGATGACTTTTTTTGGTAACTCAGCGATTGATATGATTCTGAACAAGGGCGTGACATCGCTTGGTGAGATGGTCGAAAATGATGTTTCCATCGCCCTGTTCGCGTTTCTTGAGCAATTCCCATGGAGTGGCTTTTTAAGCTTGGTTGCGACGCTAATGGTCGTGGTGTTTTTCGTCACATCATCCGATTCAGGCTCAATGGTCGTCGATATGTTGTGCTCCAATGGCCGAGATGACACGCCGGCATGGCAGCGTATTTTCTGGGCCAGTGGTGAAGGGATTGTAGCCATCATTTTACTACTAGCTGGTGGCTTGGGCGCGCTACAAACCATGACCATAGCGAGTGCGTTACCGTTTACGATTATTCTTCTGATTGCAACGTATGGATTGATCCGTGCCTTGCGCGTTGACGTTCATAAGAAAGAAACGTTGCAAAATAATTACTTAACAGCATCGTCGCAAAGCAATAAAAATTGGCGTGAGCGACTGCATAATATTATTGATTTTCCGAGTAAATCCGTTGGTCAGCGTTTCTTGTTGCAAGTTGTTGAGCCTGCCTTTAAAGATGTTGCAGAAGAAATGGAAGCGAGTGGGTTAACGGTTACATTGCAGGTTGAAGACAAGAATCTTAAGACTTTCCGTGTTGTTCACGGTGATGAAATTGATTTCATTTATCAAGTGGAGCTCGCCTCTCATATTCAACCAGCGTTTATCTATGCCGAAGGCGAGCAGGAAGACGCACCAGAGGAACAGAAGTATTATCGTGCCGAAGTTCATTTGCGTGAGGGTGGACAAGATTACGATATTCTCGGTTGGTCACGCGATGCTGTGATTGGTGACATCATTGATCACTACCACAAACACATGCACTTTTTGCATGTACTGCGTTAAGGAACAGACGATGAAATTAAAACTGTTAACGGTAGCTATCGCTACTTTAATCGCTGCACCAAGTGCTTTTGCTCAATCAACTGAGTTAACAAGTGCTGAGGAATTACAGCAATTGCTTGAGCAAATCGAACAGTTAAAACAGCGCGTCGTTGATTTAGAGCAGCGTGTTGCTGCACAACAACAAGAGCAGCAAACTTCTGTAGAAGATGTAGCGCCACGTCGGCAGGTGAAAAATTCAGCCTTAGCGGCGCGCGTGGAACGCTTAGAAGAAGATGTGCAAGAAGCTCAAAATGCGCCGATTCGTGTTGGCGGGGCGGTGCGGGCCCAATACGTGTGGGAGGATTACAATGATCCGCTAAAAGATCGGGGCGGTGATTTCGATTTTGACTTAGTGCGCATTGATTTTGGCGGCGAAATTGGTGATGTCATTCTTTCCGCGCAATATCGCTGGTTCCAGTATATGGATGTGGTGCATCACGCTTGGGTTGGTTATAACTTCAGCGAGAACTGGCAGGGACAATTGGGTGTCACGAAAGTCCCATTTGGTAACACGCCATACAATTCAAACAGTTACTTTTTTAGTTCGAACTTTTATGTCGGCTTAGAAGATGACCATGATATCGGTGCAAAAATGCGCTATCGCGATGCCGACTGGGATTTCGATGTTGCATTCTTCAAATCCGATGAACTCGGCGGTGCGGATGGCCTTGCCACAAATAAATCTGATCGTTATGCCTACGATGCGGTCGGTATTCGCTTTGCCGATGAAGGGTTGTATGCAGAGCCTAATGCACTTGCTGCTGAAACCAATAGTTGGGCTTTTCGCGGTGTACGTAAATGGTCGTTTGACGACATTCGTTCAGCTGAGTTTGGCGCATCCGTGCAGTGGGGCGATATGAACGATGGCGTCGATAATGTCGGTGAGCGCAATGCTTGGGCAGTTCATGGCTTATACACTTACGATCGCTGGACATTTATGGGGCAAGTTACTCAATACGACTATGATATGGATATGGCGAATACCGGTATTGTTGTTGGCGCCTACAACTATTTTGACACTATTCCCACGAAAGCCACTTTATACTCGGCAAACATCGCATACAGTCTTCCAGTAAAATGGGGGCCGGTTACTAATTTAACATTCTATAATGACTTTAGTTTAATGACCGACAAGCGGTTTTATTCTGAAGATACGCTAATGAACGTGCTGGGGGTTGCGGTTTCAGCCGGTGGCTTGTACACCTACTTTGATCTTGTTACCGCGCGCAATCAACCATTTGTGGGCGGCTCAATGAGTGGCAATGCAACAGACACCAATACCCGTTTCAACATCAATATAGGCTATTATTTTTAAGTAAAAATGAGTACAGTGACCTTATTCAAACAGTTGTTTAAGTTGAGGTCACTGTGACTACCAAATATCAGCATTTATTCCAGCCTTTAGATCTAGGCTTTACGCAACTCAAGAACCGCGTGCTAATGGGCTCGATGCACACCGGGCTTGAAGAAGAGAAAAATGGCTTTGATAAACTTGCCGCCTTTTATGCAGAGCGCGCAAAGGGCGGTGTTGGTCTAATTGTAACCGGTGGTATTAGTCCCAACTTCCGCGGACGAGTCAGTCCTTTTGGCAGTGAGCTGAGTAAACCTTGGCATGTCGCCAAACATCGCAAGGTGACAGAAGCCGTTCACGCAGAAGGCGGTAAGATTTGTATGCAAATCTTACATACCGGTCGTTATGCGTATCATCCTTTTTCGGTTGCACCGAGCAAAATCAAAGCGCCAATCAATCCGTTCGCACCGAAAGCAATGAGTGAACGCCAAATTCAGACGACCATTCGACATTTCGCGCGTGCAGCGAAACTGGCACAGAAGGCGGGTTACGATGGCGTTGAGGTGATGGGTTCTGAAGGGTATTTGATTAACCAATTTATTTGTCCACGAACCAACAAACGCAACGATCGTTGGGGCGGTTCGTTTGAAAATCGTAGTCGCTTAGCCATCGAAATCATCAAAGCAATTCGAGCGGCTGTCGGAAAAGAATTTATTATTGTGTATCGCCTCTCAATGCTCGACCTCGTGCCAGACGGTAATACCTATGAAGAGGTTATCGAGCTTGGTAAAGCTGTTGAAAAGGCGGGGGTGACCATCATTAATAGTGGTATTGGCTGGCATGAAGCCCGGGTACCTACCATCGTCACATCAGTTCCACGCGGAGCGTTTAGCTGGATAACTGCGAAGGTTCGACAAGAATTATCAATTCCTGTCGTTGCCGTTAACCGTATTAACACACCAGAGGTGGCTGAGAAAATTTTAGCTGATGGCGAAGCTGATATGGTGTCGATGGCGCGTCCATTGCTTGCTGATGCGCGTTTTGTCGCAAAAGCGAGCCGCGACCAAGCAGACAAAATCAATACCTGTATCGCCTGTAACCAAGCCTGTCTAGACCATGTATTTGAGAACAAGCGCGCCAGTTGTTTGGTTAATCCGCAAGCGTGCTACGAGAGTGAGTTAGTATTTACTCCAGTAGCCGCAGCTAAACGCATTGCTGTTGTTGGTGCTGGGCCTGCGGGGCTTGAATTTGCCTGTCGCGCTGCCGAGCGTGGTCATTATGTTGATTTATTTGATGGTGCGGGCGATATCGGCGGGCAGTTTAATTATGCTAAGCAGATTCCGGGTAAGGAAGAGTTTCATGAAACTATCCGGTACTTTAAAAATCGCCTTGTCGATGCCGGCGTCAATGTTCACTTGAATTCGCGCCAAACAGCAGAAAGCTTAAGCTCTGGTGGCTATGATGAAGTGGTACTTGCGACCGGTGTTGTGCCAAGACAGTTAGATATTCCAGGAATTGATGGGCCGAACGTACTTGGCTATCTTGATGTGTTGCGTGATCATAAACCAGTTGGCCACAAAGTTGCGCTTATCGGTGCCGGTGGTATCGGTTTTGACGTGGCTGAATATCTCACAACTGAGCATTCGCCGACGTTAAATGTCCAAGACTGGTCACAAGTTTGGGGAGTTGATGAAAGCTATCAACATCGCGGTGGATTAATGCCTCCAGCCGCGGAACATAGCCCTCGTGAGGTTTGGTTATTGCAGCGCAAAACTTCAAAAGTTGGTGCTGGTTTGGGTAAAACATCAGGTTGGGTGCACCGCGCAACATTGAAGAAAAAAGGTGTGGAAATGGTGGCTGGCGTTACTTACCAAAAAGTAACTGACGAAGGATTATGGATTGAAGTGGACGGTAAGGAACAATTGCTAGCGGTAGATACTGTTGTTATTTGCGCTGGCCAACTTCCACAACGTGAGTTACATCAAGCCCTACAAGACAAAGGCGTCACAGTTCATCTCATTGGTGGTGCTGATGTAGCTGCTGAACTTGATGCCAAGCGCGCTATACGACAAGGAGCTGAGCTTGCAGCCAGCATCTGATGCCGTAACACGCTACGACTTGCATTGTCATAGCTATTATTCCGATGGCGCGTTAAGTCCAGCGGACTTAATACAGCGAGCCTGTGAGCAGGGCGTCACTCATCTCGCGTTAACTGATCATGACTCTGTTGATGGTGTGAGTGAAGCGCAAGCTTTCATTGAGCAACATCGGTTGCCGATTGAGCTCATTGTTGGCACCGAAATTACCTGTTCATGGGAAGGCTTCGAAATTCATCTGGTAGCATTAAACTTTAACGCCGACGCATCCAGCATGAAGGAATTACTCATGCAACAACAGCAATGTCGGCGCGACCGTTATCAAGCGATGGTGGCAAAGTTGCACAAAGCGGGTATTGATGTGCAACCACCGATGGCACAGGCGATGACGATGCCTACGCGCAAACATTTGGCCGATGCATTAGTTGACGGTGGCTGGGTTTGTTCCTTCGAAACCGCATTTCGCCGTTATTTGGGCAAAGGACAGCAAGCGTATGTTGCAACCCAGTGGGTGACTTTAGCTGATGCCGTCACCGCTGTGGCAGCCGCCGGTGGCGTGACAGTGATTGCGCATCCACATGCTTATCAACTGAGTAATAAATGGTTACGACGATTGTTAACTCATGCCAAGGATGTTGGCGTAACCGGCGTTGAAGTTGCCATTGGCACACAATCACCAGGACAGCGAGAAGCTTTGGCAACGTTTGCTGAGGAGATTGGTTTGGCAGCCTCCGTTGGATCCGATTTTCATTACCCCGCACGATGGCGTGAACTAGGTAAAAATCTTTGTTTACCAGAGCGCTGTGTGCCAATATGGACGCTATGGTAAACAATATAATTAGGCTGTGTTAAAGCCACTGCCATGAGACGAATTTACTTATTATGAGCCAATACCTTAGTGTACATCCAGAAAACCCACAGAAGCGCTTGATGCAACAAGCCGCTGAAATTATTTTGCAGGGTGGCGTGGTGGTTTACCCAACCGATTCAGGTTATGCCATAGGTTGCCGTATTGGTGACAAAAACGCCATGGAACGCATTTGTCGTATTCGAAATATTGATAAAGACCACCATTTCACACTGATGTGCCGTGATTTATCAGAGCTCTCTACGTATGCACGTGTTGATAACCAAGCGTTTCGGTTGCTTAAAAACAACACGCCGGGAGCTTATACTTTTATTTTAAAAGGTACCAAAGAAGTCCCGAAACGTCTGCTGAATCCCAAACGAAAAACGATCGGTATTCGGGTGTCGGATGACCCCATAGTTATGGCATTACTTGAAGCCTTGGGTGAACCATTAATGTCGACCAGTTTAATTCTCGACGATAATGAGTTTGCTGAGTCTGATCCTTATGAGATTCGCGATAGATTAGACCAACAAGTCGAGCTGATTATTGATGGTGAGCATCGTGGTGAAGAGCCAACTACAGTGATTGACTTAGCCGACGATGTGGTCAAAGTAGTACGAGAAGGTGCTGGCGATATTTCGCCCTTTGCGGATTTATAAGCGGCGATGAGTAACGCTGACTTAACTACCGCACAACAACAATCATTACCGCTCGGTTTCGTTCGCGGTGAGCCTGTCATTGAGAAGCCAGAAGACCTATATATTCCTCCAGACGCGCTGGAATTAATTCTCGAGAGCTTCTCGGGTCCGATGGACTTGCTGTTATATCTAATTCGCCGCCAAAAGCTCGACATTGTTGATCTTCCAATACTGCCAATTACCAAGCAGTACATGGAATATGTCGACATGATGAAGGACTTAAAACTTGAGTTGGCTGCTGATTATTTGGTGATGGCAGCGATGCTTGCTGAAATTAAAAGCCGTATGTTGTTACCACGCCCACCAAGCGAAGATGAAGATGAACACGACCCTCGTGCTGAATTGGTTCGACGATTACAAGAATACGAAGCCATACGCCAAGGTGCCGAGCACCTTGACGGTTTACCGCAAACCGGCCGTGACAACTTTGTGGCACACGCACAAACCGATGCTCACGAACTGATTGAACAACAGTTACCCGATGTGACGCTGGTTGAACTGGCCGTCGCTTTTAGCCATGCACTAGCTCAAGCTAAATTGCAAAATCATCATCAAGTGCAACGTGAAAAACTGTCAACTCGCGAACGCATGAGCCGAATCTTGGATTTATTGCAGACGAAAAAGCGTCTGCGGTTAAGCGATATATTCGAGCCGCAAGAAGGGCGAGCTGGCGTTGTTGTTAGTTTTCTCGCTATTCTGGAGCTTGTAAAAGAAGCTTTAGTTGAAGTTATTCAGGTTGATGCGTTTAGCGAAATTCACGTGACAAATCGAGAGCAAATTTATGCAGATTCAACAACTTAAGCAGGCCGTTGAAGCGTTACTCTTTGTTGCCGAAGCACCACTTAGCGAGCAGCAACTGGCGGAGCATTTTGACTCGGAAAATGTGACAAAAAAGCAGCTCAAAGAAGTTTTGCGCGAGTTGCAAAGTGATTACCAAGAGCGCGGCGTTCAACTTATTTCAGTTGCATCTGGTTATAGATTTCAGACGCGCGCAGAATTGGGTGGTATAATAAGCCGTTTATGGCAAGAGAAGCCGCCGCGTTATTCACAGGCTCTATTAGAAACACTCGCATTGATCGCTTATCGTCAACCAATAACTCGGGGTGACATTGAAGAAATTCGCGGTGTGAGTGTCAGTTCAAACATTATGAAAACCTTGCAAGAGCGCGGTTGGATTAAAGTAGTTGGACATCGCGAAGTACCTGGTCGGCCGCAGCTTTATGCCACAACCAATGAATTTCTGGACTATTTTAGTTTAAACGATTTATCTGAATTACCTGCAATTCCGGAACCTCCAGAGCGAGGCAGTCAAGCCGGGCAGACCGCTCAGATTAAACTTGAGATAACCGCTGAGACAGCGACAAATACAGAGTAATATCCACCATGAGTGAAAAACTGCAAAAAGTACTCGCCCGTTCTGGTCATGGCTCGCGCCGTGAATTAGAGTCGATGATTGCTGCCGGACGCGTGAGCGTGAATGGCCAAGTGGCCAGTTTGGGTGAGCGCATCGATACCAGCGCCATCGTACGTATTGATGGACGTGAAGTTAATATCAAGCCACCAGAAGATGTGGTTTGTCGCGTGTTGATGTATCACAAACCGGAAGGTGAGTTGTGCACACGTCGCGACCCTGAAGGGCGTCCAACTGTTTATGATCGATTACCACGTATGCAGGGTGCACGTTGGGTTGCGGTCGGTCGTCTTGATGTAAATACTTCGGGCTTATTGTTATTTACAACCGATGGTGAATTAGCCAATCGATTGATGCACCCAGGTCATCAAATTGAACGCGAATATTCGGTGCGAGTGTTTGGCGAAGTTACCGATGCAATGTTGCGTAAACTCAAGCAAGGCGTGCAATTAGAAGATGGCCCAGCGGCCTTTAAAGAAATTAAACGTGGTGGTGGCGAAGGCATGAACCAATGGTTTCGTGTCGTGTTGACCGAAGGCCGCAATCGTGAAGTACGTCGGTTGTGGGAATCACAAGGCGTTCAAGTCAGTCGCTTAATACGAGTTCGCTACGGCAATATCAAATTAGAGCAAGGGCTTCCGCAAAGTGGTTGGGGAGAACTATCGCTCAAGGATATTAATTACTTGCGCGAGTTAGTTGGGTTATCGGAAGAAACCCGGTCATTTATCGACCCACGCCAAGGTGAATCGCGACAGAAACGTTATTCCCGAGCCCGTCGCATCAATGCGCAAAAACTGCAGCAACGTCAGCCGGACACCAACGCGGCAGCCGCTGCACCAGAACAGCGCAGAGCGCCTCGACAGGATTCGCGAGCGGATACGCGAGAAGATTCAAGAAAGGATTCAAGAAAAGATTCGAGAAAAGAGCCACGCAATCCACGCGGCCAAAAGCCTCGTGCGGGAAAACCAACTTTTCGAGCTGGTGCGAACAAAAAACCTAAATCAAGTGGACGCCAACGAACGCGATCATGAAGTTGCTGGCAGACTGGGAACTTACCGGGCCACTACTTGTATTGTGGCCTTTTCGCAATGATGTGTGGCGCCAAAATGGCGAGCCAGCGCAACAACAATTACTCAAGCTGATTGAACATCTTGCACCTTATCATCGTGTCGTTATCGGCGTACATCCGAGTCGATATGATGGTGTTCGCGAGAGCATAGCGAGTGAAATTCAGCTGATTCCCATAAGTTATGACGATGCATGGCCTCGAGATATTGGCCCTCTGTGGGTTTTAGATTCGGCTCAACAACCGCACGCTCATGGATTTCAATTCTCGGCATGGCATGGGTTGTATCCTAACTTTCATAATGATCAACTTTTTGCAAAGCGCCTAGCACATCAAGCCCAAATACCTTTTACTCAGCATGATTTGGTATTTGAAGGTGGTGCTATCAGCACAGATGGCGCTGGCACAGCAATTATTCACAGTGTCAGTGTGGCACGTAATAACCCAACGTGGTCACGTTCCGATATTGAAGCATACATGTGTGAAACGCTCGGAATTAGTAACCTTTTGTGGTTACATTTTGCGCATCCTGATGATGAAACCGGTGGCCATGCTGATAACCAAGTCCAGTTTTTGGATAGGAGCACCCTGGTAGTCAGTCAGCCAACATCTTCCTCACCTTTATATCATGACTATACCAAGCAGCTGAGCCAGGCGCGAAGTTGGCGCAATAGCAGTGGTGAGGCATATCAGATTGTTGTGGTACCACAACCTCAATCACTGACACCTAGTTTTGAAGATTATCTAAGTGTTCAAGAACAGCCAGGGGTTTTTCGTCGTGGCGTACGACCGTTGCTTGCCAGCTACGTGAATTTTGTACGTGTTGGCGACGTTGTTGTGGTGCCGCAGTTTGGGCTAGATACGGATGCTGAAGCACTCTCGCTTTTACGGCAAGCAGCACCGCAATTAATTGTTATTGGTGCTGCTGCTGATGAGTTTATAAAAGCGGGTGGGGCGTTGCACTGCATGACACTAAACCAGCCTGCAACAACTCAACTGATTTAATTTTCAATACGATAACTCACGCTGACTTGCGCGCGTAGTTCATTTTTCCCCGGCAGGCTAACATCTGCGGCCTCTTGTACGCGCATCATCGCCTGCTGGCGCACAGCGGGTGCGTAGCTACTTTCCTCAATCGACACAACGGAGCCGACATTGCTACCTGCAGCCGTAGCCATTTTTTGTGCTTTTTGATACGCATGTTCGACCGCTTGTGCGAGCAATTGCTGATAAATCGCGTCGGTTTCGCTGATAATAAACTCAACGTTCATAATATGAGTAGCACCGGCCTCTAGTGCCTGATCAACAATACTGTCGTACTGCTCTAAGTCGCGTAGCATGATCTGAATCTGGCGCGTGGCGGTATAGCCGCGAGCAATGCGCTTACCATCGACGTAATCGTATGCCGGGCTGGCACTTATTTGGTACGAAGTGATGTCCGTATCGTCTATTTGCTGCTTGCGCAGAAATGCTATGATTGATGCGGTAACTTGGTCAATTTCTTGCTTGATAGCGGCAAGCTCAGCACCGTCTCGGTTGACACTAATGGTCAGATTTGCCTGATCAGGCGCCACCAATGTTGCCGCATGTCCAGTCACACTAACGGTTCGTGTTGCATCAGTTGTGGTTGGTTGGCAACCGACGAGAATTGCACTAAGTAAACTTAAGATAATTGCCTGGCGAAATAACATAGCGCCTCCAAGTAGGGTTGATAGCACATCATAATGACAGTCGACAATGAAACACAACAAGCAGAGGAAACACTCGTGCGTTTGCTGGCACGTCGTGAACATAGTGCTCGAGAGCTAAAGCAAAAGTTGAAACAACGAGGTTTCGACCACAAAATAATTGAAAAGGTTCTAAATAAAGCGCAGGAGAATGGCTGGCAATCGGATCAACGATTCGCGCAAGTTTGGATTCGCGCCTGTATTGCAAAGGGAGATGGCGTACGAAAAATTATGGCTCACGCGCCGCAAAAGGGACTCTCGAGCGAATTGGTCGAGAAGATTTTGCAGACAGAACAGCCAAATTGGAACCATGCCTGTTACGAACGCTTAATCAAAAAATTTGGCGAAACGCCGCCGAATGATCAAAAGCAGCGTGACAAAATGATTCGTCACCTGATGCAACGTGGTTATAGTTTCAGCGAGATAAAGCAGGCGCTTGATCGTCAAGCAAACGCTGATGCAGACTAGTTTACCCGTTTCTTTCGTGGTAGCATTTCGCCCTATATTTTAGTCCATTTTTTACCCAAAACGTCTTAGGAAGTAGTCCATGCAAATGACCAGTGCGGAAATTCGTGAAGCGTTTCTCGCGTTCTTCGCTACCAAGGGCCATCATCGTGTCCCTTCAGCATCTTTAATTCCAGGTAACGACCCAACATTGTTATTTACCAATGCGGGCATGGTGCCGTTTAAAGACGTGTTTTTGGGCGATGAACAACGTGACTACTCGCGTGCAACCTCATCGCAGCGTTGTTTGCGTGCAGGCGGTAAACATAACGATTTGGAAAATGTCGGGTATACCGCACGTCACCACACGTTTTTTGAAATGTTGGGTAATTTTAGTTTTGGTGATTACTTTAAACGCGAAGCGATTCAATATGCTTGGGAATTTCTTACGGAAGAATTAAAGCTTCCCAAAGAAAAGCTTTGGGTGACTGTTTTCACCGAAGACGACGAAGCTTACGATATTTGGGCAAAAGAGATTGGCGTCCCAACTGATCGAATTTCACGCATTGGTGCGAAAGATAATTTCTGGGCCATGGGTGATACGGGGCCATGTGGGCCGTGCTCGGAAATTTTTTATGACCATGGCGAAGAAGTTTGGGGTGGTCCTCCGGGAACGCCTGAAGAAGATGGCGATCGTTATATCGAGATTTGGAATCTCGTCTTCATGCAATACAACCGTCAGGCAGATGGCACGTTATTGCCATTGCCAAAGCCATCGGTTGACACGGGTATGGGGCTAGAGCGTATTGCGGCGGTACTGCAGCATGTGCATAGCAATTATGAAATTGACCTGTTCCAAGCGTTGATCAGCGATGCAGCCAAAATTATCGGCACCGATGATTTAGATAATAAGTCACTGCGCGTGATTGCAGACCATATTCGTTCATGTAGTTTCCTGATAGCCGACGGTGTACAACCATCGAATGAAGGCCGTGGTTACGTCTTACGTCGTATTATTCGTCGTGCTGTGCGTCACGGGAGTATGCTTGGAGCCAATGGTACCTTCTTCCATAAACTTGTTGCCAGCTTGGTAGCTCAAATGGGAGCTGCTTACCCAGAGCTTGGTGATAAACAGAAAGTTATCGAGCAGGCATTGCAACGCGAAGAAGAACAATTCGGTAAAACGCTGGAGCGCGGGTTAAGCATTCTGAATGACGCGCTAGCAAGCCTAGATGGTAAGGTGTTATCGGGCGAGCTGGTCTTTAAACTTTATGACACCTATGGCTTCCCAATGGATTTAACCGCCGATATGGCGCGTGAACAAGGCCTGACCATTGATGAAGAAGGCTTTAACGAAGCGATGGAAGCACAGCGTCAGCGTGCGCAACAGGCATCTAACTTTGGTGTCGATTATAATGAACGTCTGAAATCGAATCAGAAATCGGAGTTTTCTGGCTATACTGAAACAGCAGGTGAAAGCACAATTGTCGAAATATTCGTCGATGGTGAAGCGGTTGCAGAGCTAGGCGCCGGCAGTAAAGGTATTGTGGTGTTATCGCGCACGCCATTTTATGCCGAAAGCGGTGGTCAAATTGGCGATACTGGAAAGTTAGTAGCCAATGGTGGTGAGTTCGTTGTTGAAGATACGCAATATATTGGCAAAGCAATTGCGCACCATGGCCACGCTGCGACGGCTTTAAAAGTGGGCGATAAAGTTGCTGCGCATGTTAACGCTGAACGCCGCGAAGCCGTGAAGCGTAATCACTCAGCAACCCACTTATTGCACGCTGCGCTACGTAACCTTTTGGGTGAGCATGTGACACAAAAAGGCTCATTGGTCACTGCAGAGCGGCTACGCTTTGACTTTTCTCACTTTGAAGCTGTTTCGGCTCAGCAACTTGATGCGATTGAGCGCCAAGTGAATGAAGAAATTTTTAAGAATCACATCGTCAAAGCAGCGGTTATGCCAATTGAACAGGCGAAACAACAGGGTGCTATGGCGTTGTTTGGTGAAAAATACGACGACGATGTTCGCGTGCTAACCATGGGTGATTTTTCAATGGAGCTTTGCGGTGGAACACATGTCAACCAAACGGGTGACATCGGTATGTTCCGCATCGTTTCTGAAGCAGGTATTGCCTCTGGCGTGCGTCGAATTGAAGCGGTTACTGGTGCTGGAGCCGTACAATATACGCAACAGCAACAGCAGCAATTACGTCAAGCTGCCAGCATGCTGAAAACTGACATCATGCATGTGAGTGAGCGATTACAGCAACAGATTGATCGTAGTCGACAATTGGAACGTACTATTGATGAATTGAATCAGAAAATTGCTTCACAAGCTGGTTCTGATTTAGTTAGCGATGCTTTGGAAATCAACGGTGTGAAGGTTGTCCTGGCTGAAGTGAATAACGTAGAAGCAAAAGCGTTACGAAACATGGTTGATGATTTAAAAAATCAACTACAATCCGGTGTAGTGGTACTCGGATTAGCTGCTGATGGCAAAGTTAGTCTTATTGTTGGCGTAACCAAGGATTTGACGGATCGCGTGAAAGCCGGTGAGGTAGTCAATGTAGCGGCTGCCGAGGTCGGAGGTAAAGGCGGCGGTCGACCTGATTTAGCACAAGCGGGTGGTTCAGAGGTGAATAATTTGAGCAAAGCGCTAGTTGTTGCCAAACAGAAAATTGAATCATTATTGCGATAAGTTACACAGCGAGGCGGATGGCTTCACGCTGAATCTGGGTGTGTTAGGTGGCTTTAATTGCTAAACTAACCGCCCTTTTGAAATATGCGATGAATAAATACGCAATCAAGTAGTGAATCTTATAACAATTGTGATATATTCAATGGGGCAGTAAATTAGACAGGCTGATAGTGCGGTAATGTTCTATACTGAACCGTATGGAAAACAGAAGTAGGGAAGGAGTAGGCTAATGTTGATCTTAACCCGCAGAGTGGGTGAGACCTTGATGATAGGTGATGAGGTCACGGTCACTGTATTGGGTGTAAAAGGGAATCAGGTGCGAATTGGGGTAAACGCACCAAAAGACGTCTCTGTTCACCGTGAAGAAATCTATATGCGTATTCAAGCCGAGCACCAAGACGGCGAGAAAACCGACAAAGAATAAGATTGCGTAAAAAAAGCTGACTTTTTAGAGTCAGCTTTTTACGTTTTGAGCAATCCTTCAGCAATTCGAATTTGCTTGAAAATAGACCGTTGTGTTGGAAATTTCGTCCAGATGCTTAAAAATCCCACAAACGATCAGCGAATTCCAAAAAATCGTTTGACATATTTGTCAACATCGCTAGAATTCAACGCCACAAGTAAGCGGTGAGGTGGCCGAGAGGCTGAAGGCGCTCCCCTGCTAAGGGAGTATAGGGTTTGTAGCTCTATCGAGGGTTCGAATCCCTCCCTCACCGCCATTTGTCAACAACGCACTCGTAGCTCAACTGGATAGAGTACTCGGCTACGAACCGAGCGGTTGGAGGTTCGAGTCCTCCCGAGTGCGCCATTTGTTGACAGTCAAAATTGAAATGCGCACTCGTAGCTCAACTGGATAGAGTACTCGGCTACGAACCGAGCGGTTGGAGGTTCGAGTCCTCCCGAGTGCGCCACTTCCTTCTGAAAAGCAAAAGCGATATTAGATATTTGATATTAGCTAAAACCTACATACCCGATACTTCGTTCTAATATCTAATATCTAATATCTAATATCTAATAGCTAATATCTAATATCTAATATCTAATATCTAATATCTAATAGCTAATATCTAATATCTAATAGCTAATATCGCTCCCGCTTATACCGCCTATATTTTTGCTAAACCCTGCCTTTAATTAAATTGTGTTATCCTGAAGTTCGATTAGGATTAAAACAATAAACTCAACACAAGTGGGCGCTGCATGACGAACCTTATCTCAGAAGCATTCATGATTATGGTGACGGGAATGATCACCGTTTTTGTGTTTTTAACGCTATTAATTGGTGCGATGGCTCTTTTGCGCGTTATTGCGGGCAAAGTAGAGTTAGATTCACCAAATCAATCGTCTGATACGCAGCAACCAAGTTCGTCGCAACTCGCGGCAATTACAGCAGCGATTCATCAATATCGTCGCCAACATCGATCGTAAAAGTAAGGAGCGCTTTCATGACAAAACCTTTGAAATTGACCGAATTAGTCTTACGTGATGCTCATCAGTCATTGCTGGCAACGCGCATGCGGCTCGACGATATGCTACCGATTGCTGAAAAGCTTGATGATATGGGCTACTGGTCAATGGAGTCTTGGGGTGGTGCGACATTTGATGCTTGTATTCGCTATTTAGGCGAAGACCCATGGGAGCGTATTCGCGAATTAAAAAAGGTAATGCCCAAGACGCCTCAACAAATGCTATTGCGAGGTCAAAACCTGCTTGGTTACCGTCATTATGCCGATGATGTGGTGCGACGCTTTGTTGAGAGAGCAAAACATAACGGTGTCGATGTATTTCGTATATTCGACGCCATGAATGATGTCCGTAATTTAGAAACGGCAATAAAAGCAGCCAAAGAAGTTGAGGGCCATGCGCAAGGTACTTTGTCTTATACGGTAAGTCCTGTACATACACTCGAAAAGTGGCTGGACATGGCGAAAGAATTAGAAGCGCTTGGTTGTGATTCGATTTGTATTAAAGACATGGCTGGTTTATTGCGACCAGAGCCTGCATTTGAATTAATTTCGGCTCTGAAAAAGTCGGTGGATGTGCCGATAGCGATGCAGTGTCATGCTACTACTGGCTTGAGTACTGCAACCTATCAGAAAGCCATCGATGCCGGTATCGATATGTTGGATACCGCTATTTCGTCAATGAGTATGACTTACGGGCATTCAGCTACTGAAACGATTGTTGCAATGACTGAGGGGACTGCACGTGATACGGGATTAAATCTTGAAGATCTCACCGATATCGCCAGTTACTTCCGAGAGGTTCGCAAAAAATACGCACAGTTTGAAGGCTCATTAAAAGGTGTTGATGCGCGTATTTTGGTTGCGCAAGTGCCGGGTGGCATGCTCACAAATATGGAAAACCAGTTACGCGAGCAGGGCGCTACAGATAAATTTGATGAAGTACTTGAGGAAATCCCTCGAGTTCGTGAAGATCTTGGATTTATCCCATTAGTCACGCCAACCTCGCAAATTGTTGGAACCCAAGCCGTGTTAAATGTGCTGAGCGGCGAGCGTTATAAATCCATTTCGAAAGAAACCCGTGGTGTGTTGCGCGGTGAATATGGTGCGACTGCGGCTCCAGTTAATAAAGAATTGCAACAGCGTGTTCTCGACGGTGAGCAGCCAATTACTTGTCGTCCAGCTGACTTAATTGATGACGAGTTAAATAAGTTAACGCAAGAGCTCAAAACAAAAGCCAAAGAAGACGGTATTGCGTTAGCAAAAAATGAAATTGATGACGTGTTGACGTATGCACTATTTCCACAAATAGGCCTTAAGTTTTTGAAGAACCGTGGCAATCCAGATGCGTTTGAGCCAGCTCCAACTGGTGAGAGTGTTAAATCCGAGAGCGGTTCGCCAACATCGAGTTCGACTAACGAAAGCGGTGTGACCGAGGTTTACGACGTACGCGTTGATGGTCGCACCTTTACGGTAGAAGTTGCACCTTCGGGACAGATTGCTTCAGCAACTCCGAAGGCGGTGCAGCCCAAGGCGACTCAGCCTACAGAGCTTAAAGAAGTCAAAGCGCCGTTAGCCGGAAATGTATTTAAAGTTCAAGTTGAGCAGGGCCAAAGCGTGAAAGCCGGTGACGTTCTAATCATTCTTGAAGCAATGAAAATGGAAACGGATATCAAAGCCGAACATGACGGTACCGTAGCATCACTAACGACCAAAGAAGGTGCTAGTGTCAATGTCGGTGACGTTTTACTGACGTTGGAGTAATACATGGACCGTATAATGACTTTGTGGGATAGCACCGCAATCGCAGCCTTTACGTGGGGCGCCGCAATCATGATGATGGTTGGGGCGTTGCTCCTGTATTTAGCCATTCACAAAAAATTCGAACCGCTCCTGTTATTGCCAATAGGCTTTGGTGCCATTCTAGCGAATATACCGCAAGCAGGTTTCACAGAGCCAGGCGGCTTGCTTTACTACATCTACTATGTCGGCATTGAGACAGGTGTGTTTCCGTTGCTCATTTTTATGGGCGTTGGCGCCATGACCGATTTCGGACCGTTGCTCGCGAACCCCAGAACTTTGCTATTAGGCGCCGCAGCGCAATTTGGTATTTTTGCGACATTACTTGGCGCGATTGCATTAAATGGTCTTCCGGGTTTTGACTTTACTCTGGCTGATGCGTCGGCAATTGCAATAATCGGCGGTGCAGATGGGCCGACAGCAATCTTTTTAGCATCACGATTAAGTCCTGATTTACTCGGTGCAATTGCCGTTGCCGCCTATTCGTACATGGCGCTAGTTCCAATTATTCAGCCGCCAATTATGAAGCTACTTACGACGGAATCTGAACGTAAGATTCAGATGGAACAGTTACGTCCCGTGGCTCGTCGGGAGAAAATTTTATTCCCATTGGCGGTGTTATTCCTGACATTACTGTTCTTACCGACCGCAACACCGTTGGTCGGCATGTTCTGTTTGGGGAATTTGATGCGCGAGGCAGGTGTTGTCGATAGGTTGAGTAAAACCGCGCAAAATGAACTGATTAATATTGTCACCATATTTTTGGGGCTGGCAGTCGGTTCCAAGCTATCAGCGCAAGAGTTTTTGTCGTTACAAACTCTCGGTATTTTGGCCCTAGGTGCTGTTGCTTTTGGTATTGGTACAGCTTCAGGTGTATTAATGGCCAAACTGATGAGTAAAGTCAGTAAACAGCCGATTAATCCGCTAATTGGCGCTGCAGGAGTGTCAGCGGTACCGATGGCTGCGCGGGTAGTTAATAAAGTTGGTTTAGAAGCAAACCCACAAAACTTTTTGTTAATGCATGCAATGGGACCTAATGTTGCTGGCGTGCTTGGTAGCGCAGTCGCGGCAGGTATATTACTGGCGCTGGTGGGTTAGTTAGAAAGCAATCTATGTCATGTGGTTAACAGCGCAGGTGATACAGTTACCGTCCTGTTAACCACAACATGAGAGTGTAAAAACCTGCAATAAATGCACTAAAAATCGCAATATAGATAAACCCTTTTAGTCCTTGTCGTAAAGTCCAACCGTGTGTTCTTAAATAGACAAACCACACGACGCTCAGAATGAGTGGAATTAAGAATAAAAAGCGAGTCATGATTGCTTACCTGCTGTTTGTTGTCGTTGCTGCCACAATGCTAAATCAGCCACGGCTTGTCGAGCTTGTTCTAACAGCGGGTCGAGGCGTGTAATATTATCCGCTACTTCATTCACCGCTCCCTCAGACATACTTTGTTCAAGTTTCGCAGCAACTTTGGAAAGCTTGGTTAATCCGAGGTTTGCAGATGCGCCTTTCAGTGAATGGAAAAAGCGCTTAGCTTGGTCGTGTTGCCCTTTTGATAAGAACTCGACGACTTGTTGTGGCGCTTGGTGATAGTCACTATAAAGACGTTCTACGAGTGTTTGGTATAAGTTTAGGTTGTGCCCAAGCCGTTCCAGCGCACCGTTGAAATCGATGCCATTATGATTGGTTGGATAAACGATTTGATCCGTTGACTCATGTGCTGGCGTTGCCGAAGAAGCGGACTTGTGCGCTGTGTACTCACCTCGGACACACCATTTTTCTAGGGCATCAATGAGCCTCTCTTCATCAATCGGTTTACTAATATGATCTTGCATACCAGCAGCTAGCGAGCGTTCAATGTCTTCGCTACTGCTATTGGCGGTCATTGCGATGATGGGCAACTGCTGATAAGAGAAGAAGCCGCGGATTTTTTCAGCTGCGGTCAGGCCATCCATTACCGGCATTTGAATATCCATAAATACCAGAGCATAATTTTTCGCCTTCACCATTGCGACCGCTTCTTCACCGTTACGTGCAACATCAACCACTAAACCCGCTTGTTGTAGCATTTCTTTGGCGATCATTTGGTTAATATCGTTATCCTCAACCAACAGAACCGGTGCGCTACATATGTCCTCGAGTCGATTTGATGCTGTTGGAGTTTCGGTTTGCCCAGCAATAGCCAACGCTGAGCAAAGCACTCGCAATAACGCTGAGCTGGTATAAGGCTTGACGATATATTCAGCGACACCGATTTGTCGCGCCTGCTCAATCATATCTTTTGCATGATAGTTAGTGGCCAGAATTAAGCGAGGCAGCTGACCCTCTTGGCACAATAACTCTTGGCAAAATTCGAGACCACTGATACCGGGCAACTGCCAGTCAACAATCACTGCATCAAAATCGTGCTGCTCAAGAAGCTGGAGGCCTTCTTCGGCGGTACGGCAACTCACCACATCGACCGAATAACTGCGTAACAACTCGGTGAGCATCTCGCGAGTGGTCAAGTTATCTTCAATGGCAAGTACGTGCTTATGTTGCAAGCGTTTAATAAGAGAGTCACGGCTTGAATCGTCTTGATTCTTTTGTAGCGGGAAGCGCATTTCCAAAAAGAAGGTTGAGCCTTGCCCCAGTGTACTGATCACACCGAGACCATGTTGATTCATCAATTTTACGATGCGCTGACTGATAGCTAAGCCAAGCCCAGTTCCGCCGAAGCGCCGGGTTGTTGATGCGTCAGCTTGCGTGAAAGCGTCAAATAGTCGTGCGCGTTGTGCTTCATCCATGCCGATACCGGTATCCGTCACTGATAAACGCAAATAGACGTTCTCAGAGTCAACATCAAGTAAGGTTGCGGCAACGACAATCTCGCCATCTTCGGTAAACTTAATGGCATTGCTGACCAAATTAACCAGTACCTGATTTAATCGAAGTGGGTCACCAATTAAACGCGTTGGAATATTGGTTGGCAAATTTATAATAAACTCTAAATTCTTATCATATGCTCGATACGCAAACATGTCTGCTAGGTTCGCAAGCACTTCCTCTAAGTCAAAAGGAATCGCTTCAATGGTTAATTTACCTGCCTCGATTTTGGCGAAATCAAGTAAATCATTGACGATACCCAACAAAATCCGTGATGAACTCTCAATTGAGCGTAAATAGCTACGTTGTTGGTCATCAAGATCGGTCTTTAAACTAAGCTGTGTCATACCGAGAATGGCATTTATCGGTGTGCGTATTTCGTGGCTAACGTTAGCCAAAAACTCACTTTTAGCTTGGTTTGCGGCAGCAATTGCATGCAACTGGCGCTCGCGCTCATCGATTGAGTTAGGTGTTGTGTTTGAAACAGGAGCAGGCGGCGCTTCTTGTTCACGTTGACGGCGCCGTGATAGCCATTGTTTTAACTTTCGTGGAAATTGCATCAACTGCCTCAAATCAACGTTACTGTTTCTTCGTTGGTCTATCATGCCATGCAAGCCATGTACTGCCAATGTTTAACAGTGATCAACTAGCATAGACTAACCGTTTATAAACCAGTAATATTTCGCCATAACTTATGGCTCGACGATATAAGGCAGGAAAAATTTTGCAGTCACAATTTGCCGAACTGTTGGCGACTCTCGCCAAATCCGAGCACGTTAACGCCTTACGAGGTATTCAGCGTGGCGTTGAACGCGAAACTTTGCGCATTACCGAACAAGGGAAGTTAGCAGCTACTCCTCATCCTAAAGGGCTTGGCGCCGCGCTGAAGCATCCTTTAATCACCACCGATTATGCTGAGACTTTAATGGAGTTTATCACGCCAGTCGCGTCAGATATCAATGTGACGCTTGAGCAATTGGCTGATATCCATAAAGTAACTTACCAAGAATTAGGTGATGAATTATTGTGGCCACTAAGCATGCCGTGCTTTGTAGGCTCAGCCGATGACATCGTCATCGCGCAATACGGCAAGTCGAACACTGGCAGAATGAAAACCCTTTATCGCAAAGGGTTAACTTATCGATATGGTGGCGGCATGCAGATTATTGCTGGCGTGCACTTTAATTTTAGTCTCTCAGATGAATTTCTTGCGTTGCTTGCCGAACACGAGAATAAGACGTTTAATCAAGATTTTATTTCGACAAAATATTTTCATCTTATTCGAAATTACAAACGCGTATGCTGGATCATCCCGTACCTATTTGGCGCTTCGCCAGCCATTTGCAAATCGTTTTTACAACATACCGAAGACAATATTGAGTTTTCATCAATGGGAAAAGGGACTGTTTATCGCCCTTATGGTACCTCGCTACGCATGAGCGACCTTGGCTACACCAATAAAGAGCAGGCGGATTTAAAAATCACCTATAACACGCTTGAAGAGTACGTTGGTGGTTTACGTCGAGCGATTACAAAGGAATCGACAAGATTTAGCAAAATCGGCGTTAAAGTAGACGGTGAATATCGCCAACTCAACAATAATATCTTACAAATCGAAAATGAGTTTTACTCAGCCATTCGTCCTAAGCGAGTGGCGCGCTCGGGTGAAACGCCAACGCAAGCATTAGAGCGTGGTGGTGTTGAATACATTGAGGTGAGAGCGCTGGATGTAAATCCATTCAGTCCAGTAGGGATTACCGCTGAGCAAATCCGGTTTTTAGATTTGTTACTTATTTACTGTGCGATTTCGCCGAGTAAAGAAATGAGTTGGGATGAGCAGGTTATTGCCGATAAGAATTTTAACCGAGTGGTTATGGACGGTCGTAATCCTCGCCTAACGCTCAACGATAATAATTATGAGCGTCCAATTTCTGATTGGCTGGAAGACATCTTCGCTGATTTGCAACAAATAGCAAAAGTCATGGATGGAGCCAACCATAGCAGTGATTACAGCAACACGGTTGCACAACAGTATCGTTGTGTTTTAAATCCAGAGTTGACCTTATCGGGTCAGTTTCTATCGCATTTGCTCGAAAATCAGATCGACAATAGTGAGTTTGGAATGACTTTAGCTCGTCAGTACAAACAACAACTGACAGGAAAGCCCTTAGCATATTTTTCTGAAGCAGAATTTGAGCGTTTACGCGATGCTTCATTAACTGCTCAAGCCGATTTGGAAGCACAAGACGCAAATTCGAGTTTTGATGATTTTTTACAGGAGTATTTCCGCCGCGCTGCCTGTCAGTCGCCGGATTGTTAAGACATGAAATTACGACTTACGCTGATAGTCACCGCAATGACTCTGGTCGGTTGCGCTTCGGCGCCGCCGGAAGAACCTGAAAACTTGTGTCGGATATTCGAAGAAAAGCGCGATTGGTATGATGCTGCCGCAGATATGCGGGACAAGTGGGGCGTACCGATTCAAGTCCCTATGGCGATGATGTATCAAGAAAGCTCGTTTAAACACGATGCGGTCCCGCCGCGCGATTATATTCTTTGGATTATCCCGTGGGGTCGAGTAAGTAGTGCATATGGTTATTCGCAAGCTAAGACAGCCACTTGGGACGATTATGTTCGAGAAACCGGAAATTCTTGGTCGTCTCGAGATGACTTCGAAGATGCGATCGATTTTATGGGATGGTTTATTTCGAAGAGTCAAAAAATCAATGGTGTTTCGAAATGGGATGCCTACGCACAATACTTAAATTATCACGAAGGTTGGGGTGGTTACCAACGTCAAACGTATCGTAGCAAACGTTGGTTGGTAAGCACCGCAGAGCGCGTTAAAGCACGCGCTAGCCGGTATGGCGCGCAGTTGCGCCAATGTGAGGATGATTTAAAACGTGGTTGGTTATGGCGCTTATTGTTTTAATAAGCGCTATTACTTCTCTTATTACTTCTCTGGTAAAAAGCGCACAACTTTCACTAAGTTGTCGCTACTTTCAATCACTTCCATTGCGTAACCATTTATCCGCAAACATAAAGCCTGTTGTGGAATGTCACCCAAGGTTTCGATAATTAAACCACTGACGGTTTTCGGACCATCGGTTGGTAACTCCCAGTTCATTTCTTTATTTAAGTCGCGGATGTTAGCGACGCCCTCTACGAGTACCGAACCATCGGGCTGAATTTGGGTAGTCTCACTCGGCGCCGGCGTGATACTGGTTGTGAAGTCACCAACAATTTCTTCAAGGATATCTTCTAAAGTCACCAAGCCCTGAATGTCGCCGTATTCGTCAACCACTAGGCCGATCCGTTCTTTGTTACGCTGAAACTTTAGCAGTTGAACATTCAGCGGTGTACCCTCAGGAATATAGTAAATATCGCGGGCTGCACGAACAATTTCTGACTTATCCAAATCGGCATTATTTTTCGTCATGATTTGCATAATGTCGCGGGCATGCAGAAAGCCAACAGCATCATCAATCTCGTTGCGATAGAGCAAAATGCGAGTATATTGCGCTTGGCTCAGCTGCTTGATAATCGATTTCACGTCATCCTGTACATCGATACCAGATATTTCCGCGCGCGGAATCATGACATCTTCAACTGTTACTTTTTCTAAATCCAAGATACTAAGCAGCATCTCTTGGTGGCTCGACGGAATCATCGAATTTGCTTCATTTACCACGGTACGCAATTCTTCCGAGCTCAGTGCATCTTGGCCGGCAGCACCATTGGGATTAATGCCCAGTAACCGCATAAAACCATTGGTAATGAAGTTTACCGTTGCAACGAAAGGATACATGATGCGTAGCAATGGCTTCAGTACAATCGAGCTTGGGAAGGCAATGCGTTCAGGGTGTAATGCCGCAATTGTTTTAGGCGTGACCTCGGCGAAAATCAGTACTATCAGCGTTAGGCCAAACGTCGCGATAACAATTCCAGCATCGCCAAACCAGCGCAGACAAATAATCGTAGCAATTGCAGATGCCGCAATATTGACGAGGTTATTACCAATGAGGATGAGGCCGATAAGTCGATCTGGGCGATCAAGTAAATATTGGACGCGATTGGCTCCGGCATTACCTTGTTGAGCAAGATGTCGAAGTCGATAGCGGTTGACTGACATCATTCCAGTTTCCGAGCCAGAGAAATAAGCCGAAAGCAGTAACAAAACCCCGAGAATGATAAGTAGGGTCGAGGTGGATATCTCGTCCAAAAAATATTCCTATAATTTAAAACTGAACGACTAATTTAGCCAGCTAGGCAAACAAGTCAAGCACTTCGATAGCTTTTCAGCCATTAATTACAGCGAAAGTATAATATCTTTGACGAATCTGCTACCAAAGTAGGCAAGCGATAAAATAATGCTGGCGGCGACACTCGTAATAACCAGTGTTCGACCTCTGGCTTGTTTAACCTGATGCAAGTACAGCACCGCAGCATACAAACTAAATGCAACTAAACTGAGCACAGTTTTGTGAGCTTGTCCCTGTGCAAACATATCATTGAGGAAAATAAAGCCACTGATTATGGCCACTGCCAACAACAAGGTACCGGCACTCAATAACCGAAAGAAATAACGCTCCACTGTCATTAATGGCGGTAATAAACCGGTTAATGCTTGTGAACGGTGGTGTTTCAACACATAGTTGAGATAAAGCAGTTGAACCGCGTACAAAGTCGCCAACATGAGTACTGCATAGGCGAGTAATGACAGCAGTATGTGGATGACCAAGCCATGTGCTTCGCTCAGCGGCGCTCCCCAATTAACCGGGCTCACGACCATGAGAATGACGCTGACTGCGGCAAAAATATAAATAATTGGGCTCAGTAACAGCCCCCCCGCGCGGCGGTTACGCAGCAGGGTTAAGCTTGCGAGTAGTAATGCGACGGTGCTTAGACTGGTGGTGATATTTAAGTGATTAAAGTGATCAGTTTCCAAATATTCCCAGAGCAAGGCCACATGACTAACGATAGCGAGCAAAGGCACAACGAATAATAGCCACGACGCTGGTTTCGCTTGCACCAGATTACGCCATAACAATATGGCTGAGAGTACATATAGTGCGACACTGAACAGAAGCAATATGGTCATGGCGGTTATCATTTTACTGTGGTTAAGAATGAGAATATTCCAAGTATATGCATTGTCGCGCTCAAACCCAATAGGATCAGGAAACTTTGCTTGATTTGCGATATACTCGCCGCCATATCGACTTAAATGCTAATAGATAAGTACCAACAGAATAAGTGCCAACAGAGAGTGAGCAGATTCGCATGTTTGAGAATTTAAGCGAACGATTGTCGCAATCGTTGAAAAACATAACCGGTCGAGGCCGACTCACCGAAGAAAACATTAAGGATACCCTACGCGAAGTCCGCATGGCGTTGCTGGAAGCGGATGTCGCGTTACCCGTGGTGCGCGAGTTTGTAAGTCGCGTAAAAGAGCAAGCGCTTGGCGTAGAAGTAAACAAGAGTTTAACCCCTGGACAAGTATTCTTAAAAATAGTCCAGAAAGAACTCGAGCATGCCATGGGCGACGGTAATGTCCCAATTAATCTTGCGGCGCAACCTCCTGCGGTTATTTTGATGGCTGGTCTGCAAGGTGCGGGTAAAACCACTAGTGTGGGCAAGCTAGCGCGTTATTTGCGCGAAAAACAGAAGAAAAAAGTTCTTGTTGTGAGTGCAGACGTCTATCGTCCCGCTGCAATCAAACAGCTCGAAACATTAGCTACCGAAGTAGAAGTTGAATTTTTTCCTTCAAACACTGAGCAAAAACCAGTAACGATTGCGCAAAATGCTATTGCTCATGCGCGCAAGAAGTTTTTTGACGTTGTGTTAGTGGATACCGCCGGTCGTACCGCCATTGATGAAGCCATGATGGCTGAAATTCAAGCCTTGCACCAAGCGATTAATCCGGTAGAAACGCTATTTGTAGTTGATGCGATGACGGGTCAGGATGCTGCGAACACAGCCAAAGCATTTAGCGAAGCTCTCCCACTAACGGGTGTGATTTTAACGAAAACCGACGGTGACGCGCGCGGCGGTGCAGCTTTATCCATTCGTCACATCACCGGTAAACCGATTAAATTCTTAGGTGTCGGTGAAAAGAACACAGCATTAGAACCGTTTCATCCAGATCGTGTTGCCTCACGCATTTTAGGTATGGGTGACGTGCTGTCGTTAATCGATGAGCTAGAAACCAAGGTTGATCGCAGTAAGGCTGAGAAGGTCGCCAAGAAAGTAATGAAAGAAGGTAAGTTCTCGTTAGAGGATTTCCGTGATCAACTAGCACAAATGCGTGATATGGGCGGCATGATGGGCCTCATGGACAAACTTCCCGGCATGGGAAAAATGTCAGCTCAGGTGAAAGGGCAGCTTGATGACAAGATGACCGTTCGTATGGAAGCAATTATTAATTCCATGACCCCAAAAGAGCGTGAGTACCCGGATTTAATCAAAGGTTCGCGCAAACGTCGTATAGCGGCTGGCTCTGGTACGCAAGTACAAGATGTGAACAAATTGCTCAAGCAATTTATGCAAATGCAAAAAATGATGAAAAAAATGAAAGGCGGCGGCATGGCGAAGATGATGCGCAGTCTTGGCGGAATGGGTGGGAAAATGCCACCAGGAATGTTCCCGAAAGGCTAGTAAAAACTTGCATTCGGACTAAATTTCGGGTAAATTCCACGACCTCTTCGACCCCGGTCGGAGACTTTTTTATTTACTTAACATTAGAAACTGTATCGAGGAACGTAATGGTAACCATTCGTTTACAACGTGGTGGCGCTAAAAAACGCCCATTCTACCAAATGGTAGTTACTGACAGTCGCAATGCCCGCGACGGTCGTTTTATTGAAAACGTAGGCTTCTTCAACCCGGTCGCTCGTGGCCAGGAAGAAAAATTGCGCGTTGATTTAGATCGTGTTGATCACTGGGTATCTAACGGTGCATCACTTTCTGAGCGTGTAGCGAAGTTAGTTAAAGACGCGCGCAGCGCGGCTTAATGAATTAAATCCGTATTATAGGTGGCTATGAATACTCCTGCTGAAACCGTCGTCGTTGGTCAACTGGGCGCAGTGTATGGCATAAAAGGCTGGATTAAAGTTCAAAGCTATACCGATGATCCGGAAGCCATTTTTGAATACAGCCCTTGGCAAATTATTAAGCAGGGTAAAACGCAAGCAGTTCAAGTCGAAGAATGGCGTCGACATAATAAAGGACTCATTGCAAAGTTAGCTGGTGTCGAAGATCGTGACCAAGCCCATGTGTTTACAGGCGCGGAAATCATTATTGATGCAGAGCAACTACCTGAATTGCCAGAGGATGAATTTTACTGGCGCGATTTGATTGGTATGACCGTGGTGAATACTGACGGTTATGACATGGGAGTCGTAGACCAGATTATGGCCACAGCATCGAATGATGTGATGGTGGTGAAAGCGAATAGCAACGATGCATTTGGTCGCTCAGAACGATTGATTCCGTTTATTCAGAGTCAATATGTACAAGCAGTCGACAAAGAAAACAAACGTATTGTTGTGGATTGGCCGTCGGACTTTTAATGACTGCAAAATTACAGGTAGGGGTCATTAGCCTCTTTCCTGAAATGTTTCAGGCCATTACCGATAACGGTGTGACTGGTCGGGCTGTTCGTGATGGGGTGTTGGATATCCAACTGATTAACCCACGCGATTTTACCCAAGATCGGCATCGCACTGTTGATGACCGCCCTTATGGCGGAGGTCCTGGCATGTTGATGATGGTGCAACCGCTCACTGATGCGATTGCAGCAGCCAAACAACAGCTTGGCGCCAATACCAAGGTGATTTATATGTCACCTCAAGGTCGCAAACTTGATCACGCTGGTGCTCATGAGTTAGCTCAGCATGACAAGTTCATCATAATCGCCGGTCGCTATGAAGGCATTGATGAACGAGTAATTACTCGTCACGTTGATGAAGAATGGTCGATTGGAGATTACGTGTTAAGTGGTGGTGAGTTACCCGCCATGGTGATGATTGACACGGTAGCACGCTTGATTCCCGGTGTTTTGGGGCATCAAGATTCAGCTAGCGAGGACTCATTTGCCGATGGCTTGTTAGATTGCCCACACTATACACGACCTGAAGTTTTAGATGGTGAGGCGGTTCCCGCAGTATTACTCAGCGGAAACCACGAAAATATACGCAAGTGGCGTTTGCAGCAGTCTCTTGGGAGAACCTGGTTGCGACGTCCTGAATTGTTAAAACACCTAGCTCTGACTGACGAGCAGAGGCAGTTGTTGGATGAATTCATTCAGCAACATGAAGATGCTTCTGATACAGGTTCGGGCAGTTAATCTAGGCAAGTGAGGCTATCATGGCAAAAGTAAACCAAAATTTGATCAAAGCGATCGAAGACGAGCAATTGAAAAGCGACCTTCCAGCGTACGCGCCGGGTGATACAGTGGTCGTTAATGTTAAGGTAACCGAAGGTAACCGTGAGCGTATTCAGGCATTTGAAGGCGTGGTTATCGCAAAGCGTAATCGTGGCTTACACAGCGCAGTAACTGTTCGTAAAATCTCGAACGGCGAAGGCGTTGAGCGTACTTTCCAAGTACACAGCCCAATCGTAGATAGCATTGTTGTGAAGCGTAAAGGTGCGGTACGTCGTGCTAAGCTTTACTACCTCCGTGAGCGTTCAGGTAAATCTGCACGTATCCGCGAGAAGTTGTCTTAATAAGCATCAAGCTTATTCGAAAAAACCCGCCGCTGGCGGGTTTTTTTATGGTACAAATGCGCTATTACACACTAAATTGCCCTGCGGAGTTGAGGACATGCCGAATTCAAAGCACGAACAACATGAGCTAGACGTATTGCGTCAACAAATTGACGAAACGGACAGTGAGTTGGTGCGATTGTTATTACAGCGACGTCAATTAGCAAGCAAAGTTGGCGTAGTAAAACGTAAGTTAGGGCAACCTTTATATGTGCCAGAACGCGAAGCTGCAATGCTGGTCAACCGCCGCGAGCAAGCCGCTCAAGTTGGTCTATCGCCTGAATTGATCGAGGATGTGTTACGTCGAGTTATTCGTGAGTCTTATCAACAGCAGCAAGCTGCAGATGTTCATCTAGAGACGAAATCGGTGGTTATTTTTGGTGGTGCTGGCGCACTCGGTAAGTTGTTCGTTCGATTGTTCGAATCGGCTGGTGCTGCCGTCAACATCATTGAAAAAGATAACTGGGAAATGACGGAGTTATATTGCGCACAAGCCGATTTGGTGCTGATTGCCGTTCCTGTTGTTACCACCGTCGATGTTATTGAAGCATTACCAGTACTTCCGCCCAGTTGTGTGCTTGCTGATGTGACGAGTATCAAACAAAAGCCATTGGCAGCTATGCTAGCGAAACATAGTGGCCCAGTAGTGGGCCTTCACCCAATGTTTGGGCCGCAGCAAGTAACCCTTGCAAAGCAATTAATGGTTGCCTGTCACGGCCGCGATGAAGAAAGCTATCAATGGGTGTTAGAGAGCATTCAACGTTGGGGCGCACAGATAAAATTTATTGATGCGAGTGAGCACGATCAAGCAATGTCTTTTGTGCAGGTCTTGCGTCATTTATCGACCTTTGTTTACGGCGCTCATCTTGCCCATGAAAAAGTCGACGTACAACAGTTGCTAGAATTAAGCTCCCCCATTTATCGGCTTGAGTTAATGATGGTCGGCCGATTATTTGCGCAAGATGCTCATTTATACGCAGACATTATTTTGTCGGAACCACACAATTTCTCAATGCTACGTCGCTATGTACGTTTGTTCGAGCAGTTATTATCAGAACTTGAACAAGGCAATAAGGCCGGATTTATTCGACGATTTGAACATATTCGTGAGTATTTCGGTGATTTCGCACAGAAATTTTTAACTGAAAGCCAACGCTTATTAGACGTCGCTGGCGATACGAAGTAAATCAGCGAGTTGCTTTGGACTAACCGGTTTATGTAGAAAAGTGTCAATGCCTGCTGCAGTACAATGTTGCGCAAAATCGTCATGTTGATGACCGGTGATCATGGCTGCTTGCGGTGCGGCATCGCCAAGCTGAGCAACTATTTCACAGTACACATCAATCCCATTAATATCGGGTAATTCGTGGTCCAAGAGAACCAGTGCAGGGCGTTGCTCCACTGCCAGTGCAACCGCTTCTTTGCCTGTTTCTGCAGTGATGACCTCAACAGGATATTGCTGAACCATGGCACGTAACACTTCGAGCGAAATATAATCGTCGTCAACAATTAATACTTTATTAGCTGATTGGCTCATTGTTCTATCCTATACTGCTAAAAGAATAATACTGTATTGAACAGAAGGACGACTGAAAATGCAACGGGTAAAAATTTGGGATAGCTTTGTTCGGTTAAGTCATTGGTTGATGGTTATTCTGGTGGTACTCATGTGGTACACCGCAGAAGAAGGGCTGATGGATCGTCATCTACAACTTGCGGGAATACTTGGGGCGTTAGTTATTACGCGCGTTCTATGGGGATTTTTGGGGAGCGAATCTGCGCGTTTTTCGCGTTTTGTCAAAGGCCCTAAAGCTATTTCTCAACATATTTCTGAATTTAAATCTGGGCATTATCAGCCATCAAACACGCATAATGCAGCGGGCGGCTGGGCTGTACTCGCATTGTTATTATTATTATTGGTGCAATTTGGTTCGGGATTATTTGCCAGTGATGACATCTTTTATTCGGGGCCATTAGCGAGCAGTGTTGGCAGTGATTTCAGTGAAATAGCCGGTGAAGTGCATGAAACGATTTTCAATGTCTTACTGGCTGTGATTGTCGTGCACGTTGTCGCGATTATTCTGTATCGGCTTCGTGGTATCAACCTAATAAGTGCAATGATACACGGTTATCGCGAAGGGGTTGCAGCACCGAAACTGGTACCAGGTATCGTTGGAATAATCGCAGCAGCGATTATCGCTGCTGCGTTATATTATTGGATTAATTAGTCTTTATACTGATCGTGGCAGCCCTTGCAGTTGCGAGCGGCTGTCATGAAGGCATTTCGAATAGCGCCTTGATCACCTGAGGCGGCTGCCTGTTGCAATGCTTTAGCATCTTGTTGCAACTGCTCTGAACGCTCGACGAAGTCTTCCCAGTTATCCCAAATAGCTGGTAACGCATCAGTATTATTACCAGGCATTGCACCTTCTTGGCTAAAGCCAACCCAAGGAATGCTCGTTAATGCGGCAAAATCATTCGCGCGCTCGGTAAAAATAGTGCCGTCGAATTCGATATCACCTTTCACCATATCGCCCATCACGGCAAAGTTGTTTTGCATAATTGATAATGCCTTTTGACGGTACTCGACAGCTTTGTCAGCATCATTAAACGCATGTTGTGCAATTGCACTTGCAGAAACAGTCAGTGCAACAATGCTGACGAAACTACCTGCGACCTTGAATATTGACTTCATGTTGTTCTCCTAATTGTGTTGTTTAACGACTGCAATACGCTTTTCATCCTTAAATGGATTGCGCATAGTCATTGATCCCCTTTAATGTGGACATGATAACCGTAAAAATCATAAAAGGGGAACCAGATGAACGGGATTAAACATCTCAGTAAACTGGCACTGTCAGTTTGTGCAGCGTTGCCATTGGTGGCAGCGGCTTCGCAAACGACACCAGTGCGTGGTTTACATGATAATTCGTCAACATTTATTGCATTGCAAAATGCAACAATTGTGACGGAACCAGGAAAAAAGCTAGAAAATGCAACGTTGGTGATTAAAAACGGCAAAGTCGTGGCCGTTGCTCGCAATAACCGAGCGCCAGAAGGAGCTCGCGTTATTGATGTGAGCGGACACACCATCTATCCGGGCTTCATTGATGCCTATAGTAATTACGGCGTACCGGCCGTTGAAAAGCCAAATCGCGCGCCGTATCGCAGTACCACACCGCAGTACAATAATAAACGTGAAGGTGGTAATGCAGCGAATGACGCAATTCACTCACAAGTTGACTGGGTGGATAAATTTGCAACGGATAGTAAATCAGCAAAAGATTACATCAATCAAGGTTTCACCGCGGTTCAAAGTGCTCGTTTAGATGGTATTTTCCAAGGGCAAGCGGTTACCGTATCACTCGCGGATACAATTGCTAACAATGCCGTTTATAACCCACGTGCGCGCCATTTTGGTTCGTTTGATAAAGGCTCATCATTACAGCAATATCCGTCATCATTAATGGGTTCAATTGCGCTGATTCGTCAAACTTTGTCTGATGCAAACTGGTATGAGCAAGCGTATGGCAAAGATGCTTACAACCGTCCTGTTGAATACAATGCGGCATTAGCTGAGCTTGCCAATGTTGAACAAGAAGGGCTGGTATTCAAAGTTTCTGACGACCGCTCACTGTTGCGCGCGTACGATGTGCTTTCGCAATTCCAAGTTCCGGTAACGTTCTTAGGTTCAGGCTATGAATATGCCCGTCTGGATGCGATCAAAAACACTAAGTCAGCGATTATCCTGCCGCTTAATTTCCCAGCCGCTCCAGATGTTAAAGGGGTCGATGACCATTTAGATGTCAGCTTAGCTGATTTGCGTCATTGGGAACGTGCGCCAGGTAATGCGGCGGCTTTGGCTCAGGCAGATATCGACTTTTCATTTACATTGCATGAGTTGAAAAAGGCCGATGATTTTTGGCCGAATTTGCGCCGTGCTGTGCAGCATGGTTTAGATGCGGATAAGGCGCTTGCAGCGTTAACCACGGTACCGGCGAAGATTGCTGGTGTTAGTGATAAAGCCGGTAAACTGGCTCCGGGTTACATGGCCGATTTCGTGATTGCTGAAGGCGACTTGTTCACCAGCGGCACGATTAAATCAGTTTGGTTACAAGGTAGCGAGGTTGAGCTTGCGCCGCTAAATCAAGCTGATTTCGGCGGAACATTGGCTGTGACTGTAGCGAACCAGCAAGCAGAACTTGTATTGAAATCAGGCAAATCGATTTCAGGTGAGTTCAACAGTAATAAGATTCGCGACGCCAAGCGCACCGATTCGACAGTTGAGTTCGTGGTTGATGCAAACTTCGCTGGTTTAGACGGTGCATGGCGTATGCGTCTTGAACAAGCATCTGCGGACGGTTTTACTGGCGTTGCAATTGCGCCAGATGGTCGCGAGCTCCCGCTAACTGCAAATCGTACGGCTGCAGGTGAGTCGGCAACAGATAGCACAGCAAATACCGTTTCTGAGTACGTCAGTAAAGTAACATTCCCAAATGTGGCTTATGGCTTAGACGGTTTGCCTGAGCGTCAGAATGTGCACATTAAGAATGCGACTGTTTGGACAGCCGATGAAGCTGGCGTGCTTGAGAATACTGATGTGTTGATTCGCGATGGTGAGTTCTATCGTATTGGTAAAGACTTACGTACGCCTTCTGGTTACACGGTGATTGATGGCACTGGTAAGCATGTCACGCCAGGGATTATTGATGAGCACTCGCACATTGCAATCGAAGGCGGTGTAAATGAAGGTTCTGAAGCAATTACCGCAGAAGTACGCATCGGTGATGTGGTGAATCCAGATGATATCCATATCTATCGTTCACTTGCCGGTGGTACCACTATGGCGCAGTTGCTGCATGGTTCTGCAAACCCAATTGGTGGTCAGGCGCAAGTCATTAAATTGCGTTGGGGTGCGGATGCAAACACATTGAAGTTCGACGCAGCACCACCAAGCATTAAATTTGCGCTAGGTGAAAACGTGAAACAAAGTAACTGGGGAACCACGTTCACGGTACGTTATCCGCAAACCCGTATGGGTGTTGAAGCGGTTATGCGTGATGGTTTCACAGCTGCGCGAGAGTACAAACAGCGCATGGATGCCTACGAAAAATTAAGTCGCAGTGAAAAAGCGAAAACCGCGCCACCGCGTCCTGATTATCGTTTGCAAACGTTGCTTGAAATTCTGCGTAGCGAACGTTTTGTTCATGCTCACTCTTATGTTCAATCAGAAATTCTGATGCTGTTGCGACTGGCCGAAGAGTTTGGCTTTACCTTGACCACCTTTACGCACATTCTTGAGGGCTACAAGGTCGCTTCAGAAATGGCGAAGCACGGTGCCGGTGGCTCGACGTTTGCAGACTGGTGGGCATTTAAATTTGAAGTGTATGATGCGATTCCGCAAAACGCTTGTTTAATGTCAGAAAAAGGCGTGTTAACAAGTATCAACTCAGATAGTAATGACCTGCAACGTCGCTTGAATACCGAAGCTGCGAAATCAGTGACTTACTGTGGTATGTCTGAGCACGAAGCGTTGCAAATGATCACGTTGAACCCAGCGAAACAACTGAAAGTAGATCAGTACGTGGGTAGTATCAAAGAAGGTAAACATGCCGACTTTGTTATCTGGAATGGTCACCCACTCAGCGCTTATTCAGCAGTTGAGGAAACTTGGATCAATGCTCGTAAATATTTTGACCGTGCGCGTGACATGCAACTGCGTGCTCAGTTAGAAACTGAAAAGCAGCAATTGATTCAGAAGTTACTACGTAGCCCTGAAAGCGCTCGAAACGGCAACGGTAATGGCTATAAGAAACCTCAACCAACTTGGCATTGTGATGATAATCATGATGTTTGGAGCGAACAATTTACCGTTCATGGCGAACATCTACATGTGCAAGCACATCAAGGAGAGCAACTATGAAAAAGTTAATAACAGCCGTTGTTGCTGCGAGTTTGAGTGCGGCAGCCGTTGCCCATGATATGGTTCCTGGTAAAACGCAAGAGCAACCAGTGTTGTTGCAAGGCGGTACGCTTAACACGGTCACCAATGGTGTGTTAGCCGATACCGACTTGTTGTTCGAAAACGGCAAAATCACCGCGATTGGCTCGAACCTAGCAGTACCTGAAAATGCCCGTGTTATCGATGTAACGGGTAAGCAGGTTTATCCAGGTATTGTTGCATTAGATACAACCTTGGGTTTGATCGAGCTCGCTGCGGTTCGTGCTACCAATGATATGAGTGAAGTCGGGGATATCACACCGGAAGTGAGTGGACATACAGCTTACAACCCTGATTCAGAAGTTATTCCTACTGTTCGCTACAACGGTATCACGCACGCTGAAATTGTCCCGCAACGAAATCTCATTGCTGGTCGTTCAAGCTTGTTACAAACTGATGGCTGGACGTTCGAAGACGCTGCCGAAGCGCTCAACGTTGGCGTTCATGTTAATTGGCCTCGAGTTGGCATTAACACTTCGTGGTGGGAACGCCGGTCGCCGGAAGAGCAACGTAAAGCCAATGCTGAAGATTTGAAAAAATTGAAAGCTGCATTTGTTGATGCGAAAGCTTATTACGATGCGAAGCAAGCGAACGAACTCAATGGTACTGATGTGCGTTGGGAAGCAATGACTGGACTATTTGATGGTTCCAGTAAGTTGTTTGTTCATGCTCACGACAAACGCCAAATGGAGCAAGCGATGGAGTTGGCCTCAGAGTGGGGCTTTGAGCTTGTTTTGGTAGGTGCCCGCGACGCTTGGCGTATTGCTGATAAACTTGCAGCGCAAGATATCTCAGTTGTCTACGGCGAACCGTATGGCTTACCAACGCGTCATGATGAGGCTTATGACCAAGCTTACGCAGCGCCAGCGGCTCTCGCAGCAGCCGGTGTTGATTTCGCAATCGCCTATTCAACTGGCTTTTGGGATATTCGTAACCTTGCTTTTGCAGCTGGTAATGCCGTGGCTTTTGGTCTTGGTAAAGACCAAGCATTAGCGGCGATTACGCTAAAACCTGCAGAAGTGATGGGCGTAGCCGATAAAATTGGTTCACTAGAAGTTGGTAAGCACGCATCACTCTTTGTTTCTGACGGGGATGTGATGGATCAACTCGGCCAAAAAGTGCGATTGATGTTTATCGATGGTGCGGAAGTTGATCTTAACAATCGTCATAATCAGCTGTATCAAAAATATCGTCAAAAACCGTAAAGAAATGCTTATTTGATGAGCCTTACGAGAAAGCCAGAACACTGTTCTGGCTTTTTATTGTGTTTTAGCAAAACTATCAAAAGTAAGTATTGTGTTAGTGCACAGTAATTGGCAGTATTTATAGAAAGCTATCTAAAAAGGAACAAACGATGCCATTACACCGCCAATTTTCCAATGACGGAAAAGAGCTGATTATCGCCATTAAAGGAAAATTCGATTTCGGTTTGGTTCAAGAATTTCGTCAGGCATACAGTAACGTAGGTGACCAACAACCGACCGTATTTATCGATTTACGAGAAACTGAATATTTAGATAGCTCCGCGTTGGGGATGCTTCTTAATATGCGTAAATCGTTAGGGAAATCAGTTAAAAGTATACATATTATTAATTGTCGACCTGAGGTAAGAAGTATTTTAGATATTTCGCGCTTCGATAAATTATTTGTTATTGAATAGTGATGGCTAATTTTTACGAGCCTGCAACCCCATCGTGTCACGTTACGGTTATCGATGACGGCTCAAGTATTGCGCGAGAAGTTATTGCGCAACTCTATTCAGCTAAACACTGTGATGTTGCCACTTGTTCGTTAGCGGAATTTCCAAACAAACCGATACGTAATAACTCAATTGTTTGTATAGTTGCGGCAGGTGATATTGGATCCGATTCTCTGAGTAGAATACGAGAGTTCATACCGTCAAAGACGATTAAAAGTATTGTGATTACTGACAACCCAATACTATTTGAACGGTTAGGTATGCTAGCCTCAGATGCTTTGTTATGGCCGTTAGCATCCGGACTTTTGCAACAACGTCTACTCTATCTGCAGCAATTACAGGTAGCCCAAGATCAAATCGATGGTTTACGACAATCGTTAGCTTGGCACAAAGCACGTGTCGACCGAGAGCATCAGCTCGTTGAACACATCTTTCAAAACGCTCTGAGTCGCAATTATCTCGAATATGCCCACGTTCACACCTATTTGACCCCAGTGTCTAAATTCAACGGCGATTTGTGCCTGATTGCACCAGGTCCGTTGGGAAATATTTATATGCTTATGGCCGACTTTACCGGGCATGGCCTAGCTCCGGCTACCGGTGCGTTGCCGCTCTCACAAGCTTTTTTTGCAATGTCTGATCGCGGCGTTTCTGTAGCTGAAATGGTCACAGAGTTTAACTACCGTATGAGTCGGCTTTTACCTGATGACATGTTTTGCGCCGCAATTTTATTGGAATTATCAGCAAACGGTGAGCGTGTTACGTATTGGAATGGCGGTATGCCCGCTGCATTGTTGTTTAACGAACATGGTGAAATTTTAAAGCGCCTGAGTCCGGCGCACATGGCATTAGGTGTTGTTGATGATCATGAATTTGATAGTCGCGTCGCAACATTTCGAGCCCCGCGTGGTAGTTCAATCGCTCTGTTTACCGATGGCGTAACAGAGTTACTTGGTCATCAACATAAGTTCTTAGGCTCAGAAGCGCTTGAAATGTTGTTATCGCGCTATCCTCGCAATGAGGACTTTGCTTCATTAGTTGATGAACTCGAACGGTTTCGAGGCGAAACGCCACTGCATGACGATTTGTCGTTAGCCATCTTAAGTTGCCAACCCACGGGCTTAGGAGAAGTGAAACCTGAACCTGAGCAGTTTGGCCTACCGTTTATTTTTGAATCAGTGCTCCAGCCTGAACATTTAATGACGATAGATCCAGTGGCGCATATTCTCTCAGCGCTGAGTCAATTGCCGCATCTGCGCCGCCACCGTACCACAGTGTATTTATTCTTAGCCGAAGCATTTAACAATGCGCTTGAACACGGGCTACTAGAACTTGATTCATCTATGAAACAAGATCCCGAAGGCTTTGCAGAGTACTATCGACTTCGCTTAGAGCGTTTGCACGGATTACAACAAGGTGAGATTCGTATTCGAGTCCACTTTGAGCCAAGTTCCAAACAATTGACCGTGAGTGTAACAGATAGTGGCAAGGGGACTGCAGATGTCGCAGCTTTGGCAAAATATACTGAAAAGAGCCACGGGCGCGGTTTGGAGCTATTACGCCAGATGACTACAGACCTAAGCTGGGATGCAGCAACGCGAACCGTATCATTTAAGTATCTGCTGTAATATTAGCCACCAGCTAATTTTACTTTGAAGCCATGTTGCTCCAACCAAAGTTTTGCCTTTTCCCGTTGATCGCCTTGTAACTCAATAGTGCCATCCTTTACGGCACCACCGACGCCGCAGGTTTTGCGTAACTGCGAAGCATAATCAGCGAGAAGTTTGGGTTGTTGTGGCAGATCGATTAACACGGTAACGCCTTTCCCTTTGCGGCCTTTCGTCTGACGTTGAATTCGAACGACTTGTGACGTATCGACGGGACTTGCCGTATCGTCGCTGACATTTTCGGGCGTCGCTTCGGCTTGTTGAAAACCGAGTTTTTGAAGTTGTTCTTGTAGACTGCTCACAATTTCCTCAAATTCAACTTGGAATAAATAGACTAGGTGTTATATATTTTTGGCATAAGTGTTTGGTCATAAACGAGCTATGCCATGAAGTTGCAGCAACTGCGTTATATTGTCGAAGTATTAAATCATAATCTCAACGTTTCAGCGACTGCTGATAGTTTATATACCTCTCAGCCGGGTATTAGTAAGCAGGTGCGCATGCTTGAAGACGAACTGGGCGTGCAAATCTTCGAACGCAGTGGCAAGCATCTAACCCATGTGACACCTGCGGGTGAAGAAGTTATTGCGATAGCTCGTCAAATATTATCGCAGGTAGAAGCCATTCGCGCGGTTGCCGGTGAATACACCCAACCCAATCAGGGTAAATTGAATATAGCCACCACGCATACGCAGGCGCGGTATGCACTGCCGAATATGATCAAATCCTTTATGCAACGTTACCCAAATGTCAGTTTGCATATGCATCAAGGTTCACCCGAACAAATTAGTGAGGCGGCGGCAAAGGGGGTTGCCGACTTTGCAATTGCAACCGAGGCATTGCATTTATATCAAGACCTCATCATGTTGCCGTGTTATCACTGGAATCGTTCTATCATTACACCGCCGGATCATCCGTTAGGCAAATTGAGTGAAGTGACAATAACCGACTTGGGTGACTATCCAATTGTTACCTATGTGCATGGCTTTACTGGCCGCTCAGAGCTTGATCGGGCATTTAATCAAGCCGGTATTAAGCCCAATGTCGTATTTACTGCAACCGACGCTGATGTGATTAAAACCTATGTACGAATGGGATTGGGCGTCGGGGTAGTTGCCAGTATGGCGATTGATGCGAATAACGATGCTGATTTGATTAATATTCCAGCAGCCCATTTATTTGCGCCAAGTACGACGAAAATTGGTTTCCGAAAAGGGACGTTTTTGCGTAGCTACATGTATGATTTTCTAGAAGGTTTTGCGCCTCATTTAAATCGTTCACTGGTTGACTCGGCGATGATGAAAAAGTCGCAAGATGAGATCGATCGATTATTCCGAGATATTGAGCTGCCCACACTTTAATCGAGGCGGAGCAGCTCATTTATCAGCGGTTAACACTCGATGATATTAACGGCAAGCCCACCACGTGCGGTTTCTTTGTACTTAGTTTTCATATCATTGCCGGTATCCCACATGGTTTTGATAACCTTATCCAACGATACTTTGTGATCACCGCTACCACGCAAGGCAAGCCGAGCGGCGTTGATAGCTTTAATTGACCCCATTGCATTGCGCTCAATGCATGGTACTTGCACCAAACCACCCACAGGATCGCAGGTTAAGCCCAGATTATGTTCCATACCGATCTCTGCAGCGTTTTCAACGGCACTCACTCCGCCGCCCATTAATTCGGCGAGTGCACCGGCGGCCATTGAACACGCAACACCGACTTCGCCCTGACAACCCACTTCAGCGCCGGAAATTGACGCATTCTTTTTATATAGAATACCAATCGCTGCTGAAGTTAGTAAAAAGCGAACGACGGTTTCCTCATCCAGAGGCGCAATGAACTTATCGGCATATTTCATGACTGCCGGTATAATTCCTGCTGCGCCGTTTGTCGGCGCAGTGACCACGCGACCGCCCGCAGCGTTTTCTTCGTTTACCGCGAGCGCAAAGAGATCAACCCAATCCATGGTCTGCATTGGATCAGCCGATTTTTCATTCTTTAAACGTTGATATAAGCCCGGGGCTCGACGGCGAACTTTAAGGCCTCCAGGAAGAATGCCTTCGGTACGAATGCCTCGTTCAATGCACTCGTCCATGGTTTTCCAGATATGCATCAGGTTTTGGCGGATATCGGCTTCGCTACGGAACACTTTTTCGTTTGCTAGCATTAAAGAGCTAATACGTAACCCATGTTCGTTACAGTGTTTTAATAGTTCATCACAACTATCAAATGGATATGGAATTGGCTTCGAAGACTGCTCAATAGCTTCTTCTAGTGATTCTTCAAAATCGGCATCGCGAACAATAAAGCCACCGCCAATTGAGTAATAAAGATCTTTGTAGACAACTTCATTGTTCTTATAGAGCCGCAATTCCATAGCGTTAGCGTGACGCGGCATCGTTTTGCGGCGATGGAAAACGATGGCTCCTTCGCGCGGAAATTTAATTTCGTGCTCACCCAACAACGCCAAGCGTTGTGTTTCGTCGGTACGTTTTAAAAATTCATCTACAGTTGTGGTATCAACGGTTTCCGGTTGTTCACCCGCCAACCCAAGAATAACTGCTTTGCCGGTACCATGGCCTTTCCCGGTCTGGCCTAATGATCCAAACAGTTCCACCACAATTTCGTCGACATTTGCTAAGCCTATGGCTTTATCTGCCGCCATTAAAAATTCATAGGCAGCGCGCATAGGGCCGACGGTATGCGAACTTGACGGGCCAATGCCAACTTTGTAGATATCAAACACACTGATCATAAATTAATTATGCTTCCATTAGTCGTTTAAGGGGCGATATATAAATTGCCGTTCAGGATACACGTGATCAGCTAGTTCACGCAAAATTCCTGCCGTAGCACCCCAAATATTTCTTTGCTGATAGGGAATAAAGTATACCTGATCGTATATGAAACGTCGTAACCGGTATACATAATGTTTGTTTTGATGGAGCACTTCGCGCAACGGCACGGTGAAAATTTCAGCAACCTCGCGATGATCGCGTTGCAGAGGCTGGCGCGGGTTGATCAGCACAACGTAGGGACGAATCAGAAAATTACTCATGACTGGGTAGTCGTGTAATTGACCAACCAATGTAATGTCTTCTGGTTGCAATCCGATCTCTTCTTGTGCCTCACGTACGGCGGTGGCATACAAATCGCGGTCATGTGGCTCTTGCCGTCCGCCGGGAAAACTTATTTGTCCGGCGTGATGGCGTAATTGGGCACTCCGCTGTGTCAGTATCAAGTGAAGCTCGCCGTTGTCTTCAAACAATGGAACTAATACGGCAGCTGGGCGCAGACGCTTTATCAACGGACGCTGAATGTTTGGTGCTGGGTGCAATTGAAAGCGGCGCAAAAAATCATGACGTGTCATGACTGACGAGCCCCAAATTGCTGTGTTAACACGGGGATAATGCGCGCAACCTTATCAAAGGTTTCTTGATATTCACTCGCACAATCCGAATCGGCGACGAGACCGCCACCAGCCCAACAATGTATGGTTCCTTGTTGCACATTCTGCAATCTTTCAGATCGCGTCGCCACGAGTGTGCGAATCGCAATACTGGTATCTACGCGTCCATGCTGGGAGAAATAGCCAAAACTGCCACAGTAAAAACTACGGCGGTGGGGTTCGAGTTCGTCAATAATTTCCATCGCGCGAATTTTCGGCGCGCCGGTAATTGAACCGCCGGGAAAACAGGCTGCGAACAATTGAATATTGTGGTCGGTTGAAGTCAGTTTACCGGTAACCGTGCTCACTAAGTGATGAACCGCTGGATACGATTCAATAGCAAATAATTTCGGGACGTTAACTGAACCTGGGATACACAAACGGCTCAGATCATTTCTGAGTAAATCGACAATCATGACATTCTCAGCGCGATCTTTGGGCGAACTTTGTAGCTCTGCCGCTAACTGCTGATCTTGTTTACTATCGGTTGCTCGCGGACGCGTGCCTTTGATGGGCTTGGTTTCAACGTTCCCGTGTTCATTGATGGCCAGAAATCGCTCCGGTGAAAGTGATAATAGCGAACCGTGCTCAAGCTGCATAAAAGCCGAAAAGGGCGCATTATTGTTCTTGCGGAGCAATTCGTAGGCGTTCCAAGTGTCGCCTGCGTATAAACTGCTAAAGCGTTGCGCAAGATTAATTTGGTAACAGTCGCCGGCGCGTAAGTAGGTTTGAACCTGAGCAAATTTATCGGCGTACTCGACCGCCGACATGTTGCTTTGCCAAGTTGTCAGCAATTCAAAGGTTGTTGGCTGTGGTTTGCTATCCGGCTGGGTTAACCAAAACGTCTGTAATGCCTCCAGTTCTTCGGTGGGAGCTAACAGCCAAGTTTCACCCGTTTTCCGATTGCGCATCAAGGCTTGGGTGTATAGGCCGACGCAAAGCTCGGGGAGAGTGATATCAGCCTGCGCTATAGCCGGGATTGTTTCGAGTGCTCGACCTGCATCATAACTCCAGGCTCCGGCGAGGCCACCGTGAAACGGCAAGTGACTCGGCCCTTGATAAACCGGTAGCGAATTTAAGGCGCTTTCTAGAACCTCTGGCCATTGTAGCGATGCTGTAACGACTTGTTTGGGTTGGCGAAAGATAAAATCCCACTGTCCCGCAGTATGATCACAACTATCAAGAAATAGCGCCATCGGTTCATCTTTGCAGCGGCGAAATAGCTCAACAAAAGAATCGGTAATGGGTAACTGAACGGCTTGTAGGGACACAACATTTTCTCCGTTGCTTGAATACGCATCAGCATAACATAATCATGCATCATGGAAGAGCCATAGAAACTAGTCAGCCAGCTTGCAAAACGCTATGATAGCGTCAACTTTACGTTACCCCTTGAAATTCGAACCAAGCTAAGTTCCGAGGTATTCATGGCTACAATTCGTCAGGCAGATTTTATCGAGAGTATCGCAGATGCTCTACAGTATATTTCGTACTATCACCCATTAGATTTTGTGCAAGCGCTAGAAAAGGCATATCACCGCGAGCAAAGCGAAGCGGCTAAGAATGCTATTGCACAGGTATTAACCAACTCACGTATGTCGGCACAAGGGCATCGTCCAATTTGTCAGGATACCGGTATCGTGACATGTTTTGTGAAAGTTGGCATGGGTGTGCAGTGGGATAAAACTGACTTGACGGTGCAGCAAATGGTGGATGAGGGAACACGCCGTGCCTATACCAATCCGGACAACCCGTTACGCGCATCGATTGTTGCTGATCCAGCAGGTAGCCGCAAAAACACCGGCGATAATACGCCGGCAGTTGTGCATATTGATATGGTGCCGGGCGAGCATGTGGAAGTGATGATTGCTGCTAAAGGTGGCGGTTCTGAAAATAAATCAAAAATGGTTATGCTCAATCCAAGTGACAATATCGCCGATTGGGTTGTTGAAACGATGCCTAAACTAGGCGCAGGCTGGTGTCCGCCAGGTATGATTGGTTTGGGTATCGGTGGTACGGCCGAGAAGTCAGCGGTATTAGCAAAAGAAGCTTTAATGGATCCGGTCGACATTCAAGAATTACTCGACCGTGGCGCGCAAAATGCCGAAGAAGAATTACGTTTAGAAATTTATCATCGGGTCAATAAATTAGGTATCGGCGCTCAAGGTTTAGGCGGTGTAACGACGGTTATGGATGTAAAAATCAAAACCGCACCGACGCATGCTGCATCGAAGCCGGTTACCTTAATTCCGAACTGCGCAGCGACTCGCCACGCGCATTTTGTGCTTGATGGCTCGGGTCCTGCTGATCTACAACCACCTAAATTAGAAGATTGGCCGGATATTACGTTTGAATTGGGTGATGATGCACGTCGCGTTAACCTTGATACTGTAACGCAAGCGGATATCGAAACTTGGAAGACCGGCGAAACGGTATTGCTATCGGGCAAGATGTTAACGGGTCGTGATGCAGCTCATAAGCGCATTAAAGACATGCTCGATCGTGGTGAAGATCTCCCAGTCGACTTTACCAATAAATTTATTTACTACGTCGGTCCAGTTGATCCGGTTGGTGATGAAGTTGTTGGTCCAGCAGGCCCAACAACAGCAACGCGAATGGATAAATTCACTGATTTGATGCTCGATAAAACCGGCATTCTTGGCATGATCGGCAAAGCTGAACGTGGCCCAGCAACGGTCGAGAGTATTCGGCAGCATAAAGCAGTTTATTTAATGGCCGTTGGTGGTGCAGCTTATCTGGTGGCAAAAGCCATTAAGAAAGCGCGTGTGGTTGCGTTTGAAGATCTCGGTATGGAAGCGATTTACGAGTTTGAAGTAGAAGACATGCCAGTCACCGTGGCCGTAGACAGCACCGGTGAGAACGCTCACGAAACCGGGCCAGCTATTTGGCGCGTAAAACTGGAAGCTGCTGATGCTTAATTTGGAACTGTGGCAATTTATTGCAGCCGTGAGTGCGGCTGCAGTATTTGTTGGGTTGTTGGTTTGGTTAGTGCTGGCGCCACGGAATAAGTCGTTACAGCAAGAAGCGATGCAACAGCAAAGTTTTCTAGAGAACCAACTGCAACAACTCCGTGCACAGAACGACCAGTTAAGTACAAGTTTTGAACAACGTTTGGCGCAGCGTGAACAGCAGCTCCAGCAAGTGCAACAACAACGTAGTGACTTGCAGGCTGAACTGGCTGGCGTTCGCGCTGATTTGAGCGCCAAGTTGCAAGGTGCGGAAGAGAAGCAAAAGTTGTTGGAAGCCAGTGAAGAGCGTTTGAAGAAAGAGTTTGAGCGCTTAGCACAACAAATCTTCGAACAAAAATCAGAGCGCCTTCAAGCTAGCAGTAAACAAACGCTAGAAACGACATTAGCTCCGTTCAAACAACAACTAGAAGCGTTTAAAACCCAAGTCACGCAACAATATACGGAAGAGTTAAAGCAACGCTCTGAGCTGACAGCTCAAGTAAATTCGCTGCGCGACTTGAATAAGCAAATGGCTGCCGAAGCAGAAGCTTTAACGCGTGCACTCAAAGGCGACACCAAAGCGCAGGGTACCTGGGGTGAGGTGGTGCTTGAACGTATTCTAAGCCAATCTGGTTTACGTGAGGGCAATGAATATCACACGCAATCGCAGCATAAAGATGATGATGGCAAAACCTTCAAACCCGATGTGGTGGTTCACTTACCCAATGATAAAGATGTGGTGATTGACTCGAAAGTATCGCTGGTTGCTTATGAGCGTTATTTTAATAGCGACGATGATGCAGAGCGTGAACAGGCGTTAACTGAGCATGTGAACTCGCTTCGTAACCACATTAAGGGATTAGGTAAAAAAAATTATCAGCAACTCGACGGCGTGCGAACTCTTGATTATGTGTTGATGTTTATTCCGATTGAGCCTGCGTTTTTACTTGCGGTTGATCGCGATCCTGAGCTGATTCGATTGGCGTTAGATAATAACATTATGTTAGTCAGCCCAACCAATTTGTTAGTCGCTTTACGTACCGTCAATAATATTTGGCAGTACGAATATCAGAACCAAAACGCGCAAGTTATCGCTACTGAAGCGGCAAAACTATACGACAAGTTTGTTGGCTTTATTGACGATATGCAAAAGATTGGCAACGCGATTGAAAGTGTTCGCAAGCATTACGATGGCGCAATGAATAAGCTCTCAAGTGGGCGCGGAAACTTAGTCGGCCGCGTTGAAAACTTCCGTAAGTTGGGTGTTCAAACCAGCAAACAGATCGATAGCAAGTTGCTTCAAGATGACAGCACTGAAGACGATAACGGCTAGTGTTGCATATGACGAGCGCACAAGTTAATTGTGCGCTACTTCGATAATTTCAATGCGTTGTTGACCGCGTGGACTATCCCAATCGATTTGTTGCCCTTCAGATAAACCTAGAATAGCCGCACCGATTGGTGCAAATACCGAAATGCCGCCATCGATTGCCGCGACTTCTGATGGTAAGCACAACACTTTGGTAAACGTTGCGCCGGTCGCAATGATTTTGAAAGTAACCTTGCTACCAAGCGCTACAACGTTAGCCGGTAAAGCGTCATTCGCCACCACATTGGCGCGCGCTAACTCGCCCTCAAGTTCATCGGCGCAATCTGGCAACGGTTTGGTCGATGCTAATAAAGACTCAATTTGAATGAGATCTTTTTTTGTAATGATAATTTCTGGCTGTTGATTCATATAACAAACTCTCTTAATCAATAAAACGCGTTACAAAAGTCGGCCAATACTTGGCCTGATTGATGTTTCATTTAAATTCTTAGAAAAAATATTGGTTATTCGTGAGGTTCAGCAAAGCGCGCCGGACGTATCCGATTACGCCCGGCTTATATAGGTAAGGTCAGTGTAGTAACAGTATGTTGCGCATTTTCTTGCGCAATATAGTGGTTCATAGGTTTCCTTAAAATTCGTTCACCTAATCATAGTGTCAGGAAAAATAAAGGCAAGAAAAAAAGCCTTGCGCACAGTAGGTGGCGAGGCTTTTAGAAGTATTTGCAGTAAACTCAACTCAACGTTGTACGGTTCCCCACAAATCATATTCGTCAGCGTGCTCAATAAGTACTTGAACGCGATCGCCTGGTTGTACATCAAACTCACCATTAAGATATACCAAACCATCGATTTCTGGTGCATCCGCATAACTGCGGCCAATCGCACCTTCGTCATCAACTTCATCGATTAACACACTGAGTGTACGACCAATCTTCGCTTGCAGACGTGCCGCACTAATTTCTTGCTGAACTTCCATAAACCGTGCGTAACGTTGTTGCTTGATCTCCTCTGGAACTGGGTCTGGCAATTCATTCGCTTTTGCACCTTCAACGTCGGAGTAGGTAAAACAACCGACACGGTCAAGTTGCGCATCGCGCAAAAACTGGAGTAACTCTTCGAATTCTTCTTCGGTTTCACCAGGGAAGCCAACGATAAACGTGCTGCGTATGGTTAAATCAGGACAGATGTCACGCCACTTACGAATGCGTTCTAACGTGCGATCTGCTGAACCCGGGCGTTTCATTAACTTGAGGATACGCTTATTGGCATGTTGTAACGGAATATCCAAATAAGGCAGCAACTTACCTTCAGCCATCAATGGAATGACATCATCAACGCTGGGATATGGATAAACGTAGTGTAAGCGTACCCATATACCGAGCTGACCAAGTGCCTCACACAATGCAAGCATACTGGTTTTAACTGGTTGGCCTTCCCAAAACCCAGTTTTATGCTTCACATCAACACCGTAAGCACTGGTATCTTGCGAAATCACCAATAACTCTTTAACACCAGCATTGGCAAGACGCTGAGCTTCGCTGAGAACATCACCAATAGGGCGGCTAACCAAATCACCACGCATGCTCGGAATAATACAGAACGTACAACGGTGGTTGCAGCCTTCAGATATTTTCAAGTATGCAAAATGACGTGGTGTGAGTTTCACGCCAGTTTCTGGAACTAGATTTTCAAACGGAATTTGAGTTGGCTTCGGAACGTAGCGATGCACATGTCCCATCACCTCCTCATAAGCATGCGGCCCCGTAATTGCTAGTACGTTTGGATGAACTTCACGAATTTCATCATCTTTCGCACCAAGACAACCGGTAACGATAACTTTGCCATTTTCGTTTAGTGCTTCGCCAATGGCGTCAAGAGATTCTTGTACGGCTGAATCGATAAAGCCACAAGTGTTCACAATGACCATGTCAGCATTGTCATAGCTATTAACTATGTCATAGCCTTCGGTACGAAGTTGCGTGAGGATGCGTTCAGAGTCAACGAGGTTTTTTGGACAGCCTAAGCTGACAAAGCCAATGCGAGCTGCAGTTTCGCCGTTAGCAACGGCTTCTGGCTGGAATTTTTCAACGGTCATGTAGTGCTCAGTTAGTTACAGAATAATCTGGTGAAATTATATCACGCTTATTTTATCCAGTGCTAATCGACTCTACCGCGGGGAACTCTCCAACCAGAAATCTTGGGCTTGAATAAAGTGTGGATTATTTTGAACTTCTGGAATGACCTCATTAATTTGTCTGACAGTATCGTCACCCCAAGCGTTTTTGGTGCATGCAACGGCTCCGAGAATAATATCGCCAACCAGTTGCGTGACCGGAATAAATGCGAGCGAACGGCCTTCTGTTTCCTCGTAAAAACGCTTGACCATTGGGTAATCAATTGTGAAATCAAGACGCTTACTGAGTATCATCGACATCATGCTGGTATTCGCAGTATCGCCGGAAACATCAATGTGTTGTGGCGTTCCAATCACATACTCATCAAGCAGTGGCTGTAACTTTCCGTACAACCGACCAACGGGCTGACCAAATCGATATAATTGATCACGAAGTAAAAGCTCAAGATCGATAGGGTTGCCGTATTTTTCGATTAATTCAGCAACTAAACCAGGACGCGTAATGATTCCATGTGTTGGATAAGTATGGGTTGGATTCGAAAATGCAATCAACTCTTGTTCGTTACTACGATGGATCATACATGGAAAACAAATGTTTTTTTCCTGCTCCCACAACATACCAATACGTAATTGGGGAAGGTATTCAACCTTATGTTTCGTGTTCGGTAGCGCTTCTTTGAAAGCGTCGACTAAAGCGTCACAGAGCCCTTGATTAGCATACGGGCCTGAGACGATATGGAAAGGTGGCGCTATGTTAGCTGCCCAAACAATTTCGTGTGGTTGCTGCTGAGCAGCGAGTGGCCAACTCCAGCTGGTCACAATGATAAGAAAACTGAGTAATAATCCTTTATTTTTCATATTATCCTGCAACATTTGCTCGTGTTACAAAAATAGTAGTCATTCTCGTAATGGATTACCAGACTCATTCATCGCAGATTGTATGTGATCTACCCACATTGCCGTTGCACCGCAGACGGCAACCGGAATCATCATCAGATTGATAATTGGAATACTTGCTAACACCGCGACAATACAGCCAAACGATAAGCTCTTACCAGAATGACGCCAGAGTTCTTGGCGCATAGTACGAAATGGCACCTTATGGTTATCAAAAGGATAATCCGCATATTGAATGGTCATCATCCAACCACCAAACAGAAACCATAGAATTTGCCCTAAAATAGGCACAAATAAGAGTAATAGACCGAAGCCAAGAATACGCGGCAAGAAGTAGATAATTTTCTGAAATTCGCGTCCGATGATGCGCGGAATATCCTTTATCATACCGGCGACACCGCCATCGATAGGACCTTTCCCGGTGAGTTTGATTTCGACTTGCTCAGCAAGCAAACTATTAAATGGCGAGGCGATAATATTAGCAACGCTAGTAAACGTCAGCGCAAATATCAAGACAATACCAATGACAATAAGTGGCCACAAAAGAACTTCGAGCCAGTAAAGATAAGCTGGCAACCAAGCCATTAATTTCTCAACGCCAATTGTCGTGTAATGAAATGTTGCGTAAATCGCTGCGCTAAACAAGACAATGTTGATTGCTAAAGGAATCAAAACGTAACGTCGAAGTCCTTTTTGGAAAGCCAGCTCAAAGCCTCGCTGCACATAACTCCCACCAAATTCACTATAAACTTGCATCGTAATCCCTTTATCGGCTGTGTTTCTTTGATAAATTAATTATAACTCGTCTAAAGGTTTCTAATTTCTTGAAAATGTAAGTGTTAGTTAATCATTCTAGAACGTGTAAAGCTATTACAAAATTTACTATTATCTGCTAATGTCGAAACGATAATTAAACATGCAAAGTTTCTTCTTTTGGTAGCGAACTGATAACGATTATAAATGCGCCTAAAACACATTAAATTGGTTGGTTTTAAGTCGTTTGTAGACCCCACCAAGGTTCCATTTCCGCATCAGATGACGTGTGTGGTGGGCCCTAACGGTTGCGGTAAGTCAAACGTCATCGACGCGGTACGCTGGGTTCTCGGAGAGAGCTCGGCGAAAAACCTGCGTGGCGATGCCATGACGGATGTCATATTCAATGGTTCCAGCTCGCGTAAGCCAGTTTCTCAAGCCAGTGTCGAACTCGTTTTTGATAACTCTTCTGGGCGTATTCAGGGTGAATATGCAAACTATGCCGAAATTTCCGTAAAGCGACTAGTTACCCGAGATGGTCGCTCAGATTACTTCCTGAATAACAGTAAGTGCCGTCGCCGCGACATTACGGATTTGTTTTTAGGCACCGGCCTAGGGCCGCGGAGTTATGCCATTATTGAACAGGGTATGATCTCGCGTCTCATCGAATCCAAGCCTCAAGAGCTGCGAATTTTCATTGAAGAAGCTGCTGGTATTTCTAAGTATAAAGAGCGGCGCCGCGAGACTGAAAACCGTATGCAACATACCCGCGACAATCTCGATCGGTTAAACGATGTTCGTGACGAGTTAGGTAGTCAGTTGGACAAACTGCAACGCCAGGCTGCAGCGGCAAGGCGCTACAAGGATTTGAAATCTCAAGAGCGCAAATACAAAGCCGAATTGCAGGCATTACGTTGGTTAGCGCAAGAGCAACAAGCAGAACAAATTCGCACGACGATTCGAGAGCAGGAAACCGAGCTTGAGCGTTGGCTCGCCGAGCAACGTGGTAGTGAGCGCGGAACTCTTGAGTTGCGCGAACAAGCGGAAGAGACGAAGCAAAAGCTGGATGAGATTCAGCAGCAGTTTTATCAGTTGGGCAATGACATTACCCGCCATGAACATGAGCTACAAGGGTTGCGTCAGCAACAACAACAACGTGAACAGCGTCGCCACCAATTACAGGCGGAGATTGGGCAATTTGAACAAACGCTAGAAGATGACAAAGCACAGTGGCAGGAACTTGAACAGCAAAGAGAAATGCTGGCACCAGAGTTTGAATTAGCTGAGCAGCAACTCCAAGAAGCAGAACAGCGACTTGAGACGGAAGAGCATGCCTGGTTGCAATGGCAGGATGATTACCAACGTCATCTTGATGAACTGCAAAGACACCGTGAATCGCAGCAGCAAGTGCAATTGCAACAGCAGCGCATTGAGCATCAACTTCAGCGGCAGCATGAAGAGTTGCAAAGAAACGGCAAAGAAGTTGTCGAGCTTAAGCAGCAATTGAATGAGATTACTAATCCAGAGTTACAGCAGCAAATTGATGAATTATCAGCCACCCGCGAGCAATTAAAAGAACAACTTAGTGTTACCGATGCAAATATAGTCACTAATTCGTCGATGCTAGAGCAACTTCACGCTCAACGAGAACAGCAGCAAAGTATGCAGCAGCAACTGTTGGGCCGGAAAAGTTCACTGGAGCATCTGTTGCAAGCCGCGCAAGCTGAAAGTTGGCCGGTCGCTGTACGAGAATGGTTACTAGAGCAGGGTATTGAACCGCTCGGTCAAGTTCGTGACTTGCTGCAAGTGAATACGACATGGCAATTTGCGGCAGAGCAAATTGTTACTGACTGGCTGGATGCTTGGGTTTTGCAAGAGCGCCCAAAACACTGGCCGGAACACTTGGGTGCGCGAATCGTCGTGCTAAGGGAACAATCTGTTGCCTCTAACAGTTTAGCCGAAGCTGTTTCCGGACCTTTGCGTCAGTGGTCGTTGCTGAATGATATTAAGTGTGGTGACGAACCTAGCGCGGAATCCGTTGTCCTTAACTCAGCTGGACAACTGTGGTCAAGAGCGGGCTATCGAGCACCGCAAGTGGCAGCCGAAGATAGCCAGATTGCGCAACAACAAGAATTACAAAACGTTACCAAAGAGTTGCAGGAGCTCGAACGGCAGCTTACCGAAGTCAATGAAAAATTGGTTGAGCAGAAGTCAGTCGCTGTGGATCTTCAACAACTGCGTGAACAACAACGCGAGCATCTAAGTGAAATGCAAGCGCAGTACCTGAGCTTGTCGGAGAAGCTGCAATGGCAGACTCAACAGCGAGATTCGTTGACTACTAAGTTACAGCTCCTTGACGAGCAGAACGCTGCGACGAATCAGCAGTTGGAAATGCTTCAAATTGAACGCCAAGAACTCATTGAACAAGCTGATGTATTGCTTGAACAAGGCCAGCAGCGGCAGGATGATGATTGGCAAGAACGGCGGGTGAAATTGCAAGAATCACGTCAACAGGCGCAAAGTGCTCTGAGTGGTATACAAAAAAACCACCAACAGCTTGTTTTGCAAATACAGCAAACGGATTCACAACGACAGCACTTGCAAACCCTAATGAGTCGGATTGAGTCACAGAAGCAACAAGCGCAGGAACAGCTATCTTTATTGGAGCAACCAGACGAAGATAGCCATGAGCAATTAGAGATATTAGCTCTACAACTTGAAGAATTGATCCAGAGCCGTGAAAAAGTCGACGAACAGCGTCGTGAGTGGGCGAATCGATTAAGCGAGCAAGAGGCCCAAATTCGAGAAATTAGTTCGGGTGCTCAGGGGGTGCAAGGCCACATAGAGAAAGTGCGGGTAAAACTGCAAAGTAGCCAAATGGAACTAGCTGCGCTGCAAGAACGAACACGCAATGTTTTAGCGGTGCTGCAAGAAATGCAACAGCCACTAAAACCAGTTCTTGAGCAGTTATCTGAACAGGCGAATGAAAAAGCTTGGCAAGCAGAACTTGAGCGCTTACAAAACGCGATTCAGCGCTTAGGTGCAATCAACCTAGCGGCCATCGAAGAAGCTGAAGTATTAGCGGAACGTAAAGAATATTTGGACCAGCAACACGAAGATCTGTCTTCGTCGTTAGAAACACTAGAAACGGCAATTCGAAAAATTGATAAAGAGACCCGTCAGCGTTTTCGTGCCACCTATGATGCAGTGAACAGTGGATTGCAGGAACTATTTCCAAAAGTATTCGGTGGCGGTAGCGCTTATCTTGAACTAACTGATGATGATTTGTTGGAAACCGGCGTAACTATCATGGCGCGGCCACCTGGTAAGAAAAACAGCACAATTCATTTGCTTTCTGGTGGTGAAAAAGCGCTAACGGCTTTATCATTGGTTTTTGCAATTTTCCGTTTAAATCCGGCGCCATTCTGCTTACTCGATGAAGTTGATGCACCGCTGGATGATGCGAACGTTGGGCGCTTTTGCCGACTTGTCGAAGAAATGTCCGCAACGGTTCAATTTATTTATATCAGTCATAATAAAGTGGCGATGGAAATGGCATCCCATTTGGCTGGGGTTACCATGCAAGAAGCCGGCGTATCGCGGCTAGTCGCAGTGGATATTGACGAAGCCGTGGCGCTCACCGAAGCGTCCTAATATAAAAACGAATGATCAAGTGAGTAGCATGTTATGAGTACGATGCAGATTGTTTTTAGTATCATCGGATTAGTGCTGATTGCCGCCATTGTGGGGCATGGTGTGTGGACGATTCGGAAAAATGAAAAGCGTCAGCAAGAGCAAGCTGCGGCTGTGGAACAAAAACGTCAGCGTGCCAGCTCCAGTGATTTTGATGACGATGGTATTGGTGAGGTTCGTGTCGTGAAGCGCACGCCGAGTGCGACACCAGCTAATCCATCTGTCAGCGCAGCTGAACAATCTGTCGATACCACTAAGGTTTCTAACGATAAACCGAAGGCAGAACAAGCGCCAGCGGTTGCTCCGACAATTCGAGCCACCGATGAAGAACCTGAGTTAGATTTGCCAGAAGTGACTGTTGATGATGAAGAGGTGAAGGCGCGTGCGGTGGCAGCGAAGCCAGCGCCACAACAAGCTGATAAGAAAGATATTTCACCCCAGCCGGCGCAACAAAGTATGGATTTGCCGTTGGAACGCGACGATGACGAGCCCATTATTACCGAAGAGCCAGAAGAAGTTATTGTACTGCATGTAACGGGTAACATTGAAGGTGCAATTTTATTACAACAAATGACCGAGTTAGGCTTTAAGTTTGGCGATTTTGACATCTTCCATCGCCATGTTGATACAGCAGGAAATGGCCCTGTATTGTTTAGCTTGGCGAACATGTTCAATCCCGGTAGTTTCAATATCGATACGATCGAAACGTTCCAAACCGAAGGCGTTGCATTGTTTTTAGCGCTTCCTATTAAAAGCAATTCGCTGCAAGCTTTTAACATGATGCACAACGCTGCCGTGAAACTTGCCGCAGCCGTTTCGCGCGGACATGTCTTAGACGAACACCGTAATCCGCTCACGCGTCAGGCTGTGCAGCATATTCATCAGCGTATTCGTGAGTTCGAGCGTAAACGTTTAATTAAGCAAAATTAATCATGACTAAAGATTTATTTGATGAAACACCGAGCGCGTCGCTTGAGCAACAGCAACGCGCGACTTATCTCCGTGATCTTTTAACTCGCTATAACCGCGAATATTACGAACTCGATGAGCCGTCAGTGCCTGACGCAGAGTACGATCGACTCTTCCGTGAACTACAGCAATTAGAACAAAGTTATCCAGAATTACAACACGCTGACTCACCTACGCAGAAAGTCGGGGGGCAAGCGCTTGACGCATTCTCACAGGTTACCCATGAAACACCGATGTTGAGTCTAGATAATGCGTTTTCGGAAGATGAATTTGATGCGTTTGCAAAGCGTGTTGCTGAGCGCCTTGATAGTGCCAGCGACGTGGCGTTCTGCTGTGAACCGAAACTTGATGGTGCAGCGGTAAGTATTCTTTATGAAAACGGCAAGCTTGTTCGTGCCGCTACGCGTGGCGATGGACAAACCGGTGAAGATATTACCGCTAACGTTCGAACTATTCGTAATGTGCCGTTACAGCTTCTTGAAGATTTTCCGGAACGTTTAGAGGTACGTGGTGAAGTGTTTATGCCAATCCACGCCTTCGAGCAATATAACGAGAGAGCCGCTGCTGCAGGAGAGAAAACCTTCGCCAACCCACGGAATGCTGCTGCAGGTAGTTTACGACAACTCGATAGCCGCATGACCGCGCGTCGTCCGTTGCATTTTTATGCCTATAGCATGGGCGTGGTTAGCCCCGATGCCGATTTAGCGGCGACTCACTTCGATCGTTTGCACCAATTGCAACGCTGGGGCTTGCCGATTAGTGAAGAAATTAAGTTAGTCAGTGAGGCGGCCGGCTGCCACGCGTATTACCAAGACATCTTGCAGCGTCGTGACAGCTTGCGTTACGAGATAGATGGTATTGTATTAAAAGTGAATTCGATTGCGCTGCAAAGCGATTTAGGATTTGTTTCTCGGGCACCGCGCTGGGCTATCGCTTGGAAATTTCCAGCACAAGAGGAGTTAACGGTTATTCGAGGTGTTGATTTTCAAGTTGGACGAACCGGTGCAATAACTCCTGTGGCGCGTTTAGAGCCAGTGGCTGTAGGTGGTGTTACGGTTTCCAATGCAACGCTTCACAACGCTGATGAAATTGAACGGCTGGATATTCGCATGGGCGATACTGTTATTATTCGTCGCGCCGGCGATGTCATTCCGCAGGTCGTTCAAGTTGTTCATGAACGTCGCCCAGAAAATGCTGAACAGATTGTTTTTCCGCAACATTGTCCGGTTTGTGAGTCGCATATTGAGCGTGCCGAAGGCGAGGCGGTGGCACGGTGTACGGGTGGTTTGATTTGCGCTGCGCAGCGGCGTGAAGCGTTGAAGCACTTTGCATCTCGCAAAGCCATGGATATAGATGGTTTGGGCGATAAATTAATTGAACAGCTTGTTGAGCGCGATTGGGTTAAATCGCCTGCTGATTTATACCGTCTGCGAGTACGTGAACTTGCTCACTTGCCACGAATGGGCGAAAAGTCAGCAGAAAAAATTGTAGCGGCAATTGCCGCAAGTAAAGAAACAACATTACCGCGCTTTCTGTACGCATTGGGTATTCGCGAGGTTGGGGAAGCAACGGCCGCTAATTTAGCGAGTCACTTTAGTGAGTTATCGCTAATTTCAACTGCAGATATTGAGGCACTAGAACAAGTGACTGATGTTGGTGGCGTTGTCGCAAGCCATATTTATCAATTTTTTCGAGAGCCCCATAATCAGCAAGTCATCGAAGAGCTACTCGAACTTGGTATTGTCTGGCCGGCAGTCAAGAAAATCGCGGAGAGCGAGGCGACGCTTGCAGGTAACACATATGTGCTAACGGGTACCTTAACGCAAATGACGCGTGATGAGGCGAAGCAAGCGCTGCAAGCGAAAGGGGCTAAGGTGTCTGGCAGTGTGTCGGCAAAAACTACAGCTGTTATTGCTGGGGATAATGCTGGTTCGAAGTTAACGAAGGCTGAACAGCTGGGTGTCACAATTTTGAGTGAGGCCGATTTAATCGACCTCCTCAAATAACTCTTAAGATTGGGTATTCAACCGGGTTACGTCAACATACAGTTTCAGTTGCTGACCCGGTTGCAAGTAATTGCTGCGGCTAATTTGATTCCATTTTTCAATATCAGTAATGGTGACATTAAACCGAGAAGCAATACGGGCGAGTGAGTCTCCCGAGCGGACTTTATAGTTGAGACTACGCACCACACCAGCCGGTTTTTCCGATTGAGGCAACCAAACGACTAGTGTTTTGCCGGGGCGTAAGGGGTCGGTTGGTGCCATACCATTCCAGCTTGCTAGCTTGCGCAAATTAACATTGTACTCGCGACTGATATCCCACAAAGTGTCGCCACGTACAACTTCGTGCTCTACTTTGTAAGCTCCGCGTGATTCAGATTGTTTACTAACCAAACGCTGCTCGGCTGATAAACTGTAGTCATCAAGATCACGTGTGGCCACCGGAACTAACAAATGTTCGCCAGCGCGAATAATATGCCCTGAAATGTTATTCGCCTGCTGAATCGCTTTCGCTGTAGTGTGGTATTGCTTCGCAATAACCAACAAACTCTCACCTGACTTCACCTTATGGCGTGTCCACTGCACCAGCTCTTTGCTGTCTGCAGTAGCCAACCATGCTTGAAGCTTTTCAGCATGTTCAATCGGTAACAGCAGTCGGTGAGGGCCAACTGGGTCGGTTGCCCAACGGTTATAGGCTGAGTTGTAATGGTGCAGCGTATCTAAATCGAGTTCTGCCATTTCCGCAGCTTTCGCCAGATCGATTTGGCTTTGCGCTTCGACAATCGCTAAGTAAGGCGTGTTATCGATAGGCAGCCAGTGCTGAGCATAATCGTCGTAGTTCTTCAAAATATCAGCTAGCGCCAATAGTTTGGGTACATAAGCGCGTGTCTCACGGGGTAAATCGAGAGACCAAAAATCGGTTGGTTTACCGGCGCGCTTATTTTTCCGAATGGCATTAGCGACACGCCCTTCGCCTGAGTTATATGCTGCAAGAGCATGTAGCCAATCGCCATCAAAGCGCTTTTGTAACGCATCTAAGTAATCCAAAGCCGCATGTGTTGCTGCGTAAACATCGCGACGGCCGTCGTACCACCAATTGATCTCTAAACCATAGTGGCGAGCGGTACCCGGTATAAATTGCCATACGCCAGCGGCTCGACCATGAGAATAAGCAAATGGATCGAATGCACTCTCGACAATTGGCAATAATGCTAATTCGAGCGGCATATTACGGCGTTCTATTTCATCAACAATTAAGTACATGAAGGGTTGTGCGCGTTTTGCAACCCGCTCCATGTAGGTCGGGTTATTGAGGTACCAGTTACGCTGGCTGACTAAGCGCGGTACTTCAGGAGCTTCCATGGTGAGTTGTCGTTTAATACGAAGCCATAAATCAGCTTCTTCTTGTGGTGTAAGCTCGACCTCGGTAACGGTACTGACTTCCAATTCAGATGTTTCTGCTTCTTTTTCAACATCATTTATTGGCGCCGCAATAGGCTCTTCTGGAACCGTTTGCACGGTCGTACTGGCGTCTGCAGGTTGATCTTGCCACGGCAGAGTAGAGCAGCCACTAAGGATGCTTGAAGATATTGCGATAGCTAACCATTTTTTCATGTACATCATTCCAAAACTCTAAATTGCTGGCAGTTTACGGGATTAGAACTGGTCTTTCCACTGTCGCAGTCGAGCGAACTCTGCAACCGTTGGTGCCCGCAAAAACGGATTAATTTGTTTTTCGAAGCCGATCGTGCTGGGTAACGTTTTTAACCCATGTTCACGCAGCGCTTTCACTTGTTCACTATACCGGCGAATTTCCTGATTATTAGGTTCGGCCGCCAACGCAAACTCAAGGTTTGCTGCAGTATACTCATGAGCACAATAGACGTTGGTAGCGTCAGGTAGTTCAGCTAAGCACTGTAAAGATTTGTGAAACTGTTCAGGCTTACCTTCGAACATTCGGCCACAGCCAGCAGAAAATAATGTATCACCCACGAAAACGTGGCCTGGAGTATAAAAACAAATATGATCGAGGGTGTGCCCTGGTGTACAGAAAACGGTGTATTCACGGTCATCGCCATCAACTGAAAAGCGTTCAAGGTGTTCGAGTGGGCGACTCACGCCCTGAATATGTCCGCCACGAGGGCCATAAACCGGAACGTCATAATCTTTTAATAAATCGACCAAGCCGTTGGTGTGGTCCCAGTGATGATGGGTAATAAAAAACGCCATAATACCGACATCATGACCGCGTAACCAATCGCGAACAGGTTCTGCTTCGCCGGGATCGACAATAATTGCATCCGAGCCAGCATATGGCTGAATGGCCCAAATATAGTTATCATCAAATGCAGGAATCGCAGCGATATGCATGTAATCACCTAATGAATTAATGAATATAAACACTTTATAGGCGCAGATTATAAAGGGGGCAAGCAATGATGTTAATGCCAGCGCGTCGAATAACGTCGACACCTGCACCAACAAGCTGGTCACAGCTGCCTCATGGCGAATGGCTCCAAGCAGAGTTAAGTAAGGCGTTGGCACCGAGTTGTGCAAAAGTTTTTGGCTATCACTTTGCCCGGGTTGGACAGCTTGCGAAGGCGTTGGAACTGCCAGATTTAAGAGTACAACATGAGTTTTCTGCGGCGCTTACTGCAGGGGCTGATATTCAAACCGATCTAGAATATTGGCCATTTGCCGAAGGTGTACTCGATGCTGTTATGATGATCGGCCAGCTTGAATTTGAGCGAGATCCACACCAAGTATTACGAGAGCTGAGTCGCAGTCTGATTGCTGACGGTCATTTAATTTTGGCGAGCTTTAATCCGTTTAGCCCAGCGGTTTTGACCGGTTTTTGGCCAAGTAATACAAAAAAAGCACCATGGCGTGGGCGTTATTTTAGCAAAGCACGTATTAATGATTGGCTAGCTCTGTTAAATTTTGAAATTATTGATAGCGGTTATGTTGCACCAACGATGATGTTTGCGAAAACAAACTCACCAAGTGTCGGTTTGGGTCACATTGCAAGATACCTTCCGCAAGTTGGGTCAATGTATTACATCGTCGCTAGAAAACGAGAGTTTCCGCTGACGGTAGTGCGGCATAAACAGCGAGCAAAACCTCGTGTTAATGCATTACCGGTGGCAAATCGAGTGAAATAATCTGATTAAGAACTAAATAGGAGTTGTTGATGTTAAGTTCACAGGAATTATGTGCTCAGGCGCGCTCAAACGTGTCTGAAATTGATGTTCACGAGTTACAACAGAAAATTGCTGAAGGCGCGCGCGTCATCGATGTGCGTGAACCGGGTGAATTTGCCGCAGGTCATATCCGCCAAGCAGTCAACATGCCGCGAGGTGTATTGGAAATGCAAATAAATCAGCACCCAGCGGTCGCTGGCTATGATGATGCATTGCAGCGCATTGCGGCAGAGCCACTTTATTTAATCTGTCGCTCAGGCGGACGCTCTGCTTTAGCTGCAGAATCACTCGTTCGCATGGGATTTGAACAAGCGAAAGTTATTTCCGTCGCCGGTGGCATGCAGGCGTGGGAAGAAGCGAAATATCCACAGGTAGCAGGTGAGTAATTAGCTACTGGGATTAAAACCCGTGTCGTCCTGCAGTTTCGAACTTTCTGCGGCGGCACGGGCCAATTCGTCACAACGCTCATTTTGCGGGTGGCCATTATGGCCCTTAACCCAGTCCCAACGAATCGTGTGGCGCTGTACTGCAGTGTCGAGCGCTTGCCATAAATCTGCATTTTTTACCGGCTTTTTTGCCGACGTACGCCAACCGTTCTTTTTCCAGTTGTGAATCCACGATTGAATGCCCTGACGCAGATACTGACTGTCGGTTGTTAAGATGATATCACACGGTCGTTTAAGTGCTTCTAAAGCTTTGATAGCGGCAAGCATTTCCATACGGTTATTCGTTGTCAATTTATAACCAGCTGAGAGCTCTTTTTTATGTTCACCGTATTCGATAACAATACCATAGCCACCTGGCCCTGGGTTACCAAGGCATGAGCCATCAGTATAGATATGCACCTTTTTAGACATGAAAGCGTTACTCGTTTTTAGTTATTTGTTACTGGTTATTTGAACAACCGAGTCTAGCAGATAAACAAGACAATGTGCGTTAGATAAATTTAAATGTATTTACTTGTCCCATCACACGAAAACAAGCACACTAATAACGAATAACGAATAACGAATAACGAATAACGAATAACGAATAACGAATAACGAATAACGAATAACGAATAACGAATAACGAATAACGAATAACGGAATCCTCATGCGACAAATAGTACTAGATACAGAAACAACCGGTTTAGACCCCGCACAAGGGCACCGCATTATCGAAATCGGTGCAGTTGAAGTTATTCGTCGAAAATTAACCGGACGCACCTTCCACGCCTATATCAATCCGCAACGTGTGGTAGAGCAAGAAGCAATAGAAGTTCATGGCATTACCAATGAATTTTTAGAAGATAAGCCAGTGTTTGCACAGATTGCAGATGAGTTTCTGGCTTTTATCGACGGCGCAGAGTTAGTCATTCACAACGCCGCATTTGACGTCGGATTTATTGATCATGAATTTCGTTTGCTCCGCAATGGATTTGGTAAAACGACGGATTATTGCCAAATACTCGATACCTTGATGCTGGCTCGAGAAAAGCGTCCCGGACAAAAGAACAACCTTGATGCGCTATGTCGCGCTTATGGTATCGATAACTCAAATCGTACCTTTCACGGGGCTTTGCTAGATGCTGAGTTATTAGCTGACGTTTATCTCATGATGACTGGTGGGCAGACTAAACTTGAATTAGCCGGTCAAAATAAGAATGCTCAAGGTAGCCATAGTACTGGATGGACGCGTGTTGAGAATAAACCATCGTTAAAAATCGTTACGGCAACCGCAGAAGAAGAGCAACAGCACCAAGCTCGATTACAGCTTATTCAAAACCACATTTGGTCATAAAATCTATACTTTTTGCTGGTTTTGATGATTTTTCACGCAAACGAATCAAAAGTTGAAAAAAAAGGTTGACGATAGAATCCGGCGCTCGTAATATTCGCTCCGCATTCAGGGGGACCCATCCGGGAAACTCGGAATTAGGAAAGCGGAGCGGTAGTTCAGTTGGTTAGAATACCGGCCTGTCACGCCGGGGGTCGCGGGTTCGAGTCCCGTCCGCTCCGCCACTTTCCTGAAATTGGTTTCATACCGCTGCGGAGCGGTAGTTCAGTTGGTTAGAATACCGGCCTGTCACGCCGGGGGTCGCGGGTTCGAGTCCCGTCCGCTCCGCCATTTCAAACGATTATCTTGTCTTTTTGGAGTGTCGTGCGATGAGTTTGGCTAACGCCTGCTTGACGTGTGGGGCTTGCTGCGCGTCTTATCGTGTGTCGTTTTATTGGGGAGAGGCTACTGGCGCTCCTGAAGGCTATGTTCCAAGCGAACTAACCGAATCATTTCATCCTCATTTATTGTGCATGCAAGGCACGAATCAAAAAAGTCCGCGTTGTGTCGCTCTAGAAGGCGAAATTGGGCAACAGGTCAGTTGTTCTATTTACACGAATCGGCCGAGTCCTTGTCGTGAATTCAATATTTCTGAAAATGGCTCTAACCCGTATTGCGATAAAGCGCGCGCGAAATACGGTTTAAGTCAGCTCATTCCTGTGCAAGAAGTAGCCTAGAAGCCGTTAGATTGGGGCAAATTGTTACAATTGTGCCATGAACGGCTCTTGAGCGTGGTTGCTATGAGGGGTACATTAGTACAGTTAAATACAACCACAAGGGAGAATCATTATGCGCAAGAGCCTTATCGCTGTTGCTATTGGCGCGGCATTAACAGTTGCCGCATGTTCAGATAAAGAAGCGACTCAGCAAGTTGCAGACACTGCACAAACTGAACAAGCACAGTCTGCTGAATTCAATCAAAATAACCCATTCTATGCTGAGAGCACTTTGCCATATCATGCTCCAGATTTCTCAAAGATCAAATTTGAGCACTATAAACCAGCTTTTGAAGCGGGTATGGCCGAGCATGCTGAAGAAATTGCAGCAATTGCTAACAACTCTGAAGCCCCTACATTTGAGAACACTATCGTTGCAATGGAACGTTCCGGTGCATTATTAGGTCGTGTTTCCTCAGTGTTCTACAATGTTGCTGGATCGAACGGTAATGATGATACCCGTGCACTACAAGGTGAACTTGCACCTAAAATGGCGGCGCATCGTGACAACATCATGTTGAACCCAGATTTGTTTGCTCGCGTAAAAGCCGTTTACGACAATCGCGCTGGTCTTGAAGGTGAGGCGTTACGCTTGACCGAAGATACCTATAAAGGTTTTGTTCGCGCTGGCGCTGAATTAAGCGAAGACGCGAAAGCACAAATTCGTGAAATCAACAGCGAAATTTCTTCGCTAACAACTGAATTCCAACGCAACTTAATGAATCTTGCCAAAGAAAACATGGTTGTTGTTGAAGATAAGGCGCAATTAGCAGGCTTGAGTGAAGCTGAGATCAAGCAACTTGCTGAAGCTGCAACGGCTGCAGGTCATGATGGTAAGTATGCGATTTCCATTACCAATACAACACGTCAGCCAATTCTAGCGTCGCTTGAAAATCGTGAATTACGGCAGCGTGTTTGGGAAGCTTCAGCATACCGTGGTACTGGTAATACAGCGACGGACAACCGCCCATTAGTGAAACGTCTCGCTGAATTGCGAGCAGAAAAAGCGCAACTCCTCGGCTACGATAACTGGGGTAAATATGTTCTCGAAACCAGCATGGCTGGAACTCCTGAAGCGGCACAAAAAATGCTACGCGATTTGGTGCCTGCGGTTGTGAGCAATGTCGAAGCCGAGCAAGCTGAAATCCAAGCAATGATTGATGCGGAAGGCGGCGACTTTGAAGTTCAACCGTGGGATTGGGCATATTACGCAGAAAAAGTGCGTGCTGAAAAGTATGCGTTAGATGCTGAAGAAGTGAAGAAGTACTTCGAATTCAACCGCGTAGTTGAAGACGGTGTATTCTTTGCGATGAACCAATTGTTCGGCATTACGTTTGACCAACGCGATGACATTCCTACATACGGTGACAATATCCGCGTTTATGAAGTGAAAGACGTTGACGGTGAAACCTTAGGTCTGTTCTATGGCGACTGGTTTACTCGCGATGGTAAGCGCGGTGGTGCATGGATGAGCTCGTTTGTTAGCCAATCGAACTTGCTCGATCAGAAACCTGTTATTTTGAATAACCAGAACATCAAAAAAGCAGCAGAAGGTCCAACTTTCTTGAGCTTTGATGAAGTGAGCACCATGTTCCACGAAATGGGTCATGGCTTACACGGTATGTTCTCAGACGTCATGTACCCGTCACTTGCCGGTACCTCTGTATCGCGTGATTATGTTGAGTTTCCGTCAACTTTCCAAGAAGACTGGATGCTCAATGAAAAGGTGTTGAATAACTTTGCGAAGCATTATGAAACTGGCGAACCAATGCCAAAAGAATTGCTTGATAAAGTGATGGCAGCGAAGAACTTTAATATGGGTTACGACACGCTTGAGTATATTGCGTCAGCCCTGTTGGATTTCGAATATCACACGTTAACGCCAGAAGCCGCTGCAAGCATTGAAGACGTTGCTGCGTTTGAAGCCGCAGCGTTAGAGCGCAATGGCGTCGCAGTTGATGCGGTACCACCGCGTTATAAATCAACGTTCTTCGCGCACGTATTCGCTGGCGGTTACTCAGCAGGGTACTACGCATACATGTGGTCTGAAATTTTGGCTGCCGATGCATTCAAATATATGCAAGAGCAGGGTGGTTTAACATTGGAAAACGGTCAGAAATTCCGTGACACCATCTTGTCAAAAGGAAATAGCAAAGACCCAATGCAACAGTACATTGATTTCCGTGGCCAAGAACCAACTGGTGAAGCGCTTCTTGAGCGTCGCGGTTTAACGACACCGAAAATCGATTAACATAAATACAAAGTTAAAAAGGGGTAAAGCTTCGGCTTTACCCTTTTTTTTGTTTAATAAATAGCTGAATACTGTCAGTAAGGTGATGTTTAAGCTTAAAAATTTGATTTTTGTCAAAAATGCATCATAAATAAAGGTGACCATTTTGTCACATTAATAAAACAACCAGGGGACATTATTATGACAAGTTTAACTAAGTCATTTAACTTATCGCTGAGTGCTCTTGCTGTCGCGTCATTGCTGCCTAGCGTTGCTGCGGCACAAGACCAATCAGAAAGTCAGAATGCTGATGAGGCACAAGAACGGATTATTGTAACGGGTTCACGAATCAACCGTACTGACATGGAAACCGCTTCACCGATTGATATTATTTCTCGGGAAGACATTGAAGCTTCGGGCTTCTCAAACCTTCAACAAATTCTAGAACGCTCACCGGCGGCAGGTGCAGGGACGTTTTCGACTCGTGGAAATAGCCAAGATTCAACGGCTAACGGCGGTGCTGCAGTAAGTTTACGCGGCTTCGGTGCCGACGCAACGCTAGTATTAGTTAATGGTCGACGGGTTAATGTATCAGCGTTCGCTGAGGGGGTAGCGAATTCGTTTGTCGATATTAATACTATTCCGGTATCTGCAATTGAACGTATTGATATCTTAAAAGATGGTGCGTCAGCGCTCTACGGTTCCGATGCAGTTGCCGGTGTCGTAAACGTTATCTTGCGTAAAGACTTCGATGGTATGGAATTAAGTCTAAGTCATGGTAGTACCACCGGACCAAGTTACGACGAAACTTCAATGAGTACCGTGTGGGGTACCGGTTCAGGGCGTAATAATACCACAGTAATTTTTGATTATTATCGCAACACTTCAATTATGGGGAGTGAAATGGGTCGTTTTGGTACAGCAAACCAAGCGCCGTATGGTGGTAATGATTTTCGGTCATCACGCGGATATCCGGGTAATTTTATCCTAAATGGCGAAGTTGTGATCGACCCAGGCTGCCCGGAAGAAAATACGTTTGGTCAAACCTGTGTGTATGATTACGGTCCCGCTACGATGACTTGGCCTGAAGCAGAACGTGTAGGGGCCATGGTTCTATCAAACTTTGAAGTTAGCGCTAATGTTGATGCATACATTGAGTTTGCTGTACAACACAACAGTTCAAAAGCTGGTGGGGCGGCCACACCGCTAGACGGTGATGCTGGATTATATGTACCGGCTGATCATCCGAACAATCCATTTGGTGAGTATGTTGATATTAACCGCTATCGCACAGTTGATGCAGGTAATCGAGTTTGGGATATCGAGTCTGATACATTACGGTTCGTCGCAGGTTTGCGTGGTATGCTTGGCGCTTGGGATTGGGATGTATCGGCAACCAAAGCACGTAGTCGCGGATTGCAGACCGGCAGTAAAGACCAAGGTTGGGTACGTACAGACTTCTTGCAAGAGGAAATTAATGCAGGCCGATATAATCCATTTGGCGGTGTTACCAATGATCCGGAGGTTATTGATGCCATCACAACCAGTCTCGTCCGTCGTGGCGAATCCCATCTGACTGCAGTCGATGGAAGCATCACCGGTGAATTATTCCAGTTAGGCGATAACTATGTATCGATGGCGGCTGGCTTTGAATATCGCGAGGAAGATGTTGTCGACACACCAGATGATCAGTTCCAGCGTGGTTTGATTTTTGGTACTGAGTCGGTGTCGGCTCAAGCAGAACGAGATCAGTGGGCAGCCTATGCTGAGTTTCTAGTGCCAGTGGGTGACGCTGTCGAGGTCAGTTTAGCCGTACGCCATGATGATTATAGCGATTTTGGTTCAAGTACCAACCCGCAAGGTAAGATTCAATGGTTTGTCACTGATGACTTTACCTTAAGAGCTTCGGCCGGCACCGGATTCCGTGCGCCATCACTCGCGCAAATTGGTTTAGGTCCATCACAAGTATCCCAATTCTTTACTGATACCTATCGCTGTCCGACTCCTGATCCGAGCAATCCAGCGTGTGCTGCAACCGATTACACAATTGTGTTTAGCGGTAACCCAAATCTGGAAGCTGAAGAATCGGAAAGCTGGAATATCGGTGGCGTATGGCAGGTCAGTGATGCGTGGGATGTTAGCGCTGACTACTGGTCAATTACTCAAGATAATAAAATTGATCGGAACGATTTTGAGTTGGTTTATGAAGCAGAGTGTAACAATCAAAACAGCACTATATGTGTGCGTCTAGATCCGTTACCAGGGCAAGAGTTAGGCTCATTATCAACGTTATACAACAGCTATATCAATATCAGCTCGCAGGAAGCGAGTGGTCTCGATCTCTCTACCAACTATTTAATGTCATTGAATGATATGGGTGATCTGAAATTCGCACTAGATTGGACCTACATGACTAAGTTTGAGAAAAACGGTATTGATTATGCTGGTGAATATAACTATCCAGAGCACCGTTGGATTGGTAGTGTTGACTGGAGTCGCGATGCATGGGGCGCAACAGCCATCGTGACATACATCGGTGAATTTGAAGACTATCAGTCTCCACAAGATGTCGAGGCGAGTAAAGCGCGTACCGTAGATGCAATGATGTTGCTCGATTTACAAATGCGCTATGACTTTAGCCAAAGCACCCGTTTAACTTTTGGTGCTAATAACGTACTTGATGAAGAGCCGCCATTTGCTATTGGCGATGGTGACGGCGATTTATATGGTTATGCGTCCAGTGTCCACAATCCTCGTGGTGCATTCGTATATGCCAAAGTAAACTTCAAGTTCTAACATCGTAAAATGCAATGTTAAAAGGAGGATGGAGCTAGCTCTGTCCTCCTTTTTTTGATATACAGGTTAGTAAATAATTTGTAATCAATCGAGTACGAAAATGTCCGAGATTTTATTTGCTTCACAGCCTATCTATAGTCGCAATAATGATGTTTATGCGCACGAGTTGTTGTATCGTCACGAAAATGGTGTCAGTGCGTTTGAAGTCGGCGACAGTGTGGCAACTAGCGAAGTTTTATACAATCTCTGCACGGGGCTCCTCGATTACGTTGAACACGTGAAATTGCCTGTATGCGTGAATGTCTCAACAGAATTTCTACTCTCTGGTTTATTCCTCCCATTAGCCCCAAATCATGTCATTGTCGAATTGGTTGAACGAATAGAACCGACGCCTGAAATCATTGATGCGGTTAAACGCTGGGTAGATAAAGGTTTTCGATTTGCTTTAGACGACTTTGAATTTCAAGATAGTTGGACTCCGCTGTTAGAGTTTGCATCAATAATTAAGGTTGATATTGAGAGAACATCGTTTGATATCGCGCAACAACGGTTTGAGCAATTAAGCCAGCTTGATGCGTTATGGCTCGCCGAACGCGTTGAAGATGAAGCAACCTACGAACGGTATAAAGAACTCGGTTTCGATTTATTCCAAGGCTACTACTTAGCGCGCCCAACGGTGGTAGAAGGTAAACGTGTTCCTTCAGCAGCTGCTACTCAATTAACGCTAGTTATCAATCAATTGTTTAGTGAAGACCCTGAACTGTATGAGATTGTCGCGGCACTGCAAACCGACCCGGTGTTGGTGGTGAACCTTCTGCGTATTGCGAATAGCCCCTATTATGGCCTGTCGCGAAAAATCGAGTCGTTGAAAGAAGTTGTCATGTTGCTCGGCCTTGAGCCGCTAAGAAAGTGGGTACTGCTGATTGTTTCGGTAAAAGGGCAGGCGCCAACCAAAACGAAACTCGTTCTAATTCGAGCTTACATGTGCAGTGAACTCGCTCGCAAAAAAGATCCATTTAATCGTCTCTCAGGTGCGGCGTTTTTAGCGGGATTATTGTCCGGTTCTGATGTGTTACTCGGTATCGACAAGGAAACATTCCTAGAAGACTTACATATTTCAGAGCACGTACGTGAGGCTGTCTTGCAGCAAACTGGCGAACTCGGCAAATACCTCACTCAAATACTCGACTTTGAATATGATTTAGCCATGAAAAAGCCGGTGGAAGAGCACGGTGATTTGTTCGAAATCTATCAACAATGCCACTTCTTAGTTGATGAATTACTGAACAATGTGGTAATTGACTAAGTGCTAAGCGCTAGTGATTCGCGGCATATCCTGCTATAATTCGGGCCACTTTTTTTCTGTCCTGAACTAATGAATAGGAATCACTATGTCGACTGATAGTTCAAAGATTATTTATACCGAAACTGATGAAGCACCTCGTTTAGCAACATATTCATTGCTTCCGATTATTCGTGCTTTTACGGATGCTGCCGGTGTTTCTGTTGAAACTCGCGATATCTCATTAGCGGGTCGTATTATTGCGAATTTCCCTGAGTATTTAAAAGAAGAGCAACGCATTGGTGATGCTCTTGCTGAGCTTGGTGAATTAGCTAAAACCCCAGAAGCAAATATCATCAAGTTACCGAATATTAGTGCCTCAATTCCGCAGCTAACTGCTGCGATTAAAGAGTTGCAAGAACAAGGTTATAATCTTCCGAACTATCCGTTTGAGCCACAAACCGATGAAGAGCGCGATGTTAAAGCGCGTTACGACAAAATCAAAGGTTCTGCAGTAAACCCGGTTCTTCGCGAAGGTAACTCAGATCGCCGTGCGCCAGCATCGGTAAAGAACTATGCGAAGAAGCATCCACACCGCATGGGCGCATGGTCAAACGACTCACAAACTCATGTTGCTCATATGAGTGATGGTGATTTCTACAGCAGCGAGCAATCAACGACGTTTGCGCAAGCTGACGATCTTAAAATTGTTCTCAACACGCCTGCAGGCCAAACGGTTTTGAAAGATTCAATCAAAGTATTGGCTGGCGAAGTTGTCGATGCCGCGCGTATGAGTGTTGCTCAGTTACAAGCTTTCTTTGCAAAAGAAACTGCAGCAGCTAAAGAACAAGGCGTGTTGCTGTCATTACACTTAAAAGCCACCATGATGAAGGTCTCTGATCCAATCATGTTCGGTCATGCAGTAAAAGTTTATTTCGCCGACGTATTTGCAAAACACGCTGATTTGTTCAAAGAATTGGGCGTTGATGCAACGAATGGCTTCGGTGATGTGCTTGCTAAGATCGCTGAATTACCAGCCGATCAGCGTGCGGAAGTTGAAGCTGACATTCAAGCGGTTTACGACCAGCAACCAGAATTAGCAATGGTTAACTCTGACAAAGGTATCACCAACTTGCACGTTCCAAGTGATGTGATCATTGACGCATCAATGCCTGCGATGATTCGCGACGGCGGCAAAATGTGGAACCGTGCGGGCAAAACCCAAGATACTTTGGCAATGATTCCAGATCGCTGCTATGCGGGTGTATACCAAGCAACCATCGATTTCTGTAAGGAGTACGGTGCATTCGATCCAGCGACAATGGGTACAGTACCAAACGTTGGTTTGATGGCGCAAAAAGCAGAAGAGTATGGTTCACACGATAAGACCTTTGAAATTCCTGCTAACGGCACCGTGGTTGTGTTAAACAAAGCGGGCGAAACTGTATTCTCTCATGACGTTGAGAAAGGTGACATTTGGCGCATGTGCCAGGTGAAAGATGCGCCAATTCGTGATTGGGTGAAATTAGCGGTAAATCGTTCACGTTTAAGTGGTATGCCTGCGGTTTTCTGGCTTGATGAAAAGCGCGCACATGATGCTGAGCTAATCAAGAAAGTAAATGAGTATCTAAAAGAACACGATACTGATGGTCTTGATTTACGCATTTTGGCGCCAACTGAAGCGACTGAACACACACTGGCGCGCATGAAAGATGGTAAAGACACGATTTCTGTTACCGGTAACGTCCTGCGCGATTACTTAACAGATTTGTTCCCAATTCTTGAGTTGGGTACGTCTGCAAAAATGTTGTCAATTGTTCCCTTGATGAATGGCGGTGGCTTATTTGAAACTGGCGCCGGCGGTTCAGCTCCAAAACACGTTCAGCAATTTGTTGAAGAAAACTATTTGCGTTGGGATTCACTTGGTGAGTTCTTAGCATTGGCCGCTTCACTTGAGCATTTGGCGCAGCGTAACAATAATGACCGCGCACAAATTCTTGCCGATGCGCTTGATGCTGCAACTGCGAAGTTCTTAGAAAACGACAAATCGCCAGCACGTAAGCTTGGTCAGATTGATAACCGTGGTAGCCACTTCTATCTCGGCATGTACTGGGCCGAAGCGCTTGCAGCGCAAAGTAAAGATAGTGCTCTAGCTGAGCGTTTTAGCAAGTTAGCTAAGTTCTTAAATGAGAACGAAGCGAAGATTGTAGAAGAGCTTAACGGTGTTCAAGGTCAGTCAGTTGAGATTGGTGGTTACTATCAACCAAACGCTGATCTGGTTGATAAGGCGATGCGCCCATCACAAACCTTGAATAGCGCACTAGCAAGTCTGTAATTTATTTCAGTTACCGACTAATTCAGGGCATCCCTAGTGGATGCCCTTTTTATTTGGTTAGTGCTAGAATGCGGCTCTATTTTTCTAGTGACTTATTGAGGACATCGTATGACAGATGCGGTTGAGTATATCCAGAGCCCGTTATGCCAAGATTTTTCGGCAGAGGGTTTAACGGTAAATATTGATATCTATCGCACCGAAGACAGCGATTGGATTCTTGAAATTGTCGATGCTGACAATAACTCGACAGTGTGGGAAGATCATTTTGAAACAGATGCAGCAGCTCTTGAAGAGGCATTAGATGCATTGAAGCAAGAGGGTGTTCATGCTTTTGTTGGCTCGTTTAGCTAACGCTCCCTGTTACTGTTCATAGCAATGAAACGCTATAGCGACGTTACATTGGTGACGTCGCTAACCATTCCAGTAAATCTTGGCCGACTTCGGCGCTTGCTGAACTTAGCGCAGTTACCGCATCACTTGTCTCATTGCCGCTTAATGGCCTTTGTGCGCTGAAACTCATGCTTTTGACGACTTTGCGTTGTTTGGTGGCAATCAGTTGCGCATCGTAACGCACTATCGCAACCGGCCCAGCAGAAGTTTCTTCAATATGAAACGACTGTAAGCGCCCGGCAAGCCGCCAGTCGCTATCCAGACCTTGTTGCTCCGAACTAATATTGCTGAAGCGACTGTCGCGCCATAATGCGTCTAGCAACCAACTTTGCCATAGCGCTGAAATTGAGGTGCTCCATTTGGCGTTGGGGTAAGCTAAAATACTGCCGTTATCAGTAATGCGAACAATACGTTCGAGTTGCAACGCATCGTTGAGCTCCGGCTGTGAAACGCGAATATCAGATAATTTCACAGACGCATTTTGTTGGGCAACGGGTGCTGGTTGCAGTGTGTAATAGTCGATAGGCGTTGCCTGAGGTAACACGCTACATGCGCTCGCAAAAACAGCAAAGCCAACTGCTAAAGTAACGGTTCTTAGCATCATGGTTGGTACTCCTTCATTTGTTCTGTTTCGAAGCGCGCAGCAATCGCATTCAATCGTTTCAGCGTGACTTGTAATTCCATTAAAGTTGGCCCAACTTCCGCAATGCCTGCCATACCAGCATCAATATTACCGCGATTTTGTTGCATCAGTTCGTTAAGTTGATTGCTAGCAGCAGCTAGGTTGCCGAGAGTTTCTTCCGCTTTGTTAAATAAGGGCTCGCTGCGTTCGGTTAACTCACCTTCCAGTGCCACCAAAGAATCATTCAATTGTTTGGTACTTTGTTGTAAGTTATCGAGAACTGAAGCAAAGTTCTGCGATTGCTCAGCAAGCTCACCACTAAAGGTATCGACGTTAACTAGAATCGACTCAATGGCTTGCATATTATTTTCAGAAAAAAGTCGGTTGGCGTTATTGATGACCTGACTGACGCTGACAAAAAGCTCTTCGGTGTTGAGGCGTAACTGGGTTAGTTCAGATGGTTCTGCGACAATTTCAGGAATACCATCTTGTTGATTAATCGGCTGGCTCTTAGCCACGCTTTGTTCTAATGCAATACCGCTCGCGCCCGTTATATTCAGCAACGTCCGGGATGCCTTGGTCGCTTTTGTAATAGGCGTTTCCGCAGTAATCCGAATACGAGCTCGTACCATGCGCGCATCATTTCTATCTAAACTCAACTGTGTTACTTCACCCACACTAATACCGTTAAATTGCACAGGGCTACCAACCGTTAAACCAGAAACCGGTTCTTTAAAAAGCACATCGTAATTTTTATAAGATTGTTCTGAGTCAGCTTTTGCTAGCCAGAGGCTAAATGCTAAAGCTGCAACAAGCAGTAACAGGGTCGCAATACCGACAATAATATGGTGCGCTTTGGTTTCCATGATTTAATTCTCCGCAGTATTAGCTGACTGATTAGAATGCTGCTCAATAATGGCACGTCCGCGTGGACCATGAAAATAAGCTTGAATCCAAGCGTCTTCATGCTCCGCAACTTTCGCTAGGCTATCAATAGCAATGATGTGCTTCTTAGCAAGTACAGCAACCCGATCACATATGGCGTAGAGCGTGTCTAAATCATGTGTTACGAGCACAACGGTTAAGCCAAGTGCTTTTGATAGAGTCAAAATTAGTTGGTCGAAAGCAGCCGCACTGATTGGGTCCAAACCGGCAGTTGGTTCGTCTAGAAACACCATGTCAGGTTCTCGAATCAAGGCACGAGCGAGTGCTGCACGTTTGATCATGCCGCCGGAAAGTTCGGCAGGATAGCGTTCGCCAGCGGCGCTATCTAGACCCACGAGTGCTAGTTTTAAACGAGCTAATCGCAGTGCCTCGTTACGTGACAATGAGGTATGTTCAAATAACGGCAAAGCAACGTTCTCAGCCACAGTCATGGACGAAAATAAGGCGCCATGTTGAAATAGCACACCAATTTGCTTTGCACGCAAATGAACGGAACCTGTGGTAGGTTTATTTAAGCCAATAGCAGTGCGCAACAATACGGATTTACCCGCTCCAGAACCGCCGACCAACCCTAAAATTTCACCGGTATTAACATCCAGGTCGAGGGCTTCGTGAACCACGGAAGTGCCAAATTTAGTGGTAATGTTTTTAAGGGTTAAAATGGGCTGTACGTTTGTCATTACCATTGCATCTCCATAAAAAACAAAGCGGCAATGGCATCAAGTAAAATCACGGCGAATAGCGCTTGAACCACACTTGATGTTGTATGTTCGCCAATTGAGCGGGCGCTGTTCGTTACTTTAAAACCTTCAAGACAGCCAATCACCGCGATAATAACGGCAAAAAATGGCGCTTTGCTTAGCCCAACCCAAAAGTGACGAATTGGTACTTCATTCAAAATTGTTAAGTACTGGGTTGACGAGATATCAAGACTCGCAATGGCGACCACAGCGCCGCCAAGCAACCCAGCAATCGTTGAGATAAAGCTAAGTAGAGGCAACATAATCAGAAGTGCCAAAATGCGTGGAATAACGAGCAGTTCAACGCTATCGAGCTGTTCAACTTGCATCGCATCGAGCTCTTCGTTGACTTTCATGGCGCCGATTTGAGCGGTAAACGAGCTTGCCGTTCGCCCCGCGAGTAATATTGCTGCCAATAGCACGCCAAGCTCGCGCATAAACCCAAATGCAACTAAGTCGACGGTATAAATCGTGGCGCCGAAATCACGAAGAACGGTAGCTCCTAAAAACGCGACGACGGCACCAACTAAAAACCCCATTAAGGCAACAATCGGAATAGCCGCTAAACCCGCTTGTTGCATATGGAAAAACCATGAAGTAATGCGCCATCGCTGCGGTCGTGGCAGTACTTGCAACATTGTTAGCGATACACGCCCAATAAAATTCATCAGAACAATAAATTGGTAACCGAGTTTCGATACCCACGCGCCCAAATCAGCAATAAACGAGTACCAAGGCCTTGTTGCTTGAGGTTCTGACTGCGCTTGGATATCGTAAGCACGCAGTAATTGATGAAAAATGTCACGATGCGTAGGTTGAAGTTGTTGAGCCGATTCGAGGAGTTTTTTAAGCTGAGTCGGGGATATTAATTCGGCAAGTAAACTCGCGGTATTCAAATCGAGACGTTCAAGTTCAGCGAAGTCTAAAAGTTGGATCGGCTGTTGCGACGAGACTTGGCGTAAAGATTTATCAATGGCTGAGTAATTCTCAAAGCTCCACGCGCCACTTAGTTTAAGTAACTGTTTTGAACTATCGTATGCAACAAAGCTAGAATCTGACATTGCGCTCAACTTAGTGATTCGATTAAGAAATACTATAACAACCTTTCAACTTTTAGTCAGTTTTTAGGCATTTTTTACAGGGTTTTGTTAAGGCTAAAATCACTACATGACATACATCAACGCATACGGCACAATAGGCGAATGATGACTAGATACTGTATGAAATAGCGCATGAGCGATGTAAACCAACCGCCGCAATTTATTCACTTACGCATTCACAGCGATTTTTCTATGATCGATGGATTAGCGAAAGTGAAACCAATCTGTGAAGCAACCGCAAGTATGGGGATGCCTGCGCTCGCCTTGACTGATCAAATGAATATGTGTGGTTTGGTTCGGTTTTATCGCACCACCCACGATAAAGGCTTAAAGCCGATTGTTGGCTGTGATTTGTGGGTGTTGCCGGAAGGTTGGTCAGAAGATTCGCAAGACGAGCCTTTCAGATTGACTGCGTTGGCGATGAATAACGACGGTTATCAGCAGCTTACGCAGCTGATTAGTCGGGCATATTTAGCTGGACATCGCTGCGGTAAGCATTGTATTAACAAAGAATGGCTAGCTGAACATCAGCGTGGAATCATTCTTCTATCCGGTGGCCGTGAAGGCGATATCGGCAGAAAACTTTTGCAAAACCGTCAAGACGAAGCGCAACAGTTGCTCGAGTTTTATCAGCAACATTTTTTCGACCGTTTTTACCTCGAGCTGCAACGAACAGGACGAGCCGGCGAAGATGAATACGTGCATGCCGCAGTCACATTGGCCGCTCATTGTGATGTTCCGGTTGTGGCAACCAATGAAGTGATGTTTCTCAAACCAGAAGATTTTACGGCACACGAAGTACGCGTGGCGGTGTCTGATGGTTACACGCTCGATGATAAGCGCCGCCCGAAAAAATACAGCGCTGAGCAATATCTTAAAAGCCCAGATGAAATGGCCGAATTATTCTCGGACATTCCAGAAGCTTTGGCGAATACGGTTGAAATAGCAAAGCGTTGCAACGTAACCGTCACATTAGATGAATACGTTTTGCCGGAATTTCCGACGGGCGGAATGACACCGGAAGATTTTTTAGTCAAAAAATCGCAAGAAGGCTTAGAGCAGCGCCTAGAAGTGTTGTTTCCCGACCCAGAAAAACGTAAGGAGTTACGCAAGCCATACGATGAGCGTTTAAAAATCGAACTCGACGTCATTAACCAGATGGGCTTTCCGGGATACTTCCTCATCGTGATGGAATTTATCCAGTGGTCCAAAGACAACAATATTCCGGTTGGTCCAGGGCGTGGTTCTGGTGCCGGTTCATTGGTCGCTTATGCGTTGAAAATCACGGATCTTGACCCACTCGAACTTGATTTGCTTTTCGAGCGATTCCTCAATCCAGAGCGGGTGTCGATGCCCGATTTTGATATCGACTTTTGTATGGATCGCCGTGATGAGGTCATTGACCATGTCGCTGAGCTATATGGTCGCGAGGCGGTATCGCAAATTATTACGTTCGGTACGATGGCAGCCAAAGCATCGATACGCGATGTCGGCCGTGTTCTGGGGCATCCATACGGCTTTGTCGATAAGATTACCAAGTTGGTGCCAGGCGATCCTGGCATGACGTTAGAAAAAGCGTTTGAAGTCGAACCGCGCTTAGTCGAAATGTACGAACAAGATGATGATGTTCGGGAAATTATCGACATGGCGAGAATTCTCGAAGGTGTCACGCGTAATGCCGGTAAACACGCCGGCGGTGTTGTCATTGCACCGGAGCGAATTACAGACTTCTCGCCGCTATATTGTGATGAAGAAGGTAAACAGCCGGTTACTCAGTTTGATAAAAACGATGTTGAGGCTGCCGGATTAGTAAAATTCGACTTTTTGGGGCTGCGGACACTCACGATTATTCAGTGGGCACTAGATATGGTGAATGCGAATCGTCGACGTGATGGTCAGCCACCAATCGATATTAATCACATTCCGCTTGATGATCCTGCTTGTTTTTCGCTCCTAAAAAAGGGTGCGACCACGGCTGTCTTCCAGTTGGAATCGTCGGGTATGAAGCAGTTAATTAAAAAGCTGCTCCCCGATAGTTTTGAAGACATTATTGCTTTGGTGGCGTTATTTCGACCTGGCCCATTGCAATCAGGCATGGTTGATAACTTTATTGACCGTAAGCACGGTCGTGAAGCCATATCTTATCCTGATAAAGACTACCAGCATGAATCATTGAAGCCGATTCTTGAACCAACCTATGGCGTTATCCTTTATCAAGAGCAGGTTATGCAAATTGCTCAGGTATTGGCGGGCTATTCATTAGGTGGCGCAGACTTGCTGCGCCGAGCGATGGGTAAGAAAAAGCCGGAAGAAATGGCAAAGCAGCGTGCAGTATTTGAAGAAGGCGCGCGCAAGAACGGGATCGATGGCGACCTAGCCATTAAGATTTTTGACCTTGTGGAAAAATTTGCGGGTTACGGTTTTAATAAATCGCACTCGGCTGCCTATGCGTTGGTTTCGTATCAAACACTCTGGATGAAAACCCATTATCCCGCTGAGTTTATGGCGGCCGTGATGTCAGCTGATATGGACAATACTGACAAAATTGTCACGCTGGTTGATGAATGCGAGAACATGGGCTTGAAAGTACTTCCTCCTGATGTGAATGTTGGGCGGTATAAATTCACTGTCGATGAGCAACAGCAAATTGTATATGGTATTGGCGCCATTAAAGGTGTTGGCGAGGGGCCAATTGAAGCCATTTTAGCTGCCCGCGAAGATGGCCCATTTACCGATCTCTTTGATTTCTGCTGTCGAGTTGATTTGAAAAAGCTCAATCGCCGTGTGTTGGAAAAATTAATTAAAGCTGGTGCGATGGACTCATTAGGTCCGCATCGTGCGACAATAATGGCAACACTCGAAAAAGCAATGCGCCAAGCCGAGCAACATGCACGTGCAGAGGCGATTGGTCAAAGTGATTTATTCGGCGTTCTGACATCAGCAGCGGATGACGTTGAGATTGAACATGAGTTTGTAACGGTACCAGCTTGGCCAGAGGCAATGTGGCTTGAAGGCGAGCGCGAAACACTTGGACTATACTTAACAGGGCATCCGGTAAACCGGTATCGAAAAGAGTTAAAAAACTATGTGCCGTGCGTCCTTGCTGACGTGCGACCTACAGGTCGCGACCAAACAACAACGGTAGCAGGGCTTGTGGTCGATGTGCGCACCATGTTGAATCGACAAAATCAACGTTGGGCGATTGTCACATTGCATGACAAAACCGCGCGTTTTGATGTACGTTTTTATGCTAAAGATTATGAAAAGTATCAGCACCTACTCGAAAAAGACCAAATTTTAGTGGTAAAAGGAGAGGTCAGCTTTGATGATTACTCCTCTGCCAATACAATGACGGCGCGAGAAGTGATGACTATTGTTGGCATGCGAGAGCAATACGCCAAAGTATTGCGTTTAATAGTGCGTCATGAACAATTAGCAGGGCAAGGGCTCGCACAATTAAGACAATTGATTGAGCCATTTAAACAGGGCACATGCCCGTTGCACATCCGTTATGTGCGCCCCGATTTAACGGCAGAATATGTGGCGGCCACAGAATGGTATGTGACCCCAACCGATGAATTGATGTATGAGTTGCAGCAACAGCTTGGTCAACAGGCGGTTGAACTCGAATTTTAATGGCAAATGGGAGCCATAATGAGTCTTAAATTTTTAGATTTTGAACAGCCTATTGCAGAACTTCAGGCGCAAATCGAAGAATTAAAAGCGGTTGGCGCTAAAGGTGATTTCGATATTTCGATTGAAGAAGAAATATCGAAGCTTCAAGAGAAGCGCGAGCAATTAGTTGAAAAGATCTTTGGTGATTTAGGTGCTTGGCAAGTCGCACAATTGGCGCGCCATCCGTTACGCCCGTATACGCTAGATTACATTAAGCACATTTTTGATGACTTTGATGAGTTAGCTGGCGATCGTGCGTTTGCCAATGATGAAGCGATTGTTGGCGGAACAGCTCGAATTGATGGCACACCAGTGATGATTATTGGTCATCAAAAAGGGCGTGAAACCAAAGAGAAAATTCGTCGTAATTTTGGTATGCCGAAACCTGAGGGTTATCGCAAAGCGTTGCGCCTCATGGAAATGGCGGAACGTTTTAAAATGCCAATTATTACCTTCATTGATACCCCTGGTGCATATCCTGGTATTGGTGCCGAAGAGCGTGGTCAATCAGAAGCGATTGCACGTAACTTAAAGGTTATGGCGCGCTTGAACACACCAATTATCTGTACCGTTATCGGTGAAGGTGGTTCTGGTGGTGCCTTGGCAATTGGCGTGGGTGACCGAGTCAACATGTTGCAGTACTCGACCTATTCAGTTATTTCGCCTGAAGGTTGTGCATCGATTCTTTGGAAAAGTGCCGAAAAAGCACCATTAGCAGCTGAAGCGATGGGTGTCACGGCACAACGTTCAAAAGAACTCGGATTAATTGACTCGATTATCGCAGAGCCGATTGGTGGTGCGCATCGTGACCATGAAGAAATGGCGCGACGCCTGAAAAAGCAACTCTTAACCGATCTGGATGCGTTGGTAAATCTCGATAGCTCAGCTCGTCTTGAGCAGCGTTATCAGAAGTTGATGTCATTTGGATATTGCTAACACGGAGTGATGCGCGTTGGATAATGCGACATCGATAGCGAAACATGAAGGGGACAGTGGCAACGCTGATCTCCTTTATACGTTATTCAAGCAACGCTTGTTAGCCTTAAAACCCGAACCACATCAGCAAATTGTGGTGTGTTTAGGTGGCGGCGCTGATTCCCAAACCGTATTAGATTTAACGGATAGTTTTCGTCAAGAATTTCCCCAATTTGATTATCTCGCGGTGCACTTGGATCATGCCTTTCATCCGAGCTCGGCTGAGTGGGCGCAAGGTTTGATTGCCGATTGTGAAGATCGCGATTTCACCATGATTTGCGAGCCGCTCAAAGTTTTGTCAGGTAGTCGTATCAGCAAAGAAGCTGCCGGTCGAGAAGCACGCTATCAGCGATTGAGCGAAATTGCCGATGCGAATGCTATTTTTTTGCTAGGGCAACATCGTAACGATCAAATCGAAACGTTTCTGCTACAGTTGAAACGTGGCGCTGGGCCCAAAGGGCTGGCAGCTATGGCAATGCAGAGCACAAAGGGACTGCAGCGATGGTTACGACCGCTGTTAGATGTCAGCAAAGAAGAAATTTACCGATACGCCCACGCTCATCAGTTGTTTTGGATTGAAGATGACACCAATTACGACACCAGTATTGAACGAAATTTTCTTCGGCATGAGGTGATTCCAAAGCTCGAGCAGCGCTGGCCGCACTTTGGCCAAGCTGTACTACGAAGTGCGCAACTGTGTAGCGAAACTCAGGAGTTGATGGAACAATTACTTGCAGATCGTGTTAACCCGCACATCGATAGCGATGGCCGATTAGCAACGCGTTGGTTGGCAAATTCAGCAGAGCAATTGCAACGAGGCGTTTTGCGGTATTGGCTGCAACAAAATCAAGCGGCAATTCCTTCGTATGCGCAATTAGAACAGCTACGTACACAAATGTTATTGACTACGAATGATGCGAACCCCCGTGTAGAGTGGGGGAATTGTGTCGTGACTCGGATTACCGCAGATAATAAAGACAGACTTCTTGTTCTCACCATGCAGCCACGTTAATTTTAGTGTCTTCATCTTCTTGCTCAAGGAACAGCATGGATCAGCGTAAAGCTATTCTGTACGCGCTTGCCGCAGTATTACTGTGGTCAACCGTCGCCACCGCATTTAAATTAGCACTGCGTTATCTTACGCCCTTGCAACTGCTCACTATTGCCGCTCTTACGAGTTTACTCACCTTTACTCTGATTCTATCGGTACAACAACGCTGGCGCGAAGTCTGGCAAGTTGGGCGCAGTCGCATCGGGTTTTATGCGCTACAAGGGTTTATTAATCCGGCCGCCTACTATTGGGTTCTTTTTGCCGCCTACAATCAGTTACCTGCGCAACAAGCGCAAGCGATCAATTACACTTGGGCAATCACTATGTCGTTGTTAGCGGTGCCATTTTTACATCAAAAACTCACCGCAAAAGAACTGTTTGCTATGCTGTTAGCGTACGTTGGCGTTTTCTTAATAGCGACAGGTGGAAATTGGGACTTTGCGCAAACGAATTGGGTTGGTATTGGGTTGGCGTTATTCAGTACGTTGCTATGGGCAAGCTATTGGCTGATCAACACAAAAAATACCGACAAACCGGTACCAGCGTTATTTTGGTGTTTTGCATGGGGCTCCGGTTGGTTAGTTATCTTTAATCTCATGAACATGATTACTGATACAGAATCCACGTATTTAAACCTTAGTTGGCAAGGAATTGGCGCAGGAATTTATGTTGGATTGTTTGAAATGGGTATCACCTTTTTCTTGTGGCTCACCGCCATGCGGTTAGCTACAAAAACCGCGCAGATTTCGACGCTGATTTTTTTAAGCCCATTTATTTCATTGATCTTAATTTATTTTATACTCGGTGAAACCATTCAAATAACCACACTCATTGGTTTATCACTTATTTGTGTAGGTTTGTATCGACTCAGGGAGTGACCGTGAATAGCGGGTTTACTGATATTCTATTATTGTTGGCTATTGCTGTCGTATTGGTTTGGGCGTTTCGAAAAGTCAAACTACCAGCAATCTTGGCCTATTTAACGGCTGGTATCATCGCAGGCCCTGATATTATGGGCTGGATTGCTGATCCGGACGAATACCACTTTGTAGCAGAACTCGGCATAGTCCTATTACTCTTTTCACTCGGTCTCGAATTCTCGTTGCCAAAAATGATAGCGATGCGCGGTCAGGTATTTGGCCTCGGCGCGGGGCAAGTTGTGATTTGTACGACTTTGTTCGCGGTTCTCGCTGTTTACTTTGTTGAAGACTGGGTGAGTGCGTTTATTATCGGTTGTACGCTGGCACTCTCATCAACCGCAGTTGTCATTAAACAACTGGGTGAGTCTTCACAACTGACGTCAAAGAAAGGTCAAATGACGGTCGCAGTCCTATTGTTCCAGGATGTTGCTGTCGTCCCCATGTTGATTGTTATTCCGTTACTTGCATCAAGCAGTGATATCTCGATGTGGGAGAGCCTTGGTTATGCCTTATTGAAGGGAGCGGGAGTAGTTCTGGTATTGATGGCTATTGGTAAGTGGGTATTGCCGCATGTGTTTCGTGAAATCGCAAAGTTGCGAACTGACGAACTATTTGTATTGGCAACATTACTCGTAGCCCTCGTTGCTGGTGGTATGACGCACTTGTTTGGCTTATCAATGGCATTAGGCGCGTTTTTAGCCGGTATGATGCTTGGTGAAAGTAAATATAAGCACCAATTAGAAGCGGATATACGACCATTTCGCGACATTTTGATGGGCCTATTCTTTATTACTGTAGGCATGCAGTTAGATCTTGATGTGTTTGTGGCAAATATCCATTGGATTATTGGCATTGTCCTCGGCGTTGGCGTTGTCAAGTTAGTGATTGTCCGAGTTCTTGCCGGATTAATGGGCGAGCGCAAAGAAGATGCTTGGGGTTCAGGGTTGATGCTGTTCCAAATGGGAGAGTTCGGCTTTGTGCTGGCATCACTTGCATTGAGCTTTAAGTTATTCGATCAAACCACCGCTTCAATTTTGGTTGGTGTCGGCGTGTTTGGCATGGCACTAACGCCATTAGTTATTCAACGATGTAAATCGTTCGTGAGTTATATTATTCGCCCGACGACACAACCAGAAGAAGATAATCTGCCGTATCCTACGGATGAGCATTCTCGCGTTCTTATTCTCGGGTTTGGTCGCGTTGGCCAAACAATCGCTCGATTTTTAACGAACGAAGGTATTGATTATTTAGCCATTGATCATGATGCTAAGCGGGTTCAAGAAGCGGTTGCTGGTGGTCAAAAAGTATTCTTTGGTAATGCCATCCGCCGCGATATTTTGCGCGCTGTCCATGCAGATGAAGCGGAACTCATCATTATCAGTTTTGCCGATGACGAACGTGCGATTGATGTACTCAAAGCAATCCGAAATCTTAATGAACATGCTGAAATTATTGTTCGCAGTCGCGACGATGTGCGACTGAAAGCTATGATGGAGGCAGGTGCCACCCAAGTCGTGCCGGATACTCTCGAAGCGAGCTTGATGTTGGTTTCGCAAATTCTCAGTCGCTCTGGTGTACCGATTCGCAAAATCCTTTCACGACTGGATCACGCGCGGCGTTCACATTACGGCGACATGCATGGATTCTATCCTGGAGAAACGACAGATATGGATCCTGAAAAACTTGATAGGTTGCAGTTTCTCCATGCAGTATCACTGCCTAAAAATGCCTTCGCATGCGGTAAAAAATTGATCGAGTTGGGCCTTGATGACTTGAATCTACAAATAAAATCGGTGCGTCGTGGTGAGCAAGAATTTACAGAAGTTCATGGCGACTTCGAATTAATGACGGATGACATTGTATTACTCTCTGGCGGCCCGCGGGCTATAGAAGCTGGTGAGAGTTATTTGTTAAACGGTTAAACATGGCAAGTGGTCTTGTTTACAACTGCTAACATATTGTTACTAACGGCTTAGACAAGAATTCGTCATACTATAAGCCAAGAAATTTATCTTCAGAATATTCACCTATGGAACTGGGAAGTTATGGCTTTCAAGAAACGCGCACTATTACCCCCACTCATTTTGCTCATTGCAATTTTGCTTCTGGTATTAATGACGGCATTGCGTCCACAGCCTCCACAACGAAGCAATGAACGACCGCCAGTGTTGGTCGAAGTTGTTGAAGTGCAGCCTGCAAATATTCGCTTTGAAGTCGAGGGGCAAGGTAATGTGCGGCCGAAACACATGACCAATCTTGTTTCGCAAGTCAGTGGTCAAGTTATCGAAATTTCTGCGAACTTTGTGAACGGTGGATTCTTCGACAAAGGTGAAGTCATTATTCAGATCGACCCGGCCGACTATCGTGTTGCCTTGCAGAGTGCTAAAGCTTCATTGGCGCAAGCAAAAGCAGCATTGGCAGAGGAAAGTGCACGGGCAAAAGTGGCCAAAGACGAATGGGAATCGCTCCAGATGGGTGAGATTCCAGCCTTAGGTATTCGCGAACCACAAGTTGCTAGCGCTGTGGCCGCCGTGCAATCGGCAGAGGCTGCAGTCGCCAAGGCGCAGCGTGATTTGGACAGAACGACGATTCGCGCGCCATACGCAGGTATTTTGCAAAACAAAAACGTTGATATCGGCCAGTTTCTCACAATGAACACCCAGGTCGGCTCTTTGTATGGTTCAGAAGTTGCAGAAATCAGAGTCCCGCTTAGCGACCGTGATTTAGCTTACATTGATCTCCCTGACGCGAACCATGATGGCGCATATCCACATGTTGCCTTAACTAGTGAGGTAGCAGGTGAGACGTATACTTGGCACGGTAACCTTGTGCGTAGTGAAGGAGTGCTCGATCAAAATAGCCGTGTAATTTATGGGGTGGTGGAAGTTGAAGACCCGTATAACCAACAGTCAGACCGTCATCCAGTTCCACTGCGATTCGGGCGTTTTGTTGAGTTGGTGATTGATGGCATTGAAGCACAGCAAGTGTTTCGTGTACCACGTTACGCACTGTCAATTAATAATACACTTTGGGTTGTCGGCGATGAGCGTCGCTTAGAGCAGCGTGAAGTGAATATTGTACGTTCAGAAGCGCAACATGTTGTCATTAATAAGGGTTTAGAAAGTGGCGATTTGGTTGTGCTAACCCAACTGTCGAATGCTTTACCGAGTATGAAAGTGCGTATTCCAGGTGATCCAGTGATCAAACAACAGGAAACGAAAGAAACGCAAACCGCTGGTGTAGCAGGTAACGACAATGAGTAAGTACGATATCGATCCAAAACGAGGCATTATCGCTTGGTGGACGAACAACTCTGTTGCCGCCAACCTGTTAATGGCGCTTATCATTATTACGGGTATTTTCATGGTGGGGCAGGTGCGCAAGCAAATGTTCCCCGAAATCGAGCTTAATATCATCAGTATTCAGGTGCCGTTTCCCGGGGCAGCACCTCAAGAAGTCGAACAGGGTGTTTTAGTCAGAATTGAAGATGCCATTGAAGACGTAAACGGCATCGAGCGGGTTACTTCAACAGCACGTGAAGGCAATGGTTCAGTTTCAATCGAAGTAGAGAGCGGCTATGACGTTGAAGTGGTCATGGACGAAATCAAAATGTTGGTTGATGCAATTCCAAGCTTCCCTCAGCAAATTGAAAAACCCAATATTTATCGGATTCGACCACAACGCCAGGTGATTTGGATTAGTGTTTTTGGTGATGTCGGTGAGGCAACCCAAAAAGAGCTTGCGAAACAGATTCGCGACGATATTAAAGACATTGGCGGGATTACCAAAGTTGAAGTTGTCGGCGCGCGAGACTATGAAATTTCGGTCGAGATTTCGGAAGCTGATTTACAGCGGTACAACTTAACCTTTCAAGATATCGTGTCGGCCATTCGTGGCACCTCGTTGGATGTCGCAGGTGGCTCAATTCGGACACCCAACGGCGATATTTTACTCCGCGCAAATAACCAGGCTTATGTTGGTGATGAGTTTGAACAAATTGTTTTAATTAAGCGCCCAGACGGCACACGTTTGACGCTAGGCGATATTGCTACCGTGCAAGATGCCTTTATTGAGCGTCGTCGCTTCACGGAATTTGATGGAAAGATGGCGACTTTTGTGCGAGTTGATTCGGTTGGTGATCAAAACGATTTAAGAACAGCTGAACTAGTTAAAAATTATATCGACCGTAAACAAAAAGAGCTGCCACCGGAAATTCAAATAGCGCATTGGGGAGATTCATCATACTACCTCCAAGGTCGCCTCGATTTAATGATAGACAATATGCTGTTTGGGGGAGCGTTGGTTTTCATTATGCTAGCGTTATTCTTGCAGTTACGACTCGCGTTCTGGGTCATGATCGGCATTCCGCTTTGCTTTTTGGGCACAATTGCACTCATGCCACTACCGATGTTCGATATCTCTATCAACATGATCTCGTTGTTCGGGTTTATACTCGTGCTCGGCATAGTGGTGGACGACGCCATAGTTATCGGTGAAAGTGCCTACTCCGAGATAGAAAAGAACGGTAAGTCGATTGATAACGTTGTTATTGGCGCTAAAAAGGTCGCTATGCCGGCGACCTTTGGCGTACTCACAACGATGGTAGCTTTCATTCCAATGCTGATGGTTGAAGGCGGTATGGGCGCAATCTGGGAATCAATCGCTTGGGTTGTCATCTTGTGTTTGGCGTTTTCCTTAATTGAATCAAAATTCATTCTGCCAGCGCACATAGCCCACATGAAATTTTCGAAAAGCGGCAATGAAAAGCAAAATGGCTTTCAACGGGTGCGTAATAAAATTTCTAACGGATTGCTTTATTTCGCTAAGAACTTTTATCAGCCATTCTTGAAAAAGTGTCTGCATTATCGCTACACCACCTTGGCTGCGTTTATTGGGCTATTCATTCTTGCCATCGGCCTCATTGCTGGCGGTACCGTGCGTTGGGTATTTTTCCCGAATATTCCAAGCGACTTCATTCAGGCGAATGTAACCATGCAACCGGGTGCTTCTGAGGAAGCCACGATACGTACTTTGCAGGCGGTTGAAAAATCACTGATAGATGTTGATAAGCAAGCCGAAGAAGAAAATGGTGAAAACATTATCAAGCACATCAACGTGTGGATGAATGGAACCACCAGCGGAACCGTATTCGCTGAGCTTGAGAAAGGTGAAGATCGCAATCTGGATGGTTTCGCAATCATCAATAATTGGCGCGAAAGCACGCCAGAAATTGCTGGCGTGAAAGCACTGAACTTCCAAGGAAGCATCGGCGGTGGTGGTGGTTTTGACGTTGAGTTCCAGCTCACTGGTGAAAACCTCGAAGAACTTGCTGCAGCGGCGACCTTGTTGAAGCAAGATCTTGCCCAATTTGATGGCGTGTTTGATATTGAAGATACCTTCGGTGAGGGCAATGATGAGATTATTCTTGAGCTAAAACCGTTAGCGACCGCTATGGGCATTACCTTGCAGGAGCTTGCAAGTCAGGTGCGTTATGCGTTCTATGGTGCAGAAGCGCAACGGATTCAGCGTGACGATGAAGAAGTCAAGGTGATGGTCCGCTATCCGCTATCGGAGCGTCAGTCGGTCGGCAACCTAGAAGACATGAAATTGCGCACTGCTGATGGTTCATTGATTCCGTTCACTGAGCTGGCAGATGTGCGTTTCGCCAAAGGCTACAACACGATTACACGTATTAATCGTGAGCGTTCGGTGAATGTGCGTGCTCGTGTCGATAAAGACAAAGTGCAACCATTTGATATCGTTCGTCAAGTTCGTGAAGACAAAATTCAGCCAATTCTTGACCGTTATCCATCAGTTGGGTTCCAGCTTGAAGGGGCGTCACAAGATGAAGCAGAAGCAACAAGTTCACTGGCGCTTGGTTTTGTTCTCGCATTGTTTGCAATTTATGCATTGATGGCCGTGCCTCTGAAGTCTTATAGTCAGCCGCTCATTATCATGTCGGTTATTCCGTTCGGTATGATAGGCGCAGTTGTTGGCCACTGGATTTTAGACATGCCAATTTCGATTTTGAGTTTATTCGGGATTATTGCTTTGGCGGGTGTTGTCGTGAACGACTCACTGGTTATGGTGGATTACGTCAACCGTGCACGTGCTGACGGTGAAAGCTTACGCAAAGCTGTCGCTGAAGCTGGCGTGGCGCGTTTCCGTGCCATTATATTGACCTCGTTGACGACCTTCTTCGGTTTGGTGCCTATCGTGCTTGAGAAGAGTATGCAAGCGAAGTTGGTCATTCCAATGGCAATATCACTTGCATTCGGTATCTTATTTGCCACTGTGATCACGTTACTATTGGTACCGAGTTTGTACTTGATTCTTAATGATACGCGCCGTGGTATGAAAACGATGTTGAGCTGGTATGGTCTGACCAAGCCGCCAGAACCGAAATCAGAACAACAAAACTCTGTCACATAATGTTAAACTATTGACCTTACACTAATTGACGCTAGCAGCAATTGTGCTGCTAGCGTTTTAGTCACAGGAAGGTCATGCATGAATTTGGCGCTTATCGATATTCTCGCATTGGTATTTTTTGTGTCTGTTTGGGTTATCTACACCCAATTTGCACGTCTGCGAGCCCGCACTACTTATAGTCTGTCACACATCTTGCGCCAACTTCGTATCGATTGGATGCGCACCTTAACGCGTAAAGAACACCAGATTGCTGATGCTGCATTACTTGGAAATGTCGAGCGAACCGTCACGTTTTTTGCATCATCAACAGTCTTGGTTCTCGCAGGTGTACTAACCTTGCTGGCGTCAGCCGATAAAGTGGTTGAAGTACTACATTCAATTCCCTACACCGCAGATACCGCGCCAGATAAAGTTCAATTCAAATTAGCCGTACTATCCTTGTTGTTTGTATTTGCGTTTTTTAAATTTACCTGGTCAATTCGGCAATTTGGTTTTGTCTCAGTACTGATGGGGGCGGCGCCGCAATATCGCTCGACCGATTTCACCGATGAGCAACGCGAAGTGTTCGCACGCCAAACTGCCAAGGTCATTGATCAAGCTGGCCATGAATACAATAACGGTTTGCGTGCGTATTACTTTGCTTTGGCTTATCTGTGTTGGTTTATTCACCCATACTTATTTATTGCTTCAACTGCGGTTGTCGTACTGGTTTTATATCGGCGTGAATACCGCTCAAAAGTATTAAGAGCGCTACTAGCCACCAAAGGCTGGGAGCCAGGCCCAATTAAAGATAATGGAGAATCATAGTGACACTTGATGTACTGAAGTGGACGATTGCGAGTTATTTCGAAGCAACTGGGAAGGTTTTGCCTGACCTTCCGGATGTACTTGGGCCTTATGACGGCGAGACTTTAGTGGGGAAATCAGTGCGTGTCGGCGCAACCCAAATCGAATTTTGGGATGCGGGTGTTATCGCAGTAGAACCTGATCAACCCGGCGACAAAGACGTGATTTTTTCTTGCGCAGTGCATGGCGATGAAACGGCGCCTATCGAAATTGTGCGAGATATGCTGACAGATATACTTGCCGGCAAGCTACAGGTGACACATCGAACTTTATTTCTAATTGCTAATCCAGCAGCGATTGTGAATGGTACCCGGTTTATTGATGTGAATATGAATCGATTGTTTAGTGGTGCTCATAAACAGGGGAATACTCCAGAACATCGACGCGCCGCTAAGCTTGAACAATACGTCACGCGTTTTTATCAACAACAGCGCCGCTATCATTACGACTTACATACGGCAATTCGTGATTCAGCGCACGAAAAGTTCGCGGTTTATCCATTTACGCACGGTGGTCCATACAAAATGGAGCAGCTAACCTATTTAGCTGAATGTGGTGTTGACACGATCTTATTGAATCAAGCGCCAACCACGACATTCAGCTATTACAGTGTTCGTGAACACCAAGCTGACGCTTTCACGGTAGAATTGGGTAAAGTTCGGCCGTTTGGTGAGAATGACATGAGTCGCTTTGCTGACGCCGATGCCATGTTCCGTAAACTTATTAGTACAACTGAAATTGATCTTCCGGCTTTCGATAGCAACCGTCACCATGTTTATGACGTAAGTCGTTCTATTGACCGAACGGCTGAAGACTTCCGTCTCAATTTTGCCGATGACGTTGCTAACTTTACCGAGTTCGAGCTGGGACACTTGTTAGCAGTAGACGGTGAGAATGAATATACAGTGGAACAGCCGGGTGAGCGGATTATCTTCCCTAATGCGAAAGTAGCCCTGGGGCAACGTGCTTTACTCACTGTTGTACCGATGCCAGTTGAGAACCTGAAACTGGTCTGATTTTTAGATTTTTATGACGCACCTTGTTTGCATGTCAGTTGACGTAAAGGTAAAGTGTGCGCAATTTTTCTTAGAACGAGAAAGTTATGGCGAAAGATAAACAACATCAGTTGGACATCGTGACCAAACCGCAGTTTATTGACGGTTCGGCGCTGAAGATTCCAATGCTACAAATCCTCGCAGAGGACGGTACCATTCGTAAAGGTGCTGAGCAGCCAGAAATGGACAAAGAGCTCGCCCTGAAGATTTTCGACACGATGCAATTTATCCGCATTTTGGATGAGCGCATGATTGCTGCGCAGCGCCAAGGCCGGATCAGTTTCTACCTGTCCTCACTTGGTGAAGAAGCGGCCAGTATTGGTTCCGCGGCTGCTCTGAGTGATCAAGATATGATCATGGGACAATACCGTGAGCAAGGCGCATTAGCGTTCCGTGGCTTTACGGTTGAGCAGTTCATGAATCAGCTATTCTCGAACGAACGTGATCTTGGTAAAGGTCGCCAAATGCCTGTGCATTACGGTTGTGCTGAACTCAATTTCATGACCATTGCCTCGCCACTTGCAACTCAGATTCCTCAGGCTACTGGTTACGCCTATGGCCAAAAAATGGACAAGTCAGGCAACTGTACGATTTGTTACTTTGGTGAAGGTGCTGCTTCTGAAGGTGATTTCCATGCCGCATTGAATATGGCCGCGGTTTACAAAGTACCAGCTATATTTTTCTGCCGTAACAACGGTTATGCGATTTCGACGCCATCGCAGGGCGAACAATATGCTGGTGATGGCATTGCACCGCGCGGTGTTGCCTATGGCATGAAGACCATTCGTGTTGACGGTAACGATGTATTTGCCGTATATCAAGCGACGCAATTAGCGCGTAAATTAGCCGTAGAAGAAAACGAGCCAGTGCTGATTGAAGGTATGAGCTACCGTATGGCGGGTCACTCAACCTCGGATGACCCAACGGGTTATCGTACACGCGAAGAAGAGAATGCGTGGCGCGCTAAAGATCCGGTTGTACGTTTCCAAAAATGGTTACAAAACCAAGGCTGGATTAGCGAAGAAGAAGCGCAGCAGAATTACGATGAGAAAAAGGCTGCGGTATTGGCTGCATTGAAGTCTGCAGAAACCGTACCTGTGCCGCATATTGATGAAATCATTGAAGACGTTTATGACACCCCACCTAAGCATCTCAAGAAGCAGCTTGAGGCGCTAAAAGCGCATATCCGCAAATACCCGGAAGCTTATCCGAAAACTGCGTCGCGTATTGATGGAGGTGACAAATAATGGCCAAGATGAATCTCTTACAAGCCATCAATAATGCGCTTGATATCGCTATGGCGAAAAGCGACAAAGTTTATAGCTTTGGTGAAGACACCGGTGCTTTTGGTGGCGTATTCCGCGCGACTTCTGGACTAACTGAGAAGTACGGGCGTCACCGTAACTTCAATACGCCACTTGTCGAGCAAGGTATTCTAGGCTTTGCCAATGGCTTAGCCTCGCAAGGTAGTTATGCGATTGCCGAAATTCAATTCGGTGACTATATCTTCCCTGCATTTGACCAAATCGTGAATGAATCAGCGAAATTTCGCTATCGTTCTGGTAACGAATTTGATGTGGGTGGTTTAACCATTCGTACGCCGTACGGCGGCGGCATTGCGGGTGGTCATTACCACTCACAGTCACCAGAAGCATACTTTGCGCATACACCTGGATTGAAGATTGTTATGCCACGTAACCCATACATGGCAAAAGGCTTGTTATTGAGCGCTATTTTCGACAAGAACCCAGTGTTGTTCATGGAGCCGAAGCGTCTTTATCGTGCGTCGGTTGGTGAAGTTCCAGAAGAAGAGTACACGCTTGAGCTGGGCAAAGCTGACGTGGTGAAAGAAGGTAAAGATATTACCGTTCTTGCTTGGGGTGCACAGGTTGAAATGGCCGAGAAAGCAGCTGAAATGGCAGCCAACGACGGCATCGATTGCGAAGTAATCGATTTGGTTAGCATTCTTCCGTGGGATGTTGAAACCGTTGCTGAATCAGTCCGCAAAACGGGTCGTTTAGTCATCACGCAAGAGGCACCAATTACTGGTGGCTTTGCGAGTGAAGTGGCGGCAACCATTCAAGACGAATGCTTCTTGTACCTTGAATCGCCAATTGCTCGCGTATGTGGTTTAGATACGCCGTATCCGTTAAGCCACGAGAAAGAATACTTTGTCGATCATTTAAAAGTATACGAAGCCATTAAAGCTTCGATGACTTACTAAGAGGCCTTTGATATGAGTAAAGATTTTATCTTACCAGACATCGGCGAAGGTATTGTCGAGTGCGAGATCGTTGAGTGGCTCGTTAAAGAAGGTGACAGCATTAAAGAAGATCAGCCGGTTGTTGATGTGATGACCGATAAAGCTTTAGTGCAGATCCCGGCCAAAGAAGATGGTGTTGTTGCGAAGTTATATTACGAAAAAGGTGATATCGCCAAGGTTCATGAGCCTTTGTTCGCAATTGATAGTGGTGCAGGAGACACGGCGGAAAAGCCGTCTGCACCTGAGCCGAAACAAGAGTCAGCACCAGCGCAAAACAATACTGAAAGTAGCGTTACCGACTTTATTTTGCCTGATATCGGTGAAGGTATCGTTGAGTGCGAAATCGTTGAATGGCAAGTGAAAGAAGGCGATAGCATCAAAGAAGACCAGCCGGTTGTTGATGTGATGACCGATAAAGCCTTGGTGCAAATACCCGCAAAAGAAGATGGTGTCGTTGAAAAGCTTTATTACAAGCAAGGTGATATTGCTAAGGTGCATGAGCCATTATTTGCGATTCGTGTTGCAGGCAGTTCAACTAACACAACGTCTGCTGAATCAAAACCAGCAGCACCAAGTTCATCATCTGCTTCAACTGCGACACACGCGCAAGCTGGAAGTGCTGTAGCGCCAACGGCTGCGCGTCAAGGGAAAGCGATTGCGAGCCCAGCAGTGCGCCGTCGTGCACGTGAGCTTGATGTAGATATCAGCCAGGTGTCAGGCTCCGGCGCGAAGGGTCGCGTCATGAAAGAGGATGTTGAAGCATTCGCCAATGGTGAGCAAGCTGCGCCAGCAACGGCTGCGGCAAATACTGCCACTGTAACAGAAACGAAAGCAGGCGGTACGCGTGTTGAACCAATTCGCGGCGTAAAAGCAGCTATGGCGAAACAAATGATGAAATCGGTAAGCACCATTCCGCATTTCACCTACGCCGATGAATTCGATTTGACCAACGTAATGGCATTGCAAAAGCAATTAAAAGAACGTTATGCCGACGACGGCATTCGCATCACCATGATGCCGTTTTTTATCAAAGCATTGTCGCTTGCGTTAAAAGAGTTCCCTGTGATGAATGCGCAGGTGAATGAGGACTGTACAGAAATCACGTATTTTGACGACCACAACATTGGTATGGCTGTCGATACCAAAATTGGCTTGTTAGTTCCGAATGTGAAGCAAGTGCAAAACAAGAGCATTATCGAGGTTGCGCAAGAAGTAACGCGCTTGACTCAAGCTGCTCGCGAAGGCCGCGTCGCTCAAGAAGATATGAAGGGTGGAACGATTTCTATCTCAAATATTGGGGTGATTGGTGGTACGGTGGCAACGCCTATCATTAATAAGCCTGAAGCCGCGATTGTTGCGCTTGGTAAAGTGCAAGAGTTGCCGCGGTTCGATGCAAATGGCAACGTGGTCGCGCGTAAGATCATGACTGCAAGTTGGTCTGGTGATCACCGTATTATCGATGGTGGAACTATTGCGCGCTTTAACAAACGTTGGCAGGAGTTCCTCGAAGACCCTACCAGCATGTTAGTGCACATGAAATAATGCTAACAGGTATTAGAAAGGCCGGCTCTGCTGGCCTTTTTTTATGAATAATTAAACTAAATTGCTAAAGCTCTGCGTATATGTGACGATAACTGTTGACTAGCTTCATTAAACGTAAAGGCAACTATGGACTTTCCTGATTCGATAAAGCAACAAACCTGCCGAGACTGCTTGAGTGGCGTGTCTTTAGGATTCGAAATTCGCATGGCGTTTCAGCCCATTGTGGATTGGCAGAAGAAGCAAATAGTTTCTTACGAAGCTTTAGTGCGAGGCCCCGAGGGACAGGGCGCGGGTTGGGTATTTGAACGAATAAATGAAAATAATCGTTACTACTTCGATCAAGCCTGCCGAGTAAAAGCCATTGAAACAGCAGCGCGTTTAGGATGCGAGACTTACTTGAATATCAACTTTTTACCAAATGCTGTTTATAACCCCGAAACATGTATTAAAGCCACTATAGAAGCGGCGGATATGTATGATTTTGATTTGACAAAATTGATATTTGAAGTAACTGAAAGTGAGCAAATTATAGATAAGGATCATCTTCAGCGTATTTTTAGCAGTTACTCTAAACGTGGCTTTAAAACGGCCATTGACGATTATGGTTCAGGTTTTTCCAGAATAGATTGGCTGACTGATTTGCGGCCTGACATTTTAAAACTCGACATGTTGTTAATACGTGACATTGAGCAATGTGAAGAAAAGCAAAAGGTGGTTCGAGACGTTGTAAAAATTTGCCAACTTCAAGGCTCACAAGTATTAGCTGAAGGTGTTGAGACCCAAGCTGAATTAGATTGCCTATTAAATCTTGGTATTCACTTGTTTCAAGGGTATTATTTAGCTAAGCCAGAACTTGAAGAACTGGCAGAGGTGCCATTTGATTCGTTGTAGATAAATGGTCAATAAAAATTATAAAACAGGGAGTGTAGAAAATGCACTTTTGGCGTTTGGGGATACTTGGCCTTGCTGCCATATTGAGTACCACTACGCTCGCATCTTTTCAATCACTCCCTCTCAGTCAGTCCCTAGAACAATCCTCAATTCCTCTAAACCAGTACGCTTTGCGTAGCTGGAATACACGCGATGGATTACCGCATAACTCAATCAACCGCATCACCCAGTCGCAGGAAGGTTATTTGTGGCTAGCAACATGGGAAGGCCCGGTTCGCTATAACGGTCGGTCGTTCAAAATTTACGATGATACGACAGTCACGAAAATGCGTGAATCAGGCGCATTAAGTGTTGAATACGATGCGTTACAGCAAAAGCTTATTTTTAGTGGGCCACGAGGAAGTGTGGTGACTTACGATAAGCAATCTTGGACGCCGCAAGTTATTGGCGCCAATTTTGTGTTTGATACTATTGTTGACCACAATAATATTCGCTGGGCGGCAACCGCGAAGGGCGTTTATCGATTATCTGATAACGGTAGCGCAGTGCACTATACAACAGCCGACGGGCTTCCCACTGATTTTACCTTTCGATTATTTGCGACACCTACTACCGGCGAACATGACGCGCGACTGTACGTCGGAACTCGCCGTGGCGCCGCGTATTTCGATGAAAAAACCGATTCTTTTATATTTCGGTAGACTCAATCTCGCAAGCACAGGTGCGCGCATTTACAAGGCTTAATAACGGAACGTTGATTGTCGCAAATGATGATGGGTTGTTCTATTTAGCACCCGAGGCTGATGATTTTGAGGCTTGGCCATATCCGATGAAAGATCGTGTCACCGCCCTCAGTGAAGCCAGCGATGGTTGTTTGTTGATTGGTACGTTTGCACGCGGTATCGGCCGACTTTGTCATGATTCAGAAGACTGGCTCAGTATTGAAAATGGACTTCCTAACTCACACGTTCTTGATATTTTCACAGAACAAAATGGCACCATTTGGATAGGGACTCACGGTGGGCTGGTTCAGATACGTGAAGCTTTGTTCCGCAGCTTTACGCCAAATCATGGCCTTAGAGGTGCATACGTTCGTTCGGTTAATACCGATAGCGCTGGGCATATTTGGGTGGGCACAAATGATGGTATCAGTCGTCAACTCAGCAGTGAAAGTGGCGCTATCGCTTTTGAAGCCGTTAATGGCGACCCTCAACTTGCCGCACTATCGGTGCTAAGTCTGGCTCATGGCGACACTGATGTTGTCTATATTGGCAGTTATACGGAAGGATTGTTTCAGCTGACCAACGGCAAAGTTACTGCCCGTTTGAATCGAAAGCTCGGCCTTGCGAGCAATGAAATACGCGTCGTTTTACCTATGTCGCAAACCGATTTGATCTTGGTTGGCACAGCGAAAGGATTATATTTGGTCAGAAGCTCGCTAGGTTCGCTCGATGTAGTGCGCCACTATACTGTTGCTGATGGTATGGCGGCTGATTTTGTGTCGTCGGTTACTATTGATGGCAATGGCGCATTATGGGTGAGCTCGACACAATCTTTAAGTTATTTCCGCCCACTAAGCGACGGGACTTGGCAGCCAGAACCTATTGAACTTGCCACATTTACTGGCGCGAGCAACATTTTTTCAGGCACCTTTCATAATAATCGTATCTGGTTTGCCACCGATCACGGTATGTTGTCGCGTTCTTTAAATGGAAATGATTGGCAATGGCTATCGCGTCGCGACGGCTTGCCTTTTGATAAGACCTTTACGATTAATTTTGATGCTGACGATAACCTCTGGCTTGGCGGTGCACGAGGCATTTTGCGTATCGCAAAGAGTGACCTTGAAAAGTGGATGATTGATAATCGGGTTACCATTAACTACCAGTTATTCACCGAGGTTGATGGCATGGTCAGTCGACAACTGACTACTGGAGGACCGGCGTCGATTATCGATAAGCATGGACGGTTGTGGTTTGCATCTGCGCTTGGTGCAGTGATGGTCGACCCACGAGTGGTAGCAGAATACAACAGCCATGCGCCGGCCCCGATTATTGAGTCGATAACGACGGATAACGGTGAACTAGGGACTGATAAACGAATTGAAGCAGGTAATACACGCACTGAGTTTCGTTATGTTGCGCTCGGCTATCACATGCCGGAAGCCTTGCTGTATCAAGTTAAGCTAGTTGGTTATGATTTGCATTGGATTAACCGCGGCAATCAATTAGAAACGGCATACACTGCGCTACCGCCGGGCGATTACGAGTTTATGGTGCGCAGTCGTTATCCGGGTGGGGATTGGTCTGAAGCCACGCGTTTTACCCTACACAAATCAGCATTCTTTTATCAACAGCCATGGTTTTGGTTTACTTTCTCACTAACCGTGATTGCGTTCGTGAGTATTGCGTTGCACTTGCGTATTCGTACGCTGCAATACACCAAACGCCGTTTACAGCGCTTAGTTCAGAAAAAGACACAAGAGCTTGAAGCGATGGCTCTGCGAGATTCATTAACAGGGCTGGCGAATCGTCGCTCATTTGACCAGCAACTCGATCATGAATTACACAATAGCCGCCGCTATGGTACACCATTGAGTGTGGCGCTTATTGATATCGATTATTTCAAACAAATTAACGATACCTACTTACATACGGGCGGTGATGAAGTGCTGAAGCACGTCGCAAAGCTGCTACAGAGCCTTGTTCGTGAAGTTGATGGCGTTGCCCGTTGGGGGGGGGAAGAGTTTGCGATTATTTTCCCACAAACACGAATAAGCGATGCATTGCAAGTGCTTGAGCGGATTCGCGTGGCGATTGAAAAGTTACGTATTGCCAAGTTTGAGCAAGCGAGAATTACAGTCAGTATTGGTGTTACGGAATTAAGTAAAGAAGAGAGCTCTGCAGAGTTATTAAAACATGCTGACAGAGCTCTATATCTGGCAAAAGAGCAGGGACGTAATTGTATCGTTACCGATTAGCGATCATGCGTCGCACAAGCGCTGGGAAAAAGCGTTGTAGAAACGGGGCAAGCTTTGAGAGTCCTGAGCCAACCACTACTTCTGCTTTTTGTTTCGCAATCGCTTCGAGTGACTTGCGTGCGCATTCTTCGGCTGAAATACCGCCGGCATTATCCGGATCTTCATGACCCAATACAGAGCCGTCACCAGTTAATGAATTATGTGCCACTTGCGTATTGATAAAGCCAGGTAAAATGGATGTGACGGTTAAACCGTACTGTGCCATTTCAGCGCGTAGTGAATCCATAAAACCGATAACGCCAAATTTCGCGCCGTTATAGCCGCTGCGTAGTTTGGTTCCGACTTTGCCGGCGACGCTTGAAACAGTCACGATTTGCCCAGAGCGACGCTCGACCATTCGGGGCAACACCAGCTTGGTAAGCGCAATGACACCAAAATAATCGATTTCCATCAGTTGCCGATACACTTTCATATCGGTTTCTAAAATTAGCGAGCGTTGTGAAACACCAGCATTGTTGATGAGAATATCGATCACTTGGTCACCGAGTATCTCCTTAGCTTGAGCTGCCGCCTGTTCGGGCTGACTCAAATCAAGCGCTAATACTTGATGGCGTTCAGGATGCGCCAGTGATTGACGTACCTGTTCAAGTGCATCTTGGCGCCGCGAGGTCAGAATCAAGTGAGCACCGGCATGCGCCAATTGTTGCGCCATGGCTAAACCGATGCCTGAAGAGGCACCGGTTAGCCAAACGGTTTTACCTTGGAAGTAACTCATGAGTTATTAGCCTGCTGGGTAAACGTAATTTGCTTGGAAGCCAAGCGGAATACCAATCATCCAGTAAATGATTAAGAAGGCTGACCAAACGACTAATAACGTCAATGTAAACGGCAACATCATGGCAACCAATGAACCGATACCGGTACTCTTAACATAACGCTGGCAATACAACACCACGAGCGGGAAGTAAGGCAACAATGGGGTGATGATATTACTGATGGAGTCACCGACACGATACGCCGCTTGGGTTAAATCTGGTGAATAACCGAGCTGCATCAACATCGGTACAAAAATTGGTGAAATCAATGCCCATTTGGCTGAGGCAGAACCAATAAACAAGTTGATAAACGCAACCAAAATGATAATACCTACCATGGTCACGCCGCCGCTTAATTGCAGCGAACTTAAGAATTGAGCCCCTTTAATTGATATTAGGGTACCGAGGTTTGAATCGCCGAAAGCTTTAATAAATAAGGCACAGAAGAACGCCATAACCATATAGTAGGCCATATCTTCCATTGATTTCGACATCGCTTTTATGACGTCTTGTGAGTTCTTGAAGCTACCAGAAATATACCCATGCACGATGCCCGGGATAATAAACAGCAAGAAAATCAACGGGACGATCATTTGCATAAGCGGGGCAGTGAATGATGCTAACTCACCGCTTGCATCCGCTAGAGGTGTATTCTCGGCAGAAGCAGCGAAATACAATGCAACGAGGCCTAGCGCCATAGTCAGCACACCCGCATAAAACGCTTTACGATCGCGCGGAGTAACATCATCAAGTGCTGGCATATCTTCTTGATCACCATCAATGCGAGCAGTGCGCTGTAGGCGTGGTTCAATGACGCGATCAGTTAAGTACCACCCAACAATAACCACAACGATTGATGAAGCTGCGGTAAAGAAATAGTTATTCAATGGGTTTAACTGAATGGCTGGATCGAGAATCTGTGCCGCGCTTTGCGTAAAGCCTTGTAATAACGGGTCGATTGCCGACGGCACAAAGTTTGCGCTAAAGCCGCCAGAAACACCGGCAAAGGCAGCCGCAATACCCGCTAGTGGATGCCGACCAGCCGCATAGAAAATCACACCGCCCAACGGAATAACTAGAACATAACCAGCATCTACAGCCGTATGACTAACGATGGCTACCAGAATCAATACTGGGGTTAATAACATTTTCGGCGTGACGTTCAGCATGAGTTTAATGGCAACGTTAATAAAGCCACTGCGCTCAGCAACACCGACACCCAACATAGCGACAAGCACCACGCCTAAGGGTGCAAACCCCATGAAAGTACCAACCATGTTGGCTAAAAAGTCTGCCATTTGGTCGCCGGCTAGCAAATTCGTAATGCCGACATTTTCTCCGGTAAGCGGGTGAACAGCGTCGAATTCAATGCCAGAAAGCAGATAACTGAATACCCAAACGATGATCAGCAAGCCAAAAAACATGACCGCTGGATCAGGAAGCTTATTACCGACTTTCTCAACCTTATCAAGCATGCGGTTGAGAAAGGTACCTGAGTCGTTCGAATCACTCATGAGGAAACCCCTTGTTGTATTGTTATTATGTATGAGACGAAAGTATCATACCGTATCAACCAGCAACAACAAGACGAAAAACATGATTTGTGGAACAGACGAAGCAGGGCGCGGGCCTATCGCCGGACCCGTAGTAGCGGCTGCGGTCATACTTGACCCGAATAACCCAATCGCCGGAATTAACGACTCGAAGAAGTTGTCTGAAAAAAAGCGTGAAGCGCTAAGCGTCGAAATAAAAGAAAAGGCACTATATTGGGCGATCGCGCAATGTGATGCGGACGAAATCGATGCGCTTAATATTCTCCAGGCGTCGCTGTTAGCGATGAAGCGAGCGGTTGAAGCGCTGCCGGTGCAACCCGACAAAGTACTCGTTGACGGTAATAAACTGCCACAATTAAATGTTCCGGCAGAAGCAATCGTCGGTGGCGATGCGATTGAAGCATGTATTGGCGCGGCGTCGATTCTGGCAAAGGTAGAACGCGACCGCCAAATGTTGGCGTGGCACGAACTCTATCCACATTATGATTTCGCCAAACATAAGGCGTATCCAACCAAAGCACATTTAGAAGCGCTTGCTGCGCATGGGCCGTGTCCGGTTCATCGGAAAAGCTTTGGCCCCGTAGCGCGGCATCTTGCGGCTACATGCACACCTGACGAATAAGAGCACGTAGTTGGTTTTGTGCAGGTGCAATTTCATCGATTTGGATAAATTCATCCGGTTGATGTGCCTGCGCAATATTGCCTGGACCCATCACAATAGTCTGGCAACCGAGCGCTTGCACAAATGGCGCTTCGGTACAGTAGTTCGCAGGTTGAGCTGCGTTACCGGTTAGTTCACTGGCTAAACGCACAATTTCCGCATCTTTGTCACAACGATAGCCAGGCACGGGTTCATGCATGTGTTCAAGACATACAGCACCTGGATATTGCGCTTTAACTTCAGCTAACCGTTGATCAATTAAGCCGTATAGCTCAGTTATATTCATCCCTGGTAGAGGGCGCATATCAATATGCAGCTCGCAACACGCGCAAATGCGGTTGGCGGCGTCACCACCGTGAATTGCTCCGAAGTTTAGCGTTGGGTAAGGTACTTCAAAAGCGTCGTCGTGATAGCGTTGCTGAAACTCCTTTTGTATTCCGCGAAGTTCAGTGATGACATCATGCATGACTTCAATAGCGTTAATACCCGCCGCAGGGTTTGAGCTGTGTCCTGATTTTCCGGTAATACGTACGGCTTCGGTCATGTGGCCTTTGTGGGTAATCACCGGCGTCATTGAAGTTGGTTCGCCAATGACGGCAAAGTCGGGCTTTAAATGACCAAACGCATCAAGTTCTCGTGCACCGGCCATGGTCGTTTCTTCGTCGGCGGTTGCAAGAATATAGAGTGGTTTTTTCAATTGGCGGAGGTCAGTGCTCCGCAGCGCTTCAATAACAAACGCGAAAAAGCCTTTCATATCAGCCGTACCAAGACCATATAAACGGCCATTATCTTCACGCAGTTTAAACGGGTCTTGGGTCCAACGGCCTTCGTCCCATGGTACTGTATCGGTGTGTCCAGCTAACATTAAGCCGCCCGATTCAGCATCTTCGGGAATGTAATGAGCAAGCAGATTAAATTTACCAGCCTGATGGTCTAATTCGTGAACATCGATTTGAAAACCGAGACATTCGAGCCATGTTGCCAATTTATCGATAACCGGCTTGTTACTTGTATCCCAACTTGGATCGAGGCAGGACACGGAAGGAATCGCGACAAGATCGCGATACATTTGAATAAAACTAGGAAGCTGCGGCACATCGAATCTCCAAAACAACCATCAATGTGCCACAGCATAGCGCATTTAATTAAAAGTGATAACTACCGCGGAAGCGAACACCATCACCATATTCACTATCTTGATAGCCAACACCCACAGATAGGTTAGAATCAATGTAATAATTCACGCCAAACTGATACTGGTTGTCGCTACCGGCATCGGTGTAATCAACCCAGCCAATACCACCATAAAACTCGAACTGTTCGATGCGCTGGCGCAGATTACCTTCAACGCCCCAGAAGTTGCTATCAACAGCACCGAAATCAACGTTACCAGCGCGCACGCCAACATCTGCAGTTAGGCCGCTACTGAGCCAAAAATAGCGGCTCAATTTAATGCTCAATGCGTCACTGCTACTGCCCGCATCATTATCGAAGTTGCGATAATAACCACTGACTACATATGGCGATTTGAATTCATACGAACCTTCAACGACAATGCTGTCGCCGCCATCATGATCAGATACCCCAATACCAAAGTAATTATATGTAGCATTACCGCGATATTGCGTCTGATTCTGTTGCGTTTGTGCATGCGCAGTACCTGCAAAAACGATACCTGCGGTCAATAATGCGACAGAAAGAACACTGTGTTGCAATTTCATCGTGATTTACCTCACTTTTTGCTAGAATCTGCAAATTACGGTAGCAACTTAAAAATGTAAGCAAAAGGCGGTTTACGCAAGATTTACCCTTGTCTAGACAGGCTAAAATCCTTAGCATATACGCCTATTTTGATATCTTCATTCCCTAGGAAAAATGTTTCATGAAATCCATTCCGCATATTGATATGAGCCTTTATGGTCAAGACTTTGATGCTTTTGCACAACACGTTGGCGAAGGCTATGAAGCCAATGGTTTTGTCGCATTGACGAAGCACGGTATTGACCAGCAACTAATTGAAGATGCGTTGGATATTTCGCGTGAATTATTTGCGCTTCCAGAAGCGGTGAAAAAGCAATATCACATTCCTGGTGGCGGTGGCGCACGTGGTTACACGCCGTTTGGTACTGAGATTGCCAAAGATGCGAAACATGTCGATTTAAAAGAGTTTTGGCACGTCGGGCGCGAAATCGAAGGGGAGCCACCGTTCCCACAATTAACACCTAACGTGTGGCCACAAGAAGTTCCGGAGTTCAAAGGTAAAATTCTAAAACTCTATGAAGCACTGGATGCTTTGGGGCTTCGTGTATTAGAAGCGCTTGCCGTGTACCTCAAGCAGCCGCGCGACTTCTTTAACGATAAAGTGAACCTTGGCAACTCAATTTTGCGTCCGCTACATTATCCACCAATTATTGACGAGGGTACGCCGTCTGTTCGTGCTGGTGCACATGAAGACATCAACGTACTCACATTGTTGGTTGGCTCGCGCGAACCTGGTCTCGAAGTTTTGGCAAAAGATGGCTCGTGGATTCCTGTAACGATTATTGAAGGCGCAATTATTTGTAACGTCGGCGATATGTTGCAGCGCTTAACAAATGGTGTTTTACCCTCAACCACGCACCGCGTCGTCAACCCGCCGGCGCCGTATAGCCATAAATCACGTTATTCAATTCCGTTCTTCTTGCACTTTAATCCAGATGTGATGATCACGCCGCTGGCAAGCTGTATCTCCGATGAAAATCCGCAGCGTTTTGAGCCAATCAGCTCGCATGATTATTTGATGGAGCGTCTGCGCGAAATCGGCTTAGTGAAGTAAAACACAAAGACGATATTAGATAATGGATATTGGATATTAGAAAAAGGCTAAAAACTTAGTCGCAAATATCTAATATCAAATAGCTAGTAGCTGTTTTTAAAAGGGGTGAGAATGAGAAACTTGGGAAGCATTTTATTGGGCAGTATACTGCTGGCTGGATGCGCGCATTTACCGGAGCCGCAACCCTTTCAGCTAACCGTTGCCCATGTCAATGATCATCACTCTCATCTTCTGCCAATGGAGCGTACAGCACTTGTTGTTGATGGTGAAACACATCGTGTTGAAACCGGTGGGTTTGCCCGCGTTGCGACACAAATCGAATCAATCCGGGCCAACAATGAGAACGTGCTAGCGCTGCACGCTGGCGATGCGATTACTGGCACGTTGTTTTACACCTTGTTTGATGGTGCGGCCGATGCTGCACTCATGAACCTCGTTTGTTTTGACGCGTTCGCTTTAGGCAATCATGAGTTTGATAATGGTGACGCGGGGCTGAAGCGTTTTCTGGATGCGTTGAGTTTAAGTTCGTGCGGCACCGTTGTGCTTGGCGCGAATGTTGAACCGGAGGTGGGCGTATCGCCGTTGACGCCGAAAACGCATTGGGACAGCTTTAAACCTTATGCAGTTTACGACATGGGGGGCGAGCGAGTTGGGATAATCGGTCTCGACATTGCCATCAAAACCAAGAATTCATCACAACCCGATAAAACCACCATGTTTGCCGATGAATACGACACTGCACAGTATTACATCAATGAGTTGCGTGGGCTTGGTATCGAGAAAATCGGCTTACTCACGCATATTCAATACCGTAATGATTTGACCCTAGCTGAGCGTCTACCAGCGGTTGATTTTGTGATTGGCGGTGATTCTCATACATTGCTTGGTGATTACGGGCGTTTTGGGCTACCAAGTGTGGGGCCGTATCCAATGCAAGTTACCAATGCTGATGGCGGACAAGTCTGTATTGCGCATGCTTGGCAGTACAGCCAAGTGGTCGGTGAGTTAGCGATAACGTTTGATGGTGACCAAGTAGCCGATTGTGGTGGACAAGCCCACTTTCTAGTTGCAGAAGACGCACCTGAAGCACTGCAAAAATTCCCACAGTTTAGTGCAGTCAAAGAACATCCCGATGCTGTTGCCATGATTGCGCAATATCAAACTAAATTAGATGAATTGACCCAACAAGTGATTGGTATGGTTAACGAACGCTTGTGCATCAAACGTATGGGGCCATTGATGTCAGCTGAGTGTGGCATGGGACGTCAATCAGACGCACATCGGGTTGTTGCGGAAGCGTTCTTGGCCAGTGCACCACAAGCCGATTTTGCCTTACAGAATGGCGGTGGCGTGCGCCGAGAGATTAATGCAGGGGAGTTAACTGTTGCCGATGCTTATAGCTTGTTGCCGTTTGCGAATACTTTAGTTGAAATACAAATCACCGGCGCAGAAGTGAAACAGGTTTTGGAACAAGCGCTAAGCTACGCCATTTCGGTAGGGGGCTCAGATGGCGCTTACCCACACGGCGCGGATATTCGTTTTGATGTTGATATGACGCAAGCCGATGGAGAGCGTGTTAGTGGCCTTGAAGTTCTATCTGAAGCGGGTTGGCAAACGTTACAAGAAGACACAACCTATACAATGATCACGAATAGCTTCCTAGCCGCAGGTAATGACGGTTGGGCGCTACTGGGAGAGCTCTCTGCACAAGGGCGTACCACCGATACCTACGTTAATTACGCACAATCATTTGTTGATTGGGCCCGTAAAACAAAAACAATAAAACGGCCGAATTCGCATAGCACCAAAAGCTATCGAGCGGCCGAACAATGACAGTATTCCACGTTTCCGACAAAGCTCGGTTTGACCTAACCGTCATCGTTCTCGCTCTATTAACGGCCTTCGGGCCGTTATCCATTGATATGTACCTGCCAGCGTTTGGCGACATTGCATCAAGCTTCTCGACCGATTCAAACCGAGTCGAGCTATCACTTACGTCGTTTTTTCTTGGTCTATTTATTGGCCAGCTACTTTACGGTACCGCTTCAGATCGATTTGGTCGTAAGCCACCGTTATATTTTGGCCTTGTGCTCTATGTTGTGACGTCCATTGCTTGCGCCTATGCGCCGAACCTGGAAAGCCTGATTGTATTGCGCTTTTTACAAGCTATCGGCTCTTGCGCCGGACTGGTTATCGCGCGGGCAATGGTACGTGATTTGTATACGCCTCAAGCCTCTGCACAGGTTTTTAGTTTTTTAATCTTGGTTATGGGTATAGCACCCATACTGGCGCCATTAGCGGGAGCCTACGTGACGGCGGCATGGGGATGGCAAGCCATTTTTATCATCGTCGCGAGTTTAGCCGTGGCATGTCTCGCCATCGTTCATGTGCGTCTGCCAGAAACGCGCGCACCCAATACGGCTGTAAGAATACGCTCAAGTTTGCCAATTTATTGGAGCGTTTTACGTGACCCATCGTTCTTACGCTATTCATTAAGTGGCGGCATTGCGCAATCGGGTATGTTTGCCTATATAACCGCATCGCCATTGGTATTTATTGAACATTTTGGTTTATCACCAACGCATTACAGCTGGTTGTTCGGTGCTAATGCAGTCGGCATTATTGGTATGGCGCAGTTAAACGCGTGGATATTGCGTCGCCGCGATTCCCGCAAGATTTTAAATAAATCGTTACCAGTACTGGGTGTTGTTTCGGTACTACTCATTATTGCGGGTTGGAATAATTTCGGGCTTATTGGCGTTCTGGTGCCATTATTCCTTTATGTCAGTACATTGGGCATGGTGTTCCCCAATGCGATGGCTGGCGCGCTTGCTGAACAGCAAGAACGGGCCGGTTCAGCATCGGCAGTCACCGGCAGTCTCCAATTCTTAATTGCAGGCTTAATTTCGGCGTTGGTGAATGTGTTGGGTCATCAGCACGAGTTGGCGATGGTATTTGTGATGGGCGGCTGCGGTTTGACGGCTGTTATCATCTATCGCCTCCTGCGTTGAAAACAACGGCGATATTAGCTATCGGATATTAGATATTAGAAAAGAAAGGCCGCTGGCAAATGCTCAGCGGCCTTTTTTGTTTTTAACTAATATCTAATATCCAATAGCTAATATCGTATTTGATCTTTTAAGGGTTGTAGTAGGTTGGGGTGTTGACGCCTACAGGCATATCCAATGCAAAAACCCACAAGAAGAATAAGCTCGCCCAACCAATTAAGAATACAATCGTATACGGCAACATCATTGCTATCATCGTGCCAATACCAGTGTCCTTCTTGTATCTCACTGCAACGGCAAGTATCAGGCCGAAATAACTCATCATTGGCGTAATAATATTGGTCACCGAGTCACCAATACGGTAAGCCGCTTGGATAACCTCTGGTGCGTAGCCGATAAGCATGAGCATTGGCACAAAAATTGGTGCGGTAATCGCCCATTGTGCTGATGCTGAACCAAGCATCAGGTTGACGAACGCGCACATCAAAATAAACAAGACAAACACCGATGGACCGGTTAGGCCAACTTCTTGCAAGAAGGTGGCGCCTTTGATGGCGAGAATGCTACCAAAGTTTGTCCAACCAAAGAACGCAACAAACTGAGCGGCAAAAAATACCAACACAATGTACATGCCCATGGTGCTCATGCTTTCGGACATGGCATCGATAACATCGCGGTCGCTACGCATGACTTTGGTGATTCGTCCGTATACATAACCGGGTACGGCGAAGGTAATAAAGATAAACGCAACAATGCCTTTTAGAAATGGCGAGCCAGCGACTTCGCCAGTTTCTGGATTACGCAGAATTCCCCATTCAGGCACGATGGTGAGCGCTAATAAAATACCCAAAATCAGGAAGCTGAGACCAGCGCCAATGAGTCCTTTTTTCTCTAATGATGAAAGTGCCTCAATTTTTTGCTCGCTGAGATTAATCGACGCCTCTTTCGGGTTGTATTTGCCTAGCTTAGGTTCAACGATTTTCTCAGTCACGATGGTACCCATAATCGCGATTAAGAATGTTGAGATAAACATGAAATACCAGTTCGCTTCAGGGCCAACATAGTATTCAGGGTCAATTATGTTCGCTGCTTTGGTGGTGATACCAGCAAGCAACGGATCGACTGTACCAATCAGTAAGTTAGCGCTATAGCCAGCAGATACGCCCGAGAATGCGGCGGCAAGACCAGCGAGAGGGTGACGCCCCAGAGAATGGAAAATCATCGCTGCAAGAGGAACCAATACAACGTAACCGAGTTCAGCGGCGGTATTTGAAACTACACCGGCAAAAACGACGGCAACGGTCACGGCACGCGGATGCGCATTCATCACTAAGCCGCGCATCGCTGCTGAAAGCATCCCTGAGCGCTCAGCAATGCCCACACCGAGCAAGGCAACCAATACCGTACCCAATGGGGTGAAGCCAGTAAAATTGGTGACAAGGCCAGTGACAATGCGTTGTAAGCCCTCAGCATTCAGTAAACTGACCACCTCAATCATTTCGCCACCTGGGCGTGGGTCTTGTGCGCTTAGGCCGAAGTAGCTGGCAACGCCACTTAAAATAACGATGCCGAGAGCAAATAAAGCGAACAAGGTGATTGGATGGGGTAGAAGGTTACCGAGCCATTCGACAGTGTCGAGAAAACGCGTAAATGCGCCGCGCTTTTCAGTTGGTTGTGAGGCTTGCGTCATGCAATTCCAGCTCCTGTATTTCGAGTTGTTTTATTGTAATAAGGGCCGAATTGTACACATAAAAAAGGCCAATCGCGAGGATTGGCCTTTGATTCAGGATAAGCAGTTGTTATGCCGCGTTATCTTGCTTTTTAACCGATGCTAACGCCACTTCGCGTGCATGTTTGCCGGCAATCAAATCTTCATGAGCGAAATCATCAACATTGATTACGCGCAGACGACCTTGCTCAGCGCGGCGTAATAAGTCGACTTCTTCGTCGCTGAGTACGCCAAGCTCTTTGCCTTTTTCCGCCACTTTATCTAGGAACATAAATGGCATACGGCGATCGTCGGCGGCTTTGCGAACACGGTCGAACAATGGTTCGGCAGCAATGATATCGCGCAACGTTTGTTCTAGGTAACCAAACTGACCTTCAGGTGCCAAGAACTGACCTTGACCTAAACGCTCGCGGCTCGCATTCGGCACTAATAAGATTTTAGCAACTTTGCTATCTAATTTATCCGAAGGGCGCTTCGCGATACGTCCAAACGGATACATAATCGCTTTCATGGTTTTACCCACGGCACCAAAGTTATCTAATAATGCCAACTGGCTTTCTTGTAACTTGTACAAGGTATCCTGTAAGGCCCAATGTACCAGCGGCAAGTCGTCTTTTTGACGGCCTTCGTCTTCAAAGCGTTTTAACGTAGCTGAGGCAATAAATAAGTAGCTCAACATGTCGCCTAAGCGCGCAGAAATACGCTGTTTACGCTTCAATGAACCGCCCAATACGCCCATCGCAACGTCTGAAAGCAACGCTAAATTGGCGCTAAAGCGGTTCATTTGTTTGTAGTACTTCGCAGTGCTGTCGCTAAACGGTGCACTAGTGAAGCGCCAGAAACCTAAACCGAGTACTAACGAACGCACAAAGTTGCTCATACCGAAACCAATATGGCCCCAAATTGCTTTGTCGAAACGCTTCAAACCTTCTGCATTGGTTTCAGCTGACGCCAGCATTTCTTCCAACACGTAAGGATGACAACGAATTGCACCCTGACCGTAGATCATTAAGTTACGGGTAAGAATGTTTGCGCCTTCTACCGTAATTGCGACCGGTACACCCTGGTAACCGCGGCCTAGGTAGTTATTCGGACCTAAACAGATACCTTTACCACCGTGGATATCCATCGCGTCATCCATACATGCACGTAATTTCTCGGTCATGTGGTACTTCGCAATGGCTGAAATCACCGATGGCTTCTCGCCCAAGTCGATTCCTTTGGTAGAGAATGAGGTAACAGCATCCATCAAGTAGGCATTACCACCAATACGTGCCAATGCTTCTTGTACGCCTTCCATTTTACCAACAGGTAAGCGGAACTGACGACGAATGTAAGAGTACGCACCTGTAGCAAGCGCGATAGATTTCACACCACCAGCACTGTTTGAAGGCAAGGTAATTGCACGACCAACCGACAAACATTCAACCAGCATACGCCAGCCTTTACCGGCCATTTCTGGGCCACCAATAATATAATCGAGTGGAACGAATACATCTTTACCGCGCACTGGACCATTTTGGAATGGCACGTTCAGTGGGAAGTGACGACGACCCGTTTCAACACCTTTGGTATCATGCGGAATCAATGCGGCAGTGATGCCGAGCTCTTCTTTGTCGCCGAGCAACTTGTCAGGGTCTGACAATTTAAATGCTAAACCAAGCACTGTAGCCACTGGCGCAAGCGTGATATAGCGCTTGTTGAAGTTTAAGCGAATACCGACAATTTCTTTGCCTTCCCATTCACCCTTACAGATAACACCAGTGTCAGGAATCGAGCCTGCATCTGACCCAGCTTCTGGGCTCGTTAACGCAAAGCATGGGATTTCCTGACCGTTAGCTAAGCGAGGTAAATAGTAATCTTTCTGCTCTTTCGTACCATAATGCTGTAATAATTCACCCGGACCAAGCGAGTTAGGTACGCCGACTGTTGATGCCAAAATAGTGCTCACACCAGCAAGTTTTTGTAGCACACGCGATTGCGCGTATGCAGAAAACTCCAAGCCGCCGTATTCTTTTTTGATGATCATGGCGAAGAATTTATGATCTTTCAGATACTGCCAAACGTGCTCAGGCATATCTGCCAGCTCGTGGGTTGCTTCCCAGTCGTTCATCATTTTGCAGATTTCTTCACAAGGACCGTCTAAAAACGCTTGTTCTTCAGCGGTTAGTTCAGCTTTTTGAATACTGTGTAGATTCTTCCACGTTGGTGCGCCGCGAAATAGTTCGCCTTCCCACCAAGTGGTACCCGCATCAATTGCATCTTTTTCAGTTTCTGAAATTTCTGGCATAACTTTGCGGTAAGCATTGAGAATTCCCTTCGACAGCACACCACGGCGGAATGGGGTGAGGTTCAAAGGCACTAAAACTAATGCTAATAAAATCCACAGCACTGGGCCGACGATGTCGAACCAGCTACCAATGGCGAACATACCCACAATGCCAAGGCTCGTGACGAGCAATGAACTGCGGTAATACAAAAAGCCACCTAAGACTAGCAAGGTAGCAATAACCCATAAGGCAATGCTCATGTTTTTAACTCCGTTGTTCTACTAGAGGTCTGACCAGTAATTTGTACGTTGAGGGTAGTTGGTTTGATCACTTTTTTCAAGCATAAAAGTGTTGGTGAGAGGGATAATTAAACTTTCTTTTAATGTTTCTGTCTTAAGCTATAGTTAACAGGTTCTATTGAGAAACAATAAGTTAGGAAGGTGTATGAAACGTGTGCAAGGTTTAATGGCTGCTATAGCGCTAACAATTTCTGCATATGCAGTCGCAGCTGACGGTTTAACACCGTACGAGACACGTTATGAGGTTATTCGTGGCGGCAGTAATTATGGCGAAGCCGTGCGAACGTTGACGTTTAACGACGGGCGTTACAATTTGTACACTGAAACTGAAATCTCGCTGTTATTTTTGTCCGATCGACGCCGCTTCTGGTCTGAATTTAGCCTGAATGACGCGCAGGTCATGTCCCATGAATTCACTTACAAGCGTTCCGGAACAGGCCGTAACAAGGACTTTAGTGGCTATTTTGATTACGACCAAAAAGTGATTGTCGATAATGACAGTAAGCAGGCAATGGTAATTGATCCAAACGTTTACCATATGGATGAAGCGGCAAGTATTGAGCAGTTGCGTCTGGATATTCAGGGCAAAGACAGCACTTATCGTTACGCTGTATTAGATGAAAAAGGGCAAGCGGACGAGTTAGTGTTTAAGCGTGTCGGTGAAGAAATGCTGACTTTACCTTATGGTGAAATCAACGCGATAAAGGTAGAGCGAGTGCGAGAAAATTCGCGTCGCGAAACAGATTATTGGTTTGCACCTGAGCTTGATTACGTGCTGGTTAAAATGGCACAGCGTGAAGATGGCGATGAAGTCGCCACCTTGCAGCTCAAAACTTTCAATTAATTGCTATTCCGCGGCATAACCAGCAGGGCCAAGTAATTCCCCATCAAGTTCGGCGCCGTCTGCAGTTAAACGCAGACGGTTCGTGCAGAACCAGTTCACCACTAACGGATAAATGGCATGCTCCTGCGTGTGCACCCGTTGTTGCAAGTCAGCTGCGGTATCTTCTGGGAAAACAGGCACCGTTGCTTGTAGTATAACCGGGCCGCCGTCGAGTTCTTCCGTAACGAAATGAACGCTGACACCGTGTTCGGTATCACCAGCATCAAGAGCGCGTTGGTGGGTGTTCACGCCTTTATATTTCGGTAGTAAGGACGGATGGATATTCAACATACGACCATGATAATGGCGTGTAAACTCAGGCGTCAAAATACGCATGAATCCGGCTAACACGACAAGATCAGGCTGATAAGTATCAATTAAGCGCTGCAAATCAGCGTCGTAGGCTTCACGACTTGGATAGTCTTTGTGTGACAGCACTGCGGTGGCGATGCCAGCAGCTTGTGCTTTTTCCAAACCGCCAACATCCGCTTTGTTACTAATTACGGCAACAACTTCACCAGCGACGCGGCCATTATTGCAGGCCTCAACGATGGCCTGCATGTTGGTACCCGAACCGCTAATTAAAACAACAATTCGTTTCATGAATGGATTTCTACTTGCGCTTCGTCGCCCGTACGAGCTGCAACTTGACCAATAACCCAAGCATCTTCACCGTGCTCGCGCAGTAAACTTACCGCTTGATCAGCATGTTGTTGTGGTACAGCCATAATCAAACCAACGCCGCAGTTAAAAGTGCGATACATTTCTTTGGTGGTGACGTTGCCGTGCTGCTGTAGCCAATTAAATACAACCGGCCACTCCCAACTGCTATCGTCGATAACCGCTTTCGCTGATTCAGGTAATACCCGTGGAATATTTTCCCAGAAACCGCCACCAGTAATATGCGAAATAGCATGCACTTCATGCTTTTCAAGCAAGGCCAGTACCGACTTCACGTAAATTTTGGTTGGCGCCAGTAAATGCTCAGCTAGCGGTTTGCCGTCAAGCATTTCAGCCGCTGCATCGGTTTCACTCACTTCAAGAATTTTACGTACTAGTGAGTAGCCGTTTGAGTGTGGGCCTGAAGAGGCGAGGGCAATCAACGCATCGCCCGGAGCAACCTTGCTGCCATCAATAATTTGTTCTTTTTCGACCACACCCACACAGAAGCCAGCGATATCGTAATCGCCATGCTCATACATGCCCGGCATTTCTGCCGTTTCGCCGCCAATCAGCGCACAACCCGCTTGCATGCAGCCTTCGCCAATACCGGTTACCACATCTGCAGCAACATCGACATCCAGTTTGCCAGTAGCGTAGTAATCGAGGAAGAACAACGGCTCAGCACCTTGAACAATCAAGTCGTTTACACACATAGCAACTAAGTCGATACCCACGGTGTCGTGCTTTTTCAAGTCGATAGCTAAGCGTAGTTTTGTACCAACACCATCGGTGCCTGAAACTAAAACAGGCTGTTTGTATTTGGTTGGTAACTCGCAGAGTGCACCGAAGCCACCAATGCTACCCATTACTTCTGGGCGTTTGGTGCGTTTAGTGACGCCTTTAATACGTTCAACTAAAGCATTACCTGCATCGATATCAACGCCAGCGTCTTTGTAACTTAAAGATGGTTTTTCAGTGCTCACGGGTGGGTCCTCAGCTCGGGCAAAAAATTTGCGCGCTAGTTTAGCACTTTCAATGCGTTTGCGCGATAGTGGATTGCGTGCAGATAGTTGTTTTTTCGTTCAACTTTCAGCGTATAATAAACGCTCTCATCGTAGCGCGTGTTCGCACGCTTAGGCTGTTGTATGCAATTCAATGTTAACCAACTACAACTTGTTCCCGCGAGTCGTGAAGATATTGAAGCTTTAGAGCAAATTGAAAATTTAAGCTTTGTTACTGATCGCATTAGTCGCCGCAGTTTCCGGCGTTTTATTGATCAAAACATTGGTGATTTCAAAGTTGCGAAATGGCATCAGCAGGTGGTGGGTTATTATATTGTCTTGTACCGACAAGCCACTGAATTGGCGCGGCTATATTCGCTAGCGGTACATCCTGATTTTCGTCGTCGTGGAGTCGGCCGGCTGCTACTTCATAGCGCAGAAGATGATGCTGATGCGCGCTACTGTTTATTCATGCGTCTTGAAGTGAAAACCGATAATACTGCGGCGCTCAAGATGTATCATCATGCCGGCTATTACGATATGGAAATTCGTCCGGAATATTACGAAGACGACAGCGATGCATTAGTTTTGCAAAAACTTTTACCGCGATTCGAATCCAATGAACTAGATAACGGTAATCAGCGATTAGTGCCATACCGCACTCAAACCACCGAGTTTACCTGCGGGCCGGCAAGTCTGCTGATGGCGATGGCGTATTTTGATATTCCCTGCCATGACCCACATCATGAAGAATTAGAAATTTGGCGCGAGGCGACCACTATTTTTATGACCTCGGGGCACGGTGGTTGCGGCCCGCATGGCTTGGCTCGAGCCGCATTAAAACGCGGACTCTCGGTCGAATTACATGTGAGTGAACAGGGACCATTACTGCTTGATTCAGTGCGCAGTGCTGAGAAAAAGCAAATCATGGCGCGCATTCAAGAATCTGATATTGCTGCGCTACAGCAAGCTGAAGTACCAATTGTGGTTGGCGACTACTCGGTGAGTCAGCTATTACACGATTTATATCAAGGGAAGCTGGTCATAGCGTTGATCAGTACCTATGTATTCGACGAGAGTAAGGCACCGCACTGGGTGTTGATATGTGCCGCCGACGAGCACTATGTGTATATTAACGACCCTGATCAAGACAGTTTTCCATGGCAATCGCCAGCTGAACGCCAATACCTTCCTATTCCTTTAGCAACCTTTCGACGCGCCTTTGGATTCGGCAAGCGAAAGCAAAAAGCTGCGGTTGTCGTTCATACAATGTAAACGTAACTCACTGACTTTATTTACTTTCTCTTAACTTTGTTGTGGTTCGGTTGTGGGCTTTTGTCTGCTACGTTGAACATCTGGTGGATTTTTACTCACCAGTTTCTTGCAGCCGAATGTCGTATCCCGCCGCTGCTGTGTATCACTGGCTTGCAATAAGCCAATGACAACAATAAAAAGAGATAATACAGCATGAGAAAAACGAATATCATTGCGCTGTCAGCATTGGCAGTATCTATTTCTGCTGCCTTTGCGCAGCCTCCAGAACACTCAAACGCAAAGCCACTTCAAGCAGTCCAGTCGGTTGAATCCGACCAACCTCAGCGTTACATCATTAAATTCAAAGAGAACAGCAAAGCAGCTAAGCGCGCGGGTAATCGTGGCCGCTCTGAGCTAGCACTAGCACATGCCAGAGGAATGGTCGAAAAGGCCGGTGGTAAGGTAAAAGTGAGCATGCGCCACAATCTCGCCATTGCCGCTGAAATGTCACCGAAGGATATGAAACGGTTCCAGAAGAACCCGAATGTCGAATTTATCGAAGTTGATCAAAAACGCCGCTTTATGGCGCAAACCGTGCCTTACGGTATTAATATGGTGCAGGCAAATTTAGTTGACGATAGTGTTGCTTCCGCAGCTGCCGGCGGTAAAAAAATCTGTGTAATCGATTCAGGTTTAGATTTACCGCATGAAGATATGGGCACCCGCTTCGACACCATCAATGGCACAAATAACAGCGGTACTGGCAATTGGTATGATGAAGGCGGCCCGCACGGCACTCACGTTGCCGGTACTATTGCCGCATTGAATAACGGATTAGGTGTGCGTGGCGTGATTGGTAGTAACCCGAACATGCACATTGTGAAAGTGTTTAATGCCAGTGGTTGGGGCTACTCATCATCGCTGGTAGCAGCCATCGAAACCTGTGCTGACAATGGCTCAGACGTGGTGAATATGAGCTTAGGTGGTGGTGGTGCAAGCCAAACCGAAGCAAACGCCATGCAGAACTTGTTTAACCAAGGTGTGTTGTTAATCGCTGCGGCAGGTAATGACGGTTCTGCCTACAGCTCAACTGACGCGCTCTCATACCCAGCGTCATACAACGCTGTAATGTCAGTTGCAGCTGTCGATAGTAATAAAGCGCTTGCGTCGTTCTCGCAAAAAAACAGTCAGGTAGAAATTGCGGCACCAGGCGTGAACGTACTTTCAACTTATCCTGAGGGCACCGGTAGCCAAGGTAACTATGGCAACATGAGCGGAACCTCGATGGCATCGCCACATGTCGCCGGTGTTGCCGCGTTAGTTTGGTCACATCACCCGACTTGTAGTGCTTCGCAAATTCGTGATGCGTTGAATGCATCAGCGCAAGATCTCGGCTCAGCAGGCCGTGACGTGAAGTTTGGTTACGGGTTAGTGCAAGCAAAAGATGCTGTTGATTATCTCGATGCCAACGGTTGTGGTGGTTCAGGTGGCGGTGGCGATCCTGAGCCGCCTGCAGAAGGTGAGTTGAGCAACGGCGTTACGGTTTCAAATCTAGCTGCGAGTACTGGTGCTGAGCTCTATTACACGCTCAATGTGCCGGCCGGCGCTACTGATTTGAGCTTTAGCATGAATGGCGGCTCAGGTGATGCTGATTTGTATGTGCGTTTTAGCGCACAGCCAACCACATCAACCTATGATTGTCGTCCATACCAAACAGGTAACACCGAAACATGTACGATTTCGAACGTACAAGCTGGCACTTATCACGTCATGGTACGTGCTTATTCAAGCTTTTCCGGTGTGAACTTAACCGGTTCATTCACCGAGCCAAGCAGTGGCGGTGGAGAAGGTGGTTCAGCCTCAGCAACAGACCTATCTGGTGCAACCGGCTCGTGGACGCATTATTATGTTGACTTGCCAGCAGGTATGACGAGCTTGAACGTAACCATGTCAGGCGGCACTGGTGATGCCGACCTATATGTTCGCCAGGGCTCACAGCCAACTGGTTCGAGCTATGATTGTCGTCCGTACCGTTCAGGTAACAACGAAACCTGTGCGATTGACAATCCAGGCAGCGGTCGCTGGTACATCAGCTTGCAAGGTTATCAAGCCTATTCAGGCGTCGACTTACTGGTTGAATGGCAGTAACGCTGTTTAATTGCGCTGTCGGCACTTGAAATGGCTGACAGCGTCACCATATAGGTGTAGACTTAAATACGTTAACCTTAGGGGCTGATTTGGATTCGACGGAATACACGAAACCCAAGGTGCATGCCGAGGTGAGGCAGGCCTCGTAAAAAGCCTCAAACTAATAGTTGCAAACGACGACAACTACGCTTTAGCGGCTTAATAACCCGCTGAGTCCGACCCCTAGCGCTTTGTCTGTGAGACTAGGATCAGTCGGTTCACCCCAAAGCAGACTCGCGTGGAGGCTTCGCCCGTAGCCAAAGCGTTAAAACCAATCGGGATCGTCACCTTAAGTAGCCTGTCTGTCGGCGACTTGGTGATTAACTAAAAGACTGACTAAGCATGTAGGACCGAGGATGTAGGTATTACGGACGCGGGTTCAACTCCCGCCAGCTCCACCACATTCAAATAAAACGCCGCTCAATGAGCGGCGTTTTTGTTTTCAAAACTAGAAGCAATAGCTACGCGACTTTACTCACCGCTGGCGCAGCTTTCGGTGCCGCTTTCTTCGCTGGTTTTTTCGCACCAAGGGCAATCAATACTTGGTCGCGCTCTCGAGCGAGGAAGAATGCCAAGTCTTCAATGGTTTTCTCATCGGTGACGGTTTCGCTACGTTCAAGTAGAGGCAATAGTCCGTCCACCATGTCCAACATTTTGTCGTAGGCGTCGGCTTCAGCTTTACTTTTAAACGTCATTTTTTCCTCTCCGTCTCGCACAACAACGTATTGGGTTACTACAGCCATGGTTCATCCTCTTGGATATCGATAATATACTGTGCATTTATACAGTTATCGTGTACCTCTTGCAACCTTACCAGCAATGTTTACGAGGTGAACCAAAGGTAACTCACTGATGAGGTTTCAATTTTTTCTTTGCGGCGAGAATTTCATCTAACGGAGCTTCTTGCGAACCGGGCATATTTTCGTCAGCTGCAACTTGCAGTTCACGCGCGTCGTATTCCCATTGTTCTAACACTTCCAGCTTTTCATTATCGCTTAAGTTGGTGTCGTTCAGAATGTCGCTTGGCTTGTTGTAGACCGCTGATGGGTCTCGTAATATCGCGTCGAGTCTCATAACGCCTCCTTAACTCAAGTGAGTTAATGCTAAGTCTCGTGTGATTTCACCCTTAAGTTTAGTCAAGTTAGCCGGTCTTGCCATTCTTCGTCATTCTAATATGGCAACATTGCCTGACAGTTTAAAACTTTGGCCGTGATTCTAATTTAAGAGCGAAAGCGCTATGATCGCGCCACTGTTAACCGCTACGTTAAATAAGAAGTGACACCATGAGCTTACCTAATTGTCCGAAATGTGATTCAAGTTATGTTTACGAAGACCAAGCACTGCTGATTTGCCCAGAGTGCGGTCATGAGTGGAATCCAAATGAAGTTGTCGAAGACGATACCAAGCAACTCAAAGATGCGAACGGTACGCCATTAGCCGAAGGCGATAAAGTAACGCTCATTAAAGATTTGAAGGTGAAAGGTTCGTCGCTAGTGTTAAAAGTAGGTACTAAAGCGGTGATTAAACGCTTTGTTGATGGCGATCACGATATCGATTGCAAAGTCGATGGCGCTGGCGACATGATGCTGAAATCACAATTTGTAAAGCGCCAAGGTGGCAAGGACGATTAAGCGTTATTCGTAAATCCCCATAAATAACTTAAGTGCCGACCTAGCGTTTGCTACGTCGGCACCGTTCTGAGCAGTATTTCACTTCATCCCAACAGCGTTCCCACTTTTTACGCCAAGTAAATGGACGGTCACAAACTGGACACACTTTTGTTGGTAAGTTTTGTTTCTTCTTCATGCCCCATTATTAGTATCAAACTCATTATTCAGATCAGTTTGAAAAACAACCAAATTTGACGGTGTAACAAGCGGTTGATAGGGTGAAAAACACACTCTCATTAAAAAGGCGTGCGCATGGACAGTTTTCTTACAAGTTGGGGGCAGTCTGTTTACACCAGTTTGGGATTTTTCTGGATGGCGCTCTGGGCGTTCGTGCTTGGCTATTTTATTAGTAGCCTGATCCAAGTTTTGATTACCAAACAACGCATGCGTAAAGCTATGGGAGATAACAACTTAAAGTCCGTCTCGTTAGGCACGTTCTTCGGCTTTATCTCGAGTTCATGTAGCTTTGCTGCGTTATCAACCACACGTGCTTTATTTAATAAAGGTGCGGCTTTTAGCGCGTCGATGGCATTTATGTTGGCATCGACCAATTTGGTTATCGAATTAGGATTTGTGATCTCGATTTTTCTCGGCTGGCAATTTGTGGTTGGAGAATATATCGGCGGGCTTTTATTGATTGCTTTGGTCTGGCTCTTCATCACGTTAACAAAGCCACATAAGTTGATTGAGAACGCTCGCCAAGATGAAGATGACGAAACTCACGAGCATGGCAGCGCTTGGTCTGATTTATTGCAATTAGATACTTGGCGCCAGGTTGGGCACAAGTATGTGATGGAATGGCAAATGGTGTGGCAAGACGTATTACTTGGCTTCACAGTCGCCGGAATTATCTCTGTGTTTGTGCCCAGTAGCTTTTTTGAATGGCTCTTTTTAGGGGTAGGAACGAATACGGAGATGAGTTTCTGGGCACTGTTACAACAAGCTGTGGTGGGCCCTATTGCTGCATTCTTCACCTTCATTGGTTCCATGGGAAATATTCCGTTAGCAGCGGTTCTTTATGGTGAAGGTGTTGCTTTTGCTGGTGTCATGGCCTTTATTTTTTCAGATTTAATTGTATGGCCGGTGCTACGTATTAACGCTCGCTATTACGGTTGGAAGATGGCGCTATACATTGCGCTCATGCTGTTCGTCTGTTTAGTCGCTGCTTCTCTTATCATGCATTACGGCTTCTATTGGTTTGACTTGTTACCGGACGCATCGCAGTGGGCATCACCAGCGGAGCAAGAGCACTTTAAACTCAATTATGGCTTTGTGCTAAATATTCTATTCTTGATTATTAGCGCCGTGCTAGTGCTGCTATGGCGTCAACACCGCCGCAATAGCGAGCATCACCATCATCATGATCACGGCAGCTCAGATGGTGTCGGTGCCAAAATTATGAATGGTTTAAGTGTTATGAGTGTGATCTGGTTAGTCGGTGGTCTTTGCATTTATTTGCTTGACTTATAACCAAATGTTAACGAGCATCCTGTTGATAAAAACAACAAAATGGGATGCTCGTTGTGCGCAAATTACTACTAATCATTGGATTCTTTCTTTCAACATCAGCAGTAGCTGGTGTATCCGCATGGGTGCCTTTTGAGCACGAAAGCGGCCATATTCGTGTCAAAGTCCTGGTTGAAGGCGTTGAAGGTTGGGCGATTATGGACTCGGGCGCCAATATCAACGGTATTAACCAAGCATTTCTCGAAAAGCATGGTATTTCGCCAAAACAGCATCGCGGTAAAATCAAAATTCAAGGCGTGCACGGTACCCAAGAGCGCACCGCTTATCGAGATATTCAAACTGAGATGTTTGGACAAAAACTTGCGTTAGATTATGTTGAGTTGAACTTTGGTGGCGAGGATACTGCTATTATTCTTGGTTCACCGGTGCTTGAACAATATGTGCTGCAGTTCGATTATCCCAATAGTCGGATGCGGTTTATTGATCATGACTCGATCGATATGGCCAATGTCAAAAACTTACCGATGCGCCCACGCCGAGGTATTGGTGACCCGATTGTTAAAGTCGAACTGAATGGTGAAACTGAAGTTTGGCTGATTCTTGATACCGGCAGTACCAGTGGTGTCTATCTCAGTCGTGAAGTTGCAGAAAAGCATGACTGGTTAACGAAATTTCCAGTCGTGCAAGGTATTTCACGCGGCGTGAATACAACGGGTAATGTTGAGATGTTTCGAATTCCAACGTTAAGCTTTGGTCCGTTCGAACTAGAAAACGTTGGTATTACGGTGCCAGAAGCCGGTGTTAATGCAAAGTTTGGTGAAGCTGAAGATGAGCTGAATACCCGCATTGGCAGTGTTCGTGTCGACGGCTTAATTGGTTATGACGTGTTACAACACTTTATTTTGACCATCGATTATAAATTCGGACGTGGTCACATTTACGCCGAGTAATTTAATTCTAGAGGTAGGTTTATGCGTACAAAGATATTAACGTCTTCTGTTTTATTGTTGGCTTTAGCCGTCAACCATGCACAGGCTCAAGAAACAGAAACGACTCTTAATGCGTACGCGGCAGGCTATGTTGCAGGTTATACCTGTAGCGCAGTATTTAACGCGAATAAATCTGAAGCGGCTATTCGTGAACATGAGTTAACCGGCATTTATCCGCTTATTGCCGATAGAGTTGCTGACTTAAGTTCCTCTCTAAATCGTTATATTGATCGTGACAATAAATGGGTGCGGGTGGCATACGACGATGGCGCTCGCGAGCGCATATCGGTGTGGCGTGATCGCTTAGGATGTGTTGACCTTCCAGTCGGGGCTACCATTGCTGACGCCGCTAAGGTATCGCGACCTTTTACCAACCAAGAAGTTACGAAAGACAAAGGTGAACCTTGGCGTGAGCGCCAACCGGTGAATCATGTCACCGGAAATTTAGAGCTTGATGGGGTGATTCAAAAGGCCTTTTCAAAACACTATGGTGCTGGCGCTCGCACCACCGCGATTTTGATTGCTACACCTGAAAAGATTATTGCCGAGAACTATATTGATGGTTTTACACCAGAAACTTCGCAACGTACGTGGTCGGTAGCTAAAAGCATTGCGGCCAGTGTGGTTGGTGCAGCCGTATTGCATCGCGATGTTGATGTTAAAGCGCCTGCAACCATTGAAAATTGGCAATCTGAGTTAGACCCTCGCCGTCATATTACCCTCGAAAATTTATTGCACATGGCTTCTGGCCTAGATAGTAACGCGGCAGGGAATCGTACTGACCGTGTCTATATGGGGGGAGGTCGCGTTGTTGATACTGCGGCAACGACCGCACTTGAAGTAACGCCGGGCTCGCGTTGGAAGTATGCGAATAACGATACCATGCTAGCCATGCGCGCCGTGCGCGAAGGGTTCGACAATGCTAATGATTATCTGAAATTTCCGTATGAGATGTTACTCGACAAAATCGGCATGCAACATACGTTTTTGGAAACCGATTGGAATGATGATTTTATTATGTCGTCACAAGTGTGGACAACGGCTCGTGACCTTGCGCGGTTAGGGGTATTGCACTTACAAAATGGCATGTGGCAGGGCGAACGTATTTTGCCTGAAAACTGGTTAAGCTATATTAGTGAAGCGGCGCCGGCTCAGCCTGCGACAGGTTCACCGGGTTATGGTGCGCAGTGGTGGCTATATAATGAACGCTTCCCTGATTTACCGAATGACACCATAGCCGCTCGTGGTAATCGTGGGCAGTACTTGGTGATTATCCCGAGTAAGAACCTAGTTGTTGTGCGGCGTGGCTATGATATCGCTGGCGAAGCCGGCTTTAGCGAACACGATTTTGTGCGCGATGTTCTTGCGGCACTTAAATAACTTGAAAAAAATGGCAACGCAGGGAACCTTTCTGCGTTGCCGTAATACAGCGTTATCTTTCCTTCTTTAAGAATTCCTTAAGCTTCCCCCTCTAATCTTACTGCATGACTAAACAGCATCTATTGCTTTAAGCAGGAGTCGCTCATGCAGTACGAACTTATAAACCGTTCTCACACGCTTCGTCGCGAAGTTGAACAATTCATTTGTGAGCGTTATTGGATAAGCTTTAAAGCTTGTCTACAAAACCTTCCTGAAATGCTGTTGGTGGTTTTTGAAGATAACGCGATTGTCGCCGCTTGCGGCATTCAGCTTGCCGAGCAACGCGCCTTGTTCTCGGAATACTATTTAACGAACCCGGTCGAGTCTTATCAGGTTGCGCATAAAGCGATGCCAACCCGGGACAAGATTGCAGAAGTCGGGTCGATGGCCGCAACATCTGCGGTGTATCTGCAGTTACTTTTTAGTGCAATTGTTAGCGCCCTAAAAGACTTGCGGCGTGAAGTGGCGGTATTCACTGCAACACGTTACTTAAACTTGAAACTGGCGCGGTCGGGCGTGAAGTTGACCATCTTGGCGCAGGCTAAAGAGTCAGCTCTGCCAACTGAGTTACAGTCGATTTGGGGCGATTATTACCAGCATGAACCGATGGTTTTTGCTGGGTGGGTCGCTCAGGGGAAGTTTTTACAGGCTCCGCTTGAATCGACCAAGGCCAGCTTTAGTTTGTTGGAGTCGATTGCATGTTAAAGCAATTCCAACAGCGGCTTGACGCTCACGCTACAGCGAATCCAGAACAGTTAGCACTTGTTGATGGCAACATGCAGTTAACCTATGTGCAACTTGCAGAGCAGTTATCGCAGTTAATTGAGGTGATCAATAAAACTTCTTATCAACGTTTTGCGCTGGATATGAGCAATAGCGTGAACTGGGTGATTTATGATCTCGCGATTATGTTTTGCCAGCGTGTATGTATCCCGATACCGCCATTCTTCACGCCTGAGCAACGCATCAATGTATTACGTGACAGTGGCGCTGATGTTGTTGTGCTAGGTAACGGCAAATTACAGCCTCTTGCACCAACAACTATTCCAGAGTTACCGCTACATACGGCAAAAATTACTTATACGTCGGGTAGTACAGGAGCGCCAAAGGGTGTTTGCCTGTCTACCGATAATCTATTTAACACCGTTGGCGCGTTAACAGAGCGCGTTGGCGATGTTGCGACGCAACGTCACTTGGTCATCATGCCGTTAGCGGTGTTGTTGGAGAACGTGGCGGGCGTTTATTTAAGTTTATGGCTTGGCCATGAAGTAGTGTTGCCGTCTTCCGATGAGTTAGGTTTAAAAGGTTCGTCGGGCCTCAACGGTCAGGCTTTTTTCCAAGCGCTGAATCATTATCAACCCCAGAGTCTCATTCTAACACCGGCGCTATTAGGCGCAGTTGTTCAGGGCGTGAGTTCGAATTATCTCGAAGCGACTCAATTCAAATTATTAGCCGTGGGTGGTGCACGTTTGCCTGAGCCGCTTGAACAAAAGGCGTATCAATTGGGTTTGCCTGTGGTGCAGGGCTATGGCCTATCTGAGTTTGGTTCTGTTGTGGCATTTAACAAGCCCAATAACAGCGTGCTAGGAAGCGTCGGGAAGCCACTACCCCATGCCAAAGTTGAGCTGAAAGACAATGAAATCTGGGTGTCAGGTAACTGCATGCTAGGCTACCTCAATCAACCCGAAAGCTGGTATCCCAAAGGGCTACCCACCGGTGACTGGGGGCAGTTTGATGCGCATGGCAATCTCCACATTCTCGGCCGTAAAAAGAACACGATTGTGACGGCTTTTGGTCGCAATGTTGATCCTGAATGGCTTGAGGGACTGCTCGCGCTTGAACCTGAAGTGTTGCAAGTGGCGGTACTGGGGGATGAACAAATTCCCTTAACAGCACTCTTGGTATTGCGCGATAAAACTAGTGATGCAGCGACAATTATTGAACGCGTGAATCGCGCACTTCCGGATTATGCACACATTCAAGACTACAAGGTGTTGACCACGCCTTTTTCGGTAGCAAATGAACAATTAACCGGCACCGGTCGATTACGTCGTGACGTCATTCGAACAAATTTTGAGCCAATTCTTTTCTCCAGCGCAACGTAGCGAGAGGTATATTTATGTCATTTTTCAATCAACTATGCGAAGCAACTAAAGCAGAAAAACAATATTTGCTCAGCGCACCAATCATCGCTGATGCTTTGGCTGGCCGCATTAGCCTTGCTCAATACCAGGCTTTTCTGACCCAAGCATTTCATCACGTTAAACATACGACGCCTTTATTGATGCGTGCTGGAAGCCGTATTTCTCATCAGCAAGAGTGGATGCGTCGCGCCATCATTGAATATATCAATGAAGAGTATGGTCATGAGCGCTGGATTCTGAATGATCTTAAAGCCACGGGCTTGCAACCCAAAGTTGTCGAGCAGAGTGAAGCACACACGTCCACCGCGGCAATGGTCGCCTTGGTTTACCATCGCATTGATGATGTTCATCCAGCGTCGTTCTTTGGCATGGCACATGTACTTGAGGGTACGAGCGTGAAGTTGGCAACTCAAGTAGCCGGCAAAATTAAAGAGAATCTGAAGCTTCCAGACACAGCTTTCAGTTACTTGTTATCACACGGCGACCTTGACCTAGAACATGTCGAGTTTTTTGAAACGCTGATGAACAAGGTGACCGACGAAGCCGCGCAACAAGCCATTATTACGACAGCAAAACATGTTTATCGGTTATATGGCGATATGTTCCGGGCTATACCGGAGCTAGCTGCTGAGCCAGTAAGCGAAATTCATGAGCTCGCATCATGAACACGGTGAATTGGCGTAATCAACATGTGTTGCTAACCGGAGCTACTGGCGGTCTAGGACAGGAACTTGCTCGTCAACTCACCGCCAAAGGTGCTCGGGTAACACTAGTTGGTCGTAACCTCAAGAAACTTGAGCCGTTGGCGGAATCTCTACAGCAGCCGTTGTTAGTGGCTGATGTTTTAGCGGATGACTTTCTCGAAGTTGTTGATGCGTATATGCAAGCTCAGCACGAACGGCCGGTAACAGCGCTTATTAATAATGCTGCCATTACCGTCGTCGGGCCATTTGAGTCAGTCTCTGGGGCCGATATTGAAACCGTTATTCGAACCAATCTGATCCGTCCGATGCAGTTAACGCAGCTGGTGTTACCGCAGTTGCCAAATTTTGGTTGGGTCTTAAATATTGGCTCGGTGTTTGGCGCGATAGGATTCCCTGGGCAAACGCTTTACAACGCCTCTAAATTTGGCATGCGGGGATTTACGCAAGGATTGCAACGTGAGCGCGAACAAACGGAGGCAAAAGTTTTTTATTGTGCGCCGCGAGCGATTGCTACATCAATGAATGATGGCTTGATGAGCGCAATGAATCGTGCATTAAAAACTACTGAAGATACGCCGGAAGTTGTTGCACAACTTGCCTTACGGCAAATAGAAAAGGGGCATGCCAATACCACAATTGGTTGGCCAGAAAAGCTTTTGGTTCGTTTAAATGGAATCCTCCCTGGGATTGTCGACGGAGCCATGAAAAAACCTCGTTTACTACTTAAACAGCTCACTAAAGGAGCCGCATCATGAAAGTAAAATCATATATTAATGGTTTAGGTTTGGCGCTAACTGTGTTGGCGTCATCAGCGTATGCCGACGAAGCAACCTTAAGTCAGATTCAAACTCGTTGGGCAGAAGTGAATTATACCTTACAGGGCGATGCCCAAGAGGATGCTTTCGAAGCGTTGTTAAATGAAGCGAAAGCTTGGACTGATGCTGAACCCAATAATGCGGAAGCATTTATTTGGCGTGGTATTGTGCAAAGCACATTTGCTGGTGCTAAAGGTGGCTTGGGTGCGTTAGGTTTAGCAAAAGATGCCCGCAAATCGCTTGAGTATGCACTGAAGTTAGATGCTAGCGCTTTACAAGGCTCAGCATATGGCAGTCTTGGTACGTTGTATTATAAAGTGCCTGGTTGGCCACTCGGCTTCGGTGATGATGAAAAAGCTGAAGAATTATTGCTAAAGGCACTCGAGATTAACCCCGATGGTATTGACCCCAACTACTTTTACGCCGACTATTTGTATGAAGAAGGAAAATATACGCGAGCACAGCAGTTTGCTCAGCGCGCATTAGCAGCTGCACCTCGGCCACAACGGCCGTTAGCGGATGCGCAGCGACGCATTGAAGTTGAAGCGTTGCTAGCCAAAATAGGAAAAAAGGTAGGTTAAATGCGGGTTCTTCTGGTTGAGGATGATGCACTACTGGGTCAGGCGGTCCAACTTGGACTGTCTGACCGAGACTTCTCGGTACATTGGGTACGAACGGGAGGGGCTGCGATTTCTGAACTTAACCATAACGAATACGACGCCATGATCCTTGATCTTGGTCTTCCGGATCTCGACGGTACGCGTGTCCTGAGCAGCATACGTAAACGCGGTGGAACGATTCCAATACTAGTATTGACCGCACGTGAACATGTTCACGACAAAATAGCTCATCTAGACGCTGGGGCGGATGATTATCTCACTAAGCCGTTTGATATGAATGAACTTGCTGCGCGCTTGCGGGCTTTATGCCGGCGGCGAATTGGCCAGGCATCCTCAGACATGCAGGTTGGACCTTTGCAGCTTAATATCAACACAAGAGAGGTTACCGTTTCCGGAGCACCAATCAGTTTATCGCGCCGTGAATTTGAGTTACTAAAAGCCATGATGTCAGCTCCTGAGCGTGTTTTAAGCCGAGACAGGCTTGAGCAGGCGGTATTTCAAAGTGAATCGGACATTGAAAGCAACGCGCTTGAGGTACATGTTTCTAACTTGCGACGTAAATTAGGACATAAAGAATGGATTGAAACCATTCGCGGCATCGGATATCGCTTAAAATGCAATTAATCTCGCGGTTAAGAAAAAAATTCCGTTCAATTCGACGCAGAATCCTCGTATTCGTATCGGCCGTTTATTTAATCAGTTCAGGCTTGTCTGCGATATGGATCTATTACGAGGTTAGCCATGAAGTTGACGAATTGTTTGATGCAGAAATGGTGCAGCAGGCAAAAACGCTAGCCGCATTTTTACCAGAGCATCTAACCGAACAACATCTTGATCTCGGCTCACGTATTCTGGGTGATGTGAGTAATCATGAATATGAAGACAAATTGTCCTACCGAATTGTGGACCTCGATTCGGAATGGTCAATTCGAACGCTCGGCGCACCATCACAACAGCAAGTTCCATTTAAACTCGGTTTCAGCACGATTCATTTAGATGGTGAAATTTGGCACGCATTCGGAATGAACTCAGGCAATTACCATGTGCTGCTGTTACAAGAAGATAGCTTCCGCTCTGAACTACGCAGTGATCTTGCGACAGATACTTTAGTGCCTGTTTTGATTTTACTCCCAATGATGTTGTGGTTAGGTTGGTGGACAATCAATCAAAGCTTTGTCAGTTTTCAACGCTTGGCGAGTCACTTACGAAAACGGCGGCCAGATGATTATAGTGCCATAGAACCAGCCAACGATGATGAAGAGGTGGCGGTTGTTAAACAGGCTTTGAACTACTATTTGGGGCGCATTGAACAAACGTTCCACCGGGAGAAGCGATTTTCAGCCGATGCCGCTCATGAATTAAGAACTCCTCTTGCGAGTTTAAAAGCAAGCTTGCAGAACTTAATATCCAGCAAAGAACAACCGCAACAAGACCAATTAAAAAATTTACTTTACAGCACTGATCGTTTGATTCAGCTGGTGGAAAGTTTATTACTTTTGTCGCGGGCAGAATTACCACCGACACAAATCGAAAAAGTGAACATAGCCAAAGAGGTACGTCAAATAATTGCTGAGTATTATGCTCTTGCAGAGGCAAAGGGGTTGACCTTTGATGTGGATTTGCCCGAGTTACTGACTGTTGATGGCAACCTAGATTATTGGCGCGTATTGCTTGCTAACCTCATTGATAATGCGATCAAATATTCGCCTCAACACACCCGTATTGAAATCACCTTAAAAGCTGATTCGTTACAGATTAAGAACGCGATTGTTGAAGATCATCGTGTTGACGTAGAGCGTTTGAGCGAGCGTTTTTATCGTGGGAAACACCTCGATGTGCAGGGGGCTGGGTTAGGTTTAAGTATTGTGCAAAACCTTGCTCGTCAACTGGGTGTTTCAGTTGAGTTTAGTCATCAACAACAGTATTTTATCTGCCGCGTTCAATGGGGAGATAATCTGTGAAGGTTGGGGTATTCGATAGTGGTGTGGGTGGTTTAACGGTTGCAAAGGCACTACAACAAAGTGGATTATTTAGCGAGCTGTTGTATTACGGCGATACTGCGCGTGTTCCATATGGCAATAAAGACAAAAATACAGTCACCCGCTATGCGCTTGAGGCAGTCGAGTTCTTTAATGGCTCTGATGTTGATTGTTTAGTTGTTGCTTGTAATACGGTGAGTGTGACCGCTTTAGAAGCGATGCGACAGTTTTCCAATAAGCCTGTTTATGGTGTCGTTGAGCCCGGTGTTTTGGCTTTGAAACAGTTGAATTTAGCCAATCAGGATGCTCGGATTCTAATTATTGCAACGCGCTCAACTATTAAATCTGGCGTGTATCAACAGCATATCGGCGAGCTTGGTTTTAACCATATTGACGCGATTGCGACACCGTTATTCGTTCCCATCGTCGAAGAAGCATTATTTTTTGGGCCAGTATTAAAAGAAACGATACATCATTATTTTGCTGATTTAGAGCAACCTGATGTGGTGTTACTTGGCTGTACTCACTTTCCACTTATAGCCCAGCAAATTTCGGATTATTGGGGCGGCGTCAAAACAATTCATTCAGGTGAAGCAATGGTCGATTGGTTGCGCCAGCATCTTCGTATAGAGCCAACTTTTGCTGAGACGTCGATTTCGATTCATGCATCCGAAAATGTTGCCGCAGTGAAACAAACAGCACAACATTGGGGCATCCAATTATAACGTTTTAAAGTTGTGGGTTAGTGTTTAAGAACGCGACTAAGTCTTGCTCAGAGATAGGTCGCGATAGCACATATCCTTGAATGGTTTCACACTTCATAGTGCGTAAAATCGCCACTGTATCATGCTCCTCGACACCTTCCGCGGTTACGGATAGGCCTAGCATATGTGCCATTTCAATTGTTGATTGCACTATTTTGTGATTCCGTTCGTTGTTGGCAATATCGAACACATAGCTTCTATCAAGTTTGATTTCAGCGACAGGGAATTTACTTAAGTACGACAGTGACGAGTTACCTGTACCAAAATCATCAACTGAACAGCTGATTCCGAGGTCATTCATTTTTGATAACACATAAAGGGCACGTTCGGAGTCGTCAATCAAACCCGTTTCGGTAATTTTCAATTGCAGGCATTGTGGATCGATATTGGTCACTGTTTTGCGCATAAAACTGACAAAATCGAGCTCGGTTAAATCACGTGTTGAAACATTAATGCTTATCACCAAACCTTTTTGACAAAGATTCAGTCGTTGAATCATCGCAGTGGTTTCTTTTATGACCCAGCGTGTAACCTGCGTCGCTAAACCAGTTTCTTCTAATAAAGGAAATTCTCATCAAGCCACTGAAGTGGCGGGTAATATTGAGAGCCTGTAAAAATAATCGTCGTGTTGTTGGCTAAGGCTATGTGCGGCACTACCGCGACAATAAGACAAAAACAACACGACAGAAACGTTCGCTTCCAAAGCATTCCCAATGGCTTTTTAGAATAATTAAGTCATTGTTTTAGAATGGCATATCTTTCAAATAGATCAATTTTTGAACAGTTATTAATTTAGTGTAGCTCTGGTGGTACGTAATACATCCGGTTTTCATACAAGACGGATGGCAACATAGCGTGTGCCCGGATACGCTGTAATGCCTTTTCATTGAGTCTATTCATACTTGGCGTAAGCGTCTTGCTCGTGGCGTCGTAACTGAATTCTTGATGACCTTTGTCGAGGGTTAAAACGGTTAAATGATCATCTTCGAACCAACCAAAGTTATCACCAAATTGCATAAACGCCCGATTCGCTGGCGCAATATCGGTTCGGCTTAAGTCTTGACCTAGGGTTGGAACGAATGTGCTGACCCCAGCAATAGAGAGTAGGGTCGGTGCGAGATCAATCTGGCTGGCAATCGAAGTGACCTTGCGTGGCGAAATGTCAGCGCCCAGAATAAGGCCCGGAATATGAAATTTTGACAGTGGAATGAGTTCATCGCCATAAACGCGTGTGTCGTGGTCAGCGACCACTAAGAACAACGTGTTTTGCCAATATTCACTTGCCATAGCTTGATTAAAAAACTCTCCAAGCGCATGGTCAGCATATTTAACGGCGTTATTAACGGTATTTTGCGGTTGTTCTAAAAGCGTCACATCACCAACAGGAAATTCAAACGGCTCATGGTTAGATGAGCTAAACGCTAATGTAAATGTTGGTTGCTGGCTATCTTTATTGGCTACAAGACGGTTATGTAGCTTTTGAAATAAATCTTGATCGCTCACTCCCCAGCTACCAACAAACAGTGGGTTCTCGAAATCATCCTGGTCGATGATCTGTTCAAAACCATTGCCGCTGAAAAATGCAGCCATATTGTCAAAGTGCGATTCGCCGCCATAGATGAATTCCGTATGATACCCTTGGCGTTTAAGCGCGTCGGCAATGGTGAAGAAGTAACGCTGTGAATTTGAGAGCTTGACAGTGCTGCGAGCTCGAGACGGCGGAAATCCAGCAACCACAGCTTCAATGCCGCGCACGGAACGAATACCTGTTGCATAGAGTTGTTCGAACCACCAGCCATTGTTTTTAAGCTTCTCAAGGTTGGGGGTTGCGGCAATTCCGCCGAGCGATTCCACAAAAGTGGCACCCAAGCTTTCTTCAAGAATAATGACAATATTAAGCGGTTTATCTCGCGTCACGGAAGCCTGTTGATAGTGCACGGTTGGGTACTGCTTTGACGGAAAGGTTGCATCGCTTAAATGCGGTTCTGCAGTAACAATTTGAATCACCTCACTATCGCTTAGATCACCATAGACGCTATTTGCTTTGGCTTCGTGTTTGAGGTTATAAGCTGCATAAGCGACCGAATAACTTGAGTTGATAAGTAATGAGTTGACCATCGCATCACTGGTTACGGCGAAAAAGGCCGGGTTGGCAGGACGATGCGCCAACGTGGAACGTATGCCTAATACGGTTACAATGACGATGAATGGCCAAAGTATCCAAGCAGACACATGATGCGGCTTGCGTTGCTTGCACTGATGGTAGACTTTATTTATTGCTTTCGTTAAGCCATAAAGAGTCAGTCCGACACTGATCACACCAAAAATTAACCAACCACGAAATCCTTCCCATAAGGTTGAAAGGACTTCTTTCGGGTACAGTAGGTATTCAAAAAACAGGCGATTTGGACGCGTATCGTATTGCATGAGAAATGCCGGCGTTGCGACCTCTAAAAATACGATAACGATGAAGCAGAATGCTAACCAAATCAAGCTCAGCTGAAACCAACGTCGGTGTAGCCGTGAATTATTAAAAAAAGGAAATAAAAGCAACGGAATTAGGGTGAAATAACCTACTTGGATAATATCGGCACGCAATCCGAGCAAAAAGTAAGTTGTTAGTGTTGTGGCGTGTAGAACACGATCATGAAACAAGAATAAATAACCGAGCCGAAATAAACTCAGCACAACGAGGCTGCTTGTCACAAATAGAATGATTGGCAGATAACTTGTCATACCTGATTTAATTGCTTTGATCATATGTTCTCGCCATGTAAAAGAATACAATGACGTTATCAGGCAATCCTTAAGCGAATCTTAAGAAATGAATAGTATTCTTGTGCGATTGCAAAAGAGAGGGTTCCTATGAAGGCAAATAAAACAGGATTAGACAGAATTATTCACGCAACTTTTAATTCGATGCGTGGCATTGCAAAAGTGTGGAAATACGAAGCGGCATTTCGTCAGGAAGCCATTCTATGTGCGATTTTAATCCCCGTGGCTTTATTGATTGAGGCATCACTAGTCGAGCGCTTATTACTTATTTTTACGTTGTTTATTGTGGTTATTACGGAACTGCTTAACTCAGCCGTTGAAGCGGTGGTTGACCGGATTGGCGCCGAATTTCATGAACTGAGCGGTCGTGCTAAAGATATTGCTTCGGCAGCGGTATTCTTTGCTTTAGTTCTGATGATCGTTGTCTGGTGTGCCATTCTATTTACCCCACAATTTTTACAATGACTCGAATACTGAGATAAAGGAATTCTCTGCGCATGTATATTTTCAAGTCACCGCGTTGCCTAGAAACCGAACGTTTCGAGTTGCGGCAAGTATGTTTAAACGATGCGCCATTCTTACTTGAGCTGTTTAATGATCCTAGCTTTATTCAGAATATTGGCGATCGAGGTGTACGTTCAGAACAGCAAGCGCAAACGTATTTAAAATCTGATGTGATAAAGCCACATCGGTTTGATTACATGGGGTTATGGGTAATTCACTCAAAGGAGCGAAAACAAGCGCTCGGTGTCGTCAGTGTGCTGCAACGCGACTATTTACAGCATCTTGATTTAGGCTATGCATTGCTACAGTTTGCGCGTGGAAAAGGCGTCGCATTTGAAGCAACACAAGCAATTCTGGAGTATCTTACTCAGCAGTGTGAGGTGTCTACCGTTGACGCCATTGTTAAACCAAGTAATGCCGCTTCACGCCGCTTATTAGAAAAACTGGGCTTTCAATTAGATGGCGAGGTAACGACCCCGGACAATGAGAATCTGTGTTTGTATCGCTACCGAATCACCTAAATATATGGCACTCTTTGTCCTAAGCAGCAAAAAATAAGAATAAAATGAGGCGATTATGGCAAAGTCTTTAACGGTTTCTACACGAGTTATTTCATTATTCGGGCGCATCGATATCACCGACGAGAATGGTCAACTTTGTTATTATGCGAAAGGTGAGTTTTCGCTGTTAAGGCGGCGTTGGCGCATCTATCGTGGCGATGATCAAGAGATTGCGCAATTGATTCACAAACGTTTTGCCATTCGCCCAACATTTTTAGTCAGTGGTATGCTTGGAGACATGGTGTTGCAGCGAAAGTTTTTTTCGCTGAAACGAGAGTATTGGGTTACCGGTGGACCTTATGATAGCGCTTGGTTTAAAGGGAATATACTTGACCTTGCGTTTACCATTAATCACAACGGCAGATTAATCGCTAAGGCGGCTGAGAAATTAATCTCAATCCGTGACACGCATCGCATTGACATCCATGACGGTAATGAGAATGACGAGCTATTTACCGTGATAGCAATGGTGGCGATGCAACTTGAAAAAAAGGCTTCCGATTAGATGCTCAAATTAGCATTGGCAATTATTATTCTAGCTTTGGGGGGGAATGCCATGGCGCATGCAACTGAAACCTTTACTATTTACGTGACGCGCCATGCAGAGAAGGTCCCTGATCAAGTTGATCCAGGTTTGTCGAATAAAGGTCAGCAACGCGCGAATAATCTCGCCATTATGTTGAAACACACGAAGCTTGAGAAAGTACTCTCGACGAAATATAAACGCACACAAGAGACTGCTGCGCCAGTTGCCGCTCAGTTTAATTTGCCAGTAACCACTTATGTGGCAAGCGATAGCGAAGCTTTGGCAAAGGCGCTGTTAACTGAGCAACGTAATGCATTAGTGATTGGTCACAGTAACACTGTACCGACGCTCGTTAAATTTCTTGGTGGTGACGATTTCGAACTAAGTGAACGTGATTACGGCGATGTGTTTATGTTGCAATTTCACGCCGATGAGTTAATTGTCACAAGACTCGTTGTTACGGTTCCTGAATAATAGACAATGCTAAAGCAATACATTCAAACGCTTGCTGATTATCAGCAGTTTTGGCAATTTTCACCTTTTCAAAATACCCTGTTGACGACCTATCCGTGGCCGCAAGACTTGATTAACGCATTGTTAGAACTGAGTCATAGCGATGTCGAAAGAATCGATAGTAGCTTTGAATATCAGCGTGAATTTTTTAGGCCGTGGTTCGGCGACGTATTCTCACTTCCGAAAATACCACAAGCACTAGCACCTTCTCATCAAACAGCACCATTTTGGCTCACTAACGGCATCGGGGGACGTAAGCTGGCACAAATCAATGCGTTTATTGAACACGTTCCACAACGGCAATCCGTTATTTTAGAATGGTGTTCCGGTAAGGGGCATCTTGGGCGATTGCTGGCTTACGCAGGGCAGCGTCAGGTGATTAGTGTCGAATGGCAACAACAGTTATGTGAAATTGGGAAACGTTTAGCTCATCAACATCAGCTTGCACAACAATTTATCCACGCCGATGTGTTGAATGCCGATTTGTCAGCCACTTGGGCTGTTGCTGACTGCGCTGTTGCGTTGCATGCATGTGGTGATTTGCATGGTGAAATGTTAAAGCAAGCTGTAACACACCGCTGTGCCGATATTATGCTTGCGCCGTGTTGTTATCATTTGAGTGAACCAACTGATTACATTGGCTTTTCTCAAGCAGCACAACGTCAATTGCACGACGCTTCACTGGCGTTAACGACAGAGCAACTAAAGTTAGCCGTGCAGGGGCAAGTGACGGCCGGCGACAGGGTTGCTCGGTTACGACAAACCGAAGTGCAATGGCGGCTGGCTTATCAGCAGCTTTACCAACACGTAACTGGAGATACGAAGTATCGTGCGTTGCCGTCTGTCGGCAAGCATTGGTTTAGCGGTAATTTTGAAGATTTTGCGATTTGGGCGGCTAACTACCATCAACTTGAATTGCCATCGAAATTGAACTGGTTACAGCTATTAGAAGACGGGCATCAAGCGGCTGAACGGGTTGCTCGACTAGAACTTGTGAGGCATGTTTTTCGGCGCCCGTTAGAAGTCATGTTGGTGCTCGACCGTGCCGAATATTTAAAGGAATCGGGTTATCGTGTATCGGTTGCTGAATTTTGTTCCTATCAATTAACACCGCGAAACTATTTAATTCGTGCTGCGCTCGTCAATTGAAAATATTGATGTGGATCAATATTTTAAAACGATAAAAAACTAAGATATTCATAAGACCACAAAAGGAGTAAGGTTATGAATATTTTGCGCGAATTTTTTACTGACCCAGTATTATTCTTCTCATTTACTGGGCTCGCTATTGTGATTGGCCTATGCGTTTTCTACGCAATATTTTTCATCAAGAAGGCAGCCGAAGCAGAGCAGAATCAATCTTCACATTGAGTAAAGCAGTGATCGAAAACCTCGGCACAAGCGTATTTGATGAGCTAAAGTAATGATACTTCTAATCATAAGGTTACTTCCATGAAATACGCACTTCCGAGTTCGCTTTCTCTATCGCTTTCTGCGGTAGCATTGACAATGCTCACTGCAACCGCGGCTCATGCAGATGATCATAATTATGCCCCGCCAGCGTCCGCCAACGCGCAAGACTTTATTGCTGTGTTTAAAGAATTAAATGGCGTCCACCCAGGTATTCGCAAAGCTCATGCGAAAGGTGTGTGCGCGGCAGGAACATTCACGCCATCGGCCGCCGCTAGTCAGCGCTTTAATACCGCTTTATTTGATTCCGGCGAAGTCCCGGTAACACTACGTTTTTCTATGGGTGGCGGAAATCCAGAAGCTGATGAGCGCCAAGGCACTCGTGGCGTGGGGATTCAATTTCAGTTACCAGATAACAAACAGCACAACATTGCAGGAATTACTTCCGCTTTATTCTCGGGGAGTACGCCAAATCATTTTCTAGGTTTATTGCAGTGGAACTTGAAAATTATGCGTGGTGAGGCGACGCGTGAGGACATTGCGAAGTACATTGCTGCTAACCCATCAATGCAAGCAGCTGTTGATTGGAACAAGGGCAGAATGCCATCAAGTGAATATACCAATGCAGATTATTACGGAATTCACGCATTTTGGGTTGCCGGCGAACAGCAGCGCGAGAAGTTTCGCTGGCAGTTGTTACCAAGTTCGGGCAATGATTATTTAACGCAAGAAGAACAGAAATCGCTGCCGACCACATTCTTAGCCGAACGTTTAGTAGAACGACTTGAAGCAGACGGTGAGGTGAGCTTTGATTGGCATTGGACGATTGGCGCTGAGGAAGATCCAACCAATGATCCTTCTGTTTTATGGCCAGAAGATCGTGAGCGTGTCAATGTAGGTAAAATTACCATTACTGCAGCCGGTGGCGAAGATTGCACACCAATCAATTTTGACCCAATGCGTGTTGTTCGTGGTATTCAGCCGAGTGATGACCCTGTATTACCTATGCGTTCAGCCGCTTATGCCATTTCGTTTGGTCAGCGTTTAAGTAATCAATAGTTACTTATTGTTCACTTTTAATTTCTTGAATCAACCGTTGAAAGTCGGTGTTGTTTTGTAGCAACTCAACACCGACATCGGTCAACGCGTCTGCTTGTTCTTCGCTTAACGAAAGACTCGTTGGTATTTGATTAAAGAATCCGCGCCGAGTTTCTTGTTGAATCCCTTCAAAGCTTATTTCGATAAAATAGGGATCAATCGGCTGCCAGAAGCTGGATAGTTCATCAGACCATCTCTCCATACTTCTTCGAATTAAACTGATCGTCGCGGCATTATAGCGATGTAACTGGGTATCGGTAACGGCACTAATCGTTGGTTCGATATCAGGAATCGCATTGGTGTGCTCGATATTGTAGCGCGGTTTCGTTGATGCATTGACTGAGATAATCACCAAACGCTTAGAAGGCTTACTGCCAATTCGCTCCATAAAATTAGCAATACCACCGCCAATTTCAACCATCTCATAAAACGCCATGAGTCCCAAATTATCGGTGATTCCACCGTCGATTAAATGAATATACTGGCGTTCTTCGCGATTCTTATAGCTTCGCAAGGTTTCTACAGTTTCCATAAGGTGCGGTGCTAGCTTAGCTTCCTCAATTCGGTCTTCGTTAAGCTGTTCTAGGTAGTTTTGTGCTGGGTTGTAGCATCCCTGATGATTTTTTAAGACCACCGGATTAAGCATGACGGGTACGGCCGAAGATGCGGTAACTGCTCGGGCTAGAGGAAAACTCGCAATATTTGAGCACAACAGATCAAAATATTCTTGTATAAATGAAAACCGAATACCGCCGCCTAAATCTGATGCATTGATCAGTATTAACGGGCCATCTTGTTTGCTTAAATCAGCGAATGTAGCGCCTTTGAACAATCGTTGTTCATATATACGAGTGGCAATATCGGTACGGCCTTTGCGCGAAAACCACAACATAGGGCTCGCCAAACCATATAGCCATTCGGAAACATAATCGCGCTGTAGGAAATCTTGTTCAAAATCATCAAAGATTTTATCGCCGTGTAAACCATAATATGCGGCAGTAAAACTCCCCCCGGAAACCGAAGTAATTAAATCAACTTCATCGAGTAAGCGAACTTCTTTGTCATCAATGATAAGTTGGGTGTCACGGAGACCTTCGAGGACACCATAGGATAATGCCGCTGCGCGACTACCGCCGCCAGAGAACGCTAAGACCAAGGTAATGTCATCTGAGCGAGAATGGTTTGCATCATAATTCATCAATGAATAGTTTTGCGGCGCATCATTTTCGGTTTGTGATTGGTTATCGATAACGCCGTATGTGGCGCAGCCGGTTAGCTGCAAAAATACCAAAGCACTCAAACCATTTATTAATAGACGCATAAAATCTCCAGAACTCAATCTTGCTCCAGTTTATGAAGTGCAACGAAAATTTGCTAGTAAAGCTTGCGAATTAACTCGCTTAGTTTATGGTTAATAAAGTATATAAACGGTCGGAGAACCTGTGTTTTCAACTCATAAACGCCGCATTGCTTTTATCATTGCTGTTGTGGCCTCGTTGTTGTTCGCCCTTGTGGCAATAGAATATTTGCACGTGTTGAATAAAGAGCGTGTGAAGTCTGAGCAACTGAGCCAGTTACAAAGTGAATTTACCGCTGTGCGAGCGGATCTCGAGTCTGAATTAAATGCCGCGCTTTACAGTGTTTGGGGTATCGCGAGCTATCTTGCGACTCACCCTGATAGTACCCCGCAAGAATGGCGCGCAATGGTGCAACCTATTGTCGAAGGCAATAATTTCGTTCGAAACTTTGCTATAGCACCAAACAATGTTGTGTCTTTTGTTTATCCTAGGCAAGGTAATGAATCTGTGCTGGGGTATGACTACGAGAGTAATCCCGAACAGCGCGACGTCGTAAAACAGGCTCAACTCACTAAAAAAACCTTACTAGCGGGTCCTGTGTCTTTGGTGCAGGGCGGCGAAGGCTTTATTTATCGCATTCCAATTTTTAGCCATCAAGATGATACAGAAACCTATTGGGGGCTTATTGCGTTAGTTATTGATAGTAATAAATTATATGAAGCGACAGGCGTATTAAATTTAGCGGCATTCTACGATGTCGCTATTCGTGGCCGCGATGGTAAGGGTGGTACTGGCGAAGTGTTTTTTGGTAAGGAGACGACCTTCACAACGGCAGATTATACCGAAATAGTGCGTTTCCCCAACGGTTCATGGACATTGGCGCTTTCGGCTAGTTCGTTTATTGATGGGAACTTCTGGGAGCAACAGCGCATTCGACTGATCGGATATCCATTTGTAGCTGCCTTGTATATCATGCTCTTTACATTGTTTGCTTGGTACCGTTCGTCCTATAGCGAAGCGATGGCCGACCCGCTAACTAATGTCGCTAATCGCCGAATGATTATGGATAGGCTACAGACTCTAACGCAGATTAATGAGCGACATCCAACGCCTTTTGCGGTTGTTGTTGTGGATATTGATCGATTCAAACGGGTGAACGATGAATATGGTCATCAAGCCGGAGACACCGTATTAAAAACCGTGGCGCAACGAATGTTCACCAATACCCGTGCTACAGATACGGTCGCACGTATTGGTGGTGATGAATTTCTAGTCGTTCTCATGGGCGTGGACAACGAAAAAGTGATAGTTGAACAATGCGACAAGCTTGCTGAAATTATTTCGAAACCCATCCGGCATAAAGCAATAGACATTAATATCACTGCTAGCCTTGGTTATGCACTATTCGGACGAGATACAAAAACCGTCGAAGCTCTTATTCAACGAGCTGACCATAAGATGTACAAAAATAAACGGAAGTCATGAAAACGCACAGAACAATAGCTGAACTTATTGAAGTCATTCCAGACGCAGCACTTATTTTAAATCGCAACAACGAGCTTGTTATGGTGAATACCATGCTCACAGAGATGTTCGGTTACGCACAGCGGCGTGAGCTTCTTGGTCAACCTCTCGATATTCTCCTACCAGAACAAGTTCGAGCTGGGCATGCGAAGCATGTGGCAGCATTTTTTAATTCTGCACAGAATCGTCCGATGGGGCGAGGTTTTAAGTTTGTTGGTGAACGCAAAGACGGCAGTACCATTTATGTCGAGATCATGCTGAGTCATGTCGATTTTGATGGAGAGCATTTTGCGATCGCATTTGTGCGCGATGCCACGTCTTTAAAAGTAACAGAAGATAAAATTCGCCGTGAATTGGAGCACGAACGTATCTTAGCGCAAACGGATCATTTAACTGGGGTGGCGAACCGCCGCGCTTTTGTTGCTGCTTTGGATGATGAAATTCATGACTTGCGCGATCATGGACTAGAGTTTGCCGTATGTTTTATCGACCTTGATGACTTCAAAAAAATTAATGATACCCACGGTCATGAAATGGGCGATCAGGTACTACAGCAAATTGCGCATGTGATTGAAAGTACATGTCGGGCAAATGATTTAGTTGCTCGGATTGGTGGGGATGAGTTTGCCACCATTCATGTTGGGGCAACGCTTCAAGATGCAATGACGGCGCTGGAACGGATTCGTGAAAGGCTAGTACATGAATTTGCTGAGCACGATTGGCCTGTCACCTTGTCGATGGGGATATGCCACTGCAACGACCCACAGCAGCACTTCGAAGTCGCAACCATATTACGCGCTGCAGATAAAGCCATGTATGAAGCCAAAAAGCAGGGTAAGAACCAGATTAAGATTGCGCACGTTGCCGCTGTTTAAGGTTCTTAATAAACGTAATGAGATGATTGATAGACATAGGGCGCGCGTATAAAAAGCCTTGAAACTCTTGGCAGCCAGCAGTCATTAAATAGTTCGCTTGAGCGTGAGTTTCCACACCTTCAGCCACAACGCGCAAATGTAGCGCTTGCGCCATGGCTAATATCGTCTTTACAAGCTTCGCATCTTGCTTGTTTTGGACAATATCTTTGACGAAACTCTGATCGATTTTAACTTCTTGAATAGGCAGTAATCGAAGCGTGTTCAACGATGAATAACCGGTGCCAAAATCGTCAAGCGACACTTGTACGCCTTTCGCTGTGAGTTTCTCAAGAACTTGTCGCACACCTTCTAAGTTAAGTAACGCTGCACTTTCCGTAAGCTCTAACTCGATGACGGACCAATCGCCAGGTAACTGCGAAAGATTAGCGAGAAAGCGATCGCAGCTCTCGTTACCATTAAAGTCAGCGGCTGAAACATTGAATGAGACCCGCTGTACATCTCGATACAACAAGCCATGCTCGGTTAATTCGTCAATAGCTTGACGCATGACGAAGTCGGTGATGCCGCAAATGAGACTATTTTGTTCAGCTAGAGGAATAAACTCAGCCGGCGATATCACACCACGTTCTGGATGATTCCAGCGGACTAAGACTTCAAGCCCAGTCATTCGGTTTTCTTGGACACAAAACTGTGGCTGGTAAACGACACTCAGTTGACGCTTTTCAATAGCGGCTTTTAGGTCAAACAACAACCGAGCTTTATTCGACATGATTGCACTTAATTCAGCGTTATAGAGCTTGTAGCTGCCGCGACTCGTTTGCTGTGCTTGGTCTAACGCTAGATTGCCGGCATCGATTAATTGGCTCGCATCTGAACCGTCACGCGGGTATAACGCCAGTCCGGCGCTAGCTGTAAAACTCAATTGTGGTGCTTCTGGAATGCGAATGTGCTCAATCCTACGCTGAATTTTCTGCAGTACGGGTAATACGGCGTCGGGCCAAGTGGAGTCAGGTAACGCAACCGCGAATTCGTCATTACCAAACCGAGCAATCAGTGCTTGCTGATGGCATGATTCTCGTAATACACCAGCAACGGCGACTAGAAATTTATCTCCAGCTTCTAAACTGACATGGCTATTAATTTGTTTGAAGCCATCAATGTTGAGCATGATGACACTGAGATTTTGTTGGTTATCGTACGCATATTGAATTTCGCTTGCCAGTTCGCGCTCAAACATATGGCGATTCAATAATAACGTGAGTCCGTCACGTTCAGACAAGTTGCGTTCGCGCTGTAGCGCACGAAAAGCTAATACGTAGAGGAGGGCAGCTGTAATGGTGACGTAGGCCCAACCTTTATAGGTTTGTAACTCAGTTAAATACGTTGATTCTGCTGCGATAGTTAGCAAAAAACGGTCTGAAAAACTAATCCAGATATAACCAAGAAATAAATAAAGAAACGCTATGGCGGCTGCGGCACGGCGCGGCGACATATACTGCTCCTTGTCGGTAATTGAAAACCATTCCCGAAATAGGGTTAAATTTACATTAGCAAGGAGCAGAAAATTTCACCAGATTTTTTTAATACAACCTTATTAATTATCGCAAATGTTGAGCGTGAAAACGCAGATGTTGCTCGATGAAACTGGCGATAAAGTAGTAGCTGTGATCATATCCTTGATGACGTTCAATTTGTGCTGTGATTCCGGTTTTTTGAATCGCTGCATCTAGATCATCAGGACGTAATTGTTCAGCTAAAAAGTTATCCGCTTCACCTTGAGATACCAACATTGGTGGTGCACTCTTTAACTTAAGTAACAGCTCGGTTGCATCATATTCGAGCCATTCAGAGCGATCATCACCGAGGTAGCCGCTAAATGCTTTATGTCCCCATGGGCATGCTGTTGGATGACAAATGGGTGCAAATGCGGACACACTAGCGTACAGGTTCTGATTGCGCAGTGCCATGACGAGCGCACCATGTCCGCCCATGGAATGGCCGCTGATACTGCGGTTGTGATTGAGCGGTAAATGTTGCTCAACGAGTTCGCGCAATTCGGTCACCACATAGTCGTACATGTGGTAATGCTTCGCCCAGGGTTGTTGCGTTGCATTGACATAAAATCCTGCGCCAAGGCCGAAGTCATAGGCTTGTTCCGAATCATCAGGAACATCGTCGCCACGCGGACTTGTATCCGGAATAATGAGCGCAATACCGAGTTCAGCAGCGATGCGTTGAGCGCCCGCTTTACTGCTAAAGTTTTCGTCGGTACAGGTTAATCCAGACAGCCAATAAAGCGCCGGAACCGATTGATGTTCTGCTTGTGGCGGAAGATAAACACTAAACTGCATGGTGCAGTTTAGTGTTGTTGATTGATGTTCAAAGCGAATTTGACGGCCGCCAAATGCTTTCGTTTCGCTAACTTTATTTATCATAGTGAATCACCGAGCGAATCGACTTACCCTCATGCATCAAATCAAATGCTTTATTGATATCTTCAAGGCCCATGGTATGGGTGATGAAGGTACTTAGTTCAAACTCACCATTTAAGTAGCGTTGCACATAGTCAGGTAATTGGCTGCGACCTTTAACTCCACCAAATGCGCTACCACGCCAAACGCGGCCCGTTACCAATTGGAATGGTCGTGTTGAGATTTCCTCTCCGGCACCAGCAACGCCGATAATCACTGACTCACCCCAGCCTTTGTGGCAGCATTCAAGAGCTGAGCGCATCACTTTCACATTACCAATACATTCAAACGAGAAATCGACACCGCCGTCCGTCATTTCTACAATGACTTCTTGAATTGGTTTATCGTAATCATTTGGATTAATGCAATCAGTAGCACCAAGTTTCTTTGCGATATCAAATTTTGACTCGTTAATATCAATCACAATAATCCGGCTTGCTTTGGCCATCACCGCACCAATAATCACCGATAAGCCAATACCACCTAAGCCGAATACGGCAACGGTGTCACCTGGTTGAACTTTGGCGGTGTTCATTACGGCGCCCATTCCTGTGGTGACGCCACAGCCTAGTAAACAAACTTCTTCAAGAGGCGCTTCTTTACTGACTTTTGCCAGCGCAATTTCTGGCACAACGGTGTACTCTGAAAACGTTGACGTGCCCATGTAGTGGTAAATTGGCTTACCGTCTTTGGAGAAACGGGTGGTGCCATCTGGCATCAAACCTTTACCTTGCGTCGTGCGAATAGCTTGGCACAGGTTCGTTTTGCCTGATTTACAAAATTTACACTCACCGCACTCTGGGGTGTACAAAGGAATAACATGATCACCTACTTCAACTGAAGTAACACCTTCGCCCACTGCTTCAACAATACCGCCACCTTCGTGACCTAGAATAGCTGGGAATACGCCCTCTGGGTCAGCGCCTGATAGTGTGTAGGCATCGGTATGACAAACACCGGTGGCAACGATACGCACAAGAACTTCACCTTTTTGTGGTGGCATTAAATCAACTTCTTCAATTGAAAGTGGTTCGCCTGGAGCCCAAGCAACAGCCGCACGAGTCTTGATCATTTCCATAGTTACATCCCTTATGGTTTAAAGTTGAGTGATTAGTGTAACCGCTACGGAAAAAAATTGGAAAAAGCTCAAAAAAAAAGGCCGCTCCGAAGAGCGGCCAACACTTACATGCAGAATGAAGTTACTACAGCGCGTTACCGTCGCTATCCAGCATGGTAACTTCGCCAAGGTTCAATGAACGAACTTGCTCAGCGATTTGGCTCGCATCACCAACAATAACCCAAGTTAAGGCGTCAGTGTCGATGAGTGTGCGCGCATTACTTTGTACGTCTTCGACTGTAATTGCGTTCACTCGTTCACCGTAATTTTCCAACCACGCCATGTCTTTACCTTTATCCAAGGTATCAACAATCGCACGTAACAGCGCACCTTTAGTTTCATAGGCACCTGGTAACTTAGCGGTTTTGTTCATTTGAACTTTTTCAAGCTCTTCCGCTGTTGCTGGTTTACTTGTTTGATACTGGTTCAATTCTTTCAAAATTTCTTGAATTGATTCTTTGGTTTTGTCTGTTTGCACAGGCGCCAAAGTGAAGAATAAACCGGCTTCATCGTATGCAGACCAAATGGTACGTGAACCGTAAGACCAACCTTTGTCTTCACGAAGGTTCATGTTGACGCGACTGGTGAAGCTACCACCCAAAATAGTATTGGCAACGTCGAGCACTTCAGCATTCGGCGTATCATCTGCAGGTGCTAAATGACCGGCAAAGATTGTCGATTGCGGGGTGCCCGGCTGATCAATAATGTACACGCGCGGTTTCGTTTGCATCGCTACATCAGTGAATTGCTTGGTAGGCTTCGCTGTTGCTGGAGCTTCCCAATCGGCAAGTGCACTTTCAAGTAGCGGCTTAATTTCGGCTTCAGTTGTTGCGCCAACAATCACCAGACGTGCATTGTCAGGACGTAGCCAGGTATTACGGTAGTTAATCAAGTCATCACGATTTAAAGATGTGATAGATTGCTCAGTACCTGAACCTGTTAACGGCACGCCATAAGCATGGTTATCGCCGAAAATCAGGCCTGGGAGAATACGTAAGGCTTGGCTGTTCGGGCTCGCTTTTTCACGCTTAATGTTTTCTAACCAGTTAGCACGCTTACGCTCAATTTCATCTTCGCTAAAAGACGCATTTTCTAGAATATCTGCAAGAATGTTCAAACTTGGCTCTAAGTTAGTTACCAAGCTATCCATAGAAACGCTTGAGGTATCAATGCTTGCGCCGGTGTAAAGGTTGGTACCTAGTGTTTCAAGCTCTTTCGCAATTTCTTGTGAGGTACGTGATTCAGTACCTTCGCGTAACATACTCATTGCGAAGCTAGCAGTACCAACTTTGTTACCGAAATCTGATGCATAGCCGCTATCAAAGGTTAACGACATTTGGACTGTCGGCACGTCATGACGTTCAGCTAATGCAACTTCCAAACCATTTGATAAGGTAAAGGTTGTTACTTCAGGCAGTTCAAGTTCTGGTAAATCACCAACCTCTGGTAATTTGGAGCGGTCAGCCTGAGCTTCAGCGGTGGTGAATTTAGGTTGTGGTACAACGTTCAGTACGAACGCACCATCGGTTAACCAACGTTTTGCAGCGGCTTGAATATCTGCTGGTGTCGCGCTACGAAGCTGTTCCATTTCCTTATTAAAGAAACCAGGGTTGCCATGATAAACTTCGCCTGCAGCTAACAAGTCTGATTTACCACCGAAGCCGCCGATACGCTCTGCACCGCGAACAAAGTTAGCAACGTCTGAGAATTTCACTCGAGCTAGCTCTTCAGCGGTTGGACCTTCAGCGATAATTTTTGCAAGTTCTTCGTCGATAATTGCTTCAATTCGCTCAAGCTCAACACCTGGTTTGGCGTCTGCGATAACGAAGAACTGACCGGCTAAAATACGCTCATACTGGAAGCCAGAGACCATGCTAGCGATTTGTTCTTCGTGAACTAAGCGCTGATACAAACGCGAGTTCTTTCCACTGGCTAAAATGCTGGTTAGCAAATTCAAATAAGTAGAATCTGCGGTACCCATTTCAGCGGTATTCCAAAGCTTGTAGACACGTGCGGCTGGCACGTTATCTTCCATTGTTGCACGTTTGGTACCGGTGCTTTTTGCAATCCAGCTATCCAATTTTTGTAATGGCTTACCTGGTGCAATGTGACCAAAGTACTTTTGCATTTTTTCTTTTGCAGTAGCAACGTCGATATCACCGGCTAAAACTACAACGGCATTCGCTGCGCCATAGTAGTCGTTAAACCACTGATGAACGTCGTCTAAAGATGCTGCATTCAAATCTTCCATTGAACCGATAACTGACCACGAATATGGGTGGCCTTCAGGGAAGGTCTGCTCAGCTAAGAAACCAAACACGCGGCCGTACGGTTGCGCTTCGCCTTGACGTTTTTCGTTCTGAACAACGCCGCGTTGCTCGTCTAATTTCTCTTGAGTTACGGCACCTAACAAATGACCCATACGGTCAGATTCCATCCACAACGCCATATCGAGGGCAGGAGTAGGGACGTTTTGGAAGTAGTTAGTACGGTCATTGTTGGTGGTACCGTTCATGTCGGTAGCGCCGGCACGTTCAAATGGACCAAAATACTCATCATCGTAGTTTTCAGTACCGTTGAACATTAAGTGCTCGAACAAGTGTGCAAAACCAGTTTGGCCTACTTTTTCATCCTTCGAACCAACGGCATACCAAACGTTGACAGCAACGATAGGGGCTTTGCGATCTTCATGAACAACGACGCGAAGGCCATTATCAAGCGTGAAGCTTTCGTAATTGATATCAACAGCTGGAAACTGTTGTGCTGCAGCAACTTGTTTGGTTGATGATTGCTCTGCTGTCGTCTGACAACCAGTAAGCAAGACTGACGCAACGGCAACTGCCGTTAGGGTTTGACGAAATAACATAGTAATGTTCCCGTTTTTTATGACGTTATGAAATTGTAAGTAATGGCATCATACCGAAGCTTACGGACAGGGAACACGAATTGATCGTGTCAAAATGTAACAAAATCAGTCGAACTGTCACAATGCTTCCATTTGGAAGCCTTATCGACGATAATTGCCGGCTGTTGTCGGGCAAATGAAAGAAGTTACGCGTGGGAAAAACAACCATCATCGCCATTGCTGGCGCTTCCGCATCAGGGAAAAGTCTATTCGCTTCAACTGTTTATCAAGAGCTTGTTGCTGAGCTCGGAGGGCAGGGTATCGCGATATTGGCCGAAGATGCGTATTATCGTGACCAAAGCCACTTGAGCTTTGAGCAGCGTCAATTAACGAATTACGATCACCCATCGGCTTTTGAGCATGAGTTGTTAGTGCAACACCTCGAACAGCTTCGCGAGGGTGATTCAGTTGCGATGCCGCAATACAGTTATAAAACCCACACGCGATTGCCAGAGACAATTAAAATTAATCCAGGGAAGGTCATTATGGTTGAAGGTATTCTTCTGCTCAACGACCCAAACCTGCGTAAATTATTCGATATTTCAGTATTTATGGACACGCCGTTAGACGTCTGTTTACTGCGCCGAATGATTCGCGATGTTGAAGAACGTGGTCGTACTATTCAATCTGTCGCTGAGCAATATCAAGAGACAGTGCGTCCGGCCTTCTTTGAGTTTATTTTGCCGTCCAAGCAGTTTGCCGATTTGGTGGTCACTCGTGGTGGCCAAAATGAGATTGCAATAGACTTGATAAAATCTAAAATTCGTCAATTATTGGCGGAATAACAAAAACAAAAAACGGCTTTTATACTATGAATAGTTTTCTTGGCATTGCCATTATCTTATTGGTTGCTTACGCATTCTCATCACACCGTAAACATATTCGCTGGCGTACAGTAGGTGGTGCGTTCGCCTTCCAAGTCGCACTCGGTGCCTTCGTTTTATATGTTCCATTCGGGCAAGATGTTCTGTTTGCAGTAGCTTCTGGCGTCGCCAAAGTCATCGCCTTTACCAATGCCGGCATCCAGTTTATGTTCGGCGGCCTCGCATCTGCAGATTTCGGTTTTGTTTTTGCTATTCAAGTGCTTAGCGTTATCGTTTTCTTCTCGTCATTAATTTCTGTGCTTTATTATCTTGGCATTATGAAATGGATTATCCGCATTTTAGGCGGCACCTTGCAGAAAATTATTGGCAGTAGCCGACCTGAGTCGATGTCGGCTGCAGCAAACGTTTTTGTAGGGCAAACCGAAGCGCCAATGATGGTGCGTCCGTTTATTGCTAGCATGACCCGCTCGGAATTATTTGCTGTCATGGTGGGTGGTATGGCGTCAGTATCGGGCTCAGTACTGGCGGGTTATGCCGGGGTTGGAGTTGAACTGAAATATTTAATCGCAGCGAGTTTCATGGCGGCACCAGCAGGTTTGCTGATGGCGAAAATGATTATTCCTGAAACTGAAAAGCCGCGTGAAGATATCGAGAATATTATCTCTGGCAAAACCGGTGATGCGAGTGATAGCGTTGAAGTTGAAGACCGCTCAGTTAACGTTATTGATGCTGCGGCAGCGGGTGCATCGAGCGGTGTGCAATTGGCTATTAACGTTGGCGCCATGTTGATTGCATTTGTCGCCTTAATTGCGCTGATTAATGGTTTATTTGGCTGGGTTGGTGGCTTGGTTTGGCTACCCAGATTTGTCGTTGCAGCAATTATTTGGTTATGTTTTTCAGCCTGTTGCTTATGTCCTTGGCGTAAGCTGGGATGAAGCGCAACTAGCGGGTAGCTTTATCGGACAAAAATTGGTGATTAATGAATTCGTGGCCTACTTGGATTTCGTTAATTACAAAGACCAATTGAGCATGCACAGCCAAGTGATAATCACCTTCGTACTGTGCGGCTTTGCCAACTTTTCATCGATTGCGATTCTTCTCGGTGGGTTAGGCGGGATGGCGCCAAGTCGCCGTCATGACATCGCGCGTTTAGGTATCAAAGCATTGTTAGCGGCAACGCTCGCGAACATGATGAGTGCGGCGATTGCTGGTTTCTTCTTTTCGCTCGGGTAATCTAGATTAGTTAGCTAGCAAAAAGGCGCCAAACCGGCGCCTTTTTTGTTATTTGCGATCGTGCTTGCGCACCACACCTTCTTGCATGGTTGATGCAACCAAGGAGCCATCGCGAGTATAGATTTGACCTCGAACTAAACCCCGTGCGCCGGTAGCAACCGGGCTATCGATGGCATATAGCAACCAATCGTCCATACGAAAATCTTTATGGAACCACATCGAGTGGTCAATCGTCGCCATTTGAATATTCGGTTGTGCAAAGCTATAGCCATGAGGCTGCAGTGCTGTCGGTAAAAAATTGAAGTCTGATGCGTACGCTAATAAATATTTATGTACTCGTGAATCGTCAGGCATGGGGCCATTTGCTCGTAGCCAAACATAACGTCGAGGCTCATCAATGCTTGGTTTGAATGGATTGTTGGCCGTCACAAAGCGCATCTCAATTGGTTTTTCTGAGATAAACTTGTTGCGGATAACTTCAGGTATAAGCTCGGCATGTTCACGATAAATATCGATATCGGAAACCAGTCCTTCCGGGCCGGGCACATCCGGCATCGTGTCTTGATGCTCAAAACCAGGCTCTTCAATTTGAAATGACGCCGTCATGTAAAAAATGGGCTTACCATATTGGATGGCCTGCACACGCCGAGTGGAAAAGCTTTTACCATCACGGATATTTTCGACATCGTAAATAATCGGTTTATGAGCATCGCCGGGGCGTAAAAAGTAGGTATGGAGTGAGTGAACTTTGCGATCTTCAGGCAAGGTTTCTTTGGCTGCCGAGAGCGCTTGACCGATAACTTGACCACCAAATACTGCACCAAAGCCTAAGTCTTGACTTTGACCGCGATAAATACCTTGCTCAATTGTTTCTAATTTCAATAAGTTAAGAAGATCATCCAATACTTGGCTCATTCGTATTCCTTTAACAATAAACAACTGGTCTAATCAGTTTATTATACGGGCTCAATATTGTGGAACAAGCACTCACTTGTCGTCGGCCGCCACTTTAATGCGGTTATCTGTCATTAATTTTGCTTGATACATCGCATTATCGGCTTTTAGTAGCAGTTGCTCAAGTTCACGGCCACAATCTTTTGAAAGTGCGATACCGATACTAATCCCGACGGTAAATGGTTGGCCTGCATTAACTTCTATTGGATTTTGAAAGGCATGGACGATTTTTTCTGCGATATGCTTGGCATCAGTAACCGATTGAATGCGCTCAAGAAGCACCACAAATTCGTCGCCGCCGATGCGCGCGACCATGTCGTTTGTGCGTAAACTTTCGGTGATGCGCTGCGCCGCGACTTTTAAAACTCGATCGCCAATAGCGTGACCGAACGAGTCGTTAATTTCTTTAAACTTATTAAGGTCGAGATAAAGGAGTGCAACCTCACTACGACGTTGCAAAACCTGCAACGCCCGCTGGTAAAAGTAGGCTCGATTCGGTAATTCCGTAAGCGGATCATAAAGCGCCTGCTGTTCGAGTCGTTGCAAAAGCTGTAAACGTTCACTCTCTGCTTGGCGTTGCTCGGTGACGTCACGAGCAACGGCGATACGAAAGTCGTCTTCTTTTGAATAACGTGCCGACCATAGTATGTGAGCAACATCACCATTTTTGCGAATATACCGATTTTCGACGTTAATTTTCGCAATTCCTTGCATGATCTCGGCGACCACAGCCCGAGTTTTGTCATGATCTTCAGGATGCATAAATTTAAACATCGAGTGACCAATCATTTCCTCCGGCTTATAGCCAAACACACGCTCGCCACCGCCACTCACGTATATAAACTCACCATTGGAATTCACCACGCATATAGCGTCAAGTAACAGGTCGAGATACTGTCCAAGGGCTTTGAACTGTACGAGTTTGGGATGCGGCATTGTGTTGTTAATTCCATTCGGAGTTATCTTTCATTTATAGCATGCTCTGCGGTGAAGCAAAATAACTGGCGACTTACGCGCATCAATATTTATCAATGTAACGCATATTCAATATGTTAGCTGGTTGATCTTTGTGTTCATTGTACCCATAGTGAATATAGATAAACGCTATGGCTGAACCACAGATTTGTGTCTAAGCTTAGGGGATGCATCGTTTAAAGAAGGAGTAAGCCATGTCGAGCAACGACAGCTTGAAAACGTTAAGTACGTTAGAAGTAAACGGTAAGACCTATCATTATCACAGTTTGCCGAAAGCGGCAGAAAAGCTCGCCAACATTGCCGATGTCAAGAAATTACCGACATCCATGAAAGTCTTGTTAGAAAACTTATTACGCAATGAAGATGGTGATACGGTTACCTCTGAAGACATTGAAGCTATTGCAAAATGGTTAGATAAACGCAGTTCCGATCGCGAAATTCAGTATCGTCCAGCGCGTGTATTGATGCAAGATTTCACTGGCGTGCCAGCGGTTGTTGATCTCGCCGCCATGCGTGATGCTGTTGCTAAGGCAGGACAAGATCCAGACCAAATTAATCCATTGTCGGCCGTCGATCTGGTCATCGACCACTCGGTAATGGTTGATAAATATGCGTCTGCAGAAGCTTTTAAAGAAAACGTCCGGATTGAAATGGAACGCAATTTTGAGCGTTACCAATTTTTGCGTTGGGGCCAGAATGCCTTTGAAAACTTCCGTGTGGTTCCGCCGGGAACAGGTATTTGTCACCAAGTAAATTTGGAGTATTTAGCCAAGGTTGCGTGGACCAAAGAGCAAGACGGCAAGACATTCGTGATGCCCGATACCTTAGTCGGTACTGACTCGCATACCACAATGATTAACGGTCTTGGTGTACTTGGCTGGGGCGTGGGTGGTATCGAAGCGGAAGCTGCGATGCTCGGACAACCCGTTTCCATGTTGATTCCTGAGGTGGTTGGATTCCGTATGACGGGTAAGCTTCCAGAAGGGGTCACCGCGACTGACTTGGTTTTAACCGTCACCCAAATGCTACGCAAGCACGGTGTGGTCGGCAAGTTTGTTGAATTTTACGGTCCAGGCTTAGATCACTTACCACTCGCCGACCGCGCAACGATAGGTAACATGGCGCCGGAATATGGCGCTACCTGCGGATTTTTCCCAGTTGACCAAGAAACCTTACGCTATCTCGAATTATCAGGTCGTGATGACGATACCATTGCCTTGGTTGAAGCCTATGCGAAGGCTCAAGGCATGTGGCGCGAGTCTGGCCAAGAGCCAGTATTTACCGATTCACTAGAACTGGATCTAAGTACTGTTGAAGCGTCGTTGGCAGGGCCGAAACGTCCACAAGATCGCGTCGGTATGCCGCAACTGGGTTCAGCATTTGACCTATTTTTAGAAACCAACGGTCAGTCTGGTGAAACTGATAAATCTATTCCGGTGAAAGGTAAGGATTACAGCTTATCGCACGGTGATGTGGTGATTGCCGCCATTACGTCGTGCACAAACACCTCAAACCCAAGTGTGATGATGGCGGCAGGTTTAGTCGCGAAGAAAGCTTTGGAAAAAGGTATTCAACGTAAGCCATGGGTGAAGTCATCGCTTGCACCAGGGTCAAAAGTTGTGACCGATTATCTCGCCAAAGCCGGATTAACAGAATATTTAGACAAGCTTGGCTTTAACCTTGTCGGTTACGGTTGTACCACCTGTATCGGCAACTCGGGACCATTACCCGATGAGATTACCGATGCCATTCGTGAAGGTAACTTGACAGTTTCGTCGGTACTCTCGGGTAACCGTAACTTCGAAGGGCGTATTCACCAAGATGTGAAAGCAAACTGGCTGGCTTCGCCGCCGTTGGTTGTGGCTTATGCACTTGCGGGCACAACTCGCATTGATTTAAGTAGCGACCCAATTGCTGAAGATAGCTCGGGTAATCCGGTTTATCTTAAAGATATCTGGCCAAGTAGTGCCGAAATTGCTGAAGCTGTACGTTTGGTTGATGGCGAAATGTTTAGCAAAGAATATGGCGAAGTATTTAAAGGTGATGACGAGTGGCGCGCCATTCCAATTGGTGAGGGTAAAACCTACAATTGGAGCGATGATTCGACTTATGTAAAAAATCCGCCGTACTTTGTCGGCATCGATAAACCTTTGGCGCCTCTCGCTGATGTGAAAGATGCAAGTGTGCTGGCGGTGTTCGCTGACTCCATCACGACGGACCATATTTCACCCGCAGGCTCAATTAAGCCGGACTCACCAGCAGGTAAATACTTGCAAGAAAACGGTGTGGCAGTGAAGGATTTCAACTCATATGGTTCGCGACGCGGTAACCATGAAGTAATGATGCGCGGTACTTTTGCCAATATCCGTATCAAGAACCAAATGCTCGATGGTGTCGAAGGTGGCTTTACTCGCCATGTTCCAAGCGGTAAGCAGATGCCGATCTACGATGCAGCCATGCAATATCAACAAGAGGGCACGCCTCTGGTAGTGCTGGCAGGTAAAGAGTATGGTACTGGCTCAAGTCGTGATTGGGCGGCAAAAGGTACTACTTTGCTTGGCGTGAAAGCCGTTATTGCTGAGAGTTTCGAGCGTATTCACCGCTCTAACTTGGTTGGTATGGGCGTGTTGCCGCTGCAATTTGTGGACGGTGAGGGCGTTCAAGCTCACGGTTTGACTGGCGATGAACAAATCAGCATCGTTGGTATAAACGATGATTTGAAACCAGGTCAAATGTTACAAGTGAAAGCGAAAAAAGCGGATGGCTCCAGCGTTGAGTTTCAGGTGAAATGCCGCATCGACACCGGTAATGAACTGCAGTACTACCGAAGTGGCGGCATCTTACATTACGTGTTGAGACAAATGCTGGCTGCTTAAATCGTTAAAGCACGACCGCCATCGACTTTGATGGATTCGCCGGTGATAAACGGGTTGTCGCGTAAAAACCGCACCGCATTTATCATCGGCTCTAATCCACCTTCAAGGTTAAGTGGTGTTTCAGCGAGTACTTTTTGACGATGCTGACTATCGTGCTCTGGCAAAAATAATATTGGCCCTGGCTGGATGGCGTTTACGCGCACAGCTGGGGCCAATTTTTTTGCGAATGCTTGGGTCAAACTTGCCAAGCCAGCTTTAGCCGCACAGTACGCGACGTAGTCTGTCGACGGGCTATCAACGTAAATATCGGTAATATTAATCACACTGCCTTCGGCATCGCGCAGCTGGTGTTGTAAGTTATTAATCAGTAGATATGGGGCAGCTGTGTGTACATTTAACACAGCCTCTAAATTAGCATCGTTCTCATCAACGCGTGCGTTATCGAAAAAACACGAAGCGTTATTCACTAATAGGTGTAATCTCGAGCAATGCTGTTGAACAGCATGAATCAATTGGTGAACCTCGTTTAACTGCGATAAGTTTGCTTGCAAACCAATTGCGCCGCGTTGTTCAAGCTCTTCTATACCATCCTTTGACGTATTGTAATGAGCTAGTACTTGATAGCCCTCGTCTATCAACGCATGTGCCAAAGCTAAGCCAAAACGACGACCAGCACCGGTCACAAGTGCATATTTTTTAGCGTTATCCATATCATGCCCCTTGGGTTTGAATAAGTTGGTCTGCAATTGGTTTTAGACTTTGCACAACATCGTCAAGATAGGTTGGCACCTCTTGCCAAACATCATCAACGCTGAGTTCACCGAGAATATCGATATCCATAGGACGGTCTTTTTTACTACTCAACGGATCGCTGCGGTCCCGACCCAGGCTTATTTCAATTGCATTAAAACGAGACTTTAACGCGTCGCTATCAAGCGGCGAAACAAGCAGAAATAGAGCGTTGAGGAAGTCATTGTCGCTGTGCATATTGACGGGTTGGGTATAAATAGCACGCGAGTAATAAGCTTTACCGAGTTCTGAAATTAACTCACGAGCTGCCGCAAAGTTGTTCTCTGGGGCAATGTTCGCGCCCATGCTACATAAATAAATCGGATGCATATCTTTCCCTAAACGACAATTGTTGTGAGCATACCCTAAGTTGAAATGATTTTCCTCACTTGGTAGCCTAGGAACAAAGGGCTACAGGAAGGAATTGTGCCAGACCGCGCGAGGTTCGTTATACACATTGCATTGTTGTTACTCATCACGCTGCTTGCGCGACCCGCTTCTGCCTACGTTTTATCCCCAAACGTTGTTCAATCCAATACTGCTGTGCCGCAACTCTCTGCACCGGCTCAAAGCCGCGAAGGTTACTTTGTATTGCGTCTGTCAGAAGCCCCCACACAAAATCTCATGGTCGAATATTCAACCGATGAAAGCTTTCAGAAAGTTGAGCGACGCTATCCTTGGTTTGGCGATTTTCAAAGTATGACACTCACCGGATTCGGGGATGGTAATCATTATTTCCGTCTTATAACGGGCAGTAATGAAACAGCCGCAGGCTCCGAACAACACACTCAGCTAAGTAACGTGGTGCTGGTTCAGGTGGATCACTACAGCTTGACACATGCGCTGATATTATTCGGCTTTGGTGGTGTGCTGTTTGTCATTCTGGTGGTCATTATTTTGCAGCAACACCGACGGAGCCAGGAGCATGACTGAAACAACAGACTTCGCGTTAGACAGCTCTTTAGGGCTCAGCTTAGTTGTTATCTTTGGGCTGTTGTGGATAGTCTTTGGCTGGTATTTAGGCCGTTCAAACAAGACCCACGAAGACTTTGCTCTGGCGGGTCGTAACGTAGGCTTTGCGCTTGCTGCTGCGACCGCAATGGCAACCTGGGTAACCAGTAACACGACACTTGTTGCCCCACAACTGACCTATCAATTCGGTATTTGGGGCATGGTTGGCTATTCGTTTGCGGCGCTCGGATTGATTTTATTTGCCCCACTTGCCGCCCGCATTAAACGACTAATGCCTCACGGCTATACATCAGGAGACTTCATCCGGTTGCGCTTTGGACGAGGTGCATGGTGGGTCTTTATGGTCATCTCCGTGGTGTATGCATTTGGTTGGCTGGTCAGTCTTGGCATGGCAGGCGGTATTTTACTCGAAGCACTTAGTGGTCTCGATTATCACATTGGTATGACAGCGATTTTGATTATATGCGTGGGATATACTCTTTTTGGTGGATTACGCGCCGTTATTGCGACCGATTTTATTCAAGCATTAATCATCATTATAGGTGTCGTCGCCATTGCATGGTTCCTGATTGATACCGTGAGCCTTGAGAGCATTCATACTGAGCTAACCCTGAATCATCCGCGTTTACTCGATTTGATGTTTCCAGCGGCCATAATGTTCTTATTCAACAATATATTTTTTGGTCTTGGTGAAATTTTTCATTCGAATGTCTGGTGGTCGCGAGCGTTAGCATTTAAAGGAAAGGTCGCTTTTCGAGCATTTTTACTCGGTGGATTGCTGTGGTTGCCGATTCCTATTGTGACTGGATTTATCGCCTTAGCAGCACCGCAACTCGGAATATTTCCGCCAAGCGCAGACATGGTGGGCCCCATGGTTGCCGCAAAAGTACTCGGTAAGATGGGTGCTGTCGTCGTATTTATCGTGGTTTTTTCTGCGTTAGCGTCTAGTCTTGATTCATTACTTGCGGCGACATCTGATCTTGTGACTCGTGATTTTTATCACAAGAAATTACGACCGCAAGCAACCGACCAACAATTATTTAAGATCAATCGTTACTGTATTGCCGGTATCGGCTTGTTAACGTGGTTATTGTGTTTACCACAGGTAGCCACGTTAGGCGCACTGTTGAATTTTGCCGGTGCTTTTGTCGCCAGTACGATTTTCCCAATCGTATTAGGGCTTTATCAGAAAAGATTAGCGGGCAAATTCGCTGCCGCAGCCATGGCAAGTGGGACTTTGCTGGGGCTGGTGAGTTATTTCGTCATCGGTTTCTATGTTGCCGCGCTAACCGCCTGCGCGGTATCTGCTGTGGTTTGCGCAATTGGATTACTGCGCTCGAACCATGATTTCGATTGGGAACAATTACAGGAGTCGTCGTGATGCTCGGTTTAACCGGATTTAGCGCACTGGTGATGATTTGTCTGGTTTTTGCTGCCATGGCGCCGCTGATCTTAGTCGCGCTGTGGTTAAAAGATTTCATTTCTAAACAACTTTGGTAACACACTATGAATGTGAACGATGTCTCATTTGAACGTGAGCGGCCTGATGTTTATGGCGATGCACACCCGAAAGCGTTACTTCGGGCAATTCAAGAAGAAGGTGACTATTTAGTTAAGTTAGCGAATCAACATATTGTGTCGGGTGATCAATTTGACCAAGACACCATGAAACAGTTGTTTCGTCTGGCGGCTAAAATTGAGAGTAATCCGAAGCGATTCAGCTCGCCGCTACAAAATAAAATATTAATTAGTGCGTTTTACGAACCAAGTACGCGTACGCGACTCTCATTTGAGAGCGCATGGCATCGCTTAGGCGGCGATATTATGTCGATTACCGATCGTTCAACAACCGGCATAGCAAAAGGCGAGTGCTTGGCCGATGTCGCTGAAATGTTTAATAACTACGGCGATTGCGTGGTATTGCGAGATAACAATGAAAGCTCGCTATTTGAAATGATGGATTCCCTGCGTATTCCAATCATTAATGCGGGTAACGGCGTTGATGAACATCCGACGCAAGCGCTAGCTGATATGTATGCCATTTTTAAATGGCGTCCGCAGCTTATTGATGCTGAGAACAAAACAAAGATTCGCATTGGCGTTATCGGGGTGCCGAATAAGATGCGCACGGTGCGCAGCTTTTTAAAGTGTCTATCGGTATTTCCGCATGCTGTCGATGAACTGGTGATCATTCATGATGAAGCAAGTTCAGCGCAGTTGTTTGGTGCTGGTCAACGTGAAGAACTCGAAGCCCGTGGAATTAAAATCGCCACGACAATCGAATTAGATGACGTGTTACCGAGCTTAGATGTGGTGTATATCAATGCCATCTCTTGGGAAGGCGACACCTTTAATACCTATGGTAGTGCTTTTCACTTAACCGCTAATTCACCACTCAAAGAAGATGCCATTATTTTGCATCCTCTTGCACGTGGTGAAGAGTTATCAACCGATCTCGATCACACTGCGCACAACTGGTACTTCAGTCAGGCGCGTGGTGCGGTATTTTTACGCATGGCCCTTTTGACATGCATGGTAGAACGTGCTGAGCGTGTCATAGACGTCGTATAAAAGAGGACCGAGTAAGTATGTGTGGAATAGCAGGAATATTTAATCGTGATGCCAATCAAGCGCCCGATGCGCAGACCTTGGTGAATATGGCGGCCATCATGCACCATCGTGGCCCCGATGGCTTTGGTTATCAGATTCTCGATAACACAGGCGTTGGCTTTAGCCATGCGCGGTTATCGATTATCGATTTAAACGAAGATCGTGCGCGGCAACCATTCGTGAGTGATAGCGGTGAACTGTTATTGGCTCACAACGGTGAATTTTATGATTTTAAACGTATTCGCGCCGATTTAACGGCACAAGGTGCTCGCTTTCGTAGCAAAAGTGATTCAGAAATCGTTTTGCATCTATTCGCTCGCGAAGGTCTCGACGAGACACTAACGCACCTGCGCGGTGAGTTTGCTTTTGGTTTATATGATCGTAACGAAGATGCGATGTATCTGGTGCGCGATCGGTTTGGAATTAAGCCGCTGTATTACACAGAAACTTCTGACGGTGTGGTATTTGGTTCAGAACTCAAAGTGTTGTTTGCTCACCCAGCAGTAAAACGAGAGTTCTCGAGTGAAGGGCTCTATCATCAGTTGATTCAGGTTATGGTACCCGGTACGACAGCTTTTGCAGGTGTGAAACAAGTGGCACCAGGCCATGTGGTTAAAGTTACGCGACGTAACGGTAAGCTTGAGCTCAGCGAAAGCAAGTATTGGGATGTCAATTTTCCACTGGCGCAAGACTATCCTGGCGACGATGTTGATGAGCAAGAATATATCGATGGTGTTCGCAAGCATTTGTTGGAAGCGGTTCAGCATCGTTTAACCGCTGATGTGCCGGTCGGTTGTTATCTATCCGGGGGGATTGATTCGTGTGCCATCTTGGGGCTTTCGGCTGCCGCTACCCAAACCTCAGTTAAAGCATTTACGATTGGTTTTGACTCCGATGATTATGATGAAACGCCGATTGCTCAAGAAATGGCGGAAGCAACCGGTGCTGATCACCACATTATGCGCCTCAAAGCAGATGATCTTTATGATCATTTTGTGAAAACCATTTGGCATACGGAGCGTACGATTTACAACACGCTGGGCGTAGCTAAGTACCTCATGAGCCAACAGGTGAACGAAGTAGGGTACAAGGTAGTACTCACCGGCGAAGGCTCCGATGAACTATTTGCTGGTTACCCAGCGTTTCGTAAAGACATGTTTTTGCATGGTTTAGACCATTTACCGGACAGTGAGCGCAAAGCTTGGCAAGAGTTGTTAGAAAAGAACAATAAGCTGTTCAAAGGTGCCATGTTAGCGCGTGAGGAATTTGTTAGCGCAGCGTTTAACGCCAAAATGGGCTTTACGCCGAGTTGCGTGCAACCGTGGCTTTCATGTGGTGACGTTGCATTGCCATTGATTGCTGCTGAGCGCCGCCAAAATCTAGAAAATTACGATGCCGGTAAAGCGATTGCTGAAACGTTAGACGAGACGATGCTGAAGGGCCGCCATCCGCTTGACCGTGCACAATATGTATGGATAAAAACCATGCTCGAAGGGCAAATTCTAACGTGGGGGGGGGACCGCGTTGATATGGCGAATTCGATGGAAGCTCGCCCCGCGTTTTTAGATCATCATTTAGCAGAGTATGCGTTTACGGTGCCGCCACACCTGCGTATCAAAGGTAATAAAGAAAAGTATGTGTTGCGCGAGGCAATGAAAGGTCTATTGCCCGAAACGTTGTATAAGCGTGAAAAGTTCGCATTTATGGCACCACCAGCACATACCGATCCGAAAAAATGGCAAGCGGTACTTAAGCTTGCTGAACAGTTCTTATCTGAAGAAGCGGTAAAAGAGGCTGGATTACTCGACTTTGCTGAGGTTCAACGCACGTTTGAACGGCATGAATCAGATGAGGTACCGATTGATGAGAAAGTGCAGCTTGATGCGGTGATTAACCATATGCTGGGCGTGCAAATTCTCCATCATCATTTTGTTAAAGCCGACGTGCCGAAGTTAGCGCAACAGCGCGCTAACGAATTGGGCTGGTGCGCTTAACGCACCAGCTTTAATAAGGCTTTGGCGATATCGGTATTGTCAATGTAGCCACGGAAGGCTTCAGCACCTGGACCAGTCGCCATGACAGGCACATCAACTGCGGTATGGCCTGAAGTAGTCCAACCGGTACGGGTGTGTTCGCTGATAATCTGAACCAAAACCTGATGGACAGATTTGAGTTTATCTCGACCTTTTGCGTTCGCATCAATGGTTACAGATTCAAGCTGTTGCCATTGAGCGTCTGATAACGGCAGATTAAATACTGGCGTTAAATAATCTCGCCACTCTGATTTCGGACGTTTGACCAATTCCGTCGCCATAACTTCTAGTGATTTTTGAATACCCATGACTTTTTCTGAATACCACGCATATTCGCCACCTTGGCCTAGCGTTAAACCACCAGTTGAATGGTCTGCGGTAATGACCAGTAAAGTATTGGGATTCTCACTCATATAATTGCGAACAACCTCGACAGCAGCAGCGAAATCAGCCATTTCGTGTACTGCACAGGCGATATCGTTGGCATGGCCACACCAATCAATCATGCTACCTTCAATCATTAAAGCAAATGGCTTACCCGTGGTTGCAGAGCGCTGTTCAAGTAACCGCAGTGCATGCGTGGTCATTTCGGCAAGACGCCCAGGTCGATCATCAATGGCAAACGGCAGCGCTTTGTCGGCGAATAACCCCAAAACCGGAGCGTTTGAAACGTTGTTGAGTTGCTCGATTGTTGTGACGACTTGCAGACCTTGTTGTTCAAGCTGTGGTAACCAATTTTTCTCTTCGCGTTGGAAGTAGCTGTGTCCGCCACCCAATAAAACATCAAAACTCCAGCCGCCGTTAGTCACCTGCTGAGCATATGAATCGGCGATTTCATTGTATAAGTTGCGCGACGGATGATGCGTGAAAAAGCTCGCTGGTGTAGCATGGTTTACTTGTACCGTGGCAACTGCACCAGTTGACCAACCGTTTTCCCGTGCTAATTCCATTAAGGTTTGTTTCGGATTTTTGTCAGCATCAATACCAATGGCACCGTTATAGCTTTTAACACCAGTGGCTAGCGCTGTAGCGCCAGCAGCTGAATCAGTGACCCAGGTATCGTCATCAGGGTAGGTGGTTGCTGCGCCGACAAGAAGATCATCAAAGGGTGTTGGAGCGAGTTTCCCTGCACCGCGTTCGCTCATGGCGTAACGATAAGCAGAAATGAATTCAAAGCCCATACCATCGCCAATCATAAAAATGATATTGGGTGCTTGCTGATTGGAAGTATGGGTATCTGTCGTTGAATTGTTTGTTGTGCTCGAACAGCTAGCTAATACCAACGCTGTTGCTGCAGTCACTGCAAATAGAGCTCTTGAAGCCATGACCTTTATCCTACATCGGTTTAATTTCGGGTGAGTTTAACACGAACTCATGACAACAAAATGACGAATCAGTCTAATTGACAGGTTTGATCGGTTACCTTCCAAACAACCGGCTCCCAGTACCCGTCATTAAAGCGTTGATAGCGCTTTTCGCGAATAAATTTTGCGGCGATATGATAAGTTTTGTTTGGCTCGATGGCCAGTTCAAGTACTTTCTCTGAAGCACTGCCTCCACCGCGTCGCAAAGACGGCTCATCAATCAGCTCATGAATGCCCACCTGATACTTATTCAACGCTAATCGAAAGGACGGGTTTTTAACGCGAACATTGTCGCCATCAATCGTATTAATAAACGCAGGGTACAAGTCTGCAGTTACGGGTGGGGTAAAAAATACACTGATACGGCCGCACGCTTTTTCGTTAGACTTCGTTGTCATTAAGCCCGTGTGTGAGCCTTCTTCGAGTGTATTATTTACTTCGAGTCGCCAACCTGGAATAACCGTTGCGCGAGCAACACCTTTCAGCTCAAGTGCTTGTTGTTGGCGCAATACACCTACAGAAAATGCCTGATTATGCTCAAGCGATGCCAAAGTGGTCAGGGCTTTATCTAGGTTTTGTGGATCAACTGGCTGTTGATTAATGTGTTGAATGACATCACCGACTTGTAATGTCATTGTTGCAGCAACACTGCCTTTGCGAACACTTACTACTTCAGCTTTTTCATTCATAATTGCGCCCCACTCGAAGTAGCTGCGCGCTGGTTCTTCAAGAATAACCTGCTGTTTTGAACCTTGTGCCTTGCTTGCTGCAATTGCCGCTGCACGAGCGTAATCACGCGCTTGTTGTTCTTGTGCAACAACTGACGTGCACAGCACACTGGTGATGAGAAACGTAGCAATTGATTTAACCATGGTTACTTCTCCTAGTTGGTCAGCGCTTGGTGTTGTTGCCACAATTGCGCTAATTCAACTTCTGATGCGCCCTGCAAGTATGCTTGTTGGATACGTCGTTCTAGCGCATCTAAACGATAATTAGACGCCAGTAACATCGGTTGTGAACTGTCAGTCGGTACTCGTGAGTCATCAACAACGCTGCTGTCATCCACCGTCGGTACTGGCAAAAAGGACAACCACCATGTAATACCAATTGTCATCACTAAAGCCGCAGCACTCAGCCACATTGGTTTGATCTGTGTTTTTAAGCGATGTGGCGATTGATTCTGCTGCGGTGCGTAAAAAGTAATGTCGACATGTTCCGCTTCAGCGGCAACATATTGCTGCCACTTTTGTTGCAGTTGTTGCTCTTGCTTAGTGGTCATGAAGTACCTCGTTATTAGTCAAAAAATCGTGAAGCTTAGCTAGTGCGCGCTGATATCGTTTACGCACTGTTGCGGCTTGCTCATCAAGTAGTTCAGCAATTTCTTCGTGGTTATAACCTTCACCTAGGTAGAGCCATACCGTGAGACGCTCTTGATTGTTGAGCTGCGCAATGAGTGTTTCAATGTCACGCAATTGAATCAGCCAATCGGCTTGTGTGGACCATTGCTCGCTTTCGATTGCGTCTTCTTGAAAGGTATCGCTAACGGGTGGTTGAGCTCGAAAGTAGCTCAACGCTGTACGTATAGTGAGTTGCTTTAACCATCCACCAAAAGCGCGGTAATTGCGAACCTGATGAAGTTTCGAAAAAGCTTGTAAAAAGGCATCTTGGGCAAGATCTCGAGCAAGATCACGATCATGACACAAACCAATTAAGGTTCGGAGCACTGCATTTTTATAGCGCTCGAAAATAATCTTTTGCGCACGTAATTGTCCGCTAGCCGCAGCAGCGAGTGTCATCTCATCGGTAACTTGACCAAATCCAGAGTTTTCCTTACTCACTATCACGGCCTTTGTTGCATCAGTTCGATTATTAAGATGCAACAAAAGCGCAGGATGTGACAAGTTTTGATCAATTTAATTGTTAGAATTGAATGTCGGCAAAAACAGGGTCGTGATCAGACGCGCGATATGGTAGCGGGGCATACCATTGCTCATTGGTTTCAGCATTGTTGTATTGCAATAGCGTTGGTTCATCGGCATTGATTGACCATATAGCTTGGTTAACCACGCGAGCCGTTAACTGACTCGACACCAGTATATGATCCAAGCTACCTGCCTGCGCATCATACACATAGCTGTAAGCATACGGATTAAACGCATCAATTCGGTTGTAATAACCGCGCTTGAGAAGGGTTTGAATTGGATCTTCTTGTGCATAGGCATTGAAATCACCCATCAATACGCGCAACGGGAACCGCTTTAAATCATTGTGGTTATCCATGAAGTTGGCTAAAAGGTTTGCAGATTGAACGCGAACCTCATTCCAACATGCTTGCCCATCGTTTTGATTGGCGTTGGGGTTGCTACTGTCTTTTGGACAGCCACCTTTAGATTTGAAGTGATTGACTGCAACCACTAAGTTTTCAACTGTATTTTGTGGTGAAAAGCGTTGAATAAGAGGTAGTCGACTACGCTCGCCAAATGGCGCTTGCGTAATGGTCAAGGGGGCTCCTTGTGGCGTCACTTTATCGCTACGGTAAATCAGACCATTGGTAATGTCATCACTACCAAAACGACCTGAGGCGGCTTGAACAAAGCGCCAAGGTTGTCCCGTCACTTGACTCAGTGCGTTTGTCAGTTCAACGATAGCACTGTGTTTGTCATAACCATCGTTTTCAAGTTCCAGTAGGCCAATAATATCAGCATTTAACTGGCTCAATGCCGCTACGATTTTGGCGTGCTGACGCTGAAACTCAGCTTGAGTTTTCGCGCCACGCTCAGTTGGAAACTGTTTGTTTTTCCCTTCACCATTAAAGTAATTTAAGACGTTGAAGGCTGCTACTCGCACGGTATTTGTCGCCGGCAACTCAGGTGCCGCAGGGCGCGGGTCGCTGTGAATCACTTCGACAGTTGAGGTCGGTTGCAAGCGGTAGCTATCGCGAAAGTTACTCAGAATGCCTTGAATCGGCGCAAGCTTATCGCCGCTACGCACAGTGTTCGTTGCGGTAATCGTTTGGATAGGTTGTGCTGGCGCCTTTGGGTTAGGCGCCAAGTTGTCGTCAATAACGAGCCTCGCCAAAGCATTGGCAGTCGCTTGTGCCTGCGCTTCGGCTCCTGGTTGTACGTGTTGAGTGGGGGTAAACAAACGCTCGTGAGCAACATCAAATTGACCGTGACGTAGTAATTGATAATGACCGTTGATAATGAGATTTTGCGCAATGCTAACAGGCATCCCCTCTAGCGCTTCAAAATTTCCAAGAGTTTCGACAGGAAGAGTCAATGGTGTGGGTTTAACTGCATATCCCGAGTCGCAGACAGCGACATGAGCAAGGTTGTTTAATTGCGTTAAATTATTGGCTTCTTCAACCGTTCCTGTGAGGTAAACCAAGTCGCCTTGTTTCAGCTCTGGCACATTCTGTTGATGTTGAATAAAAAGACCTTCTGAAGTCTGATTGTTGTTATCTTGATCATCCTCATGACTAACAATGAAAAAGCCGCCCAATTGATCCGAGTTTTGCCACTTGGCAGTCACAATGCCTCGCGTCGTCTCTTGCTGGCCAAGCAATGGCGATTCAAAACTTGCCCCCTGAATTGCGTGAATAGGGGTAATGTCACTAGAACAAATTTCTGGTTGCGAAACTTGTGCGCAACTGGCTAGTAACAGCAGCGAAATACTAGTCAGACTAATGCGAGCGATATTTTTTTTGTTCATAGGTTCCTACTTCAAGTACGTCGGCAGCATCAAGTTTTTCTGCATCCATCATAGCAGCAATACGCTGCATCCCTGCCACGAGCTGTGATTGTTCCCAATCAGCTAAGGATTGAAATTTGTGAATAAAATCTTCTTGTAAGGGGCGTGGCGCTTCGGCTAGACGCTGTTTACCATTAGTGGTTAATGACAGAACTACACGTCGGCGATCTTCGGTACTGCGCTCACGATGGATTAGCTCACGGTGCTCGAGCCTATCAATAACATTACTAACCGTTGCCGGACTGAGCGTAATATTTTGTGCAACTGAGCTTGCAGTGATGCCATCTGGAGCAGCCGCAATCTCTCTTAGAATTAATAATTGTGGTGCCGTTAAGCCAGTGCGTTTATTCAGTTGCTTGGAGTACAAGTCTGTTGCGCGAATGACTTTTCTCAGCGCCAGCAGCAATTCTTCGTACTTTTCCATAGCATTTCCTGTGCTTTCATTTGATGACTTTGTTAGCGACGAGCGGATAAATCAGTACGTCTAATCTGCACCACTAAACCTAACTTCGGATGGTCAAAGTAATGTGTTTCGTGGCTAATGACCCGACGTAATTGATCAAGCCGATAGCTACGTAAAAATCGTGAATTTGAACGATTGGTCTGTAACGCTTGCTCAACTTGTGCGGCTAACTCACGTTGATTAAACTGCACTTGTTGTGGACTGCGCAACTCAAGATCGCTATCAATGTGCAAATAGTTACCGACTAAGTAGATATGTAGCGTACCGTCAAGCTCCCACACTGGCTCTGCACGTTGTGAGCGCTCGCGATCGGGAAGTAACGGTGGTGGATTCGGTGTGCCGTGATCGCGATAACTTAATTTAATTTGTTGCTGATTAATTTGAGATAACAACAATTCTAGCTCTTCGAATAGCTGAGGTTGCTGTTCTGTGTCAATGGCGGCGGTTTCAACCAGGCTAAAGGGCGGTTGTTCATAGCCGCTTGGTAGAAATTCATTACCGAAGTTACGGCCGCCGAAAAGCCGCACAGTATAGCCTTCGCTACGTGAGAAGACGGGCGTGCGATAGGTCACATGTAAAAGTGGTGTGCCGACGTTACGTCGTACCAACTGCTCGCGAAAATCATTAAATAAATGAGTTTCTGCTGGCATCAAGTAAGGCCCTTGACTGGTGAGCATATCCCCACCAAGACCATCAATCACCTGTTGCGGCGCTTGCGCGAAGCCGCTGAGAATTCGACTAGGCTGGTACCATGGCGTCGCAAACGGATCTACTTCGTCAGCTTGTGCACAAAACACCGGACGCATCGAAATGCTCTCTTCATCATTTGGACACAGTGGGAGATCGTTCAGTAACGCAAAAAAGTTTGGGGCGTAATAGCCTGAAAGTGGGTCGTTGCGCGCATCAACTTGTCGGGGCGCATGCCACGGGAATGCCTCCGCATCACTATTTGGTGCTTGCTTAAATGCCAACACTTCAACTTCAAACCAACGCCAATCAGCCGGCGTCTCCTGCGCGATGGCAGTGGGCGTTGAGCTAAGTCCAAGTGTAATTAGAGCGGTGCGCAACCAAACAGTCATAGTTATCCTCGAGCAAATTCGTCTAGTAGTGACTCTACCAGTTTCAACCGTGCTTGAGTATCTTCAATTTTACGAAGAATACGTAAACGCGTTGGCCCTTCCAACCGATATTCTTGTGGCTGTTGCTGAATCAACTGAATGAGAATTTGTGGTGAAACTTTTGTATCAGCAGCAAACTCCACATTGATTCCGTTCGGACCACCATCAATTTTACGAATACCGAGCTGTTGTGCACGACTTCGTAGTTCGGCCACACGAATGAGGTTTTTAACGGCATCGGGTAGTAGGCCAAATCGGTCAATCAACTCCACTTGTACTTCGTGTAAAGCTTGCAGATTGTCACTGCTGGCAATCCGCTTGTATAGGCTCAAACGGGTATTTACATCGGCGATGTAGGTTTCAGGTAACAGTGCTGGTACACGTAAATCGATTTCTGTCTGTGCTTGCAACAACTGGTCGAGCGCAGGTTGCTTCCCATCGCGTAAGGCTTTAACGGCTTGCTCGAGCATCTCCATATACAGCGTAAAACCAATGGTTTCAATTTGTCCGCTTTGTTCATCGCCGAGCAATTCACCGGCGCCGCGAATTTCTAAATCGTGTGTTGCCAACATAAAACCAGCACCCAAATCTTCAAGTTGCGAAATTGCTTCCAAGCGCTTTAGTGCATCCTTGGTCATGCGCTTCGGATGCGGTGTTAACAAATAGGCGTAAGCTTGATGATGAGAACGGCCAACACGCCCGCGTAGTTGATGCATTTGCGCAAGCCCTAAATGATCGGCTCTGTCCATGATAATTGTGTTTGCAGTGGGCACGTCGATACCGGTTTCGACGATGGTTGTACACACCAGAACGTTATAGCGCTGATGATAGAAATCCGACATGATTCGCTCGAGCTCACGTTCACGCATTTGACCATGTGCAACTGTAATACGAGCTTCCGGTACCAATTGAGCTAACGTTTCAGCGGTTTTTTCAATGGTTTCGACATTGTTATGCAGGAAATAGACTTGCCCACCGCGTAAAATTTCCCGTAACACAGCTTCACGAATCGTCGGTTCATCATACTCGCGGACAAAGGTTTTTACTGCTAAACGCTTGGCCGGCGGTGTTGCAATAATTGATAAATCGCGAACCCCGTGCATGGCCATATTAAGTGTACGTGGGATGGGGGTTGCCGTTAATGTCAGAATATCGACGTCGGCGCGCAGGCGTTTGATCGCCTCTTTCTGGCGAACGCCAAAGCGGTGTTCCTCATCGACAATCAGCAAGCCGAGATCGTGAAATTTGACATCGCTGCTGAGTAATTTATGGGTGCCGATCACCATATCGACTTTGCCTTCAGCAAGGTCTTCGAGAACTTTCTGAGTTTGCTTTGCGGTTTTGAAGCGAGATAAGACTTCCACGCGAATCGGCCAATCAGCAAAACGGTCTTTAAAGTTTTCGTAGTGTTGCTGCGCTAACAACGTGGTCGGTACCAAGACTGCCACTTGCTTATTGTCATTCACGGCAACAAAAGCGGCGCGCATGGCGACTTCGGTTTTACCAAAACCGACATCACCGCAAACTAAACGGTCCATCGCTCGTGGTGCTTGCATGTCGGCCAGAACGCCCGCAATTGCAGCCAATTGGTCATCGGTTTCTTCAAACGGGAAACTACCTGCAAACCGTTGATATTCATCCTGATCGAGTTTAAATGGATATCCCGGTTTTGCTTCGCGTCGCGCATACACATCCAATAACTCAGCGGCAACATCGCGAATTTTCTCGGCGGCTTTACGTTTTGCCTTTTCCCACTGGTCATTACCAAGCTTATGCAACGGCGCAGAAGCCTCTTCACCACCACTGTAACGACTAAGCACGTGCAATGCTGCCACCGGCACGTACAGTTTGCTGTTGTTAGCATATTCAATCGTGACAAATTCGGTGGTGACACCACCGGTATCCAGCGTTTGCAAACCTTGGTAACGTCCGACACCGTGATCGATATGCACAACCGGCTGACCGATGCGTAACTCGGCTAAATTTCGCACCATGTTTTCGGCACTGACCGTTGCCTTTTGGTCGCGGCGTCGGCGTTGCGCTATGCGTTGTCCAAGTAATTCGGTCTCGGTAATGACAAGTATCTGTTCGGTATCAAGAACAAACGAGTTTGCAACAGGGCTGACACTGATGGCGTACTTCGCGTCACTTTCGACGAACTCATGAAATTGCTCGATCTCATCTAGACCGAGTTGCAATGGCGCAAGCAATTCCCGCAGGGTTTCACGTCGACCAGCCGACTCAACAAGGAAAATCGCACGTTGCTGAGTCGCTTGTTTTAAGCGAATGCTTAATTTCTCAAGTGGGTTTTTGAGTTGGTGGTTCACCGCAATTTCGCCAATTGGCGACGTTTTAAATGTTTTTGGCCCCGGTTGTGGTTTGTCACCCGGTACCATGGCACGAATGCGCGGCATCGCTTTGAATGCCCCATGAATTTGGTCGACAGTCAGAAACAATTGCTGTGGTGTCAATAGTGGGCGCAATGGGTCATAGCGACGCTGTTCATAGCGTTGATTAATATCGTGCCAAAGGTGCTCTAAGCTACCCTGTAAGTCACCAAATGTGACCAATAGGGTGTTATCCGGTAAGTAATCAAAGATGCTGGCAGTATGCTCAAAAAATAGTGGTAAATAATATTCAACACCCCCCGGGAACTGTTGATTCGAGACTTGCATATACACCGAATCGCGAGCGTTCGAAGCGTCAAATTGGTCGCGATATTGCGCGCGAAATAACTCGATAGCACTTGGATTAGTTGGAAATTCGTGTGCCGGTAATAAGTCAATCGCATCAATTTCGCCAGCTGACAGTTGTGTATCCGGATCAAATAGCCGAATCGAATCTACTTCATCATCAAAGAAGTCGATACGATAGGGTTGACTGCTTCCCATCGGGAACAAATCGAGTAACGAGCCGCGCACACAAAACTCGCCATGCTCCATCACTTGCGCGACATGTCGATAACCTGCGCGTTCTAAGCGTTGGCGTAATCCATGGATATCAAGTTTTTGTCCTTTGTTAACTTGTACCGCTTGCCCAGCAACGTAGTCAGTCGGGGCAATTCGATGCATCAGCGTATTTAACGAGACGATTAATGCGCCTCGCTGCATGTCGGGTAGCTGCGCTAATACACTGAGTCGTTCAGAAATAATATCTTGATGTGGCGAAAAGCTATCATATGGCAGGGTTTCCCAGTCTGGAAATACCATTACTTGCTCACGCCAAGTGGATGCGAAATACTGAACTTCTTGCTCTAAACGATGAGCCTGTGGCGCATCGGGTGTGACCACCAATACAGGGCCATCGTGTTGCTCAATAAGTTGCCCGAGCGCAAGCGCGATGCTACTTCCAGCAAGGTTTTGCCAAGTAATGTCTTGCCGCGCTGAGGATGGTTTCGGTGGCTTAAATGCAGACGCTGTGGTCATGAGTTGTGCGTTTCTCTACTGCTAAAAACAAATTGCTTAGGAGTATACCGTAACTTGACGCTTGGATCAGTGCCGAGTTTTCTTTATGCTTGCTGCGCAAAGTTATTTAGGAATCAACATGTTTAAGCCTGCAGCCTTTTTTCTAGGATTACGATACAGTCGCGCACGCCACGGTAACCGTTTTACGCGGTTCATCAATCGATTTGCGTTAGCGGGTATTTTAATTGGTGTGGCTGCGTTAATTATCGTTAGCTCGGTAATGAATGGTTTCGAACAGCAACTTAAACAACGCATTTTGGGTGTTGTACCGCAACTTACGGTGGCTGAAACGAGTAATCAAATGGTGAGTGACTGGCAACAGCTTGCTCAGCATATTCCGCCGTTAAATGAGCAGATTGGAGTGGTTCCGCAAGTCAGCAGTGCGGGTGTTGTGCAAAGCAGCGGACAACTTCGACCAGTGATAATCCAAGGGTTATTTCCTGATGTTACGGATGCCGATGTGCAATGGCAGCCGCTGCGCGAGCATTTGGTATACGGCAATATCTCCGCACTAACACCTGGTAGCTATCACGTGATCATAGGCCAGGCGTTGGCACAACAGCTGGATGTGTGGCCTGGTGACACAATTCGAGTGATTGCGGCAGCAGGCGGCGTCTATACACCGCTTGGTTTAATGCCGGCACAACGTCAGTTTAAGGTCGCAGCGATTGTCGCAATGCAATCTGAAGCAGATAGTCATTTGCTGGTCATGCATGGGGTTGATGCCGCACGTTTATTGAGGCTACCCCCTAACCATGTTTCTGCGTTACGCTTCTATTTCGCCGACCCATTCGCAGCACTTGGAGCTGAACAAGAGATTCAAGAGATACTTGGCGATACGGTGACAACGCAAACGTGGCGCGAGCAATACGGTGAATTATTCGATGCTGTGAGTATGGAAAAACGTATGGTTGGGTTGATGCTAAGCCTCATCATTGCCGTTGCTGCATTCAACGTGGTGTCGGCTTTAATGATGGTGATTCAAGACAAACGTTCGGATATTGCGATTTTACAGACCATGGGATTGAGACGTAGCCATTTGTACATCATGTTCATGGTGCAAGGCGCCACCAGTGGTGTTATCGGTAGTGTGATCGGTTTGTTACTCGGTATTGGAGTTGCTGCGAACCTCAACGAGTTAATGGCGCTACTACAAATTGATTTAAGCTTCACCGGGCAAGCAGGGCTTCCGGTGTTAATGGAGGCAACGCAGATTAGTTTAATCGTTGTTGCCGCTATGGTGCTAACTCTATTAGCAACACTTTATCCAGCTTGGCGAGCGAGCCAAGTGCTACCAGCTCAGGCTTTGCGCTATGAATAATAACCCAGAAGGATTGTCCGCCATGTTGATGGAATGTCGCCAGTTGTCTCGTGTTTACCAAGACGGTGATCGCCAGTTACAGGTGTTAAAGGACGTTAATATTGCCATTCATCCGGGCGAAATGTTGGCGATTGTTGGTAGTTCAGGATCAGGTAAAAGTACGTTATTACATTGTCTGGGAGGTTTGGATAAACCAACTGCAGGCGAAGTTCTGTTTGCTGGGCGCGCTATTCAAGATTGGTCGGCGAATCAACTTGCCGATTGGCGCAACAAAGAACTTGGTTTTATCTACCAGTTTCACCATTTGTTGCCTGAGTTTACCGCACTTGAAAACGTTGCCATGCCACAGCTTATCGCTGGAGTAGCAACCGGTGATGCCAAAATAAGAGCCGAACAGTTATTAACCCGTGTTGGGCTGGCTGAGCGCTTACAACACCGTCCAGCGGAATTATCGGGTGGGGAGCGTCAGCGGGTGGCAATTGCAAGAGCATTAGCAAATTCACCTCGCCTAGTACTTGCTGATGAGCCGACTGGTAATCTAGATGATACGACCGCTGAACAAGTCTTCGAATTGTTATTAGAACTTAATCAAGAGCTTGATACGGCCTTTGTGATTGTCACCCATGACAATGCCTTGGCCGCTAAACTGCCGCGAACTCTCTCATTGCATCATGGTGTTTTAGACCACAAGGAGTTACTCGCATGATGCAACGTCTGCACCTGACGTGGCAATTGGCGCGCCGATTTCGCAAGCGCCGTGAGCGCAGTGGTTTTGTCTCATTTATTTCAGCGTCATCGACGCTCGGGATCGCTCTAGGGTGTATGGTTTTTATTGCTGGTTTGAGCGTGATGAATGGCTTTGAGAAGGTTTTGCAGGATCGCTTTCTGAGCCTGATTCCGCATGTTGAATTCACGGCTGTAAATGAACGCCTTGCCAATGAGCAACAGATCATCGATGTGGGTTTAGCGCATCCAGGTGTCATTAGCGCAAAACCAGTGATTCGAACGCAAGGTATGGTGCAGCAAGGGGCCCAGTTTACTGGTGTGCAAGTACAGGGCATTGACACCAATCAAGCGCAAGCGATTCAAGAATATATGTCGGAAGACGTATGGCAAGCACTGCGCACGGAGCCCAATGCTGTGGTGCTTGGGAGTGAGTTGGCAGAGAAGTTAAACGTCACATCCGGCGATACGGTGATGTTACTCGTGGCACAAAATGCCAATTTCCGCGAGCCCAAGCGTATTCGATTAAACGTGCAGGGAACATTTGAATTTGGCGGACAGGTGGATCATCAATTTGCTTATGTTTCGCTCACAACCGCGCGCGAAATGGTTGGTATTGAGAGCGGCGCAACAGCGGTTGAGATGACACTTGCCAATGTCATGCAGGCGCAACAAGTAGCCAATGAGATAGGTTACAGTATTAAAGATTATGTGTACTTAGATCATTGGATGCGTTCGCAGGGGCACTTGTATCGCGATATTCAACTTGTTCGTATGGTCATGTATTTAGTGTTGATTCTTGTTCTAGCGGTTGCTTGCTTTAACATTATTTCGACGCTAATTATGACCGTGCAGGAGAAGCAGCGGCACATCGGCATTCTGCGTACCATGGGGCTACGCGGTAAGCAGGTGATGCAAGTGTTTGTTTGGCAAGGCTTGCAAAATGGTCTTATCGGAACGGTATTAGGCACCATTGCCGGAGTGATGTTAACGTTAGTACTACCTGATTTGATGAGCTGGTTGCAGTGGTTAAGTGGTGAAAGTCTATTAGCCAGCGATGTTTATTTTATTAATCAGATTCCAGTGCATCTACAATTAGCTGACGTGGTGTTAGTAGCGGTTGTTGCTTTATTAATGAGTACGTTGGCTACCTTATATCCGGCTTGGCGTGCCGCGAAACTCGAGATTGTTCAAGCCATTAGTCATTAGCATTCTGTTTAGCGCGTTGCTTTGCTTTTTCCAGCATTTTTTGCGCGCGCTGCCGCCAAGCACTGACAACAGACTGGCGCCAAAGTAAGCTAATAGTGAAATAACCAATCACACTACTGACCACTGCCATAATCAAGCAACCCAATAAAAACGCGGGGCCGATAGTGGCAATACTTTGTGCTAACCAATGCCAGGACAGCTCAAAGGTAAAGGCCTGTGCCGGTTCACCAATGATCCAGTTACCTAATAGATAACAAAAATAGAAGAGGACTGGCATAGTAATCGGGTTAGAGACCCAAACTAACGCCACTGAAAGAGGGAGATTGACTCGAAATGGAATCGCGGCCGCAGCGGCTAGCACCATTTGAAATGGCACGGGAATAAATGCAAAAAATAGGCCGACGGCGAATCCACCGGCGGCAGATCTGCGATTAAGATGCCATAAATTGGCATCGTGCAACAACTTGCCGAAGACTTTTAGGCTTTTGCTGTTTCTCACAGTTTCATGCTTGGGCATGATGCGCTGAATAAACTTGCGTGGCATCTCTAATCCGTCTTCATTTTGACTGAAATTATTTGCAAAACAGGTACAACGTCCATGGATAGGTGGTTGTGCGCAGCGCTCGTTGGCTTTGCTGTGACCTTTACTTTTAGCAAGCCGATGCCGATTTCACAATGGTTACTGCTTGCTACTTTAGTCGCGATATGCGCTTGGCATAGCTCTTTTATTCGTCGCTATGCCGTCGTACTTGGGTGTGTATTGTGCGGCATAGCGTGGGGTAGTGGCAATGCTTATTTGCATCGAATGACGCTTATTTCCGATGAGAATTTCGGGACAACCTCAACTTTACTGATGAAGGTCACAGAAATCACCCAAGTTCAGCCTGAATTTTGGCGTGTACAGGGTGAAGTGACCCGTATCAACCACGACATCCTGGCACGTCCGGCAACTGTTCGATTAAGTTGGTACGAGCCACCGCAACAAATGACACCGCCGCAGGCGGGAACGACTTGGCAATTTCAAGCACGACTTAAAGCTGCGCAAGGTGTGCGTAATGATGGCGGCTTTCTTTATCATCGTTATCTTGTTGGTCAGCAAATTCATGCACTTGGCAGTATCCGTAGCGGCGCTTATGCGTTGGGACAAGCGAGTTATCGGCAGCGTGTGTTTAATCGATTGGCGGAATTTGCAGATGAATTGCAACAGTTTGGGATTCTGCAGGCGCTAACACTCGGTGAGCGACAAGCGTTAACGGTGGAGCAATGGCGAATTTATCAGCGTACGGGTCTTGCTCATTTAATCGCTATTTCTGGTTTACATCTAACCCTTGTCGCGGCTGGGGTACTGTGGATAACGCGTCATGTTTTGCGCTACCGAGCGCGAAGTCGTCAACGTCGAGAAATCAATAATAGCTGGCTGTGGGCAACGTGTATTGCGCTGGGTATAACATGTTGTTACGCCGCTTTGGCTGGCTTTGCCACGGCAACGGTGCGAGCGTTTGTCATGTTTGCAGTGGTCATTATCCATAAATATTATGCGTTACATACGCCGCCAAGCCGGGTGTTGTTAAGAGCTGTTTCCGTCGTGCTCGTAGTGCATCCGTTGGCGCCGTTGCAAAGTGGGTTTTGGCTATCAGTAGTAGCGGTTGCGACCATTTTATGGATGCATTGGCGGTGGCCGATTATTCGCGGACGCTGGCGGGGGCTACGCGCACTTTGGCGACTTGAGTTGACATTAACGTTAGCAATGTGGCCATTAACTGCATTATGGTTTGATGGCTTACCCGTTCTTGCGCCGCTAACGAATCTGGTGGTTGTGCCGATGGTCACATTTTGGGTGCTCCCATTGAGCTTGATTAGCCTCGTTCTCGTTATGCTTGGTGCCTCGACAAGTGCGCTGTGGCTGTTCTCCCTTGCTGAAGTACCTCTGAATACGCTTGAACCGCTATTGCGGTATCTTGCGGATGCCCCGTGGCAGTTGCTGTCAGCATCGCTAACCGGCGCCGCTAGTAATCTCCTGTGGTTGTTGTTGGCATGGTTTTTTCCATGGCGTTGGTGGTGGAGGGTAGCGAGTACGGCGTTGTTTTGTTTCGTGCTTTTGGTATCAGACGAATTGCACCAGCAAGATACACAGATTCAATTTCACGTTCTTGATGTCGACCAGGGCAGTGCCATGGTGATTGCCTCTGCCGATGAGGCGATTATCATTGATACTGGTGCGAATTGGGAACTAGGTGGAAATATGGCGGAGCGCGTTATTTTGCCTTTTTTAAAACATCATCAGCTCACGCCGGTTCTCGGCTTTGTAAGTCATACCGATAATGACCATCAAGGAGGCGTTGCAGCACTTACTGACCAATTTCCGCGCATGCGTTGGTTTGGTAGTGGCCATGGTTTGCCATGTGTTGCTGGGCAAACAGGAACATGGAAGCAAATTTCATGGCAAGTTTTATATCCGCGCCGCGTAACTAATAACGACCATAATGACGACTCATGCGTACTAAAATTTATGATCAACGGGACTTCAATATTGATTCCCGGCGATATCACCAAACGTGGTGAGAGAGCTTTGTTGGCGCATGTTGCGCCTATTCGAGCAGATGTTTTAGTGCTAGCTCACCACGGTAGTAATAGTTCGAGCGAAGGTTATTTTTTACAGGCAGTAGGGCCTAAGCTAGCAATCGCAAGTCGCGGCAGGAATAATGCCTACGGAATGGTCGCCGAGTCGGTAAAGCAGCGGCTTAGCCAACTCAATATTCCGCTACTAGATACCGCCATTGGTGGACAAATTTCAATGACTTTTACGCCGCAGCAGTGGTGGGTAGAACAACCTTGGACGGGCGCGAATCGAGCATGGTTTGACGCGGATAACTAGCCAGCCACCGGTGAAAGCGGTTAGAATGCGGATATTGTTGAACTTTATAAGAATTGCATGAGCGCTGAAAATATTCTTGAAAACATGACCGAAGCCCAGAAGAAACGGACGTTTCGACGCTTGTTGAGCTATATAAAGCCCTATCGCGCGGCCTTTATTTTCTCGGTTATTGCCATGATCGGCTATGCCGCTGTCGATACTTTTTTCTTTTCTCAAATTGAAACCCTCATTGATGAAGGTTTAACGGAACAAGATTCAAAAATCCTGATTTACGGCGCGATTTTTGTGCCATTGGTGTTTGTCGCGCGAGGCACGTTCAATTTTATTTCAACCTATCTGCTTAATTGGGTTGGCTTTCGCGTGATTACCACACTGCGACAGCAATTATTTGATCATATGATGAAGTTGCCAGTGTCGTTTCACGACCGTCATTCTACCGGCGATTTACTATCAAAAATTACCTACACCACACAGCAAGTAGCAGAGGCGAGCTCGCGCGCGATATTAATTTTGATTCGTGAAGGTGCTTTTGTGATTGGCTTGCTGAGCCTGATGTTTTACATCAGCTGGCAGTTATCTCTGGTATTTCTGGTTGTCGGGCCGCTTATCGCAAAAGTTGTGTCAGTGGTATCAAAGCGCTTTCGCCAGGTATCACGCCGCATTCAAACGGCTATGGGGAATGTCACAACCACCGCTGAGCAAATGCTCAATGGTCATAAAGTGGTGGTGATGTACGAGGGACAGAAACGCGAGTCTAAGCGCTTTCAAGACATCAACAATGTCACGCGCAATCAGAATATGAAGTTGATTAATGCGCAGACGGTGAGTACGTCGGTGATTCAGCTTATCGCATCATTTAGCTTGTCGATGGTGCTGGTACTGGCGAGTTATCCTGAGATGTTGGAACAACTTTCGGCCGGTGCATTCACCACGCTGCTAACCTCAATGATTATGTTACTGCGTCCGTTAAAGCAGCTGACCACCGTTAATAGCGACTTCCAGCGCGGTATTGCTGCAGCGCAAAGCATTTTTGAAGTATTGGATGAAAAAGCTGAACCGAATGCCGGCACCCATGTGGTTGAACGTGCCCAAGGTCATATTCGATTCGAGAATGTCACCTTTACCTACGATGAAGCGGAATCGCCGGCACTCGATAAAGTTAGTTTTGATGTGCAGCCGGGTAAAACCTTGGCTTTAGTGGGACGCTCGGGTAGCGGTAAGTCAACGATTTCGAATTTGTTGACGCGTTTTTATGCACCTCAAAGTGGCAATATTTATCTCGACGACGTGGATATTTACGACTACAAACTCAAATGCTTGCGTCGTCAGTTTGCATTGGTTTCGCAACATGTCACCTTATTTAATGACACTATCGCTAATAATATCGCTTATGGCGCGCGTGGCGATGTTTCCGCAGAACGTATTCGCGAAGTGGCCGAGCAAGCGTTCATCACCGAGTTTACTGACAACTTGCCATTAGGGCTGAATACCATGGTGGGAGAGAACGGGGTGATGCTCTCGGGGGGGCAGCGCCAACGTATTGCGATTGCCCGGGCTCTTTTGCGGGATGCGCCAATTCTGATTCTCGATGAAGCGACGTCCGCACTGGATACCGAATCAGAACGACATATTCAAAAAGCCCTGAGCCGATTACAGCAAAATCGCACCTCGATTGTGATTGCCCACCGTCTTTCAACGATTGAAAGCGCGGATGAAATCTTAGTGATGGAGGAGGGCAAGGTGTTGGAGCGTGGCGATCATCAGACCTTGCTCGATAAGCAGGGTGCATACTATCAATTGTATAGCTTGCAGTTTAGCGGGGGCGAATAGCCATGTTTTGGCAGCGGGCTTGGTATCGTGCGGGCCTCCATCCATTGTTGCTATTACTGTTGCCGTTACACCTGTTATTTGTTGGGTTAAGTACCGTACGGCGCTGGATGTTTAACAAGGGCTTGCTTGGGATCTACCGAGCGCCGGTACCGGTTATCGTCGTTGGCAATATCAGCGTTGGTGGCACCGGCAAAACTCCCGTCACAGAAGCTCTCGTGCAATGGCTTAAACAGCAGGGTTATGAGCCTGCGATTATCTCTCGCGGCTATGGAGCCAAAGGACCATTCCCGCAATTAGTTACTGCCTCGTCATTAGCATCTAAAGTTGGTGATGAACCGCGTTTACTTGCTACTCGAACTGAAGTGCCGTTGGCTGTTGGGCCGAATCGACAACAGGCCATCGAGCTACTGTTACAAGCTTTTCCGGCAACCAATATTATAATTAGCGATGATGGTTTGCAGCATTACCGATTGGCGCGGGATATCGAAATTGCTGTGATTGATGGTAGTCGCGGTCTCGGTAACGGGTGGCGTTTACCCCTCGGGCCTTTGCGTGAATCGAAACAACGCCTGCAGCAAGTCGATATTGTTGCGCAAAACGGTGACACAGAAAAAAAATTGGGGTGGGTGTTTCGTCTGCAGCCGCAAGGCTGGAAGCGTGTAAAAGATTCACAGGATGTGCCAGCACCTGCCGGCGAATGCGTCGCGATAGCAGGTATTGGTAACCCGCAACGATTTTTTGCAACGCTGAGGCAGCAACCGGTGGTACTTAAGCAATGCATTGAGTTTGCTGACCACCATCCGTTTTCAATTGCAGATTTTACGCAATTTGATAAGACACTTAATGTACTGATGACGGAAAAAGATGCGGCAAAATGCCAGTTATTTGCCCGTGATAACTGGCTATATTTGCCAGTTTCAGCAGAATTTGAACAAGGGTTTTGGCTGCAGTTAGAGCAGCGTTTACAAGAGATAGCACCCAAGGAGTGAGTATGGCGGTTGATGAAAAGACATTGGCTATTTTGGCGTGTCCTTTATGCAAGGGAAAGTTGATTTGGGTTGCCGCAAAAAGTGAGTTGGTGTGTCGTGGAGACCGACTTGCGTACCCAGTCCGAAACGACATACCAATGCTATTAAGTCATGAAGCTCGCGAACTGAGTCGCGACGAACTGGAGCAGTTACCATCATGAGTTTTACTGTCATAATTCCAGCGCGTTACGCCTCATCGCGCTTGCCGGGTAAGCCGCTGGCCATGATCGGCAACAAAACCATGATTCAACGGGTTTATGAGCGCGCCGCTGCAGCTGGTGCCGCAGAAGTCATTGTGGCGACCGATGATCAGCGTATTATTGATGCAGTGGAAGCTTTTGGTGGACGCGCCATGATGACTGCATCACACCATAATTCGGGAACTGAGCGAATCGCTGAAGTTATCGATTATTTAGCGATAGCTGATGATCAAGTGGTGGTGAATGTGCAGGGTGACGAACCCTTTATTCCGCCGGAAATTATTCGCCAAGTAGCGGATAATCTCGCCAACCAAAAAATTGCGCAAATGGCCACGTTGGCTGTACCAATTGCTTCGCTGGAAGAGGTACAGAGTCCACATGCGGTGAAAGTCGTGACCGATGTGAATGGGTATGCGCTGTATTTTAGTCGCGCACCGATTCCATATGAACGCGACGGCTTAACGCAAAATCGTTTAGGCGAACTTGCAGACTACCGTCGTCACATTGGCATCTACGCGTATCGCGCTGGTTTCGTCTGGCGCTACGTTGAGTGGGAACCGAGTCCGTTAGAGCAAATCGAATCTTTAGAGCAATTGCGCGTACTTTGGTACGGCGAACGCATTCATGTGGCTGAAGCGATTGCCTTACCGCCGGCTGGCATTGATACGCCAGCCGACTTAGCTCGTGCTAACCAGGTAGTAACTGATTAACTTTTGCTTGTGCGTGCTGGCATAAACGTTGCCAGCGCGCCCGCATGCCAATCAGGCGAGCGTAAGCATAAGGTACAAGAAATAAACTGGTTATGGTTGAGAACACCAAACCGCCAATAATCGCAATGGCCATTGGCGCATAAGGCGGGCCATCGCCACCTATTTGGGTGGTGCCAAAAGCCAGTGGTAACAAGCCTAACACGGTAGTTGAAACGGTCATCAAGATCGGGCGTAAACGACTCACGCTACCCTCAATAATCGCATCTTTTAACGATGCACCGGTATCAAGCAAATGATTGATACGGTCGACCAAAACAATACCGTTATTAACCACAATCCCCATCAAAATCAGGATGCCAATCATCGCCATCACGGAAATTGACTGACCGGTGATGAGCAACGCCCAAAATACACCAACAATTGAGAATAATAGTGAGGTGATAACCGCCGTTGGCAGTAATAGCGATTCGAATAATGCGGCCATGACAATATAGATTAATGCTACCGCAAGTAACGTATTAACGAGCATCACGCTTTCGTTTTCACGCTGCCGTTCGAAGCTGCCATCGAGACTCCACAAGTAGCCTTGTGGAAGTTGTAACTGTTCTAACGCAGCGGTAATTTTGTCTCGGGCTTCATTGGTTGTGAGTTCATTCAAATTCGCATCAATATTCAACGACGTGCGTCGGTCGGTGCGTCGAATCTGACCCAATCGAGGTTGCTTCACTAAACTGGCAATGTCTTGTAAGGCAATTATCTTTTGGCCCACCTGCAAAATCGGCAGGTTATACAGCGCAGGCAACGAGTTTTCGAGTTCTTTATCAAACGCGACACGCAGGTCAATCTCGCCATTTGGGTCGCCACGATAAGAGCGAAGGCGCTGACCACGTAGGGCCGTGGCTACCGTCTTAGCGACGTCAGTTGAGCTAAGTCCAAGGTTGTGCACGCGTTCGCGATCGATGGTGATCACGAGCTCAAACTGGCCGGTTTCTAGTTCGGTTTGAACATCGGTGAGTCCTTCTATCGCACTTAACTTGGGTACAACGTCGGCAGCTAAGCGTTGCAGCACCTCAGTTGACTGTCCACTTAAGGTCACTCGAACACCATCTCGGCCACCGCCAAAACCAAACTTCGGCTCGCTACGCAATAGTTTTGGCATATCTTTACGAATACGCTCCATGAGGTCAGCCAGTTTTTCGTCTCGGTTTTCTTTTAATAATAAAGTCGAAATGGCGTAGTCGGGCGTGTAATAACTGTATACCGCATTGATATCGAAACTATCTTTGTTGGCATACAGATAAGTCTCAAGCTGAGTTACTTCGTCTTCAACTTCGGCAAGACTGTATTGCGTGTGCAAATTGTAGTTAATAAACAAGCGGTCATTGAAGCCTTGTGGACCTTCATCGCCGCTTACCGCAGCAAATGGAATCACGATACTTGCGAGCAATAATATCGCAAAGAAGCCAGTCCAAATTGGATGATGCCAGCTCCACTCCAGTGCTTTGCGATAGCGGCGCGGTGGCTTTTGTGGTTTCACTTTATTATTGCTGAAACGGCGAAGTTTAGTGATCAGTAACGGTACCAGCGTTTGTGATAACAACAACGATGCCAACAGCGATAAACAGATGGCAATAGCCGTGTGCTCTAAAAAGATAGTGATATCGGTTTTTTTACCGAAAATATTCGGCAAAAAGACAATTGCTGTTGTTAACGTACCGGCGACAACAGCCAGTGACACTTGTCCGACACCCTCTATCGTTGCTTGCTCCGCAGCAGCTCCTTGTTCACGCTCATGCTGTATACTTTCGGTAATCACAACCGCATTATCAACCAACATACCTACCGCTAACATGAGCCCCATAAGCGAGAGTACATTGAGCGAATAACCGAGGAAGTACATACCGCCAAGTGCAATACAGATAGCGATAGGAACACTCAAAACCACCACTAACGTAGTAGTGAGGTTGCGAAGAAACGCATAGAGCACTAAAAATGAGAGAAACGCACCGAGTAATCCAGCGCTGACCAAATCACTTAACGATGTGGTCACGCCTTTCGCGGTGTCATCCATCACGAATAAATTAATCCCGTTGAATTGCGGATCTTCTTTAATTTTGTCGATGACTTTCATTACGCGAGCTGACACATCAACGAGGTTGGCGTTTGACTCCTTGAATACTTCCATGCCAATCGCATAACTTTGATCAAGATGGCGGCCATCAACTTTGCGGGGCATTTCCCGACCTATCTCGGCGATATCTCGCAGCTTTAAACCCGGGCGAATAGGGAAGTTGCCAATCTCGTACTCGCTTTGGAATTCACCAACAGGGTTAACAAGAATTCGCTCATGCTCATTCTCAATAAAGCCTGCGGTCAGTGAGAAATTAGCGCGCTGCAACGCAGCAGTTATTTCTGCTGGGGACAATTGATGAGCTAACAGCGACGCCTGATTGAGTCGAATGACAATTTGCTGTGGCTCGACGCCGTATAACGTGACGCGAGAGACACCATCGACGCGTTCAATCGGCTTACGCAGACTTCGGTCCAATAAGTCATAGGCATTGGTTAAATCTCGTTGGCTACTAATGCGCAATTGAAATACCGGCATGTCTTCCGTATTAAATTGAAATACTACGACACGGTCGACATCGTCTGGTAATAAATGCTTGATGGCATCTACCTTTTCTCGCGCTTCAATGCTTTTGGTTCGAATGTCTTGGCCCCATTCAAACTGCAAGAGTACTTGTGCATTATCTGATGTTGACGTTGAGCGCATCCGACTCACATTACTCAGCGTCGCTAGGGCTTCCTCAAGTGGCCGAGTGATTAATCGTTCGACTTCTGCCGGGGTGGAATTAGGGTAGGCGACCTGAACCACAACTTCGGGAATCTCTATTCCTGGAAACTTCTCAAGCGGTAACAATCTTGAGCTGATAGCGCCAAGCAACAGCATGGATAAGAAAATCATACAGGTGGTCACTGGACGACGAAGCGCCCAGCGAGCCAGAGCTGATCCTATTTGCGCAGCATTCATACCTGTGCCTCCTTGCTTTTGGCATTGCGATCAACCAGCAGATACAAGCAAGGGATGAATAACAGCGTGAGTAACGTTGAGAACAACAGACCTGCGATGACACTGATCGCCATCGGCGCTCGAATTTCAGCACCTTCACCGAGGCCAATTGCCAGTGGCAACAAACCTAACACGGTCGTTAGCATGGTCATGAGGATTGGACGCAAACGTTGCTGTGCAGCGGTATAAACTGCCTGATACCGATCGACACCTTCGGCTCGTAATTGGTTGATGCGATCGACGAGTACAATGGCATTATTCACCACAATACCAGCCAACATAATGAGCCCGATAAAAACGATAATACTGAGCTCAGTGCCTACTAAATACAGTCCTAAAACCGAACCAGCGCCGGCTAGCGGAACAGTGAACAAGATAAATAGCGGATGTAACAGCGATTCAAACTGTGAGGCCATTACCAAGTAGACCAAAAACACCGCCAACACGAGAGCGAACTGTAATGACGTGAATGATCGCTGCATATCTTCATTTTGACCAGCGACACGGGCAGTCACAGTCGGCGGTAATGGTGTTGCCTCGAGTAATTGCTCAGCGTTATTAACGGCACTACCGAGGTCACCAAAGTTTAAATTTGCTTCAACTAAAGCTGTGCGTTGCTGGCCGATACGGGTAATTTCGCTGGGGCCGACCACAGGAACGACTTCCGCCACTGCTTGCAACGTGATTTCTCGATTTGCACCAGGGTTGATGATGACTTGCTCTAGGTCACGCAATGAATTGCGATCGGTGGACTGGCTGCGAACAAGAATATCTATTTTACGGTCATCTAAACTAAATTGGCTTGCGACGCGTCCGCCAATTTTGGTCGCTAGTAGCTCCGATACTTCAGCACTAGTCAGCCCATATTGGCTGAGTTTCGCGTGGTCAAAATAGACGGCAAGCTCTGGTTGTCCGTCCGTCATATTCACGCGGATATCGGTGAATTGCGGGTGTTGCTCGAGAGTTGCACCGAATTGTTGTGCTGCTTGTTGTAACAAGTCGAGATCATAACCAACAAACTCAATCGTAATTGGGCTCGCAAAGCTTAATAGCTCCGGCGTACCAAACTTGGCCATCACCCCAGGCATGGCTTGCACTTGCTGGCGTAACTGGTCTTGCACGCGTGCTGTCGCGACAGCGTCTTGTTCATTCATGACGACGTTGAGTCGACCCCATTGATTACCACTTTGTCCCGGCGCTGCATTTAGTAAGCTACCGGTACCTGCGATAGTGTAGTAGCGAGCAACTGAGTCGTTTAGCTCTTCAGAATTAGCAATGACTTGCCCTAGTTGAGCTAAAACAGCATCAGTTTCATAAATCGTTGCGCCTGGTTGTAGTTCCACTTCCACATAAAACTCACCCTGCGCCATGCTCGGTAATAAGGCAACCGGTAATCGCGGTAATAGGGTATAGCATGCGGCTGCGCTAAGCAGAATAACACTTAAGGTAATACCAGCACGCTTGAGCGCAAGGTTTAGTAAACTTTGGTAGCTGGTTTCTAACGCAGAATACATCGCATTAAAAAGCTTCAACAATGGTGTTGTAAGCAATGCAAATAGTTTAGAAACGAGGCGCGCGATGCCAACCACAATGCTGATCAGCAAGAATGGGACCCAACGAAACACGAGGTAAATTGGTGTTTTTACCCAAAACCGCCATCCTGTTGCGTACTCAAACGGTACTACGGCATTTGCATTGCCTTGGCGTTGACGACTCGAGAGCATCGGGATAAGCGTTAGTGCAACGATAAGCGACGCAGCAAGTGAGAAGGTTACGGTTAACGCTTGATCACGAAAGAGTTGCCCGGCAATACCCTCGACAAAAACGAGCGGGAAAAACACGGCCATCGTAGTTAAGGTGGAGGCGACGATAGCTCCAGCAACTTCGCGAGTACCAGTTTCTGCCGCTGTTTCGACGTCAGATGTTTGTTGATGGCGGGCAATATTTTCAAGCACCACAATGGCGTTATCAACCAGCATACCTACCGCAAGTGCAATACCACCTAATGACATCATGTTCAGCGATACTTGATAACCATAAAGTAGATTAAAGGTCGCAATAATTGAGATTGGAATCGCTAAGCTAATGACTATGGTCGGCCAGACGCGTTGCAAAAAGAGATAGATAATCACCATCGCGAGCAGACCACCGACTATGGCCGCATCGCGGACTTCGGCAATTGCTGCGCTGATAAACACCGCTTGGTCATAGATTGGTTTAATCGCATATTGTTCCGGCAGTAGTTTGGCATCTTTCAGTTGCTGCAAATGAGACTGAATAGCTTTTGAAACCTGCACTGTATTAGCATCACCTTCTTTATAAAGCGATACTTCGACGGCTTCCATACCGCCAACACGACTAATCGCATCGCGTTCTTTGTAACTGTTTTCAATCACAGCGATGTCTTTTAGTAATATTGGACGGTTATTGCGGGTGGTTAAATAAATTGAGCGGATATCATCAAGATCTTCAAATTGGTTAAGTGTGCGAACTAAGTATTCTGCACGGTCCGCTTCAATACGGCCGCCTGATAAGTTGATATTCTCTTCGCGTAGCCGCTGCGTGATTAAGGTCATTGGAATCTGTAATGCAGCAGCTTGGCGTTCATTAACAAGAACTTGTATCTCATCTTCGAGACCGCCACCGAGACGCACTGAGGCGACGCCTTCAATACTCTCTAGTTGACGTTTTAAATCTTCTTCAGCATAGGTGCGTAATTGTTTTAGTGCCGAAATCGATTGCTCATTGTTGGTTAAGCTTAACGCTAATCGATAAACCGGTTCTTCGCTTGGGTTAAAACGTAGTAAAACGGGTTCATCCAAATCGAGTGGTAACTCAACCCAGTCGAGTTTCTCGCGTACATCAAGGCTAGCCATTTCCATGTCCGTGCCCCAACTAAATTCAAGTAGAACATCACTTTGACCAGCGCGCGAAATTGATTCGATACGACGAATTCCTTTCACTGTACCGAGTGTTTCTTCAATGGGTTTACTCACTAGCTGCTCAACTTCACCTGGCGCGCCGCCAGGATAGTCGGTGCGCACAGTTAAAGTTGGGTAGGCTAAATCGGGTAGGAGAGTCACCGGAATTCGACCCAGTGAAACAAAGCCGAATAACATCACGGCGAGCGTCAGCATTGCAATGGTGACGGGGCGTTTGACCGCAAGTTTAACAATACTCATGATTGTTGCTCGCTCCGAATCACTTCAACTAAAGCGGCATCTTTTAGATTAGCTTGGCCGCTAACGACAATCGCATCACCAATTTGTAAGCCGTGCGTGATTTCGAGATGGGTTTCATCTTCAAAACCAATCTTTACGTCAACTTTGTGTGCGATTCCGTCGGCATCCACGGTAAACACACTGTGTTGATTATCGAGACTTTGCACAGCATAACGCGGCACGGTCACGGTATTTTGACGGGTTGCATAATTCAGATTCACGTGTGCAAACATGCCTGGTTTAAGCTGGTTATCTTGATTGTCAACGTGCAAAACCGCTTTAAATGTGCCTGATTGAGTGTCCACAACCGGACTGATTCGAGCCACGGTGGCGGTAACTGTTTGATTATTCAAAGCCGTTAATTGCAGTTGTGCGGTTTGTCCAACTTTAACGCGTTGTAGTTCGCGCTCAGGCAAGTAGACATTACTTTGCAAAACATCTGATGCCACAATGTGGAAGAGCTTTTGCTGTTCATACTGACGTACAAGATTGCCAGGTTTAACGTAGCGATACGCAACGTAGCCACTGATTGGCGCGCGGATTTCAGTTTCGGCAAGATTTAGTGCTGCCATGTCGTATTTAGCTTGCAGCATATCTGCTTGAAAACGTAATTTATCGTAGGCATCGGCACTAATCATTTCGCGTTCGGCCATGTCTTTCACACGTTTTAATTCTTGCTTGATGGAATTTAACTCGGCGTTTGCTTGCGCTACTTGAATGCGATATTCATCGTCGCGCATGTGGGCAAGAATTTGGCCGGCTTTTACGTAATCGCCTTCTTCGACCAAGATTTCCTCGATAATACCGGTCGCCTTGCTCGTCACATCCGCTTCATCACGTGCTTCTAGGGTTGCCGTTGTCTTGAAACTTGAAGTGATCTCACCCGCTTTAACGGTTTGGGTAGCGACTGGAATACGGGCGACTTGAGCTTGCTCTTGCGCCGCTGTTGTTTCGTCATTCGCTCCAGCATCGCTGCAAGCCGCAGTACTGAGGGCCAGAAGTGATGTGAGAGTTAAAACGGCAAAGCGATTGATGTACGTGTTCATTTTCTTATCCCGATTTAGTTCGTTAATCGTTATGGGTTATTCGTTATTCGTAGCTCCGGGTTCTGCGCCGGCGCCTGTCTGTTAAGACTTGGTATCGATATACATGCATAGAACGTGCCAATAATTAAGGTGGTGTATTAAAAAGTTGGTTAACCCTTTGTTTTAAAGGCGTTCTAAGAAGGTGTTGGTGTTTTAGATGAGGCGTAACATGGAATGGTTTACGGGCAAGAGAAATAAAAAAAGCACTCCGAAGAGTGCTTTTCACTAACAAGTGGTGAATTTTACCGATTGCTTAGCGCTTGAGTGGCTTAAAATCGCGCTTCGCTTCGCCAGTGTATAACTGACGCGGACGACCAATCTTCTGATTTTCTTCGCCCATCATTTCATGCCAGTGTGAAATCCAGCCAACGGTACGTGATAATGCGAAGATTACTGTGAACATATTGGTTGGAATGCCGATTGCTTTCAAGATAATACCTGAATAGAAATCAACGTTCGGATACAGTTTCTTCTCAACGAAGTAAGGGTCTTCAAGCGCAATGCGCTCAAGCTCCATCGCGACATCTAACAACGGATCGTTGATGTTGAGCTCTTTCAAAACTTCGTGAGCACTTTCGCGCATCACTGTTGCACGTGGGTCGAAGTTTTTATAAACACGGTGACCAAAGCCCATGAGACGGAACGGATCGTTCTTGTCTTTTGCTTTATCAATGTATTTAGGAATGTTTTCGACACTGCCGATTTCTTTCAACATACGCAAACACGCTTCGTTTGCGCCGCCGTGAGCAGGCCCCCACAGTGATGCAACACCTGCTGCAATACACGCATATGGGTTAGCGCCAGAAGAACCAGCCAGACGAACAGTTGAAGTTGATGCGTTTTGTTCGTGGTCTGCATGCAATGTGAAGATACGGTCCATCGCCTTCGCGATAGTCGGACTAATTTTGTAGTCTTCTGCTGGCACTGAGAACATCATGTTCAGGAAGTTCTCTGAATAGCTTAAATCGTTGCGTGGATAGACGAATGGCTGACCAATACTGAATTTGTATGCCATGGCAGCAATCGTTGGCATTTTCGCAATTAAGCGATAAGCGCTACGTAAACGTTGCTTTTCGTCATGAATATCCAAATCGTCGTGATAAAACGATGACAGGGCACCGGTTACTGCACACAGCATCGCCATTGGATGCGCATCGCGACGGAAGCCGTTAAAGAAGTTGTGCAAACCTTGATGAACCATCGTGTGCTTGGTAATGGTTTGCTTAAATTTTGCATACTCTTCTTCGTTCGGTGCTTCACCGTGTAGCAGCATATAACATACTTCGAGATAATCCGCTTGAGTCGCAAGCTGATCAATTGGATATCCGCGATGCAGAAGAATGCCGTTTTCACCGTCGATGTAGGTGATTTTTGATTCACACGAACCGGTTGCTAAAAAGCCTGGGTCGAAGGTGAAAAAACCATGTTTGCCGAGAGTACGCACGTCAATTACATCATAGCCGGCTGTACCAGATAGAACTGGCAATTCAATGGATTGGCCGTCAATCTGCAGGGTGGCTTTACGATCAGCCATAAGGAAATCTCCTTGTTTAAGTCTGCTTCATCACTAAAAGGGCGATAGAATTTACTTGATCTTAACCGTGAATGTCAATTCAAACGACCGTTTAAACCGAATAAATCTGCTGATTCAGGTCAAGTAAAAGCCCGGAAATTTGAGCGAAAGCTCCAATACTGGGTGCTAGTTTAACACGCCATTGTTACGCTACAACGTGACAGTCGGATGACAATCACCTGAAAAAAAATTGAGCCTGAACGTTATACGCCGATCTGCGAAGCGGTTGTATGCGACTAAGGTAGAATTGTCATCGAGTGCTGGATTTTATTGGCTTGATCTATTGATAAATAATTTACGTTTTTAAACGAAAGACGTCGCTAAGGAATTGTAATTCATAAGCATGGCTTATATACTTTGGCGGCGATCTCACAGGGTCCTCTCTACCATTTCTACGGGACGAGGATGTTTGAAGTTCCGAGCATGTTAACAATGCTTTTCGTAAAGGCACAACAATCGTGAAAAAACAAAGACCTGTAAATTTAGACTTAAACACTATCAGCTTCCCGGCTGCAGCCATTAGTTCCATTCTCCATCGTATCTCTGGCGTGATTATGCTGGTGGGCGTTGGTTTTCTGGTTTGGGCTTTGGCAACCTCACTTCAATCCGCAGAAGGTTTTGACATGGTGCACGGTTTACTGACCGGCTTCATTGCCAAGTTTATCGCTTGGGGCATCATGACCGCGTTGGGTTATCACTTACTTGCTGGCGTTCGCCACATGTTCATGGACATGGGCTATTTTGAAGAACTCGATTCTGGTCGAGTGAGCGCACAGATCGTTTTCGTGTTAGCTATCGTACTTTCAGTACTAGCAGGAGTTTGGTTATGGTAAAAGCAGCTTCAACATTCGGCCGCACCGGTAGCCATGATTTCATCTTGCTCCGTGCGTCAGCCATCATCATGGCGTTGTACACCATCTTCATGGTGAGCTTCCTAGTTTCAGCAGAAGCGATTACGTACGCTACTTGGACCAATTTATTCGCGCACTTGGGTATGAAGATCTTTACCATGTTAGCGCTAACTGCCGTATTGATTCACGGTTGGATTGGTATCTTCCAAGTGTTGACTGACTACGTTAAAAACACGGGCTTACGAGCTTTTCTTCAATACGCAGTATGTGTCGCATTAATCGTATACTGGTTAGCCGGTTTATTGGTTGTGTGGCCAGTGGAGGGTGTCTAAGTGAGCGTACAAACACTCGAATTTGATGCCGTAGTAATCGGCGCTGGCGGCGCAGGTATGCGCGCTGCCTTACAAATTTCGCAATCAGGCATGACTTGTGCCTTGATGTCGAAAGTATTTCCAACTCGTTCTCACACAGTTTCTGCCCAAGGCGGTATCACCGTAGCGCTAGGTAACGCGCACGAAGATAACTGGCAATGGCACATGTTTGATACCGTAAAAGGTTCAGACTACATCGGTGACCAAGACGCTATCGAATATATGTGTAAAACGGGGCCTGAAGCTATTCTAGAGCTTGAAAATATGGGATTGCCTTTCTCACGTTTTGAGAACGGTAAAGTTTATCAACGTCCGTTTGGTGGCCAATCAAAAGAATTCGGTGGCGAACAAGCAGCACGTACTGCTGCAGCAGCTGACCGTACTGGCCATGCGTTGTTGCACTTGTTGTATCAACAGAACGTGAAAAACAAAACCACCGTTTTCTCTGAATGGTATGCATTAGATTTAGTCAAAAATGACGAGGGTGCGATTGTTGGTGTGACTACACTGAACATCGAAACCGGCGAAATTTTTTACGTCAAAGCTAAAGCCGTTGTGCTAGCGACGGGTGGTGCAGGGCGTATCTATGCATCGACCACGAACGCGCACATCAATACCGGTGACGGTGTTGGTATGGCACTGCGTGCTGGTGTACCAGTTCAAGATATGGAAATGTGGCAGTTCCACCCAACCGGTATCGCCGGTGCGGGTACCTTGGTAACTGAAGGTTGCCGTGGTGAAGGTGGTTACCTTTTGAATAAAGATGGTGAACGCTTCATGGAGCGTTATGCACCGAATGCTAAAGATTTGGCGTCGCGTGACGTTGTTGCGCGTTCAATGATGACTGAGATTCGTGAAGGTCGTGGTTGTGATGGTCCACTAGGTCCGCACTTGAAACTGAAGCTCGACCATTTAGGCCGTGATGTTTTAGAAAGTCGCTTACCTGGCGTTTGTGACTTAGCGAAAACCTTTGCGCACGTCGACCCAGCTGAAGAGCCAATTCCGGTTATCCCAACCTGTCACTATATGATGGGTGGTATTCCAACTGACGTAAACGGTCAAGCGTTACAGATCGATGAGAATGGTAACGCAACGCCAATCCATGGCTTATTTGCTTGTGGTGAAATCGCTTGCGTATCAGTACACGGCGCTAACCGCTTAGGTGGTAACTCGTTGCTAGACTTGGTGGTATTTGGTCGTGCGACTGGTCTGCATCTTGCTGACGCGATGAAATCACTTGGTGATGCGAAAGAAGCATCAGAAGAGCAAGTCGAAGCCGCACTGGCACGTGTTCGTCGTTGGGAAAACAACAAAGATGGCGAAGACCCAGTACAAATTAAGAAAGACTTGCAGAAGTGCATGCAGCTGAACTTCTCGGTATTCCGTGAAGGCAAAGCGATGGCTGAAGGTTTAGAAGAACTGAAGAAAATCCGTGAACGTTTGCAAAATGCGCGTTTGGATGACACCAGTAAAGAATTTAACACACAGCGTATTGAATGCTTAGAGTTAGATAACTTGATGGAAACAGCTTATTCAACAGCAGTTGCTGCAAACTTCCGTACTGAAAGCCGTGGTGCTCACAGCCGTGCCGACTATCCAGATCGTGATGACGAAAACTGGTTGGTGCACACCGTATATCGTCCACAGGACGAATCGATTGTGAAGCGCGAAGTGAATATGCAGCCAAAACTGCGTGAAGCATTCCCGCCGAAAGCGCGGACTTACTAAGGTTAGGTGACAACGATGAAGAAGTTGAATATTTCAGTTTATCGTTACAACCCAGACGTTGATAACGCACCATACATGAAAGAGTACACCATTGAGGTGGAGAAAAACCGTGACATGATGGTGCTCGACTTGCTGTTGTTGTTGAAAGAGCAAGATCCAACGTTGGCGTTCCGTCGCTCATGCCGTGAAGGTGTGTGTGGTTCTGACGGTCTGAACATGAACGGCAAAAACGGCCTCGCATGTATCACGCCATTGTCAGCGCTTAAAGGCGGTGACAAGAAGATTGTGATTCGTCCATTACCAGGTCTTCCGGTTATCCGTGACTTGATTGTCGACATGAGTCAGTTCTATACGCAGTATGAAAAAATCAAACCGTATCTGATTAACGATGACAAAACCCCACCAGCGCGTGAGCGTTTGCAATCGGTAGAAGATCGGGCGAAGTTGGATGGTTTGTACGAATGTATTTTATGTGCATGCTGCTCAACGTCATGTCCTTCGTTTTGGTGGAACCCAGACAAATTTATTGGACCAGCAGGTTTGTTAAACGCCTACCGCTTCTTGATTGATAGCCGTGATACGGCGACAGAAGAGCGTTTAAACGACCTTGACGATGCGTTCAGCGTATTCCGTTGCCACGGTATCATGAACTGCGTCAACGTGTGTCCAAAAGGGCTCAACCCAACGAAGGCTATTGGTAACATCAAATCCATGCTATTGAATCGCGCAATTTAATTTAATTGCGCAGATTTGCTATAGTAGTGGCCGAGCTGTATCGAAATAGCCATCCAGCTTGGGTGGCTATTTTTTTATAAAACGAGTGTGAAGGAACAGCGATGCAAGATGGCGTAATGCAGGCCTGGCTAGAATCCTCCCACCTGGCTGGTGGTAATATGGCCTATGTCGAGGAGTTGTTCGAGTTGTATCTCGACGATCCGACGGCGGTTAGTGATGAGTGGCGCAAATTCTTTGATCAATTGCCGCGTGAAGGCGCAGGTGTTGATACAAAGCATAGTGCGGTTCGTGAACAATTCCGTTCGCTTGCGAAAAATAAGCTCAAGCAAGCCGGCACGGTGACAGCGGGCGCTCCCGATCAGAAGCAAGTTAAAGTCTTGCAGTTGATCAACGCTTATCGTTTCCGCGGTCATCAGCACGCGAACCTTGATCCACTCGATTTATGGAAGCAAGAGTCAGTTGCAGACCTAGCGCTAGAACACCACGATCTATCGAAAGATGATTTCGATAAAGAATTTAACGTGGGTTCGTTAGCTGTTGGTCAAGAGACCATGAAGCTGGGCGAAATCTATGAGGTCTTAAACAATATCTACTGTGGCTCAATTGGTGCCGAGTACATGCATATTGTCTCGACTGAAGAGAAGCGCTGGATTCAGCAACGTCTTGAAGGCGTTCGTGGTCGTCCAGAGTTTGCTAAAGAGCAGCAACAACGCATTCTAAAAGAGCTTGTCGCAGCCGATGGCCTCGAGAAATATCTCGGCTCAAAATTCCCGGGTGCGAAACGCTTCTCACTAGAAGGTGGCGATAGCCTCATTCCAATGCTGAAAGCGCTGATCAGCCGCGCTGGTGAGCAAGGCAGTAAAGAAGTCGTTATTGGTATGGCACACCGTGGCCGTTTGAACGTGCTCGTAAACGTTCTCGGTAAAAAGCCACAAGATTTGTTTGATGAATTTGCTGGTAAGCATTCGAATAACAAGGGCTCAGGTGATGTGAAGTATCACTCGGGCTTCTCGTCTGATTTTGCAACACCAGGTGGCGATGTTCACCTTGCCTTGGCATTTAACCCTTCACACCTTGAAATCGTTAACCCAGTGGTTATGGGCTCAGTGCGAGCGCGTATGGATCGTTTGGGTGATAAAACGGGTGCGAAAGTATTACCAATAACCATTCACGGGGATTCGGCGATTGCGGGTCAAGGTATCGTGCAAGAAACCTTCAACATGTCGCAAACTCGTGCGTATCAAGTGGGTGGTTCAATTCGTATCGTGGTGAACAACCAAGTTGGCTTTACCACGTCAAAACGTGAAGATACTCGTTCAACGCAATATTGTACTGATATTGCAAAAATGGTTCAGGCTCCGATTTTCCATGTGAATGCCGATGACCCAGAAGCCGTTGTGTTTGTGACTCAGCTTGCGCTTGACTTCCGTAACACGTTTAAACGTGATGTGATGATTGACTTGGTTTGTTATCGTCGTCACGGTCATAACGAAGCAGACGAGCCAAGTGCAACACAGCCAGTGATGTATACGAAGGTGAAAAAGCATCCTGTTGCTCGCGCTATCTATGCAGAGCGTCTTGAAAAGTCTGGCGTTATTAATGGCGATACGAGTGAAAGTCTGGTTAGCGATTATCGTGATGCGCTGGATAAAGGCGAAATTGTCGTCGACGAATGGCGTGAAATGAAGAGCCACTCATCAGATTGGTCTCCGTATATAGGCCAAGAATGGGATGTTGAATACGACGCGAAAATGAGTAAGCAACAAGTTGAAAAGCTTGGTAAAGCGATGAGCACTGTGCCGAAAGAGCATAAGTTGCACTCGCGCGTGCAGAAAGTTTACGAAGAACGCATGAAAATGGCGAAAGGTGAAAAACCAGCTGACTGGGGCTTTGCCGAGAATCTTGCGTATGCAAGTTTAGTTGACGAAGGCGTGCATATTCGTCTAACTGGTCAAGACAGCGGTCGTGGTACGTTCTTCCATCGTCATGCGGTATTGCATAATCAAAAAGATGCAAGCACCTACATGCCACTGAACAATATTCGTGACGGCCAAGGCCAAATTGAAATTTATGACTCAGTACTATCAGAGGCAGCCGTAGTTGCTTTTGAATACGGCTACGCAACCGCAGAGCCAAAATCAATGGTGATGTGGGAAGCGCAGTTTGGTGATTTCGCCAACGGAGCACAGGTCGTTATTGACCAGTTCTTGAGCTCAGGTGAGCAGAAGTGGGGTCGTTTGTGTGGTCTGACGTTGTTGCTGCCACACGGCTATGAAGGTCAAGGCCCGGAGCACAGCTCGGCGCGTCTTGAGCGCTTCTTACAGTTGTCTGCAGACCATAACTGGTCAGTGTGCGTACCTACTACACCAGCTCAGGTGTTCCATATGATTCGTCGCCAGCATCTACGTCCGGTTCGCCGTCCGTTGATTGTGATGACGCCAAAATCATTGCTTCGTCATCCGTTAGCGGTATCTGAGTTAGATGAATTAACAACAGGTGTTTTCCAGAATGCGATTGGTGAAATCGATTCTTTGACACCGAAAAAAGTAAAACGCGTGGTAATCTGTTCGGGTAAAGTCTACTTCGATTTACTCCAAGAGCGCCGCAAGCGTGAGCAAGAAGACGTTGCAATTATTCGTATCGAACAATTGTATCCGTTCCCTGCTGAAGAAGTCGCTGAAATCATGAAAGATTATCAGCATGTGAAAGATTTTGTTTGGTGTCAGGAAGAACCGCAAAACCAAGGTGCTTGGTATAGCAGTCAGCACAACTTCCGTGCGGCAATTCCGAAGGGCGCAGAATTAACTTACGCAGGTCGCGAAGCTTCGGCTGCACCAGCAGTAGGTTATTTGTCTGAGCATAACAAACAGCAACAAAAATTAGTCGATGACGCGCTAACCATTAAATAGGTGACAATTGACCATGGCTATTGATATTAAAGTTCCACAACTCCCTGAATCTGTTGCTGACGCAACAGTTGCTACTTGGCACGTGAAGCCAGGTGACAAAGTATCGCGCGATCAGAATCTGGTCGATATCGAAACCGACAAAGTGGTGTTGGAAGTGGTTGCACCTGCTGATGGCGTAATCGGTGAAATCATTGCTGAAGAAGGCGCTACTGTTGGTGCTGAAGAAGTTATTGGTAAGCTTGAAGAAGGTGACGGCGCAGTAGCTGAAAAATCTGAAACCAAGGCCGATGACAAAAAAGCAGAGAAAAAAGCGGATAAGCCAGCTGAGAAGAAAGCTTCTGGTTCAGGCGAAAAGCTTGAAGTTAAAGTTCCTCAGTTACCGGAATCTGTCGCTGACGCAACGATTGCGACTTGGCACGTGAAAGCAGGTGAAGCCGTGACTCGCGACCAAAACTTGGTCGATATCGAAACGGATAAAGTTGTTCTTGAAGTTGTTGCTCCGGCAGACGGTGTGTTAGCTGAGATTAAGCAAGAAGAAGGCGCAACTGTTGGTGCTGATGACGTCATCGGCATTGTTGAAGCCGGTGCTTCAGCAGATTCAAGTGATTCAGCCAAAGAATCTTCAAATGCCAGTAAAGAAGAATCTGCTGATGACGGTGATAGCGAAGTTGCAGGCCCTGCGGTACGCCGTATGTTGGCTGAAAATAACCTGAAAGTGTCTGACGTCAAAGGCACTGGTAAAGGTGGCCGTGTCACGAAAGAAGATGTTGAGAAGCATCTGAAAGACGGTGCGTCGAAAAAATCTGAGCCGGCTAAGACTGCAAGTGCTCCCGCACCAGTAGCTGGTGACCGTGACCAGAAACGTGTGCCAATGACTCGTTTACGTAAAACAATTGCGAAGCGTTTGCTTGAAGCGAAAAACGCAACTGCAATGTTGACGACTTTTAACGAAGTGAACATGAAGCCAATCATGGACTTGCGTTCGAAGTACAAAGACGAATTCGAAAAACGTCATGATACACGTTTAGGTTTCATGGGCTTTTACGTGAAAGCTGTAACCGAAGCGCTCAAGCGTTTCCCTGAAGTGAACGCGTCAATTGACGGCGACGATATTGTTTACCACAACTACTTTGATATCAGTATCGCAGTGTCAACGCCACGTGGTCTGGTAACGCCGGTATTACGTGACACCGATAAGATGAGCATTGCAGAAATCGAAAATGGTATTCGTGACCTCGCAATCAAAGGTCGTGATGGCAAGTTGACTATGGAAGATATGCAAGGCGGAAACTTCACCATTACCAACGGTGGTGTATTCGGTTCACTGTTGTCGACGCCAATTCTCAACCCACCGCAAAGCGCAATCTTGGGCATGCACAAAATTCAAGATCGCCCGATGGCGGTTGACGGTAAAGTGGAAATTTTACCGATGATGTATTTGGCATTGTCTTATGACCACCGCATCATTGACGGTAAAGAATCTGTTGGTTTCTTAGTGACCATCAAAGATTTGTTAGAAGATCCACAGCGTTTGTTGTTGGACCTATAACATAATACACAGCCGCTGTGTTGCAATTGCATGTCAATTCGAACAGCGGCTGTATTTTTTCCGCGCGAAACTGTAAAATACGCGCGAATTTTCGGGTAAGCAGCATGACGCTGCTTTTGTTGTTCAAACGAATCGGAAGATCATCATGAACTTGCATGAGTATCAGGCTAAACAACTCTTCAAAGAGTTTGGTTTGCCAGTATCTGAAGGCTTTGCAGTAGACACTGCAGACGAAGCCGTTGAAGCTGCCAAAAAAATCGGCGGTGATCGTTGGGTTGTTAAAGCTCAAGTACACGCAGGCGGCCGCGGTAAAGCCGGCGGTGTTAAATTAGTATCTAGCCTTGACGAAGTGCACGCATTTGCGAGCAACTGGTTAGGTAAAAACTTAGTGACTTACCAAACAGACGCAAACGGTCAGCCGGTTGCTAAAATCTTGGTAGAGAGCTTGACTGATATCGCTTCAGAACTGTACTTAGGCGCAGTTGTTGACCGTGCGACACGTAAAATCGTGTTCATGGCGTCAACCGAAGGTGGTGTTGAAATCGAGAAAGTTGCTGAAGAAACGCCAGAAAAAATCTTGAAAGCGGTGATTGACCCAACTGTTGGTGCACAGCCATACCAAGGTCGTGAGCTTGGCTTCAAATTAGGCCTAAACCCAGAGCAAGTGAAGCAGTTCACTAAAATCTTCTTGGGCCTAGCAAAAATGTTCGAGCAGTATGATTTCGCTTTGTTGGAAATCAACCCGTTGGTTATCACTGAGCAAGGCAATCTGCACTGCTTAGACGGTAAAATCAATATCGACAGCAACGCACTGTATCGTCAGCCTAAAATCCGCGAAATGCACGACCCGTCGCAAGAAGACGAGCGCGAAGCACAAGCGGCTAAGTGGGAACTGAACTACGTTGCCCTAGACGGTAACATCGGTTGTATGGTTAACGGTGCTGGTTTGGCTATGGGTACCATGGACATCGTTAAGCTTGCTGGTGGCCAACCTGCAAACTTCTTGGATGTTGGTGGCGGCGCAACCAAAGAGCGCGTAACCGAAGCATTCAAAATTATCCTGTCTGATAGCGCTGTTAAAGCCGTATTGGTTAACATTTTCGGCGGTATCGTTCGTTGTGACATGATTGCTGAAGGCATCATGGGCGCAGTTGAAGAAGTTGGCGTGAAAGTTCCAGTTGTTGTTCGTCTTGAAGGTAACAACGCAGAACTAGGTCGTCAAAAATTAGCAGAAAGTGGCCTGAACATCATCGCAGCAGAGAGCTTGTCTGATGCTGCTGATAAAGTGGTTGCTGCGGCAGGAGGTCAATAATGTCTATCTTGATCGATAAAAACACCAAAGTTATCTGCCAGGGTTTCACTGGTGGTCAGGGTACTTTCCACTCTGAGCAAGCAATTGCTTACGGTACGCAAATGGTTGGCGGTGTAACTCCAGGTAAAGGCGGTCAAACGCACCTTGGTTTACCAGTGTTCAATACTGTACGTGAAGCGGTAGAAGCAACTGGTGCAACAGCATCTGTTATCTATGTACCAGCACCATTCTGTAAAGATTCAATCATTGAAGCTGCAGACGCTGGTATCGAGCTGATCGTATGTATCACTGAAGGTATTCCAACATTGGATATGCTTTACGTGAAAGAGTACTTGACGCACAAAGGCGTGCGTATGATTGGTCCTAACTGCCCAGGCGTTATCACTCCTGATCAATGTAAGATTGGTATCATGCCTGGTCACATTCACAAAGCAGGTAAAGTAGGTATCGTATCGCGTTCTGGTACGTTGACTTATGAAGCTGTGAAGCAAACGACTGACGAAGGTTTCGGTCAATCGACCTGTGTTGGTATCGGTGGTGACCCAATTCCTGGTTCAAACTTCATCGATATTCTTGAAATGTTCGAGAAAGATCCTGCAACTGAAGCAATCGTAATGATTGGTGAAATTGGTGGTACTGCAGAAGAAGAAGCAGCCGAGTACATCAAGCACAACGTGACTAAGCCAGTTGTTTCTTACATTGCTGGTGTTACCGCTCCTCCAGGTAAGCGCATGGGCCATGCTGGTGCAATTATCTCTGGTGGTAAAGGTACTGCAGACGAGAAATTTGCTGCGCTTGAAGCTGCTGGTGTTAAAACTGTGCGTAGCTTGGCCGATATCGGTAAAGCGTTGCGCGAAAAAACTGGTTGGTAATTACTTCCAGTTAAGTCATGCTAAAAGCCGCTCATTTGAGCGGCTTTTTTGTTTTTAACAACCGACTTTGAGAATTGAGCGCAAACAATGAAAACAACCATGCTCTTTCTTGTTGCCCTGTTAGCATTTGCAGGTAACTCGATTATTGCTCGCTACGCTTTGCTAGATAATAGTATTGATCCCGCATCATTTATTTGGTTACGCATTGTTAGTGGTGCGCTAGCGCTGTGGTTGCTCGTAGCAATTTTAGGTCGAGCATCTTCTGTTAAGGCGTTACAAACCAGCAAGGGTAATTGGTGGGGCGCATTGACGTTGTCGATATACGCAATTGCATTTTCGTTCGCTTATGTCGTGCTTGAAACAGGTTTTGGCGCATTAGTTTTATTTGCCGCAGTGCAGTTATCAATGTTTGGTATTAATCTCGTACAGGGCGCCTCTGTGTGCGTTCGAGAGTGGCTAGGCAGTGCCATTGCTTTTGCTGGGCTGGCTTACTTAGTAGCACCGAGTTTGCAACTGCCGGAATCATGGTTATCGGTAGTGCTGATGATAATTGCTGGCACGGCGTGGGGCTTTTATTCAATTCATGGTCGCGGCAGTGCCACACCATTAATCGATACAACCTATAACTTTAGTCGCGCGATAGTCGTGGTTACCTTTGCCTTGATGTGGTTTCTACCCGATCTACAAGTGACAAGCAAAGGTGTCGGACTTGCACTGTTGTCTGGAGCGGTGACGTCAGGTTTAGGCTATGCCGTTTGGTATTTGGTGCTACCACGGCTTCATGTGAGCACTGCAGCAATCGGGCAGCTGAGTGTTCCGCTAATCGCAACGGTTGGTGGAATTATCGTCGCCGATGAGACGATTACATCACGACTTTCAATTGCCGCATTATTAATTATTGGCGGCATTCTCATTAACGTCCTTAAATTCCGCACTTGAAACTATATCTAATGATATAAGAGCGCCGTTAAATATTAAAAAATGGGTATTATTTTTATAAAATTGTAATATATGATTTTATTGTCTAAGATAAATCCATAACAAATGTGGTGTGAGTGTTATTAACTCTGATGTTAATCGGGAACGCCTCATGAAAAAAATAATATTAATTTGTGCGCTAATTCTTGCTATTTGGAATTACTTCGAAGAACAAAAACCTACGCCGGAAAACCGCAGTGGGCTTTTGAGCTATTTTGTACAGTCGGTAAAAGGTAAGGTGGTTCAAAAGAAACCTGAGTTTCACTGTGATGGACGCGTATATTGTGCGCAAATGAAATCTCGCGCAGAAGCTGAGTTCTTTTTAGAGTTCTGCCCAGGCACTTATCTAGATGACAACAATAATGGTATTCCGTGTGAAAACGATTCACGTTTTTGAATGCATCAAGTAGCTCAAGGAACTCGCTAAATTATGCTCGTTGCACTGAAAAATATCATTCTTAAGCACTGGCGTGGCGATTATTCCCTTGGCTTCGCTTACTGGATCATTGGCGTCGGGCTGACTGTTGCGGTGTCGATTGGTGTCGCAATAACCAATGAGTTTGTCAGTTCCTATGCCGTAAGCTCAAGCCTGTTTGGCTCAATTCTGGTTCTTCTATGCAGTCTCATTGTGCCGCTAACCATTTGGCAGCTCGTGGGAATTTGGCGTTCGGCAAAATACCATACTTCAGAAGGCGGACGATTGCTTTGGGCTAATACTGCCAAGGTCATGGTGGTTCTTGCAGCTGTCCGTGCTGTATTAGATTTCACCGCAATCGGGATCCCGCAGTTTAAAGAGGGGGTCGATTTAATGTCGAATGGCGATATGGTTGGGGATTTTGAGTTGCGAGTGCTGAATCAAGGCACCGAACTCGAACTCATTGGAAGCATGCCGTTTGGTACCACTGAGAGTGTTCGTGAAGTTGTGAAGCAGTATCCGTCGGTACAGGTCATTCATTTAAATTCAAAAGGTGGCCGAGTCAGTGAAGCGGTCAAGTTATACGAGTTTATTCAACAGCAACAATTCGATACCTATGTGGCGAGTGAATGCTCAAGTGCTTGTACGTTGGCATTCATGGGCGGGAATAAACGTTATTTAAGCAAACGGGGCATCTTGGGATTCCATAGCGCTTCGCTACCTACCCAGTCGAGTGAAAACCTCGCTCAATTAAATGATGAATTTAAACGTATTTATCGTCGCCATGGGGTTTCTGAGCAATTTATTCGTCATGCGGTTGGGGTGGATGGCGCGAGTATGTGGTATCCCGGACACATCGAGTTGATAGCATCGCGAGTTGTTGATGAGATTGTTGAGAGCGAACGATTTGCAAGTAGTAATGCGACGCCACAACTACAGAAATCGTGGCAACCTGAACATTTGCAGCAAGCGCCGGATGATGCATTAGTTAGATATTGGCAAAGCGTGGTGGATAATCTTAATTATTTAAACTTCACTAATTCACAGCAATGCGTTCAGTATTTATTTCCAGAATGGTTTGATTCTGCCTTAGCGTTGGAAACCGTATTACCTACAAATTTATACGCAACCCATCGTCGCGCTATTGAGCAGGTTATTGAAACCACTGATTTACAAGCCGATTATAAAGCGGTGTTTGGCAGTACGCCGGTGTTAGCGAATAATATGTTAGACAATATCTCGCGCGATAATCCGAATTATCGAAACATTATCGCTGATTCAGAGTCGTATCGCGCACAACCCAAACTGCTGTGTACCGCATGGATAACCTTGTATGAATCAGCATTACGACAAGAAACGATTGCTCAGCAAGCCGCCGTGCTTCGTTACTTGGCATACGACGAGTAATGGAGAAGTAAAAAAAAGCGCACCAAGGGTGGTGCGCTAATCACGACCAATCGGGGGAGGTCGTCGAACCGTCACTCAAATCTTAATTACAGTTCCGCTACCGCTTCTTCAGCAGCTGCTAATGCTTGTTGGCGGGGCTCGTCGCCTAAGTTAACACCCTCTGCACGAACCACGTGCACATCGGTAATACCAATGAAAGCTAATGCATTGCGTAGATAGCTCTCTTGATGGTCAAGTGCCGCCGCGTCGCCTTTGCTGTAGATACCGCCACGACCAGAGGCAATATATGCCGTTTTGCCCTTGAGCAGACCTTCAGGACCTTGCTCGGTATATTTGAAGGTGACACCGGCTTTCAATACGCGATCCAACCACGCTTTCAATTGCGTCGGAATCGTAAAGTTATACATCGGGGCACCAATCACTAACACATCGGCGGCCTGCAATTCGGCAATCAATTCGTCACTCAGCGGGTTTTCAGTTGCCAGTAATGTTTCGGCATCCAAATGTGGAATCGGATTCAAGACGACATCGCGATGGACGACTTCTGCTGGTTGTTGTGCTGTTAGATGCGTCACGATATCGCGACTAATTTTACGGCTAACAGATTGCTCAACAAAAATACCTGAATCAATATGTAAAATTTTCATAGAAACCTCTCTAATCATTTGCGCTGTGGTTTTTATTCAATGACGCTAGTTTAATGATGTTCCATTTATGATGGTAGTTAGCTATATTGGGAAATATCGTTCCATATATGGAACGCTTGCTTGGGGCAACAATACGATGGCGATACCTGATTTAACGAACTACCTTATTTTTGCGCGCGTAGTGGCAACTGGCAGTATTAGTGCCGGCGCACGCGAGCTCAATATGCCGAAATCAACAGTTAGCCGGCGCCTTACTGAATTGGAAGAGGAGCAGGGCGTTCGACTATTACACCGCAGCACGCGAGGTCTCAAGTTAACGGAGATTGGTCAAGCATTTTTGGTACATTGCGAAACACTCGTGGCGGCAGCTGAAGCTGCCCAGCAAGTGACACAGATGGTGCAAGAAACACCGCGCGGTGAAATTCATGTCAGCTCACCCTACGCCATCAGCCAAAGTATGTTAGTTACGCTATTGCCTGAGTTTTTAGCGTTGTATCCAGAAGTTCGTATTAATCTGATGGTAACTAATCGGCCAGTTAACCTGATCGATGAGGGAGTTGATGTGGCTTTGCGAGTGCGCCCATTTATAGAGGATTCGTCACTTATTGCAAGGCCGCTTGCCGATTCCCCGAGTACACTGTTTCGTAGCCCTAATCGCGGTGATGTTGCGCGCATCGATAAACCTTTACGGCATCCTCTTGATCTCGTGCATTATCCACATTTGAGTTTGCACTATACGAGTGGCCGTTATCGTTATGATTTAACCGCTCAAAGTGGCGAGAAGTTGACCGTCAGTTTCCGGCCGCGGTTAATTACTGATGACATGATTGTACTGCGCGAAGCAGCCATTGAAGGTTTGGGTATTGTGTCATTACCGAACTATTTAGGTGAACAAGCGGTGCAAGATCGCTTGCTTGTGCCGATATTGCCGGACTGGTCACTACCAGTGGGCATCATGCACATGGTTTATCCATACCGACGCGGACTATTACCAGCTGTACGCGTATTTATTGATTTTCTGGCAGAGCGGCTACCGGCTACGGCACAACGATCATTAAACACGACATAAAGACTTTTAATTTTGCGCTGACTCACTACAATCATTCAAACAGTCGTTTAAATAATAATGAATTTTCTGGACAGCAGGGTAGCCCTATGGACTTTACGCCAAGCAAAAAGACTCTTGAATATCGCAAGCGTTTGATAGCGTTTATGCAAGAGCATATAGAACCCATCGAAGCCAATTATCATAAAGAAAATCGTCGCCTTAACCCTGATTCAAACTGGCGCCATTGGCAGGTGGCGCCAATCGTTACGGAATTAAAAGCGAAAGCTAAGCAAGCAGGACTGTGGAACCTATTTCTACCTGATGAAAAATTAGGCGCTGGATTAACTACGCTTGAGTACGCGCCCTTGGCCGAAGTTATGGGACACAGCCTATTAGCTCCCGAGATTTTCAACTGCAACGCGCCAGATACCGGCAATATGGAAGTGCTCTATCACTTCGGTAGCGAAGCACAACAGCAACGGTGGTTAACCCCCTTGTTGAACGGCGAAATTCGTTCCGTATTTTGCATGACCGAACCTGATGTGGCCTCGTCAGATGCGACCAATATGCAGGCGAGTATTGTGGCTGATGGCGATGATGTGGTTATCAACGGTCGCAAATGGTGGTCTACCGGACTTGGACATCCACAAGCTAAATTTGCCATTGTCATGGGTTTAACCGATGCGGATGCGCCAAAGCATCAACGTCATTCAATGGTATTGGTGCCATTGGATAGCGCTGGGGTAACCGTTGAGCGTATGTTGCCGGCATTTGGTGAGTACGACGCACCCTATGGTCACGGTGAAGTGCTGTTTGATAATGTGCGGGTACCTAAAGAAAACGTGATTGGTGAACTTGGCGATGGCTTCAAGATTGCGCAAGGGCGACTTGGGCCGGGTCGTATTCACCACTGCATGCGTGCGTTAGGAGCTGCAGAGAAAGCGTTACAGTTGTTTATTCGGCGTGGACAGGAGCGCATTGGCTTTGGCAAGCCGCTGTTACAGTTAAATGGCAATCTCGAGCGCGTTGCAGATATGCGCATCGCGATCGATCAAGCTCGGCTATTAACCTTTTATGCCGCATGGAAGATTGATCAAGTTGGCGCCATGAAAGCACTCGCAGAGATTTCTGCGATAAAAGTGGCTGCTCCAAATGTACTCCAGCAGGTTGTTGACGAGGCCATACAAATTTATGGTGGCGCCGGCATGAGCCACGATACACCGTTAACCGCGTTATTCGCGATGGCACGTGCGTTGCGTATTGCTGATGGTCCCGATGCTGTGCATCGAACAACTATCGCTAAAGTTGAATTAGCGAAATATCGGGAGGCGTAGGTGCATAGCGATAAACTTGAAGACCAAGCCAGCGCCGTACGTAGCGGTGAAGAATTACCTGAAACAGTATTAGCTGACTGGTTACGTATGCAACTACCAGACTTGTCCGGTGAGATGCGAGTCACTCAATACAGTGGTGGCGCATCAAACTGGACGTACCGTTTGCAGTTCGATAATGCCGATTTGATTCTGCGCCGCCCACCGGCAGGTACAAAAGCAAAATCTGCTCACGATATGGGGCGTGAATATCGGCTTCAAAAAGCATTGAAGCCAGTGTTTTCTTATGTTCCTGAGATGCGTTTGTACACCGACGACAATAGCATTATAGGGGATGAGTTTTACGTCATGGACCGCGTTGCTGGCATCATTCCGCGCAAAAACATGCCCCGGGATCTGGAACTGAATGAAGCACAAACTCGCCAACTTTGTTTGAACGCGCTAGACGTTCTCATTGAATTGCATCAAGTCGACATAAACGCCGCTGGGTTGAGTGATTTGGCAAAAGGCGCTGGTTATACCGAACGTCAGGTTCGCGGTTGGAGCGAGCGTTACACCAAAGCAAAAACGTGGAATGTCCCCTCGGGCAAAAAGATTATGCATTGGCTGAATGCGAATATGCCAACGCATGAAACGATTTGTATGACACACAATGATTTTCGCTTCGATAATTTAGTGTTAGATACGAGTGACCCCACCAAGATTATTGGCGTACTTGATTGGGAGCTGGCCACTTTAGGTAATCCACTCATGGATCTTGGCAATAGTTTAGCTTACTGGATTCAGGCTGATGACGATCCAATTGCGCGTTCAACGAGACGCCAACCCACACATTTGCCGGGCATGCTCACACGCCAACAAGTAATTGAGTATTACTGTGAAAAAATGGGTGTTAACGTCAAAGATTTTCGCTTCTATGAAGTGTTTGGTTTGTTTCGACTTAGCGTGATTGCCCAACAAATTTATTTTCGTTATCACCACAAACAAACACGCAATCCAGCGTTCAAAAACTTTTGGTTCTTAGTGCATTACTTGCATTGGCGAGCTCGTAAACTGATAAAACAAGGATAATTAATGCGCAAAACAATATTGATAACCGGAGCTAGCTCAGGTTTGGGTGAGGGGATGGCACGTGAGTTTGCCAAACATGGCCGCAATTTGGCTTTGTGCGCACGGCGTACTGAACGGCTTAATGCCTTAAAGCAAGAACTTGAGAAAGCCTACCCAGAAATTAAGGTTAGTGTGAAGGCTTTAGATGTGAACCAGCACGATGATGTATTTGCGGTGTTTAAAGCCTTCAAAGAAGAGTTTGGCAGTATAGACCGAGTGATCGTTAATGCTGGAATGGGCAAGGGTGCATCACTTGGCACTGGGTATTTTTATGCGAATGTGCAAACCGCTCAAACCAATTTTGTTGCCGCTCTGGCCCAGTGCGAAGCTGCGCTTGAAATTTTCCGCGAGCAAAATAGTGGTCACTTGGTCACTATTAGTTCTATTAGTGCGCTACGCGGTATGCCGCGCGCAATGACTGTTTATGCGGCAACAAAGGCTGGTTTGCTCGCACTTACAGAAGGTATCCGAGCCGATTTAATCAAGTCACGCTCGCCGATAAAAGTCAGTGCCATTCTTCCGGGTTATATTCGCTCAGAGATTAACGAGAAAGTTAAAAATACGCCATTTATGATTGATACTGAAACCGGTTGCCGGAAGCTCGTACAAGCAATTGAGAAAGAACCTGTGCAAGCTTATGTGCCAACTTGGCCGTGGGCATTTATCGGCTTCTTGATGAAGCGCTTACCACTGAAATGGGTGATGAAGCTTGGTTAAAGCGGACACTCTTTTTCTTCACGTTGAGTCGTGACGCTGATGGTTGCAGGTCGACCGTTGGCGTCATTGTAAATCACCGAGGCTTTCGCAATATTGAGATCGCCGCGGCTGTGACCGTGGTGGATAATCAGTTGACCTTGGCGTTGCCACGATACTGTTAAACATGGCCCTTGCTCGGCTGTCGCAATACGTAGCCACTCATTAACTTTTGGTTCATAGAGCCATACTTCGAAGCTTTGCCAGTTGTTATTTGTACTGCCACGCTGACACTCATAGACATGAATTTCGGCGGCGCTATCGGTAGTTGTAATTAGCTGTAACGACTGGCAATTTGCAACCACAGGTGGATCCGGTTCAAACACCGTCAGTTTATAAATGAGAACCGCCGTAAACAACACCGCAAGTGTGATTCCCGCAGCGAGAAACCATAGTCCGAGTCGACGTGTGGCTCTACTGACAAAACGAACGAGTCCCATGACTAACCTTTTTTGGCATGATAATGTTCAACCGTACCAAACCGCTTATGCTTGGCGTCCCAATCTTGCTGTGCTTGCTCGACTCGTTGCTGTGAGGCACTGACAAAGTTCCACCACATTTTTACCGGTTGCTCAAATGTCTCACCACCCAATAAAAGCACTTGAGTGTCTGCCGCAAACTCGAGAACAAGTTTCTGACGATTACTGCCAAGGCTCAATAATTGATGCGTGCGCACGGTTTTATCGAGTGTTTCGAGTTGCCCGCTAATCACATACAGTCCGTACTCAAAGTCACGCTCTAGGTGCAGCTCAATGGCCGTTGTGCGCGGTGTTTGCAACAGCATTGCGATACTTGGGCTAAAGCTTAAAGCAGGACTATTCCAACGGCGTTGTGACGTTGCGTAACTACCGCAAATTAGCGTTGCGGTACAATCGCCCAGACTAAACTTTGGAACTTCTTGATAATGGTCAAAACGCGGTTCGGTTTGCTCATGTTCAGGTGGTAGCGCACGCCATAACTGCAAGCCGTGTAGCGGTTGGTCTGGATCATGGTCGGCGACTTCTGCGTGGGTAATGCCGCGACCTGCTGTCATTAAGTTCAGTTGACCACGGCGTAGTGGTTGTTCGTAGCCTAAACTATCTTGGTGTAATAGTTGTCCGGATAGCAACCAAGTGATGGTTTGCAGACCAATATGCGGGTGTGGTGGCACATCGAATTGGCGGTAGTTGGTAGGTGCAACGGGGCCGAAATGATCAAGAAAGCACCATGGTCCAAGCATTCGAATAGCTTTTTGCGGCAAAATCCGGTGTACGGCTAAATAGGGCGTTAATTGACGTTGTACCGATGCATAAATTGTTGCGTCATGTTGCAAGTGCTCGGATTCGCATGTTTCAAGTTGCGTTTCTTGTGCGGCTCGGGTCATAGCTGCCTCGTGGCTGATGTTAGTATTCCCATAAAAACTAGCATAAAAATCTCTCACGGCAGTATGGCACTCGCCCCGACAATAGTCGAATATAATGATTGAAGCCTTTCACGATGCTGAAGATTTAAGTAAGGTGTAGGTTCAAATAAGGAGATTGCGATGATTTATCCTCTCATCTTAGCGGTTGTAGGTTTTGCTGCCATGCTCAGCGGTATTTGGGAGCAAACCTTAAGTACCATCATTGTCGGTATCATCATGCAATTAGTCGGTTGGATATGGTTCTTCATGGTTTGGCGAAAAGAAAAACAAAAAGGGCAAACATAAGCTTATGAAAACAACAAGTACAACACGAATTAGCGCACTCGCAATTATCGTAATTGGTATACTACTCGCAGTACTAGCACCAGCCGGAGAGGCAACGTCAAGTTACCGTCAATTAGGCGTTGTATTATTAGTGATTGGTGTGGTGTGGTTACTTCGCCAAAAACGGCCAGAACCTGCTACGGAAGAACGAGTAGAGCCTTATCAGCGGCCTGTTTTAAAGTGGTATCAATCACCTATTTTGTGGGTTCCGGTAATTGCCGCAGTTATTGCGATTTTGTCCTGGTTGCTCATCTAGAATAATTAATATAGGAAACAATGATGTCATTAACCACGCGATTAGTGATTTTAGCAGGCTTGGTCGGTTTGATGTTTTATAATGCCAGCGAACAACAATTGTGGGCCGCAATTATTGATTGGCAATTGGGGTGGTATAAATTAGGGGTACCGATTGCGTGGGGGATTATTCTCGGCGCATTAGTGAATTTGTTAGGCGGTACCGTGTTATTAAAGTGGCTCGAACCGATTACTTTGGTTGCAGCTTCACTGATTACACTCGGATTAACCGGCGCTGCGGCTGTGTACGGTGCTCACCAAATTGGTGGGTTAACCTTAGCACCATTATTTATTACCAGTGTCGGTGTCGGCGTGTATCTATTTGCCTATAGTTATGCACGGTTTACTGGCGCGCGCAGCCAAAAGTCAGAGGATTCGGTTGATAAGCAGTGATGATCAAACTTAATTGTGACATGGGAGAAAGTTTTGCCGCATGGCAGATGGGCGATGATGATGCGGTCATGCCGTATATTGATATGGCCAATATTGCTTGTGGGTTTCATGCTGGTGGGCCAGCCATTATGGCGGAGACCATTCAACTGGCGCTTCAACATCAGGTCGAAATAGGTGCGCATCCAGCTTATCCTGACTTGGCTGGTTTCGGCCGCCGGACATTGCATTTTCCGCCAGCTGAACTAAAGGCGATATTGCATTATCAAATTGGCGCCATGCGCGCTTTGTGTCGCCAAGCAGGCGCCGATTTGACTTACGTGAAGCCGCACGGCGCTTTGTATAATGACATGCAACGCGATCAAGAACTGTTTGAACTGGTTTGTCGTGTGATTGCAGAACAAAACCAGATGTGTCCAGATCAACCATCACTGTATTTACTAACACTGGCTACAGCGAATAACTCTATCCAGCAACGTATTGCCGAGCAAGCGCAAGTGACACTTTGTTTCGAAGCATTTGCAGATAGACGCTACGAACCCGATGGAACCTTGCGGTCGCGCCAATATGCAGATGCTGTATTAACGGATCGCAATGCGATTTTGGCGCAAGCACGTGCGTTTGCGAACGGCGAGCCAATCATAGCCAGCGATGGTTCGCAGCTGCAGCTTGTCCCACAAACACTATGTGTGCATGGCGACAACGCTGAATCTATCGCAACTGTCGTTGCCATTCGTCAAGCCTTGAATGGCGTCTAGTATGCAGGTTTCGATAGAAGTTGCCGGTATTGATTCGGCCATGGTCGTTTTTGAACCTAAAGTTAATAAGCAATTGAATCACCAGGTTCATATTTTGCGCGATATGATCATTCGGGCACAGCCAAGCTGGTTGATCGATGTTGTCGCTGCTTACCATAGTTTAATGATTGTTTATGATATCCAAACGACTGATTTTGATCGCGTAGAGCAGTGGCTCAAGAACCAGTTGAATCAATTACAACAGCATAAAGTTGATGGGCATCAGGCTAACATTCACGAGTTTTTTGTGTGTTTCGATGCTGAGTTTGCGTTGGATATGGAACGTGTATGCGAACACTCTTGCTTGAGTTCAAGCGAAGTTATCGAGCGTTACAGCGCAGAAACGTATCATGTTTATACCATTGGTTTTGCTCCCGGATTTGCCTATCTTGGTGATGTTCCAGAGCCCTTGCAGGTGCCGCGCGTTGACACACCGCGTACCAAAGTGCCAGCGGGTAGTGTTGCCATTGCTAATCAACAAACCGCAATTTATCCACGTACTTCACCTGGCGGTTGGAATATTATCGGTCGCGTAGCAGGCTGGCGCACGCAGTCAGGGTTACAATTACGAGCCGGTGACCAAATTCGCTTTATCGCTGTCTCGAAACAACGCTTTATTGAGATAGAAGCAACTGCCAACGTACGTTTTGAGGGTTCTGCGGGTTCTACAGAGGGGCAGTCATGAGCGGTCGTAGTCAATACGCAGCCCTTCGCATCGAACAGCCCGGGCTACTGGCAACCTTGCAGGATTGGGGGCGATTTGGACATTTATCGCAGGGCATCACTCGCGGCGGGCCAATCGATGAGCGTGCATTTTTATGGGCGAATAAGCTATTAGGTAATAAAGCCACAGCCGCACAATTAGAGATTACTCTGGGTGGTTTGAGCGTCACAGCATTATCTCACAGCTTTTGGGTGGTCTGCGGAGCACCGGTACAGCTGACGAAAAACCAACAGCCCATACCAACGTGGGAAGTATTTTCGGTAGAAGCCGGTGATACTGTGCGTATCGATGCACCAGAGCGAGGCTTGCGTAGCTATCTTGCGGTAGCGGGGGGATTCTTGGCCACGCCAAGTTTTGGCTCAGTTGCCACGGTGATGCGCGATGGTTTGGGTGGTTTGCACGATGACGGTCTACCATTGCGTGGTGGAGATGAATTAAATGCCGGCGCATACAATACTAGTGGAGTGGTTCCGTATCGACGTCCCCAGCATCAATTCGTACCACGTATTTCGAGTACGTCAGAGTTATGTTTGCCTATTATTGCAACGGCGCAATATGAGCAGTTTGAGGCGCAAGCTCGGCAACTACTGGTGCAGCAGACCATGCAGGTAACCGCCAAACAAGATCGCATGGGAGTGAGACTACAGGCGTCGGAACCGATTTTATGGGCACAGCCACAGATTATCTCAGAGCCACTGCCGCTTGGCACTATTCAAATTCCGCCGGATGGGCAGCCTATCATCATGTTAAACGACTGCCAAACACTAGGTGGCTACCCGAAAATTGGTGTGGTGAGTTGGTCAGGCCGGATGGCTCTAGCACAGGCAACGGCCGGCACGTCACTGCGTTTTCAACTCATCTCGTTGGCACAGGCTCAAGCTGAGGTAAAACAGGCTTATCGTTTCTTTAACCTCACTCTATAGGTCTTGCGTAGGTGTCGATAAACTGCGATCATAACGCTCATTTTTTTGAATTAGCATCGGAGTAGAATAATTCATGGCCGCAGATATGGCAGCAAACGCGCCCCGCAGTAATTTTATCCGCCAAATTATTGACCAAGATCTGGCTTCAGGGAAGCATCAGAGCGTCCACACGCGTTTCCCACCAGAGCCGAATGGTTTCCTTCACATTGGTCATGCTAAATCGATCGTGTTGAACTTTGGCATTGCGGAAGATTATCAGGGCAGCTGTAACCTGCGCTTTGACGATACCAATCCACTGAAAGAAAAAGTGGATTACGTCAATTCTATTCAGGCCGATGTGCAATGGCTCGGTTATACCTGGGAAGGTAAGCCACGCTATTCATCAGACTATTTTGACCGTTTACATGGCTACGCAATTGAACTGATTGAAAAAGGCTTAGCGTACTGTGATTTTTCGTCGCAGGAGCAAATGCGAGAAATGCGCGGTACCTTGAAAGAGCCAGGTACCAATAGCCCTTATCGCGACACTGCCGTTGACGACAATCTGAAGATTTTTGCTGATATGACCGCCGGTAAATATCAAGAAGGCGAAGTGTGTTTGCGCGCCAAAATTGATATGAGCTCGCCATTTATGTGTATGCGCGATCCGGTAATTTATCGGGTGCGTTTTGCCCATCACCACCAAACTGGTGACAAGTGGTGCGTTTATCCAATGTACGATTTTACCCATTGTATTTCGGATGCAATCGAAGGTATTACACACTCATTATGTACACTGGAGTTCCAAGATAATCGCCGTTTGTATGATTGGGTATTGGACAACATCAGTATTGATTGTCACCCACAGCAAATTGAGTTTTCGCGCTTAAATCTGCAATACACGGTGATGAGTAAGCGTAAGCTGAACTTACTGGTGGAAGAGGGTAAGGTAAGCGGCTGGGACGATCCACGCATGCCAACCATTGCCGGCATGCGCCGTCGTGGTTATACACCAGGCTCGATTCGCGAGTTCTGTCATCGCATCGGGGTTACCAAAATGGATAACCAAGTTGAGATGAGCATGCTCGAAGCCTGTATTCGTGACGAATTAAACCAAAATGCACCACGTGCGATGGCGGTGATTGATCCGGTTCGTTTGGTCATTGAAAACTACCCAGAAACTCACGAAGAACAACTGAATGCACCAAATCACCCGAATGATGAAAGTATGGGGACGCGTCAGGTTCCGTTTGCACGTGAAATTCTAATTGAGCGCGAAGATTTTCGTGAAGAGGCGAACAAGAAATATAAGCGTCTGGTATTAGGAAAAGAAGTTCGTTTGCGTAACGCTTACGTAATTAAAGCAGAGCGCGTAGAAAAGGACGCCGAAGGCAATATTACGACCATTTATTGCACATATGATCCAGACACCTTGGGTCAAGATCCTGCGGATGGTCGTAAAGTGAAAGGGGTGATTCATTGGGTAGCTGCCGCTCACGCACTGCCGTGCGAATTCCGCTTGTATGACCGTTTGTTCCAAGTGCCAAACCCTGGTGCGGAAGAAGACTTTTTTAGCACCTTAAACCCAGAGTCGTTGGTGGTAAAACATGGCTTTGTTGAGCCTAGTTTGGCTGTTGCTAGTGCTGAGCAAGCTTACCAGTTTGAACGTATTGGCTATTTTTGTGCTGACAGTAAAGATAGCGAAGAAGGCAAGCTAGTATTCAACCAAACGGTTGGTTTACGCGATACTTGGAGCGATAGCGAATAATCGCTGCCCAATAGATAACGCAAAAACGAAAAACGCGACATGATGTCGCGTTTTTTATGTCAATCTGATGGCTGCCTTAATTAGTCCATATCAGCGTTTTGATTGTTCACACATGTGTCTGGTGCTTTGCACTCACCATACAGATATAAACTGTGATTGGTTAGCTTAATATTATTAGCTTCAGCAACTTGCAGCTGACGTTGCTCAATCACGTCGTCCTCGAATTCGAAGACATGACCACAAGTTAAACACACCAAATGGTCGTGATGATCTTTCGCGCTCAACTCAAACACTGAGCGGCCACCTTCAAAGTGGTGACGACTTACAATACCGGCATCGTCAAATTGATTGAGCACACGGTAAACCGTGGCCAAGCCAATTTCTTCGTTTTTCTCGAGTAATATCTTATACACATCCTCAGCGCTAATGTGCTGATTATTTGGATCTTTTAAAATCTCTAAGATTTTGACTCGGGGAGACGTGACCTTAAGGCCAGCTTTTTTTAATTGTAATTCGTCTTTGTTGCTCATGATTTCTTCGCTACTCGAGTTCGATTCGCTAATAATGCTTAGCCTAATTGATCTAAGCCCATTTCGTCACGAATTTGTGCACACCATTTTTGCACGCGCTCTTTCGTGAGCTCAGGTTGACGGTCTTCGTCAATGCCTAAACCGACAAAGTGATTATCATCAACTAATGCCCGCGATGCTTCAAATTCATAACCATCTGTTGCCCAGTGGCCAATGATGATGCCGCCACGAGCCTCCACGATATCACGAATAGTACCCATCGCATCTAAAAAGTATTCAGCGTAGTCTTCTTGATCACCACAGCCAAAGATCGCGATCAGCTTGTTGTTGAAGTCAATTTCTTCCAATTCAGGGAAAAAATCGTCCCAATCACACTGGGCTTCACCGTAATACCAAGTTGGAATGCCAAACATGAGCAAATCGTATGATGCGATGTCTTCTTTGCTTGATTTTGCGATATCAAAAACATCGATCAAGTTTTTGCCCAATTCTTTTTGGATCATTTGCGCAACAGCTTCAGTGTTTCCAGTGTCGCTACCGAAAAATATACCTACACTTGCCATAGAGTCTTACTACCTGCTGTAAAAATTAAAGACCTGCTTCCCAGAATGCTTGAATAATGCCTTTCGCAATAAAGCCAGCGCACCCTAAAAATAATACCAACCAAACAAACCAACGACCAAATTTTGGCACATCACCTTTTTTCAGAACATCTTGAATAGCTAATCCAATGAGTACAAACAAAAACGCAATGGCGAAATTAGTACCTAAGGTTTCAATCAATTCATAATGTTCTGACAGCATAACAGTAACACCTGATTCTTGGTTATTTGGATCATTTCAAAAAGAACGCAGAGTATAGCACGAACGCCACTTAGGTGCGAGAATGATTCTCAATAAACGCCCGTACCAGCCGATTGAAAATGCGTGGTTTTTCTGCGTGTAACCAATGTCCAGTACCCTCTATTATTTTCACTTCAACCTGACTAAAGCGAGCCTTAATTTCATCGGCATGGTCATTCATTAAGTAGTTGGAATCACCGCCTTTAATAAACAAAATTGGGCCATCATAGCTACCATCACGCACAGCACCTGAAATTTCTTCATAGCAGCTATCTAATGTCTCGAGATTAATGCGCCAGTGATAACCATTGTCGTCGCGTCGTAAATTTTTTAACAAGAACTGACGTACGCCTTTGGTATCGATATGCTGGGCGAGTTGCTTGTCGGCATCAGTACGACTATTTACTTGGTTCAGATCGAGTGCTTTCAAAGCTTCGAGTATATGTCGATGCTTTGGGTCATAAGCAACGGGAGAAATATCTGCGGCAATGACGCTTCGCACGCGTTCTGGGTAGGTCAGTGCAAATTCCATAGCGATTTTACCACCCATCGAGTGACCAACGATATGCGCCGAATCAATCTTGAGTTCGTCGAGCGTTGCGGCTAGGTCCTTTGCCATATCCGCATAGTTCATATGGTCGCTGTGAAAAGAGTCGCCATGATTTCGGGCATCAACCAGAATGACCTGATAGTCTTCGCTTAAATCGCGACCGAGGCCTTTTAGATTGTCTAAATCGCCGAATAGACCGTGAAGTAAAACCACGGGTTCGCCGCTACCTATCACTTCATAATTAAGAATCTGTGCTGTGCTCATGTTGAATTCCTGTACCCTAGCCGATGCTTGGGTATAATAGCGTGCAGAAGACGTGCCTTAAAGCACCATCCATAATTAATATAGCTAACGAGAAGCGATCGGGTAATGACCAAACGCATTGAAATTGATGATGAATTATACCGCTATATTGCCAGCCATACTCAACATATTGGCGAGAGCGCATCGGCAATCTTACGTCGTTTACTTGGCCTAGGCCCAGCTGAGCAGGCAACCGGACAACCGGTTATTGCCATGCCCGAAGTCGATGACGCAGCTGCAGTAGCAGCGGATAATAGCGAAGGCCTAGGCCGACGCACCATTTTTGATGTGATGACGCGCGCCGATCTGGCTGGTCAACGGAGTATTGTCGCTCGTTTTTTATATATCTTGAGCATGCTTTATAAATGCCATAGCAAAAAGTTTGATGCGGTGTTGCAGATTAGTGGACGTGATCGGCAGTATTTTGCAAAAACTGAGGCAGAACTCGAGGCCTCGGGAACGAGTACGAATCCCAAACAAATTCCGGATGCCCCTTATTATGTGGTAACCAACAATAACACCACGCGTAAGAAATCAATGCTAACCCAAGTTGCACTCGAATTGGGTTACTCACAGGAACATGCAGAAAAAATTAGGGACTTTTTATAATGGCTTTGCATCCTCGCGCCGGACAACCGGCAGCAGCTGAAGATTTAACCAATATTGCCCAACTGGTTAGTGCCTATTTTGTTAACGAAGTTGACCCACGAAACCCACAACAGCAAGTTAAATTTGGTACCTCAGGGCACCGCGGTTGCGCACTCACTAGTTCATTTAATGAAGCTCACATTCTCGCAATAAGCCAGGCTTTAGTTGCTTATCGCGAAGAGCAGGGTATTACCGGACCTTTGTTACTTGGTCGCGATACTCATGCATTGTCAGAAGCAGCGTACATGACTGCACTAGAAGTATTTATTGGTAATGGTATTGAAGTACATATTCAAACGGATGATGGTTACACGCCAACACCAGTGATTAGCCACGCGATTTTGCGATACAACCGTGGGCGTAGCAAAGATTTATGTGATGGGGTGGTGATTACTCCATCGCATAACCCACCAACCGATGGCGGTTTTAAATACAACCCGCCGCATGGTGGGCCTGCTGATACAGATGCTACTAAAACCATCGAAAAATATGCCAACGCGTTGTTATCTTCGGAGTTGATGGGCGTGAACGCTGTTTCTTATGCAGAAGCACGTGCAAGTAAAAAGTTGAAGCAAGTAGACTGGCGTAAAAACTATATTGAGAGTTTGCATGAAGTGATTGATATGCAAGCCATTGTGGACGCAAAATTGCGAATTGGTGTTGATGCGATGGGTGGTGCAGGTGCCGCTTATTGGGCTCTCATTGCTGAGCACTATGGCCTAAATATCGAGGTTCATCATGCCGACGTCGATGCGAGCTTCCGCTTTATGAGCCTAGATAAGGACGGCAAAATCCGTATGGATTGCTCATCGCCCTATGCCATGGCCAGCTTACTTAAGCTTAAAGACCAATACGATATTGCTGTGGGTAATGACCCAGATTATGACCGCCATGGGATTGTCACGCCAACACACGGTTTGATGAATCCAAATCACTATCTTGCCGTTGCTATTGATTATTTGTGCAAGCACCGTAACTGGAAACCTGAGCTCGCTATCGGAAAAACGCTCGTCTCAAGCGCTATGATTGATCGTGTTGTGGCGCAGAATCAGCGTGAGTTGCGAGAAATGCCAGTTGGTTTCAAATGGTTTGCCCAAGAGCTATTCGCAGAAACAACGGCCTTTGGCGGTGAAGAAAGCGCTGGTGCCAGTTTTCTTGACCGCGAGGGGCGAGCATGGTCAACCGATAAAGATGGCATTATCTTAGCCTTGTTGGCGGCAGAAATTTGCGCCGTTACCGGGAAAAACCCGAGTCAATATTATGATGGACTCTGCGCCGAACATGGTACGGCGTATTACAAACGTATTGATGTGGCGTCATCGGCTGAGATGAATGCTGGTTTTAGCGGTATTCGTGCCTACAAGCTCAAGGTATCTGAGTTGGCTGGTGATGAAGTCATGGCTATCACCACCAAAGCTCCGGCAAATGATGCATTAATTGGTGGAGTTAAAGTGACCACTGCAAATGGTTGGTTTGCAGCTCGACCATCGGGTACCGAACCAGTTTATAAAATTTATTGTGAGAGTTTTGTCAGTGCCGAGCACTTAGATGCGCTGGCTGAACAAGCTCAGCAACTCGTCACCAGTTGGGTGCAAGCCTAAACGCTTGCACCACCGGAAGGGCGCTGATCATCTTGTGATTCAGCGTCTAACTGGGCTTCCTGATACTCTTCATCCAACAGTTCTTGCTCATTCGCTAACGTTGTTAAAAGCTCATCAGATGTTTGTGTGGGTGCCAACATTGCGTACGCGCTATGCGATTGATCGCCAGCTTTCGCTCGTTTGGTAACGCGATATAACGAGTAACCGCAAACAATACTGGTGAGTACCATGATTAATAAGAAGAAGTAATTCACTGCGCCAAATTGCATGAGGGCGGCGACCGAAGGGGCGCCGATAATCGAACCGATACCACCGACTTTGATGATAGCGCCAGTTGCGCCAACCATCTGGTCCTTTTCAAGAAAATCATTGGTATGTGCCATACCGAGAGAATAAAGCGGTAACGCGCACGCGCCAAAGAGGCCAACGCATAAGTAAATGAGCCAAGCGACCGATGCATCTAGTTGCGATAAGACAAACGCCATGATGGCCGCCGTACCTGCACAGAACGACATGACGATGCGTCGATCGATACGATCTGAGAGCAGACCGATTGGCGCTTGGGCAAGCATGCCGCCGAGTATAAAAGACGCCATAAATAGTGATACTTGCGCCACTGATAAGCCAATGTAGGTGGCATACATTGGCCCGATACCGTAAAACATTGCATAACATGCTTGCATGATGAAAGCATTCACCATTCCGAGCGGCACTACTTTTAGTAGGCTACTGATAGCAACTTTGCGCGGTTCATGCGTTGTTGGTTCAACGGTAACGGAGATTAAAATTGGAATGAGCGACAAGTTAATTAACAACGCAACCAACGCAAAGGCAATAAACCCAGCTGGGTCGGTGATACCAAGAATGAGCTGGCCAGCGACTAATCCACCATAAATCAGCACCAAGTAAACAGAAAGCAAGGTGCCGCGATTCTTGTTATCGGCCATAGTGTTCAGCCAACTTTCAACGATCACGAAGATAGCTGAAATCGCAAAGCCAGTTAGAAAGCGCATGACAAACCATACGATAGGGTCAATCCATATTGCTTGAATGAGGATAGAGGCTGCCGCTAGCGCAGCAAGGCCGCCAAAGGCTCGAATATATCCCACTCGACGAATATCTTTGGGGGCGCGCGTGGTACCGAACAAGAAGCCAATAAAATAGGCTGACATGATGATACCGGTGGTGAGTGTACCAAAGTTTTCAATCGTGGCACGTAAACTCAACAACGTACTGGTCATGCCGGTGCAAATACCAATAAGCGTAATACTTGTCAGTAAAGAGCTTATAGCGCGCAATTGTTGCTTAAGCATGAGACGATCCTTGAGTTTGTCACGATGAATTTATTGAGCGAGTTTATCACGTTGGTAAATTTTCGGAAACGCCAAGAGGTTATCCACAGCTTGTTACTTGCGAGCAAGCATAGGGCTGTTTATGATGAGCACAAGATGTTGTGATGAGGTAGCTATGCGAACCCTAAAAATCGCTGTAATTGGATTATTTATAATCGCTCTTAATTTGCTCACGCCTTTGCAAACAGGGCATGCAGCCGTTGAAGTGAAACAGCTTTATCAAGCTCGTGTGGCAGTAACCAGCCAAGCCACCAGCGAACGTAATGAAGCATTGCGCACAGCTTTAACAAACACGCTGTTGAAAGTTTCTGGCGACGATGCAGTTCTAGAGCATGAATCTGTGCAATTAGCATTGCAAAATGTGCGTAATTTTGTGGTTCAGTATGGTTATCAACAAGCTGCTGATGAACTGTTGTTGTGGGTGCAGTTTGACCAACCTCAGATTGACCGGGTCATTCAACAAGCGGATTCTGGTGTTTGGAGCAGTCGTCGCCCAGAATTATTGTTTTGGGTAGTTGCTGAGGATGAAAACTTACAACGGCAAATTCTGGGGGGCGGTGAAGACTGGCCGGTCATCAATGAATTACGAAAAGCTGCGCAAACACGTGGTTTACCGGTGAAATTGCCGTTGCTAGATTTAAATGACTCCATGAGTATTTCAGTGGTTGATTTGTGGGCTCGTTTTGAAGATAGGATTACGTTTGCAAGCAGTCGATATGATGCTGATGGGGTGGTTGTCGCACGACTATATCAAGCCGATAGTGCAATAACGAGCGATGAATGGATGCTGGATTGGACATTGGAACTCGGCGGAATGCGCTGGCGCGGCGAAGTGAGTGCCATGCAACCTGAGTTACTTGGCGGTATGTTAGTAGCTGACGTCACACAACAATTGTCGCAGCGGTTTCGAATCGGTACTAATGCAGACATGGCAGGAACTTGGCGGATAAAGGTAAATGATTTGAGCCAGTTTATGGATGTATTACGGGCTGAAAAGTTACTTCTCGAGTTGCCGTCAGTGAATCGTGTCCAACTTATGCAGTATGGCGAGCACGAAGCTGAATTTGAGTTGTATATTCAAACCGACCCGGCACAAATTATGCAGGCGATTGATTTGAGTCGCACGTTCATTCCGATCAATCCAGAACGTCGGTCTGAGTTCGAAATGCCAGTTTATCGCTGGAGTCAGTCTTGAGTGCAATAGCGCAATTACCTTTAGCCGTTCAACTTCCCGATGACGAAACGTTTGCGACCTTTGTGCGAGGCGCGAACCAGGAGTTAATCCAGGTATTACAGCAGCTTCCTGATGGTTTAACTTATCTTTGGGGCGCCGAAGGCGTGGGTAAAACGCACCTCCTACATGCTTTGTGTGCGAATACTGAAGAAGCAGTAATGTACGTACCGCTGGCTGAATTACATGACCAAGTGCAGCCACAGATTTTACAGGGTCTTGAGCATTATTCTTTGATTTGCTTAGACGACATTGATGCCATCAGTGCCAATGAAAATTGGTGTTTTGAGCTATTTGCGTTGCTAAACCGGGTGAAGGATGCTGGGCGGGGTTGTATTGTCATCACCGCAAAACATGCACCGAGTCACTTACAGGTAGCAATAGCTGATGTCCATTCGCGTTTGCAGTGGGGATTGAGTATGCACGTTCATGCGCTCACCGATGAAGACAAGGCGCGAGCTTTGCAAGTTCGCGCAAAAGCGCTGGGTTTACATTTAGCTGACGACGCAGCCCAGTTTATGGTGCAACGACTTGGGCGAAATATGCGAAGTTTATTGGTATGTTTAGCCCGATTAGATCGGGCATCCATAGCAGCGAAACGGCGTTTAACCATTCCTTTTATCAAGGACGTTCTCGCTATTTAGAGTTGTCTTTTAGCTTCTTTAAGCCCAAGCCTAAAGCCTTACCTTGACGTCGCGCATACCAAGTGCACCCGACAAAAGCCGCGCTGGTTAGCACGAGCTCAGCGATAGCGAAGCCTCTTTGTTCTGGCGCGACATAGAGCATGGTAAGACTATGCAGAAAGTACCACATTAAAATGAAATTCGCCCAAGCATAGGTGTATGGTTTACCTCTCAGCATACCTGGTAATGCGAATAGCAACGGCACTATCCAGAGTCCAATCCGAAATACCACACTAAACTCGCTGTCACGTTGACACCAAACTTGCCAGATAATCATTAAGGCGAGTAAACCGAGATAGCTTGCCAGTGCAAGAAATCGAATTTGTCGAGTTTTTTCATCTAGGATCATAGCGTACCTTGCTTTCGTGCTGTTTTTAAAGCTTCTGCAACGACTGTGACGCGTTTACCAAGAGCGACCGCTGCTTGATATTCGTGATCAGTTAATTGCTTGCCATGGCCATGTTCAACGTGACTTGCGCCATAGGGCGATGCCCCTGAGACGGTTTGTTGAATGGCTGGTTCGGTATATGGAATGCCGCATAGTACCATGCCGTGGTGAAGGAGTGGCACGCCCATCGCGAGAAGAGTTGATTCTTGACCGCTGTGCATACTGCTTCCAGAGGTAAACACTGCCGCGGGTTTACCTTCCAGTTCACCTTTAAGCCAACTGATGCTGGTTTGTTCCCAAAACTGTTGTAATGCACTTGCCATGTGGCCGAAGCGCACTGGGCTGCCGAGTATTAACCCGTCACATTGCTTTAATTCATCTTTATTAATCGTTAGATCGCGCTGGCTGGCTGGGTCACCAGCGCCAGTTACCGTGCGCAACAGCGGCTCGCCGCCAGCTTTCAAGATCCCCTCAGCAAGGGCATCCGCCAATGCTTGGGTTGCACCGTGACGACTGTAATAAAGAATAATAATGTTGACACTCATGCAGGTAATATCTCAAGCACTGCTTCTGGAGGACGGCCTAAACGCGCTTGATTGCCCACCACCACAATCGGGCGTTCAATCAGTTTTGGGTGTTCGGCCATTGCCTGAATCAATTTTGATTCGTCGTGTTGATTGGCCAAATCGAGCGCTTTATACGTATCTTCTTTTGAGCGCATCAATTCACGCGCTGAAATAAAACCGAGTTGTTGTATCAAGGTTTGTATTTCTGTCACACTAGGTGGTGTTTTTAGATACTCAACAATCTGCGGTTCAATATGATGTTGTTCGAGTAATTGTAGGGTTTGGCGGCTCTTTGAGCAGCGTGGGTTGTGATAAATCGTTACCTGTGCCATTGCTGTGAATCCTCGATTAAATAATGCTTTAGCTTAAGGGAAACTCTATGCGTTGTCGATTTTTGCCAGCAGTGACGTTGGCTTCATTAGTTTTTTTAAGCGGCTGTCAGCCGGCCGCAGATTTTTCCACTGATACTGATGGTAGCTATAGCTGGCAACAGCTTGAAGGTGGTTATGTGGTCGTGAATTATTTTGCTGAATGGTGCGCGCCATGCTTGCGGGAATTGCCCGAACTCAATGAGTTTCATGAACTTTACGGCGATCAGGTGAAATTACTTGGCGTGAGTTTTGATGGGCTAAATAACGAAGAGTTAGCGGCATTGCGGGCTGAATATAATATTCAGTTTCCATTAATTCAAAATGAACCGTTGCCGATGTTGCCATTTGCTCAACCCAACGCCTTACCGGCAACGTATATCGTGACCCCGAGTGGGGAAATCAAAGGGCCGCTATTAGGTGAGCAAACCCTGGAAACTTTGGCGAAAGCAACGGATTTGGAAGTGCCGCCGGGGCATTAGTTTTATGAACTAAGCTTCTGCAACAACTGCTTTTGTTCCATGAGCTGCTCAATGCGAGCCTGCAAGCGTCGCTTTTCAATCTCTAGACCGCTTTGTTTGTGCGCTTTATGCAAGTGATCAATGGCTTGATCAAAGGCGCCATATAAAGCGGCCAGTTCAGCTTGGGTTTCATGCATTGAACTGCTGTTACCATTTAACCGGTAAGCAGTAGCTAATAAGTCGAGTGCTAATACATTATTTTCGTGACGCTGCAGGAATTCGCGAAGCAAAGCGATAGCTAAGTCATATTGTTTAGCTTCTACGGCCACATTGGCGAAGTTGAGCGTAATCGTTTGTTCATTTGGTTGCCGCATATAGGCATTTTCAAGCGTTTTCAACGCATCATCATAACGATTTTGAGCCAACAAAATATCGCTTTGAACATCGATAAAAAATGTGTTCATTGGGTCCCGTTTCAGAAGCGGGGCTAACACGTCTTCAGCTTCTTGGGCTCTACGGTTATCCAACAACACAATCGCCAACGCGTAAGTTGCCGCTGTTTTAATGTGCTCAGAAGGCGCAGACTCTATTTGGCGACGGAGTTCGGCCTCGCTAAACTGCCTTAAGTGACGAGCTTGAATTCGATATTTTGCTAACAAAAATGCTTGTGCGTCACGAACTTCGGGGCGCCGCATTGATTCAGCTCGGGCTCGCATATCGGCAAGTCGATTCTCGCTGTATGGGTGCGTTAATAAAATTTCTGGTGGACGCGATGTATAGCGATATTTTTCACTCAAACGACCAAAGAAATCCGGCGAACCCATCGGGTCAAAACCAGAATTAACTAAAATGGACAAACCAACGCGGTCCGCTTCTTGCTCAAATTGGCGGGTATAATTAATTTGCATTTGCTGCGATACGCCCATGGTGCCGGTCAATGCGGCCATACCAAGTTGCGGATTGATGACCGCTAGAATGACCGACCCTAACATGGCTGCCATTGTAGTTGGTGAGGCGTTGGACATGCGTTCCATATTACGAACGATATGGCGTTGAGAAACGTGGGCAATTTCGTGTGCCAAAACAGCAGCTAGTTCACTCTCGGTTTGAGCCTCAGAAATTAATCCTGTATGAACACCAATATAGCCACCAAAGAAGGCGAAGGCGTTAATGTCTTTTTGGTTTACCCAAAAGAAGCTAAACGGGAACCGAACGCCATCTGCTTCTCTTACCATTCGTGAACCAAGGTCACGTAAGTATTCATCGAGGACAGGGTCACCGACCAATGGTGCTTGTGCGCGCAACTGCCGCATGTACATATCGCCGTAGATACGTTCACGATCGATAGTCATGACCGAAGCACCAGCAGTACCGATTTCGGGTAAGCGATCTTGTGCCTGCGTGCTGTTCGCACTCAATGCGATTATAAGTCCAAGCGAGACTGCTGTGATGGTTGCAATATACTGCTTCATTTAATACGCCTAATTAACCTGCTGCTTCGAGTATAAAATTGTGAAAAGGTTCCCGTTTTCAGCATGCAGCTCTGTTACTCTGGTACGTTCAAAGCTATGATGTGGTATCTATGGGTGGCATGCAATATCTTTACCCGAAATTTTGGAGCTGCAGCAAATGTTTGATTACTTAAAGCAATGGTACAACCGCAAGTTTTCAGATCCTGATGCGGTGACCTTGTTTTTACTGTTATTGACTACGTTTGCGCTGATTATTTTGTTCAGCGATATCTTAGCGCCGATTTTGGTGGCGCTGGTACTCGCCTATTTATTGGAGTGGCCAGTACAACGTTTAGAGCGAGCGGGGATGCCGCGACTGAGTGCGGTGGGTATCGTGTTTTTAAGTTTTGTCGCGCTGAACGTCGTGTTATTGCTGTTCCTCGCTCCAGTTATTTGGCAACAATCCGTTGCATTAATTGGCGAATTGCCGCAAATGTTTGGGCAAGTTAAGGTCCTTCTTAACCGGCTGCCCGAAATGTTTCCTGAATATATTAGTCAAGCCAATATAAATACGTTTATCGAGACAACAACGTCACGCGCTCTATTGTTTGGTGAAACGATATTGGGCGAATCTTTATCACGAATTGTCGGCATCATGGCGTTGCTAATTTATCTGATTGTGGTGCCGTTGCTCGTGTTCTTTATGTTGAAAGATAAGCATCAATTATTGCGCCACGTAAGTCGTATTTTACCGAGCAACCGTCGACTCATCGCTCAGGTAAGCGATGAAATGAACATGCAGATCATGAATTATATTCGAGGTAAGGCCGTTGAAGTTGTTGTCGTTGGGGTGTTTACCTATTTGTGCTTTGCCTTTTTTGACTTGCGGTATGCGGTATTGCTCGCGGTACTGGTCGGCTTCTCAGTATTGATTCCTTACATTGGCGCTGCTGTTGTGACATTGCCCGTATTTTTGGTTGCACTGTTTCAATTTGGTTGGACCGGAATGTTTGCTTGGGTCATGATTGTATATCTCATTATCCAAGCGCTGGATGGTAACTTACTCGTGCCATTGCTGTTCTCAGAAGTGGTGAACTTAAATCCGGTCTATATTATTGCGGCAGTGCTGGTGTTTGGTGGGCTCTGGGGTTTTTGGGGCGTGTTTTTTGCAATTCCATTGGCAAGCTTGGTAAAAGCAGTGATTACTGCGTTATCTTCCAAGCCAGAGCCAACGGAATTAAGTCATGACAAAGCTTAAGCGTCGGCTAAATAATCCAATACGACTTGATGATGATCTTTCGTTTTGAACTTATCAAAAACGTGAGCAATCTGGCCGTCTTGATTAATTAAAAAGCTAATACGATGCAAACCATCATATTCACGACCCATGAACTTTTTCAGGCCCCAGACGCCAAAAGCTTCAGCGACTTGGTGGTCGACGTCGCTAAGCAGCGTGAAGTTAAGCTGATCGCGTTCGGTGAATTTAGCGAGCCGTTTCGGTTCATCGGTGCTGATACCGACAACTTGCACATTGTGCTCTTGAAGTCGTTGTTGATGGTCACGAAGTTGTTGGGCTTGCACCGTACAACCTGGCGTCATCGCTTTCGGGTAAAAATAAACAAGAACACGACCTTGCTTGAGTAGGTCGGCAAGTGCTACGGACTGCTCATTCGCATCAAGTAAGGTAAATTGAGGTGCTTTATCGCCTGCTTTTAAAGTATTCATAATCGCTCCGTTCCATCGCGTGTGAATATTTATATACGAGGCAAACATGATAAAAGATGCATGGGATTGAAGCAAAGCCTGTGCCAGCCTTGTCATTAGTCAGCGGTAAAAGTACCATGAGCTACACATAAAATATTGGGGGCAATATGCTAACAGGTAGTATCGTCGCGCTCGTGACGCCGTTTACTCAGCAAGGTAACGTTGATTTTAACGCTCTTGAAGGGCTCGTTAACTGGCACTGTGAAGCGGGAACTGACGCGATTGTGGCGATGGGAACAACGGGTGAGTCTGCCACCATGAGCCACGAAGAACACATTATGGTGGTTGCTGCGGTGGCGGAAATTGCGGATGGCCGTATTTCGGTGATTGCAGGTAATGGTTCGAACGCGACGGCTGAAGCAGTCATGTTGACCGAACGTATGAGTAGTTTCCCAATCCAAGGCTTCTTAAACGTTAACCCATATTATAATAAACCCTCACAACGGGGCTTATTGGCGCATTATAAAGCATGTGCTGAAGCTTCAGATTTACCGCAATTGTTATATAACGTGCCGGGGCGCACAGCCTCTGACATACTGCCAGAACAAGTTGCTGAGCTGGCACAAATTCCCAATATTGTGGGTATTAAAGAGGCCACAGGTGATATTACGCGGGTCGAACAACTGCGCAAACTTTGCGGTGAAGATTTTATTTTGTTAAGTGGTGATGACCCAACTGGTTGTGAATTCATGCTACTTGGTGGTCAAGGCGTGATTAGCGTTACCGCCAATATTGCCCCAGAAAAAATGAAAGCGATGGTAGTCGCAGCAACGGCAGGCGATGCCGCCACAGCAAAGGCAATTGATGCTGAATTGGCGAGTCTTCATGAAATGCTATTTGTTCAGGCAAACCCGATTCCAGTGAAGTGGGCACTCGCACAAATGGGTAAATTAGACGCGAATTACCGCTTACCTATGACCGAGCCGGAACTTCCGCAGCAACAACATATCGAACAAACATTAAAACAAGCAGGTTTAATCTAAAGCGGAGTAATAATGAGAGTTAATTTATTGGTACTAGCAGGGGCTGCCACTGTACTTGCTAGTGCATGTACGTTTACCCCAAAACAACAAGCTGAAGGCAAGTTTGAGTACACTGACCTGACTGCCGAGAGTGCTATTCAACCTGCACCGAATAAGCAATTACCAGAGCCAACCAATCGTTATACGGTGCCGGATGTGCAAGGTTCAGGGCCCATCGGTACAGCAGTGCCGATTTTAGCCCCGAAACTAGTTTGGCCAGTCGCCGACGGCAGTCGAGTTGAAGAGGCTGAAGATCAAGTTCGCGTATATTTTGATGAACTCGATGGCATGTCTGATATTGAACAATATGTATGGCAGGGGGCATTACAAGCTTTGCGAATGCGCAATATTGCAGTAACTGAGCAAGTTGACCGAAAGCTTATTCAAACCGATTGGGTTACTGAAACTTTTGTTTACGGTGAAGATGAAGAAGAAGTAAACATTCGTCGCCGCTTCGAGCTCAAGTTCGACACCGCCGAGCATGGCCGAACAACTGCAGTAAGTAGTGCTGTAGTTGAACGAGACTTGAGCGCGGTCGATACCGTTGAAATTGAAAATAGTTATCTTCAGTTCCGTGACCGTGATGCCGCCACGTCGGTGTTAAATATGGTTGTGAGTGAAATTGCAATGACCCAACAAACTGGCGTTGCTGACCTTGATGATGAAGGTGCCGTGCTTGTTGACATGGGCTTTGATGAAGATGGCTATGCAAGTTTCATCATGGGTGCGAGCTTCAGCTATACATGGGCGCTAATGCAGGATGTTTTGCCTGAGCTAGGCTTTGAAGTTGATGACTTTAACCGTGAAAATGGCCGTTATTATGTCACTTATGAATTTGAGGAATCGTTCTGGGGTGGTAGCTCTGAAGGTAAATTAGACTTATCTGAAGGGGCTTATGAAGTGAAGGTAACCGGTGATGCAAAACGTACTTCAATTACTATCTTCCGTGATAGAACACCACTAAGTGCTGATGACGTGATGCAAATTTTTGCACCATTTGCTGCTGAAATTCGCACCCAAAGTGGCATATAATATCGCCAATTTAAATCGCTAACTGTTCGGAGATATAGCTGCTCATGGAAAAACGTACTGAATTATATCGGGGTAAGGCCAAAACCGTATTTACGACGGACAACCCCGAGCGGTTAATTCTTCAGTTCCGCAACGACACCTCAGCCTTTGATGGTGAGAAAGTTGAGCAGCTGGATCGCAAAGGTATGGTGAATAACAAGTTTAACAACTTCATCATGGCAAAACTTGAAGCGTCAGGTATTCCTACGCAGTTAGATAAAGTACTTAGCGATACTGAAACGCTGGTTAAAAAGCTAGCGATGATTCCAGTTGAATGTGTCATTCGTAACTACGCCGCAGGTTCGTTAGTGCGCCGTTTAGGTGTCACTGAAGGTCAAGAATTGAATCCACCGACATTCGAGCAATTTTTGAAAAATGATGCGCTACATGATCCGATGATCAACGAATCATTAGCAATCAGCTTCGGTTGGGCAACTGCTGAACAACTAGCACAAATGAAAGAACTAACGTTCAAAGTAAACGACGTTCTGAAAAAGCTATTCGACGATGCTGGTATGCTCTTGGTTGATTTTAAACTCGAGTTTGGTGTGGACGGCGACGGTAACATTGTTTTGGGCGACGAATTTAGCCCAGATGGTTGCCGCTTATGGGATAAAGAAACCCGTAAAAAGTTAGATAAAGACCGTTTCCGTCAAGGTTTGGGCGGCGTTGTTGAAGCCTACGAAGAAGTCGCGGCGCGCTTGGGCGTTCCGCTTTAATCATCGCGCCAACCATCGTCCTCTAAGTCATCTTGATGCCGTTGCTGTTTATCTTTCAGCGACGGCATTTTTATATGAGCTGTGTGTTTGAGCAACATTAAATTACCCACGATAATGCCCACGGCAAGTAAAATCATTAACCAAACCATATGTCACCTGAAGTGATATCTGCATTGCAGATGCTGTCAATATAACGGTGTTTAATTTCGGCCATCTGATCGAGTATATAATCGCTTCCCACCACGTTATGACCACTGATGATTTCAGCTAACTGGCTCACGTTTACTTCGGCGTGTGCCTGATTCGCTAAATGTTGGTGACTTAAATGCCATGGTTCCACTGCGACGCCACCTTGATAGCGCGCATACGGGAAGAAAAAACCAAAGTCGCGAGCATATTTGAGCAACCATTGATGTAATGCATAACAAGGTCCGGTCTCTTGATACTCGGAAGGGATGAGTTGGAGTTGACGTTCGCCACTGCTAAATGGGGTAGGGTCATAAATGTCAAAATCGGTACCCCAATGATGGCGAGAAGCGCCTGGCAATGCCGACCAAGTCAGTATTGCTTCAATTTTTTCCCCAATTGATAGCTGTGTCGAATCGAGTTGCTCGCCGCGATCGTTATAAAGCGGTGCTTCACCGTTAAATTTACGGTTCCAAATCTGCCGCTGGCGCTCGAAATCGCGAAATGCAGAAGCAATTGCCATATTGATTCCATCATTCAGCGCTGCAGAACGCATCGCGATGTAGGCCTGGGCGACAGGCTCTTGCAATCGCACACCGTTGCGCTCACCGGAAACGTGACTGGTGTGACTGTCGTGAATGCCGTAGAGCTGCTCAATAGTTAGCATAAGAGGTTCTCAAGGATTTTTTCATACACGCGGGTCAAGGTTTCTAAATCGTCTTCTGCGACGCATTCGTTTACTTTATGTATGGTTGCATTGACTGGGCCTAACTCGATAACTTGAGCGCCAGTTGGCGCAATAAAGCGACCATCTGAGGTTCCTCCAGCAGTTGATAACTCAGGAAGTCGACCGGTAAACTCAGCAATCGCCTTTACTGTTGCATCAACCAACTCGCCAGAATCCGTTAAAAACGGCTCGCCATTTAACTTCCAAGTCAACGAGTAGTCGAGTTCATGCTGTTCGACAATATCCATGACACGTTGTTTCAGTTGCTCGGAGGTCGATTCAGTGCTGAAGCGGAAGTTAAACTGTACATGCATTTCGCCGGGGATGACGTTACCAGCTCCGGTGCCTGCATGAATATTTGAAACCTGAAAGCTCGTCGGTGGAAATGAACTATTGCCATTATCCCAATGCGATTGCGCTAATGCTGCAAGAGCAGGGGCCGCCAAATGAATCGGATTCTCCGCTAAATGCGGGTAAGCAACATGGCCTTGAATACCAAAAACGGTTAAGTCGCCCGTTAAACTGCCGCGCCGACCGTTTTTAACGACATCACCGAGTTCTGCGGTACTTGACGGCTCTCCGACTAAGCACCAAGTTATTTTTTCCTCACGAGCCTCCAACGTTTCAATCACTTTTGGAGTGCCGTTGATAAATGGGCCTTCCTCGTCGCTGGTGATTAAAAACGCAATACTGCCTTGATGATCTGGGTGGTTAGCTACGAACCGCTCCGTTGCAACGACCATAGCAGCTAAGCTACCTTTCATGTCAGCGGCACCGCGGCCATAGATATAACCATCTTTTCGAGTTGCTGAAAACGGCGGGTAAACCCACGCGTGTTCTGCTCCTGCCGGCACCACATCCGTATGACCAGCGAAACAAAAAACCGGGCCTTCAGAGCCGCGACGTGCCCATAGATTCGTTGTGTCTTCGAATACCATCGACTCAAGTTGAAATCCGAGCCGCGCTAAACGTTCGCCAATCAGTTCTTGGCAGCCTTCATCATTCGGCGTGACCGATGCGCGTTTAATCAGTTCACACGTTAGTGCAATAGTATCCACTACGCTTGCTCCAAGGCAGCTTGCCACTGTTTATCATTAAAGCCCGCACATAAAGTGCCATGACAATCTAGAAGTGGTCGTTTCATCAAGGTGGGGTGTTGTTGTAATAATTTGATAGCATCGGCATTGCTGGCAATATGCTGTTGCGCTGCACTAAGTTCGCGCCAAGCTGTGCTGCGCTTATTAATTACTTTTTCGACACCCAACTGTTCAAGCCACGCCTGAATAATAGTTGGTTGAACCGGTTCAGCACGGACATCATGAAAATCAAATGGTACAGACTGTTGTTCCAGCCATTTGCGCGCCTTGCGAACGGTATCGCAATTGGGAATACCATAAACTTTTATACTCATTAGCTGATTATCTCTCGCGGTTGTTACATCTGTAACTGCATTGTGACAAAGCCGCTGTGAATTCTCCACAATTTATGTGGATAACTCTGTGAGTTAGCTGCATTGAAGTTTGTAAGTGTATGAATATTAAGGTATTGACGTGGTGATTGAATTCCGTACAGTTAGCGTGAAAAGAAACTGGATATTAGCTATTGGATATTAGATATTAGAAAGGAAACTTCGAATGACGATTAACGATTAACGCTCTTATGAATTTATTTAAGTTACTGAAAGATGGTCAACACTACGCCAGCATTTGGCCTCGCCATGCAGTTGTTGCGGCGATGACCGAAACTCGTGTCGTGCCGGCGGTACAATTTGCAGCACGCTGGATGCCAGCGCTTGCGGTGATAAACCTGGCTGTACAGTGGCAGTGGCAAGGACAATTATTGGTTCCACAGGCGTTAGTCACTTCATTGTTTTTATTATCGTTACCGTTTCAAGGCTGGTATTGGCTTGGGCGTCGCGCCAATACGAAATTAGATCCGCGTTTGCGGCATTGGTATGGTGATTTGGCGAAAAAGCTAAAAGTGCAACCGCATGCGCAACCCACGTATATGCACTTAGCTAAAATCTTAAGAAAAGCATTGCAAGAATTGCCGCCTGACGAACATTAATCGACGCCTGGCGGCAAGCATTCATTAGATTGAGAACGAGCTCCATATCGGAGCATGGTCTGAAGGCTTTTCGATAGCGCGTAATTCATAGTCGATGCCGACATCGTTACAAACCGCGGCTAATTTTTGTGTCGCTAAAATCAGGTCGATGCGTAGGCCACGATTATCATCGAACCCACGTGAGCGGTAATCAAACCAGCTATATTGGTCGGTTACGTCAGGGTTTATTTGACGATAAGTATCAATTAAGCCCCAATCCAGTAGGGTATTCAGCCAAACGCGTTCTTCTGGTAAAAAGCTACATTTGCCGGTGCGCAACCAACGCTTGGCGTTATCTTCACCAATGCCGATGTCGCAGTCTTGATGCGAGATGTTCATGTCTCCCATGACAATCACAGCTTGTTCGCTATCTAATTCATTGTTCAAGTAAGCCATTAAATCACTATAGAACTTTTCTTTGGCTGGAAACTTTAACGGATGGTCACGACTTTCCCCTTGCGGAAAGTAACCATTTAATACTCGCACGCGCTCACCGTTATCAGTTATGTAGTCACCCATAATCATTCGGCGTTGCGCCTCTTCGCCATCGTTGGGGAAGCCGAAAGTTGGATTTTCCAACGGCTTTTTACTTAGCAGTGCAACCCCATAATGGCCTTTTTGACCATGATAAATTACGTGATAACCCAGTGCTTCAACATCTGCGAGAGGAAATTGTTCATCGTGAACTTTAGTTTCTTGTAGTCCAATGACATCTGGTTGGTGCTTTTGAATGAGCGCTTCGAGCTGATGTAAGCGAGCGCGAATACCATTAATGTTGAATGAAATGACTTTCATTTTTTCTCTCTTGTCTTCATTTGGAACAATATTAACAACGAAAGTTAGGCCAGAGCGGCAAGCATATCAGATTGCCACAATCGAGGCGACAATAGCTGTTTCATACCTGCTTTTTCGATATACTCAGGTCTTATAAAACGTTGTACGAAAAAGGAATACAGACATCATGACCACCGATTGGTTAACCATTAAAGCGGGACGCGACGCTTGGTTGCAGATTCAAGATAACGGCCTTAAAGCCGATGATATCGGCTTATTGCTAGGTGCCTCTGGTGGTCCGAAGTGGTTTGTATTACAGGGGATTGATCGCTATTTATTTGGTGAGTTTTTCCAACAACGGTCAAAGCCTCTCGACATGTTGGGCACGTCGGCAGGGGCATGGCGCTTTGCCAGTCTTGGGCAAACCGATCCGATTGCCGCGAGTGACTTGTTTTGCCAACTTTACCGGCAGCAAACTTATAGTGAAAAGCCTGATGTTCGTGAAATCACTGATGAAGCGATTAAGCTACTTCATGAGTATGTACCCGATGCTGCGGTGAATGATATTTTGCAACAGTCGCAATATCGACATCACTGGATAGTGACGCGTTGCCGCGGTTTTAGTGGCACTAATGGTCGCCGACAAATTGCTGGCTTACTGGGCTCGGCCGCGGCCAATGCGATTAGTCGAAAGCACCTTGGTCGATTTTATGATCGCGTCATCATGCATCATCCGCTATCAACTGTCGAATTTGCTCAGAAATGGCAGGATATTCCAACCTTTACGGTACCGCTTAGCACTGAAAACTTTAAGCAGGCGTTATTGGCGACAGGATCAATTCCAATGGTACTTGAAGGTGTAAAAGATATTCATGGTGCCCCACCAGGGATGTATCGTGATGGTGGGATTACCGACTATCACTTTGATCTTGATCTCAGTGCGGTCGATGGTTTGGTGCTATATCCGCATTTTTATCACCAAGTTGTTCCTGGATGGTTTGATAAAAGTTTGAAATGGCGTCGAACTCAAGGCAAACAGTGGCCGAATGTGATCCTAATGTCACCATCACCCGAATTCATTGCATCGTTACCGTACGGTAAGATTCCAGATCGAACTGATTTTGCGAAATTGAGTGTTGAAGAGCGGTTTAAATATTGGCAGCAGGCTGTTGAACACGGACATCGTATGGCCGATCAACTGCGCGAGTGGATTGAGTCAGGTAAAATTCGCCAAAAAATACAGTTGTGGACTTAAGCTCGTCAAATAAGATATCGACGCTTAGTTATATCAATGGAGTAGCAACAATGCGTTATCAAGGTAGTCCAAAGTTTAGTCATGCCCAGACCGATAAAATTGGTGTGCTTATTACCAATTTAGGCACCCCAGATGAGCCAACGACGCCGGCGTTACGTCGCTATTTGCGTGAGTTTTTGTCCGACCCAAGAGTAGTTGAAGTACCACGATTGCTGTGGTGGTTGATACTTAACGGTATTATTTTACGAATTCGTCCGCGGCGTTCGGCAGCGGCCTATAAAACAGTATGGACCGAACGGGGTTCACCGTTAATGTTCCATACGCAAGACCAGCAGCAGGCGTTACAGCAAAAGCTCGCAGAGCGATACGGGGACGACGTTGTGGTGGAATATGCCATGCGTTATGGCAACCCGTCGATTGCCTCTGGATTACAAAAGCTCTTTGATGCTGGCGCTCGTAAACTGGTTGTATTACCACTTTATCCGCAGTATTCAGCGGCTACCACGGGGTCTACGTTCGATGCGGTTAGCCATGATTTTTCACGCCGCCGTTGGTTACCTGACTTTCGTTTTGTTGGACATTATCACGACGAACCAAAGTATATTGCTGCCGTTGTTGCCAGTATTCAAAAGTTTTGGGAAACCCATGGTAAACCAGAAAAGCTGATTTTGAGCTATCACGGGGTACCGTTGAGATACTTGCATGAAGGTGACCCGTATCATTGTGAATGCCATAAAACCTCGCGGTTAATCGCTGAGCAACTTGGGCTTGAAAAGCACGAATATATGACCACTTTTCAGTCACGTTTCGGTCGTGAAGAGTGGCTACAACCGTATACAGATGCTACTTTAAAAGCATTACCAGAACAGGGTATTAAACGCATTCACGTGGTTTGTCCTGGTTTTAGCGCAGACTGTTTAGAAACTATTGAAGAAATTGGCGAAGAAAACCGCGAGTATTTCATGGAAGCGGGTGGTAAGGAGTATGCCTACATTCCTGCGTTAAATGCAGAACCCGCGCATATTGATGCGCTAGCGGAAATCGTTGAGAAGCAGTTACACGGCTGGCAGTTAACGCACGATGAAGCGCAACGCGCTGAACGTGCTAAGCAACTGGAGGTGAAGCATGAATGAGCAAAAAGATACAGTCGATGCTGACCAGAATGAAAACCAGAGCCATGTCAAAACCGAAGAAGAGCACGAGCGTGAGCGCGTTTTTCAAATTTCGGCAAATCGCGGTCGCTCGCGACACAAACTGCGCTATGTAGAGAGCTCAGTTAGTGATACCGGCGACTGTCGTTTGTGTGTTGGTGCGTTGAGTCCAGAACAGGAAGAAAACGATAAATCATGACCGAGGCGCCAGCTGGTCGATTCGCCGCAGCGATAAGTCCGTTATTAGCCAAGCATCCAAATCAAAGTGGCGTATTACCGCTGGTTAAAGCTCGCGAAGCATTTGCGGCTCGGGTGGTATTAGCTCGCCACGCACAATTTTCCCTAGATATTCAATATTATATTTGGCGCAACGACCGCACTGGAACCTTATTATTTGAGGCGCTTCATGAAGCCGCTGATCGTGGCGTCAAAGTGCGTCTGCTGCTTGATGATCACAATACAGCTGGACTAGATGCGGTACTCATTGGTCTGCAGAGCCATCCAAATATTGAAGTTCGCCTGTATAACCCACTGAAATTACGCCGCCCCAGATTCTTAAATTATCTATTCGATTTTATGCGGGTGAACCGCCGCATGCACAACAAGGCCTTTATTGCAGATCAGCAGATATTAATAAGCGGTGGTCGCAATATTGGCGATGAATATTTCGCCGCGCATGATGATGTCGTGTTTGCTGATCTTGATGCGGTGATGGTGGGGCCGGTTGTGCAACAAGCTCAGCAAGAGTTTGAGAAATATTGGGGGAGCGTTTCAGCCGTGCCTTTGGCGCACTTGTTTACCCTTGCTAAACCACAAAGTTTATCCTCATTAGAGCGACGTGCGAGCGTTATTGAAGCTGATCCAAATGCTCGACAATACATCGATGCCATCAAAGCATTACCTTTTGTACAAGACTTTTTAACCCAGAAGCTTGAGTTTGTATGGGCGCATGTCAGTTTGATGTCAGATAGTCCAACCAAGACGCTTGGTTTGGCTAAGCAGCAGCACTTGCTCGCGTTTCAGCTTCAACAGGCTATCGGTCATCCCAAGCAATGTGTACGATTGGTTTCACCTTATTTTGTACCAACCAAAACCGGTGTAGAGCAACTGAGTCAATTAGCTGCCGATGGCGTTGATATTACGATATTAACCAATGCCCTAGAAGCGACAGACGTAGCCGTTGTGCATGCCGGGTATGCGAAGTGGCGTAAAGCACTAATTTCGGCTGGAATAAAATTGTATGAAGTGCAAAAGGTATCGCCGTTGGCGCGCAAACAAGAGCGTAAACTCAGGCGTCAGCGCTTGAAGGGGAAAGAGCGTTTTGGTAGTTCCGCATCGAGTTTGCATGCGAAAACCTTTAGTGTTGATCAAGAGCGGGTCTTTTTGGGCTCGTTCAACTTTGATCCGCGCTCGATTGCACTCAACACCGAACTAGGGTTTATTATTCATAGCCCTGCGCTGGCAGAAAAAATTGATAAAGCTTTTCGTGATACGGTACCTAATTATGCGTATCGCGTTGATCTTGATGATCAAGGTAAGCTGTTTTGGGAAGAACGACTAGGGCCACGTGTTACCCGCTATAACAACGAGCCTGGAGTATCGTGGTGGCGACGCTTAGGTATGAGAACTTTGGCGTTATTACCAATCGATTGGTTATTGTAAGAGTGACAAGTGATTCACTTGGCATATGAGTTAGCAAACAGGAGTCGTCTATGCATTTAACCTTTCTTGGTGGTTGTGAAACGGTTACTGGTTCAAAGTATTTACTTGAAACAGACACCACTCGCGTGTTGGTCGACTGTGGTATGTACCAAGGCTACAAGTGGCTACGTCGTCGTAATTGGCAACCATTACCAAAGGGTATTCAAGATGTTGATGCGATAGTGTTGACACATGCTCACCTTGATCATTCTGGGTTTATTCCGGTGCTGTACAAACATGGCTATCGTGGCCCCGTATTCACCCACCATGCAACCGCAAGATTATGCGGATTACTCTGGCCGGATAGTGGCAAAATTCAAGAAGAAGACGCAAAGTTTTATGGTCGCCATAAATTGAGTCGACATGAGAATCCTGAACCTCTGTATGACGAAGCAACGGCTGAGGCAGCATTGAATTTACTTCAGCCAATTGATTTTAAACAACAGTTTGCGGTGGGGGACATTGAATTTTCGTTGCATCCGATGGGACATATTCTTGGCGCTGCCAGCATTGTAGCTGAGCATCAAGGTAAACGTATCGGCTTTAGCGGAGATATCGGTCGTCCACATGATATTTTAATGAAAGCGCCCGAGCCGATGCCACCGGTTGATATTCTATTAGTCGAATCAACCTATGGTGATCGTCGTCACGAAACCGGTGACCCATGGCAACAACTTGCCGATGTGGTGAATGAGACGGCTGCCAGCGGTGGAGTGCTGCTGATTCCAAGTTTTGCAGTTGGTCGTGCACAATTATTGCAACACATGTTGGTGACTTTAATGGCAGAACGCAAAATACCGCGCATGCCAATATTTCTAGATAGTCCAATGGCAATAAAAGCGTCAGATATTTATGGCGACTTTCATCAATTTCATCGGTTAACAGCAGCGCAATGCCAAGCCGCAGAGCAACAGATCATTTATACGCCTCATGTTGAAGATTCCAAGGCTATCGCGAAACAAACTGGACCGCATATCATTATTGCTGGCAGCGGCATGGCCACTGGTGGACGTATATTGCACCATTTCAAACATTGGTTGGCTGATCATCGAGCGACGGTACTGTTTTCGGGGCACCAAGCAGGTGGAACGCGTGGTGCAAAAATGGAGCAGGGCGTAGAGCGCATTAAAGTTCACGGCGAGTGGCTGCAGGTAAAAGCAAGAATTCGCCGACTTGATGGGTTGTCTGGTCACGCAGATTATGAGGAAATTGGTGATTGGTTACACAGCTCGCCACTACCGCCGGATTTGCAAGTGTACTTGGTTCACGGCGAACCTGATTCTTTAGAGGCCATGTCCGATTATCTCAAACAAACGACGTCTTATGACGTGAATATTGCCGATTATATGGGTGTTATTCATTTTTAAATGAACAACACCCATGTGAACTAAACCAACAGGACCACAACGGCGGTGGTAATCACCGCCATAATCACGTTTAACACCATACCTTCGCGCACCATCATTTTGATAGTGAGACGCTCTGATGCAAATACAATGGAGTTTGGTGGTGTCGCTACGGGTAAGCAGAAGGCGCAACTGCAAGCAATAGCAGCAGGTATCATGAGTAACTCAGGTGGTAGATTTAACGCCCCGGCAGCCGCTGCCAACACTGGCATTAATAACGTCGCCGTAGCGGTGTTTGAGGTAACTTCGGTAAGAAAACTGACCGAAATGGCAAGTAAAAACACCAATAACCAAGTCGGTACGCCCGTAAAGCCAATCAAGCTATCGCCAATAATTTGACTTAAGCCACTGCTAACGAAGCCTTGCGCTAATGCAATACCACCAGCGAATAGCAACAATATGCCCCAAGGAATCGACACAGCATCGCGCCATTCCAGTAACGGCACGCCTTCTTTATCGTGCCAAATGAACAATGCCAGAACGCCCATGAATGCCACAGTTGCATCTCCCATGCCGCCTAGCCCTAGTGTTTCAGTCCAACCACCAAACGGTGCAGTTCGAGTCATCCATAAAATAATCACAACACCAAAAATTAACAGCACACGTTTTTCGGCACTTCGCATGGGGCCACTTTCGGCAATCACGAGATGAGCCGAAGATGTTAAGCCGCGGGTTAACCACCACGCCATGACTGGAATGCCAATAATGACCAACGGTAAACCGATTTGCATCCAACGCATAAAGCCGAAACTTGTTCCCGTGTAACTCTCATAAACCGATGCGAAAATTAGATTCGGTGGTGTGCCGATCAGGGTCGCGATACCGCCAACTGAGGCAGAGTAGGCGAGCCCCAGTAGCAGCGCGCGCTGAAATTTGTGGTCAGGACTCGCGTCGGCTAGCGCGAGTGCGACCGGTAACAAAGCAAGCACGGCTGCGGTATTTGAGATCCACATCGATAAAAAAGCAGTAGCTATCATAAAGGCAAAAATCATGCGGCGGGCACTGCGGTTACCGAATTTACGCACTAAACCTAGTGCGATTCGTTTGTGTACACCGCTTAATTCAACAGCTTTGGCGAGCATAAACGCTGCCATAAACAACAAAATAATTGGATTACCAAGCGCCGCCGATACTTCGTTTACGTTGGCTATTCCGCCAAGAGGTAACAATACGAATGGCAGTAATGAAGTAACCGGTAGCGACACGGTTTCAGTAATCCACCACCACGCAACCCACACCGTGGTTGCCAGTGTCCATGCTGCGGCACTTGGCATGTCGAACATAAAATGTGTGAGTGAATAGGACAACACTGCGGCAGCAGGTCCTGCAATACGATGCAACATAGAGAATAGCGCTCCAGAGATTTTCAAAATAGGCTATCAGAGTTGTGGCAAATTTGAAATTTTTCCTCTGAACGCATAGGGTTAAATAACAAAAGCAAAAGGAGTTAGTGCGCATGTCTACGAAAAAGGCGAAATGGAACTCTGCAATTTTAGTACCGGTATTTGTACCAGCTGTAGCCGTTATTGCATTGTTAGTGATTGGTACGTTGAGTAGCCCAGAACTTGCCGGAGAACTTTTTAGCGACGTCTTAGCATGGATAACCACCGATTTCGGTTGGTTCTACATGTTAGCGGTTGCGATCTTTCTGGTATTTATTGTGGTGGTCGCAATATCGAAATGGGGGCGCATTAAGTTAGGCCCTGACCACGCTGAGCCCGAATACAGCTTTCCAGCTTGGTTCGCGATGTTATTTTCTGCTGGTTACGGTATCGCATTACTGTTTTTTGGGGTGGCTGAGCCGGTGCTTCATTATGCAAGCCCGCCTGTTGGCGCTGCGCAAACGGTTGATTCTGCCAAACAAGCGATGCAGATTGCCTATTTCCACTGGGGTTTCCACATTTGGGCTATTTATGGCTTAGTAGGTCTCGTGCTTGCCTATTTCTCGTTTCGACATGGTTTGCCATTGTCGATGCGCTCAACACTCTATCCAATGATTGGTGAGAAAATTCACGGCCCAGCAGGACACGCCGTTGATACCTTTGCCATTTTGGGAACAATGTTCGGTATCGCAACCACGCTCGGATTATCAGTCATTCAAATCAACGCTGGATTGAATTATCTATGGCCGGAAATTCCAATCAGTACTGCGGTGCAGCTTATCGCTATTACCGTCATCACCGTCTTTGCGATTATGTCAGTAGTAGCCGGCTTGGATAAGGGCGTGAAGCGCCTGTCATACGTCAACATGGTGTTGGTGCTATTTATTTTGCTGTTTGTGTTTTTTGCCGGGCCGACGGTACATATTCTCGAGACATACTTACAGAACACCGGTTCTTATCTGAATAATATTGTGGAGCGGACATTTAATCTTCAAGCTTATTCACGCAGTGACTGGATTGGCAATTGGACGCTCTTTATATTTGGATGGACAATCGCATGGGCGCCGTTTGTCGGGCTCTTTATTGCGAAAATTAGTCGTGGCCGCACGATTCGCCAGTTCGTGTTTGGCGTGATGTTTGTGCCGACCATGTTTACCTTTTTCTGGTTTAGTGTGTTTGGTGATACCGCTCTCAATATGATTATGAACGAGGGCTACACAACACTCATTAGCGAAGTTCAAAACGACGAAGCCATTGCGCTGTTTAAGCTTTATGAGCGCCTGCCATGGACGAATATCCTGTCGTTTGCGACTGTTATTTTAATCGTAACGTTTTTCGTGACCTCATCTGACTCTGGCTCATTGGTCATAGATTCTCTCGCTTCCGGTGGCATTGCTGAAACGCCAGTTTGGCAACGCGTTTTTTGGGCAAGTGCAGAGGGCGTTGTAGCGGGCGTATTATTATTAGCCGGCGGTCTTGGTGCACTGCAAACCGCATCAATAGCTAGTGCCTTACCATTCGCGGTGATCATATTAATTGCTGCCTTTGGTATGTGGCGCGCGCTGGTTATTGAGGGGCACCAATATGCAAGTTTAAAAACAGCCATGCGTACGCATCGACGCGGTGTTCATGCAGGTCCTACATATTGGAAAAAGCGTTTAGCCGGAGTTGTTGATTTTCCACGCCAAACCGAAGTACGTGAATTTGTTGAGCACACGGTTATGGAGTGTCTTGGCGATGTCGCGAGAGAGCTTGGCGATAAACAATGGGTGACCGAGACTTCATTCGATGCCGATCACGTACGCGCTATTTTGACGATTCGTCGCCAAGATGAAGTCGATTTTAGCTACGAAGTGCGTATGCGCGCATACCAGCGTCCGCAGTTTGCTATGTCAGATAAACGAGACAAACGAGAAACAGAATATTATCGTGCTGAGGTGTTTTTGCGCCAAGGTGGGCAAGCTTATGACTTATATGGATATGAGCCGAATGACATTATCAATGACGTGATCAATCAGTTCGAGAACTATTTGCAGTTTATGCATATCTCTCCGGGAAGTCTGCCGTGGGATCTCGAACAGCATGACGATGACCTGAAATAGTTAAATCAGGTCACTGTTCTGCAGAAAAATTAATAAATCGGTCAGTGGCATTGGGCGGGCAAAGTAATAGCCTTGCCCATAGCCACAGCCAAATTGTTTTAAGATGGCAATCTGCTCTTTTGTTTCAACACCTTCAGCTATCACTTCAAGGCCTACCTGAGAGGCCATATTGATGATGCCTTGCGTAATAACCTGATCGCTTAAAGAATGGTCGAGCTCTTTAATGAATGCGCGGTCAATTTTCAGCTTGGTCACCGGTAAGGTTTTCAAGTAACTGAGCCCAGAAAACCCAGTACCAAAGTCATCAATTGCAACACGAACGCCACGCTCACGTAAACGCTCGAGTACATTAATTGCATTATCGGTATTTTCCATCAGAATGCTTTCCGTGAGTTCCAGCTCCAACATATCTGGTGGTGTTTGCGTATCGTTTAAAACCTTCTCAATTTGCTCAAAAAAGTTGGCGCGATGGAACTGTAATGCAGATAAGTTTACAGCCACTCGCTGAACACCGGCCTGCTGAAGCTTATGCAAATCCGTACAAGCTTGCTTCAAGGCCCATGCGCCGGCAGGAATAATTTGCCCTGTGGCTTCCGCCAGCGGAATGAACTCAACTGGTGAAATGGCTGTGCCATCGTTCAATGTCCAGCGCATCAGTGCCTCTACCGAGACAATTTTGCCTGTACTGAAGTCAATAATAGGCTGGTAATACAATTGCAAGGCTTCGTTATCAATCGCTTGTTGTAACTGACTTCGCAGAATAATGTCAGAAGCGGACATCGATTTACGCTGTTTATTATAAAACTGCCAGTGATTTCGCCCTTGTTGTTTTGCCTGAGACATGGCGACATCGGCTTGTTGAATCAAACTTAGCGCGTCTTTATCAGTCGATTTATAAACGGTAACACCGATACTTGCCGTCAGATATATTTTTTGTTTACCGACGGTGTAGGGCTCATCGATAAAGTTCATTATTTCAGCTACAACAGCTTCAAGCTGAGCCATCGAATGGCAACGATTGGTTGCCAACACAAATTCATCACCACCGAAGCGAGCCAGAATATCGGGCTGTTTGACGTGATGTTGCAATCGTGCAGCAACTTGCTGCAGAATTTCATCACCAACTTGCAAGCCAAGACTATCATTCACTGGCTTAAATCCATCTAAGTCGATAAATAACACAGCCAATATCTGTTCCGATGGTTTTCTCTGTTGTTGGTGAACGAATTGAGTTAAGCAGCTCTCGAACGCGGCGCGATTATACAGGCCGGTTAGTCCGTCATGTCGAGCTTGATAATTCAGTTGTTCTTCTTGTTCTTTTATTTGGGTAATGTCGCGGCCGATACCGAACGTACCTAATACTTTGCCACCGATAATGATCGGCAAATTAGTGATATCAAAAATTTTTCTTAGTTTGTTTTGATACGTAATGACTTCAGCCTCATAGCGTTGGCTTTGCCCGGTTTGAATAATTTCAGTGAATATCGGAAGAATTCGAGCAAACTCATTGTCGTCTAGAAATGCATTGAAATGCATATTGAGTAGTTGTTCTCGACTCACTTCAACTTGTTGGCAAAACGCGTCATTTACATGGGTAAATTTACCCTCACAGTCGAGCGAGAAAACTGGATCTGGATGCTGACTAAATAAGCTACGATAACGTTGCTCATTGACGGTGAGTTCTTGGCGTTGTTTGCGCAAATGTTTTTGAGTGAGCGCAATTCTACTGCTGTGATGACGAAGTGCTCGGTTTTGTTCGAACATCAGCACAAATGCAAGACTAAATAACAATCCTAAACTGACAATAGCCGTACGCATATTGGCGGCATAGGAAAGGTCTTTAAAGTCATATAACGTTGCGTGGAGTTTTAATTCAGGCCCAAAAGGTATCGATAGAATGGTGGAGGCGAGCGCGAGCTCATTTTCATGAGTGTGTTTATCTGCTTCGAAGCTACGTTCGGCCTGATCAGAGAGTCTGGTATAGACCTTAATACTTTCGTTCGTGAGCCGCGTAGCAGGGTTCATCATTTGGTTTAAGTTGAATACCGCTAATAAATAGCGCATATCATCAACAACATCGGCAATCGGTAAAATCATCAAGGCGACAGCAGGGGACTCAGCCTGCATAAACTGTAGTTCAGGAATTATGAAATTAATTTCAACATGATGTTCAACTAACCAATGCTGTACTTCGGGGATTGCCATAACCTCTAAACTGGGCATATGACTATCCGGACGATCCTCCGTCCACAACGTACGTTTATTCGAATCAAGCGCAGATAAACTCAATAAGTGAGGAATATCGCGAAGATATGCCTGCACGTCAGACCGGCGATCAAATTGAAATCCGTTGCCAGCCGCTTTTTCCCACCGTTCGGTCATCCGTTGCATTAACTGCACATTCACCATTGCCATGGTGGTGCGAGCATTCGCTAAGCGCACAACTTCGCGTTCAGCTTGTTGTTGAATTTCTTTTAGGCTGGAATAGCCCATGAAATACCAAGCTGCGCTGGTGAAGCAAACTGCGACAAAACCAATCGCCATGGCCTGTTTACCCGGCAATGATGAACTAAAACGCTCTTGCCGCGACAGTAAGTTGTAGCCGACACCGATAAACAGCAAGAGTACGGCAGCTACGCTGGTGATATCGGGATGAGGCCCGAGCAACATAAAACCATTTGGGTCAACATGTAGGACTAACATGATTGCTGCGGCAATTGTTACCACAGTTGACGTCACGCGCATCCAAATGCGTTGTACGGGGTGCTTCGGGTTCATCCCCAGCATGACGCCAAGGACTATGAACAGAAGTATCATGGGTGAATACAGCGCGGCTTCGTATTCAGCAAGCCAAGACATAAACAAAATGTCATGTAGGCTGGTGTTCACTAATAAACTATGAAGAGCAGCAAGGATAATAATGCCAGCTCCGAACCATTGGATGAATCGACGTTTGAAGAGTAAGCCTGCGGTGGCAAGGCTGATCGCGATGCAGATCAGTGAGGAATTATTCGACAACATGCGTTCAAACAAGCTTTGCGGCTCGACGATCGCATTCATGACGAGGCCGAGCGCACCAATTGTGAAGGTCGCTACGAGGGTTGTGAATAATGTTGCCGAAACAACAAATGGATTGATCCGAATTTTCGACAAAGGACTTCGTGCCTTAAATTTTTTGATTAATTATTATGAAGTCACTATATGAAAGAATTAATCGTACCGTCAACAGGCTTTCATCTGCATGAATAGACGGTGTTGCCCTGGTCCCATAAAATCGTTGATTTGTTTGATTTTTTCGAAACCTAGCTGATGATACAAATGAAGCGCACCATGGTTATTCGGTGAAACCGTGAGTGCTATTTTGGAAAATGAATTGGGCTGATTGCCAACGTTTGTAAGTAATGCCTTCATTAATTTCGACCCTACGCCTTCACCACGCGCCGATTCAGCGACTAATAGCGACATGACCCACAATGAATTGTCGGCACCTGGAGCTGCTAAGACATAACCGACGATGACATCATCCCTTGCGGCGATAAGCAGCCACTGCGGCCATTGCGCAAGCGCTTGGTAGAATAACGGGGCGGGATAGCCCTCGTCAGCATATGTACTGCTTTCGAGGGCAGCTAATGACTCAATATCGGCGGCAATGGCCGGGCGAATATGAATGGTCATTATTGTGTGAATTGCACACTAAAGGTAACAGGTACGCTGTAATCGATGCGCGATAGACCAGCAATTTCACGCAGTTTATCGACACCGGCAACGAGACTAAAAGCTTTTGTATCAATAATCACAGGTTGCGTGGTCGTTGCTAAAAAGCGATCGGTAGCAAGACGAGTTAATTGCAGATAAGCACTTAACGTTTCACTCTCACCGGCGATGTACACATCAAGTTCAACGGCAAGCGGTACCGATTCGCCCACAGCCATGGCCATTAACACATCATCTTCCAATGTTGCGGTTGCGGTCACGACAGAATACTCGCTGGATTGGAATACATGTTCGAGCATGCGTTCGTTGCGAATTGGAATTTGCGTGTCGAGGCTTACGACAGGTATTTCGATGCTGACGCGGTTGTCGTTCCATGTACCCTGCAAATCGGTAAACCGATGTGTTTCAGCCACATGATTATTTTTTACAGAGACAAAATTGAGAACGGAGTTGTCGCTGTCGAGTTGCCATGTGTCAGCCTGTACTGAACTCGTGAATAATGCGGCTGTACACATGCTTGCAAACAAAATATTTTTAATAGACATACAGTTACTCCTCCTGTTGGGCTATAAAAGATAGCATATACATCATTTTTACTCGAGATGCAGACGGAATATTTACGAAACTGGTGTAAGATATCCGTCATAAAAAATAAAAACTATTTAGGTATGTTATGTATACGGATACATTGACAAATTTGTTTAACGAATTTCAGTTTTCGGAACAATTATTGCGGCCGGTTATCGCCACCTTGATACTGGTGACAGCGATAGTCATTATCCGTGCGATCTTGTCAAAATTCATTCGTAAGAGCGTTCGCTCGACCGATCTACGTCGTCGTTGGTTTGTACAAACCCGTAATGCTTTGTTGCTGTTAATGGTTGTCGGACTCATGCTGATTTGGGCTGAGGAACTGCGCACGCTTGCGCTCGGTATTGTCGCAATCGCCGTAGCCTTTGTGGTGGCAACCAAAGAGCTCATTATGTGTTTGACCGGGAGCTTAGTAAAATCGGGCGGTAGCGCATTTAGCATTGGCGATAGAATTCAAATCAAAGATTTTCGCGGGGATGTAATTGACCAAAATTTGTTAACGACAACTATTTTGGAAGTAGGGCCTGGAAAATTTTCACATCAACGCACCGGTCGTATGATCGCCATTCCAAATTCATTGTTTGTCTCCGAACCAGTAGTGAACGAAAGTTACACTCATGATTTCGTGCTGCATGTTTTTACCGTGCCGTTCAAACGCGAAGACAATTGGCATGCCGCACAACAAGCGTTGCTTGAGTCAGCGAATCGTCATTGTGCCGACTATGTTGAGCAAGCTCGACGGTATATGCAACGCATGAGTGATCACCGTGGCATTGATGTTCCATCAGCTGATCCACGTGTAACCATCTCGGTTCCGGCGGCAGGCGAAATTCACCTTATCGTTCGGTTCCCATGCAAGTCCGGAATGCGTAGCTTCATGGAACAATCTATTCTCAATGATGTGTTTCAGCACAATGACTTTACTCCGAGCACCAAGCAACTCAAATCGGAAGTACCGACGCAGTAGGGATCCCTCCACCAGATAAATCAAGCGAATTAGCGAATGTTATATTGCCTTTCGCTGCAGAGCTTTCTATTCTATTCAAAGTCAATCGACATATTTAAATGTTTTTTAAATGTTATCTATCTCCCGATAGATACTTCAGGGAAAGGTGGTCAGGAAGGGATTCCTTTTATATGAGTTGCATGTGAAGGGGTAGGTTTGAACACCATTCGTTGTGTTATTTTAAGTGGCAGCTGCTGTTTAATGGCAGGATGCAGTGATCTTAGTCCTTCATGTGATGCGGCGTTAGCGAAACGCGAAATCCGTCAGTTTGTTATGACCCAATTGCCTGGACACGTTGAGTTTAAATCGATGGGGATCACCACATTGCGAACCAACTTCGCAACTGGCGAAGTGTTGTGTTCAGCGAAGGTGACCTTACAAGATGCTTATTTGAATAACGAAGTGAGTCGTGCAGTCGGGTATACCGTAAAATATGATAAACAACACCAATTTAAGATTACGGTGTTCTAACATGTTTAAATGCTTGATTGAACTCATTTACAGAAACGGGGCGGCCGAATAAATAACCTTGATAGATGTAACAACCCAATTGGGTTAAAAATTGACGTTGTTCAGGTTCTTCAACACCCTCAGCGATGACCGAGAGTTTTAAGCTTTGTGCCAATTGTATGATGGCCTGAACAATCGTCGCTGTTGATTTCTGATGAAGCATATCGCGTACGAACTGCACATCAATCTTGAGTGTCTCAAATGGTAATTCCGCCAAATATAAGAGTGACGAGTAACCCGTACCGAAATCATCGATAGCGAATTGCACGCCAAATTTTGTAAGCTGACGCATTTTTTCTGCGACAATTTCAATATCATGCAGCATCAGGCTCTCTGTGATCTCAAGTTTGAGACGCGATGCATCAATGGCATTACGTTGTAATGCTTGATTGAGTTTGTCGACAAAATCAGGCTGTTGAAATTGTCGACCACTGACATTAATGGCGAGTGTGATGGATGCTGTCTCTGGGGATTTGCTCCAGGATTGTAAAATCACGCAGGCTTGTTGAATAATCCAATCACCGATTTCGATGATTAGACCTGACTCTTCAGCGATTGGAATGAATTCAGCCGGGGAGACCCAACCTTGTTCGGGATGATGCCAACGCAACAAAGCTTCAGCGCCGACGATGTCCTCATGCTGATTTACCTGAGGTTGCACGAACAGCTGCAACTCATTCCGTGTCAGAGCACTGCGTAAATCTTTTTCGAGCTTCGCTCGTTGCTTTGCTTGTTCAGCCATGTTTGCATGGAAAACCTCAACACCACTATGATGATGATTCAACTTCGCATACGCCAAGGCTAAGCCGGCCTCGCCAAGAATAGAGTCGGGTAAACTCTGTTTGTCGAAACGGGTGATTCCAACGGATACTGTGAGCAGATGAGTAAAATGCCCCAACTTGTATGGTTGCTCAAGTCGCGACTGGATGGCTTTGATGAGTGCGAATGTCTCAACTTTTGAACGATGATCATCAGCGTGCATCGAGCACGGTAGCACGACAGCAAATTCATTTCCGGCTAAGCGAGCAATGAAAGTTTTTTTATCGGTCAATTGACTCAAATGTTGCTGTAATCGATCGGCGACTTCTTGCAATACCAAATCACCATTACTTGCTCCAAAGTTATTGTTAAGCGCTTTGAACTTGTCGAGATCGAAAATTGCTAGCGCATACGTGGCATGATCAATGGTTTCTAATTGCTCAATCAGCATTTGCCGATTGGCCAGACCGGTTAAACTATCGCGTGTTGCGAGATTATGAATGATTGAACGCGCTTCTTTTTGCGATTTAGCTTGGGCGTACAAACGTTTATCGACAAAGGTACCAAATACAGCAACGAGAATGGCGACGACCGCGCAAATTCCAATGAAATAAGCGAGCCAATGGTCGTGCTGATGTTGACCATTGACGTCAACAACACCATAAAATCGTGCTGCAAACATCGCAGTGTAATGCATCCCGCTAATTGCGAGAGCGATTAAGGCGGCAGATACGATGCGACTTAACAAACGCGATACGGGCGTTTTTCGTGACCAGCGATTCATCACTCGGTATGCCAGCATGGCAATGACACCAAGGCCCAACGCGACCGCTATTGAAACAACAAACCATCCCTGATCATAAAGTAACGTGCCATTAAACTGCATTGCCGCCATGCCAACATAATGCATAGTGCCAATGCCTAACCCCAAAACCATACCGGCAACCACTGTTAATGAAAGTGGTGCCGTATAAGGGGCTTTTTCAGCAACTTGCGTTTTCAGCGCAAACCAATTGGCGATAATTGCTGGAATGACCGACAACAAAGTTAAGTCGACCTGATGAGAAATTTCTAACGGTATTTCGAATGCCAGCATGCCAATAAAATGCATACTCCAAACAGCCAAGCCAGCAATCACGGCGCTGACAATGAGCCACACATGACGAAAGGTGGTTTGTTTGTAAGAACCAGCGCGAGTCAGTGTTAATAAAGACGTGTAGGCGCCGAGCAGGGCAACAGCATAAGATAAAAAGACGAGAAATAAATTATGACGGCCGAAAATAATAGGTTGTGTCGCCTGCCCAAAATCGAAGAATAATTCCATATTTTTCTTGTTGCTCTTTTTATTGTCGATTTCTCGTAGGTATTGTCGTTTGTATCAACATACTACGGGAAAATATAGTAGACCGTTCAAAAAAATAAATTGTCGACAATAAGTTTTGTGTTCCACTTGGAATTGGCTGTTAATGAGCGTATCATTCGTTCAACTCATAAAATATGTCGACAATCATGACCGATTCACCACAAAGTCCATTATGGCGCTCGCCTGTCACTTCATCCGATCGACTCTTACTCGAGATGCAGCGGACGATAGTTGAAGGCGAAATAGCATCAGGCAGTAAGATTAGCGAGCCAGAATTGGCGCGTAAATTCAACGTGAGTCGAGCCCCATTGCGCGAAGCCATGGCGCGACTTGAGCGCTGTCACTTGATCGAACGTATCCCGAACGCTGGTGCACGCGTGGTGAAATTATCTACGGAAGGGTTACGTGCGTTGTATCAAATTCGGGAGGAACTCGAAGGGCTCGCATGTCGACTCGCGGCAGAAAATATGGATGAGCAAGAAATTGAACAGTTGCGCGGTTTGCTTGACCAACATTTAAACACTCAGCGGGTTCGTGAAGGTGAAAGCTACTATCAAGAAGCCGGCGATTTAGATTTTCATTACCGCATCATTATCGGCAGTAAAAATCCATATTTGATTAATATGCTGTGCGATGAGCTCTATTTTCTTGTGCGTATGTACCGCGTGCAGTTGGGGATGAATGGCCCGCGTGTTTCACGTGCCTTTGATGAGCATAAAGCTATTATTAACGCCATTGCCAATCGCGATGGCGAGTTGGCGGATCTTTTGATGCGTCGTCACATTGCCGCCTCGCGCGGCAACATCGAATTGAAACTGCAACAATTGGGGAAGTAACATGACACAAACTCACAGTGCGGGCGCAAAATTCCGCCAAGCGATTACCGACAATAAACCATTACAAATTGTTGGTACCATTAATGCGTATACGGCAATGATGGCGGAGCGTGTTGGCCACCAAGCGCTATACTTGTCGGGTGCAGGCGTTGCCAACGCATCGTTTGGCTTGCCAGATTTAGGCATGACGTCACTGAACGACGTGTGCGAAGATATTCGCCGTATTACGGGCGCAACCGATGTGCCGCTACTAGTGGATGCAGACACCGGCTGGGGCGGGGCGTTCAATATTGCTCGTACCGTTAAAGAAATGACGCGTGCTGGCGCTGCAGGCTTCCATATTGAGGACCAAGTTGCGCAGAAACGCTGTGGACACCGTCCGAACAAAGAAATTGTCTCGCAGGCAGAAATGGTTGATCGCGTAAAAGCAGCCGTTGATGCGCGTATTGACGATCAATTCTTCATTATGGCGCGTACCGATGCCTTCCAACAAGAAGGTTTGGAGGCTGCTATTGAACGTGCACAAGCGTGTGTGGAAGCTGGCGCTGATGCTATTTTTGCTGAAGCGGTCCATACGCTTGAGCACTACCAAGCGTTCACCAAGGCGCTAGATGTACCAGTACTTGCGAATATTACCGAGTTTGGTGCCACGCCATTATTTAGCAAAGACGAATTAGCGGAAGTTGGCATCGAGTTAGTGTTGTATCCGCTGAGCGCTTTCCGTGCCATGAATAAAGCAGCACTCAATGTCTACGAGAGTATTTTGGCAAACGGCCATCAGAAAGATGTTGTCGATAGCATGCAAACGCGCGCGGAGTTGTATGACTTCTTAAATTATCATGCGTTCGAAGACAAGCTCGATCAGTTATTCAAAAAATAAAAACCAAAGCGCTATTAGATAATAGATATTGGATATTAGAAAACACGGGACACTAATATCTAATATCCAATTGCTAATATCGCCTTAGATTTTCAAAATAAGGAGTGAGAGATGGTTGATAAGAAATTGACGGGCGCGGGTTTGCGCGGACAAGTAGCAGGCGAAACAGCACTATGTACCGTTGGCAAAAGCGGTTCAGGCCTAACCTATTATGGCTATGACATTAAAGAATTAGCTGACAAAGTGAGCTTTGAAGAAGTGGCTTACTTACTATCACAGGGCGAGTTGCCAACCAAAGAACAACTGGCTGAATACAAAGCTCGCCTGAAGAAGCAGCGTGGCTTGCCACAAGAGCTTAAAGATGTGCTTGAGCGTATTCCAGCTGACGCACACCCGATGGATGTTATGCGCACTGGTTGTTCATTCTTAGGTAACATTGAGCCAGAAGAAGACTTCAACCAAGCGGACGCAAAGATTGAGCGCATGTTGGCGGCTTTCCCAAGCATTTTGCTGTACTGGTATCGTTTTAGCCATGAAGGCAAGCGTATTGAAACGCAAACAGATGACGATTCAATTGGCGCGCATTTCTTGCACTTATTACATGACAAGGCGCCGTCGAAACTGCACACCGACGTGATGAATACCTCATTGATTCTGTATGCAGAACACGAGTTTAATGCATCAACCTTCACAGCACGTGTTTGTGCGTCAACCTTGTCAGATATTTTCTCATGTGTCACAGGCGCCATTGGTTCACTGCGTGGCCCATTGCATGGTGGTGCGAACGAAGCAGCCATGGAATTGATTGAGAATATGAAAGATGCTGACGATGCAGAAAAAACGCTGATGGGCATGCTTGAGCGCAAAGAGAAAATCATGGGCTTCGGTCATGCAATTTATCGCGAGTTCGATCCACGTAATGACATTATCAAAGAATGGTCTGAGAAACTCTCGAAAGAGTTCGGCGACAGCCGTTTGTACGATGTGTCAGTTCGTTGTGAAGAAGTCATGTGGCGCGAGAAAAAATTATTCCCGAACGCTGATTTCTTCCATGCTTCGGCTTATCACTATATGGGCATTCCGACCAAGTTGTTTACGCCGATTTTCGTTATGTCACGCGTAACCGGCTGGACTGCGCACGTGAAAGAGCAACGCGCGAATAACCGTATTATTCGTCCGAGTGCCGACTATACTGGCCCAGCGCCACGTCCAGTACCTGCTTTGGAAGACCGCTAAGCAGATGAAAAAGAGGCACTTCGGTGCCTCTTTTTGGCTTTCCGAATGAAAACACTGATGTTAATGAAGGGGCATAGCCATGAATACCGAATTTCGTAAACCGCTCCCGGGCACTACGCTACAGTATTACGATACACGTGCCGCGGTAGAAGCGATTAAGCCAGGCGCTTATGACGGCCTGCCATACACCTCAAAAATTTTAGCTGAACAGTTAGTGCGTCGCTGCAATCCGGAAGATTTGACAGCTTGTTTGACGCAAATTGTTGAGCGCAAACGCGATTTAGATTTTCCATGGTATCCAGCTCGCGTTGTTTGTCATGACATTCTTGGTCAGACAGCATTAGTTGATTTGGCTGGCTTACGTGATGCCATTGCTGCGAAAGGCGGCGACCCGGCCAAAGTAAACCCAGTAGTGCCAACTCAGTTGATTGTGGACCACTCGTTAGCGGTTGAGCATGCAGGCTTTGAAAAAGATGCGTTTGAGAAGAACCGTGACATTGAAGACCGTCGTAACGACGACCGTTTCCATTTCATCAATTGGACCAAGACTGCATTCAAGAACGTAGATGTGATTCCGCCGGGTAACGGCATCATGCACCAAATCAACCTCGAGAAAATGTCGCCGGTGGTGCAAGTGCGTGACAACGTCGCATTCCCTGATACCTGTGTGGGTACCGATAGTCATACCCCAATGGTTGATGCGCTGGGCGTTATCTCTGTCGGTGTTGGCGGTTTGGAAGCTGAAAGCGTGATGCTTGGCCGCGCTTCGTACATGCGTCTGCCAGATATTATCGGTGTTGAATTAACTGGTAAGTTAAAACCAGGTATTACCGGTACTGATTTAGTCCTAGCGATTACGCATTTCTTGCGTAAAGAGCGCGTGGTCGGTGCTTATTTAGAGTTTTATGGTGAGGGCGCTGATGCTCTGTCAGTCGGTGACCGTGCAACGATTTCGAACATGACGCCAGAATACGGTGCCACTGCGGCGATGTTCTATATTGATTCGCAAACCACGGATTACCTGAAACTCACAGGTCGCGATGACAAACAAGTTGAGCTTGTTGAGAAATTTGCGAAGCACACCGGGTTGTGGGCTGACAGCATGAAAGGTGCTCAATATGAGCGCGTATTGACGTTTGATTTGTCAAAAGTTGAACGTAACTTAGCTGGACCTTCAAATCCGCACGCGTTACTACCAGCGGCTGAACTGAGCTCGCGAGGCATTGCAAAGCATATTGAGCAACCAGAGAACGGTCTCATGCCAGACGGTGCAGTGATCATTGCAGCTATCACCAGCTGTACTAACACCAGTAACCCGCGCAACATGATTGCAGCTGGTTTGATTGCCCGTAACGCGAATAAACTCGGTTTAACCCGTAAGCCGTGGGTGAAAACCTCGCTGGCGCCGGGCTCGAAGACGGTGAAAATGTATCTTGAAGATGCCAATTTGCTACCTGAGCTAGAAAATTTGGGCTTTGGTGTGGTTGGTTTTGCGTGTACCACCTGTAACGGGATGAGTGGCGCGTTAGACCCGAAAATCCAGAAAGAAATTATTGAACGTGATCTGTTCTCGACGGCAGTACTCTCGGGTAACCGTAACTTCGATGGTCGGATTCATCCGTATGCGAAACAAGCATTCTTGGCATCACCGCCGTTGGTAGTTGCGTACGCCATCGCAGGTACTATTCGTTTTGATATCGAAAAAGACGTGTTGGGCTTTGACCATGACGGTAACCCAGTCACATTAAAAGATATCTGGCCAAGCGATGAAGAAATCGATGCGATTGTGAAGCAAGCGGTGAAACCGGAGCAATTCCGCACGGTGTATGACCCGATGTTTAGTATCGATGTTGATTACGGCGAGAAAACCGATCCGTTATATAACTGGCGTCCGCAGAGTACCTATATTCGTCGTCCACCCTATTGGGAAGGCTCATTCGCTTCAGCAAATAGCTTGAAGGGGTTGCGTCCGTTAGCGGTGCTTGGTGACAACATCACCACCGATCACCTGTCGCCGTCGAACGCGATTTTGGCCGACAGCGCCGCTGGTGAATATCTGGCAAAAATGGGCTTACCAGAAGAGGATTTCAACAGCTATGCGACACACCGTGGTGATCATTTGACCGCGCAACGTGCGACCTTTGCCAACCCGAAACTGTTCAACGAAATGGTATTGGATGATAACGGTGAGGTGATTCAAGGTTCTTTGGCTCGTGTTGAGCCAGAAGGCAAAGTCATGCGCATGTGGGAAGCAATTGAAACCTACATGGAGCGTAAGCAGCCGTTGATTATTGTTGCTGGTGCAGACTATGGCCAAGGGTCATCGCGTGACTGGGCAGCCAAAGGTGTTCGTCTCGCGGGTGTTGAATGCATTGTCGCTGAAGGTTTCGAGCGCATTCACCGTACCAACTTGATTGGTATGGGCGTATTACCTCTTGAATTTGAAGCAGGTACCACGCGTAAAACCTTGAATATTGATGGTACCGAAACCTTTGATGTTGAGGGTGATGTGAAGCCCGGTGCTGTGATGACTCTAGTGATTCATCGCGCCAACGGTGACACCGTGAAAGTGCCAACCAAGTGTCGTTTAGATACCGCAGAAGAAGTGTCGATATACTCTGCCGGCGGTGTATTACAACGCTTTGCACAAGACTTCTTAGCGGGAGAGGTGTAAACACATGGCATTTCCTCCACAGTTAAAAATTGCCGCCACGTATATGCGTGGCGGTACCTCGAAAGGGGTGTTTTTTAAGCTCGATGATTTGCCTTTAGCGGCACAGACGCCAGGCCCGGCTCGCGATAAGCTTCTGTTACGAGTCATTGGTAGCCCTGATCCGTATGGTAAACACACCGATGGCATGGGCGGCGCGACATCAAGCACCAGTAAAACGGTGATCTTGTCGCGTAGCTCTCGTGCTGATCACGATGTTGACTATTTGTTTGGCCAAGTATCAATTGATAAGCCATTTATTGATTGGAGCGGTAACTGCGGCAACTTAACTGCGGCGGTAGGCTCATTTGCAATCAGTAATGGCTTGGTCGATGCTTCGCGGATTCCAGACAACGGCACATGCGTTGTGCGAATTTGGCAAGCCAATATTCAGAAAACCATTATTGCTCACGTACCAATTACCAACGGTGAAGTACAAGAAACCGGCGACTTCGAGCTTGACGGTGTGACGTTTCCTGCGGCTGAGGTACAAGTTGAATTTATGGACCCAGCGTCGGATGAAGACGCTCAAGAGAACGGAAAGGGTGGCTCTATGTTCCCAACCGGAAACGTGGTCGATGAATTTGAAGTTCCTGGCTTTGGTAGGTTACAAGCCACTTTCATTAATGCGGGTATTCCGACTATTTTTGTGAATGCTGCGGATATTGGCTACACCGGTACCGAGCTTCAGGGTGCGATAAATGAAAATGCCGATGCGCTATTGAAGTTTGAAACTCTGCGAGCGCATGGTGCGCTGAAAATGGGCTTGATTTCATCTATTGATGAAGCAGCGTCACGCCAGCATACGCCGAAAATCGCATTTGTTGCGCCTCCAGCGGACTATGTCTCATCAAGCGGCAAAGCCATTAATGCGAGCGACATTGATGTGTTAGTCCGCGCGATGTCGATGGGCAAATTACACCACGCGATGATGGGCACAGCAGCGGTGGCAATCGCTACGGCGGCAGCGGTTCCCGGCACTTTGGTCAACTTAGCCGCTGGCGGCGGTGATCGTAACCAAGTGGTATTTGGTCATCCATCCGGCACTTTGCGCGTTGGCGCTGAAGCCAAGCAAGTGAACAGTGAATGGACGGTTACGAAGGCGATTATGAGCCGCAGTGCCCGTGTACTCATGGAAGGTTGGGTGCGCGTTCCACAAGACTAGAGCCACGTTTCTAAATCTTGACCGCCAAGGATGGCGATGATTTCTACTATCGTTCCATTATCCTTCGATTCGTTGATGCGGTAATAGATGCTATCAACACCACATACGCCGCGCCGATAACCCTGACGAACTTCATTAACAGCCGGAAACTGAAAAGGAATCTCGGCGATACGTTCGAAGGTCTCGAAAAATTTATAGAAATAATCATCGGCAGCTTGTTCACCAAAAGTTGACAGGCCATATGCGTAAATTCGCCGTAGATCTTCTTTGGCCGCATTGGATAGCTTGTATGAAGCCATCCGCTATTTTCTCAGTGCCTGCTTAAACTCATTTAAAATTTCATCTGCCGATTGCTCGGTAAATCCGCTTGTTTCGGCTTGTTGAAGTTTATAATTAATCGCTTCCGCTCGACGCGCACGACGAATTAAATCGTTAATTAATTCACTCTTACTCGCATATTCGCCGGTTACATCAACGTGTTCGCGCAGCCATTGATCGTTTTGCTCAGTTAACGTAATACTTTGTCGGGTCATTTTTAAGGACTCTCTTTAATGCTGGCTGTGGTGTAAATATACACCATGAGAGTGAAAATGCTAGCGACCAATATCGTCTTTTGTTTCATGATTTGTCTTACATTCTGATAAACTGCGCAGGTAAATTCAGTCTATCAAGGTGATTTTAAAGCCATGCAGCCAAACCAACCTCAGCAACGCGAAGCCGTTCGCCTGAACAAGTTCATTAGCGAAAGCGGCATGTGTTCGCGTCGTGAAGCGGATCGATTCATTGAGCAAGGGCAGGTCACTTTGAATGGCCGCAGAGCGGTGGTTGGCGATAAAGTTGGTGCTGGCGACGAAGTTCGAGTCAATGGACGTTTGGTAGCAGCGCAGAATAAAGAAAAGTTTGTGTTTATTGCACTGAATAAGCCGGTCGGTGTGGTGAGTACAACAGATTCAGCCGAGCGTAACAACATTCAGAAGTTTGTTGGTCATAAAGAACGGATTTTCCCGATCGGGCGTCTAGATAAAGACTCACAAGGTCTGATTTTCTTAACCAGCAATGGCGATTTGGTGAATAAGATTTTACGTGCTGGTAATAAGCACGAGAAAGAGTATGTGGTCACGGTTCACCGTCCTATTACATCTGATTTTATTCGTGGTATGGCTAGTGGCGTTCCGATTCTTGGCACCATGACGAAGCGTTGTAAAGTAGAGCAACTGTCGACATTCGTATTTCGTTTAACGCTAATTGAAGGTATGAATCGTCAGATTCGTCGGATGTGCGAGCACTTTGGTTATGAAGTTCGAAAGCTAGAACGCACGCGGATTATGAATGTTCGCTTAGGTGCTTTGCAGGTAGGGCAGTGGCGTAACTTAACCGAGCGCGAGCTCGCTGAACTCATGGCCTCGATTCAGCATTCTAGTGGCTTGGCTCCGGAAGGGCATAAGAGCCGTCGACCGAAACCGCAACGACCGCCGAGTGTGGGTGGCGAGCAACGACCCAACGCACGGGGACAGCGATCAGGCTCTCGTTCAAGGCATAAACCATCGAACGTGAGTAGCACGCATAAAAAAGGGTGGCCGTATGAATAAGCCACTCGGTAAAAAGTGCCCATGCGGCGGCGGAAAGTACGCCAAGTGTTGCGAACGGTTTCATTTAGGGAAGTCGTTACCACGCACACCTGAAGAGCTGATGCGTTCACGTTATAGCGCATATGCGCGCGGTTTAGCCTATTACGTCGCAGCAAGCTGGCACCCAAGTACCTTACCACCGGGATTTTCGTTAGACGACAATCCACAATGGTTACAGCTACAATTAATTGCCACGGGTACACACGGTAACCGCGGTTATGTGCATTTCAAAGCCTACTTTCAAATTGATGACGATATTGGCGTGATGGAAGAACAGTCGCATTTCATCCGCGAAAATAATCGTTGGTATTACTTAGATGGTGAAGTGCAGGAATAGCCTGCACTTCAAGGTCTAATCGTTTTAGACGTACATCGGACGATTTGCACTCAAAGCATTTAAGCCTTTTATGGCGCGGTAGATATACCAAACAGCCACCGCCAGAAGTATTAAGATACCGATACCAACCATCGTTAAAATTCCGCCAATAATAGTCCACAGTAAAACAAACCAAAACGTGCGGATTTGCCAGCGGAAATGCGATTCAAGAAAAGTGCCACGTACCTCACTCAATTTCACATAGTTCATCACTACACCAATAATTGACGTGATCCCGAATATCAAAGATACCAGCTGCAAGATATAGATAATTTGGGTGTATTGTTTGTTGGCTGCAAGTTGCGCTACAGCAACGTTATTCACTGACGATGATTCGTGATTGAAGTCTGACATAGGTTAAAATCCTTTATTGTTATTTTTGCATCCCTGTTAACTATATTGAATTGTTTCTAAACTTACCAATAAATTAGGGCTTAAGTGCCACAAAACGTTTGCGTGATCGCTTGTTCGGATTTAGCTGGTTCAAACCAGTCCTTAAACTCAGTGCGTTCAGTGAAGGGGTCGGCAAGCATGCGTTGTAAGCGGTTGAAAATGGTTAAGTCACCGTCATTGGCTGCTGCTTGAATGGCTAATTCTATTAAGTGATTACGCGGGATATATGCCGGATTCACTTGGTGGAGATCGCTGCGGTCAGCATGTGCTTGCCAGTCATTAAACCAGATCTGCCATGAATCGCTATTTTCGAATAATTGTTGTGCGCGCTCAGGCGTGGCATCACCCAAGAAGCGAAACGCTTGGGTAAAGTCGACTTGCTGTGCTTGCATCAGGTTCAAATAGCGTTCGACAAGAGGTTTTGCGATGGTTGGGTCGTTCACGCCGATCTTACGGCTCATTTCTTTCCAATAATAGTCTTCGTAGGTGGTTTGAAATGTTTCAATCGTCGCGGTAGCTTGCGCGACCGCTTTGTCAGGATCGTCATCTATTAGCGGCAGTAATGTTTCTGCAAATCGAGCGATATTCCACAAGCCAATTGCAGGTTGGTTGTGGTAGGCATACCGACCGCGTTTATCAATGAAGCTAAATTTAGTTGCCGGATCATAGGCTTCCATGAACGCACATGGGCCGTAATCGATGGTTTCGCCGCTTAGTGTCATATTGTCGGTGTTCATCACGCCGTGGATAAAACCAAGGCTCATCCACTTGGCGATGAGTTGTGCTTGTTTGTTTTGCACGTGTTCAAGTAAATCTAAATAGAGTGTCGCAAAATCTTTTAGCGCTGGATAATGACGGTCAATCACGTAATCAGCAAAGCTTTTGAGTAAGTTGTAGTCTCTCAGATGCAGCACATACTGCGCAGTGCCAACTCGCAGGTGACTTTTGGCAACGCGTGTGAGAATGGCACCAGGTTGTGCCGTGTCGCGTTGCACCCACTCGCCGGTTGCTACTGCTGCCAATGCACGGGTCGTCGGTACGTTGAGCTTATGCATGGCTTCGCTCACTAAATATTCGCGGATGACCGGGCCCATCGGCGAGCGACCGTCACCACCGCGAGAATAAGGCGTTCGGCCTGATCCCTTAAGCTGAATATCGTAACGTTGCTGGTTATTGGCTATCACTTCAGTGAGCAGTAAGGCTCGGCCATCGCCAAGTTGTGGCACGAAATTAGCAAACTGATGACCGGCATAGGCCAGCGCCGCTGGAGTTGCCCATTCAGGTGTTTGATTACCGGAAAATATTTGCAAGCCCTTTTCTGTCGCCCATAACTCTTGCGGTATTTGCAACTGCTTCGCTAACTCTTCATTAAATGCGATCCATTGCGGCGCATGTACAGGGGTCGCTTTGCATGGTGCAAATAACTGTTCAGATAAATCTTGATAGCTGTGCTCAGGACGAAATGGCATGCCGTAAACCTTTATAGCGAGTTACTGCGTTCAGTTTAACATGGGGGAGAGGTGGGGTGCAGTCCTTGGTCTGCACCCCACTTATTCTGGGCGAAGATCGCCATGCAGGAACTTACATACAAATACGACTTTGCCGTATTTGTTGAACGACCATTTTATACAGGCTTGTATGGCTTCCATCACGTCATCGTATTCACCAAACACTTGGGTGCTTAGCGTATTGGTAAGAATATGCAGATTAGGATATTTCGCTAATTCATCGATAAATTCACGAATAGGGTCTTTGTAGTTTTCAGCTAATGGATATTTGCTAATATCAACTGTCAGTTTCATGTCGGATGTCCTCTTGTTTGGTTTCGTTAATTATAGAGAAATGAGGGGTGCAGGCCTAGGCCTGCACCCCTCCTCATACCACCTTGGTGATATTTGTTTGGTGTGCAAATACCCCTGATTTTCTTGTGGTTACATTTATTGATCGCAATCAATTTATTCCAGCAGTGACCTTATAAAATGTGCGGAAATTACTAAGGAGAGCTGTATGAAAAAGTCATTATTAGTTTGTAGTTTACTTGCGGCCGTGGCCGGTGCGCCTGCTTATGCAGATACCTTTAGCGTGAACGTTGGCGCAATCGGTGTGATGCCAAATGATAGTAGCTCAAACCTGCCAGTGGTGGAGTCCATTGCTGGATTTGAGAATGGAAGTACTGGGGTAACCGTTGATAACAACACCCAACTTGGTATCACCATTGACTACAAAATGACAGATAACTGGACGTTGGAATTAGTTGCAGCAACACCGTTTAGCCATGAAATTCATGGCACTGGTGTGCTTGCGGGAATGAAAATTGGTGAAACGAAGCACTTGCCACCAACGTTGTTAGCACAGTACCACTTTGATATCGGTTCTGACAATGTGAAGCCGTTCGTTGGTCTAGGTTTGAACTACACCACGTTCTTTGAAGACAAGGTATCAAACCAGTTGGTTTCTACTCTAGGTGCGTTGGGCGTTGCAACCGCTGATGACCACGTTGATCTCGCGTTGTCTGATAGCTTCGGTTATGCATTGCAAGCTGGCGTGAACTGGAAATTGACTGACAAGTGGGGCGTACACTTTATGGTATCGAAAATGGATATCGATACCGATGCAGACGTACGTTTGAATGGGACAACGATTGAAACTGTCGCTGTAGAAATTGATCCGACTGTCGCAATGGTTGGTGTGCGCTACACCTTCTAATTGCTCCCGAAAGAGTGACGAAAGAGGAGGGGTGCAGTCCAAGGACTGCACCCCTCTTTTTTATAGTTTTGCAGCGAGCTTTTCGCTGATCGCGCGAATGCGTTGACCGCCAATAAAAACTAAAAATCCGGCAATTGGCCACGCGATATAGAATGCGGTAAACCAACGGCCCCAGAAACCTGAATCAAATCCAGTATTAATCCAGGTGATTAAACAGGTCATCAACAATGCCATGTAGCAGCTCATTAGGGCTGGAAAAATCAACTTCTTCATCGCAGGTTACACCATAATTTAGTAACTACTTAAATAAAATCGATGCAGAGTTTATAAGATTTGTAGGTAAAGTCAAAGAGAAGAAGGAGAAGTGATCGGGAGGAGTCAACATGGCGTATAATTCAGGAACTCATAAACCACAAAAAGAGGTGCCCGTGGCCACAAAACTGACTCTTTTTTACGATGGTGGTTGCCCGCTGTGCGTGAAAGAAATGAAGCACTTAAAGGCGAAAGACAAACAGCGCAAGCTCAAATTTGAGAATATATGGGCAGTCGATTTCGCCGAGCGCTATCCGCACATTGAGGTGGCTGAAGCGAATCGCATTTTGCATGGACAAAAAGCCAACGGCGAAATGATTTATGGCTTGGATGTCACTCATGCTGCATGGTCAGCGGTAGGGCGAGGCTGGATGACAGCCACGTTACGTTGGCCCATCGTGAAATGGTTTGCAGACAAAGGTTATCTGTTCTTTGCCCGCAACCGCAATGGTATCTCGAAGCTAATTACGGGGCAGGAGCGCTGCCTGCAGTGCTCCCTCGACGAATAACCAATAACGAATAACGAATAACCAGCAACGCTCTTAAAGATGTTGATTTAGCCACTGCACCAACTGCGCCGGCCCCATCGCACCGGCTTGGCGTGCAACCTCTTGTCCGTTTTTAACCACCATCAATGTCGGAATGCTCCGAATCATAAAATGCTGAGCCAAGTGAGGCTCCGATTCGGTACTTACTTTTACGAAACGCGCCTTCTCAGCATACTGCTGCGCAACCTGTTCGAATATCGGCGCAAACTGCTTACACGGCCCGCACCAACTCGCCCAGAAGTCCACCACTAATGGTAAATCACTGTCGCGATGTACGCGAAACTCATCGGCGTTAACCGCAAATGCTTTCCCGGGAAATAACGAAGCCTTGCATACACCGCACTTAGCTTCGCTACGAGGCTTATCGGTAACAACACGATTTTTTTTATGACAGCTAGGGCATGCCACGATGATATTGTCAGCCATACGCGTCCTCTCTAAGAAAATTTAATACCGAGTATATGGGCTCTAACCTAAATTAATTCAAGGAAATAAAATGTAGTGGGTTTTAAAGGGGGAAATAAAGATAAGGATTCATTTGTTGATGCAATATTCGAACAATTAGAACGGCAGAACCTGAATTATCATTTGTAACGATACGATAAAAGACCGCATGGTGGTTATGGTTAAAACGTCGAACTCCTCAGCGGCGAGCGAAGAAAGTTTATAAGCCATGCTTTTGCTTCACTTGATTAGCTATATCGCGAAGTGACAAATCACTTACGCCACTAGCATCGCCGTCTGAAACAGCGTTTCGAAGCATATTAAGTTGGCGCTCTTGGGTTTCGAGTAAACGTAGCGCTGAGCGCACAACCTCGCTGGTGGAGCCATAACGACCTGACTCAATGAGCTCGTTCACGAATTCATCGAGTTGAGTACCAATGGTAATACTTGTTGTGCGAGCCATCGTTAATCCAAGAATGTGTATGAATAATTAACACAATAATAGTCTGTTATTTAAAAGAAGCAAATTCAAGACATAAAAAAGGAGCTCAACAGAGCTCCTCATTATCAAGCGATACTATCGGCGATTAAAGCGCAACGATGTTTTCAGCTTGTGGGCCTTTAGGGCCTTGAGTGATCGAGAATGATACACGTTGGCCTTCGGCTAAGGTTTTGAAACCGGTGCTAGCAATTGCGCTAAAGTGAGCAAATACGTCTGCGCCACCTTGTTGCTCAATAAAACCAAAACCTTTTGCTTCGTTAAACCATTTTACAACGCCAGTTACTGTAGTAGACATATTATTAATCCTGAAAATTTAAAAATTTAATTGCCGTGGCGAAAACCACTGACAACGTCATGCGGGGTAAAAAAAGGAAATTTAAAGCTGCAGGACGAAGAATAATGCTAGTAATACGAAGTAGAGGAGATTTAACTTGCTGTTTCTAACCAACGCGACGTACGCTACGCTGATTGTTCAACAAGTCAAACGTTATTTTAGTAACAGCTAAAAACAAGTGCCGATCGTGGTTTACCCACCTGAAGGTATACCACGGTCAAACTACTTAGTGACTTGCTTTTCGACCGCCGTCGCGCCGCTTGAAACGGTTTGAAGGCTTGTTATTTCCATTGCTAGCTTGTGATTTCCGCGGCGGTCGCGGTGCACGTTGGCCTTGCTTCGGTGCTGGAGTTTTACCAGTTAATTGCACCTCAGCAAAGCCTTCTAAAGTGTGACGTTCAATTGGCTGACCAATGAGCTTTTCAATCGCTTTGAGGGTTTTAAACTCTTCGTCCATGACCAATGAAATGGCGTGCCCAACTTGTCCAGCGCGACCGGTACGGCCAATTCGATGCACGTAATCTTCAGCAACTTGTGGCAAATCAAAGTTGATGACATACGGTAATTTTTCGATATCGAGACCACGAGCGGCAATATCAGTAGCGACGAGCACGTTAACTTTGCCCGATTTAAAATCGGCTAATGCTTTAGTTCGAGCGCCTTGGCTCTTGTTGCCGTGAATCGCGGCAGCTAAAAAGCCGTCTTGATCAAGCTGCTTCACCAAGCGGTTCGCACCATGTTTGGTACGCGAGAACACGATAACTTGCGGTAGATTCAAATTACGCAGAATTTGCATGAGCATGCGAGGTTTTTTGCTTTTCTCAGCGGCATACATGATCTGGTCAATGCGCTCAGCAGTCGAGTTAGGCGGCGCAACGGAGATTTCGACTGGGTTTTTCACCAACGTTTTCGCCAACGTGCGAATGTCGTCCGAAAATGTCGCCGAGAACATCAGCGTTTGGCGTTTGGCTGGTAGTAACTTAATGATTTTCTTAATGTCGTGAATAAACCCCATGTCGAGCATGCGATCAGCTTCATCAAGCACTAACACTTCTAACTTCGGAAATCGGATCGCATTTTGCTGATAGAGATCGAGAAGACGGCCTGGCGTTGCGACTAAAATATCGACACCTTTGCGCAACTTCATCATTTGTGGATTAATTTTTACACCACCAAACACCACGGCATAGTTGAGTGGTAAACCGCGTCCATAGGTTGCGACACTTTCACCAACTTGCGCAGCAAGTTCACGTGTTGGCGTTAAAATGAGTACGCGCGCGGTATTTGCTTTGGCGCGCTCATTGCCCTTGAGCATTTCTAAAATCGGCAGGGTGAATCCTGCAGTTTTGCCGGTACCGGTTTGGGCTGCCGCCATCACATCGTGGCCAGCAAGTACCGCTGGTATTGCCTGCGCTTGAATGGGGGTTGGTTCGGTATAACCTTGGCGGGTTAGGGCGTCGAGAATTTCAGGGCAAAGTCCGAGTTCAGAAAAAGTCATGTATAAATGTGCAACTCAATTGTGATTAGAGCCGCTATTCTAACCTATACCGGCGATTGGTGCAGTCTATTTAGATTCCGAAGGAGTAACCAGCAATTTTGCGTTCAATCACCTAATTCCGTATAATCCGCGCCTTCTTACATTGGGTAAGAGCAAGCACGGAGAGTTGTTGGTTTGTTTAACCTTACGCCACCCTAGCGTTCATAATTTCTTCTAACGTTGCGTTTATACTCTGACTACCAGAGCCGAAAACGCGGCGCATTTCTGTATTTCTATTGTTTGAATTTTAACGAAAAAGTGAAACTTAACTTATGTTCAAAACCATTCAGAACCAGTGGTTTTCGAATATCCGTGGCGATTTGCTCGCGGGTATTGTCGTAGCTCTAGCGCTTATTCCTGAGGCCATTGCTTTCTCAATTATCGCCGGTGTTGATCCGAAAATAGGGCTGTATGCCTCTTTCTGTATTGCCGTGATCATTGCATTCACTGGTGGGCGACCGGGTATGATTTCGGCAGCAACCGGCGCGATGGCGTTGCTGATGGTGACCTTGGTGCGCGAGCACGGGCTCGAGTATTTGTTAGCGGCCACGCTATTGACCGGCGTACTACAAATCGGCGCTGGGTACTTAAAGCTCGGATCGTTAATGCGCTTTGTGTCGCGCTCAGTAGTAACCGGTTTTGTGAATGCATTGGCGATATTGATATTCATGGCGCAGTTACCTGAGCTGACCAATGTGACTTGGCATGTGTACGCCATGACGGCAGCTGGTTTAGGGATTATTTATTTATTCCCGTACGTTCCAGTTATCGGCAAGCTCTTACCGTCGCCATTGGTGTGTATTATTTCTTTAACGATTGTGGCGATTTTCTGGAACATTGATATTCGTACTGTGGGTGACATGGGGCAATTACCAGATACCTTACCGATTTTCTTATGGCCGGATGTGCCGCTTAACTTCGAAACCTTAGCTATTATCTTCCCGTATTCTGCTGGCTTGGCTGTGGTTGGTTTGCTTGAGTCACTGATGACGGCAACGATTGTTGATGACCTGACGGATACGACGAGTGACAAGAATCGTGAATGTAAAGGTCAAGGTATTGCGAATATCGGTGCTGGTTTGATGGGCGGTATGGCTGGTTGCGCGATGATTGGGCAGTCGGTGATTAACGTGAAATCAGGTGGTCGTACACGCTTATCAACCTTAACGGCCGGTATTTTTTTGATGGTTCTTATTTTGGTTCTTGATGAGTGGCTGAAACAGATCCCAATGGCAGCGCTGGTTGCTGTGATGATTATGGTATCCATTGGCACCTTTAGTTGGGATTCCATTCGTAACCTGAAAAAGCATCCGTTATCAACCAATATCGTGATGGTGACCACGGTTGTTGTCGTTGTTGCCACGCATAACCTAGCAATCGGCGTTGGGGTTGGCGTGTTGCTTGCCGCCATGTTCTTTGCGAACAAAATTGGCCACTTTATGAGTGTGACATCAACGATTGATGAATCCGGAAGCGAACGACGTTATCAGGTGATCGGCCAGGTGTTTTTCTCTTCTGCCGATAAGTTTGTTGACTCGTTTGACTTTAAAGAAGCGCTCGATAAGGTCATTATTGATCTTACTAAAGCACATTTCTGGGACATTACCGCGGTAGGAGCACTTGATAAAGTGGTGATTAAGTTCCACCGTGAGGGCGCAGAAGTGGAAGTGCGCGGCTTAAATGAAGCGAGTGCTACGATTGTTGACCGCTTTGGTGTTCATGATAAACCCGACGCTGCCGACAGTATTATGGGCGGCCATTAGAATAATAAGGGGAAATTATGTCTTATGTAATTAGCTGTATCGATGGTGCATCGCGCAACACTGCGGTGTGCGATTACTCCGCATGGGCCGCGAAGCAATTGTCGGCGCCGGTGATGTTATTGCATGTTTTAGATGAATTAAAAACGCAAACTGAGAGTGAGCTTTCTGGAAATATTGGTTTAGGTACGCGCGAACATTTGCTTGAACAACTTGCTGAACTTGACGTTAAGCGTGCAAAAGTAGCGTTGGAACATGGTCATGTGCTGTTGCAACTCGCCGACGAAAAACTGAAAAAGCTTGGCGTGAGTGAGGTAACTCAACGTCAGCGGCACGGCGAACTTGCCGAAAACCTATTAGCGCTTGAAGGCGATGTACGTCTTGCGGTGCTAGGCCTCCATGGGGAAGCATCTGCAAACCAATTGCATCAAGTAGGAAGCCAGCTGGAAACCGTAATTCGCACCGTCCATCGACCGTTATTACTGACTCCAGATACGTTCAGTGAACCGCGCTCAGCAATGTTAGCCTTCGACGGTAGCAAAACTACTGAAAAAGGCGTCGAAATGTTGGCGAAAAGCCCGTTGTTTAAAGGCATGCCGATACATGTGGTGATGGTTGACGCCGACACTGCGAACAATTGGGAAAAGCTCAATTGGGCTGAGAAAGTGTTAAGCGACGGCGGTCACGAAGTTAGTGTGGCGCTTCGTGCAGGTGATGTAGAAGCCACCTTGCACCAGTATCAATCTGAACACGACATTGACCTCATGGTAATGGGGGCATTTGGCCATTCACGCATTCGCCAATTTTTGGTTGGCAGCACCACCATGGCGATGCTAAAAGCAAGCCGCACCCCAACCCTAGTACTGCGATAAAGGAGAGGTGCAGTCCTTGGACTGCACCTCACTTAGTGAGTGATCCCTTCGCAATCTCAGCACGTTTTAAAACTTAGATATTTCTTTTAACGTGCACTTCATGAATCTTCAAGTTGTCTGGTTTAAACGCGATTTACGAACAATTGATAACCAAGCATTGGCTGCAGCAAGCAAGGCTGGGCCTGTGCTGTGCGTTTACGTACTTGAGTCCGAATACTGGCAGTTGCCGGATACCAGCAATCGACAATGGCAGTTTGTGCGTGAATCACTAGTTGATTTACAGGAGCAACTCCATAAGCTTGGCGGTGCCTTGTGGATAACGCAGGGCGATGTGGTTGAAACGCTGACAAGATTAAAGCATCGGTTTGGAGCATTCACGTTACATAGCCATGAAGAACAAGGTAATGCTTGGACGTTTGCACGGGATAGGGCGGTAAAACGTTGGTGCGTAGCAAACCAAGTTAGATGGCATGAATATGCTCAGTTTGGCGTTGTACGCCCGGTAAAACAACGGGAAGGGCAGTTTCATGAACACTGGTTTACTTACATGTCGGAGCCACAGGCTGAGTTGCCTCGTGAAATCAATTTCGTCACCTTCGAAGTGCCATCAATCTACTTACCTTTCGATGTCACACAAGATGAATACCCCTGTTTAAAGCGCCAGAGCGGTGGTCGTACTCAGGCATTGGCCACTTTAACGAGCTTTTTGACTCGCCGTAGTGAGCGCTATCGAGGTTCAATTAGTTCGCCGTTGACCGCGCCGGCAGCATGTTCTCGCTTAAGCCCTTACTTGGCGTATGGCTGTATTAGCCTCAAAGAGTTGGTCCAACAAACCAATGTCGCGCAAGAGCGCACCGTCAATAGCTACTGGCGAAGAAGTTTAAATGATTTTGCGAAACGACTGTGGTGGCATTGTTATTTCATGCAGCGTTTTGAAAGCCATTGTTATATGGAAAACCGACCGCTAGTGCCGCAAATGGCGCAACTTGAACCAGAATTCGATGCCATAAAGTTTGACGCATGGAAACACGGGCGCACTGGTTGGCCCATGGTTGATGCGTGTATGCGCTACTTGCATCACCATGGCTGGATTAATTTTCGGATGCGCGCGATGTTGGTTTCGGCTGCGACGTACTCACTCGGGTTACCATGGCAGCCTGTTGCACAATGGTTAGCGAAGTTATTTGTTGATTACGAGCCAGGTATTCATTACCCACAAGTTCAAATGCAAAGCGGACAAGCCAGTAATTCGATACTGCGAATATACAACCCGGTGCATCAAGCGCAGCGATTGGATCCCGATGGTCTTTTTGTAAAGCGTTGGATACCTGAATTGCAGCATATTGAAGGGGCTTGGCTATTTGAACCATGGCAAATGCCGAATAATTTAAGACGTCAAGCTGGCTGGAATGAGCAATACTTTTATCCAACGCCGTTGGTGGATTTTGAACAATCTCACCGCCAAATCAAAGCCGCCATTGCTGAACTTCGCCAGCGCTATAACTTACATCCCGCCGACCGCAACAAAGAGCGCCGCCGGCTACCAGCATCACGCAAAAAACACCGTACAAAGTCGCAATTGGCTGACAACCAATTAAGTTTGTTTTAAATCGACTATTCGCGAATACTCAGAAACAAGATGGTCCTTGTTTCCGAAGTAAATTAGACGATTTTTTAACTTGGTGCTACATTGTACATAATTTGTAACACATGCGGTGATTGATATGAGCGATGCAACATTTACGTTCCGAGTTAACGATGAGTTGAAAAGTGAATTTTCAAAAGCAGCGCGTTCACGCGATCGAAGCAGTGCACAGTTGTTGCGTGACTTCATGCGTGAATATGTGCACCAACAGCAGCGATTGGCTGAACACGAAAGCTGGTTTAAGGAGCAAGTAAATCAAGGGCTTGATTCTGCTAACGCTGGGGATTTGGTGCCAGCGAATGACGTTGAGGCTAAGTTTTCGGCACGCAGAGCGTTAACTCAGCGTAACACCGATAAGTAGCGATGATAGTGCAATGGACTCCTGAAGCCATTCAGGACCGTGAACAAATTTATGATTTTATCGAAGGTAACAACCCATTAGCTGCGCCTCAATTAGATAACCTAATTTCCTCAAGCGTTGCAAATTTATCTGAATATCCAGAAATGGGTCGTGAAGGACGAGTTCTCGGAACTCGAGAGTTTGTTGTACATGCAAATTACGTCATCGTGTACGATGTCCGTGATAACGCTATACGAATATTGCGGATTTTACATTCAGCAATGAAATGGCCGGGATAGACTTAGTACCAAGAGCTTTGAAACTTTAAGAAGATGGTGCGTCCGAGTAGACTCGAACTACCGACCCCTACCATGTCAAGGTAGTCTGGGGTAATTTTTATCTTTACACCTTAATGTACATTGCTTTACAACCCTTGCTACATAAGGGGTTCAGCTATCCATCACCTCAGCGTCGCTTAAAATCCATTAAGGTAAATTAGCATGGACACCGCCAACTTGGTCACATGGTCTTGGCATGAAATCATGCTATTTTGAGCGGCAAAAAAGCATGATTTCATGCTATTTGGGATTTTGGTGTGTGCATAGATATGCATTGTAGTGAGTTTTTAGAGGGCGTTTGGTTCGTTGTGAAGTGCTATAATTAGCGCAAGCCTAAGCGATGATAAGGAGGATTTTGTCATGTTTAGTTGGTTGCTAAAACCGAGGACAACTTATAATTCGAACCTGTCAGAATTCGTGCGAAATGCAAAATCGCGCGAGAAGAAGCGTGTGTATGCTCGGGTAATTGATAAAGCAATTGAGGCACAGAACGAAGTCATTGAACGCCAAAAGGCAACGTCATAGAGCTTCACGAAGTGAATTTAATGAAAACGGAGGCGATTGTGCCTCCGTTTTTTATTAGGCGGCCTGTGCCGAACTTACGAGTTGTCCGGGCGCTGGAAACGACACGCCTTGTCGCAGAATATCGGCGGCGGGCGATCCAAGGTTTTCATAATCCAAACTTAAACACTTATTCAAAGCGTCAATCTGTGCTGCGGTGAACACATAGGGCGTTACCGTTTTAGCAATGTGTGCGCGTCGTTGTTCTGGCAGCGTAAAGGATACATTCGATGGATGCGGATTCAATTCACCTGATTTCACATGGGTATAAATATCGTCGGTGATTTCCCACGCGTCCCATTGCTCACAAATAATATCGGGGTTAAGGCCCGCCAGTTCGTGAGAGTAGGTGGCATCAAACTCAAATCGATAATGCTTGGTGCCGTTTAACGATGTCTTGATGATGTCTGGCTCCATGTAAAACTTGTACCAAATATCCAAACAAACATCACTATCTTGGCAAGCTTGAGGAATAAGCTGCATGCCAGGGCCAAGAGCTGCAAGCGCAGTTAGATACAACCGGTAGCCATAACCCTTTTTCTCGGCGGCAGTGGCTAAGGTTTCGACTTGTGCGTATTTATCGTCGCGTAGCTCGAACTGAAGGGCACCTAAAATTTGCTGGTGGTTGTCGACCAATGCAATCAGTTGATGCTGCATATCAAACAGGCATTCGGTATGTTCAGCATGCGCAAACGCTTTATCGAAAACGGTTTTTGAGTGGTGCATCGTTGTGGCTCCTTGTTGGTTGAAATAACTAATGCGTAACCACGCTAGCATGTTTCGAATTTGGCGCTACTGATTGGCAGAGCATGAAAATAGGGTGCTTCAGGGCTTTTAATCAAATGGGTTATGTGAGTCAAATGAGCTGAATGAGTCGTTATGGATACTACTGTTAAAGATATCGTCACCGCTCATACTGCCGGTGAATATGTCGTCATCGAACACTGAATGAATATTTGCTGGATTTAACGGCGAGAGCAGATTAGTTGGGTCGAGTAATTTGTCGTGCAGCATTGAGTGGTGACATGAGTAGTGACTTGAGAAGTGAAAAGTACGGTGGTTTGCCCAACAAAACTGGCAACGGTGCGATGTTGGCTCATCATCGCTATCGTGTAAACCTCGCAGCTCAGCGCTTAAGGGGCGTGTGTTCGTATCTTTAATCTGCTCACTAAATTTTTTGATAGGCTCAGGAGCCAGTAAGTCTGGTGAGCGTTTTGCAGCAACGTCGCCCTTACCAAGTAGATAGCCAATAACCATGACAGCAAACGCCACCGAGATGATAATTCCCATGTGATTTCTCCATTTGAAACTCAGTTAATTTAGTCTTAAAAATGATGCTATGGTTAACATGAGTAACATATTTTGAAATTGACGCTACAATCTTGCAGAAGGTAGGTTGAGGGATTTAAATGAACACTGAATCAACGGAAGAAAACGCAAGTGCATACTGCAAAAGATAACCATATGATTGTCTTACAGGACAACAGAGAGGGCTCTATGACAACAACCCAAGCAATTATTATGACAATCACACCAGTATTATTTGTAGCCATTGGTTTGGCAATGATTTATTGGCCTAAGAAAGATAAATAGGCTAGTAAATTTTCAATTTGAAAGGTTGCATATAGGGTGGGGGGATTTGAATAAGCGCCCATTTAGGCGCCTATTCGGTGATTAATAGTTTGACGGGCTATTAATCGAAACGTTCTTAATCCGTACTTGGTTATTCTTACTGGAAATCGACTCAAATGCAAGGAAACATCTGAAGGGATATTCATGTTAGCGATTTACACAGCAATACAAGAGAAACTCAGGGCTATTTAGAAATGTTGCGGATATTGCTGTTAGTCAGCTATGAGCGAAAAACGGACCTTGCCGCAGGCATTTAAGGAAGCAAATTTATTCCAAATTGTTTCAGCAATAACGAAAACAGCCAAAAACAAATTATCGTTACTATTGAGCTGATGAGTAACGATACCCAAAAACTGTAGCGTTGCATCAGCGTGGGGAAAATAAAAAACATTGGTAACGTCGGAAGAACATACCAAAAGGTGTACCAAGCATGATTGGCTATTTTCTCTGACGGCTGCTTTTCAACATATAACCAAATCATGGTTAAAATGGTGACTGTCGGTAATGCCACTATCAGTGCGCCTAGTTTATCACTTCGTTTTGCTAGCTCTGATGCAGCTACGATAACCATTGCGGTGATCAAATACTTAGTTATTAGCCAACCCATATAATACCCTTAAATCTAAAAACCGATTGCCTATCGGTTTTTGTTGTGACAATATAGCCAGCGAATTAAATAGAGTAAAGTGTTATGCAATTAGGTGAACTAGAAAAGTTAGTGCTTCAACATTTCTGGAATGTCAAAGAGGCGGATGCAAAGCAAGTACATAAAGTACTGGGGCTTGCGCGTGGTAATTCCTTAAATACCATTCAAAGTACGCTTGATAGGTTATTTAAAAAAGAATTACTTAAGCGCACTAAACAAGGCCATGCGTATTGTTATTCAGCCAGAGTAGATCGTGAAGGTTTAATTGCTCAGCTTATTTCAAATGTGACCAGTGACTTTGTTGAAGATGGTGAAAACAGCTTAATAGCCGCTTTTAGTTCCGCTTCAGCACAACTTAATGACGCACAACTCGATACATTAGAAAAAATGATCGAAAAACAACGCCAGTTAAGAAAGGAACAGGCTTAATTATGTTGGTTGGAGAGTTGGCAATCGCACTAAACTTGCTCAGTGTTGCAGTGCTTGCATTTGTGATCGGTATTGCAAGTGTCGCTGTCATATCTCGTTTTGTGTTGTTCAGGCTCAATCAAGTCAGTTTTAATAGTCAAAAATTTATAATGTGCTCTCTTGTTAGTGCGCCTTGGTGGATAGCACTTTCTTGCATCGGTTACTTTATGCCCTACTCGATAGGGCTTGATAAAATTTTTAAAATAAGCTGGTTCGAAGATTTTGCCCATTGGCACCATATCGATATTTTCAGCTTTTCAAGTTGGCACGCGTTAACATTGCTTTTGGCATTGATCTATTTAGCATGGCGCGTAGCAAAGACTATCTTAGCTAGGACCAAACAATCTATCGCATTATCGAGTTTGCTAAGCTTTACTGACGCACAAGATGTTAAGACGACTAATGGCAATCAATATTTCTTGATGCCTGTTAAAGTACCTGTTGCTTTTACTACAGGCTTTATATCGCCCAAGATCTACGTATCAACCGGACTACAAACCCAAGTTAGCGATGAACAACTTAATATCATCGTTAATCATGAGCTTGCCCATGTAACGGCAAGAGATCCGTTATTTAAAGTGCTCTTCACGGCACTAGCCAGCTTCTATCCATCTCGTATAAAACAAACCCTAATTGAGCAATATGTCTTAATGACGGAAAAGATAGCCGATAATGAGGTCACTAAAGAATACGACCACCTTGACGTCGCACAGACATTGATTGATGTCGCTAGGCTTCAAAAGGCACTTCCTACGGATTACGATCAGGCTCCTGTTAGCTACTTCGGACATGATCACACCAGTCTTCGTGTTGAGCGGTTATTAAATCCAATTAATAAACCATCACTTACCACTATCTTCATTACTCTAGCATTATTGGTAACTATGCCTGTATTTGCTGCATCCACGGTCGATAGTTTCCATCACTTTATCGAAACTTTTTTCATCCATTAATTAAGGATATGGAATGAGATTTAACCCATATAAAAACAAGCGTAATAGCAACGAAAAAAAACCGATTAGCTATCGGTTTTTGGCTGTTGGTATAGCTGTAACAACGGGAGTTGGTTTAGCAATACCAACACCCTCTTTGGCTAATTCGCAGTCCCAGCAGCAAATACAGTCATCACATCAGATTATTAATCTGAGCAAGGCTGTGACCATGACTCTAGAAAGTCATCCCGAACTGAAAGCCTTGGTAGCTGAAGAAGCTGTGTGGCAAGGCAATATCGAGCAAGCTGCCATTGGAGAACGCCCTCAAATAGGTTTAATGATTGAGGATGCGTTAGGGACAGGTGAGCATAGTGCATTAAAAAGTATGCAATCGACACTCACTTACTCTTGGCTACTTCAACAAGATCAAATTGATGGCAGAGTTAATGCGGCAAAAAGCCAAGCAAGTGCAGTAATAGTAGAGCAAAAAATAAAAGCACTCGATCTTTCTGCGATTGTTGCAAAGCAGTTTGTTGAAATCTTGATAAAGCAAGAGCGCTTGAAATTAAATCAATTAGCAGTTTCTCAGGCACAGGAAGTGGTTGACGCGATTGCCAAAAGAGTAAAAGCGGGTAAAAGTTCCAATGTTGAAATGCGCTTGGCTCAAGCCGAGCTGGTTCGAAGAAATCTCGCTGTAGAAGATTTAGAGCACGAATTAAAAGCCAGTCATTATCAACTGTCATCTTTATGGGGCAAGCCTCAGGCTGAGCTTAAATTAACGGGGAATTTAATGCTTAAGCCGGAAATTCCCTCGGTAGAAAGCCAGCTAATCAAGCTTAAGCAAATCCCACAAATACAGCAGTTTGTTAATGAACAACGTATCGCTCAGTCTCAAATGGAGCTTGCACGCATTGAAGCAAAACCTCAGTGGCAACTCACTGCGGGATTGAGACGATATGAAGCGACAGATGACTTTGGTTTAGTGGCGGGTATCTCTATTCCTTGGGGGAATGCCAATAGAAATGCAGGAACAATAGCGGCCTTACGCGCAAAACAAGATGTACTGGCAACTCAGCAACAAGCCTTAATGCAGAAACTTGATGCACAGCTATATGTACTATTGCAAGAAATGGCGCATTCCCACCATGTCATTGAAACGATTCAAGCTGAAATTATTCCCGTACTAGAAACCGCATTGACTGAAGCAAGTCAGGCATTTGATATCGGCAAGCTTAGCTACAACCAGTGGAGTGATAACCGTAGAGAGCTACTTAGCGCCCAAAATCAGTTACTTGATGCCTATCAATCTTTGCACTTACAACATATTGAAATTCAACGTCTAACTGGCGTGTCCGTTAGTGATAGCGAGTAGAACCGTGAGCAAACTTATGAAAAATAAAAATATCCTGTCGTCACTGAGCTTGGCGATACTTATCTCATTAACAGGTGTCATCGCACCTAATGCTGTTGCATCATCAACACCAGCAACAGAGCAAGCTGAACCAGAGAAAGGTCCACACCGTGGGCGCATGTTACGAGATGGTGATTTTGCAATAGAGCTATCTATTTTTGAAACAGGTGTGCCACCAGAATTTCGAGTTTGGGCGACTAATGATGGACAGCCTATCGATCCAAAGAAAGTCGATTTAAACGTAAAATTAATTCGCTTAGGCGATGGTACTGATGATATTAACTTTAATGCCCAAGGTGATTTTCTTCGCGGTGATATGGTCATTTATGAGCCTCACTCTTTTGTTGTTGCCATTGAAGCCACTTATCAGGGTAAAAAGTACAATTGGCGATATGACAACTTCGAAGGTCGCACCACGATTGAACAGGCAGTTGCCGATGCAATGGAAATCAACACTGAAATTGCAGGCCCTGCGACCATTCATCAAACCATTCCCGCTTATGGCAAATTAAGTTTACCTGTGGACGCTAAGCGAAACATTGCTGCCCGTTTTGATGGTGAAATCACCAAGTTACATGTCAATTACGGTGAAACTGTTAAACAAGGCCAAACGCTGTTCACAGTAGAGAGTAATGAAAGTCTTAAACCCTACGTTATTAAATCGCCCACTAACGGTGTTGTTACCCAGTTATTCGCAAACGCGGGTGAGCAAACGGGTGGTAGAACCTTACTGACCATTACTAATTTTAATCGCCATATTGCCAAATTAGCGGTTTATCCTTCGGATTATTCCAAGGTGAAACTGGAAACGCCAGTAACGTTAAACGTTGAAGGTCATGAGGAAACCCTAGCAGGTAAGGTGTCATTTATTGAGCCTAGCGTGAGAGATGATCAGGCAAGAATAGTTTGGGTCGAATTAGCTGATGGCCTGTTTTCTGAAGGCAGTTTTGTTAAAGCTGACATAGAAATTGCCACTATTGATGTGCCACTGGCAGTTAAACGTGTGGGCTTGCAAGGCTTTAGAGATTTTACTGTCGTTTACGCCAAAGTGGGTGAGCAGTATGAAGTTCGTATGCTTGAGTTAGGCCGCGCTGGAGGCGAATGGATTGAAGTATTAGGTGGCTTAAAAGCGGGAACCGAATACGTGACCGACAATAGCTACATCTTAAAAGCCGACATTGAAAAGTCTGGCGCATCACACGATCACTAGGAGTGTAACAATGTTGGAGTCAATTTTACGCTTTTCAATAAAGCGCAAATTCCTTGTGATGGTGATGGTGTTAGCGGTTTCAGGTCTAGGTATTTGGAATTTTACCAAACTACCGATTGATGCAGTGCCCGATATCACCAATGTGCAGGTAATGATCAATACCGAAGCGGCTGGTTTTACTCCGTTAGAAGTTGAGCAAAGGGTAACCTTTCCGTTAGAGACCGCGTTGTCGGGTTTACCGGGGTTGATCTATACCCGCTCAGTTTCTCGTTATGGCCTATCTCAAGTGGTTGCAATATTCAGTGATGATACTGATGTCTATTTTGCCCGTCAGCTTGTTAATGAGCGTTTATCAGCGGCACGCGCTGAATTACCGCTGGGCTTAGAGCCTCAACTTGGGCCAATTGCGACAGGTCTTGGTGAAATATTCATGTTCACCGTTGATGCTGAGCCTGATGCTACACATGCTGATGGCACGCCTATTACACCAACGGATTTACGCACCGTACATGACTGGACAATAAGACCACAGTTAATGCGGGTTCCGGGTGTAGTAGAAGTGAACCCGATAGGGGGATTTGAGCGTGAAATATTAGTCGCTTTCAAACCTGAAAAGTTACTTGCTTTTGGGCTGTCACAAGCCGATGTGGTTGATGCAATTTCGCAAAACAACCAAAACCAAGGTGCAGGCTTTATTGAGCAAAATGGCGCGCAGTGGTTGTTAAGGCTGCCCGGTCAGGTTACTGATATGACTGCCATTGGTAATATTCCGCTTAAGTCGGTTGATGGTTCATCAATTTATATAAAAGACGTAGCCGATATTGAAAACGGCAAAGGGCTAAGAACTGGTGCTGCTACACAAAATGGTCGTGAAGTGGTAATGAGTACTGTGTTCATGCTTATTGGTGAAAACAGCCGCACCGTTGCCCATGCAGTGGGAGAAAAGCTCAAGGAAATTAACGCCACTTTGCCAGAAGGTATTGTCGCAACTGCTGTTTATGACCGTACTAAATTAGTAGATAAAACCCTCAAAACAGTTCAACTTAACCTGACCGAAGGGGCGATACTGGTAATCGTTGTACTCTTTGTTCTTTTAGGTAACTTTAGAGCCGCATTCTTAACTGCCTTAGTGATCCCTTTTGCCATGTTAATGACAGTGACAGGTATGGTACAAACTCGTGTGAGTGCAAACCTGATGAGTTTAGGCGCGTTAGATTTTGGCTTGTTAGTCGATGGTGCCATTATCATTGTAGAAAATTGCCTTCGCAGGCTAAGTCAGGCGGGGAGCAGTCCTCTGCCGCTAAAAGAACGTATGGAACTCGTGTTCGAAGCAACAAAAGAAGTCATACGCCCAGCGCTATTTGGTGTGTTTATTATCACCGCTGTTTACTTACCAATTTTTGCCCTAGAAGGTGTTGAAGGTAAGATGTTCCACCCTATGGCGATCACCGTGGTTATCGCTTTACTTAGCGCTATGGTGTTATCGGTTACCTTTGTACCTGCTATGGTTGCCTTGTTATTTAAAAAGCCTGTGAAAGAAAAACACAGCCCAATAATTCGTGGTGCTGCTGTTCTGTATAAACCAGCATTGAACTGGGTATTAAAAGCCCGTTGGTTAGTGGTTGTAGCCGCAACAGTATTAGTGGGTTTGTCAGGTTATCAGGCAACTAAGCTAGGTAGTGAATTTGCGCCTAATTTGGATGAAGGTGATATTGCCATGCACGCGCTGCGGATTCCGGGTACATCACTGTCTCAAGCAATCGCGCTTCAGGAATCCTTAGAAGATAAAATTAAACAAATGCCAGAAGTTGAGCGCGTTTTTGCCAAAATAGGAACGGCCGATGTTGCAACCGATGCCGTGCCGCCAAGTGTCGCTGATAACTTTATTATCTTGAAACCTCGCGAGTTATGGCCTGATCCTGACAAAACTAAAGTACAAATCGTAGAAGAGCTAGCCGCGCTAGTAGAGCCAATTCCGGGTAACCGCTATGAGTTTTTACAGCCAATACAAATGCGTTTCAACGAATTATTGGCAGGGGTCAGAGCTGAACTTGCGATAAAAGTGTTTGGTGATGACTTTGATACGTTGACCACGTTAGGCGATGAGATAGAGGGTGCAATCTCTCAGGTTGAAGGTGCTGTAGATATACAAGTTGAGCAAACTACTGGGTTACCTATGCTTAATCTTGTACCAAATCGTGAAAAACTGATGCAGTTTGGCATTAACATCAGCCAAGTACAGTCTCAAGTGGCAACGGCTATGGGCGGTACAATCGCAGGTAAGTTTTATCAAGGCGATGTCCGTTCTGATATTGTAGTGCGTCTTGCAGAGTCTAAACGTAATGATATCGATTCATTACCTTATTTACCGATAACTTTGGCTGATGGACATTCAGTACCGCTTAAAGAATTAGTTGATATTGAGTTGATATCTGGTGCAAACCAAATTAACCGTGAAAATGGTAAACGGAGAGTGGTGGTAACTGCCAATGTTCGCGGAAGAGACTTAGGAAGTTTCGTTGGTGATATTAAAACGGTTATTGAAGAAAACGTAGAAGTTCCAGCAGGCTACTGGGTGGAATATGGCGGCACTTATCAAAAACTGCAATCCGCTTCAGAGCGCCTGAGTATTGTTGTACCTGTCACTTTAATCATGATTGTTGGTTTGTTAATCCTCGCACTTAACTCATTTAAAGATGCCATGATCATCTTTACGGGGGTTCCGCTCGCATTAACTGGTGGTATTGCAGCGCTGTTACTACGTGATATTCCATTCTCAATTTCGGCAGCGGTTGGCTTTATTGCCTTATCGGGCATCGCCATCTTAAATGGACTGGTTATGGTGTCGTTTATTAGAGAGCTGCGCAAAGATGGGCTGGCACTTGATAAAGCAATCTTTGACGGTGCGCTGACGCGTCTTCGACCTGTGTTAACAACGGCACTCGTTGCATCATTAGGTTTTATTCCTATGGCGCTAAATACGGGCATAGGCTCAGAGGTTCAGCGGCCTCTAGCAACAGTGGTCATTGGCGGCATTATTTCGTCAACGATTTTGACCCTGTTTGTCATTCCTGCCTTGTATAGAATTTTACATAAAGAAAAGGAGTCTATTTTGACTGATGTTGAAGTATTGGAGTCACAAGATGCCAAGTAACATGATTAAAGTACTGACCTATCTGACGATTGCGCTGTTAGCGCTTATCAGTGTTGAAGCTTTGGCTCACGGAGTTGATGACAAAACCAGAGCGTTTTTAGAGCAAAATACGGGTGTTCAGTTTATTCCATTCTTATACATAGGCGCTAAGCATATGATAACGGGCTATGACCATTTGTTGTTTTTAGTCGGTGTTATCTTCTTCTTATATCGCAGCCGTGACATACTTTTGTACGTCACTATGTTTACTATCGGACATAGCACAACATTGCTATTTGGCGTGTTAAGCGATATTCAAGTTAATGCTTATTTAATTGATGCCATTATCGGTTTTTCTGTAATTTATAAGGGCTTCGATAATCTAGGTGGCTTTAAGCGTTGCTTTAATTGGCAACCTAATACCCAATGGGCGGTGCTGATTTTTGGTCTGTTTCATGGCTTTGGTTTAGCAACCAAGTTACAAGAATTCAGCCTTCCGGATGATGGCTTAGTGACCAATTTAATTGCGTTTAATATTGGTGTCGAGCTTGGTCAATTTGCGGCACTTGCACTGATACTTATTTTGATAAATGCGTGGCGAAAATTACCGTCATTCCAACGATTTTCAACAATTACCAATGGCGCATTAATGAGCGCTGGTGTGATGTTGATGGGCTATCAACTTACAGGTTATTTCGTTATTTAATTGATTCAATCAATAGAAATACGCGACAAATTAGAGAAAACAAAAAGAGAATCTTATGCAACATACAGTTAGTACCAAAACACTCGTTAAAGCGAGTATCTCAGCAGTCGTCGTCGCGGCTATTACTCTGGTTACCTTTATCTTACCAGCAGAGTACAACATCGATCCGACAGGTCTCGGTGGCAAGTTAGGTTTAACAGCACTTGCACAAGCGGCTGAAATGGAAACAACGTCATTAGAGACGACTAAAGGCACCGATGAGTTTCAAACAATAGAAGTGACCGTTCCAGCGGGACGTGGCATTGAATATAAATTCTATATGAAACAGCATGAAAAAATGACCTATGAATGGTTAACCGATGGTGCTTCATTGTACTTCGATTTACATGGTGAGCCTGAAGGCGACACAACGGGATATTTTGAAAGCTACACCATTGCTACAGCTAATGAAATGAAAGGCAGCTATACCACGCCATTTACTGGCTCTCATGGTTGGTACTGGAAAAACAAATCAGATAAGTCTGTTTCTATACAGCTACTGGTTAAAGGGCAATATGAAGTTATTGGCCTTAAACAATAACGACTTGAAACTTAATATCAGATATTTAATGGGAACTAAAATGAACAAACTAATATCAATTGTTGCACTTTGTGGTGCCTTGCTTACTGGTAACGTACAAGCTCATGGTGATCATGGGGTTATCAGCGGTCAGAAAGCAATTAGCATTTCTGCCACCTTGATCAAAAAGATGACATTTAAAGACGCGGGTTTTGAAGTTGGTAAGTTAGATGAGTCATGGAAGAATATTGATAAATCTCAACTTTCGATTGCTAATGTTGAAGACAATTTTTACGTTGTTAGTGCGTCTAATCCTAGCAATGAAAATAAGCTTTATTTCCAAATTGCTAAAAACGGTCGTGTTATCGCTGTTAAAGGTAAAAACGATTTTTAACAAAATAAAAAGGCACCTTTTGATACAAGCTTGAGGTGCTTTTATTTTTGTATTTAAAGTCCGCTATTGGCACACAGCGGACATAGCTTCGTCGAATTTTAACTATTAAGTTTTTATCCTACACAATATTACGTTTGCCACTTTTACCAACTAACCATACTCTTCAAACCTCGTGTCAACGCACAGGTTGTTAACTGCAGTTGACAAACCCCGGGGTAGTTACATACACACAACACCTCGATAATGACGAAGCCATTCAAGCATATTTGGATGCATGCGTGGAGGAATCTGATGGAGATCCGACATTTTCAACTATCGCTAAGGTGGCATCTGCACTTGGTTTAACGTTAACCTTGCAGCCTAAATCAACGAGCACATACTAAGCTAACTTTATCCGTAATCTTTTTCCTACAGCCAATGTGTAATCCCCCCGAAAAATCGGGGGGATTACACGATGAAGCACAACGTTTATTGAATGAGTTACCTAAGCATCTGCGGTTGATGGCTCAATTTTCACTGGCTACAGGTTTGCGTCAGTCGAATGTGAGTTATCTACGGTGGGATCAAGTGGACTTAGAACGTGGTTTTGCGTGGATTCATCCTGATCAATCAAAATCAGGAAAGGCGATAAACGTGCCACTCAATAACGATGCTTTATCGGTGTTGCAAGAAGTGCAGGGCGACGATGTTCACTATTGTTTTGTGTATCAAGGCAAACCAGTTGAGCGCACATCAACCAAAGCATGGCATGCAGCGTTAAAACGAGCGGGTATTGAAAATTTTCGTTGGCACGATTTACGCCATACATGGGCAAGCTGGCATGTTCAACGCGGCACAAGCTTACAAGAGTTGCAGGAGCTTGGCGGTTGGTCATCGTATGAGATGGTACTGCGGTACGCTCACCTTGCGAGTCATCATTTGAAACGGGTGGCGGGCAATGTGGATGGTACAACTGGTACAAATCTGGTACAAAGCCAGAAAAAGAAAAGCCCCGCTATTTCTAGCGAGGCCTTATCAATAATGGTGCGGAGGCGGGAATCGAAAAGTTTTGATAAAAACCTGTTTTTAAAGATTAAAATCAATCGGAATAAAAAGCGTGTGACTTAGCGTGTTACTAAATCTCAGCCCAGTCTAACGCCAACCATATACAATGATCCCCATGCCTGTGAGCACAAACGCCGTCCCAATCAGGTCGAAGCTGGATAAAGGCGATTTATCGACAATTCGCAGCCAGACTATGGCAGTTAATACGTAAATACCGCCGTAGGCTGCGTAAACGCGCCCGCTTTCCGCTGGATGAAGTGTTAATAAGTAAGCAAATAAGGCTAAGCTCATTGCCGCCGGAATGAGTAACCAAACAGAATGACCCTCTTTGAGCCATAAGTAGGGTAAATAGCAACCGACAATTTCAGCAACTGCGGTGGCAATAAATAACCCGAGTGTTTTTAATAAAAATAATGCACTCATTATCAGTTGTCCCTACAGGCTTCATCAGGATCTTCTAGTTCTACCGTTGTATGGCTTAAAGCATAGGGCGCAAGGACGTCATCGATGCGCTGTTTTAAATCGCTACGGGCCTCGATATCAAGGTTTTTAGATAACACCAAATGAACGGTTAATACATGCTCCTCGCCGTCTAGTGACCAAAAATGCAAATGGTGTAGGTCAGCAATATGAGGTAGCTCCAGTAAAGCGTCCGCGACTTGTCTGTAGGTGTCTTTGTCTGGCGTGGCCTGTATGAAGAGTTTCAGCGTTGCCCACAGGTTGCGCAGTACATTCACTAAAATAAACATCGTAAAACCAATCGACAGTAGCGGATCGAGAATTGGCCAATCCACAAACAGCAAAGCAATACCAACGATTAGTACAGCAACCCAGCCGAGAACATCTTCCAGCAAGTGCCAGTTAATAACGCGTTCGTTTAACGTTTTACCTTCTGACAATTTGTAAGCCGCAAAGCCATTAACCACAATGCCAAGTACCGCCAACGCAATCATGCCATCAGCCACGGGCATTTGTTGGTTCCAGAGCCTGGGAATTGCTTCTACAAGTACCCAGGCAGAGCCTGCGATTAAAACAACGGCATTGATAAATGCACCGGCAAGATTCAGTCGCTTATAACCGTAGGTAAAGTGTTGGTTAGCCTGTTTTTTGCCCAGCTTATTAAGTACCCACGCCAGGCCAAGCGACAAGCTATCGCCAAGATCATGAACGGCATCAGCTAAAATGGCGGTACTGTTGGTAAGAAAGCCACCAATAAACTCGATAATGGTGAAAACAAAGTTAAGAACAAATGCCCACCCTAATCGGTTGGACGGCATGTCCTTTGAGTGATCATGGTTATGGTGATGCCCCATAATACGTTCCTCTTTGTAGTAGAAGGGGCGGCAATAACCGCCCCCTTAAGTGCTGAACCCTAACGGCTCAGATCCTTAATTTTTTGTTTCGAAAACCAAGGATAGAGCACGGGTAAGATAACCAGTGTTAGCAATGTCGCAGACACCAAACCGCCAACAATGACGGTGGCCAATGGACGCTGAATTTCAGCGCCTGCGCCGGTTGCAAACAGCATGGGAATGAGTCCTAACGCTGAGGTTATTGCCGTCATTAATACCGGGCGTAGTCGAGACCATGCGCCATCAAACACGGCATCATTAACTGCATGCCCATCGGTTATTCTCTGGTTTATACTTTCGACCAGAACCACACCGTTTAGTACCGCCACACCAAACAGTGTGATGAAACCCACGGCGCTGGGCACCGATAAGTACTGTCCTGACACATAGAGTGCCACAATACCACCGATGACTGCCAACGGTACATTCACCAAAATCAACATGGCTTGACCCATGGTGCCGAAAGCAAAATAAAGCAGCAGGGCGATGAGTGCCAGCGATATGGGAACGACAATGGACAAGCGCTCCTGTGCTCGTTGTTGACTTTCGAACTGGCCACCAATGTCGACTGAGTAACCGGTTGGTAAATCCACCTTCTCGTCAATCGCCTTCCTAATATCGGCAACCACGCTGCCCATGTCACGACCCTGAACGTTCGATTGAATTACAACGCGACGCTGTACATCATCACGACGGATTTGCGGTGGTCCTGATTCAATTGCAACGTTGGCGACTTCGCCTAAGGTTACCCAGGCCCCCGAGGGAGTTAACAAGCGTAACGAGCGAATAGACTCCGGCGTATCGCGGAATTGCTTGGCCAACCGCACGTAAATATCATAGCGCTCATTACCGCGAATGATCTGGCCTGCCGAAGCGCCACCCAAGCCATTGTCGACAACGCTAAGTACATCGGAGACATTTAAGCCGTAGCGTGAGAGTTGTTGGCGTTTCGGCGAAACCACCAGTTGTGCTTCACCTTTTATTTGCTCCATCGCTACTGCAACGGCCCCGTCAACCTGCTTGACGGCACTTTCTATTTCCTGGCCTTTACGGGCCAACACGTCAAGCTCGGGTCCAAATAGTTTGATGGCTAGCTGCGATTTTACACCTGAGAGCAGTTCATCAACCCGTGTTGCAATAGGTTGTGAAAAATTAAACAACAAGCCTGGGTGATCATCTAGTTTTGCCTCCATTTTTTCTTGTAAGGCGTAGCGATCCGATGCTGTTGTCCATTCAGACTGCGGCTTAAGACCCACATATATCTCGATGTTGCTGATAGGCTCTGGATCGCCGCCCACTTCGGCTCGTCCAATGCGGCTGAGTGCGTAGGTGGTTTCCGGGAACGACATCAGGATTTTTTCAAGCTTCGGAGCCACCTCTAAGGCCGTTTCAAGGTTAGAGGAGGGGGCTAATGTCACGCGAATATTAATCGTGCCTTCTTCCAGTTCGGGCGCAAACTCTGTGCCGAGACGAGGCACTAACACCAAAGCGCCGACAAACAGCACACCGGCCAGGGCAATAACAGCCTTTTTACTGCGTAACGCCACCGATAATAGTCTTTTATAACCATTATCTAGTGGTTTAAGCAGCTTATTTTCACGAGGCTTAATACCCCGACTGAAAAAGTAACTGGCTAATGCCGGTACAACCATGATGGCCACAAAAACCGCGGAGATAATGGCCAGCATAATACTGATAGCCATGGGCTCAAATAATTTAGCTTCAACACCCTGAAAACTAAACAGTGGCATAAAGACCACCAAGATAATCATGGCGGCAAAGAATACCGGTCGTGCCACTTCGTTAGCCGCTTCCTTAACTCGCAGCTTGATACCATGACTATCGAGTTTGGCTGCCTGAGGATCCGGGTCGCGGTGCTCTGTGCGTTGCTCGGCGTCGTCTTGGTGTTCACTATCCGGACGACTTAAGTGCTTAAAGATATTTTCAACCATCACCACGGAGCCGTCGACCAGCATACCAATGGCAACAGCAATCCCGCCCAGCGACATCAGGTTAGCCGACATGCCCATCGCGGACATTACCATCAGGGCAATGGCGATAGAAACGGGAATGGACAGTAACACTAAAAAAGTAGCGCGTATGTTGAGCAAAAACAGTGCTAATACTGCGATAATAAACACAAAGGCAATGAGCAGTGAATACGCGACCGTAGATACGGCTTTTTGTATTAAATCGGCCTGATCATAATACGGCTCAAAGGTAACACCCTCGGGTAATGCTTGCTGAATAAGCGGAATGCGCTTTTTAATACCGTCGATGGTGGCTTTGGTATTCGAGCCCATGCGTTTGAGCACAATACCCGACACCACTTCGCCCAACTGGTTGACCTCGCCGTCGACTTTACGCGACATTGAGACCGCCCCCTGGCGAATTTCACTGCCGATTTCGACGTCGGCAACCTGTCCCAGTGTTACGGAAACGCCGTCAACGGTTTTGAGCGGTATTTGTCGTATTTGTTGCAGGCCTTTTTTACCGCTATCCAACCAGCCGGTGCCGCGAATAACCAACTGCTCCTGACCGCGGGGCATATACCAACCACCAACGTTACCGTTATTCTTGTTGACCGCGCCCATGACGTCTTGCTGGGTAAGGTCGTAAGACAGCAGCTTGGCGGGATTGAGGTTAACCTGATATTGCTTAACTTCACCGCCAAAGGACAAGACTTCGGTAATTCCCTCAACGGGCATCAGTAGCAGTTTAACCACATAGTCGTTAAGACTGCGTAGCTCCATGCTACTGACACCAGAGCCCGGCTCGGCAAGTAGCAGATACTGATAAACCTGGCCGAGACCGGAAGAGTTAGGGCCCATTTCGGGCGTGCCGACTCCCTCTGGAATCAACTCCTTTGCCGCTTGCAGCCGCTCGAATACCAGTTGCCGGGCAAAGTAGATATCGACACTCTCGTCAAATACCACGGTAATGCCCGATAAACCTGTTTTTGAGATTGACCGAACTTCTTTGACGTCGGGCAGGGCATACATCACCGACTCTATCGGATAGGTAATAAGCTGCTCGACTTCGGTCGCTGCTAATCCTGGTGCTTCCGTATTTACCGTTACCTGAACGTTGGTAACATCGGGAAAGGCATCCAGATTAAGTTTGGGAATAATAAAAAATGACGCAATGCTGATGCTGAATAAAGCCAATACCAATAACAGGCGATTGGCGACAGCAAACTGAATAATGCGCTGAAACATACAACCTCCTGTTAGTGGTTATGTGGGTCAAAACCGCCTTTAGCGATTTGTGAGCGAACGAAAAACGCGCCGTTGTCTACGTATTTTGTGCCTTCCTTAACGCCTCGAATAACTTTCCACGGACCCTTTTCATCAACCAATTCGACTTTCTTCGGTTCAAACTTTCCGGGTTCGTGCTCAATGAATATCTGCCAGTCACCATCAGGGGCCCGCATTAAGGCTGAGTCCTTAACTGCAAGCACCGGTCCATCCGACTTGACTGAGAAATAAACATCCGCAAATAAACCAGGGTGTAATTGGTCCTTTTCGTTATTTACCGCAAGTCGTACCGTTCGGGTGCGGGTTTTATGGTCTATTGTGTGGCCTTCCTGAATGACTTTTGCCGCAAAGCGCTGATTGTCGACACTCACTGTAACAGGATCACCAAACTGCACACTAAGGTCAGCTGAGCCTGGTAGACGAGCATTAACCCACAAGGTTTCTTCTTGCAGCACTTCAACCAAGTGGTTACCGGCATTGACTGGCTGACCCTGCTTGAAGTTATCGCTAACCACAATCCCGCCAATTTCTGAGGTCAGTTGGTATTCGCCGATAGGGTAGTCAGGTTTACTTAAACGCTTAATATCACTGGCTGACATACCAAATGCTTTGAGTTGCGCTTGCGCTGAGGTAAAGGCGTTTTTCGCTTCGACAAAGCGTTTTTCACCCACCGTTGACTCACCGAGTGACTGCACGCGTTGCCATTCGTTAAGTGTGACCAAATACTGACTTTGCGCCTCCGCCATGGTGGCGCTGAAGAGGGTTGCCAGTGGCTCACCTTTTTCGACGTGATCGCCAATACTGACAAAACGTTTGAGAACGGTCGAATCGATGCGCGGACTCACGATATAGCTATTAAAGTCGTTAGCAACCACCTCGCCCGGGGCATAAACCGGATATTCAATGACTTGAGTTTGCAAGGTTCGCGTGGTGATATCTGCCATGGATAGCTGCTTGCTGGATAGCTCCACGCCTGAGCTTTCCTTATGTTCACCTTGCTCGTGTTTGCCTTCTTCCTTGTGGGTATCTTCTTTTTCGTCGTGTCCGTGTTCATCCTGCGCCATAACCGAAAAGCTCAGCGCAAGTGCTATTGCTGCGTATAAAGGTTTTACTGACATCGTTTACTCTCCAATCTCTGCGTTTGTTGGCTGGCTTAACGGCGATAACGTCAGCGCTTTACTGAGTTCGCCCGAACGGTACAACCATTCAATGGCGGCCAACCGATATTGTGTTTGCAGCGCTATCCCTGCAAATTGGCTATCGAGCTGCTGTTGCACAGCGGTGAGGTAGTCTGTGGTGGATAGGTCACCGGCGAGCCAGGACTGCTCAATCACCTGCATCGACTCATCCTGCCGAGATTGAAAGTCTTTTTGCCAGCTTTGCCACTGTTTTTTCACAAAACGATAATTGTTAAGAGATGATTTCAGTGCTGCTTGCCATTGTTGCCTTAGTGCAATCAAACGTTTTTCTTCAGCAACAGCTTCGCTATTGGCTGCGCGTACCGCATCGCTGTAGTTATTGCGAATCTGTAGTGGAATGCTGAATGATAAGCCAACTACTGTTTCGTTATCGCTCTCGCCCGCTTCGACGCCTATGGTTGGGTTGGCGGTGGTTAACGAGCGTTTCCAGTCGACATCGGCGCGCTTTAATTGCCATTGCAGGTAAGCGGCTTTTAACGCTGGATGTTGTTGCCAGCGAGCCGTTAACGCAGGTTCAACGTTAAATAGCTCCTCATTCACGGAGAGTTGAGCGACGTCAATCGTGGTTAGCAGAGCGTTTAACTCTGCTTCAGCGGATTGCAGCTGTTGATAAGCCGCTGCCGTTTGTTGCAGTTGCCGACTTAGTGCGAGTACCGTCAGTTGTTCGTCGACGGCACCTAAGTCACCGGCTTTACGTCGTTCGGCAACCAAGCTTATCGCCTGTTTAACGATTTTCTCTTGTTGCTCGGCCAGTGCGTAACGCTGTTTTGCATCCAGCCATTGCACATAGGCATTCAACAGAGTTTTAGCATGCGATGTCGCCGACTGGCGATAAATACTCACTGCCATAGCCGTCATGGCGTCACTCTGACTGGCTCTTGCTTCATTGCGAGTGCTCCAGTCCAGCGTTTGGCTTAGACCAACAGCGTAATTATTGATGTCACCCTCACGCTCCAAGCGTGACGATAAGCTAGGGTTGTACAAAGGCTGGTTTAATTGCTTGCCCTGTTGAATCAGCGCTTCAGCCTGCTGTTGAGCGGCTTCAACACTGGGGTGTTGCTGCACAGTTTGTTGCCATTGCTCGGGCAACTGTTGTGCATTGGCGTAGCTTGAACTTATTGCCAGACTTACGGCAACAAGCAAGCGTTTGCTATGTGTCGAAAACGGACCCATAGATAGACTCCTCAGTCATATTACTGCGTAAAATAACGATTTAGTTGCGCTGCTAAAGCAGCGTATTAGGCAGTTATGAGGAGATGGGAGGCCGGAATAGCGGCGATGACAGAGGATTAGTGTAAAACTGGGTGTAACCGGGGCGGGTCACATTCAAGCGGGGTAACGCCAGTGACTTTTCTGACTTCATTGCGTATAGGTGAAATGAGCCATGGCAGTGACAGCAATGGTGGCAATCAAAGCTGATTTCTCCATTTTTCGGAAGACTACGTTTGTCGATGTGGGATTCGTCATGCTCAAAATTGAGGTGTTGCTCAGAAGAGGACTGGTGAGATTGATGCACGTCAGCAACCGCCTGACTGATTTGAGTCAGAACAGCAACAAGCACCAGTATTAAAAATCCCAGTCTAAGCATTATTACCTACGGTTTAAAAAGGCGTCACTACGGTACATTAATTAAAAGCCGTTCTCAATCAAAGCTTGGACTCACCATAATTTAAAAGATATATCATCAACAAGAGTCGTTCTGTTTTGATTACTACTAAGTTCTCAAAATGCAATAACGGGAACAAGCAACCCCCCTAAAAACGGGCTATTTCCCCCTTTATACCCTGTTCAGTACTCAAAGTCACGTTTTACAGCAAAAAAAGGAATTCGGGCATGGCCGAAGTACAAGCGCTTAAACAGCCGGATACCGTGAAGCTGACTAGCTACTTTTGTTACCAACGGAGTAAAGTTGATCTAAGTTAAGATGAGCCTAAAAATTTGGACCACCTTGGAGCTAGTCTGATGGTTTCATATGGAATGCTACTTTGAGCGCCAGCGTGGTAATACGCAGATTTTTGTAGAGTAAAGGAAGCTGCTAGGCAAGCTGAAGCTACCAGCCATCACAAAAGAGTGGTGGTGAAGGAAACTGATAATGATAATTAGTAGATGTTATATAAAGCTAGTGCGTACCTCTAGTCATCATGATTTAAAAGATATATCACTGTGTTGATATCCAATCGAAGTATTCTTCTTTGTAATAGAAATCAGGATAAAATCAAAAATTTTAAGGATTTGTCTTGGGATTTTTTCTTGGAGGAGTATACTGTATGAATGAACAGTAGAGGTGTATATGATAGATAATACAGCCATGTTGCTACAGCCTAATGCCCTAGAAAGTCTAGTTGACACGGTTGATCAGTATAGGACTGATGCTAACCAGTTGCTTGACCAAAGTACACGCGGGCAGAAAGGTCAGTTTATGACTCCTGCTTCTGTTGCTCAAACCTTGTCTGGGATGTTTAGAAATCTAGATGGTGAGGTTCGGGTCCTTGACGCCGGTGCTGGTGGTGGTTCATTAACTGCATCATTGGTGGCGAGAGCGTTGACCGAGTTCGCTCCAACTTCAATTAGCGGCAACGCATGGGAGTTGGAGAACGTTTTAGTGGAGCGCTTGGAGGATTCGTTTGGCCTATGTGAGGAAGCTAGCCAGGAATCCGGCGTAGCTTGGAAGTCACATATAAACCAAATAGACTTTATCGAGCATGCCGTAGAAATAATAAATGATCGAACCAGCGGCAAGACAACTCCTACTTTCAATAAAGCTATTTTAAACCCTCCTTACCTAAAAATTACGGCGTCTAGCCGAGCTCGTGCGAGTTTACGAAGTGTCGGTGTTGAAACCGGAAACTTATATTCATGCTTTGTAGCACTTGCTTTAATGCTTTTGGAGGACGGTGGCGAGCTGGTCGCTATAATTCCGCGCAGTTGTTGTAATGGCCCATATTTCAAAGATTTTCGTCGGGTGTTGCTTGATGGTAATAACTTGAGCAAGATTCATATCTTTGAGAGCCGTACAAAAGCCTTTAAGGGCGATAAGGTGTTACAAGAAAATGTCATCTTTCATATCGTAAAAGGGGAGGAGCAAGGCAACGTTGAGATTACCTCAAGCGCCTGCGCAGATGATCCTAATCCAGTAGTCCGAATAAGCGATTTCAGTGAGGTTGTTAACCCGACTAATCCAGATCGCTTTATACATATAGTGACTAATGACGAGCAAGCTAAAATAGCTACTCGTGTTGGGGGAATGCCGTGTTCATTAGAAGAGCTTGGTGTTACTGCTAGTACAGGGAAGGTAGTTGATTTTCGGACTAAGCCGAACTTACGGCGTGACCCCAGCTCCGATACTGTGCCATTAATTTATCCTATGCACTTTAAAAATGGCCTTATCGAATACCCGGAGGCGAATCGATAAGATCTAATAACTTATTGTTTTATAGTGGATAAAAAATATTAAGATTCAAGCGTGTTACTTACCTTGTTACTAAAACTTCAGCTTTAGTTTTTTGATTGAAAGCTTTTTCACAAATGAATCTTTTAACTTTTTGGCTATGCCCAATACTCGCTTAACACGTTGAACATAGCTATAGTGGTCTGCAACTTGTGAACGTGTAGTGGCAAATAAATTCGTGCTTCTGATCAGAGATGAAAAGCTATACTTGTTGCTTTGGTTAAAGTGAATTAGCTATTTATCAACATTTTTCCATGGGCCGAACGCTATAAAGTAAAGAAGAATGATATTTGCGATAGGGATAACAATCAGAAGACCCAATGGACCAGGGTAGCCAACTCGTTGGCAGATACGCCATGCGGGAACAATAAAAATAGCTCCCACAATCAGCATCCATAGAAAGCCCATACCTGCGAACATTTCGTGATTCATCATTATCTGCTCCTTATTTGACATGCGTTAAAATGACGTTAGACTGTAGTTTATTAAATTGCAAAAAGCAGGGTGCTCGTGCTAATTCGAATTCTGTTATTAATGACAGTGCTATTGGTGTCGATGTCGTTTTCGCAAACGGCAGAAGCTCACGCATGTCATGATAACAGCCAAGTGCAGCACAGCATGATGTACGAAGCCGACACAAACGATTGCGAGCATGAGACGCAAAAGCACAACTCGTGCTGTGCTGACATGCCCATTCGGCATTGCTCCGGCGGCTCGGTTTTATTTGTCGGACAGTCTTCTTCGGTTAATGCCGCTGCAGTTAACCTCTCTGCCAAAGTCGATGCGCCCGTTGACACCTCCATTCGTGCTAAACACGCGTCTAATTTATTCCGTCCCCCAATAATTACCGCTTAATAAGTTACTAGAAATTTAACTCACGCTCGGCGTGTTCCCTTAAAACTTATTAATCGGTGAATAATTATGTCTATCAAACGCAATATCGCTGTTTTGGCGATGCTGTTTTCCGTGTCTGTATCTGCAACCGATGTAGAAGAGCAGCAACTAACCGTTCTAAAAGATCCCAACTGCGGTTGCTGTGAAAAGTGGTTACAAGCTTTACCGGATAGCTTTAGTGTGTCCGTACAACATCCGAACAACTTGACCCAACGAAAACGTGATGCCGGTATTAGTGCCGAGGCCCAATCCTGTCATACCGCTATTTCTAGTAATGGTTATGTCTTTGAGGGGCACGTTCCTCCTACATTGGTTTCTCATTATTTAGCTGGGAAAAAGTCAGAAAATGGCATTGGATTAACTGTTCCTGGCATGCCGGTAGGGTCTGTTGGTATGGAAATGGGTACTCGGTTTCAGCCGTATACGGTCTATGAAATCAAAAAGGACGGCTCAATTACACCTTATCAGCAGATAGCAAGTTTAGAGCAGCAGCAAGCACTCTCAAATGGAGGGATTTAGCTATGGGATTTGGCGGCATGAGTATGGTTCAGTTAGGAGTTTTACTGGTTATTGTCATTCTTCTTTTTGGTAGCAAAAAGCTACGAACCCTGGGCTCCGATCTTGGTAGTGCGATTAAAGGGTTTAAATCATCGATTACTGATGAAACGTCTGATAAGGAAAAGGAAATTCAATGTCATCAAAATTTAACCTCAAAAGAGGAGCGTCATAATGAGCAATGAGTTTAACAAAGGGCGTCGAAAGTTTATTAAATCTGCATTCACTGTGGCGTCTGCTTTAGCAATCGCCAAAGTAGCCCCGACTTGGGCTGTTCCTCAGGGGCGCAGTTTTAAGGATCAGGTTCTGACAAACGATGAGATTGATCTCACCATTGCAAAGTCCCCACTGCTCGTGGGAAATAAGGTAGGAACACCGATAACCATCAACGGCCAAATGCCGGGTCCTTTGATTCGTTTAAAAGAAGGGCAGCGAGCAAAGTTAAACGTGACTAACCGGTTGTCGGAAGACACGTCAATTCACTGGCACGGAATTATATTGCCCGAGAACATGGATGGTGTGCCAGGCGTATCTTTCGAAGGGATAAAGCCAGGACGAACGTTCAAGTACCGCTACGATGTCGAGCAAAACGGAACTTATTGGTATCACAGCCATTCCGGTTTGCAGGAGCAATTGGGACACCTAGGGCCGTTAGTGATTGAACCCAAGGACGGAGACATTGGTGCTGATCGAGAACATACCATTATTCTCAGCGACTGGACATTCGAAGATCCAGATGAGGTTTTTCGTAACTTGAAAGTTGCGGAGGGGTACTATAACTATCAAAAACGTACGATATTTGAGACCTTCGAGGACGTGCGACAGCAAGGGTTAGAGAAAACCTGGAAGCAACGAGAAATGTGGGGGCAAATGCGAATGAGCCCCCGTGATATTGCGGATGTGACGGGCAGTACTTATACCTACCTGATGAATGGCCGCGATTCACAGATGAACTGGTCAGCATTGTTTAAGCCTGGTGAAAAAGTGCGCCTTCGTATCATTAACGGTTCGGCAATGAGTTTCTTCGACGTGAGAATCCCTGGGTTGGAGATGACGGTTGTGGCCGCTGACGGGCAGCCTGTGAAGCCGGTGCCAGTTGACGAGTTCCGCATTGGTGTGGCGGAAACCTATGATGTAATTGTCCAGCCTAAGCAAAACAAGCCGTACACTATTTATGCTGAGAGCTTTGATCGAAGTGGTTATGTCAGAGGTACGTTAACGCCGGAACTTGGTCTTGAGGCTGAAGTGCCTGAACTACGGCAAGTTCCTGAGCGAGGCATGGCCGCTATGGGCATGGGAGCGATGGCGATGTCCGGTGATATGAAAGGCAATAGCATGAATATGAAGCATATGGGCGGCAATAACAGTCATATGACGCATAAAATGACACATAAAAAAGAGCTCCCGGTCGAAAACATTAAAATCAAACACCGTGAGTCCGGACATGGCGCCGGGGCGGCTATGATTGCTACAAACCCGGTAAGCCGTTTGCATGAACCCGGGATTGGATTGGAAGACGTTGATCATAAAGTCTTAGTGTATACCGACTTGGTCGGCGCGCATGAATGGCCGGATACGCGGGATCCCGAACGACAGATAGAGCTGCACTTAACGGGTAATATGGAGCGTTACATGTGGTCTTTTGATGGTCAGAAGTTTACCGAAGTGGATGGCCCGGTTCAGTTTCATCATGGAGAACGACTGAGGTTGGTGATGGTAAACGATACGATGATGGACCACCCCATACACCTACACGGTATGTGGATGGAACTTGAAAACGGACAGTATCCACGCCCACGCAAACATACGATTAGCCTGAAGCCGAGCGAAAAAGTGTCGTTATTGATAACGGCAGACGCGCCGGGTAGTTGGGCGTTCCACTGTCACCTGTTGTATCACATGAAAGCGGGTATGTTCCGTGTGGTTAATGTCGCATAAGGAGGACAATTATGTACGGTAAATCATTATTAGTGGGTGCGGCGTTGTTGCCAGGTTTAGCAGTCGCCGGACATGCGAAAGAGGACTGGCCTGAACCCGTCAAAGAATATTACACCGGGCAAGTACTGTTCGATCGGTTGGAGTTAACGCGAACCAACGAGGAGGAGAATCTTGCTGTCTGGGACGTGATGGCTTGGTATGGCGGAGATTATCACCGGGTTGTCTTCAAAAGTGAAGGTGAAAACGTTCAAGATGACGGTGAGCCAACTGACCTTGAAAGTGCAGAACTGCTGTATGGATACTTGGTGTCTCCATTTTGGTCGTTTCAGGCCGGTGTTGGTACGCGAGGCTCCTTATCGTCTAATGCCTCTATGGAAAATTATGCCGTTGTTAGCTTCATGGGGCTGGCTCCGTATTGGTTTGAAATGGACAACTCGTTGATGGTGAACGAAGAAGGTGATGTCCAGTTTGTCAGCGAAACTGAGTACGAGTGGCAGCTCACACAAACATCGTACTTACAGCCTCGCATTGAGTTTACAGCCAACCTGACAGATTCAGACAAATATGAACGGCAAAGTGGCTTGAGCAACTTGCGTGTGGGGTTGCGTTATCGTCACGAAATCAGTCGTGAGTTTGCACCCTACATTGGTGTTTATTGGAACGGCGCGTTAGGCAACACGGCAGATGAAATGAAACGAATGGGAGAGGACACCACAGAAACAGGCGTGGTCCTTGGGGCCAGAGTTTGGTTTTAATTGATATTAAACAAAGAGGAAACAACATGAAAAACATACTTAAGTTAGCCTTCGGTACCACGTTATTTTTTAGTGCATGGGCCAGCGCTCACGTCGGCCTAACATCCAGTAGCCCGGAGGACGGTGCGACTTTGTCCGAGTCACCAACGGAAATTACGATGAATTTTTCCGGTGATGTTCGTCTGGCTAAAATTATGCTGCACTCAGATGACGGTAAAATGCATCCGCTGGACTTTTCGATGAGCATGACTCCCAAAGCAGCGTACGAAATTGCTGTTAAAAACAATTTGGCGTCAGGTGGTTATACGGTTTATTGGACGGCAATGGGTGGGGACAGTCATAAAATATCGGGTGATTTTAGCTTTGAGGTGAAATGATGACCCTTTGGAGTGTGGCCAGCGTTTTAACGTTGGCCTTTATATTCTGGCTTAACGCGGTGATGACCGCCTCGCCTTATATCGTTTATTTGTCCGGTTTAAAAAAACAGTCTGAACGAAAGAATAGCCTTGTTGCGTGGCTTCTATTACTGGCAAGCCTTCTGTATTTTTTTCTGAAAGTCGGTAGTTTTGCTGCTGAAGGCTTTGCCGGCATGATTGACAAGACCTACATGCAGTTTATATGGACCGGCCCTGTTGGGTTGTTCATCCAACTTCAGATAGCGGTTGCTATTGCTTGGATTGTTTACTCCGTTGTTAAGCTAAAACGTATAAAGTGGGTGCTATATGTTGTCGCCATTGGACTCATGGGATGGAGCTTTTTAAGTATTGGTCACGGCAGTGACGCTGTCTGGTGGGGAAAGCTAGCGCTTTTAACACACTTGTTAGTCGCTTGGGTTTGGTTCGGCAGTCTTAACTCATTGCGAAAGCTGGCAACGTCGGTACCGCTTGCTAAAGCGAAAGCCATTATGGAGCGTTTTGGTGTGCATATGTCTGCAGCGGTTCCAATACTCCTTATTGCGGGCTTGGTTATGTATCGTAGTGCAACAGGGCGATGGATGCCAGAGCTGCCGCTTACGTCGTATGACACGGTACTACTAGCGAAACTTGTGTTTGTGGCGCTGATTCTCCTTGTTGCCGCATTGCATAAATTAAAGTTCGTACCGCAATTAAATGATAACGCGGCCGCCAAGCGACTCAAAAACTCCATAACGGCGGAAATGGTATTGGCTGTCACTATTTTTACCCTGGCCTCTGCGCTAAGCAGCGCGTTTTCCCCTAGTTAATGTAAGGAATAATAAGAATGAAATTATTCATGAGTGTTTTTATGGTTTCGGTGCTGTTTATTTCAGCGCCCAGTAGCGCCGAAAAACTATCTGAGCCGACCGCAGTGCTTGATGCATTTCGAACTGCTTTAACTGAAGGTGACACGGAGGTCGTTAAAGACGTGCTTTCCGATGATGTGCTTATCTTTGAAGGTGGTGGCGTTGAACGATCCTTGGCCGAGTACAGTGCTCATCACCTTAAGTCAGATATTAAGTTTAGCCAGGCGGTTCCTTCACAGTTGCTTGAAAGGACAGTACAAGCAGCCGATGGCCTTGCTGTGATCACTTCTCGGTATAGCGTTTCCGGGGAGTATAACGGGCGTGAGGTTGATTTAACGATGAATGAAACCGTAACCGTATCAAATTCGACTGAGTCTGGCTGGAAAATTATCCGGATCCATTGGTCCAACTGAGTTCAATCACAGGAGCTGATTATGGCAGAACACGATCATGAACACGGACATCAGGATTATCAGAAAAGCAGCCTGAGTCTTTGGGGGGCGGTGTCGCTGGGGACTGGTGTGATGATTGGCGCTGGTATTTTTGCACTGACCGGACAAGTTGCTCAGCTGGCAAGAGAGTGGTTTGTCCTGGCGTTTGTGTGCGGCGGTATCATTGCCGGCTTTAGCGCTTACTCTTACGTTAAGTTGGCGAAAGCCTATCCGTCAGCGGGCGGTATTGCGATGTTCCTCAGTAAAGCTTATGGAAAAGGAAGTGTGACGGCGATATTCGCACTCTTGATGTACTTTTCTATGGTGATTAATGAAAGTTTAGTCGCTCGGACATTTGCGTCTTATACCAGCCAGTTAATTTCTTTTGAAGCGCAGTGGCTTATCCCTTTGTTGGCGGTGGGTTTGCTGGTCTTTGCGTTTTTTATCAATATTTTGAGTAATCAGTTTATTCAAACGTTCTCGTTTTTTATGGCCTTTGTTAAGACTTTAGGGTTGGTCATTTTAGCGGCTGGTGGTTTGTGGGCCTCAGGCATTCAGTTTGAATCGATATCGGCTATTCCAGAAGAAGCTACGGGTGGCGGTATTTTAGCGGGGATTGCTTTAAGCATACTTGCGTACAAAGGGTTTACAACAATAACCAATAGTGGCGGTGAAATTGTTGAGCCTAAGAGAAATGTCGGGCGTGCCATTATTATTTCGCTGATTATCTGCGCGTTAATATACGTTCTGGTCACTCTGGCGGTTGGCTCGAGCCTGTCCATAGATGAGATTGTGAAAGCGAAAGACTATGCGCTTGCTGAGGCAGCGAGACCCGTCTACGGTGAAACTGGACTCTGGATTACGGTTGGGTTTGCGATTGTCGCCACAGTGTCCGGTGTGATTGCCAGCGCGTTCGCCGTTTCAAGAATGTTAGCTATGTTGACCAATATGAAGCTTGTGCCACACAGTCATTTCGGTATGCCAGGTTCCATTCAGAAGCACACGCTAGTTTACACCATTGTTATGGCTATGATCTTAGCTGCTTTTTTCGATTTGAGCCGAATCGCTTCGCTTGGTGCTATTTTTTATATCGTTATGGACATTGCGATCCACTGGGGGGTATTGCGACATCTTAGACAAAAAGTGAATGCGAATATTTACATACTTGTCAGCGCAATCACGCTAGATGTCATCGTTTTAGCCGCTTTTATATGGGTGAAATGGACAAGCGATCCGCTGGTTATTTGGGCGTCTCTTATCAGTATGGCATTGATTGCCGCTGGTGAGATTTTGTTTTTACGTAAAAAGCGTTAAGAAAAAGAACGCATAGCGCTCCTTTCCTAGTTCATTGTAAAAAACATCCAGATAGCCATAGCGACCATCATGAGGTTTTCAGTGAGCGAAATGAAGCCTAACGGCACATTACTGGAGCCACCGACACAGGCACATTTTAGCTCGCGTTTGTCGACATAAACGGCTTTAAACACGGAGACAGAACCCACGATGCCTATGAATAACGCAATAGGGATGGAAATGACATGAGCAAATTCCGCTGCCATTAACAGACCCGCCAAGCCTTCGGCGTAGGGGTAAATACGGCCATAAGGCACCCATTTCTTGGCGAGAAGATCGTAATTGAGAAACATGGTAGAGAATTTCTCTACGTCCTGGAGTTTGAGCAAGGCCAGAACCACCATAGAGAAACTGATGAACCACTCGATGGTTTGTACGGTAAATACGCGACCAAAAGACAACCACGACGTGGCTACAGAGAGGAGTGCCGTCATAATAAATAATGCAATAACGGGCCGGTAACTGGTTGCGTCAGGGTCAGGAAGAGGCTTTCCAAGAAAGGCTCGAACCTCCTCGTACCCACCGATACGTTTATCACCAATAAACACTTGTGGAGTGGTATCGACGTCGTGCTTTTTCTTGAATTTGTCGGTTTCTTCTCGGCTTTCCAACAGGTTGTCGTCCACATCGTAACCGTTGGCTTTAAGTAAGTGCCTGGTTTTTAAACCAAAAGGGCATTGGTGGTCAGGTGTCGACATTCTGTAAAGCGTGGCTTTTTGAGTTGATTGACTCATAGTGACGTCTCCTTACTTAAAAATGGTACATCTATATACGCATTATAGTCGCTGGAGGATTAGCATCTCTAATTGTGAGATTAAAAATTCATAAAAATTGAAAATATATTTTAAATTTTGAAAAACTGGACAACTTTTTTTGATGGCTTTTTAACCGTTTATAAGAGCTGATTTTAAAAGAGTTAGGATATTTAAGGGGGGTAAAAGTTGAAATTGCGGCAGGTGAAGGATGTTGTCGGGAAGTTCGGTCATGGTGTTGTATAGGCGTAGGTGTCAGTCAGATCCATCCGACTCGGCATTGGTGTTTGCTTTTTTACCCAACAAGCTGCTGGAAACGAAAAGTAAGGCACCGAGGACAATTGCAATATCAGCCAGGTTGAAGGCCGGCCAATGCCAGTCTCGCCAATAGAAATCAAAGGAATCCACAACATAGCCGCGAAAGACCCGGTCAATCAGGTTGCCCATGGCGCCACCGAGGATAAGACTGTAAGCGATGGCTTCTCCTTTATGACGATTTTCAAGGATCAGCTTGATCAGAAAAATCGAGACCACTACCGCGATTCCGATAAAAAAGTAGCGCTGCCAGCCTCCACCATTCGCAAAAAGACTGAATGCGGCACCGGTGTTCCATAGGTGCACCCAGTTAAAGAACGGGGTCACCGAAACATACTCGCCATAGGCCATTGATTGCTGCACCAGCCACTTTACAGCCTGATCAGACGCTGCCAGCAGGCCCGATATGGACAATAGGGCATACGGCGAGAGCTTTTTGCCAATAATGAGCATTATTTAACCCTTCAACGCCAAAATGCGTCTGGCACCGTTAAGTACAATGCCCCCCGCGATGGTGCCGATAATCAGATCCGGATAATTGGAACCGGTCCACGCGACCAAGGCGCCGGCGGTGATGACCCCCAGGTTGATCACCACGTCGTTGGCCGAGAATATCCAGCTTGCCTTCATGTGCGCCCCGCCTTCCCGATGTTTGGATATGAGCAGCAGACAACTGGTATTGGCAATCAATGCGACGAATGCGATAGCCATCATCACCAGCGATTCAGGCTCACTACCGAATACAAAGCGTCTCACCACCTCTACGAGCACGCCCACAGCCAAGATCAGTTGCAGTACACCAGCAAGATGCGCGGCACGTACCTGCATTTTCACGCTATGTCCAACCGCATAAAGGGCAAGCCCGTACACCGCCGCATCGGCAAAATTGTCCAGGGATTCTCCAATCAGGCCGGTGGACTGGGCGATCAGACCGGCAGTCATTTCCACCACGAACAGAAGTGCATTGATGCCGAGCAACCAGCGCAGGGTCCCGGATTCTTGCTTAGCAGAAGCTGCCGAAAACTCGGCGGCCTTGATGGTCTCCGGATTTGCAGCGACGGTTTCCTGAAGCGAGGCGCCTAGCCCCAAGGTCTTCAGTTTCGAGGTGACGGGCTCGACCTCGCCGTCATGCACGACCTTCAGCCGGCGGTTCGACAAGTCGAAGGACAGCGCCCGAATCTCCTCAAAGCCGTTCAGGGCTAGGCGAATCATTCGTTCTTCTGATGGACAGTCCATCTTCGGCACGGCATAAACACTGACCCATCTCCCTGGCGCCTCGGAGGAGGCCTGTATATCGGTATCCGCTGCGGACGTTGCATCTCCGCCACAGGCGCCACCACAGGATTTGCTCATGATACGACTCCACTTGAACAATGTTGTGGTACCATTTTAAACTATAAAGCTACTATAAGGTCAATAGAGTAAAGAATCCGTTGGGGAGGAGGCTGATGCGCATTGGTCAGTTGGCGCAGTTGGTAGGGGTCGAAACACAGACGATCCGCTTCTATGAACAGCAGGGCTTGTTGCCGCCGCCTGATCGGCAGGACAACGGTTACCGTGTCTATACCGAGAAGCATGGTGAGGGGCTGGCCTTCATCCGTCGCTGCAGAATCCTGGGCCTGTCACTGGCTGAGATTCACGAACTACAGAGCTATCAGGACGACCCTCATCAGCCTTGTACCGCCGTCAACGCCTTGCTCGATGATCATATCTCTCATGTGCGGTCGCAGATAACCGCTCTGCAAGCGCTTGAGAAACAACTCGTTTCACTGAGAGCGAGTTGCAACGATGACCGGGAAGTTGAGGCGTGTGGGGTTCTTGCTGGAATTAGCGAAGGAAACATGCACCAGCAGTAGGTGAAGCATCAACCAGATAATCCGATGAGATGCCGGTCTGTCTCACTCTCATGCAAAGGTAAGATCAACCATTTAATCCGCTTACCCCAATAAATCTGGGTGGTGATGTAGAAGTCGTATCACCATCTGGGTTGACTACCTCGTTATGGGTACTTCCTTTAATTGATTGATCTTTATCAGCCAAAAGAGATACAATGCAAGCATGTTTTTATAGTGAAGCTTCGCATGTATCGTTTAATCATTGCCCTACTGCTATTGGCAGTAACAACAATGTCATTTTCACAAACTATCAGTACGGAAGAGGCATGTATGCACGATTCTACTGAGCAGGTTTGTGATCTTGCTGATTGCGAAGTGTCGCACTCTCTTACCGATAATTGTTGCTCTGATTCAATGATGCGACATTGTTACAGTCCGTCAATTACTGTCGTTTATTCTGAGCAATCCACCGTTCCTCCTGTTGAGAAGCTGCTTTTTAACGCTTCCTCATTCTTAGATACGAATATTAAAGAAAAGCATTCTCTCTCGCTTTTTCGCCCCCCAATCTACTCTTAAAAAGTACTAAATTTCTCGCTCCTGGCGCGTTTATCGTCCAGGTAAAAGCACAGCTATAAGCTTTGGTTCGGTCATTGTCGTTACGACGTCGTTCGTCGTCCTCGTTACGGTCCGACTCATAACTTGGTCTGTGTTTAATTTAAAAATTCACAGTTTTTGAGAGTAACAATATGAAACTTTTAAGAAGAATGGCTTATTTAAGTGTTCTGACTGTAGTGGTGCCAAATGTCGTTAATGCACAAGAGCCGCTTTTGAATTTGCAAGAAGCAGTGAGTATCGCTGTACAAGAAGATCCTTGGTTAACGGCAAGTAAGCAAACCCAAGAAGCATTCGCGAGTGAAGCAATAGCCTCTTCCAGTTTGCCTGACCCTCAAATATCGCTCACGGCTGCCAGTTTCCCGGTTGACAGTTTTAGTTCAAGACAGGAAGGAATGACCCAGTTAGTCGTCGGTGTTTCACAAGCATTTCCCAGAGGAGACACATTATCGTTGTCTCGTAAGCAGAAAAACCAATTAGCTCAAAAACAACCGTTTTTGAGAGCGGATCGTATTGCAAAGGTCAAAACAACGGTCACGAAGTTGTGGTTAGATGTTTTTTTCTCTCAGCAAAGTATTCGCTTGATTGAATCGGATAGAGCGCTTTTTGAACAGTTAGTGTCGACGGCTAAGGCGAGTTATACCAGTACCGAGGGAAAAGCACGGCAGCAAGATGTTATTAGAGCCCAACTTGAGCTTACACGCCTGGATGATAGGTTGACGTCACTGCGACAAAAAGAGGAGCAACTTCAAAGCGAATTGTCGGAATGGATAGGTGTTATAGCGAAATCAACGTTACCGGATGACCTTCCGAGTCTTACGCTGAAGAAGACATTGCTATCACCTTCGACAATACCGAATCAAGCCTTGTACGAATTGATAAAAGAACACCCGGTTTTGCAAGCGACCGATCAAGACATTTTGGCGTCGGAGACGTCTGTCGAGCTCGCTCAGCAAGGTTATAAACCGCAATGGTCAGCCAATCTGAAATATGGCCATAGAAACGACGATCCAAGCGGCAATGACCGTGCCGACTTGCTGTCAGTCGGGGTTACGTTCGATGTCCCTTTATTTACTGATAACAAACAGGATAAGCAGGTACGCTCAGCAAAGTTTAAAACGGAAGCAAAAAAAACTGAGAAGTTATTGGTTGCCAGGCAGTTAATAGCCAATTTACGCAGTACGTTTTTACAACTGAACCGTTTGAATGAACGTGCTGCCCTATATCACGAAGAGCTACTTCCACAAATGTCCGCCCAGTCTGAAGCCGCATTGACTGCCTACAACAATGATGATGGCGACTTTGCCGAGGCGGTACGGTCACAGATTGCGGAAATCGACGCAAAAATTGATGCATTAGCAATCGCCATCAACCGCCAAAAATTGATTGCCGAAGCAAACTACTTATTACTTTCAGGAGTGTAAAATGAAAACAGTCACCAAATCTCTTATAAGTTTAGCTGTAGGCTTTGCAGTTGGCGCTGGCGCTATTGGCTATGTAATGCAATCGACTGAAGTGTCTGATCGTTCATCGGGCAATGCAGAAAAAGAGCCGTTATATTGGGTGGCTCCGATGGATCCCAATTATCGTCGAGACAAACCAGGAAAGTCTCCAATGGGGATGGACCTTATTCCTTACTATGGCGATGATGCAGAAGAGAGTTCACCTGGTACGGTGAGAATTGATCCCGACGTTATTAATAACCTTGGGGTTACAACTGCAACCGTCACGTCCTCGAGACTCAACCTAGATATCGAAACAGTTGGCTATGTTCAGTTTGATGAGGACCGAGTATTAACAGTAAGTCCTCGTGTTGAAGGCTGGATTGAGAAGCTTTTCGTAAAAGCGGTTGGTAACTCGGTTAAAGCCGGCGAGCCTTTATACAGTATTTACTCTCCTGAAATGGTTAATGCGCAAGAGGAGCTTGTATTGGCCTCGCAAAGAGGTAATCAGGTGCTAATTGATGCCGCTGAAGAACGCTTAAGAGCTCTGCAAGTCTCTGAATCTGAGATTAAAAAGTTAAAAGAAACTCGTAAAATTCAGAAAACAATCACGGTAAAAGCAAAGCAGTCCGGGGTATTGGATAGACTGACTGTGCGTGAAGGTGCGTTTGTAACGCCGAGTATGAATTTAATGACCATTGCTCAACTGGATAAAATTTGGGTTATTGCAGAAGTCTTTGAGCGGCAATTGAACCAGGTTGAGGTAGGCAATGACGTTCAAATGAACCTTGAGTATGCTCCAGGTAAAGAGTGGCAAGGAAAGGTTGATTATGTCTATCCGTCACTTAACCCTAAAACTCGGACGGGACAAGTTCGAATTCACTTCGACAACCCAGATGGTTTTTTAAAACCGGGCATGTTTGCGAATCTTAACATTAAGGCTGGTTTAGGCGACAAAAACTTAATCATCCCTAAAGAAGCGCTTATCCGAATGGGTGGTTCGAACCGAGTTGTACTGGCACTGGGTGATGGGAAATTTAAAACAGTTAATGTTGACGTTGGGCGGTTAGGGAGCTCGCGAGTTGAAATTTTATCGGGTCTTATGGCAGGTGATGACATCGTTACTTCAGCTCAGTTTTTGATTGATTCTGAGTCCAGTAAATCCTCTGACTTTAAGCGCATGCAACATGACACTGATGCTGATAACGAGAGCCATGGCAGCATGTCAAGTGACGCAGCAGCTCAAGCTGTCTGGGTTGAAGCAACCGTTAAAAATGTTATGCCTCAGCACTCGATGGTTACGCTGGAGCACGGTGAGATTTCTGAATGGGACTGGCCTGCAATGACGATGGACTTCGATGTTGCTTCGGATGTTGAACTTTCTCAGCTTAGCACGGGGTTATCCTTGCATGCGGAAATAACGCAAGTCGGGAAGCAACAGTACCAGCTCACATCGATTCATATTCCTGAGCAAAAACAAGTGACAGAGCAGGAGCATAACCATGATTAAGTCAGTCATTCGATGGTCAGTGAGTAACCGTTTTTTCGTTCTTCTGGCGACATTAATCCTCGTGGGTGTTGGTGCTTTTGCGGTTAAGAATACGCCCGTAGACGCACTGCCGGACTTGTCGGATGTCCAGGTGATCATTAAAACCAGCTATCCGGGTCAAGCGCCGCAGGTGGTAGAAGATCAAGTAACCTATCCATTAACAACCGCTATGCTGTCTGTCCCCGGCGCTAAAACCGTCCGTGGATATTCGTTTTTCGGCGACTCCTATGTGTATGTCATTTTTGACGAAGATACAGACGCTTACTGGGCGCGTTCGCGAGTACTGGAATATTTGTCTCAGGTTGCTCCGACACTGCCTTCTAATGCAAGACCGCAATTAGGCCCTGATGCAACAGGGGTTGGTTGGGTGTATTTGTATGCCTTGGTTGATCGTACGGGTAACCACAATTTGAGTGAGTTACGCAGTATGCAGGATTGGTTTTTAAAGTATGAACTGCAAACGGTCGAGGGGGTTTCGGAAGTTGCCGCCCTCGGCGGGATGGTAAAGCAGTACCAGGTGAAAGTGGATCCGGAGAAGCTGCGCGCATTCAATATTCCTCTTGCTCACATACAAAATGCTATCCAGCGAGGTAATCAGGAAGTGGGGGCGTCGGTGGTTGAAATGGCGGAAGCTGAGTATATGGTCCGGGCCTCAGGCTATATTGATGGTGTGTCAGACTTAGAGAGTATCCCGCTTGGCGTTGATGAAAATGGCACGCCATTATTGCTTAAAGACGTTGCTGATGTGGGTGTGGGCCCCCAAATGAGACGCGGTATCGCCGAACTCAACGGTGAGGGAGAAGCCGTGGGTGGTATTGTGGTAATGCGTTTCGGAGAAAATGCCCAAAAAACGATTGATGGCGTTAAACAAAAGTTGGAAGAATTAAAGTCTGGGCTACCAGAAGGTGTCGATATAGTCACTGTCTATGATCGTTCGGGGCTTATCTCGGATGCCGTGGAAAGTCTCTGGAAAAGTTTAATAGAAGAACTCGCTATTGTCGCGTTTATCTGTGTGATATTTCTCTTCCATGTCCGCTCCTCGCTGGTTGCCGTTATCAGCTTGCCTTTGGGTATTTTAACCGCGTTTATTGTCATGTATTGGCAAGGAATTAACGCGAATATTATGTCACTTGGAGGGATCGCAATCGCTATTGGCGCTATGCTCGATGGTGCCATCGTCATGATTGAGAATATGCATAAGCATATGGAAAAAACGCCACTGACAGCAGAGAACCGCTGGCGGGTGGTTGCCGCCTCTGCTTCAGAGGTGGGCCCTGCTCTTTTCTTTAGCTTGCTCATTATTACCGTCAGCTTTATGCCGGTATTTACCTTAGAAGCCCAGGAAGGGCGGATGTTTTCTCCGCTTGCTTTCACGAAAACTTACGCAATGGCAGCCAGTGCAGCCTTAGCGATTACCGTTATCCCCGTGTTGATGGGATATTTTATCAGAGGAAAGGTAACACCTGAGGGGAAAAACCCGCTTAATCGGTTATTGATCGCCGGGTATAAACCGCTTTTAAAAGGCATTTTGAAATACCCCAAGACAGCAGTTGTCGGAGCGCTTGTTATCCTGGCCGTTGGTGTCTGGCCGATTGACAAAATTGGTAGTGAATTTATTCCAGATTTGGATGAGGGCGATTTGATGTATATGCCCACTACCTATCCCGGATTATCAATTGGTAAAGCAAGGGAGCTGTTGCAGCAAACCGACAAGCTCATAAAAACGGTACCGGAAGTGAAGACGGTTTTTGGCAAAATTGGTCGAGCGGATACCGCCACTGATCCGGCACCCCTAACGATGATTGAAACCTTTATTCAACTGAAACCGAAAGATCAGTGGAGAGACGGTATGACCACTGAGAAGTTGAAAAAAGAACTGGATGCGCTTGTAAAGTTTCCGGGGCTGACCAATGCGTGGGTTTACCCCATTAAAACTCGCATTGATATGTTATCGACAGGTATAAAAACGCCGGTAGGTATAAAAGTTGCCGGAGCTGATCTTAATGAAATTCAGAAGATCGGGCAGCAGCTTGAAACGATACTTGATGATGTCGATGGTACGGCTTCTGTTTATTCAGAGCGAGTGGCTGGTGGACGCTATGTCAAAGTCGACATAAAAAGAGAGCAGGCTGCACGTTATGGCTTGAACATTGAGGATGTTCAGCAGGTTGTTGCCACGGCTATTGGCGGAATGAATGTTTCAGAGACCATTGAAGGGCTTGAACGTTACCCAATAAACTTGCGCTACCCTCAAGATTACCGTGATTCGCCGGAAGAATTAAAGAAGCTACCTTTAGTTACGCCAAACGGGCAGCGTATTAGTTTGGCGGATGTGGCTGATGTCTACGTTGAACTTGGACCGCCGGCAATTAAAAGCGAAAACGCAAGACTTAATGGCTGGACTTTTGTCGACATTGAGGGAGTTGATGTCGGCACTTATGTTGAAAAAGCAATGAAGGTTGTAGAACAAGAACTCGAGTTGCCAGCAGGGTATTCAGTTACCTGGTCCGGGCAGTACGAATATATGGAAAGGGCAAAGGAAAAACTGACTTACGTGATTCCGTTAACGCTCGCGATTATTATCGTTCTTTTATATATGAACTTTCGAAACGCTACAGAAATAGCCATTATATTGGGAACTTTGCCTCTCGCATTGGTGGGGGCAATCTGGCTAATGTATCTTTTAGATTATAATTTCTCAGTTGCTGTAGCGGTTGGCTTTATAGCACTAGCGGGGGTTACCGTAGAAATAGGGATATTAATGCTGACTTATCTTAATCAGTCCTATAACGAATACGAACAACGCCAACTAGAGCAAGGTAAAGCTTTGACTAAAGACGGTGTTTCTCGCGCTGTAATGGAAGGGGCTGGGCTTCGTGTTCGTCCTGTCATGATGACGGCGGTTTCTACAATTGCTGGTCTATTGCCTATCATGTTCAGTACAGGAACTGGTGCTGAAGTGGTTAGCCGAATAGCCGCCCCGATGGTTGGAGGAATGATCAGCGCTGTTATTCTAACCTTGCTCGTGTTACCCGCTGTTTACTACTTGTGGCGAAAGAAAAACGTTAAGGTTAGATGATACCTTACTCTGTAAATATCACCTGCGCATCTTTGATCTCGATCAATGATGTGCAGGGGGTAGTATGCTAATTCATAGTATGGCAATAGGAGCGCACATATGTTTCAAGCAAAATTTTTAGTTGTGCTTATGTTAGGAATAGTGATACAGCTATCCTTCCCAGCCGCTCCTCCTTATAACAATGCTTCCAATGTACAGCACGAAAAAAGTGTTAGCCATATGGATGTTAGCAACGAAAGCAAAGATAACTTTCATTGCGATGAAAGTGAGCAATCTATCATTGACGACTGTTATTGCTGCGTAGCTGATAAATGCTCTATGGATGAAGAGTGTAACTCTGCGAACTCACCTCTAGTATTTATTCAATTCGACACCTCGATAAACTCTCCTAGCAACTCGCCACATCCCTTGTCTTATAAAGGTGATGTGAAGTAAATACTCTTCGATATTTACTACCCTCCGAAATAGCACTACTAAATTACAACTCTAGATTTTCTCGAAATTTAAGTAACTAGACTAAACACAGTCCATAAGCTATATGTTTTAGGGCTTTTAGGGGGGTATATGAACCTATCTAAAATTACCGCTATTTTTGATCAACTTCGACAAGACTCAGTGGAAGAGGCTCTCATCGGCCGTGGCGTTAGCGGCTTTACGCTGTTTCCTGTGCGAGGACGGGGTTACTACTTCGATAGCTATAACGATGATCACTTAGTTGATCACGTACAGCTTGAAGTTTATGTGAACAGTGATGATGCGCGTGATGTTGCCCTCTTGGTAGTTGAAGCGGCCCATACTGGGGTATCTAACGAGGGATTATTTTCTATCTCGCCAATCGATGAATTGTTCTGGGTTCACGATAAACGAGCAGCCACTAATAAAGAGCTTTCGTTACAAAGTTAACACCGAGCAAATGTTGCCTGAAACGTATTGGTAGTTTTAATTAACAGGACAGTATTGATGTCAAATAACGATCATAGAGCCGGAGTGCGGGAAATTAACTTAGTCAATCGCACATTAAAGCTAAACACTGAGAGTGTGAAAAAAGTTCGCGAAGCGATTAACGAAATCGATCGCTTGGTTGGTCTCGATAGCGTTGCCTATGACTCTGAGCGTAACTTGTTATTGGTAGCTTATGATGCCTCTAAAGTGGATCTCAATGTTATAGAGGAAAAGCTCAGGAAGTTTGGTGTTGAAATAAATAGTGGGTGGTGGACTCATCTGAAAGAAGAGTACTACAAGTTTATTGACCAAAATATTAAAGATAATTCGGAACATACACCGTGGAGTTGTCACAGAAGTCCGCCAGTTAACAAAAGCAAACGAAAGTAACGATTAATTATAGGTAAGGAATAAAAAATGCAAATAGAAACAATCAAAGATGTGCTGAGTTGGACCGTTGATTTCCACAAAAACCTGAAGGAGTGTGTTACTCACTGCTCTAAACAAAACCAAGATGAACGAGCTCGGATGATTCTAAACTACGTGTCGGGTCATGAGGCTAGCTTAGAGCTAATGGTCGAAGGTTTTTTGAGTACAGCAAACCGAAATGCATTAGACACTTGGTGTTATGACTATATTGGGAAACATCCCATCGTTGAGCATGGACACTGTGATTCGCCTTTTAAAGAGTTAGATACTGATCACATTATGGAGAACATTGTAAACCATCATGAGCAAGTCATTGAGTTGTATGAACACCTATATTCCCGTGTTGGTATAGACAGCGCAAAAGAGCTGTTAGAAACAGTAAAAAACGTTGAAGAAAATGAAATTAAACGAATGGTGCACACTGCGAATCGATTTTCGGATATGTAGTGAGTGACGGTTTTATCGTTGGTACTTTACGGGAAATAGCTTGTAACTATCCTATTGAAATTAGCTGGCAAAGACGCGGAGTCGGTTTACCGGGCGCTGTTAAAAATATTTAAGCAGATGCCGGCAGAATACCGGAAATCGCTCACCTGGGATCGCGGTATGGAACTGGCTAAGCATGCTGATCTAACAAAAGAAATTGGTATACCCGTTTACTTTTGCGACCCCCAATCACCATGGCAACGAGGCACAAACGAAAATACTAATAGTTTGGTTCGGCAATACTTCCCAAGAAAAACTGATTTATCTGTTCATTCACAGGAAGTTCTTAACAACGTAGCGACCCAATTAAACGAGAGACCGAGAAAAACATTGAGCTTTATGACACCGTCACACATGATTGATAAGGGTGTTGCGTTGATGACTTGAATCTACATCAGCCTTCTTCGCGAAAGAAATAAAGTAAAGTTTGAATTCATCAAGGTCGAATCTGGCAACTACCCAATCAGGGCTCTGTGTCGGGTTATGAAGGTCAGCAAGTCGGCTTACTATGACTGGTGCAAGCGCCCGGGCAAGCTGATTGGCGCTCAAGAGCTGCAGCTTCGCCGCCGGATCAAGGAACTGTTCAAAGCGAGCAGATCCAGCTTGGGCAGCCGGAAAATGATGAAGGCACTTCGCGCGGAAGGCTTTGAAATTGGCCGATACCGGGTTCGCCGGCTTATGGATCAAATGGGCTTGAAGGTGACGCAGCGCGTGGCTTACAAAGTAACCACCAAGCGCAAACACAGCGACAGCGTAGCGGGCAATTTGCTGAATCAGAATTTCAACCCAGTGGGCCCGAATCAGATCTGGGCGGGCGATGTGACCTACTGCCGCACCGGCGAAGGCTGGATGTATCTGGTGGTTGTGATGGACCTGTATTCGCGGCGCATCGTGGGCTGGGCAATTGATAAAACGATGACCACCAGTTTGGTGCTGCGGGCTCTGATTACGGCTTACAACCTGCGCAGGCCGAGCAAGGGGCTGGTGTTCCATAGCGACCGCGGGTCGCAGTACACCAGCAAGCGGTACCGGAAGCAGCTTCAGCGTTTTGGTATGCGAGCGAGTATGGGCGACGTTGGCGCCTGCTGGGACAACGCAGTTGTTGAACGATTTTTTGGCAGCCTGAAACATGATTGGCTCTTTAAAGTGTCACAACCGACACGTGAACATATGAAAAGGGATGTGGCCGCTTACATCCGTTACTACCACCTGGAGCGACTACATTCGGCCAACGGCGGCAGGTCGCCAGTTAACCATGAATTATTGTTTAAAAATGTGTCCGGATTTAGTTGACCAGTACATCCAATGGGTTAAAGTGGTGCTGAAAAGAAGTAAATGTATGCCGTCATGAGGCTATACGCACGCATATACGGAATTTGGCACATACCTCGAGAGGATTAGTTGTTATGAGGCAAAATCAATCAGAACATCCACACCACGTGGATCCGTCGCACACAGATGCGCCGCTCTCAGATCCCGTGTGCGGCATGCGAGTTACAGAGAATTCATCCCATCACATGGAGCATGAGGGTAAGTCTTTCTATTTTTGCAGCACCAAGTGTTTGGGTAGATTCCGTGATGACCCGGAAAAGTACCTCGATCCCACCAAGTCGGAGGAACATACAACGCCGCATGAGCCCGGCACGACGTACACTTGCCCTATGCATCCGGAGATCCTGCAAGATCACCCGGGAACCTGTCCAAAGTGTGGCATGGCTCTTGAGCCATTGATGCCCAGTCTGGATGATGATAACAATCCAGAGTTGAAAGATTTTTCACGCAGGTTCTGGTGGACGCTGCCGTTTACTGTCATCGTGACAATACTTGCTATGTTCGGCCCGCAGCTTGGCTGGTTCAGCATGAGCGTGCAAACATGGATCGAACTCGTTCTTTCAATACCGGTAGTGTTGTGGGCAGGGCAGCCATTTTTTGTACGGGGCTGGCAATCAGTAGTGAACCGCAGCCCGAACATGTGGACGCTGATAGGCCTTGGTACTGGAGCGGCGTTTATCTATAGCGCTATCGCGACGATAGCACCGGGCATATTCCCTGAAACTTTCATGTCGATGGGCCGCGTTTCAGTCTATTTTGAAGCAGCAGTTGTCATTATTTCGCTGACATTGTTGGGTCAGATGCTTGAGTTGAGGGCACGCTCGAAAACATCAGCTGCCATCAAGTCCTTGCTCGGTCTGGCGCCTAAGACAGCACGGCGGATCAACAAGGATGGCACTGAGGAAGATGTGCCTTTGAATCACGTACATGAAGGTGATCGCTTGCGCGTTCGCCCTGGTGAAAAAGTCCCGGTTGACGGCACGGTAGAGGAAGGTAATAGCTCATTGGATGAGTCGATGTTGACCGGAGAGCCACTCCCCGTAAGCAAGCGGCCCGGAGACAAGGTGATTGGCGCGACGATGAATACTTCAGGCGCTCTTGTGATTCGGGCAGAGAAAGTGGGTTCTGCCACAGTGCTCTCTCAGATTGTGCAGCTCGTAGCGCAGGCGCAGCGTTCGCGCGCTCCCATGCAGCGCATGGCTGACTTGGTTGCCGGTTACTTCGTTATGGCTGTAGTGGTCATCGCCATAACAACTCTGTTCGTTTGGGGATTCTTCGGTCCGCAACCGAGCTGGGTGTACGGTTTGATAAATGCTGTTGCGGTGCTGATTATCGCTTGCCCGTGTGCGTTGGGGCTGGCCACACCCATGTCCATCATGGTGGCAACCGGCAAAGCCGCTACGCAAGGCGTGCTGTTTCGCGATGCCGCCGCGATTGAGAACTTCCGCAAAGTCGATACTCTGATTGTTGATAAAACCGGCACATTGACTGAAGGACGTCCGGCTTTTGAACAAGCAATTCCGGCAGGTGACATAACTGCCGATGAAGTACTACGTCTTGCAGCGAGCCTCGATCAAGGCAGTGAACATCCACTTGCCGACGCTATTGTGAACGCGGCGCGCGAGCGCGGCCTCACACTCAGTGCAGTCGACGATTTTGAATCAGGTAGCGGCATCGGCGTTCGTGGCCAAGTCGATAGTAAGTCGCTGGTCCTGGGCAATACAGCTCTGATGCAGCAAGACGGGATTGATGTTACCCACCTGACAAACATCGCCGACTCATTGCGCGAAAAAGGTGCGAGTGTCATGTATCTCGCCTCGGATGGCCAACTTGCAGGCCTGTTGGCTGTCTCCGACCCGATCAAACAGAGCACGCTGGAAGCAGTGCGAGATCTCCAGCAAGCGGGGATTCGTATCATCATGGCAACCGGCGATGGTATTGCAACGGCTAACGCTGTTGCCAAGGAATTGGGAATCGACGAAGTGCACGGCGAAGTCAAACCTGCTGACAAGCTTGACCTCGTCACACAGCTTCAAGCTGAAGGTTGTATTGTAGCTATGGCTGGGGACGGGATTAACGATGCCCCGGCTCTCGCAAAGGCTAACGTAGGTATCGCCATGGGGACGGGTACAGACGTTGCCATGAACAGCGCTCAGGTAACCCTGGTCAAAGGCGACTTGCGTGGAATCTCCACCGCACGGCACCTTTCCGATAGTACCGTCGCTAATATGAAGCAAAATCTGGGTTTCGCGTTTATCTACAATGCGCTTGGCGTCCCGATCGCAGCCGGTGTGTTGTATCCCCTCACGGGTATTCTGCTCTCACCCATGTTCGCCGCACTCGCAATGAGTCTCAGCTCGGCATCGGTGGTTTTCAACGCTCTCCGGCTTCGTGGCTCACGCGATTGAATGGGGCGATAACCCACGGAATGATGCTCTGATAACACAAGCTGCTGAAGAACAGATGTTTCAGCAGCTTGTGCCCCCTCATCCACCATCCGTTGATTAACGAGGCCTTAATCGATGCTGTTTCACCAGCGTATAGAATACCGGGATGACAATGAGTGTGAGGATAGTGGAAGAAATGTAAATACCCCATTTCTAACACAGTCATCTCGTAGAGTATTTATGCCGCATTTCGGTACTCAAATGGCGTCATGTCATTGAGTGAATCGTGCGGTCGTTCGTTGTTGTATAGCTCAATCCAATCTTCGGTTATTTGCTTCACTTCGTTCAGGTTGTTGAAGATGTAGCAATCGAGTACATCATCACGATAAGTTCGGTTAAATCGTTCAATGTAGGCGTTTTGATATGGGCAACCAGGTTTAATGTAATCAATCATAATGTCATGTGCTTTTGCCCAATTTACAAACACTTCCGAGGTGAATTCGCTGCCATTATCAACCCGAATTTTCTCAGGGTAACCATGCCACTCAGCAAGTTGGTCAAGATAGCGTATGACGCGCAACGACGGCATGCTGGTTGCAATATCAATACCTAAAACTTCACGATTAAAGTCGTCAATCACGTTAAATGTGCGGAACCTGACTTTGTTGTGCAAGCTGTCGCTCATAAAGTCCATTGACCAGGACTTACCCAATGCATTCGGTGCAGCCAATGGCTCTGGGTTGCGGTTGGGTAATCGCTTTTTGCCTTTGCGTCGCAGGTTCAGTTTTAGCTCAGTATAAACGCGATAAACACGCTTGTGGTTCCATCGATGGCCTAGCTTTCGAAGGCGTTGAAAGCACTTCGGGAACCCCCCACCGATGGTGCTTGTCGATTAAAGCATTCAAGGCATCAATGATTTCGTCATCATCGGTCAATTTTGGCTCGTAATAGTAAGCGGTACGGCTAATGCCAACTACATCACAGCACTTTACAACGCTCGCGTTATACTGCACCTGCAACTCGCGTGCCCAGGTTTTCCGTTCTGCCACAGGTGCTATTGCGTGGCAAAACCAAACTATGGCTGATAACCAGTGATAGTGATTTTGCTACAAAACATGAAAAATCCTTGTTTCTAAATGCTTTTCTAATGCAAGAAATCAAAGCGTTACCAAATTCGCCGCAGATTTTCGTATTTGATGAAACATTAGGTGGTATTCGAGATTTTGCTGAGGTTAACGGTATTGATCTAGATATCGAGCTTTCACGTGAAGAAATAGATGAAATTAATTTAGAAGAGCAGCAACTTATTCTTTCCGATAGACTGCGAGATTACTTCCAATTATATGGTACGGGAATAGCTGGTTCTGTCGCTAACCAGTTAGCAGCCCTCGAGGCTAACCCTAGTTTTCAAAGCATGCTAGAGGCTCAAAAATATTGGAACAGTGATATTTTAAAGACAGCGGCACAGATGGCTAGTTTAGAGAGTAACCCTTCAATGAGGGCATTTCGCGAATCTCAAAGTGGCTTGGTCGGTCAAGCACAAAAATTTGCGGCAGAAATAAATAAGGCCGGCAACGGGATGTTGCGTAATGCAAAGGCTCGACAGAACAATGACTCCGAAGACAATCAAGCCCGTGATGACTCAGAGAGCTCAAGATCTGATTCAAAAGAATAAGTAAATCATTCAAACTAGGTAGCTTTGAATAATTATTCACTTGTTACCATCTAAACGATGTGTTTCAGAACTCAGGTTCTACACTTAATGCTTTTATATTAAAAATCGACCATGGTCACCGTTTGGTCACCATTTGGTCACAAGCTCCAAAATGGTCACAAAAACGCACAAAGCATCAAGCCAACTAATACGGCTGCAAGTCAATAAATTCAAAGGGTTTGGAACTTTAGAAAGATGGTGCGTCCGAGTAGACTCGAACTACCGACCCCTACCATGTCAAGGTAGTGCTCTAACCAACTGAGCTACGGACGCACATTGTATTGCTGACGCTCATGAACATGAACGGGCGCTATATTAGTCATTCCCTAACGGCGGTGCAAGTGGTTTTTGCACCGCTGTGGTTCAATTGCATAACTTTCAACCAAGTTCCACTCAGTATCACGAGAACTACCGTAATTGGTGTTTAAGAACTTTACCATTAGCATTATGCGGAAGCTCGTCCATGAACGCATAAACGCGGGGGCGTTTGTAATCAGCTAAGCGCTCGGCCACATGATGACGCAATTCGCTCTCTTCTAACGGCTCTCGCAGCACGACGCAGGCTTTAACAGTCTCACCCCATTCCTCATGAGGCACACCAATAACCGCAGCTTCAAGCACGGCTGGGTGGCTCGCTAAAGCATCTTCAACTTCGCGCGGGTAGACGTTTACACCACCACTAATAATCAAATCTTTAATGCGGTCTTTCACCCAATAAAAGCCATCGGCGTCGCGTATGCCAATATCACCGGTGCGAATCCAACCATCTTCAGTAAAAATTTCAGCGGTTGCCTTTGGATTACGCCAGTATTCGCGCATCACGCCTTCACCGCCAATGTGAATTTCGCCAGGTTCATTGATTTCTGCAATGTCGCCATCGATATTCACCACTCGTATTTCCGTAAATGCGGCCGCGCGTTGACCGACTGATCCCGCTTTTGTAGCGTGCTCTTCGGGTAATAATAAGCTACCGGTTGGCCCGGCTTCGGTCAGGCCGTATACGCAATAAAACTGGTCGCTCCTGAAAGCTTGTTGCACGCGGCGAGCGTGGTCGCCGGCCAATGGGCCGCCGCCGTATATCCAATGGGTCATGCTACTGAAATCTGCATGCGCGATATCAGGATGCTGCGCGGTGAGTAAGTAAGCAACAGGGGCGCCAAAGAAATGCGTGGTTTGTTCTTTTTGCACAAGGTTAAGGAGTAAGTCAGGTGTAAAGGTTGGCGCAATAACGTGTGTGCTACCGACTAAAGTGCCGCCAACGAGTGATAAATTCAAAGGTGCTGAGTGCGTAAATGGCATCAGCGATAATAAACGACTTCGCGGCCCGTAGTGCATTTCAGTGGCAAACATCATGCCAACGAACAGTAGGGCTTTATGATCAAATAGCACGCCTTTCGGACGGCCGGTGGTGCCGGACGTATACAATAGGGTCGCTGGTTCATAGATAGCCTGTTCGGGCAACCTCTCGAATTCTAACGCATGATGATTAGCGTCTGTAAAAGCCGGCATATCGTTTACCACTAAATGCGCAAGTTTGAGTTCCGCGCAGGCTTTTAGCGCTTGGCTGCTCGTCATGTCACAGGTAATAACCAAACTGGATTCGGCGTCTTCAAAAATATAAACCAGTTCGCTGGCGGTGAGTTTGACGTTAATTGGAGCGACGATAGCGCCGAGGCGCTGAATCGCGAAGTGCGCGACGATAAATGCGTAATTGTTTGGGAGCACAAGGCAGACTCGGTCGCCAGCTTTGACACCATGCTGCTGAGAGAGAATACCGGCAAATAGATTGACGTGTTGGTCGAGCTGTTGCCAAGAGACGCGCAAGTTGCCGTCAATGACAGCCTCTTGGCTTGGATATTTACGCGCATTGCGAGCAACGTAAGCTGGGATAATCATTTTTTTGTTCCTTGTTGTTCTTTAAACTAAAACAGTCGCGGCGCTTTATGCCGAAAGCGCTCGCTTGATAATCGCACGTGGATCGAGACCAGTTGGTAGGCAACCGTAATTGGCGCTCGTATGTGCGGTTAGGCGAGAAGCGCAAAAGGCATCGGCGATATACGCAGGCGCATGTTGGAGTAATAACGCTGCTTGCAGTGCAATTGCCATATGATCAGCAAAATACCGTGCTTGATATTGCCATTGTTCTTTTGGCGTGGAGCTAAAGTCCGCTTTTAATTTAGAGACAAAGAAATCGAAGCGTTTGTCAGTGCCAACAGCGCGTTGAAGCTCATTGAAATAGGCTTCGAGTACTTCCGGTTCTTTCTGAATCGCGCGCAAGATATCAAGACATTGAACGTTACCGCTACCTTCCCAAATCGCATTAACTGGTGATTCGCGAAATAGCCGCGGCATGATGGTGTTTTCCATAACGCCCATACCACCAATCACTTCCATTGCTTCATAGGCATGGTTGGGCGTGCGCTTGCAGATCCAATACTTACCAATAGGTGTCGCTATACGTGCTAACAAGCGTTCGTGTTCATTATCTTGTTGATCCATCGCCCGAGCCATACGCATGGTTAGCGTCATGGCAGCCTCGCTTTCTAATGCTAGGTCAGCCAACACATTCTGCATCAATGGCTGATCAACGAGCGTGGCGCCAAAAGCGCTGCGGTGTTGGGCATGATGGATTGCTTGAACGATTGCTTGGCGCATGCCTGATGATGAACCAATCATGCAATCGTAACGGGTCATGGCGACCATCTCGATGATGGTACGCACGCCGCGGCCTTCCTCACCAACCATCCAAGCGAGGGCACCGCGTAATTCGCATTCACTCGAGGCGTTCGCAACGTTCCCCATTTTGTTCTTCAGTTGCTGAATATGCAGCGCATTCTTAGTACCGTCTGGTCGCCAGCGCGGCAATAGAAAACAAGATAGGCCTTTCTCAGTTTGCGCAAGTACCAAAAACGCATCGCACATGGGCGCAGATACAAACCATTTATGGCCAACTAATTCATAGGCTTTCCCCGGGCCTTCTGCGCCAATTGCATAGGCTTTGGTGGTGTTGGTTCTGACGTCTGATCCGCCTTGCTTTTCAGTCATTGCCATACCAATTGTCATGCCGTGTTTCATGGTGTCTGGAACATTACGTCCGTCATATTCTGGCGCCATAATTTTGGGCCCGAATTTTGCCAGTAGGTCGGGTTGGTGGTGCAGGGCAGGTATGGCAGCAAAGGTCATTGTTATCGGACATCCATGTGCGGCTTCAACTTGTGTGTGCAAATAGTATTTTGCGGCGCGGGCTACGTGCGCTCCGGGCTTTGGATTGGCCCATGGGCTGGCGTGCAGACCTTCGGTAATTGCGATATCCATCAGTTGGTGGTAACTCGGATGGAAGTCAATTTGATCGATTCGATGGCCAAAACGGTCGTGTGTCATTAACTGAGGTTTGTTGGCATTTGCGGCAAAACCTAAGGTAATGCGCTCGGGCAATCCGCACTCCGCACCGAAACGCAGCAAGTCTTGTTCAGACCAAGCAGCGCCTTCACGCTTGACGGCTTCCTGTAAGGCTTGATCTTCAGCAAAAAGATTGTAGTCCTCAAGCGCTGGTGGTTGATTTTTAACTGTATGAGTTTGAGAAAGAAAACGGTCGGTGGTGTTCATAATGATTGTCCCTGGTTATATATGCGGGTATTTATTCGCAGTAATCGCTTGCAGGCAAAAGCGCACGCTATCGGTAATCGCTTGGTTTGGGTCAAATTCGGTTTTGTGGGCAAGCGGTCCAATTAATGCTTCGGCAATCGCTCCAACCAATGCGCGACTACTTAACGCACTGTCTTGTGACGGCAACGTATTTTCACGAATGCCTTTCTCAATGGCTTGTGCGAACAAACCAGCATACCGTTCGCGGTAGCGTAAGCGAGCCGCAACAACGGCTGGTTCTACGGGCTCTGCAATCAACGCCCATGCGGTAATTGGGGCGCGTAAAGCACGTTTAGCAAACGCCGTTAAAGCGGCGGCAATACGTTCAGGAGCACTGAGTTCAGTTGCTTCTAGGTGTTGCTGCACTTGTGCGACTTCTATTTCAGTTGCGTGTTCAAAAACGGCTGTACACAAGTCGTCTTTAGATGGGAAATAGCGATACAGCGTACCGGTTGCGACGGTCGAGCGCTGGGCAAGGGTAGCCATTTGCAAACCAGCAAAACCGACTTCGTTAAGCAAAATCAGTGCATTGGTTAAAATGTTTGTGCGAGTGGCTAGCTTACGTTCGCGCACTCGCGATGTTTCTCGATAGGCCATAGACTTCTCGGTATTTAGAAATACATACCAAGAAGTGAATCATGATTCAGTTTTTAGATCAATGATTAAATTTCACCCAAATAGATTGATATCCACCTCTGGGTGGTAATGCACGTTCGAAAGCGTTATCACCGAGTTGAATTGTACTGAACTTATTCAGCAAACAGCGTGTGAGTAATCCAAGTTCAAGTTGGGCTAGTGGTTTACCGGGGCAAACATGGACTCCGGCGCCGTAAAGTAAATTCAAATGCGGGTCGCGATTCCATTTAAATTGCTGGGGTTCAACAAAGACTGCAGAATCGGTGTTGGCGGCACACCAATCGATGGTTACTATTGTCTCAACATCATAAGACTCATTGCCCAGCTGCATGGGACAAGTAGTCCGGCGGCGATTGGTCAATAACGGCGCATCAATACGAAGTATTTCATCAATGGCGTGATCAATATGCATCGGTGCCGCGCGCAATTGTTTTTGCACGACAGGATTCTGCGCCAGAAAACCAACAATGGAGCCAACGGCTGCTGCAATAGTGCCAAGCTCGCCAACGGTCCAATTGCGCACGATACTAACTAAGTATTCATCAGGTACAGGCTCACCACGCAAACTCAATTGTGTTAACTGAGCGGTAACCGAGTCGAGGTCACACTCACAACGCCGAGCGCGTTCAAATTGCTCAATGACGATGGCGCTAAACTCGTCAGCCAAGGAGCGCAGAGCAGGGCGGTCTTGCGCCAACGTTGCTGAGTTCTGTGCAGCCATCCAGTCAATTAACCGTTGCTCTAGCGCGACGGGCCAGCCCATAAAAGCGCACTGCGCACGTAATGCAAATGGACGAGCAAGTGTGGTCATCACTTCCACATCTCTCTGTGCATCAAGATTATCGAGCAGTTCGTCAATGACGACCTGTAATTTAGGTTGGAATTGTGTGAGTACAACGTCGCTGAAGAATGGCTCAATGAGCGCTCGGTAGGCTTGATGTTCGTCACCGTCCATGCCATTCGGCACGTTTAAATGTGAGGAAACTTGATTACTAAATTGTTCAGGCGCATAGAGCGCAGCGAGAACATCATGATGACAGGATAAAACAGCCGCCATGATCACCTCCATAACTGAAATGAATGTGAGTGTCAGTATATAAACCTAACGAAAAAATTCTTTGCGTTTGGTCAAACCAATTGTCCAATATTGAATTATTTGCAAATTTAACTAGGTCACTTATGCTTAAGTTCGCAATGAAAATTGCGACATCGCACAAAAAACATAATAAAAAACAAGGATAAATCCATGGAACAATCCAACATGTCATCTGCTAACACTGCAACGGCACCGTATATCAATAACGAACACACAAGTACTGGCAATTGGTTTCTTTCTATTTTTTTAGCGGGAATACCACTTGTTGGGCTAATTTTGTTGATCGTTTGGGCATTCAGTCATTCAACACCGCTAAGCAAACGTAATTGGGCTCGCGCAATGTTGATATGGATGGTGGTCGCTTTAATTATGTTCACCTTAGTTGCATTAGTGGGCGGCATTGGTCTCGCCACAATGGAAGGCTACTAGAACAACGGTTAGCGCAGCGGTTGTCCTAAATGGTGCTGCGCTATTAATCGCACCACGTACGAAAGTTTAAATAAACCTGCCAGCAATATTTGTAAGAAATGTAATACTGCAATCACCATTAATGGGAATTCAGCTTCTAACCCCCATGCTAAATAGGCAACGATGAGAAATAAACCTAAAAAAATCACCATGGCAAAGTTAGCGCCCTTGAGTAATTTATGACCTGATTGGTGCTGCTCCATAAAGTACATCTCCAATGCATGTTTGTATAAAGCGCATTATGAATGTATGTTTGATGAAGATCAAGGATTGCTATACTATAATGCTTCGAAAATGTACCTTTTTGGACAATCTATGCAGCTGAAAAAATATACCGACTATGGCTTGCGCATTTTGATGTATTTGGCGAGCTTTGAAGCAGATAAAAACTGCACTGAACCGAAGCTGGCCACAATTCGTGAAATTTGCGAAACCTTTAGTCTGTCAGCCAATCATGTCAATAAAGTAGTGCATCATTTGGGACGATTGGAGTTGATAGAAACACGCCGCGGCAAAAACGGTGGGTTTTTACTGGCGAAGAAGCCGGAGGATATCTCGCTGGCGTTTGTGATTCGTCAACTCGAAGGCGATGAGAAATGGATAGAGTGCGAAAATCCATACTGCGTGGCGCTGCCAGCGTGCGAGCTAAAGGGCATTGTCGCACGCGGTAAAGAGCTATTTTATGACTATCTCAGTCAATATTCGCTTAAGAGTTTGATGGTGAAGGCACCGCAGTTGCGACAGATTTTTTCAACAGCGTCGTAATTGCCATACTAATACCATCAAGAGTCAATGGATACATACGTTGACTCATCAGCTGTTGCATTAAATCAATCGATTGGTAATAGCGCCAGTGGCTGGTTGGCTGCGGATTTAACCAAACCGCATCGGTAAAGTGATTCAACAGGCGTTGCATCCACACTGCGCCAGCCTCTTCATTCCAGTGCTCAACGCTACCGCCAGGGTAGGCAATTTCATACGGACCCATGGTTGCATCACCGACAAATATCAGCTTGTAATCGCGGCCATATCGATTAATTAATTCTAATAACGGTAATTTTTCGTCATAGCGCCGATTATTGTCCTTCCAAACGTGTTCATACACACAATTATGAAAATAAAAGAACTCGAGATGTTTGAATTCGTTGCGAGCGGCGGAGAACAATTGTTCACATTCGTAAATGTAATCATCCATCGAACCGCCGACGTCAAACAATAACAAGACTTTCACCGCATTGTGACGTTCTGGCTGCCACTGCAGATCTAACAAACCACCTTTTTGCGAAGTGGCGCGAATTGTTCCATTTAGGTCGAGTTCTTCCGCAGCGCCAGTACGCGCAAACTTGCGTAATTTGCGCAGTGCGAGTTGCAGGTTTCTGTTCGCTAACTCGGCGTCACCATCCAAATCTCGAAATTCACGTTTGTCCCACACCTTCACCGCGCGACGAGCGTTACTACCATCTTGGCCAATGCGAATGCCTTCGGGGTGGTAACCATAGGCACCAAAAGGCGAGGTGCCGCCGGTGCCAATCCATTTATTACCGCCGGCGTGGCGCTTCTGTTGTTCGGCAAGGCGTTCTCGAAACGTTCTGAGGAGCTCATCAAGACCACCAAGCGCTTGTAACTTGGCTTTATCTTCGTCACTGAGTTGTCGTTGCAGGCTACGTTCAAGCCAATCAGCGGGAATTGCAGACGCTAAGTCGACTTGCTCAACCCCTTCAAAATATTCCGCAAAGGCGCGGTCAAAGCGATCGTATTGGCTTTCATCCTTCACCAACACCAGACGCGAGAGTGTGTAGAAGTCATCAACGTTACCAAACACCACGCCACGTTCCAGCGCACCGAGCAAATCGAGAAGCTCGGTGAGGCTGGTTTTGAGGCCGTGCTTGCGCAGGCAAAGGAAAAACTCAATAAGCATGCAGTTAAGACGATTGACGACGTGCCATAAACGCTAGTTTTTCAACTAGTTGCACGTCTTGTTCGTTTTTCAATAGGGCGCCAAACATAGGCATAAGACCATTGCTCTTACTAAGCTCGGCAGGCTTAATATCTTCAGCCAATAATAGCTTCAACCAATCAATTAATTCTGATGTTGATGGTTTCTTTTTTAAACTCGGTACTTGCCGTAAATCAAAGAATACCTCGAGGGCTGAACTGAGTAAGTCTTTACGAATATCGGGGTAGTGTACTTGGACAATTTTCGCCAACGTATCCGCATCTGGGAACTTGATGTAATGAAAGAAACAACGTCGCAAAAATGCGTCTGGTAGCTCTTTCTCGTTGTTTGAAGTGATAATCACAATCGGACGGTGTTCGGCACGTACTTGCTCACCAGTTTCATAAACATGAAATTCCATCTGGTCAAGTTCGTGTAGCAAGTCATTCGGAAACTCAATGTCCGCTTTATCGATTTCATCAATGAGCAGAACTGGGCGTTCTGCAGCAGTAAAAGCTTGCCACAATTTGCCCGGCTTAATGTAATTGGCTATGTCGTGAACTTTTTCGCTACCGAGCTGGCTGTCGCGTAAGCGCGATACAGCGTCATACTCATAGAGACCTTGTTGTGCTTTGGTTGTTGATTTAATTTGCCAGCGTATAAGCGGCACGCCCAAGCTAGCGGCCAGTTCTTCCGCTAGTCGGGTTTTACCTGTACCGGGTTCACCCTTCAGCAGTAGTGGCTTTTCGAGGGTTACGGCTGCGTTGACTGCTAGGCCAAGATCATCGGCAACAATGTAACTTTCGGTACTCGCAAAACTCATTATTTGTGCGCTCGACCAGCTTCAACAATTTTGTTTGAGGCTTCGAGGTATTTCGCCCCGTTTTTCTTCACACGGTCAAGTTCCATGCGCTCCGAACCAAGGTGTACTTCTTCCAGTACATCTTTCATTTCATCGATTTCGTCATCTAATCGCTCAAGCGCACGCTCAAGCGTGTATGTAAGCTGATGAATTTCTGCCATTTTTTGTGGGGTTAATTCACCACTTAATTCAGTATTTAGTAACTTATTGTATTCACGTAGATTGTTTAAAGCTTGAGTTAAGTTTTCAGATGGTTTGCCTTTGTAATGATCTGGTCGCTCTTGCTCATCGTGTTTATGGTCTTTTTTACCATGGTCATGCGCGATTACTGGCGAGGTCAAAAAAGCCAGAGACAGCGCGACAGCGCTAGCGATTGGTAGAAGTTTCATGCGTGCTCCTTACAAGCGAGAGTTTTTTACATCGTTAATGAGAATAATTATCAACAAGGTATCATTTTTTGTTGAGCTAGCCAACTCCGTTGAGGACATTTAAGCCCCCGGAGAGAATTCACAATCGGCAAAAAATTGCTGCCAATATTCAACGTGGTTACGTGTTTCTGCAATCAGTTGATCATCAAGCGCGGCAATATGTCGCAAGTAATCGTTCCAAGCTTTTAAGTTTGGCTGCTTGACAATTAGCTCTGGTGTTGCGCGTAAAGACGGAATAAATGCTTCAATTTGTTGAGCCTGTCGCGTTAAGCCACTAATGTGTTGCTGCACTGGACCGCTAAAACGAGCAATAAATATCTGTCTTAAAATACGGGCACGCTCAGGCACCCCTTTGCTTAAACAACCCGCATCGGCACTCAGCGTGCTGACTAATGGTTGTAACTGCAATAAATAAAAACGATGATCATTTAAACTGCGCCACAATTGACCGATATATGGACTTTTATCGACGATTTCGAGTGCTTGTTCAAGTTGCTTCTGCGAAGGTAGCTCAGCGTTGTCGTTGAGTGCAGTAAGAACCACATTGAACGCTTGCAGTACCGGAGCGAGTTGTGCGCCGTCCACAACCGGTAGGGCGCGATCAGCAGGGCGTAGCGATGCGCGAATACTATCATCGGCGATAATCGCTTGCATTCTTAACAGTGGCATGACGGCTTGTTTTGCATTCGCCTGCTCGCGAACTCGTTCGGATAGCTCTGGTTCAATGTGTTCAAGCTGGCTTGCGCAGTCTTTTAGTGCCATCAATAACTGGCGGTCGTGATAGTAGCGCAGCACACCCTCACGCAGGCGTCCTAGTGCACTGTTACGTTCGGCAATCAGGGCTCCGGCAGGGCAAGCGTCGAGACGTATCGAGTCGATTAAGGATATTTGCAATCGTGGAATGCTCAAACGCAAGTCGCGAGATGCTGGAATTTGTGGAGGGAACTTTGGCGTGTAGGCTATCGGCTCTCGTGACAAGGTGTTGGCGATACGCTGTTGGTAGTCATTTAATTGTGTCAGACCGGTTGGCGCTGGACTACAAGCCGGCAACGCAAAGGTAACCACTATCGCAATAGCCATTGCTATAGCGTAGCCAATCAATTGTTTTAGCGTTACAATCTGTGCCATTCCTCAGCCTTTTAAGAGACATCATGTTCACTGGAATTGTACAAACTCAAGCGACCGTTGCCCAGTTGCACGATCGTGACAACTTTCGGCAGTTGATCGTTGAAGTTTCACCTGAGCATTTGCACAACGTAGCGCTTGGCGCGAGTATCGCGATTAATGGTTGTTGCTTAACGGTCGTCGCATTTACTGAAACCTCAGTAAATTTCGATATTATTGATGAAACCCTACGGCTAACCAACCTAGGTGGATTAACTGTTGGTGATACCGTCAATTTTGAACGTTCACTGAAAGTGGGCGACGAAATGGGCGGGCATTACGTTTCGGGTCATATTCACTGTGCCGGTAGTGTGGTAAAGCGAGAGCAAAGCTCTGATAATTTGGCTTTGTGGATTGAGTTTCCTGAACAGTTTAAACCGTATGTGCTTGCCAAAGGCTTTATTAGCGTTAACGGTGCCAGTTTGACGATTGGGCAGGTCGAAAGTAACTGTTTTAGCTTACATTTAATTCCAGAAACCTTGCGTTTAACGAATTTGGAACATGCTAACCGCGTTAATCTAGAATTCGATCAGCAAACCATGACCATTGTCGAAACGGTTGAACGGGTGTTGGCGCAACGCAATTACTCAGCCAACTAATAAAAATTCTCGTCGTCACTCGCAACGCGAACAAAAATCTTATCGTTAACCTCATCGAGTTTGACCAGTAAATGAATGTCGGCGCCGCAGGCGCGGCATTCATCTTGGTAATCTTGATCGCCTGCTGAGGCATCAATACTCACGTGAACGTGGTGCCCGCAGTAGGGGCAGCGTAGGCCGGCGTCATAAAGTTTGTCGGCGTTCATGTTTACCTCCAAGTGCTATTCAATAACTACCTTTCAGTATGGCTTAGAATGAAAGATTTGCTTGAAAGTTCACCCGAAATTAACGCAATTGTGCGTACTAAAAACCTAACTTATTGAATTCCAAATAACAGTGCGATACCACTGACGGCAATGAGTGCACCGACAATGCTTCGTGCGGATAATGGTTGGCCACGCAACCACTGAATGGGGATCAGCCATAACGGGGCGGTAGCAAGCAAGGTTTGCGCAAGCCCGGGGTTGATATAGGCAATTGCGGTTTGCTGCAGCCAAATGGCCAAAAAGGTACCCATGACAATGGCTACCAGCAGCCACGGAATAGATGTATGGCGCAGCGCCGAACGGGTGGACTGAATCAAACTCGGTTTTAAAAGTAGCAAGGCTATGGTCAGTGCGAAAGTGCCCGCAAGTAAACGCAGCAGCGCGGCATTTAGAGGACTCATTTCGAACTCTTGCAGTGCGTGAAATGACATCACAAGGCCTAAAGCTTGACAAAGTGCAGCACCAATACCAGCCGCTATGCCGCTGAGGTTAATTTGCACGAGCTCGGCACTTTTCGGTTTTTCACTGATGACCACGAAAATTCCGCTAATAATCACTAGCGCCGCCATCACTTCAAACCAGCGCATGCCTTGTGCCAACAGCATCCACGCTAGTAATGCCGCAAACGGTGGTGCTAGGTATTCAAGTAGCATGGTGTGCCACGGGCCTAAACGGCGTAACGCAGCGAAGTATAGGGTATCACCCAGAGTTATCCCGATAACGCCACTGGCGAGCAATAGGTAGGTTGCGAGATTTCCCTCAATCGCCAATAACTGACCACTAAACCACCCAACGAGTACCAATAATGGGCAAGCAACGATGCCTTTCACCAAATTCAACTGGGCGGCAGATAAATAGCTACCCGCTTGACTATACAAAAGCGTCGCCAACGCCCAAAAAAGCGCAGCGGTTAATGCGGCCAGAGGACCAATGATTGTGGCGGTTGGGGTTTCCATGGCGAGCATCATACGCTATAGTGTGGCCTTTAAAAATAACAAGTGACACTTGGTAGGTGCCACCACTGTAAAAAGGACAGAAAATAATGCCTGTAGTAACGCTCCCCGACGGAAGTAAACGTTCATTCGACAAGCCTGTTTCTATTCTCGACGTAGCCCAAGATATTGGTCCTGGTTTAGCCAAAGCGACCGTAGCTGGGCGGATTAACGGCGAATTAGCCGATGCTTGTGACCTCATTACCGATGACGCAACCGTTCAGATCATCACGCCGAAAGATGATGATGGTCTGCATATTATTCGCCATAGTTGTGCGCACTTGCTTGGCCATGCGTTAAAGCAAATGTTCCCTGATGTAAAAATGGCGATTGGTCCGGTTATCGATAACGGTTTTTACTATGACGTTGATATGGAGCACACGTTAACTGCAGACGATTTGCAAGCGCTTGAAAAGCGTATGCTTGAACTGGCAAAAACTGAATACGACGTGGTGAAGAAGAAAGTGAGCTGGGCTGAAGCTCGGGAAACTTTTGTTGGTCGTCACGAACCTTACAAGGTCGAGATTCTAGACGATGATATTAGCCGTGACGATCGTCCGGGTTTGTATCATCACGAAGAATACGTGGATATGTGCCGTGGGCCACACGTACCCAACATGCGTTTCTGCCAACATTTCAAAATTATGAAAGTGGCTGGTGCTTATTGGCGTGGTAAGTCTGACAATAAAATGTTGCAGCGCATTTATGGCACCGCATGGGCTGATAAGAAGCAACTGAAAGCGTATTTGCAACGGCTGGAAGAAGCAGAAAAACGCGACCACCGAAAAATTGGTAAAACCCAAGACTTATTCCATTGGCAAGAAGAAGCACCAGGGATGGTGTTCTGGCACAACAATGGTTGGACGGTGTTCCTAGAACTTGAACGTTTTATTCGTGAGAAGTTACGCGAGTATCAATATCAGGAAGTAAAAGGTCCGTTAATGATGGACCGCGTGTTGTGGGAACGTTCGGGTCATTGGGAGAAATTCTCAGAGCTTATGTTTACCACCGCATCAGAAAATCGTGAGTATGCGATCAAGCCGATGAACTGCCCGGGTCACGTGCAGATTTTTAACCAAGGTTTGAAATCCTACCGTGATTTGCCATTGCGTATGGCTGAATTCGGATCGTGTCACCGTAATGAACCATCGGGTGCGTTACATGGATTAATGCGTGTACGTGGTTTTACGCAAGACGATGCGCACATCTTCTGTACTGATGCACAGGTGCAAGAAGAAGTGAGCGGTTGTATCAAGATGGTGTACGAAACCTATAAAACCTTTGGTTTCGACAACATTGTCGTGAAGCTATCAACCCGTCCAGAGAAGCGTTTAGGTGATGACGCGACTTGGGATCATGCTGAGCAAGCGTTAGCCGATGCCCTTAAGAGTAACGGCATTGAATTTGAGTATCTGCCGGGTGAGGGCGCGTTTTATGGTCCGAAAATTGAATTTACCTTGCATGACTGTTTAGGTCGTGCATGGCAGTGCGGTACGGTACAGCTCGATTTCGCGTTACCGGGCCGTTTAGGTGCTACTTATGTGGGCGAAGATAACGAGCGTCATACACCGGTGATGATCCACCGTGCCATTTTGGGCTCGCTTGAGCGCTTCATGGGTATCATCATTGAAGAATATGCGGGATATTTCCCGACTTGGTTGGCACCAACGCAGGTTGTGGTGATGAATATTACCGATAATCAGCGCGATTATGCCATCCAAACCGTAAAAGAATTGAATAAACTTGGATTTAGAGCCATTGCTGACTTGAGAAATGAGAAAATAGGCTTTAAAATTCGCGAGCACACTCTAAAACGTGTTCCATACTTGTTGGTTGTCGGCGATAAAGAAGTCGAGAACCAAGCGGTTGCGGTGCGTACTCGTCGTGGTGAAGACCATGGTGTTAAAGGGCTACAGCAATTTATCACTGAGCTCAGCGACGAAGTAAACAGCCGCAAAATTAGTTAATTGACTGGAGGAATGACCCATTAAAGGCGGAAAAAGAACTCAGAAAGCTGGTGACAAAAATCGGATCAACGAAGAAATTCGCGTCAATGAAGTACGACTCATTGGTGTTGAAGGTGAACAGATTGGCGTCGTAGGTATTCAAGAAGCTCTTACTGCAGCCGAAGAGGCTGGTGTTGATCTGGTGGAAATTAGCCCGAATGCGGAGCCACCAGTTTGTCGTCTGATGGATTATGGCAAGTTCCTCTACGAGAAAGCTAAGAACGCGAAAGAGCAAAAGAAAAACCAGAAACAGATTCAGGTTAAGGAAGTAAAATTCCGTCCTGGAACTGACGAGGGCGATTATCAGGTAAAACTGCGCAACCTGACTCGCTTTCTGGAGGGAGGTGACAAAACGAAAGTCACCGTCCGTTTCCGTGGCCGGGAAATGGCACACCAAGAGTTGGGAATTGAATTGCTAGAGCGCATTAAGAATGACCTAGCGGAAATCTCAACTTGCGAATCGTTCCCAAGACGTGCTGAGGGTCGCCAGATGATTATGGTTCTGGCCCCTGCTAAGAAGTAACTGTGGTTCACAAGTAGGGCGGTTGTTGGCAACAGCACCAAACTCACCCTGTTACACTTTTAATTAACAATGCGGAGTAATTTTCATGCCGAAAATGAAATCCAAGAAAGGCGCATCTAAGCGCTTTAAGAAAACCGCTTCAGGCGGCTTTAAATGTAAACAGTCTCATTTGCGTCACATCCTGACCAAAAAGAGCTCAAAGCGGAAGCGTCACCTACGTGCTAAGAGCATGGTGCACGAGTCTGATGTTGGCTTAGTTCAGCGTATGTTACCATTCGCGTAAGGGAAGGAGATAGCAAATGGCACGAGTAAAACGTGGTGTGATCGCGCGTGCGCGTCACAAGAAAGTCCTGAAGCAGGCGAAAGGTTATTATGGTGCTCGTTCACGCGTTTATCGCGTAGCGAAGCAAGCAGTTATTAAAGCAGGTCAGTACGCATACCGCGACCGCCGTGCGAAGAAACGTCAATTCCGTCAATTGTGGATTGTTCGTATCAACGCTGCAGCGCGTCAAAACGGTTTGTCTTACAGCCGCTTTATCAATGGCTTGAAAAAAGCATCTGTAGAAATCGATCGTAAAATCCTTGCTGACATCGCAGTTCACGACCAAAACGGTTTTGCTGCCTTGGTAGAGAAAGCGAAAGGCTCTCTGTAAGCAGGTTGAATAATTGAAAAAGGGAGCGTAACTGCTCCCTTTTTTTGTGCTTTTTCGGTATCATTGAGCACTTTATCTCGTATTGAAAAATCATCGTGAAACCGCACGGGTCATAACTGAGGACGATCATGGCGTTATCTGACATTGTTGCTGCCGCTGAAGCAGCCGTTGCACAAGCAACGACCCCGCAAGAACTCGACGCTGTTCGAGTAGAATATATGGGCAAAAAAGGGCAATTAACCGAGCAATTAAAAAGCTTAGGTAAGCTAAGCCCAGAAGAGCGTCCTGCGGCAGGACAAGCCATTAACGAAGCCAAGCAACGTGTGCAAGAATTGATTAATGCACGCAATAACGAATTGAAACAAGCTGAGCTTGCGCAGAAATTGGCCGCCGAACGCATAGATGTTAGCTTGCCAGGTCGTCGTGCTCAGGTGGGCGGATTCCACCCAGTTACAAAAACGATTCAACGTATTGAAGCGTTTTTTGGTGATTTAGGGTTTCGTACCGTTGAAGGTCCCGAAGTTGAAGATGACTTCCACAATTTTGATGCACTGAATATTCCAGCGAATCATCCAGCACGAGCAGATCACGATACGTTCTATTTTACTCCGACCACAATGTTGCGTACGCAAACCTCAGGCGTACAGATTCGGACTATGGAGCATGAACAGCCACCACTTCGAATTATTTCACCGGGCCGCGTATATCGGAACGATTACGATCAAACCCACACGCCAATGTTCCATCAGGTGGAAGGCTTGATGGTGGACACCGACGTGAGCTTCACGCAATTAAAGGGCATTTTGGAAGACTTCTTGGTCAACTTTTTTGAAGAAGAGCTCGAAGTACGATTCCGTCCGTCGTATTTCCCGTTTACTGAGCCTTCAGCAGAGGTTGATGTGCGCCGTAAAGATGGCAAATGGTTGGAAGTATTAGGGTGTGGCATGGTTCACCCGAGTGTCTTACAGGCCGTTGGTATCGATAGTGAAAAATACACTGGTTTTGCCTTCGGTATGGGCGTTGAGCGTTTAACGATGCTCCGCTATGGCGTTAATGACTTGCGCGCATTTTTCGAAAATGACGTGCGTTTCTTGAAACAATTCAATTAATTAGCCGGGTAAGCAGATGAAATTTAGTGAACAGTGGTTACGTACCTGGGTGAATCCGGCGTTAGACAGCGTCGCGTTATCTGAACAGTTAAGCATGGCTGGCCTTGAAGTAGATGGTATTGAGCCAGTAGCTGAGGCGTTTTCTGGCGTGGTTGTTGGTGAAGTTGTGAAATGCTGGCAGCATCCAGACGCGGACAAGTTGCAAGTGACCGAGGTCAATGTTGGTACCGATGAGTTAGCAACCATCGTTTGTGGTGCACCAAACTGCCGCCAAGGTTTGAAAGTTGCTGTTGCAACAGTCGGTGCCGTGTTACCAGGCGACTTTAAAATTAAGAAAGCCAAACTACGTGGACAACCGTCACACGGTATGCTTTGTTCAAGCTCAGAGTTGGGCTTGAGTGATGACCACGACGGTATTATCGAATTGCCGTTAGATGCGCCGGTTGGCATGGATTATCGCGAATATTTAGACCTCAATGATGTGGTTTTAGACGTTGATTTAACCCCAAACCGTGCTGATTGCTTAGGTTTGCGTGGTATTGCGCGCGAAGTCGGCGTATTAAATCGTTTGGAAGTGACTGAACCAGAAATCAAAGAAGTACCTGCGGTTCATGACGAAGACCGCGCTGTGGTTCTTGATGCTCCAGCCGCTTGTCCACGTTATCTTGGCCGAGTTATTCGCAACGTTAATGTGAATGTAAGCTCGCCATTATGGTTACAAGAGCGTCTACGTCGCAGTGGTATTCGTAGCATCGACCCCGTGGTTGATATCACCAACTACGTATTACTAGAGCTGGGTCATCCAATGCACGCCTTTGATAATGATAAGCTAGAAGGCGCTGTGCATGTGCGGATGGCGAAACCAGAAGAAAAGCTGACGTTACTTGACGGTAATGAAGTCACGCTGCAAAACGATGTATTGGTGATTGCTGATGAGCAAAAGCCACTCGCAATGGCCGGAGTTTTCGGCGGCGAGGGCAGCGGTGTGACTGAAAACACCACGAACGTATTTCTAGAGAGTGCGTTCTTCAGTCCTGATGCAATTGCTGGGCGTGCACGCCGTTTCGGTTTGCATACTGATGCATCCCATCGCTATGAGCGCGGTGTTGATCCTGAACTACAACGTACCGCCATGGAACGTGCAACGGCATTGCTACTGGAAATTTGTGGCGGTGAAGCTGGTCCAATTGTTGAGGCTGTAAGTGTTGAGCATTTACCTGAGGCAGCGCACGTTACCTTGCGTGCTGAGCGTTTAGAGCGCGTTCTTGGTATTAGCATCGCCACAGAAGAAGTCACTGAAATTCTGCAACGTTTAGGGTTTGTGGTTATCACCACTGACTCTGGCTGGAATGTGACTGTACCGACGTTCCGTTTCGATATCAGTATTGAAGAAGACTTAATTGAAGAAGTTGCTCGTATCTACGGCTACCACCGCATTCAAGCGGCGGCACCCGCGGCGCAATTGCGGATGATTCCACGCCAGGAAGCTCAGTTGACTGCAACTGGTATGAAGCGCACCTTGATTGATCGTGGTTATCAAGAAGCGATCACCTACAGCTTTGTCGATCCGAAACATCAAGCCATGTTGTTTGATGAAACAGCTGCATTAACGTTACCGTTTCCGATTTCGGTTGAGATGTCTTCCATGCGTGTCAGCTTATGGCCGGGCTTGATTGGTGCAGTGGCACACAACCAGAAGCGCCAGCAACAAAGCTTAGCGTTCTGTGAAACAGGTCTTCGCTTTTTACCTGACGAGACAGCTGAGAATGGCGTGGTCCAGCAACCGATGATCGCGGGTGTTCGTGCAGGTAAAGCTTACCCAGAACATTGGAGCGACGGTGAACGTGCCGTTGATTTTTATGATATCAAAGGCGATGTTGAAGCATTATTGGCATTGACCGGCGCGGCTCACGAGTTCCGCTTTGTGGCAGACCAGTATCCTGCGTTGCACCCCGGTCAGTCGGCAGCTATTTTCCGTGGCGATAAGCGAGTCGGTTACATAGGCGCAGTTCATCCGCAGTTTGAGAAGAAACTCGGTTTGAATGGACGTACATTTGTGTTCGAACTTGAACAAAATGCTATTGCTAAGCGCACTGTTCCTCAAGCTCAGCCGATTTCAAAATATCCATCGATTCGTCGTGACTTAGCAATTGTGGTGAAAGACTCTATTGCGGCCGGCGAAATTTTTGCGGCAATTGAAAATATTGGCGTAAATCATTTAGTTGACCTAAACTTATTCGATGTATATCAAGGGACTGGAATGGCAGAAGGCCATCGCAGTTTAGCGTTATCGTTGACATTGCAACATGCGGAGCGCACTCTTGAAGACAATGAAATCAATGCAGCCGTGAAGACGGTTGTGGAGATGCTAACATCTGAATTCGGGGCAACCCTAAGGGAGTAAGCTATGGCGCTGACCAAAGCAGAAATGGCCGAGCATTTGTTTGAGAAATTTGGATTAAACAAAAGCGATGCAAAAGATCTGGTCGAAAACTTCTTTGAGGAAATTAGACGTGCGTTGGAAAGTGGTGAAGAAGTGAAATTATCAGGATTCGGTAATTTTGAACTTCGCACGAAAAACCAACGACCGGGACGGAACCCGAAAACCGGTGAAGATATTCCTATTTCTGCGCGACGGGTTGTTACTTTCCGCCCCGGTCAGAAGCTGAAACAACGCGTGAGTAACGCTAAAAAATAACGTGTTCGACACATTAAAAAAGGCCGCTATTATAGCGGCCTTTTTGTTAATAACGCTGTTTAACTTATTTAAAAAATAAGCTACTAAAAGGATTCAATAAACGACTCAGACCAGTCGTGAAATACAACGGCCCTTCGAGCGCAGCAATAGTTAAACAGTCATGGTCTTGTGTCGCTGGTGAATGCTTATGCTGTTCATCCAGCAGCATAAAATCACCGTCACGATACTCGTTGTTTTCATCGTTAAACACGCCATTAACCACTATCGTAACTTCGTTACCTTTGTGGGTGTGTTCAGGAAGCGATGCGTGCTTATCCATATAGATGAAGTTCAACATTTCTTCGCCGCCGACACGAACCGGCGCACGCCACAACTTACCAGGTAAACGACTCCACTCACCGATGCGGTGTGAGTTACGAGCCAGCGTTGGCGGCAGGGCGAAGCGATGACCTTCTAAGAAGAGGCTATCGTTTGCCGCAGCTGTATTATTGACAGCTGGTTGCTGCGAATCAAAGATTGCTTGCAGCATCGCTTGCTCATCAAAACCATGAACAATGTTCGCTGTTTCCGATTCACCAAATAGTTTGGCGGCCATGTGTTGCTCGATATCTTGTACATGCGCTTGGCACTTCGGACACATGTCAACGTGGGTTCCAACCATCATTAACATGGCGGGGCTGAGTTCACCAGCGGCATAGAGCACCAAGTGCTGTTCTGAAGGGTGGAATTTAATCATCGTGCTGTATCAACTCTTTCAATTTCTGTAGTGCTAACCGGGTGCGTGACTTGACGGTACCCAACGGAATCTCCAAGGCATCAGCGACTTCTTGCTGCGATTTACCTTCGATATAAATAAGCTCAATTACCGTACGTTGTGCTTTTGGTAACTGTTCACAATAAACGGCCAGTTGTTGCATCAACAAGTCGTTATCTAACGCATAATCGTCATCAAGTGAATCATTTGTTTCCGCAAGTACCGGCCACAAATCATCCGCACTTAAATCGTTTTGGCGATGCTTATTTTTACGCAACAAATCAAAGCGAATGTTACGTGCGATGGTGAATATCCAAGTAGCCGCTGAACCACGATCGGGCTTAAACAAATGGGCTTTATGCCAAACATTTGTCATGGTTTCTTGAACCAAATCCATAGCGGTTTGTTCGTTACCAAATTGGCGCGTGGCATAGGCTTGAAGACGTGGGGCGAAGTAGCGAAATAATTCACTAAATGCGGCCCGCGATTGCTCTGCAGCTATTTTCGCGAGTAATTCGGCAGCGTGTTCGGGGTTATCCGGCTGCGCAGAAGACATAGTTTTCCGTTGTGTTATTCTATGAGTTGCTGTCTGCATAGTAGTTTATACCCACCGGGATATTCAACATATTGTCTGATTTAAACGTAATTAATTATTTCTTGGATCACTGCACTGATTAAATCTTAACCAGCCGCTTGCTGGTTACTCTCCATAACCAAATTACGAAGAAAGTCTAATGCCGCATCTGCGGTGTCTTCGTGCAATAACTCCTGCTTCGTTTTTGCTGATACGGGTAGCAATTCTAACCAACGCAAACACACCCAATCCGCGTGTTGAAGTTGCGAGTCATCGTAGGCAATGGCCATTTCTGGATAGGTGTTGTATATCTCAATCAGCTGTTCTGCTAAAAATTTATCATTGGGTTCAAGTTGTTGCTGCGGCCATTCTTGCACGCGTTCGGTTCGCCCAACACGTAAACCGTCTTCATCTACTTTTACATCAGTAATACGAAATAGATGATGTCCAGCAACAGTAATACCAAGCAAACCATCGGGTAGTTGTTCAAAATCGACGATGGTTGCTGCGGTACCAAGCGGATGAATGTGGGTATTTGTTTGACGGTCACCGTCATCGTTCAGCATACACATACCAATTGGACGACAGTCGCGTCCGTTGCACGCTTCTTTGACCATACGAATGTAGCGAGGCTCAAAAATGCGCAGGCGCATTGTGCCGCCTGGTAACACGTGCCCCGAAAGCGGAAATAAAGGCATTGTTTGGTGCGCATCAGTCATTGTTGCTAACCTCATAAATAACAGATACAGCAACTACGCAGGGAATTTTGTTTTGGATTAATTTGCAATGAACTTTTATAGCTATTTTTCGTAATTTTCTTCAGTCTAAGTAAAACGCTATAAATTTAGCGCTTTTATAGAGCAGTAATGCAACCGAAAAGGAGTGTCACGGTGGCGATTAAAGTAGGTATTAGTGCTTGTTTGCTGGGCGATCAAGTTAGATTTGATGGTGGTCATAAAAGATCAGATTTCTGCGCCAACGAATTGCAACGTCATGTTGAGTTCGTCAAATTGTGTCCAGAGGTCGGAATTGGTATGTCAGTACCGCGTCCGACGATTCGATTAGAACAGCATGACAATGGCGTTCGTGCTGTGGTTCCCAAAACCGGTGAGGACGTTACCGAACGATTAAGCAATTTTGCCGATAAGGCGCAGCCACATTTAAAACAACTCAGCGGATATGTATTGTGTGCTAATTCACCCAGCTGTGGTATGGAGCGCGTCAAACTTTACGACCCAGATACAGGCTATGCGCGCAAGGAAGCTGAAGGCATTTTCGTTAAACGTCTGCGCGAATTACATCCAGCACTTCCACTTGAAGAAGACGGCCGTTTAAATGATGCACCGTTGCGGGAAAATTTTGTCATGCGAGTTTTTGTTTACCATGCATGGCAACAATTACCAAAACCATTGCGCAAGGCAGATTTACTGAACTTCCATACCGAACTGAAACTGTTGTTATTAGCGCACAATCAAGCTGAATACCGGCGCTTAGGACGACTCGTTGCCGAACAACAAGAAATTGATGCAGCGTTCGCGAGACAGTACATCGAAGCGATTATGGCTGCACTTGGTAAGCCAGCAACGCGGGCGAACCACACCAATGTATTGCAGCATATTCAAGGCTATTTCGGACAGCATTTATCAAAAGATCAGAAAGCTGAACTCAGCGGACTCATTCTTGATTATCACGATGGCGTGCAGCCGTTATTAGCGCCGCTGACTTTGTTGCGCCATTACTTGCGCGAGTATCCAAATGATTATTTGCAAGGCCAGCGATATCTCAATCCATATCCTGCCGATTTAAAATTGAGGTATGCACTATGAGTTATGCCGGTGTGTGGTTTCGCGGTGACGTTCGATTAACTGCCAACCCAGCTGTCAGTGCAGCAAGTAAAGTGAACGGTCGCGAACAGGCAATCCCAGCATTACTACTCATATGCCCACAACAAATGAAAAACCACGATTGGGCGCCAATCAAGTGGGACTTGTTACGCCGGCACTTAGAGGTATTTGCCAAAGACGCTGCGCAGCAAGGAATTCTATTATCTATTGAAATGATTGAGTCTTGGTCGATGGCGGCAAAAGCTGTAAAACGCTTTGCACAGCACCATGAGTTGACTGAACTGCACTTTAATACGGAATATCCGGTTCATGAACAACGTCGTGATCGCGCTGTAACTGCCGTATTAGAAGAGCAGCACATTAAGGTGCAGCAGCATCACGGTAGTCTTGTGGTACCGCCTGTGCTAACGACTCAGGCAGGCAAGATGTATCAAAAGTTTACGCCGTTTGCCAAAGCGTGGCGTGAGTATGTGGCACAAAATGGTTTACCGGTAGTTGAGGCTTTGCCCAAACGTGAGTCGGTAGCGCCAGCGAAAGTGCCAGTTGTTGATTACCCAGTGCGGGATTCGAGTGCATGGCCCGTTGGCGAAGCGGCGGTTCGTGAATTGCTGACAAACTATGTGAATAAAACTGTTTGTGGTTACGCAGATGAACGAGATATCCCTGGTCTTGATAGCACTTCGCGGTTATCCCCATACTGGGAACTCGGCATTCTTTCGCCGTGGCAAGCTGTGCATTTATTGGCGCAACAAAGTGCTCAGTTCCCATCAGGTTTAGACAAAGGAGCCGACACGTGGTTAAACGAGCTCATATGGCGCGAGTTTTATTTGCACCTAATGAAACATGTGCCACGCTTGAGTTATGGCAAAGCATTTTTGCCGCATACCGACGCCATGCAGTGGCGAAATAATGAGACTGAGTTTGATGCCTGGTGCCGCGGCGAAACAGGCTATCCTATTGTAGACGCTGGTATGCGCCAATTAGCAGCCGAAGGCTGGATGCATAATCGTGTGCGCATGATAGTGGCTCACTTTTTAGTGAAAGATTTAATGATTGATTGGCGCTGGGGCGAGCAGTTTTTTATGCAACACCTCATTGATGGCAGTTTCGCAGCAAATAACGGCGGCTGGCAGTGGAGTGCTTCAACAGGAACAGATGCAGCGCCGTATTTTCGCGTATTTAATCCGACCTTACAGAGCGAAAAAGTTGATCCCGATGGTACCTATATTCGTAAATGGGTCAAACAATTAGAAGATTGCCCGGCTAAGCAAATTCATGCTCCTGCGGCATGGTTAAAGCAACGCGGTCGAGACGACTATCCAGCTGCTATCGTGAATCACAAACAAGCAAGGGAGCGATTCTTAGCAGCATTTAAAGCCTTATAAAACGTGTTGAACAACAGGGGGATTCATGACTAGTGTAGCAAATATCGTAGAACAGCTTGAGCAGCTCTATGACAATCTAAATGAAGAAAGTATAGCTGCACTCGATACATTGTATTGTGACGATGTAACGTTTGTTGACCCGATTCACCATGTGCAAGGCTTAGATAGTCTCAAAACGTATTTTCGCAATACCATTAAAGGAATTGAATACTGCCATTTCGCGTTTGCTGAGCGAGCGCGACAGGGTGATGACGTGTTCGTATCATGGCAAATGCGATTAAAGCATCCTAAATTGGCGCAAGGGCGTGAGATCTTAGTGCCGGGCACTAGTCATTTAAAACTAGAAAACGACAAAATTTTATCGCAAACCGATTATTACGATGCCGGTGCGATGCTGTATGAACATATTCCAGTGATTGGTTATGTCATTGAGAAAATCAAAACGCGGGTAAAATCGTCATGAATATTTTAATCACCGGCGCAACTTCAGGCATCGGCAAACAGGTTGCAATGGACTATGCGAGTGAAGGCCATACTGTCATTGCCTGCGGTCGCAATACGGACGTACTTGCTGAGCTTGAACAGCGATTCCCCGATAACATTGCGGCGCAACGACTCGATGTGAGCGATGCAGACCAAACTCAGCAGGCATTAGCGGCCTACACCGATGTTGACGTCGTTATCTTGTCCGCGGGGGTGTGTGAATACGTTGATATTGAGAATTTTGAAGCTGCAATGTTTGAGCGCGTCTTTGAAGTAAATGTATTTGGCATGATGCGTTGCGTTGAAGCCTTATTACCGAACATGAAAGCGGGGAGTAAGTTGGTTTTGGTTGGTAGTACTGCGCGCCTATTACCATTTACTCGAGCCGAAGCGTATGGCGGTTCAAAAGCAGCTATTCAGTACATTGCGCGAAGCTTACAAGTTGACCTCGAAAGAAAGGGCATCAAGGTGTTGACGGTATCTCCCGGTTTTGTCGAAACGCCAATGACCGATGCCAACGATTTTGAAATGCCAATGCGAGTATCCGTTGAGTTTGCCTCTGATCGAATCCGACAGGGCATTCGTAAAAATAAGACTGATATCACCTTCCCAACAATATTTGGAATGTTTTTAAAATTAATGTCGCGATTGCCGCAAGCATGGCAGGTGGCGTTGTCTAAACGTATGTCCTAAGTGGCGGCGTAGCGAACAGTTCATCCAATGGAGTAGTACTTGCATGAAGATTGCCATAATCGGCTCGGGGATTGCGGGCTTAACATCAGCCTACCTTCTAAACAAACAGCATGATGTTGAAGTCTTTGAAAAAAATGATTATATCGGTGGCCATACGCATACCGTTCCGGTTCATGTTCATGGCAAAGACTATGCGATTGATACCGGTTTTATCGTTTTTAACGATCGCACGTATCCACACTTTAGAAAATTAATGAGAGAACTCAATGTGGCTTGGCAAGACACCGAGATGAGTTTCAGTGTGCGCGATCCTGACACTGGTTTAGAGTATAACGGTCACAATCTCAATACCTTGTTTGCTCAACGTGGTAATTTGTTTTCTCCAAAATTCTATCGTTTAATCAATGGTATACTGCGTTTTAATAAGGCCGCAAAAGCAGCGTATGAAAGCGGTGATAACTTAGATGAAGTCACACTAGGCGAATTTCTTAAGCGCCAATCTATTTCGAACGAAGTGAGTGAACTGTACTTACTACCTATGGTTGCGGCTATTTGGAGTGCGAGCTTAAAAGAGGCAGAAGCGTTTCCATTAGGCTTCTTTTTGCGCTTCTTCTCGAATCATGGTCTACTCAATGTTGCCGATAGACCCCAGTGGCATACCATTATTGGTGGCTCAAGTGCATACATCAAACCGCTAACAGCCAGTTTTGCTGACAAAATCACCCTAAATGCCAACATAGTTGCGGTGCATCGGGCACTATCAGATCGCGAAAGCCCGGTCACGTTAGAGTTCGCTGACGGCACCTTACAAGATTTTGATGAAGTTGTGTTTGCTTGTCATAGTGATGAAGCCTTGGCTCTTCTGGCACAACCAACGGCAGCGGAACAGCAAGTACTTGGCAACATTCCGTACCAAATGAATGAGGTTGTATTGCACACAGATGTTCGTTTATTGCCTCGCAATAAGCGCGCATGGGCAAGTTGGAACTATTTATTACATAACGATGACGACGCCCGTACACGACCAAGTTCTGTGAGCTACAATATGAACATATTGCAGCGTATTAACGCACCTGAGGTGTTCTGTGTGACTCTGAATAACACATCTGCTATTCATCCCGATAAAATTCTGGGGACTTATCATTACGCTCATCCAGTTTACACTGTGGCGTCGATGCAGGCGCGCGCTCAACGTGATCAGATCTGTGGTCACCATCATTGTCATTTTACCGGCGCATATTGGTATAACGGTTTTCACGAAGACGGTGTGCGTAGCGCGGTGGATGTAGCGAAGCGTTTAGGAGTCGAGTGGCATGCTGGCTAGTGCCATTTTGAAGGGGCGAGTGCATCATGCACGGTATCGTCCCACGCAACATGCCTTCAGTTATAGCATTGCGCAGTGGTGGCTTGCCCTTGATGAACTCGATCAGGTTACCGCACACAGTCGCTGGTTTTCTGACAAGCGTTGGGCGCCACTCTGGTTTCGACGAGAAGATTATCTGCGCGGCACCCACGGTGATTTAGCCCAAGCGGTGCGCAACAAACTCGCCGAATTGACCGGTCATGAAATCAACGGGCGGGTATTTTTCTTGGGTGCTGTACGAACGTTTGGACTGTACTTCAGCCCACTGAACTGCTACTTCGTGCAACCAGAAGGGCGCAGCGAGTATAGCTACATGCTCGCCGAGGTAAGCAATACGCCATGGAATGAGCGTCATTATTACGCCTTAGACCTGTCCCAAGCACTGGTGCATGAGAAAACATTTCACGTTTCACCATTTAACCCGATTGATATGCGTTATCACTGGCAATTGATTCCGCCGCAGCCGATGGCTGATCACCATGCCATGGTGCATCTTGATGTTCATGCCAAAAAGCGCGATTTCAGCGCCACAGTGAAATTAACTCGAGTTGAATTGAACTCGAAATCTATTCGTAACGTATTACTAAGATATCCGATAAACACGTTGGGCACAGTAAGTGCTATTTATTGGCAGGCGTTACGGTTGTGGTTGAAACGTACACCTGTGTACACGCATCCCAACAGCGATAAGTCTAAATAAGGGTTTGTTTTAATGTACAAAGAGAACGCATTGACGGTTATGCAAAACGATTTAGGTAGCATTGATAAGATTTTGCGAAAGACGGTATTGAGCTTGCTCAATCGGCTTAGTGAAGGCTATTTAGTAGTAAAAGAACGCGGCCAGGTTGTTGGGCGTTTTGGCAAAGAAGCCAGCTCGTTAAAAGCTGAAATAGATATTCAAAAGCCGGGTTTTTATCGTCGCTTTTTGTTTGGCGGCAGTATTGGTGCAGCTGAGTTGTTTATGGATGAGAGTTGGACGACGCCGAACTTAACTCACGTTATTCAAGTGTTTGCGCGTAATTTGCCAGCACTTGATGCCGCTGAAGCCAAACTCAGCTGGATTTTATTACCAATACAAAAATTTCAGCATTGGCGCCGCAATAACAGCAAGCGTCAGGCAAAAGAAAACATTTCTGCGCACTATGATTTAGGCAACGATCTGTATCAGGCGTTCTTAGATCCAGCATTGCAATATTCTAGCGCCGTTTACCCGCACGATGATGCAACCCTTGCGGAAGCCCAACAGCATAAGTTAAAGCGTTTATGCGACAGCCTCGAATTAACTGCGGCTGATCATCTGCTTGAAATCGGTACAGGGTGGGGCGGTCTTGCCGTCTTTGCAGCGAAAAATTATGGCTGTAAGGTCACCACGACAACGATTTCAGAAGAGCAGTACAGCTATACCAAAGAGCTCATTGAGCGCGAAGACTTAGGTCATTTGATCACACTACTCAAAGAAGATTATCGTGATTTGACCGGTACTTACGATAAGTTGGTATCAGTGGAAATGATTGAAGCAGTAGGGCGTAAATATATGCCAACGTTCTTCAAAACCTGTAATCGTTTGTTAAAGCCAAATGGCAAGATGGCGTTGCAAGCAATTACCATTGCCGACCAACGCATGAAGAGCTACGCGAACTCGGTGGATTTTATCCAAAAATATATTTTCCCAGGTGGCTTTTTACCGTCATTAACGATGATGGCAGAAATGTTTACTGAAGAAACCGACATGGTCATTCGTCATATTGATGATATCGGTTATGACTACGCCCAAACGCTTGCAGATTGGCGTGTACAGTTTAATCATGCGCATCCGCAACTGATGCAACATGGCTATGATGAGCGCTTTGGTCGCATGTGGAATTATTATCTTTGTTACTGCGAAGGTGGTTTCCGTGAACGTACTGTATCAGCGGTGCAGCTCGTGGCAACCAAACCACAGTGTCGTTAAATGAAAAAACGCGCCAAGTTGTTCGAACTTGGCTTCCCAAGTTAGCTGGGCTATTTCTCTTTGATTTAGTCTGGCTAAGTGCTGTCGGCGGTCGCGACGACTGGTTGGCTTTAACAGCGATTCTGGTCGCTCTGCAAGTTATATTGGCAATCCGTAGCAGCGAGTTCAATTGGACGCTCTATGGCATTTTGGTATTGCTTGGGTTAGCGCTTGAAGCAACTGTTGTCGGGATTGGCATCCTTAACTTTACTGGTGGCTTCTTACCTCTATGGCTGATTTTGCTGTGGTTAGGTTTTGTCGGCATGCTGATGAACACGCTCAGCGGTTTAGCGAATCGTCTTGGCTGGGCAGCTGTGCTCGGTATCGCGTCAGGGCCGCTGACCTATGCGATAGGCATACGACTTGGTGCCGCTGAATTATTCGCGCCTGAATGGCAGCTTTGGGTAATCTATGCGGCGCTTTGGGCCGTATATATGGTGATATTTGCTTGGTTAATGCCACGCGTTGCCAAAGTGGCAAGCTAACCAATCGGGAGGTTCATCATGACAAAATCATTTCGTTTGTACATTCACAAAGGCTTGGTTGCAACACTTGCGCTAGTTCTTGGTGGCTTCAACTTTGTCGCTGCCGCGCAGCAATGCACAGTCGATGCTTTCGAAAATTTACAAAAAGTCGGTGAAACACGCTTAAGCGTTTGGTTTTGGGATGTTTATGACGCTGAGTTGCGCACTGATACCGGCGCATTTGAAAATGCCGAGCAACGAGCACTGCAGCTGAGTTACTTACGTGATATTCAAGCAAAGGACTTGGTTGAGACGACGGCAGAGGAATGGCAACGACTTGGTATAACGCTAAGTGCCGAGCATGAGCAATGGCTGCAGGAATTACGCAAAATGTGGCCGAATGTAACTGAAGGCGATTGCATCACGTTATTAGAAACCGAACAAGGTCATGCAAAGTTTTATGGTCCTAAAGGAGAGCTTGGCGAAATCGCTTCAGCACAATTTACAGACGATTTCCTAGCCATTTGGCTTGATGAAAATTCTCGCTTTAAAAAAGAGCGCAACCAATTAATAGGAGTGCAGCAATGAAATTCTTAAAAATGTTAGCCGCAGTCAGTGCGTTAAGTTTTTTGGTTGGTTGCTCGGCGAATATCGAAGACTATCAAAAAGAACAGCCGCAATTGAAATTGGAACAGTTCTTTAATGGCGAACTTGTCGCTCATGGCATGGTTCAAGATTATAGCGGTAAGGTCATACAACGCTTCCGAGCTGATTTAAAAGGCACCTGGGATGGTAATGAAGGGGTGCTGGATGAACAGTTTTATTATGCTGATGGAAGCGAGCAAGAACGTATTTGGTACATTACCAAAACCGGTGAGAATAGCTATGAAGGGCGTGCCAGTGATGTCGAAGGTGTCGCCAAAGGAACCACTGCTGGCAACGTATTAAATTGGAGTTACACACTGATCATTGAGCGCGACGGCGAACCGTTTGCAGTCAAGCTTGATGATTGGCTTTACCTTGTGGATGAAGACAACATGATTAACCGCACGCAGATGTATAAATTTGGTCTGCCAGTTGGTGAAATCACGCTCTACATTGGTAAAAAAGACCAGTAATTTCGAGTTCAAGCTTTTAGCCAGCGCTCCGCCACGTCGCGCGCGTGTTGCAAGTTGCGGCAATAAGTGAGTTGACTTGATTGTTTCTCGATACCGGCGCGGCTGAGTTTGACCACCATTCGCGCTGGTAAACCCACCAAAATAACTTTGATACGCTGACGTTGCATTTCATCAACGAGCGAATGCAACGCATTGATAGCAGTACCATCAATACTCGGCACATCCTGCATATCTAATATGAGAATATTGACCTCGCCCGGAACGCGTTCGAGCGCGCTCAATGCTTTTTCAGCAACGCCAAAAAATAGCGGGCCATTGACATCATAAACGATAACCGATGGTGGTAGTCCTTGTGTTGCAGGGTGCGCTTCGTTATGCCGCGTTTGTGAGCTGGTCAGGTTCGCCATGCGCTGAATAAAAAGGGCGCCGGCTAAACCAATACCAACAGCGACGGCAAGCACCATATCGAATAATACAGTTAACCCGAAACAAACCAATAAAATTGCGACATCGCCGCCAGGAGCAGTCCGAATCGTTCTGACAAAGTGCCGTGCTTCACTCATATTCCAAGCAATAATAAACAGTAACGCTGCCAATGCAGCCATAGGTACAAGGCCTAACAAGCCAGCTAACGCCACAACTGCAAGTAAAACCACCAGCGAATGGACTACAGCGGCAATAGGGGAGCGAGCACCGCTACGGATGTTTGTGGCGGTTCGAGCCAGCGCTGCTGTGGCCGTGATACCACCGAATAACGGTGCGGCAATATTGCCAAGCCCCTGACCAATCAGTTCGGCGTTTGGATCATGTTTGGTCTTTGTCAGGCCATCCGCAACAACGGCACACAACAACGATTCGATCGCACCAAGCATTGCAATCGCAAACGCTGGGCCAGCAAGGTTTACAATCAAATCAAAAGATATTTCCAATGGTTTGCCATCAGCGCCTGGTAGATTCCAAGGTGCAACAAAAGTCGGCGGAATTGGCGGAATACCCTGGCTGGTTTCGTCATTGGCTGTCCAGCTAAAGCGCGACGCAATAGTCTCGATAAACTGACTGCCATCGGACAACAGATAATGATTCATCAAGTAAGCTAAAAATGCAGCGGCGATTAAACCCACCAAGGCCGCTGGTATAGGAAGCTTGAACTTCGGCCAAATTAACAACAAAGCTAGCGTAAATATGCCAACACTTAACTCAGCACTATTGACCGTTGGCATCGCTCGAATAATGGCGGTCAAGTTAGTGATGAAATGTTCACCCATTTTGTCGGTCGTTAAACCGAAAAAGTCAGGTAACTGTAAAACGGCGATGACTACGGCTATTCCTGCGGTAAATCCCAGAATGACAGGATAGGGCACAAACTGAATCAGGCGACCCATGCGGGCAATACCAAGCGCAATTAATATTACCCCCGCCATCATGGTTGCGATGAGCAAACCACCCAGCCCATATTGTTGAACAATGGGGAATAGAATAACGACAAACGCTGCCGTCGGTCCTGAAACGTTGTAGCGCGAACCGCCGGTAATAGCGATGATCGCGCCAGCGATAATTGCTGTATATAGGCCATGTTGTGGCGGTACGCCGGTAGCGATAGCCAATGCCATGGACAAGGGTAAGGCGACCGTACCGATAGTAATTCCGGCGAGAATGTCTTGGCGCAAATCAGCTAGCGAATAGCCAGCCAACCAAGCTGCCTTAAGACCACTAAAGAGTTGCGGTAGAGTGACAATGCGTTGCGGTTTCGCCATGGGAAGTTACCTTTGCCAAACAACAAGATAAGTTCACAAAGTATACGCCAGTTATCGGTGTTTTGATGCGCTGATGATCAAAAAAGCCGACAGTCATGTCGGCTTTTGTTTACAGCGTGTATTGGATGATTAATTAATCATACCCACGAGGCAAGCGTGATAACGTATTGTCTTGCTCAAGACGCTGACGCCATAGTTCTTTCGCGGTTAGGCCGCCTGTGGCTGATTTCGCCACTTTAGCGCCTTTTGAATCAGATTTGGCTGCCGCTTTTGGTGCTGTTTTGCTTGGCGTTTTCTTAGCTGGCGCTGCTTTTTTAGCTGGCTCAGCTTTTTTGTCCGTTTTCTTTTCCGCTTTTGCTGCTGGCTTTTTAGTTGCGCCACCAGCCAAGCTTTCAGCTTCTTCCGCAAGTTGTGCAAGACGCACGTTTTTGCCGCCATCAACGCTATACCAGCCGCCTTTTGCTTCAATTTTCGGTTTTTTACCGTGAGCTTGCTGGTATGCTGCAGTAAAATCAGCAAGCACTTGGTCTTTATCAAGTTTGCTCATGGATATTATCCTATAGCTATATAATGTATGTGTGCGTCATTTTTATACCGTTTTTTAAGCATATTGTCTAATGTCTGACTTATTTGTCGAAAATATATGCTAAAAACAAACCGTATGACTCAATTTTCAACAGAAACGAGGACATCGTGCAACGTTCTGAACTCCAGCATTATCTCAATGAATTATTACAAGTTGACCGTATTCGGGATTATTGTCCAAATGGTTTGCAGGTGGAAGGCCGGCAATCGATTCGCAAGATTGTCACCGGGGTCACAGCCAGCCAAGCACTCATTGACGCGGCGATAGCGCAGGGGGCTGATGCTATTTTTGTTCATCACGGTTACTTTTGGAAAAGCGAACCAGCGGTGATTACTGGCATGAAGAAACGTCGGATTCAAGCTTTGTTACGGGCCGATATCAATTTGTTTGGTTATCACTTGCCGTTAGACGTTCATCCAGAGTTGGGGAACAATGCGCAACTGGCGCAACTCTTTGGTTGGCCGAAGCCTGAACCGTTATCGAGCGTTGAACCCACGGGGGTGGTGATGGGCTGCACGTTGCCGCAACCGGTGACATCGCAAAAACTTGGTGAACATATCGGACGCTGCTTAAAACGGCCATTGACCGTACGGATTGATTCGAGCCAGCCGATTTCACGGATTGCTTGGTGTACCGGTGGTGGGCAAGGCTATATTGATCATGCGGCAGTCGCTGGTTTTGATGCATTCTTAAGTGGTGAAATATCTGAACAAACCACGCACAGCGCGCAGGAACAAGGTTTAGCCTATTTCGCAGCTGGTCATCATGCAACCGAGCGTTATGGTATCCGTGCTTTGGGCGAGCATCTCGCCGAGGAGTTTGGTCTTGAGCATGTGTTTATCGACATTGAGAATCCAGCCTAATGGCCAGACGCGATCAAAGCTTTGAGGGCATCACACAGAAGTTCTCGCGCAATATCTATGCAACCAACAAAGGTAAGATACGCTTAGCTGTGCTAGAACGGGATTTACAAGCTTGGTTGCCAACCTCCGCTGAGGCGGCCAATATGCGAGTACTCGATGTAGGCGGCGGGCTCGGTCAGTTGTCTATGATGTTCGCACAGGCTGGCTGTGAAGTGACACACACTGATATTTCTGGGGAAATAGTTGCCGAGGCACAAGCGTTACATAGCAAACATGGATTACAACAACGCTACCAATACCACGTCGCGCCACTACAGCAGCTACCTGAGTTACTTCAGCAATCTTATGATATCGTGCTGTGCCACGCTGTTCTCGAGTGGCTCGTTGATCCACAACAAGCATTAGTAACACTCAAGCAACTCATGCGACCGAACGGTCGTTTATCACTAATGTTTTATAATCGTGACGCCAAAATACTTGCCAATATTATTTTTGGTAACTTTGATTACGTGCAAGCTGATTTAATGGTTAAAAAGACCGTTCGTATGAGCCCACAACAACCATTGGCGCCAACAGATATGCGTGATTGGCTTGAACAGTTGCAATTGAAAGTGACAAAGCGCACTGGTGTACGATGTTTTCATGATTACTTGCGTAATCGCGATGATCAAAAGCGCTACGACGATTTACTCGCACTAGAGCTGCGCTATAACCAGCAATCACCCTTTGTTGATATTGGTCGTTACTTGCATTGGCAAATTGAACATGCCTGAACCCACGATGAACGATCAACCGATCGTGATTTATTACAATCAGTTAAGCCGACGTGCACGCCGCTTGGCGCAACGCTATGAAACGTTCTTCACTCTGCATTTGCAGGTTGTGACACTAGTTCCGAGTACAGCAAGTGCAGTGCACGATACCCAGCAACTCACTCAAGTCTGCTCAACAGCACATGAATGCGTTGTTATAGGTGGGGATGGGAGTATTAACATCGTCGTCAATGCACTTATTCAAGCATCTTTGCAGCATCAGGTTGTGCTAACAGTGATCCCTGTTGGTACCGGAAACGATTTTGCGCGTGATCATGGGCTTCATCGTTGGAACTGGCGTATGACCAACAACAGAGTTACTCAAGCAGAGGCCGTTGGTGTGGCGCAAGGCGCCACACAAAGCCGCTATTTTGTGAACCACGTCGGAACCGGGTTAAGTGTTGATTTAATGCGGCTTCAACCACAATGGTTGAAACAAAGCGCAGGCCATTTAAGTTATTTAATAGCCTTAGCGCGTTATGTTTTGGGATCGTTGTCGCGACGTTCTCGTATTCGTCGAGACAAATCATGGGATGACGGTCAATTTGTCGTGCTAGGGCGGTATATCGGTGGTGGCTTTTTAGTGCATCCAAAAGCCGATAGAACGAATGCGATATTAGCTCGTATTCGTATTCCGGCAATGCCGCGTATACGTCAAATCAAGGCGTTATTAAATGTTCTTAAGGGCCGCATTGAAGCAACTGCTGCGATTGACTTTGAGCGAGGCCAGCAATTTTCGCTCGGCGATACTGAGCATGTACTTGAGCTTGACGGCGATATTTATTTTCAAGGGCCTGCTACCGTAACTATCGCCGCGACAACAATTTTGGTATTAGTGCCACATTATGATGAGCAAACGAAAGGGGAGAATTCATGAGTACCAACTGTGCATTTATTGGTCTTGGCGTAATGGGATATCCGATGGCTGGGCACCTTCAACAGGCTGGCTTCGCAACGAAAGTTTATAACCGTACTACCGCAAAAGCTCAAAAGTGGGCTCAAACTTATCACGGCGAATATGCAGAAACACCCGCCAAGGCAGCGTCGGGTGCAGACTTTGTAATGCTGTGTGTAGGCAATGATGATGATGTACGCAGTGTCGTTTATGGTGACGATGGCGTTCTAGCATCAATGAAAGCCGGCACGGTATTAATTGACCATACAACGGCTTCGGCTGAGCTTGCAAAAGAGCTTGCCCAAGCATGTCACGAGCGTGGGATCGGCTTTTTAGATGCGCCCGTTTCTGGCGGACAGCAAGGGGCCGAGAATGGCGTATTAACAGCGATGATTGGTGGTGATAAAGACGCTTTCGAGCAGGTTGATGACGCCTTAGCTTGTTATGCAAAAACCCGCGAATATATGGGGCCAGCAGGGCATGGTCAACTCGCGAAAATGGTGAATCAAATATGTATCGCAGGGGTGGTGCAAGGTTTAGCTGAAGGCTTGCAATTGGCACGCAAAGTTGGCCTTGATCCGGATACGTTAATTAATGCGATTAGCCAGGGTGCAGCCGGCTCATGGCAAATGAAAAATCGTTATAAAACCATGTGGGACCAACATTATGAACATGGCTTTGCGGTAGATTGGATGCGTAAAGATTTGAAAATAGCGCTTAGCGAAGCAGAACGGCAGGGTTTGAGTATGCCTTTGACCGCTTTAGTTGACCAGTTCTACGCCGAAGTTCAAAAGATGGGTGGTGCTCGTTGGGATACGTCGAGTTTACTTGCTCGTCTCGAAAAATAATTTATCTCAGACAAATAAAAACCCCAGCTCGAAGCTGGGGTTTTTTTAAGTAATTCAATACGAAGAGCTTAACGAATACCCATACGGCGCAATGCACCAGTAGAGAAATCACCACGAACTGGCTCGATATCGAAGTTCATGTATTCACTTTCTTCGTTCGCCAGACCCAGCAGAATGTAACGACCTGAGTTGAGGTCATATAATGCTTCTGCTGCCATCCACGGCGTATCGTGATAGTAGAATTGAGTATTGTATGCTTCCGCTACACGCCACAGCTCACCACGGCCATCATAATGATCAATAACTGACGCTGTCCATGTATCTTCGTCGATAAACATGTGACGAGTTGCATAAATGTGACGCTCACCATCTTTCAGCGTACCTTTCACTTCCCATACACGGTGCTTCTCATAACGCACGTAGTCTTGGTTCATGTGGCCTGGGCCGATGATGTCGTCGTACGACAATTCAGTATCCATCAACTTGTAGTTGTTGTATGGAATTAACATTTCTTTCTTGCCAACAAGTTCCCAGTTGTACTTATCTGGTGCACCGTTGAACATGTCTAAACCGTCAGAAGTACGCAGACCGTCAGAAGCGGTACCTGGACCATCATATGCTACCGATGGTGCTTTACGTACACGACGCTGACCAGCATTGTACAACCAGGCACGGCGAGCTTCTTTTACCTGATCGATAGTTTCGTGAACGAGCAACACAGTACCAGTCATACGAGCTGGTGCTAATACTTCTTGCAAGAAGTAGAACAAAACGTTGTCGTCATCTGCTTCACGGCCAGTTTTCAGATATTCAGGGAATACCAGTGATTCACGTAACAGTACTGGAACAAAGTCACCATTCTCGAGTACTGGGAACTGGTTCACCAAGCGCTGAACGGCACCGCCACGATAACGGGTGATGTGGTTCCAAATGATTTCCAAGCCATTTGCTGGGATAGGGAAAGGCACGTGCTTATCAAAGTTAGCCAAACCATTACCGCCAGCAACCAATTCAGCGTTTGCCGCATTTTTCGCAATCACGTCATATACGTCTTGCGGGTATGCTGCAGTACGATGCGTTGGGTAGACATGCATTTTGTACTCAGGGTACTTGTTGAACATTGCCATTTGACCGGCTGAGAGCAAATCTTTGTATTGATCAACGTTGGCGGCAGTAATGGTGTAAAGTGGTTGTTCGTCAGCGAACGGATCAGCTGGACGCTCTGGTGCTTCACCTTCAGCGCTCTTACTGTAACCGCCAGTCCAAGCTGGAATAGAGCCGTCAGCATTACCTGCTTTAACAGCACCTACAGGCGTTAAATCGTTCCCCAAACGTGCCGCTTCTTCTGGGCTAACTTTTGCCATGACCGTAGCGGACACAACAGATAGCGCAAAAATACCGGCTTTGAGCATCATTTTATTCATTGTGCTTTTCCTTGTTGTTCTTGATATGCTTGCTTTACCGCAATAAAGCTACATCAAAACTTAACAAATTTAAATGGCCAACTGATACTAGCGTTAAAACAGCGTTCGTTGTAAGGTATCAGCTGGTTTGACCTCTAGTTATTTTTCCATAGCATGTATCGCGAAATGGAAATTTGCAACTATTAACAAGATATAAGACTCAGAATTTTTACGAGGGTTCCATGATAAAAGCGACAGCTTATGCTGGTGCAGCAGTAATTGCAGCCTTATATGGCGCGCCCAATTCTGCTTTTGCGGACACAATTACTGATTATGAAGTGATTAATGCACCGGCAATGAAGGCCGCCAAAGCGCCACGTACGGTGCTAACCGAGATTACTCAAACGGAAAAATATACCGTTGCTGTTGGCGATTATGGTGTAGTGCTGTTCCGTGAGCCTAGCCAGAGCGAATGGCAGCAGGCCGAAGTGCCAACTAGTGTATTGTTTTCTGCAGTTGATTTTGCTGATGTGGATCACGGTTGGGCTGTCGGCCATCATGGAGTTATTGCAGCAACGACCGATGGCGGTCAAAGCTGGCAAGTACAACTGGACGGATTCGAGTTTATTGCACTGCAACAGCAGCACTTTCAAAAAATAGTGGATGATTTAACTGCGGAACTCGATAGCCTTGATGGCACCGATCCAGATGCTGAAGATGAACTGGCCTTTGCGTTAGATAATGCTTCGTTTTTATTAGAAATGGCTCTGGCAGCAGACGCTGAAGGCCCAACGAAACCGTTTCTCGATGTTCACGCTGTTAACCCGAACGTTATATTTGCTGTCGGAGCTTACGGTACTTTAGTGCGCTCGCGTGATGGTGGAGTCAGCTGGGAGATTCTTGATGATCGTATCGAGAACCCTGATGGTTATCATTTAAATGCTCTGAGTTCAGATGATCAATATGTTTATGTCACTGGTGAAGCTGGCCAAATTTTTCGCAGTGCGGATTTAGGTGATACATGGGAGTCACTCGATTCACCATATTATGGTTCATTCTTTGGCCTCCACAAAGATAGTAAAAATCGGTTATGGGTTGTTGGATTGCGTGGCAATATTTTTGTCAGTAACGACCAAGGTGATAGTTTCGACCAAATTAAATTACCCGACAACGTTAACATTAACTCGGTTGTCGATGCGCCTAACGGCGGTGTTTACTTAGTTGGTAATGCAGGTGTGATCGGTTGGGTTGATGCTGCTGGTAATATTAAGCAAATGACCCATAGTTCGGGCGCCGCGTTAACTGATCTTGTTGCTCACGACGATGGTCGATTGACAGTTGTTGGGCAGCGTGGCGTTCTCGAAATCGGTGATTTCGCCTCTGAATCTTCAGCACAAACCCAAGAATAATAAAGGAACAATAGCAGCATGTCTGAACAGTCTATTGAGTCAAAAAGCGTGTGGTTAGAGCGTGCGCTCTTCAACTTTCGTCCATTGTGGTTTGTGATTTTCGCAGTGTTAACTGCGTTTTTAGCATGGCATGCAAGTCAGGTTCGCCCTGAAGCTAGCTTCACCAAAATGATTCCAACGAAGCACGAATTTATTCAAAACTACTTTAAGCACCAAGAAGATCTTGCCAGTTTAGGTAACGTGGTGCGTATTGCCGTTGAAACAACTGACGGCGATATTTTTACGCCTGAATTTCAAAAAACACTGCAAGAGATTACCGATGAAGTGTTTTTTATTCCGGGCGTCAACCGCAGCGGCTTAAAAAGTATCTGGACGCCGAACGTTCGTTGGAGTGAAGTAACCGAAGAAGGTTTCGTCGGTGGCCCGGTTATTCCAGATAATTGGGATGCGTCAGAGCGTGCGTTAGATCAGCTCCGTACGAATGTGTTGCGTTCTGGAGAAGTGGGTAACTTAGTTGCGAATAACTTTAAATCAGCGTTGATTCTCGTACCGTTGAATGAGGTGAACCCAGATACCGGCGAAGCGCTTGATTATCAGCAGTTTTCACAGCAACTTGAAGAACGCATTCGGGATAAATATCAAAACGACACAGTAAAAATTCATATTACTGGTTTTGCCAAAGTTATAGGCGATTTGATTGAAGGCGCTTACCAAGTCGGTTTGTTCTTTGTGATTGCGATTGTCATCACCTTGCTCATGCTGTTCTGGTATAGCCGCTGCTGGCGCAGCGCGTTTGCAGTGCTATCGTGCTCGATTATCGCTGTGGTTTGGCAATTGGGTATCATTGAATTGATTGGCTCTGGCATTAATCCTTACTCGATGCTGGTACCGTTTTTGGTTTTCGCAATCGGGGTAAGTCATGGCGTGCAGATTATTAACGCGATTAGTAATAATCGCGTTGACGGACATGACAAGTTTATAGCCAGCCGATTAGCTTTCCGTTCGCTCTACATTGCAGGTTTAACGGCGCTAGTTTCAGATGCGATTGGTTTTACCACGTTAATGGTTATCGATATCGAAGTGATTCAAGAGCTTGCTATTGCTGCAAGTATTGGTGTGGCGGTTGTGGTACTGACTAACCTCGGCCTATTGCCGATTATCATGTCGTATACGGGCGTGTCACCGAAGGGGGTTGAATATGTTCGTTCAACCCGCGAGGAACAGCATCCAGTGCTTGCTTTCTTTGGGCGCTTTTCGCAGCCGAAATGGGCTTATAGCGCTTTAGTTGTTGCGCTCATTGGCCTCTTTTGGGGTCTTGTGTATAGCCAGCAAATGAAGATTGGTGACTTAGACGCCGGTGCGCCAGAATTACGCCCAGATAGCCGTTACAACCTTGATAACCAATTTATTGTTGATAATTACAGCTCGAGTACGGATATTTTTGTGGTGATGGCGGAAACAGCGCCAAGCCAATGTATTGCGTACGACAATCTTGAGTTGATGGACCGCTTTAGCTGGCATATGGAGAATACGCCAGGCGTACAAGACGTAAAATCAGTTGTATACGTGGCGAAAATGGGGTCATTCGGTCTCAATGAAGGGAACTTGAAATGGTTCAGCCTAAACCGTAATCAATATGTGTTGAATGCAAATACGGGCCGAACGCCGCCTGGATTAATCAACCCTGATTGTTCAATGGCACCAATTATTATTTATTTGAATGATCATAAAGCAGAAACCCTACAAACGGTTGTTGCATCGGTGAATTCGTTCAATCAGCAATACCAACAAGAAGGTTTAGAATTGTTGATGGCTGCCGGTAACTCAGGTATCGAAGCGGCAACAAATTCAGTCATTGAATCAGCTCAAACCAAAATGCTGTTATGGGTTTACGGTGTTGTTATTGTGCTGTGCTTGATTACGTTCCGTAGTATTCGCACCGTAACGTGTATTGTATTGCCATTGATGCTGACCACCATTATGAGTCAAGGCCTCATGGCTGTGCTCGGTATTGGAGTGAAAGTTGCGACCTTGCCCGTGATTGCTCTGGGTGTCGGTATTGGTGTCGATTACGGTATTTATATCTATACCAAAATCCGAGAAGGCTTGGCGCAGGGTATGCATCTCAATGATAGTTATAAATATGCCCTTGATAGCACAGGTAAAGCAGTTGGATTCACGGGCTTAACGTTAGCGATTGGCGTGGCAACTTGGATTTTCTCGCCGATTAAGTTCCAAGCGGATATGGGAATTTTGCTGACCTTTATGTTCCTCTGGAACATGTTAGGTGCGTTAATTCTCATACCAGCCTTAGCGCGCTTCTTCGCGCGCTTTGGCAAGCAAGTTCACTAGTTAATTTAACGGTTATCAGATTCGGCGTCGGCCAATATAAAGTCGGCGCCGATATCTGCAATCACCATGGTTGGTGCATTGGTATTGCCGCTGACCACTGTTGGCATAATTGACGCATCAATCACACGTAAGCTTCTCACACCATTCACACGTAGTTTCGGATCAACCACAGCATGGTTGTCATTGCCCATTCGGCAGGTACTGGTTGGGTGATAAATCAAGCCTATGTTAGCCGTAATTCGTTTAAGTAATTCATCATCCGAAGTAACTTCGCCTGGCCAAACTTCGCCACCGTTATGCGCAGCCAAAGGAGCTTGGTTCATGACATGGCGTACCTGCTTTACGCCTGACAGCAGGGCATTTTTATCTTCTTCGTTATCTAGAAAATTATAACTAAACGTTGGCGCTTGTGTAGGGTCAGAGCTAGCTAGACGCAGTTCACCACGCGCTTTGGGGCGCAATACGCAAACGTGACAGGCGTAACCGTGCGTGAAAGCGGGCCACAAATCCCAACCACTGTCGTTGAATCGCGTTGAGACAAAATGCAGTTGCAGGTCAGGAACATCAAGTTGCGGCTGACTTTTTATAAAGCCACCCACTTCTGCCGGTGAAACGGCAAGTGGACCGGTTTTATGCCGCTGATACTGCCACCACGCGGCAGCCATCTTGAGTAACCCGCGCGGTGTAATGCTAATACCGTCTTTGCGCTTATTACGGTAATGAATCATCACATCGACATGATCTTGTAGATTTTTACCGACCTCTGGGCTGTCGACAATAATTGGAATGCCGTGTTGTTCTAATTCGGTTTTCGGACCGATACCTGAAAGCAGTAACAATTGCGGCGAGTTAATGGCACCGCCGGCGATGATGACTTCTCGATGGGCAGAAGCCACGTAAGTCTTACCACGCTGTTTAAACTGAATACCATTCGCACGCTTGCTATCAGCAGTGCCCTCTACGGTAATCCGTTCAACTAAGCTGTGGGTAAAAATGGTCAAATTAGATCGTGTGCGCGCGGGTTCCAAGAACGCTTTACGTGCACTGAAACGTGCGTTTTCGAATATCGTAAATTGATACGGACCAACACCGAACAATTGTTCACCGTTAAAATCTGGATTAAAGGGGATACCGGCGGCCACGCCAGCTTCAACAAATTGTTTCGCCGCACTGAAATACACCGGAACATCACTCACTTTCAATGGACCATGAGCGCCATGAAAGGTATCTTCACCACGTTGATTACATTCAAGTTTACGGAACCGTTGAAGTATTTTGTCCCAAGCCCAATCAGGTGAACTCACGGCTGACCAATGCTCGTAATCGCTGGCTATACCGCGGGTATAAATCATCGCATTAATTAGACTGCTGCCGCCGAGCCCTTTGCCACGTGGTGTGTAGAGACCTTTGCCGTTGCGCAAGGGCGCTTTATCTGAACTGCGATACAACCAGTTAAAGGCTTTGCTATGCATAAATCGAATCACGCCACCGGGCATATCGCTAAACGGTGATTTACCCTCGCCACCAGCTTCAAATAGCGCAACACGGTACTTGCCACTGGCTGTTAGCCGTTCTGCCAATACACACCCAGCAGTGCCGCCTCCGACAATAATATAATCAAAATGCAATGCCGGCTTGTTCATTGGGTTATCTCTTCAATAAGTTGACGTTAGAGGCTTTGAACATAGCGATATAAATCGTGTAGTAAGCGCATATGTTTTGCCGAATCGGCATATTGAACCGATGCTTGCTCTAGTTCATGCATAAATTGCTCGGCACTAAGTGCACGCCCAGGTGGCGTCATTAACTGTTGTTGGCAGAATGAACGCCAACGTTGTAGTTCAGCGTCGTTCAACGTTCTCGGAAAGTTACGAGCGCGATAACGAAATAACATTTCAGGTAATCGACTGTCGGCAAAATTCAGTTCAAGCCCTGCAAGTTGGTCAGGATCAGCGGCGCGAATAATAGCCATGTTGGAACGATCTTGGTCACTAAAAAACGCGCCGCTGTAGAGCATGAGATCTGGATCGGAAGTCGTTTCAAATTCGCGTGTAAAACAGCATGCAGCAACGATCTTTTCACGCAATTCTGAGTTACCAATTAAGAACTGTCGGCGTTGCTCAAATTCGTTTAAATCAATTTGCCAACGCGTCTGTGCTGTTTGATCAATAACTTTAAGTGGCGCTATAAACGGGCACTTATTGAGCGCAAACTGGCCGCCACCAAAAGGACTTAAATTTTGCTCTTGAAGTACGGCGCGACGGGTAAAACGACGCTCAATCATGTCAGCTTCGCTCATCTGGAGCAGTTGCTGTGGGTCGCAGCGCAAATCCCAATAGATCACTGAATTAGGCTGATCAGGATGGTAAGCCAACGGCATAATCACACTTAAATAGCCATGATGAGCGCCATAAAATCCGCTGACATGGGCTAGCGCTGTAAACGTGGTTAATTGCACCAAGTCTTTTACGGCTTGCTTACGACGCATGCTATAGGCGTAATCGAACAGGCGTGGTTGTGCATGTTTTACTTTTTGTGCCATTGCAATGGTGGCATAGACATCCGCCATTGCATCGTGCGCTTGGCCATGTTCGATGTTATTAACTCGGGTCAAATCTTCAAGTTTCATGCTCACGCGCCCATCATCGTGATAGGGCCACTCGATACCTTCAGGGCGCAACGCATAGCAGGCACGCATGAGATCAATCAGATCCCACCGTGAATTGTTATCCTGCCAGGTGTGGGCATAGGGATCGATAAAGTTGCGATAGAACAGATGTCGTGTAACTTCATCATCAAAAGCGATATTGTTGTAGCCAATAATCGTCGTATCCGGCTCACTCATTTGTGCCGCGATTTTTTCTGCAAATGCGGCTTCATTCATGCCTTGCGCCAAGGCATGTTGCGGTGTAATACCGGTAATCATAACTGCTTGCGGATGCGGCAAAAAATCTGGCGTTGGCTGACAATAAATCGTCATTGGTCGACCAACCGGTTCAAAATCTAACGTTGTGCGTAGGCCAGCAAACTGCGCGGGTCGGTCGGTTTGTGGGTTTGCTCCCCAAGTTTCATAGTCATGCCAATAGAATGTCGGCTGAGTCATCGCTGATCCATCATGTTTTTTTAAATACTTGCGCTCAGATTAACTGAATAAACGAGCAGAGCAAAGGCGTTATTCATTATTGGTTATTCGTTATTCGGAAGAGATAAAAGCGGTAAAACGAGAAGCACAAGCGTCAGAACAACTGTATTCCAAGTTTCCCAACTCTGCTAGTATCGGTAAACTAATAACCAATAACGATAATCGAATAACGATCAACGAGGTTCTTATGAAACGTATCGCTCTTATTGCTGCTATGGGTTTATTTGGCGTTGCAGCCAATACCGCGTTAGCAGATAACCATGGTCATAAAGCGGCTGACGAAACCTTCGCCATCGCCATTCATGGCGGTGCCGGCACCATCACACGCGAAAGCATGACGCCAGAACGCGAACGTGCCTATAAAGAGAAATTAACTGAAGCGATTAATGCCGGTCATGCCGTTTTAGCACAAGGCGGTACGAGTATGGACGCAGTGATCGCGGCCGTCCAGATTATGGAAGCTTCACCGCTATTTAATGCGGGTCGCGGTGCGGTTTATAACTGGGACGGTGAACACGAGCTCGATGCCTCCATTATGGATGGTAAAACGCGCGAAGCGGGCGCAGTTGCTAGTGTTAAAACAGTAAAGAGCCCAATCGCTCTGGCTCGTAAGGTTATGGAAGAATCTGTGCATGTCATGTTAAGCGGTGAGGGTGCTGAGCAATTTTCTCGCGAGCAGGGCTTAGAACAGGTTGATAATAGCTATTTTAATACTGAAGCGCGCTATAAAGCGTTGCAACGCATGAAAGAGCAAGTTGGTAACCCGCAAGATAAGCAAGCTTGGGTGACCATGGATGATAACTTTAAGTACGGTACGGTTGGCGCTGTTGCTCGAGATAAACATGGCAACCTTGCCGCGGCAACATCAACCGGTGGTATGACCGGTAAACGCTATGGCCGAGTGGGTGACTCACCAATTATTGGTGCCGGAACTTGGGCTGATAACGACAGTTGTGCGGTTTCTGCAACTGGCCACGGCGAATACTTTATTCGTTACCACGTTGCTGCAGATATTTGTTCGCGAATGAAGTATCAGCAAGTTGATGTGGTGACTGCAGGTGACACGGTGATCCATGATGTGTTGCTTCCGCAAGGCGGTACCGGTGGTGTGATTATTGTCGATAAAGACGGCAATGTGCATATGCCATTTAATACCGAGGGGATGTATCGCGCGAAACGAATCGGTAATAGTCCAGTTGAGGTTGCCATCTACAACGATTGACTATACTGAATGCATGGTAACTTGAAGTTCGACAAACGAGGTGCGCCATGCATTCATTAAAAGTGGTTGATTATATGAATCGACATCCGGTGAGTTTCTCACCGTCGATGTCGATTGAAGCAGCAGTTTCAGTACTAATTCAAAGCAACCAGCGCGGCGGGCCGGTGGTTGATGCGCAGCATAAGCTGGTTGGTTTCTTATCTGAGCAAGACTGTCTGGCGACGATGTTACGTGATACCTACCATAACGAACAAAGCGCTACCGTCAGCGACTGTATGTATCGGGGTGAGGTGGTGACGGTCGATGCCGATACCTCAGTCACTGACTTAGCGCAGCAAATGACCGCCAATAAACCTAAGTTGTATCCAGTGATTGATGCTGAGCGTCAACTCATTGGGGTTATTTCACGAAGTGATGTGTTACGAGCAATCGATTTACATTTACGTGAAGGATACTCTCGCCGTTAACATCAAAGGCTGACGCTGGTAAACTAGCGTCAGCTTTTTAAAATCAATTAGGATTGACGTGCGCGCTATTCAATTTCCCGCTGACTTACCTGTCGTACAAGAAAAATCGTCTATTCAGGCGGCCATCAAAAAACATCAAGTTGTTATTGTTGCCGGCGAGACAGGTTCAGGTAAAACGACTCAGTTACCCAAAATGTTGCTCGAAATGGGCTACGGTGATGCTGAGCAAGGGCGCATGATCGGACATACGCAGCCGCGTCGATTGGCGGCTCGAAGCGTAGCTAGCCGTATCGCACAGGAACTGCAAAGCGAACTTGGCTCAATCGTTGGTTTTAAAGTTCGATTTCAAGATGAAACTGCCCCGGGCACCCGGATTAAGTTAGTCACCGATGGTATGTTGCTGGCTGAACTACAAACGGACCGACTGTTGTCCAAATACGACGCAATTATTATTGATGAAGCGCATGAGCGCAGTCTAAATATCGATTTCTTATTGGGTGTATTGGCTACATTGTTGCCAAAGCGTCCAGAGCTGAAGCTCATCATCACCTCTGCAACGATTGAAACGGAACGTTTTTCCAAGCACTTTAATGCCGCGCCGATTATTACTGTTAGCGGGCGGACCTATCCCGTTGAAACACGCTATCGACCGTTGCAAGACGCAGATACCAATGATGATGATCTGGACGTGGTGCAAGGCGTTTGTGATGCCCTGCATGAGCTACAGTGCGAAGCACCTGGTGATGTGTTAGTTTTTGCCAGTGGTGAGCGTGAAATTCGTGACTTTGCTGAAGCGATTGGTGAGTTGAAGTTAACGAATACCGAGGTATTACCTTTATTTGCGCGCCTTTCTGCAGCTGAACAAAACCGAATTTTTCAACCACACAGCATGCGCCGCGTGGTGATTGCAACCAACGTGGCGGAAACATCGCTCACGGTTCCAGGTATTCGTTATGTGATTGATCCAGGCACAGCCCGAATCAGCCGTTATAGTTATCGCACTAAGGTGCAGCGGTTGCCGATAGAGAAAATATCGCAAGCCAGCGCCAATCAGCGTGCAGGACGCTGCGGCCGCGTTGCACCAGGCATTTGTATTCGGTTGTATAGCGAAGAAGATTTTCTTGCTCGCCCGCAATACACGGATCCAGAAATTTTACGTACCAACCTTGCTGCGGTTATTTTACAGATGACGTCGGCGAAGTTGGGCGATATTCGTAAATTCCCATTTATCGAACGCCCCGATGAGCGTTATATCAACGATGGTGTGAACTTGCTGCAGGAGTTGCATGCCATAGCTCCAAGTGGTCGTCGTAATCGACGGCAGAGAGGAAATGGCTATCAAGGGCCTCGATTGACTCCGATCGGGCGGCAACTCGCTCAATTACCACTAGATCCGCGCCTGGCGCGTATGGTTTTAGCGGCCAACGAGTATGGCTGTATGCAGGAAGTGATGGTGATTGTGGCTGCGTTGAGCATTCAAGATCCGCGCGAGCGTCCACAGCAGGCAGCACAAAAAGCCGACGAGTTACACCAACGCTTTCATGATAAAGATTCAGACTTTATGGGCTTTTTAAAGCTCTGGAGTTATTTGTCAGAACTGCAACATGAGTTGTCAAAAACGCAATTTAGAAAGCGTTTAAAGCAAGAGTTTTTGCACTTTCTGCGTGTGCGTGAATGGCAGGATGTTTATACCCAAGTGCGGCAAACAGTGCGTGGCTTAGGCTTTCGGATTAACCAAGAGCCAGCCTCTTACGAGGCTGTGCATCGGGCGCTACTCACAGGCATGTTATCGCAACTTGGCCAGAAACAAGAAGGCCATGAATATCTCGGTGCGCGTAATCGAAAGTTCTATATATTTCCGGGATCGAGTCTGTTTAAGAAATCTCCCAAGTGGGTGATGGCGGCTGAGCTGGTCGAAACCTCGCGGTTATTTGCGCGCATGAATGCCCGAATTGAGCCCGAATGGATTGAACCTGCGGCAACGCACTTGGTGAAACGCAATTATTTTGAGCCTCACTTCTCGAAGAAGCAGGGGTCGGTTATTGCCGATGAACAGGTTACTTTGTTCGGCTTAATTATTGTGCCTCGGCGCAAAGTACAATATGGACCAATTGACGCAAGTGCGGCACGCGAAATTTTTATACGTGAAGCGCTAGTGCAGGGTGAGTTGAAGCGTGAATTACCGTTTATCGCCCATAATCGAGCACTGATTGATGACGTACGAAAGCTTGAAGAAAAGTCACGTCGCCGTGATATTTTAATTGATGATGAAGCGCTATTCGAGGCCTATGATCGCGAGCTACCTGCGGGGATCTATAACGAGCAGCTGTTAAGTGGCTGGTGGCACAAGGCCGTTAAACAACAACCTCAATTATTGCGCTTTGAACGTGATGATTTGATGGCTCAGGACGCTTCGCATGTTACCGAACTAGATTATCCAGAAGCCTGGCAGCAAGGCAATTTACGTCTAAAACTGCGTTATGTTTTTGATCCGAAAGCAGAAGACGACGGCGTGACCGTGGAAATTCCGCTGGCGCTATTGAATCAGGTGACTAATCATGGTTTCGATTGGTTAATTCCGGCTTTTCGTCATGATGTTGTGGTGGCTTGGATTAAATCCTTACCTAAAACATTACGGCGTAACTTTGTGCCCGCACCAAATTATGCTCAGGCATTTTTAGCTGATTGTACCGGTGAAGTAATTTCCAACACATCATTGTTAGATGCACTGGCGGCCAAATTAAGGCGCATGACCGGCGTTACCATTCCGTCCGATGCATGGGATGCATCACAATTGTCGCCGCACTTGCGGATGAATTATGCGGTTGTGAACGAACGCGGTGAAACGTTACGCATGGCCCGAGATTTAGAAGTGCTACAGCAAGCCATGCAAGGTCAGGTACAACATGCGTTGAAACGCGCTGTACAGAAGTCTGAGACAGAACAGCCAATGCGGGCAACCGAGTGGGTATTTGGCGCACTTCCAGATACTTTGGAACAGCAACAACAAGGGTATGCGATAAAAGCTTATCCTGCGTTGGTTCCAGACGGCGAGGGCGTTCGTCAGGAACTGTTTGATACGCCAATACAAGCGCAATATGCGCATCGACGTGGTTTGCGTCAACTGCTGCTAGTACAGCTTCCTTCACCGGTACGTTATCTGCAGCAGTCGCTGTCTAACAAAGCGAAACTGGCGATGTATTATAATCCTTGGGGCAAAGTCGATGACTTGATTCATGACTGCATTATAGCGGCGCTCGACGAACTCATTGATGGCAATACAGCTCGTGACGCTGCGTCTTTTAGCCAACTGTTTGAGCAAGCGCGTGGAGAAATTAATGAGAGAGTTACAGCGATTGCCAATATGGTGGAGCCGTGTTTGATATTGAGTCAGACCATACGCAAGCGCTTAAAAGGCAAAGTAAGTTTAGATCAGATTCAAGCACACGGTGACATCAAAGATCAGCTTGATCACTTGGTTTATCGGGGCTTTGTTAGCGATGTCGGTGCTGCGAGATTAGCCGATATTTTGAGATATTTACAGGCGATAGAGCGGCGCCTAGAGAAACTTCCGGTTGATCCAAACAAAGACCGCTTACATACGCTCACAATTACCAGCTTACAGCAAGATTATCAGGCGTTGCTGGCAAAATATCAGCACAGTCAGGAAATACCGAAAGCGGTTAAAGATATTCGCTGGATGATTGAAGAACTGCGGGTAAGTTTGTTTGCGCAAACATTAGGCACCCGTTTCCCTATCTCTGAAAAACGGGTGCGACAAGCATTAACTAGCGTATAAGCCTAAGTTGGCACGTGAATACGCTTCGAAATCATCGCAACCACCAATGTGCTGCTCATCAATAAAGATTTGTGGCACGGTGAGTACTGGTTTACCGACCGTTTTTTCTAAGTCAGCTTTGCTGATACCTTCGGCATGCATATCGATGTAACGGAATTCAAAATCGTCACGATCCTCAGCTAATTTTTCAGCAATCTGTTTTGCGCGGACGCAAAATGGGCAACCAGGGCGACCAAAAATTACAGTAAACATTCGCTACTCCTGTTTTTTAAAGCGATAATTGCCCAGTATTTTCCTACAAACAAGGCCGAGATGCCAATGGGTTTCGTTGATTTAGATTATCGATTTTGTCGATTTATTGATTAATTTCGAGGTCGGTTTTTGCTGTACAGCAACAGGCGAGACAATCACCGGGGCGAATAAAGGCAAGTGGATCATTCACATAATCAACTTCACCGCTGACCAGCTGGACACGACAAGCACCGCAGAAGCCATTACGGCAGTGATAGTGCGGTTCTAAGCCGGCTTGCTCCATCACCTCAAGCAGAGTTGTACCTTGTGAAGCATCAACGGTCAGCTCGTGCTGACCGTTGACTTTAACCTTATAAAGCTGGCTCATGGGGGATTAAAGTTCGAAGTCTCCCAAATCGGCGGCACTTACTTCGCTATCGATTTGGCCCACTAAGTAAGAGGTGATTTCAGCTTCTTGTGGCGCGACTTGAACGTTGTCAGAAACAAGATACTTGTTCATCCACGGTAATGGGTTACTGCGTTGTTTGAATGGCGCATCAAAGCCAATGGCTTCCATACGCATATTGGCAATGTATTCCACGTATTGGCATAACATTTCTTCGTTCAAACCAATCATTGACCCATTACGGAACAAATAATGCGCCCATTGCTTCTCTTGTTCGACCGCTTTCATGAAAATCGCCAGCGCTTCTTCACGCAGTTCTTCGGCGATTTCTTTCATTTCAGGGTCATCTTTGCCGTATTGCCAAAGGTTCAAGATTTGCTGAGTTGAAACCAAGTGCAGGTTTTCATCACGAGCAATCAAACGAATGATCTTTGAGTTACCTTCCATTAAGTCGCGCTCAGCAAAGGCAAAGGTGCAAGCGAAACTTACATAGAAACGAATAGCCTCAAGAGCATTCACGGAATTGATACACAAGAATAATTTCTTTTTGAGCTCCCGCATGTTTACGGTGTGCTCTTCGCCATCAACTTCCCAGACACCTTCGCCGTGTGTTTGCCAAAGCTGCGTGTAGAAAATCAAATCATCATAGTACTGAGAGATATCGTTCGCGCGCTTTTGGATTTCTTCGTTGATCACGATATCTTCAAATACTTCACTCGGGTCGGTAAAAAGATTACGCAAAATATGCGTATATGAGCGTGAGTGAATGGTTTCAAAGAACGACCAAGTTTCAATCCAAGTTTCAAGTTCAGGAATCGATACAATTGGGAGTAGGGCAATGTTTGGACTACGACCTTGCACTGAATCGAGCAACGTTTGATATTTCAGGTTTGAAATAAAAATATGCTTTTCACTTTCAGTAAGTGCCTGAAAGTCCACGCGATCGCGACTCACGTCAACTTCTTCTGGACGCCAAAAGAAGCTGATTTGTTTCTCGATGAGCTTTTCAAAAATACTATGTTTTTGTTGGTCATAACGCGCTACGTTGACCGAGTTACCAAAAAACATCGGCTCATGTAACGGGTTAATCTGATTTTTATTAAACGTCGAATAACTCATAATTTAGCGCACCTTAATTGTTGGCCTTGCCACGTTATTAAATTTTGCAAGCACCACCGGCACAATCATCGTCTTCTTCAACGACCGCCACAGTTGCTTGTTGATTTTCTTCTTCACGTGTTTTGGCTTCAACTTTATCGCGGAGATCCACCTGGTTGTCAGATGCACCGTCACGCGTGTTGTGGTAATACAATGTTTTGACACCAAGTTTGTAGGCATACAGCAAGTCTTGTAGCAATTGCTTCATAGGTACTTTGCCGGCTTCGAACTTGTTCGGGTCGTAATTGGTATTCGCTGAAATCGTCTGATCGACAAATTTCTGCATAATACCAACCAGCTCTAAATAACCTTTGTTACTTGGAATCTGCCACAGAAGTTCATACGCTTGCTTCAAGGTCTCGTACTCTGGAACAACCTGTTTGGTAATCCCGTCTTTCGATGCTTTGACGCTGATATGTCCGCGTGGCGGCTCAATACCATTGGTTGCATTCGAGATTTGCGACGACGTCTCAGATGGCATCAATGCTGACAAGGTTGAGTTACGCATGCCATACTTCATAACATCTTCGCGCAGGCTATCCCAATCGTAATGCAATGGTTCGCTACAAACGGTATCGAGATCTTTCTTATAGGTATCAATTGGCATGATGCCTTTTGAGTACGTCGTTTCGTTAAACTTCGGACACGCACCCATTTCTTTCGCCAGGTTCATCGAGGCTTTCATGAGGTAGTACTGAATTGCCTCGAAAGTACGGTGCGTTAGGCCATTGGCCGAGCCATCAGAATAGCGCACGCCATTTTTCGCTAAGTAATATGCGTAGTTGATTACACCGATACCTAAGGTACGGCGCCCCATGGTGGCATTACGCGCTGCCGGCACTGGATATTCTTGGTAGTCGAGGAGGCTATCAAGCGCGCGCACGGCTAATTCAGCCATCTCTTCCAAGTCGTCCAGTGATTTGATCGCGCCTAAGTTAAAGGCGGACAGCGTGCATAGGGCAATTTCACCTTCTTCATCGTTCACGTGCGCCAACGGTTTCGTTGGCAGCGCGATTTCCAGACACAAGTTGCTCTGGCGAATCGGCGCCACTTTCGGATCAAATGGGCTATGGGTGTTGCAATGGTCAACGTTTTGCAAATAAATACGGCCAGTGCTGGCACGCTCTTGCATAAACAGACTAAACAATTCGATTGCTTTGATGCGCTTCTTACGAATTGATTCATCGGCTTCATACTGTTTGTATAAACGCTCAAATTCGTCTTGATCAGCAAAGAATGCATCGTATAAACCAGGTACGTCAGACGGGCTAAATAATGTGATGTAGTCGTCTTTAATCAAACGCTGATACATAACTCGGTTAAATTGCACGCCATAATCGAGGTGGCGTACACGGTTCTCTTCAACACCTCGGTTGTTCTTAAGCACCAACAAGCTCTCTACTTCTAAATGCCAAAGCGGATAGAAGAGGGTAGCTGCGCCGCCACGAACGCCACCTTGCGAACAGCTTTTTACAGCTGTTTGGAAGTATTTATAGAACGGGATACAACCGGTGTGGAACGCTTCACCGCCGCGAATTGGGCTACCGAGTGCACGAATACGACCTGCATTGATACCAATACCAGCGCGTTGCGATACGTATTTCACAATAGCGCTTGCGGTTGCGTTGATAGAATCGAGGCTGTCACCTGCTTCAATTAATACGCACGAACTAAACTGACGCGTTGGCGTACGCACGCCCGCCATAATTGGCGTTGGTAGCGAGATTTTGAACTGTGACGTCGCATCGTAGAAGCGTTTGACATAATCTAATCGTGTATCTTTCGGATAGTTGGCAAATAAACAAGCCGCTACCAGAACATATAAAAATTGAGCACTTTCATAGATGTCGCCGGTAACACGGTTCTGAACGAGATACTTACCTTCCAGTTGTTTTACTGCAGCATACGAGAAATTCAAATCACGTGAATGATCAATAAAATCATTCATTTGTTCGAACTCTTCTTTGCTGTAATCGGTTAACAAGTGCTTATCGTAACGACCTGACTCAACCATTTTGGTGACTTGATCATACAAATGCGGTGGCTCGAACTGGCCGTATGCCAACTTGCGCAAATGGAAAATGGCTAAGCGAGCGGCCATGTATTGATAATCAGGTGCTTCTTCAGAAATTAAATCGGCAGCAGCCTTGATAATCGTTTCATGAATATCTTCAGTTTTGATGCCGTCATAAAACTGAATATGTGATTTGATTTCAACTTGTGAGACTGAAACGTCGTTTAGGCCTTCGGCGGCCCAGCTAATAACGCGGTGGATTTTGTCCAAGTTCAGAGGTTCACGTTCGCCGCTACGCTTAGTTACGAAGAGCTGTTGATTCATGAGGCGCATCCATAGTCATTGTTGTTATGTGTTTTTTATGTAGCCACAAGATATGGTGCGACAGGACGTCGCTCGTGCGTTTTTTACACAATATCTTGGGTTAGCTGAATGACCTGTATCCTAGCACTTATCGTACGCTGATCAAGTGAATTTACGGTGAAAAAATGGCGAGAATTGCATGGCGAAGTAGGAGCTTTCGCTAAAACGCTTGCCAATAAAGCGACTTAGGAAAATCAAGCCAGAAAAAAAATTTTCTTATTATTTTTTTGTCTGTTAAATGCAATGTTCAGATAACAAATTTATAAGCCACGTTTAACAAGGCTTTTACAAGATCTTGACGGGTGAGTCGGCTCACCCACAAGATGTAGTGTTAAACAATTAATTTGACCACAATCGGACTAATTCTAGCGGGTGGGTAATTTGCGCATTTGCGCCCCAACTTTGGATGTTATCATTGGTGCTGATGTAACCATATTCGGCCAGCACAGTGAACATGTTAGCGTGCCGACCAGCTTCTATATCACGTTCGGCATCTCCCACATACCAGCAGTGCTGAGCTTCAATACCAAGATGGCTTGCAGCATGCAGCAACGGCGCAGGATCAGGCTTTGCTACCGGCAGCGTATCGCCACTGACTACCACCTTAATTGTCGCCAACTGTGGGTAGTGCGGCACTAACTGTTGCGTCAGTGCTTGTGGTTTGTTCGTGACAATTGCCACCGCGATGTGTTGCTGATGCAATTGCTCGAGCAAGTCTGCAACGCCATCAAATAATTGCGTGTGTACGGCAATTTGGGCGGCATAGGCATCTAAAAAAGCGCTGCGTAGTTCATCGCTACGTTGCTCAAACTCATCACCGTAGGCGTAGCGTAACAGCCCAGCAGATCCATGCGACGCTAGCGGCGTGTATTCTGCAGGACTGACTAAGGGACGCTGCTCGGCGGCAAGTACCGTATTCAAGGCCGCGCCGAGATCTGGCGCGGTATCTAACAAGGTCCCGTCGAGATCAAACAAGACCGCTTGCGGTGGTGCTAACTTGGCTTGTGTAGACATACGATGTAATTCACATCCACATTCGAATTATCAAGATAAAAACCACGCCACGGTAAATAGTGCATACCGGTCATGGCTTGCGCGTCAAGGCCTGCTGCATCAGTCATGCGCAGTAGTTCGGCTGGCTGAATAAATTTTTGATGCTGGTGTGTTCCTTTTGGCACCCAGCCCAATACATATTCAGCGGCAACAATACCTAATAGCCATGATTTGACGTTTCGGTTTAACGTGGAGAAAAATACATAACCACCTGGCTTCACAGCATTGGCAGCGGCTTGGACAATGGCGCCGGGATCAGGCACGTGTTCAAGCATTTCTAAACAAGTGACCACGTCGAATTGCGCTGCGTGCTCCTGCGCAAATTGCTCAGCGGGAATACACTGATAATCAATTGAAAGTTGGCTTTCAAGGGCATGCAGACGCGCAACTTGCAGCGATTGTTCTGCCATGTCGATACCAGTAACTGTTGCACCAGCTTTTGCTAAACCTTCAGCCAGGAGGCCGCCGCCACAGCCGATGTCTAAAATCTTTTGTCCAAAGACACCGTCGCAGTGACGCAAAATATAATCAAGGCGCAACGGATTAATGAGGTGAAGTGGTTTAAATTCACCTTCGGGGTCCCACCAACGGGAGGCAATGGCGCTAAATTTTTCAATTTCTGCTGGATCTACATTCGAATTTGCGGTCATAGGGCTTCTGCTACGGCTTAAAAGTCGGTACAGTGTACTCAACCTACAGGGATAAAAAAAGATGCGATAGCGGCTCGCTACGGGTACAATGCGCTATCGTACGAATTATAAGAAAGACAGAGCGTTTAGGGATATAACTACTATGAGTGATCTCGCCAGAGAAGTCGTTCCGGTCAATATTGAAGACGAACTGAAAAGTTCATACCTCGATTATGCGATGAGCGTAATTGTAGGACGGGCATTGCCGGATGTACGTGATGGTCTCAAGCCGGTTCACCGTCGCGTATTGTTTGCGATGAATGAACTACGCAATGATTTCAATAAGCCATATAAAAAGTCAGCACGTATTGTTGGTGACGTTATCGGTAAGTATCACCCACACGGTGATAGCGCTGTGTACGATACCATTGTACGTATGGCGCAACCATTCTCACTACGCTATATGCTGGTGGATGGCCAGGGTAACTTTGGTTCCGTTGACGGTGACTCCGCAGCTGCCATGCGTTACACCGAAATCAGAATGGCAAAAATTGCCAGCGAATTACTCTCCGACCTCGACAAAGAAACCGTCGATTTTGTGCCAAACTACGATGGCACTGAACAAATTCCTGAAGTCTTACCAACTCGCGTACCGAACCTTCTGGTAAACGGTTCATCAGGTATTGCCGTAGGTATGGCGACCAATATTCCGCCACACAACTTAACCGAAGTGGTTAATGGTTGCTTGGCAATGATTGATAATCCAGATATTCAAATTGATGAATTGATGGAATATATCCCAGGCCCTGACTTCCCAACGGCGGCAAGCATTTCTGGTCGTGCAGGCATCATTGAAGCCTACAAAACTGGACGTGGTCGGATTCACCTGCGCGCTAAAGCCGAGGTTGAAACGGATAGCAACGGTCGCGAAGCGATTATCGTTACCGAAATACCTTATCAGGTGAACAAGGCGAAGCTGATTGAGAAAATTGCTGAGCTAGTGAAAGAAAAGCGCCTAGAAGGTATCAGTGGTCTGCGCGATGAATCAGATAAAGATGGCATGCGTATCGTCATTGAAATCAAGCGCGGTGAAGTTTCTGAAGTTATCCTGAACCATTTATATGCCAACACTCAAATGCAAGTTGTGTTTGGTATTAACATGGTTGCGCTTGATAAGAACCAACCACGTTTGTTCAATCTGCGTGACATGCTGGAGTGCTTCATTTTACACCGCCGCGAAGTGGTGACACGGCGCTCAGTATATGAGTTGCGCAAAGCACGTGAACGCGCGCACATCTTAGAAGGTTTAGCGATTGCGTTGGCGAATATTGACGAAATTATTGAGTTAATTCGCCGCTCACAAACTGCCGCGGATGCGAAAGCTGGTTTAACGGGTCGCGCATGGCAGTTAGGTGATGTTGCAGCAATGCTTGAGCGTGCCGGTGTTGACGCTGCGCGCCCAGATCACCTTAGCCCTGAATTCGGTATTCGCGAGGGTCAATACTATTTAACGGAAGAACAAGCCCAAGCAATTTTGGACTTGCGCTTACACAAGTTAACTGGTCTTGAGCACGAAAAAATCCTCGAAGAGTATAAAAACCTTCTACAAATCATTGAAGAATTGCTGCACATTCTGAATAGCGCTGAGCGCTTAATGGAAGTGATTCGTGAAGAGCTAGAAAAAGTGAAAGCAGAGTATGGCGATGCGCGCCGTACTGAAATCACTGCAGCTGCGCACGATATCAGCATGGAAGATCTGATCAATGAAGAAGACGTTGTTGTAACACTTTCGCATCATGGTTATGTGAAGTATCAACCATTGACGGAATATGAAGCGCAACGTCGTGGCGGTAAGGGTAAATCTGCCACCAAGATGAAAGATGAAGACTTTATTGAGCGGCTATGGGTTGCCAATACGCACGATACGATTTTGTGCTTCTCAACTCGCGGCCGTATTTACTGGATGAAGGTTTACAACTTGCCATTGGCGACGCGTACCGCGCGTGGTCGACCTATTGTAAACTTGTTACCACTCGAAGAGGGCGAACGTATTACCGCCATCTTGCCAACACGTGACTACCCAGAAGATAAGTACATTGTGATGGCCACCCGTAACGGTACGGTTAAGAAAACGCCGATGGAAGCATACTCGCGTCCGCGTAGCGGCGGTATCATTGCCTTGAATCTCAACGAAGGTGATGAATTGATTGGTGTTGACGTTACTACTGCGGGCGATGAGATCATGTTGTTCTCTGATGGCGGTAAAGTGGTCCGTTTCAGTGAAGATCAAGTGCGTTCTATGGGTCGTACCGCAACCGGTGTCCGTGGTATTCGCCTCGCTGACGGTCAGAAAGTCGTGTCATTGATTGTGCCTCGAACTATCGAAGAAGAGGTGCCGTGCATCTTGACGGTAACCGAAAATGGTTACGGTAAACGTACCCCAATTACTGATTATCCAGCGAAGAGTCGCGCAACCAAAGGCGTTGTTTCAATCAAGGTAAGCGAGCGAAACGGCGAAGTGGTTGGTGCCATGGAAGTGGTTGAAGCGAACCAGATCATGCTCATTAGTAATAAAGGTACCTTGGTACGCACCCGCGTCAGTGAAGTATCGATTGTCGGTCGTAACACCCAAGGTGTGCGCCTGATTCGCACGGGTTCTGATGAGCAAGTGGTCGGTATGCAGCGGATTGATGAAGTAGACGAAGATGATGAAACCGATGCGCTGTTGAATGAGCCAGTAGAAGGCGAGGACAACAGTGAACCTTTAGATGACGATGCGGATGATGACGCAACGCCTGATGATGTCAGTGAGGAATAATTGCATGAGCGCCCCGTTTAACTTTTCTGCGGGGCCGGCAATGTTGCCGGCAGAAGTAATGAAACAAGCCCAGGAAGAATTCCTAAATTGGAACAACTTGGGCATTTCAGTGATGGAAATTAGTCATCGTGATCCGAGTTTCATTCGGATGGCCGAGCAAGCTGAACAAGACTTGCGTGATTTGATGGCGATTCCTGATAACTATCAAGTGCTGTTCATGCATGGGGGGGGGCGCGGCCAGTTCAGTGCCGTGCCTCAAAATATCGCCGGACCAAACGCCACTGTCGATTACTTAAATTGTGGTATTTGGTCTGACTTTGCCATTCGAGAAGCACAGAAGTACGTGCAACATGTCAATGTTGTGGGTGCGGCAGTGCAAACCGAGCAAGGTAAAGCATTGGCACCGCGTGACAGCTGGCAGTTGTCCAATAACGCAGCCTACTTCCATTATTGTCCAAACGAGACCGTTGACGGCATTGCCTTACATGAAATTCCGGATGTTGATGCGCCCATTGTTGCGGATATGTCTTCGAATATTCTGTCTGAACCTTTAGACGTGAGCCGTTTTGGTATTATTTACGCTGGCGCCCAGAAGAATATTGGGCCGTCTGGTTTTGCCATTGCGATTGTTCGCGATGACTTGCTTGGCCATGCCCAGGGTAACACCTCGACCATCATGGATTATACCGTTCAAGCAAAAGAACGCTCCATGTATAACACCCCAAATACCTTCGCTTGGTATTTGTCGGCGTTAGTTTTCCAGTGGTTGAAACGCCAAGGTGGCGTTGCGGCGATGGGGCAACAAAACCACGCCAAGGCGAGCAAACTGTATCAATATATTGACAGTTCTGACTTTTATAGTAATCCAGTTCACCCTAACTATCGTTCAATTATGAACGTACCATTTCTGCTCGCTGATGACCGCCTCGACGGTGAATTCCTCAAGCAAGCAGAGCAAGCTGGTCTGTTGGGGCTTAAAGGACACCGTTTTGTCGGCGGTATGCGCGCAAGTATTTACAATGCGATGCCGATGGCCGGAGTGGATGCGTTGGTTGAGTTTATGCGCGAATTCGAGCGCAAAGCCTAAAACATAAAACACAAAAGCGTTGTTCGGTTTTCGTCCGTTCACTTTGTTCACTGTTCGTGCGTGCTACGCACTGTTCGAATAGCGAAGCGGACGAATAGCGAAGCGTACGAACAACGAAGTGTACGAACAACGAGAAATTTATGACTGAATTTAATGCGAAAGAACTTGCGAACCCAGGCGTTCGTAACTTGAGTCCTTATCAAGCTGGCAAGCCCATTGAAGAAGTGGAGCGTGAGCTTGGAATTAAAAACATCGTGAAGCTCGCTTCAAACGAGAACCCGTTGGGATTGAGTACACAGGTAAAAGCGGCATTACAAGACGCGTTAAATGGATTAGCGCGTTATCCGGACGCCAATGGCTTTTATTTGAAAAGTAAATTGGCAAGCAAATTTGGCGTAAATACGAATCAAATCACCTTGGGGAATGGTTCGAATGATGTGCTGGAGTTATTGGCTCGCACGTTCGTTGATGCCAGCCATGAGGTCATTTTTGCCCAGCACGCATTTGTGGTCTACCCGCTGGTAACCCAAGCGATTGGTGCAACAGGTGTCGCTGTGCCAGCGAAAGATTATGGCCACGATCTACCAGCCATGTTAAAAGCAATTACGCCAAAAACTCGCATGATTTTCATCGCCAATCCGAACAATCCAACCGGTACTTTTTTAACAACCGAAGCGTTGGCTGAGTTTATTGCGCAAGTGCCAAGCAATGTCTTGGTGGTACTTGATGAAGCTTACTACGAGTATGTTGACGAAGCTGAACGTGCACCTTCCGTTGAGTGGGTCGCGAAGTACCCGAATTTGATTGTCAGCCGCACTTTTTCAAAAGCCTATGGCCTAGCTGGGTTACGTGCCGGCTATGCGATTTCACATCCTGAAATTGCCGATTTGATGAACCGTATTCGTCAGCCGTTTAATATGAATAGTTTAAGTCTTCGCGCCGCAGAAGTAGTGCTGGATGATGAAGCGTATTTGGCGGAATCAATTCGTGTGAACAAACAAGGCATGCAACAGCTTGTCGCGTTCTGTGAGGAGCATGGCTTGAACTATATTCCTTCGCACGGCAACTTCCTCACCATTGAAGTGGGCCCAGAAGCTGGTGAAATGTATCAAAAATTACTGCGATCAGGCGTGATCGTGCGCCCGGTTGCAGGATATCAGCTGCCCAATCATCTGCGCGTCAGTATTGGTTTGCCAAGCGAAAACCAAGCCTTCATTGATGCGATGAAAACTATTTTGTAGCTCCTTACATGACCTCAGGCTCCCCATCAATTACGCTCAAAAACTTGCAGCAGTGTCGCGGCGACGTGACACTGCCGGGTTCGAAAAGTATTGCCAACCGTGCGCTATTGATGGCTGCACTTTGTGTGGACGGTCAAAAAACCACGTTAACTAACGTATTGCGTAGCGACGACACTGAACGAATGCTTGAAGCATTGAGTGAGCTTGGCGTTATTATTGATGTTGCGTCTGACAGCGAGACGACCATGACTGTTACCGGTTGTGGCGGCCATTGGCCAAAGCAACCACAGGTGCTTGACTTGGGTAATGCTGGCACCGCAATGCGCCCGTTACTTGCCGTATTAAGCGCGACATTGCACGATACAGCGTGTGTGTTAACGGGTGATGCACGAATGCAAGAGCGACCGGTGCAGGCATTGGTGGATGCCTTGCGCGCTGGCGGCACACAACTCAACTGCTTACAGCACGAGGGCTATCCGCCAATAGAAGTGCAGGGCGGTCTACAGGGCGGTATGCTCAGTATTGATGGTAGTGCGTCGAGTCAATATATATCAGCCATGCTGATGGCGTTGCCACTATTAACACAGGACAGTGTGCTGCAACTTACCGGTACCGTGGTTTCATGGCCGTATATTGAGTTAACACTGGCGATGTTAAAGCGCTTCGGCATTGAAGTGCATCGTATTTGTCGGCAGGAATTTTTAATTCCAGGGCAGCAAACATATCAAAGTCCAGGTGAATACTGGGTTGAAGGTGATGCAAGCGCGGCATCTTATTGGCTTGCCGCAGCAGCGCTTGGTGGTGGCCCCTTAACGGTGCATGGTGTCGGCAGTGAAAGTATTCAAGGTGATGTTAAATTTGCTGATTACCTAGCTGATATGGGCGCTGAAGTAATAATTGAGGCACATTCGATTACTGTCAAACGCGGTGAGCTACGCGCTTTAGACGCTGATCTTAATGCCATCCCAGATGCTGCCATGACGTTCGCCACACTGGCCTTGTTTGCAAGCGGCACCACTCATATCCGCAACATCGCAAACTGGCGTATTAAAGAAACGGATCGTCTGGAGGCCATGGCAACTGAGCTACGCAAAGTTGGTGCTCATGTGGTTGAAACCGAAGATGCGATTGCGGTGACTCCGCCAGACGAAATTAATCACGCCGAGATAGCAACTTACAACGATCATCGCATGGCCATGAGCTTTGCGTTGTTGGGTTTTAGTCGTACTGGTGTGACCATTCTGGACCCAAAATGTTGTTCAAAAACCTACCCATCGTTCTTTGATGAGTTTTGTGCGATCACGCAATCTTCATAGAGATATCATGGAACGTTCACCAATTTAGGGTGCAATTTCCTGCCAGATCCGTATAATTGCGGCGCTTTTATTTGGTAGAGGATCGCATGACCAAAAACACACCTGTTATCACGATTGATGGCCCAAGCGGCTCGGGTAAAGGAACCGTTAGTCGAATTCTTGCCGATCAACTGGGCTGGCATTTACTCGACAGCGGCGCTATTTACCGCGTACTTGCGCTCGCAGCGTTGCATCATGGATTTGCCGCTGACGATGAAGAAAGCTTGGTAGCGTTAGCTGGTTCTTTGGATGTGAAGTTTGATGTCGAAGAAGATCCAGAGCTGACCCATATCATCTTGGAAGGCGAAGATGTGACGATGACGATTCGGACACAAGATGTCGCCAATATGGCATCAAAAGTCGCAGCATTGCCGCGTGTTCGCGAGGCGTTATTACGCCGCCAACGGGCTTTTAAAGAACTGCCAGGCTTAGTTGCCGACGGTCGCGATATGGGCACGGTCGTTTTTCCTGATGCTGCAGCGAAAATATTTTTAACGGCGAGCCCTGAAGAGCGCGCTCGTCGTCGCTTTGAGCAATTGCAGGAAAAGGGAATCGATGCTAAAATCGACCAATTAATCACCGAAATTCGTGAGCGCGATGATCGGGATACCTACCGCTCGGTTGCGCCACTGCGTGCTGCTGAGGGTTCGTTATTTATAGATTCAACGAATTTGAGCATCACGGAAGTAGTTGATCAAATTTTACAGTTTGCCCACGGCAAACTAACTCAATCTGAGACGGGTAGCTAATCGAGCTACCAGCTTAGGGGTCTGTAGCAAGGAAAGCTAACAGATCAAATTTAACAACCCCGCCATTCGGGAATGCTTGGTGGACGTACTTAACTAAAAGTAGTTAACACATATGTCAGAAAATTTTGCACAACTGTTTGAAGAAAGCCTCAAAGAGGTTGAAACTCGCCCAGGTTCTATCGTTAAAGGCACCATCGTAGCTATCAACCGTGACGTTGTTCTTGTTGACGCCGGTCTGAAATCTGAAAGTGCTATCCCAGTTGAACAATTCCGTAACGCTGAAGGCGTTGTTGAAGTTCAAGTCGGCGACGAAATCGACGTTGCTCTGGACGCGGTTGAAGACGGGTTTGGTGAAACTATCCTGTCTCGCGAGAAAGCGAAGCGCTACGAAGCTTGGTTGCAGCTTGAGAAAGCATACGAAGACCAAGAAACTGTTACTGGCTTAATCAGCGGTAAAGTTAAAGGCGGCTTCACAGTTGATTTGGGTGGCGTACGTGCGTTCTTGCCAGGTTCATTGGTAGACGTTCGTCCGGTTCGTGAAACCACGCACCTCGAAAACAAAGAATTAGAGTTCAAAGTTATCAAGCTTGACCAGAAGCGCAACAACGTTGTTGTTTCACGTCGTGCGGTTATTGAAACTGAGAACAGTGCAGAGCGCGATGAGTTGCTTGAGAACCTACAAGAAGGCCAAGAAGTTAAAGGTATCGTTAAGAACCTGACTGATTACGGCGCATTCGTAGACTTAGGCGGCGTAGACGGCTTGTTGCACATCACCGACATGGCTTGGAAACGCGTGAAGCACCCAAGCGAAGTTGTGAACGTTGGTGACGAAATCAACGTGAAAGTATTGAAGTTTGATCGTGACCGTACTCGCGTATCGTTGGGTCTGAAGCAGTTGGGTGCTGATCCATGGGCTGATATCGCAGCACGTTACCCAGAAGGTCATCGTTTGACTGGTCGCGTAACCAACTTAACTGACTACGGTTGCTTCGTTGAAATCGAAGAAGGCGTTGAAGGTTTGGTTCACGTTTCTGAAATGGATTGGACCAACAAGAACGTACATCCTTCTAAAGTTGTTAACTTGGATGACGTTGTTGAAGTTATGGTTCTCGAAATCGACGAAGAACGTCGTCGTATTTCACTTGGCCTGAAACAGTGTAAAGCTAACCCATGGGAAGAGTTCGCGAAGAACTTCAACAAGGGCGATAAAGTATCAGGCAAGATCAAGTCAATCACTGACTTCGGTATCTTCATCGGTCTTGATGGCGGCATCGACGGTTTGGTTCACTTGTCAGACATTAGCTGGAACGCAACTGGTGAAGAAGCGGTTCGTGACTTCAAGAAAGGCGAAGAAGTTACTGCTGTGGTATTACAAGTTGATGCTGAGCGTGAGCGTATTTCTTTGGGTATCAAACAACTTGAAGAAGATCCGTTTAACAATTACCTAGCAGCTAACAAAAAAGGTGCTATTGTTAAAGGTAAGGTCATCGAAGTTGATGCTAAAGGCGCTAAAGTTGAGCTAGCTGATAGTGTTGAAGGTTACATTCGCGTAGCTGACATTTCACGTGATCGCGTTGAAGACGCTACCACTGAATTGAAAGTAGGCGACGAAGTTGAAGCTCGTTTCATGGGCGTAGACCGTAAAAACCGTACCTTGAGCCTGTCAATTCGCGCGAAAGACGAAGTTGAAGAGAAAGAAGCTCTTGAGTCTGTGAACAAGCAACAAGACGAAGCTGACTTCACAAACGCAATGGCTGAAGCCTTCAAAGCGGCTAAGAGCGACGACTAAAATAAGCTGAACGTGGGCTTGATGCATTGACGCATTTGTAGAGGAGCATGTGATGACAAAATCGGAACTGATTACCCAGTTAACGAAGTTGTACCCAGAGCTTTCTCCGCGTCAGGTTGAAGATGCGGTGAAAGAACTAATCGAACAGATGGCGCAATATATGGCCTCTGGTGGACGTATTGAAATACGTGGCTTCGGTAGTTTTTCACTGCATTATCGAGCTCCACGTGAAGGGCGAAATCCGAAAACCGGTGAAAAAGTGCAGCTTGAAGCTAAACATGTACCGCACTTCAAACCGGGTAAAGAGCTGCGAGAGCGGGTTGATAATCTCGGATAATTTAACGTCGAGTTAACGAAAACGGCATGCTATAGTAAGCATGCCGTTTTTTTATATGCGCAAGACAGGAAAGAATATGATTCGATTCATTTTTGTTAGCCTTCCTTTAATAGTTTTATTCCTGATAGCCGTTGCTTTTGGTGCGTTGAATAAGCAAGTGATTGCGGTTGATTTTATTGTCGCGCAACAACAAATCAGTGTGGCTACATTAACTGCGGTATTTTTAGCGGTAGGCTTCATCATTGGCCTGTTAAGTATGCTGGGCGCGCAATGGATGCTACGTCGCGATGTACGCAAATTGAAAAAACAATTGGTGAATTCTAAGAGCTCGGCTTAATGTTAGAATTACTGTTTCTGTTACTTCCGGTTGCTGCTGCCTATGGCTGGTTCATGGGGCGTAACAGTGTTCGTAACGAAAATCGGCAAGAACAAGAACAGTTTTCTCGTCAATACGTTACCGGTTTGCACTTATTGCTTTCCGATCAACCCGACAAAGCGGTTGATCTATTTATAGAATTACTCGACGTCGATTCCGATACGCTAGAAACGCACTGGGCACTAGGTAAACTCTTCCGCCGTCGTGGTGAACTCGATCGGGCAATTAAAATCCACCAAAACCTTACTTCACGACCAACGATTAGCGAGCAAGATAGACGCCAAGCGATGTTCGAGTTAGGGCTCGACTATCTGGCTGCTGGCATTTATGACCGTGCCGAAGAAATGTTATTGGCATTGCACAACGATAAGCAGTTTCGTGAAGCCTGCCAGCGACATTTACTGGAATTATATGAATCGACCCATGAATGGGACAAGGCAATCAAAGTCGCTTTGAAGTTAATGCGTTATGATCGCAGTGCGGAACTGTTGGTCGCACAATTGTACTGTGAGCTAGCTGAGCGTCAAAACGAAACGGAGCATACTGAAAAGTACTATTTAAAGGCGCGCCAGCATGATCCGGATTGTGTGCGTGCAGCTCTTGCATTGGGACGCATGTGGTATAACCAAGGGTTATATCGTAAAGCACAAAAGATATTGGTTGGGATTCTTGACGAAGACGCCGAGTTTATCAGCGAAGCGTTACCACTTATAAAGGCCTGTTTTGATGAATTACAGGATATTGGTGGACTGATTCAATTCTTGCATCAGTGCGTCAAATCTGCGCACTCAACCTCGGCGGCCGTGATGTTGTCAGAAATGATTGCCCGTGAAAATGGCGTTGAAGCAGCGGAGCAGTTTGTTCAAAACACCTTATTAGAAAATCCGACCATGAAAGGCTTCCATAAGCTGATGGATTTTCATATCCGAGCTGCCGATGTTGGTAAGGCACGTGACAGCCTCAAAATGTTGCAACGAATGGTGCAACAACAAATGCAACAGCGGCCGAAATATCGTTGCCGTCATTGTGGTTTTTCTGGAAGTACCCTGTATTGGCATTGTCCGTCATGCCGCACGTGGGGTGAAATTAAGCCTATTATTGGGTTGGATGGAGAATAGATGACTCAGCAATCACTCATATTTGTCGCTCTAGATTACGCAGATGCAAAATCAGCATGGCCGTTGATTAATCAATTATCACCAGAGCAGTGTGGTCTCAAAGTTGGCAAAGAACTGTTTACCAGTGCCGGGCCTGATTTTGTTCGAGAGCTTGTTAAACGTGGCTTTAAGGTCTTTCTCGATCTTAAGTTTCACGATATTCCGACGACAGTGAATAAAGCCGTTCGTGCTGCAGCAGAATTAGGTGTATGGATGGTCAACGTTCATGCAAGCGGCGGGCGGCGTATGCTTGAGGCTGCGCGTGATGCCGTAGCTAATATGCCCAATCGTCCCTATGTTATTGCCGTAACGGTATTAACCAGTATGACGGCAGAGGATTTACGTGAAGTTGGCATTGATACCTCGCCGGCTGAGCATGTGATTAAACTCGCGCAATTAACCAAATCAGCAGGTCTTGATGGCGTTGTATGTTCAGCATGGGAAGCTGAAGCGATTGCTGCAGCGTGCGGAAAAGGCTTCTTGAGAGTGACACCTGGCATTCGGCCGGTGGGAGCCGAACAAGGTGATCAACGTCGCATCATGACCCCGCCGGAAGCCGCCGCTTTGGGCATTGAGGTGTTAGTCATTGGTCGTCCAATTACGCAAGCGACGGATCCGGTGGCCGCATTAAAGCAAATACAGTTATCGCTGACAGCTTAATCCGCTTTAATTCGTCGCGCTCGTTAGCGACTCCTTCTAAACTCTCTCATATGTCCCCAGACGCGCTCTGGGGATGCTTTAGGTACCGGTAAACACGGGTGCCAATGAACTTAAATTACTGAGGAGAGTTTATGTTACGGAAAACACTGATTTTCACATCAATGCTTGCGCCTCTGGTGATGCTCTCACCATTGCATGCAGCTCCGGTTGTGGCGCCTCTGCAAGCAGCAAGCCAGAGCGCTTCAATTAATATTAATACGGCCGATGCAGAGCAATTAGCCTATGCATTGACGGGCGTAGGTATTAAGCGGGCTAAAGATATCGTCAAACTTCGTGAAGAATTGGGGCAATTTAGTGATATTAATCAGTTGATGCAGGTGAAAGGCATTGGGCCGCGTATGCTGGAGCTGAATAAAGATCGCATTGTGCTTTAAGAGCAAGAGCGATATTAGATATTAGCTATTAGATATTAGCTATTAGATATTAGCTATTAGATATTAATGGTTAGCGGGTGGTCTCGGTTACGCGGTGAGCGAGGCCAAACGCTTTCGGTGAAGGCGCCACGCGATAATGCCGCCCGCAAGCCCAGCTAGATGTATATAACCATAGTCGCTGCCGGCACTAAGTAATATTGCACTGTGCATTGCCCCCATCATTTCTAGTAAAACCTTCAATACGAGTAAACCAATAACAAGCGGCGACAACCAGTCGGTTCGAGCGTAATTCTGTTGCGACCATTCAAGTAATAAGCTCGTAAGCAATAAACCATGGATAAGTGCGGATAAACCAACAAAACGCTCGGGTGTGCCAAGTAGCCATACAACCGTGGTACAAATAACCATAATAACAATCACGGCGTTGAACCAAGTGCGCACGGTGTAGTGGTGCGCAAAGAAAACCGTCACGATAACCAAAGCGATAGCATTGGTAACCGCATGAGTCGTGTCAAGGTGGAATATATGGGCCGTAAAAAAGCGCCATGGTTCTTGCCAAATAACCTGAGCATAATAGTCATATTGGTCGAGAAGCGAACTCGTTTCAGCTTGATAAAACGGCAACCAGATGGCAATGACGGCAATAATTGTTGCGCAAATGATAACTTGAATTCGCTCCGACATATGCGACCTTTTTATGATTGTTCTGAACGGTTTGAACCCGTATGATAAGTTGTTATTCGCGTGGCTGTAAACCGAAAGCAGCCGAGATTTCGCTTAATTAGGATAATAACCATGCGCTATTTGATGTTGTTCGCTGCCGTCGCTATTTCAGCGTGTAGCGATGTTGCCCCGACTAACGTCGACAAAACCACCGCCCTTGACCCCGAAGCTTCGACTGGATTTGTTGAAAAATCAGGCGTGAGTGCTTCGAACTATATGGTCGCAGCCGCCACCCCGGCCGCTGCGAAAGCAGGTGAAACCGTGTTAGCTGCAGGTGGCAGTGCGATTGATGCCGCGGTAGCCGTGCAAGCGATGCTGACTTTAACTGAGCCCCAATCATCTGGCCTTGGTGGTGGTGGCTTTATGCTTTATTGGGATGCCGACGAGCAAAAGCTTTATACGATTGATGCGCGTGAAACGGCGCCACTTGCTGCGACACCAGAGCTATTTTTAGATGCTCAAGGTAAACCACCGAAACAATTTATGGATGCGGTGACGGGCGGGCGCTCGGTCGGAACACCGGGGATATTACGTGGCTTGGAAATGGCGCATCAACGCTGGGGCAACTTAGCTTGGTCTGAGTTATTTGCAGAAACTATCGATCGTGCAGAGCAGGGCTTTGTGGTTGGTGAACGGTTACAAAAATTACTGGAATTAAAGCTCAGTCCAGGTTTATTAGAAATGGCACCAGGCAATGCCTATTTCTACCCAAATGGACAAGCGTTACAAGCAGGTTCACTTAAGCAAAACCGAGAGTACGCGCAAACGTTAAAAGTGATTGCTGAGCAAGGTGCTGATGCTTTTTATCGCGGCGATATTGCGAAGGAGATTGTGTCAGCAGTACAAAACTCGAGCATTAATCCCGGCAAGCTAACATTGGATGATCTCGCAAGTTATGACGCAATCATTCGCGAGCCAGTGTGTGCTGAATATCGGGTTTATGAAGTGTGTGGTATGGGACCACCAAGTTCCGGTGGCCTTACGGTATTACAAATATTAGGAATTCTCGAGAACTTTCCAGTCAACGAGTGGGAAGTTAATTCAGAAAATGCCGTTCATCATTTCACTCAAGCTTCGCGGTTAGCGTTCGCCGATCGTAATCGTTACATTGCAGATAGCGACTTTGTTGATGTACCAGTAACCGAACTATTAAACAAAAATTATCTGCGTGAACGGGCAGCACTGATCCAGACTCGTGATATGGGTAAAGCGCAAGCTGGCGTATTTTCTCAATATAGTTATGCGAACGATCAATCGCCGGAATTCCCAAATACCACGCATGTAACTATTGTCGATGCTGAAGGTAACGTATTTTCGATGACTTCCAGTATCGAAATGGGCTTTGGCTCAGGTGTGATGGCTGCGGGCTTCTTATTGAATAACCAATTAACCGACTTCTCAATCGTCCCTGAGGTGAACGGAGAACTGGTTGCTAACCGTGTTGAAGCCGGCAAACGTCCGCGTAGTTCAATGTCACCAATGATGATTTTCAATGCCGCTGGAGAGCCTATCCATGCGGTTGGTTCGCCAGGTGGTGCACGTATTATTAATTATGTTGCACAAACGCTTGTCGGTTTGCTGGATTGGAATCTTGATATGCAAGCCGCTATCGATCTGCCACATGTGACAAACCTGAACGGTGTGACGAGTTTAGAACGGGGCACAGCCATCGAGCAACTGGCAGATACATTGCGTCAACGCGGTCATGAAGTGAAAGTTCAAGACTTAAATAGTGGCTTACATGGCATTAGTTTGTTGAGCGACGGGACCCTTTATGGAGGCGCAGATCCACGTCGTGAGGGTATTGCAGTAGGGCATTAATTGTGAACAACGGTGACTAGGTAATAAATTTTACCCAGTCGCCGTATCCGCGCTCTTCCATTTCTTCCACTGGAATGAATTCCACCGCAGCGGAGTTAACGCAGTGCCGTGTACCGAGCGGTAAAGGTCCGTCGTTGAAGACATGGCCCAAGTGAGAGTCAGCATGAGCACTTCTGATTTCGGTGCGAACCATACCGAACTTTAAATCCTGATGTTCGGTAACCGCCTGTTCAGTAATGGTTTTTGTGAAGCTTGGCCAGCCGCAGCTCGAGTCGAATTTATCTGCTGAGGAGTAGAGTGGTTCGCCGCTGACAATATCAACGTATATACCGCGGCGCTTTTCATTCCAATACGCATTCTGAAAGGGCGGTTCGGTGCCATCTTCTTGCGTCACGTAGTACTGCATCTCAGAAAGGCGCTGCTTAAGCTCTTCTGGTGATGGTTTGTTTGACGATCCCATACTATTTAGCCAACTTGTTTGGGACGATTATTGGCAAAAGGCGGCCAGCCCATTGTCACGCCTGCAAGCAAATGCAAGTGAATATGATAAACCGATTGACCGCCATCTTCGTTGCAGTTCATTACCACGCGATAACCGTCTTTCGCAAAGCCAAACTGCTGTGCTAAACGCGCAGCAACCACATATAGATGCCCAACTAACTCACGGTCTGATTCTTCAATATCGTTAATGGTGGCAATTTGCTTTTTGGGAATAATTAACACGTGCACTGGGGCTTGCGGATTAATATCTTTGAAGGCCAAACTGAGCTCGTCTTCGTAGACAATTTCTGCAGGTATTTCCTTGGCAATAATCTTGTCAAAAATAGTTGTACTCATGCCATCCACCTCAACTTCATCGAATGAATAAATAAGCCGTTTCTTTCATAACTCGTTATTTAAACTTATAGTAACGAACTCAACCGCGAAGTACCAATCCCTTTAAATACAATGATTCTGGAAAGTTTGTCCGTACTGGGTGATCAGCGCCTTGATATAAACGCTCAATTATATGCAGAGGCCGTTTTGCATCCAGTGCGGCATCAGCAACCACCTTTTGGAATAAATCGCCTGAGAGTAACCCTGAACACGAAAATGTCAGGAGAGTACCACCTGGTTTCAAAATCATACAAGCCAAACGATTAATGTCTTTATAACCGCGACATGCACGCATGAGGTTTGCTTTACTATCAACAAACTTTGGTGGATCGAGCACGATCACATCGAAACGCTCGCCACTTTGATAAAACTTGCGTAACGCTTCAAAGACATCTTCTTGTTGATTCGTGAGTGTATCGGTTTTCAACTCGTTTCGTTGGTGGTTTCTGACTGCTTGTTCGAGCGCTGGAGCCGAAACATCAAGATTCACAACTTCGGCCGCGCCCGCAGCAGCGGCATAAAGACCAAAGCCGCCAGTATAACTAAACGCATTCAAGACACGCTTACCAGTAACGTATTTCTGAATTGCTGCGCGACTATCTCGTTGATCAAGGTAATAACCGGTTTTGTGACCCGTTTGGATATCAACCCCGAGTTCAAGGCCGTTTTCTTCTATCCAAACTGTCTCTGGTGGCAATTCGCCATCATGGCTATAAAGCAGCTGTACGATAGGTGCCAAGCCTTCTTTTTGTCGTACATCGACATCTGAGCGTTCAAAGATATTGCACTCAGGAAACAACTCGCGGAGTGCATTAACAATGGCATCACGCCAAAAATCGGCGCCGGTGCTTAAGAGCTGACAAACCAGCCAGTTATCATATTTATCAATCGTGATGCCGGGTAATTGATCGGCCTCAGCAGCAACTAAGCGAAAAGCATTACTACGAATGCTTAAACCGTCACGTAAATGCTTTGCCGCGGCAATGCGCGCTTTAAAGAAGTCGGCATTAATCACTTCGTTCTGCTGAAAACTCCAAACGCGTGCACGAATTTGCGATTGCGGTGACCATGCAGCATAACCAAGCCAATCGCCATCGGCGCTGTGTAATGACACGGTTTCACCTGCTTTGGGTGTGCCTTTTACCCGCGCAATAGCGCCGCTGAATACCCATGGATGTAAACGGCGTAATGATTTTTCCTTACCTGCCAGCAGGTGTACAGTTGCCACCATTATTTCACACGCATCCCAGGCTTCGCGCCATCATGAGGATTGAGGATGAAGAGTTCTTCGCCACCTGGGCCTGCAGCGAGCACCATACCTTCTGACATACCAAAACGCATTTTACGCGGTGCTAAATTTGCCACCATCACGGTATGTTGACCAATCAGTTTTTCCGGCGCATAGGCTGACTTAATTCCAGCAAAAACTTGACGTGTCTCACCACCTAAATCGAGTGTTAATTTTAATAGCTTATCGGCGCCTTCAACGTGTTCTGCTTTAGCAATTAAAGCAACACGCAGGTCAACTTTAGCAAAGTCGTCATAATTGATTTCTGCGCTAATCGGATCGCTGTCCAACTCGCCGTTGCTCTTCGTCGCTGTTGCATTAGCTTCGTTTTGTGCTTTTGAATCGTCAATCATGGCTTCAACTTTTTCCATTTCAATTCGTTGTAATAGGGCTTTAAACGGGGTAATGGCGTGATCTTTTAAGATAACTTGGTGGCTCGCCCATTCAAATTTATCATTTAAGAACGCTTGCACGCGCTCCGCTAATGCTGGCACAACCGGCGTCAGATAAATCATTAAGAGACGGAAAAGATTAATCCCAATCGAGCAAATCTCATGCACTTCTTGAGCTTTCGCTGGGTCTTTAATTAACTGCCAAGGTTCTTTTTCAGCAATATAGAAATTGGCTTTATCAGCAAGCGCCATAATGTCACGCATTGCCTTTGAAAATTCACGCTTTTCATAGGCTTGTGCAATGCCTTCAGCAGCTGCTTGGAATTCATCGAGCAAGCTTGTGTCGCTAATCGTCGCTGCTAATTTACCGTCGAATTTCTTACTGATAAACCCAGCGCAACGACTCGCGATATTTACAACTTTACCAACCAGATCGGCATTAACGCGCTGAGCAAAGTCAGTCAGGTTCAAATCTAAGTCATCTATACGATTTGTTAGTTTAGCGGCAAAATAGTAACGCAAGTAATCTGGATCTAAGTGATCAAGATAAGTACGCGCCATCACAAACGTGCCTTTGGATTTCGACATCTTCGTACCATTCACGGTAATAAAACCGTGCGCCCAAACGTTGGTTGGTTGACGGAAGTTCGCACCCTTGAGCATGGATGGCCAGAATAAACTGTGGAAATAAATGATGTCTTTACCGATAAAATGGTACAGCTCAGCATCGCTATCGACTTGCCAATAGCTATCAAAATCTGCTTTACCGGTGGTATTGCAGTAGTGCTTGAAGCTACCCATATAGCCAATAGGGGCATCAAGCCAAACATAAAAGTACTTACCCGGAGCATCTGGAATTTCGAAGCCGAAGTAGGGGGCGTCACGACTGATGTCCCACATTTGTAAGCCTGATTCAAACCACTCGTTAAGCTTGTTTGCCATTTCATCTTGCAGTGAACCGGAACGCGTCCACTCTTTCAGCATGTTTTCAAACGCTGGCAAATCAAAGAAATAGTGTTCCGATTGACGCAGCTCCGGAGTCGCTCCAGATACCGCAGATTTTGGATTTTTCAGTTCAGTCGGTGCGTAAGTCGCACCACAAACGTCGCAGTTATCACCATATTGGTCAGTAGCACCGCATTTCGGGCAGTCGCCTTTTACAAAGCGATCCGGCAGGAACATTTGCTTTTGCGGATCATAAAGTTGCTCAATCGTCTTTGTTTTAATGTAACCATTATCGCGAAGGCGAGTATAAATGAGCTCCGCTAGCTCACGGTTTTCCTCACTGTGTGTGGAATGATAATGATCAAAGGCAACGTGGAAATCCGCAAAATCAGCTTGGTGCGCAGCGTTCATTTCAGCAATCATCTGCTCTGGCTCAATACCTAATTGTTGCGCTTTGAGCATAATTGGCGTGCCGTGTGCGTCATCTGCGCACACATAGTGGCATTCGTGACCACGAAGCTTTTGAAAACGCACCCAAATGTCGGCTTGAATGTAACCCAACATGTGGCCGATATGAATTGGACCATTGGCATATGGTAATGCATTGGTGACCAGAATTTTGCGTGTTGCTGTTGGCATGAATGTTTCCATTAATTCTGCGTTACTGAAAGGCTTGAAGTGTACCTGAATCAGCGCTGGCAATCCAGCCGAAGTCACCGTATCATGCGGGTTCATGCGAGTTGTGGGAGAACTAAATGTTTGGTCGTTTTAAAAAGTCAAAGAATCAAGAATCCTCGCTATCCCAACAGCAACTGAGTAATGCTTTAGCGCAAGTTAGTTTGCCGCACTGGCCAACACCGGTTCCGCCGGAGTGGATTACGGTAGACGGGCAGCATGCGCAACTAACTGTGCCTTTTGCGGCTGATAACAGCATTTTAGAACCACTTAAGCAGCACCCAGAGCTAGGTCAATTGAGTTGGTCATTACAGCGAAATATAGCCAAACTCCCAAACTCACAGCCGGAATTACCGATGACCTTCGGCAATGTCATTGTCGTTTCATCGGGGAAAGGTGGTGTTGGGAAATCATCTGTTAGTGTCCAGCTTGCTCTTGCGTTGCACCAACTTGGTGCAAATGTCGGCATTCTCGATGCCGATGTTTACGGGCCATCGTTGCCAACCATGTTAGGCGGTCAAGAACAAAAGCTTGAAATTAATGCGCAACAAAAAATGATCCCGCATCAGCGCCATGGCATTTGGGTGAGTTCGCTTGGTTATCTGACCGACACTAAAGACGCGGCTATCTGGCGCGGGCCGATGGCGAGTGCGGCGTTACAACAATTGTTCCGTGATACCAAATGGCCTCGACTCGATTATTTAATTGTCGATATGCCACCGGGTACCGGCGATATCCAATTAACGTTCGCGCAAAAGCTTCCCATTACCGGTGCAGTAATCGTTACCACTCCACAAACGGTTGCATTGGCTGATGCTGAGAAGGGCATCACCATGTTCCGTAAAGTCGGCGTGCCGATTACTGGTTTGATTGAAAATATGAGCTATTACCAATGTAGCCAATGCGGACATCGCGATGCTATCTTTGGAGCTGATGGCGGCGCCAATGTTGCGCAACGAGAACAAGTCCCGTTACTTGGCCAGTGGCCTTTGGACGCGCGGATTCGCGCGGGACTTGATGAGGGTAAACCATTGGTTGCTGAACAGCCTGAGCATGAGTTGAGTGTGATGATGAAAAACAGTGCATACCAATTAGCTGTGGAGCTATATCGCCAAGCACAAACCCGACAGCCGGCAACACGATAATAATCAAAAGGATAATCTTTGCATGCGTTTAACAGATGGACAAATTGAACAATACCTTAATGACGGCCGCATTGTGCTTGATCCTCGCCCGATTCCGGAAGATATCAGCGGCGTTACAGTTGATATCCACTTAGGTAACGAATTTCGTGTTTTGCAGGACCATGCAGCGCCATTTATTGATATCAGCGGGCCTCGCGAAGAAATTGACCGTGCGATTAATTCTGTCATGAGTGATGCCATTGTGTTAACGCCAGATCAAGCGTTCTTTATTCATCCAGGCGAATTTGCATTAGCTGTGACCCATGAGTCGGTAACGCTCCCTGCAAATATGGTTGGCTGGTTAGACGGACGCTCGTCATTGGCGCGCTTAGGCCTCATGGTGCACGTCACCGCACACCGGATTGATCCAGGTTGGTCGGGGCAGGTTGTATTAGAGTTTTTTAATAGCGGTAAACTGCCGTTGGCATTGCGGCCATTAATGAAAATTGGCGCGTTGAGTTTCGAATTATTAGAGCAGGATTGTTTGCGTCCTTACAGCAAGCGTAAAGACGCAAAATATAAAGATCAACGTGGCGCCGTTGCCTCACGCATTGGCGCCGATAAGAACACTTAATTAACGTAGTGGTGTCGCGTGTGCGGCACCACCGAAGATGGCATTCAACAAGAGTACATTTAAACCATCTAAGTAAGCGCGATAGGTTGGCTCTTGAGTGAAGCTAATCACCATACCTTTTTGACGCGGTTGCCACATCAAATACGGCTTGTACTGTAATTGCTTCTGGTTTTCAGCCCACAGATAGCCGCTCGCCAAAACATCTTCTGAATAGCTGACAATATTGCGGCCATTTTCGATGCTCAGTGGACGATAGATTTGGTTACCGACAGTGACGCTCACCAGATTAGGTTTCACCCCAGCACTTAACCAATGCTCTTGGTCAACATCAAGGTTAGTCAGCACGCCAGAAGTCCAATATGGATCAGCTGAGTCAGGCGTAATGTAGTGCATGAGTTGGGCTTTTGATTCAAACACCATGCCATCGACTCGTTTCTCGTTACCGTGACCTTGCGGATCTTCAGTAATGACTTTCTCCAGAGCACTACTCAATAGCTCTGAATCAACCGCCCATTGCGTTGCATTGCCAAGCGTAATGAGAACACCACCGCGCTCAACCCATTCGGTTAGATTCGCTTTGCCGCTGTCACCAAGGCTATTGGCGAGATTACCGTACACCGCTGGCATAATTAACACTTGATAATGCGATAAATCCGCACGAGCCATATTTTGTGCCCGCATAGCTGTAACTGGGTAACCAAATTGTTGCTCGATAACAAAACGAGTGTGCCCAGCGTTTAGGCTTGACACCGGTTCATCCCATAGCATGAGAATGTTCGGTGCGTGAATTCGCTGGGTATTATTCGAACCGAAGTTTGGTCCTTCTGTAACCCAGCTGCTGTCGACACCATAGATCGTGGCGCCAGTCGCTTCAGCCAAATGCTCAACGGCAGCGTTGATGTCTGGATTTTCCGCTGTGGTGAGAATCAAGCTTCCGGCAGGATAAGTTGTTCCATTTTTGTGTTTAAATGCCATGTCAGCGCGTTTGACGGTGTAACCTGCTTGAACGGCAGTGGTTAGGAAGCGTCCCGCATTCATATCACCCCAAGGCACAATAAATGCGACCTTCGCGTCTTTGTTGACGACCTTGCCTGGTTTGATCAAATCACGTGATGCAACTTGGCTGTCAGCACTTGGTACACGGTTACATGTTTGATAGTCAATGTTAAACATCAAAGGCAACGACCAAGCAGTCACGTCATAAATTTCATCCGGCAAGTTATTCGCTCGACGACGTTCTTGTTCAGCTAAGAAGTCATCATCCATGGCGATATTTTTATCGAGCATAGTGCGAACCATGTAATGCGCTGGCTGTGCTGAGTCGACCCAGAAGCTACCTGCTGGGTAATCGACGCCACAAACCTTGAAGCTTTCTTGCGCTTGATGAACCTCAACGCCGTGGCGGGTTAACAACCCAGCTAGCTTTTGCGCTGCAGCGGCATCATCTTTACCTGAGAATAAATAGGTGCGTTGCTTACTATCTTTACCCAGTGCGATACCTTGTTTGCGATAGTTCCAGAAATTCGACAAGAGTTGTTCACGTTGCTGAGAAACGCTCTCGATAGTCGACATTGAGGCGACAAAATGACGTTGCACACCATCACCATAGGTCAAAATCTCACCATCTTTGGTTCTGAATACATGACCACGAGCTGAAGCCATCTCATAGGTCATTGAAATCGAACCGTGGTACAGCGGCCAACTGGCGCCGTAGCCTGGGTAAAACGCATCGAAAATTTCACGAGTGAAATAATCATAGCCGCGCTCATCAAACCAACGGCCGTTATTCTCGCCAATTGCCCAAAGGGTTTCACGCTGCTTTGGCGTGATCAATGGATTATAAGGGTCTGCTTCTGGTGTGAAGTAATAACTGGTGTCACCGCCCATCTCATGCAAATCAACAAACACTAACGGCATATTTTCTAATAAAGCATCAACTTGGCCGCTGATTTCTGGTTGCGTCAGTGCTAACCAGTCGCGGTTGAGGTCAAATAGGTAATGATTCGAACGGCCGCTTGGCCAAGGCTCGTTGTGCTCAGCTGAGTTTCTATCGGCGCTGTGTTGGATACCGGTTGTCATGTAATAACGTGAAACGAAGCGAGCACGACCATCTGGGTTTTGCATTGGATCGATAAACACGATGGTGTTATCCAGATAGCTTTTGGTTTTTGCATCAGTGGCTGCCAATAAATGATAGGCAGTCAGCATGGCGGCTTCAGGTGAAGAAATTTCGTTACCGTGCACGCCGTAAGATAACCAAACACTTGCTGGTAATGACTTAATCAGTTGTTGTGCTTCCGTGTTACTGGTTTTATCAGCGGCGCTCAACTTTTGAATACCTTGTTGGTATTGCTCAAAGTTTTGCATATTTTGGGCATTTGAAAGCGCAACAAAGAATAAGTCACGGCCTTCCCACGTTTTGCCATAGTTAATAAGCTTAACTTGCGTTGGATATTTCTCAGCTATTGTCTCAAAGTAGCTCTGAATCGCATCAGGACTGCTAATACGCGAACCGGCTGGGTAGCCAAGAAGTTCGTCCAGAGTGGGGACGGCCGGATCGTAATTGACATCCAGACCTAATTCCTGCGCATTAACGGTAGCCGTTAACTGCAGCGCTGCGGCAACGCAAGATACCGCTAAAAGTTTCTTAAAACGCATGGTATTTCCTCAACAAAAGTGAGTGACAGCGGCATTTAGTGCCGCTAACAATGAACTTGGTTCATGGCGCTGCGGTGCTTCTGGAGCGGAATGAACATGGTCAAAAACCGGCACTTGAAGTTGTTCATCTGGGCGATTCGAAATCACGGCATCAACCAGATTAAAACCAAGTTGCTCGGTCATCCACTGTAACCGCTCACTTAATGATAATTCACCCGCAGGGCTATGTTCTGCTGCCAGATTATCAATAAAAACAACAGGTGCTTTGCTTTCTGCGATAGTTTGCGCAAATTCATCTACCAGCAACGGCGGCATCACCGAAGTAAGAAAACTACCCGGGCCTAAGATAATTAAATCGCTACGACGAATATGAGCAAGCGCTTCGGGAGTCGGTTTAACTGGGTGTGATAAGCCAAGTTTTTCGGGCATATGGAGCAGACCGTCGACATGCAGTTCACCAAAGCATTCCAATCCGTCGTAAGTTGATGCAACTAAATCGACCGGCATTTCTGACATGGGTAATAAGCGCGTATTGATATTTAGCAGTCGGCTTAACAGCTGAATACCGTCGAGCGGACGCGCACTAATCTGATCCAGCGTGTATAAAATCAAATTACCGAGGTTATGGCCTTTTAACTCATGATCGGAGCTAAACCGGTAATTGAGTACATCGGCAGCCAGCGGGTGTTGGGCAAGCTGCGATAAGCAATTGCGGATATCGCCCCAGGCAATGCACTCATGGTGCCGGCGCAATAAACCGCTCGCGCCACCATCATCAGTGGTGGCGACAATGCCAATCAGGCGTCGTTCTAAAAAAGATAAAGTGGAGAGCACGCGCCCAAGGCCATGACCTCCACCTATCGCGGTAACACATTGCAATTGCGCAATAGTATGCGGGGTAGGGGAAACCGGTGTTAATTGGGCGTGCTGCTGGCTCATGTTAGCTTCATGTTGTTGTCGTAATCTGCGCTACTTTAAGCGCTATTTCCCTGACAATCAACGTTTCAAATAAGCTAAATCGCCACAAATACGGGTGGTGTTAACTTCATTTCAGCAACGTAAAAGCAGGGTAAATCAAATGCGCTCAGTAATTACCTTTGCTATAACTACAACAACTTTCATAACACAAGAGGTGTTTTATGTTGATGAATCGTAAATTGACAACACTCGCAGCCGTTATGGCGGCATCTACTTTACTCTCAGCATGTGGTTCTGATTCGAATGACTCAAACACCGCCATGTTTAGCTTGGGCGTCAGCGACGCACCAGTGGATGCTGCCGACGAGGTTTGGGCTTGTTTTCATAGCGTTGAGTTGGTAGGCAACACCGAAGGTAATCAAACTTTTACCATTGGTGAAGACACCAACACAATTGAGTCGAACGATGCTTGTTTAGATGCTGACGGTAACGTGATTCCAAATACACGTGGTATCAATTTACTCGAGTTCACCGGCTCAGAATCCGAGGATTTGTTGTCGGGAGTTGAAGTTCCTGCCGGCGTTTATGGTCAATTGCGCCTAGAAATGGCTGAAGGCTCGTATGTTCTTGTAGGTGAGGAACGTATTCCATTGTCAGTGCCGTCAAATGAATTGAAGTTTGATAGCTTCACGCTTGATGCCGGTAGCAATGTTGCGTACACCATCGAATTTGATTTGCGTCAGGCGTTGGTCAACCCTGTGGGTCAAGCTGGTTACTTCTTGAAGCCACGCGGTGTGCGTCTCGTTGATAATATGGAAGTGGGTCATATTGAGGGCACCTTAGCGGAAGCGTTATTGATTGAGAACCAATGTACCGTAGCGCCAACCGATACTAGCGAGCCTGTTGCGGTTGTGTATCTGTACTCAGGTGCCGATGTGATGCTTGAAAGCATGGCTGATTTCGGTGGTACCGAAGAAGCGGAAGCTTACGCTGCCACGCCAGTACAATTTGATGGCGCCACAGCATATAACTTCGAATTAGGCTATGTTGCAGCTGGCGATTACACTGCTGCATGGACTTGTAATACTACTGATGATCCAGAAGTTGATGATGAGCTTGTCTTCATCAGTGCGCAAAACGTTTCGGTAGAAGCGGGTGAAGCGGTTACCACAGTAACGATTGAGTAATTGAGATTGTGCTTTTAATCTCTCCCGTTGAGCCTCCTTTATTGGGGGCTTTTTTTTGCCTTTTTTTCTGATGCTATTCAAGCGATACTAGAAGCCAATTGCTGACCGAATGTAAGGTTTACTATGAAGAAAGCTTTAATGTTAGGTGCGTTATTGATTCCAATGACGCTGCCAATGGCGAGTGCAGCTACACAGACAGTCGAGCTGTGTATTGATGAGCATCCGCATCGCTTACAACTGGAAATTGCGGATACTTTTGAAAGCCGCGCGCGCGGTTTAATGACCCGCGAAAATCTAGCAGAACATGCGGGTATGTGGTTTAAATATACTTCAGAGCGTCCCGCTAATGCCGGATTTTGGATGTACAATACGTTAATTCCATTAGATATCGCTTATTTAGACAGCGACATGAAAATTGTCTCTATTATTACGATGGAGCCATGCCCAAGCATTGATCCGAACCGTTGTCCGGCTTATCGCCCCGGCGTGCCGTATTATGGGGCGATTGAATTAAACAAAGGTTATTTTGAACGCTTTAACATTGGTTTAGGGCGCAAATTCAAACAGTGTCAATAAGGAGAATAACAACATGAAACACCTTTCGGTACTTGCTGCCGCTGGGCTTGTGCTTGCTGCATGTAGTCCAGCAGAGCAGGTCAGTACACCCGAACAACCTCATGCGAGTGTAGACCCTTATAGTTTTAACGAAAACTACAGTAGCTATTTGCAAACTCTCAGCTCTGATGAATTTGAAGGTCGCGCACCAGCATCTGAAGGCGAGAAGAAAACTGTTGCGTTTGTTGAAGGGAAATTTCGCGAGTGGGGATTAAAACCTTATGACGCAGAAAATAATACCTATCAACAACAGGTGCCATTAGTGCGGATGTTGCCAACACAAGTATCGCCAATGAGTTTTAGTGCTGATGACTTGGAAGCCTTTGAATATCGTACCGAGATGATGGCATGGAGTCCGCGCGTTCAAGAGAACATTGAACTAACTGACAGCGAAATGGTGTTTGTCGGTTATGGCATTGTTGCTCCTGAGTTTGGTTGGAGCGATTACGAAGGGTTAGATGTTGAAGGCAAAACTGTTGTCATGCTCGTTAACGACCCTGGCTATGACACCCTCGACCCGGAAGTATTTAATGGTAAAGCGATGACCTATTATGGTCGTTGGACCTATAAATTTGAAGAAGCAGCACGCCAAGGCGCTGCGGGCGCAATTGTGATCCATGAAACTGGTCCGGCAGGATATGGCTGGGGTGTGGTCGCGGGCGGCTCACCAATGCGTTTTGATTTGGCACGCGAGAATAAAAACATGGATCGTGTTGCGATTGAGGGATGGATGACGCAGGAAAGCGCTGATACGTTGTTCGCCCGTTTAGGTAGTAGCTACGAAGAAATGCGCAAAGCAGCGCAACAAGCTGATTTCAAACCGGTATCACTTGATACCAGCATGTCAATTAGCGTAGCGACTAAGTTCGATTACTTAAACTCACCAAACTTAATTGGCTATATTGAAGGTAAATCGAAGCCAGAAGAACACGTGATTTATATGGCGCATTGGGATCATATGGGTGTTGACCCAATTAATCCGGATGATGGTATTTATAATGGCGCGCAAGATAATGCTAGCGGTACCGCTGGAGTTATGGCGTTAGCCGAGTTTTTTGCCAGCCAACCGCAACCAGAGCGCTCAGTCGTATTTGTTTTGGTTACCGCTGAAGAGCGTGGTTTGCTGGGTTCAGATTGGTATGCGGATAACCCTATGTTGCCATTGAGTAAAGCAGTTGGTGGTATTAATACCGACGTGCTGAATGTCTATGGTCCGATGCGTGACATGGTGGTTGTTGGTCATGGTAACTCCGAAATGGAAGAGTACTTAGCCAAGTATGTTGAACAACAAGATCGTTATATTGCGCCAGAGCCAACACCTGAAGCGGGTTCATTTTATCGTTCAGATCACTTCAACCTAGCCAAACGTGGTGTACCGATGTTGTATGCAAAAGGTGGCAATGATCACGTTGAATTTGGCGAAGAATACGGTAAGCAAAAACGTGCTGAGTATGTGCAAGTTGCTTATCACAAACCTGCTGATGAATTTGATCCAGAATGGGATCTGCGCGGTGTTCAGCAAGACCTCTGGTTATATTACTGGGTTGGACAAGAGCTCGCGAATAGTGGCGATTGGCCGAATTGGTATGCTGGTAATGAATTCCGTGGCATCCGCGATGCGAGTGCAAGCGAACGTCAGTAATTTTGTTTGAATATAAACGGTAATGAGGCAACAACTGCTCTCATTACCGTTTTTTAATGGTGAATTGTGATTTCTATTGCAGAGCTATTTGGTTTATTCGCACTGATTGCAAATTTTATCGCTTACCGACAGGGTACGGCGAACCGTTACCGTATAGTCAGCGCCTGTGCACTTGGGGCTCTATCGTTACATTTTTTTATGCTCGGTGCTATTGCGGGCTGCGTGGTCACGGCAATTGCTGTTGTACGTAATGTTATTGCATTGCGTTGGCGCGGACCCATTGTGCTATGGGGCTTTGTACTTGTTAATTTCATATTTTTAGCCTGGGAACTAACGACAGATGCACCATTAGTGCCACTTATAATGGCGTACACGTCGTCACTCATATTCACTGTGGGCTCGATCGTTCTCAACGATCCACACCGTATCCGTCAGTGGTTTTTACTGGCTGAAGTGTTAGGTTTGGCCTATGCAATTATGGTCGGTAGTGTGTCGGGAACCGTGTTTAATATCGTCAATTTAACGAGCATTATTCTCAAATTGTTACAAGATTATCGGCGTTCACGCTTGTCTGAACTAAATTGATCCCAATATAGTCTTAAAGAAAGTAATTCATTTTGAGAAAAGTGACGAGAGCATGCTGATATATATCCGCCAATGGCAAAATAAAATTAAACCGCAACCAGGCGCAAATCCGTTTGTGGTGATTCTAAGCTGGTTGTTGTTCGGCTTACTTTTAGTTGTTGGTCTTAGCCTTGGCTTACTGATGTTGCTGTTCGGCTGGATTTTATTGTTACCATTAATGTGGCGTAAACGCCGCGAAATGAAACAGATGTGGCAATTCACCAAAGCAACCCGGCAGGCGCAGCAGCAAGCGCGGCGTCAGTATCAACAACAGCGCGAACAACAACAAAACCGGCAGGATGACTCGGTTATCGAAGGTGAATATCAAGTTAAAGATAGCGACGAACGGCGCTAACGATTTGTCTGCTGATGAGGCTGCTGGCGCTTACGTCGCCAGCGGCGATAAGCCAACTTACACCCACCCACACAGCCATCAAATAAAATGACCGCAAGTAGGGCGCCAATAACGCCGGAAAACACTGCTTGGCGCGTCAGCGGTACGTTAAAGCTATAAGTACGCCAAGTATTATCGACCATTTCACGGTTCGCTTCGGTCGCTACAAACCAAATCTGCTGTAAATAACCGCGCTGCAATTGTTGCTGTTCATGACGATATAAATCCACGCGCCGAATTAGTTCACGAATTGGCACTGCTTCGTCTTTGAAGACTGGATTATCACTTTGCTCATGCATTTGAATTAACGCATTCATATCGCCATTTAAGTACTTATCAGCGATGCGTTGATACTCTTTGTAATACACCATTGCTTCAGTCAGCTGAGAATCCAGCCGCTGCTGATATTGCGTAATAAAATTAGGTACCTGCACACCGATGAGTACAGCGATAAGTGCGATAGCTAAAACCAAGTAACGATGCAGCATAAAAAAAGGTTGAGTGATGAAACACCACTCAACCTTAGCACGTTCTTATTTATGGCTGCTAGTCTCCGCTAGTCCTCATAAGGAGGCTTTGGCGGGAATGCACGTCGTACAATATAGAACAACAATGGTACGAAGAAGATAGCTAAAATGGTGCCACCTAACATACCACCAATGACACCGGTACCGATTGCTTGACGGCTAACGGCGCCGGCGCCCGTTGATAACGCTAACGGTAGCACACCAAAGGTGAATGCCAATGAAGTCATCAAAATAGGGCGCAAACGTAAACGTACAGCCTCTAAAGTTGCTTGCAATAACTCTTTACCTTGGGCTTGTAAATCTTTCGCAAATTCCACAATAAGAATCGCGTTACGTGCAGAAACACCGACGGTGGTTAACAAACCTACTTGGAAATATACGTCATTTTCAAGCCCACGCATCGTTGCCGCAATAACTGCACCAAGAATACCCAACGGCACAACGAGCATGACAGAGAATGGTATTGACCAACTCTCATATAGTGCAGCTAAGCATAAGAATACAATCAACAGTGATAGCGCATACAACAATGGTGCCTGATCACCTGACGTACGTTCTTCCAATGAAATGCCGGTCCATTCAAAGCCAATGCCAGGAGGCAATTGGGCAATGAGTTCTTCCATTTTGAGCATGGCATCTCCAGACGAATAGCCTGGTGCCGCTTCGCCTTGGATGTTCATTGCTGGTACGCCATTATAGCGTTCGAGACGCTGTGGTCCGAAGTCCCAATGGGTTGTTGAGAATGATGAAAATGACACCATCTCACCACTGGCATTGCGAACATACCATTTGCCGATATCGGCAGGGGTCATGCGTGCTTCAGGAACACCTTGGAGGTATACCTTTTTCACCCGACCACGGTCGACAAAGTCGTTCACATAGGTAGTACCAAACGCGTTAGATAAGGTTGAGTTGATATCGCTAATACTTAGCCCAAGTGCTTTGGCTTTTTCATAATCGACATCAATGCGTAGCTGTGCCGTATCTTCTAAACCATTCGGACGCACACCAGTCAACATCGGTTCTTGTGCCGCCATTCCCAGTAGCTGATTACGGGCTTCTAACAGACCTTCATGACCCAGTCCGCCACGGTCTTGAATATACAAGTTAAAGCCACTTGCGGTACCAAGTTCAGGAATCGATGGTAGGTTGAAAGCAAACACCATGGCTTCACGTATTTGCATGAAGTAGCCAAATGCTTGTCCAATAATGGCGTCAATTTGCAGTTCTGGCGACGTCCGTTCACTCCAGTCGGTTAAGCGCACGAAGGCCAAGCCTGAGTTTTGGCCCTGGCCGCTGAAGCTAAAGCCGACAACTGAGAATACCGAACGAACACCTTGCGCTTGATCGAGGTAATAATCTTCGATTTTTGCCATGGTCTGACGCGATTGTTCTTGCGTTGCGCCAGATGGCAATTGCATCTGCGTTAAAAATACACCGCGGTCTTCGTTTGGAATAAATGAGCTTGGCATCCGCGTAAATAGGAATCCAAGCACCACAATCAGGCCGAGATAAATCAATACAAAACGTGTGCTTCGTTTGATGATTGATTGGACCGAACTGGTGTACTTTTTGGTTGCTCGATCGAGCGAACGGTTGAACCAGCCGAGAATACCTTTTGCTTCATGATCATGGTTCAGAGGTTTTAGAATTGTCGCACACAACGAAGGTGTGAAAATAATCGCGACCAAAACTGATAATGACATGGCAGAAATAATGGTAATCGAGAACTGTCGATAAACCGCACCAGTCGAACCACCGAAAAATGCCATGGGCACGAATACCGCAGCCATTACCAAACCGATAGCGACGAGTGCACCGGTAATCTGCTGCATGGATTTTATCGTGGCTTGGCGTGGGGTCAGCTTCTCTTCACTCATTAAGCGCTCAACGTTCTCGACCACAACAATCGCGTCATCCACTAATAGACCGATGGCGAGAACTAAACCAAACATGGTTAGCGTGTTAATCGAGAATCCCAACGCCGACATAATGCCGAAGGTACCGAGTAAAACTACCGGGATAGCCAGCGATGGAATAATGGTTGCGCGCAGGTTCTGCAAAAAGATAAACATCAGAATGAACACTAACACGACCGCTTCAAAGAGAATTTTTACAACTTCTTTGATTGAGATCTCGACAAACGGTGTGGTGTCATATGGAATGACCAGCTCAACGCCTTGCGGGAAGAATTGCTCAAGTTCAGCTAATCTCGCTTTCACAGCCTCTGCGGTTTCTAATGCGTTCGCTCCGGTTGCAAGGTTTACCGCAAGACCACTCGCAGGCTGACGGTTATAGCGAGCAATAACGCCATAATCCTGGCCACCCAGTTCAACTTCCGCGACATCGCCCACAGTCACTTTCGAGCCGTCGCCATTAACACGCAGTAGCACCTGTTCAAATTGCTCAACGGTTTCTAGCCGCGTTTGCGCAATAATAGAGGCCGTGAGACGTTGATTTTCAACTGCCGGCGTACCACCGATTTGTCCCGCTGCAACTTGGTTATTTTGTTCCCGAAGTGCCATCACCACATCTAAGGTGGTCATGTTATAGCGCACCAATTTATTCGGATCCAACCAAATACGCATGGCGTAAGGCGCACCAAACAAGCGTACGTTACCGACACCCGGTGTACGACTAATCGGATCTTGCATATTACTGGCGATATAATCGCCGAGATCGATTTGGGTAATTTCCGGATTGCTCGAGATAAGCGCAGCAACCAGCAAGAACGAGTTATTTGATTTGGCAACAACTAAGCCTTGGTTTTGAACCTCTTGCGGCAATAACGGTAGCGCAAGTTGCAACTTATTTTGCACCTGCACCTGCGCGATATCCGCATCGGTACCAGCTTCAAAGGTTAACGTGATACTCGCGTTACCGGCAGAATCACTGGTTGATGAAAAGTATTTGAGGTTATCAATACCGTTCATGTTCTGTTCAATAACCTGCGTGACGCTCTCTTCCAAGGTTGCCGCAGTAGCACCCGGATAGCTTGCGTTAATCTGCACCGAAGGTGGCGCAATTTCAGGATACTGTTCTACTGGAAGCTGCGTTACCGCAAGGCCACCAGCGAGCATGATCACAATAGCGATAACCCATGCAAAAATAGGGCGATCTATAAAAAATTTTGCCATGATTTACTTCACTTCTTCAGTTTGTACAGGCATACCAGGCTGAATCTTCTGAAGCCCTTCAACAATAATTTTGTCGCCAGGTTGCAGGCCATCTGTGACGACCCAATCGGTTCCAACAGTACGATCGACTTGCAAATAACGTTGTTCAACATTGCCCTCTGAATTCACAACATAGGCAATGGCGCGACCGCGCGGGTCTCTTGAAACACCGGTTTGTGGCGCTAAGATTGCGTTTTTCAGGTTGCCAGCAGCAACTTCAGCGCGCACATACATACCTGGTAAAATAGCGTGGTCCGGATTATCGAGACGAGCGCGTAGCGTGATAGCACTGGTTTGCGGGTCAACGGTAACTTCGTTGAATAGCAACTCGCCTTGTGTGCTGAAGTTATCATTTTCGCCTACACGGACTACCACTTTGGCGCGATTATTTGCATCCGTCTCAATACGGCCATCAGCAATCGCTTGCTGTAAAGTAAGGTAGTCACTGGTGCTTTGTGCGATATCGACATAAATTGGGTCAAGCTGAGTAATTGTCGTTAGCGCTTGTGCTTGGCCAACACTCAACAATGCACCTTCGGTAAGCTGTGAGCGGCCAATGCGACCCGCAATTGGAGCTTTTACCTTGGTATATTCTAGGTTGAGTTCGGCACGAGCTAAGTTCGCCTGAGCAACTTTTAATTGTGCTTCTGCTTGCAGGTACGCTGCTTCAGCTTCATCAAAATCTTGTTGGCTTATCGCTTTATCTTTTAACAAGTCACGGCTGCGCTCAAAGCGCGACTTGGTTGATTTTACTGCGGCGGTAGCGCGCGCAATTTCAGCCTTTGCGCTAGCTAGCTCTGCCTCGTACATCGCGGCATCAATTTGATACAACTGTTGGCCAGCTTCAACCATTGAGCCTTCTTCAAATAGGCGCTTTTCTAAAATACCGCTGACCTGCGGACGCACTTCGGCAACGCGAAAGGCACTTGCACGGCCAGGTAGGGTAGTGGTTAAATCAACGTCGCGCGCGCTAACAGTGACGATTCCAACGGTCATTTGTTGCTGTTGACCTGCGTTTGCAGCGCCTTGCTCGGCGTCACCACAACTAGCTAGCAAAATAGAACTTGCTAACACAGATACGAACAACGGCTTACGAAAACGTTGTTGCATGTAAATACCTCGTATTCGGTTAATGATTTTCGACGACCATAATTATACATACATTCATGTATGTTTGTAAGTGACTGGTCTCAATATTTTCGATACGTTCAATCTGAAAATACGGTGCAAATAATAGGTGAAGTTTATGACAAATCGCTTTAAACGCCAGCTTTTGCTTGGGGGTGGGGTTCTTTTATTGGGATGTGTGATGATTTTGCTCTATCGCCAGTTAGCAACTAGCTCAACAATTAAAAATCGTAACGATTTGTATCAACAGCTGTTAGAGCGCTCAGGTAAGTTGAATCGTGATTTACCCAAACTACTGGATCGTCAGACACGTTTCGAACGCGCGGAGGTGGTTAATTACGGGATGCGTTTTATTTATAGCCTTGTTGATGTGGATAAATACCAACACAATATTGAGGATATCCGCCAGCAGCTACAGCCGGCAATGTTGCGTCAATATTGTGCGAGTGAATCACTTAAATTCTATCGCGAACAGGCTGATTTTTTGGTTATCCGCTATTTAGATCGCGATGAAACGTTGCTGTTTGAGCTACGTTTCACCGCTGACCAGTGCACCAGTTAGGCAAGGGGAGCATTGTAACCGTCGAGTACGATTTTGCCGACAGTACTGTGCGATTCGAGTTGCTTGTGCGCGCGGATTAAATTTGCGGCAGTTAAATCACCAAAGTGCTCAGTTTTTGTGGTTTGCAGTTTACCTGCATCCGTTAATTCAGCCACTTCACGTAATATTTGACCTTGCCGATGCATATCAGTGGTTTCGAATAACGAGCGGGTAAACATGAATTCCCAATGCAATGCGAGACTTTTTTGTTTCATGAGTTTGATATCTAACGGCTGCTCAGGATCATCAATCAGGGCAAAGTGACCTTGTGGCGCCAACAGCTCAACTAACGCGGCAAAATGCTGATCGGTATGCGTCAAGCTGGCGACATGAGTCACCTGTTGAATCCCATGTTGCTGAAGCTGAGGCGCTAGTGGTTGACTGTGATCGATGACGATGTCGGCACCCATCTTTTTCGCCCATTGCTGGGATTCAGTTCGGGATGCGGTGGCGATTGTTGTTAGGTTTTGGTTCAGTTTAGCTAATTGTAATAATGCAGAGCCAACGCCACCAGCGGCGCCAGTAATCAATAACGTAGCTGAGTCCGTGGCGTTATTTTCTTCAGTTAAACCGAGACGCTCGAAGAGTAATTCCCAAGCAGTTAAAAAAGTAAGGGGCATTGCGGCAGCATCGGCAAATGATAAGGTTCTTGGTTTTTTGCTGGCAATGCGCGCATCAACCACCTGATATTGAGCGTTGCAGCCATGTCGATTGACTGCGCCGGCATACCAAACCTCATCGCCTTCTTTAAAATCAAAGACATTTTCCCCAACGCTGAGTACAGCGCCGCTGGCATCCCAGCCCAAAATACCGATTTCGTCGGCTGCCGGCTCACGGCGCGAGCGAATTTTGGTATCAACTGGGTTCACGCCAATACCGTAAACAGCGACCAAAATATCATTTGGCCCGAGCACAGGATCGGGCACAGTCGTGTCAATTAACGCATTTTCTGTATCAATCGACCCAGAGTGTCGATAACCAACTGCTTTCATGGTTGCGTCCTCTTTTATGGATAACGTATAAAGGTATAGTACGCCATTCTTAACAGACCAACTAGAGGAAGTCGCGATGAAACTTAAACCGTCGGCGCTATTGTCGTCTGTCGCAGCTGGTGTTTTCGCCATGAGCGCGCATGCCGATGTCGAATATACCGACCAGCCACAATTGCATGCCATTCAACAAGCAGTTTCGGCTGATCGTATTGAACACGATATTGAAAAGCTGGTGAGCTTTGGTACGCGTCATACGTTATCAGAAACTGAATCGGATACCCGCGGCATAGGTGCTGCACGCCGCTGGATTAAGGCTGAATTTGATAAAATCTCTGCCGAATGTGGTGGTTGCCTTGAAGTTTATTACCAGTCGCGAGTGATCTCGGGTGAGCCGCGTATTCCTGATCCTGTTGAGGTGGTCAGCGTGATTGCGGTACAGAAGGGGACTGTCGACCCATCACGTTACGTGATTATGTCGGGGGATATCGATTCACGTGTGAGTGATGTTATGGATTACACTTCCGATGCCCCGGGTGCCAACGATAACGCCTCAGGGGTTGCAGGGACTATCGAAGCCGCGCGCGTATTAAGTAAATATAAATTTGCCGGAAGTATTGTTTATGCCGCATTAGCCGGCGAAGAGCAGGGGCTTTTTGGCGGTAAGATCATGGCTGAGCAAGCAAAACAAGATGGTTGGCGTATTAAAGCTGTCTTGAATAATGACATGATCGGTAATATTGAAGGTATAAACGGTGTCATCGATAATACGACCGCGCGAATTTTTGCTGAAGGAACGCGCCAAGACGAAACGCCAGAGGATATTCGTCGGCGTCGTTTCATGGGTGGTGAAGTCGATTCACCAAGCCGAAATGTCGCACGCTACATTGACTGGATGGCGGATCGTTATATCCCAAACTTAGATACCATGGTGATTTATCGCTTAGACCGTTTTGCGCGTGGCGGACATCATCGACCGTTTAACGATCTTGGATTTCCTGGCGTACGCATTATGGAAACCAACGAAAACTATAATCGTCAACATCAAGATTTGCGCGTTGAGAATGGCATTGCATACGGCGACACCATCGATGGCGTAGACTTTGATTATGCAGCTAAATTAACCGCATTAAATGCCGTATCTCTGGCGAGTATGGCGTGGGCACCAAGCCCTCCGGCACAAGTGAAAATTGCCGGAGCAGTGAGTCCAAGTACAACATTGAGTTGGGCGGCGCCAACAGCTGCCGAGAAAGACCATGTGAAAGGTTATCGCATTTATTGGCGTCATACTGATGCACCAAATTGGGAATTCAGCCGCTATGTTGGCAACGTCACTGAATACACACTCGAAAATGTGGTGATTGATAATTACTTTTTCGGTGTTGCTAGTGTGAGCGACGATGACTTTGAAAGCCCTGTGGTATATCCAGGTGCTGCTGGTGCGTTTGGCGAATAGTTGAATGCAGTCAACTCACAATAAACGCGCTGACCGTTGGTTAGCTCGTTTTGCTGACTCAAAAGCGATATTGCCGCTTATTTTCCTCGCTTCGTTGTTGGAAAGTCTGATTGTTCCCATCCCATTGGAACTTATCCTTATTCCGCTATTAATTCATCAACGCGACCGTATTTGGGCTATTGCTACGGCAACGTTGTTAGGCTGTTTAGTCGGCGCTAGCATTGGCTACAGCGTTGGCTATTGGTTTTTAGACGATCTAGGCGATTGGTTACTCACCACCTTGGGTTATCAGGATGCCTTCGAAGCGTTTACCGCGCGTTTTAGTGAACATGGTTTTGCTACGTTATTGTTAGTGGGGATTACCCCAGTACCGTTTCAAGTTGGTATGTTAGCGGCAGGGAGTAGCGAGTATCCATTTAGCCTCTTCATGCTGGCTTCGTTAATTGCTCGGGGTATTCGTTATTACGGACTCGCACTGCTGGTTTATTGGTTTGGGGAGCGAGTGTTGAATTGGTGGCAACAGCAAAGTAGACAAGCAGGGTGGTGGCTTCTAGGCCTAGGCCTCGTAGCCTATGTGAGTTACCTGCTTGTCTAAGGTCGTGGTTTAGTCGCGGGGCAATTCTGCACAAACTTTTTGCAACGCAGCTAAACCATGTAAATCGGTTGGAAACAACGGCAAATAAACGCGCGATAAATCAGCAAAGGTATTTTCAATTTCTTCGCGATAGAGTGATTCTTGCTGACGCCGCTGTGCAAAAAAGTCACTATCAATAAGATCAGGCAGGTTACGGTTGATGACTAAACCAGCAATCGGCAGATGCTCAGATTTAAGCGCCGCAACGGCACGCGTTGTTTCTAAAATCGGTAATTTTTCCGGCGTTAATACAAATACTAATCCAGTTTGTTGTGGGTCGGTCAACACATGCCGAATACGATGAAATAAGCGCTGGCGCCGCAGCAACGTTTCGGTAATCTCGGCGGTACGATCATCCATCGTTGCTGTTTCATGTTGTGTTGGATCAGCCATTGGATTGGTAATGTCTTTACCGGCTTTGGGCGAGAGATGTTCAAGCACACCTTCAAGCTGTTTTGCTTTCTGACTTTGTTTTAATAGGCCTTGTGTCCATGCCGCCATCGCCTCAGGAAGGCTCAATAAACGTAACGTATGACCCGTTGGTGCCGTGTCAAAAATCATGACATCGTAATGGGCAGGTTCTTCATCAATAATGCGGGCAATTCGCTCTAACAAAGCAGCTTCTTGTGCACCCGGCGACTGCTGTGTTAAACGCATTTGGCGCTCTATTTCTGGGAACATATCGGGTTTGCTGAACCGTTTCATCGTACGCATGACTCGCTCAATATGCGCATCAACTTCACGATCCGGATCAATCTCTAACGCATCAACACCAACTGCAACTTTGGTTTTACTGTCACCAATCGGCCGGTCAAAAGCATCAGCTAAGCTATGGGCGGGGTCGGTAGAAATAAGTAAAACACGACGCCCTAATTCCGCTTGTTGTAAGGCGATAGCCGATGACACGGTGGTTTTTCCAACGCCACCTTTACCTCCAACAAAAATGATTTTTTTCGTATTCAGCGAGAACATCAGGTCACCATAAAATTAGCGGAATAAAACGAGGTAGGGGGCTTAACAACACCGAAAACCGTCTAACGGCGAATGCTCCATTCCCATGCGTAAATGCCATTCGTGGAAGCGCTCTAATAATAACGGCTGTAATTCCAGTGTGTAATAAGAAGCGGGATTCGGAACGCCCATGAGTTCGGAGAACACTAAAAGCATGAATAAATCATCTTCATCCCGCTTGGCACGAGCAATCGCAGAACGGTAAGGGGCGTTGTACACGTTGGTCGCGTATTCATTTGCCTGCTTTAACCATTCCACAATCGCTCGTATTTTCATAGTAATACCTTAATTAGCTGATTGACGTGCTTCACGGCGGAGGCGCGTTAATGTTCCAGCAGCTTCCAGAGCAATCCAAATAGCCGCTACTAACACAACTAAGTCTAAGCCGAACAGGAACCAATCTGATTTCTGATAAAAGCCCATCAGCTGAATTAACAGGGCATAGATTGTCATGACTAACAAGAACAACAATGGGATTAAGGTGACGTACATTGGACGTCCCAACTTAACCAACATGGTGGTAATCACAAGCAACGTTAAGCCTGCTAACAATTGGTTGGTGGTTCCAAATAATGGCCAAATTAATAGGCCACCTGAACCATCAGCACCGCCTGCACCAAAGGCGAGAAGTAGGCACGAAATCACAGCAAGCAAGGTTGCTGGTGCCGCCTTTTCCATCCACTTAATATTGTAGATATTGCCCCATTCTTGGAAGATATAACGTTGCAGACGTAAGCCGGTGTCCATGGTGGTACCAGCAAATAAAACAGCCATTACAGTCAGCAATGTTTGTGATAGCTCCACATCGAGCCCAATACCGTTGTTTAAGATATTCGCGCCGCCTTGTACGAAGGCAGATACACCACCTTGTCCGAAGCTATGATATACCGCTTGCCAATCAGCAAGTGTTGCAAAGCCCGCAGTAGCGGCAATGATGGTGGCCAAAGACAATGAACCTTCACCAATCGCGCCGAAGTAACCAACAAATCGTGCATCGGTTTCTTTATCGAGCTGTTTTGAGGTGGTACCTGAAGCAACCAAACCGTGGAAGCCTGAAATCGCACCACAGGCAATCGTTACAAATAGTAACGGCACCAAACTTGGGGTTCCTTCTGGCGTGTTGGTGTTGAACGCTGGTGCCACAAGTTCGGGGCCGCTAATTAACACCGCACCGTACACCAAAATTAAACCAATAAATAATTGCAGACCATTAATATAGTCACGCGGTTGCAGCAACATCCATACTGGTAATAGTGAGGCAATGGCAGCGTATAGGAAGAGCACGATAATCCACTGCGCATTATCAGAAACGCCAAAAACCGTCTCAGGCAACGCAATAGGCAATGACGGACCCGCATAAATTAATGCGTACAGTGCGATAACACCAAGAATCGATACCGTACCAAGATTCATCCATTTACGGAAAATTACTTGGCCAATAATAAGTGCGACAAAAATTGCCCCCCAAACCGGTACGACTGAACTTGGGAAGTTAATCAGCAGGCCTGAGATAGCTGTGGCAAATACTGCATTGACCATTAGTAAAACCAAGAAGATAACGATCATGAACAAGCTTTGTGAACGCTTGCCGACAACATCTCCCGTCAAGGCACCAATTGAGCGAGCTTTATTACGGTTCGAGGCCCAAATTGCACCGGCATCATGCACACCCGCGAAAAAGATGGTACCGAAAACCACCCACAAAAATGCTGGAACCCAACCCCAAATGACCGCAATGGCTGGTCCAATAATAGGAGCAGCACCAGCTACTGAAGTGAAGTGATGTCCCCACAACACATATTTGTTGGTCGGAACAAAGTCGACACCATCTTCAAATTCATGAGCTGGTGTTCGGAAATTCGGATCAAGTTTGAATATTTTTTCGGCTACGAATTTTGAATAAAACACATAGCCCAAAAACATCGCACCTAAACCGAGTAGCATTAGCAGAATTGCATTCATGACGTTACCCTTTTTAGTTTATTATTGGTACAACAATAACTGCGTTATGTTACTTCATGCACACTAACAACTGACATACGACCAAAGTCTAGCTTGTTACGTGTAACCTGCAATTAAGGATTATTCATGTTCAGTTGGTTTGAACGTCGTCTTAAACCATTTCCGGATGGTAACCCAGAGCAGCCACCGAAAACGTTGGTTGCCTTTTGTTTGTATTACAGTCGAGGTGCGTGGCCGTTTATCTTCACCGCTGGCGCCTTGATGATGTTGATTGCACTGACCGAAGTTTGGTTATTCAGTTTCATTGGTAATATTGTGGACTGGCTGGCTGAACAAAACCGCGAAACGTTTGTGCAAGAACAGTTTTGGGGGCTAACAGGTATGGCCGCGGTCGTGCTCATCGGCTTGCCGTTATTGGTGATATTTCATTCTTTGATTACGTATCAAAGTCTGTTGGGCAACTACCCAATGCGGATTCGTTGGTTAGTGCATAAATATCTACTCAACCAGTCTGTCACCTTTTATCAAGATGAATTTGCCGGTCGAATTGCAACTAAAGTAATGCAAACAGCTTTAGCGGTACGAGAGTGTGTGATCAAGCTGTTCGATGTGCTGAACTATGTCACGGTTTATTTCATCGGTACTGTGGTGATTATTGGTGCTGCTGATTGGCGCTTAGCATTGCCGCTTATCGTTTGGTTAGCGCTATATGTTGTTTTGTTGCGATATTTTGTGCCGCGTCTTGGGAAAGTGGCCGCTGCGCAAGCCGACGCGCGTTCAATCATGACTGGTCGAATTGTCGATAGTTATACCAATATTCAAACGGTCAAACTGTTTTCTCATGCGCAACGTGAACTCGCCTTTGCAAAAGAGGGTATGACTGATTTCCTCGGAACTGTGCACCGGCAAATGCGCTTAGTGACGAAGCTGTATACGTGTTTGTATCTTCTAAATTCGCTATTGTTATTTAGTGTCGGATTTTTGGCAATTTACTTATGGGTCGAGAGTCTGATTACAGTTGGTGCCATTGCAGTTGCGCTCAGTTTGGTACTTCGCCTGTGGGGTATGAGCCAGTGGATCATGTGGGAGATTTCGTCACTCTTTGAAAATATCGGAACCGTGCAAGACGGTATTAAGACCGTCTCAGTTCCACAAGATATTCAAGATAAGCCGCAAGCGAAGCCGCTTGTTGTTAAGCAGGGCAATATTCATTTTGAACATCTCAATTTCTTTTATAGCGAAGATAAACCCGTATTACGCGATCTTGAACTTGCGATTAAAGCAGGCGAAAAAATTGGCTTAGTCGGTCGTTCCGGTGCTGGTAAATCAACCCTAGTGAATCTGTTGCTGCGCTTTTATGAAGTGAAAGAAGGGCGGATTACCATTGATGGTCAGGATATATCTATGGTGACGCAAGAAAGCCTACGCCAACATATTGGCATGGTCACCCAAGACACGTCGCTATTACATCGTTCGGTCCGCGGCAATATTGCGTACGGTCGCCCAGATGCAACGCAAGAGATGATTGATCAAGCTGCGCATCGCGCCGAAGCCGATGCCTTTATTGCCGATTTAGAGGACTCGCAAGGCCGACGTGGCTATGAAGCGCATGTTGGTGAGCGCGGTGTGAAGCTTTCAGGAGGGCAACGGCAACGCATTGCGATAGCGCGAGTCATGTTAAAAGATGCGCCAATTCTGATACTTGATGAGGCCACCTCAGCATTGGATTCAGAAGTGGAAGCGGCAATTCAGGAAAACTTATATCGACTCATGGAAGGTAAAACGGTTATTGCCATAGCTCATCGATTATCCACGATTGCCGCGATGGATCGGTTAGTGGTGATGGATGAAGGCCGAATTGTGGAGCAAGGTAGCCACGAGGAGTTGTTAGCGCATGGCGGTTTATATGCGCAGCTATGGGCACGTCAGTCTGGCGGCTTTTTGCCAGATTAATCACTTAAAATATTTTTTAGAAAAAAGGGAATAAAAGGATTACCTCGTTCGTTTTATAAGTAAGCGACCATTTTACTAGGAACTTATATGTCTGATCGGTTGGCGTTATTACGCCCGTTTTTAGCTGATGCGATGGCTCACGCTATGGCAATTCAGCAGTGCGAGCAACGCGCCGCCGATAGTGTTCAGCAGGTATTAGCCAAGGCAATGTTTCTCTCCGACATGCCGCACGAAAGCCAGCATCTTAAAGCTTGGTTTTTGCGTTCGGTACACAACGCGGCGATTGACGTGATTCGGCATGAGCGCAAAGAGCAACCAATTGATAGTGAAACCGAAGAACAATCAGCTCCTGTTTCGATTGAGCCTGATTGTCAACTCGAGACCTGGCAAACTCAACAATGGGTTCGTACGGGCTTGCAAAAGTTATCAACTGAGCAACGAGAAATTCTGATGTTACGCGATATTTTTGCTGCTTTTCGTAACATTGTTGGTGGTGAAATACACGATTACACAAAGTTACTTGCTGAGAGCCGTGAGCAAGCGTTAGACCGATTGGTCGACGAAGCCCGTTCGCTTGACGCTGATGCTGTCATTGATGTGCGTTTTAGTACCTCTATGCTTGCGCATGGTGCGGCCGAACTACTGGCATATGGCACTGCCGTAAAGTTATTGCGAGTAAAATCATAGCACTAGGTGCATGGTTCAATATTTACACTGAATTTACCCTAAATTTACGGTGCAAATAAGAAGATTTGCTTAGACTCATTGCTGTACTAGAGGCAGAGATTACCAATCTCTTCGTTAACTGCAATTTAGGTAGATATAGCCATGCGCAAACTATTGTTGCTTTTCATATTCGGCGGCGTTGCGTTTCAATATTTTAACCGCGATCAACAGATTGATGTGACACCCAACGTCAACTTGAACGATTGGGCAGTTAAGTTAACGCAGTTATCCTCAAACTCGAAAAAAGATTCAGAAAAGTTAGTTTGCCCTAATGACCACTATGTGAGTGTTAATTACGACTTATCTGAAGCGACTTGTCGTCAACGTACTCAATTATAAATCTTCGTTCGAAATACCCGAATCAAGCGTTGTAAATCGACCGCTTCTCAGGTTAAATGAAGGCTAATAAAAATAATAATTACAATGCAGTTTAGCTAAGTAGATAGCGGTTCAATGCTTAAAATATTCTCTCGTTTTCGATCAGTGTGGATGGCCGAGCTCGTTCGTCGCCATGAATTACAAAATGGCTTTCAACGCGCCGATGCCATCGAACAACAAGCTCGCCAGTTACCGACTATGGAACAGCGCGTGTTTAAACGTGCCGAACTTTTGGCGGCGCGGCTTGGCTTAGTCCACCAACTTCGTTTGTGGGACCATTTTCGTCGTCTTATCGCTATTCTTCTGAGTCTATTCGCAATAATTGGTGCTGTTGCAGTAGTTCGCGGTACGTTAAGCGTCTCACAACCTATTTCGCTCAGTTACGCCTTGATGATGCTATTGGGTTTACACATTATTCTATTCGTCTTGTGGTGTTTTTCGCTGATTATTAAAGATAGCTATGGTTGGGTTGGTCGCGTGTCGTTATGGGGTCTCGAGCATATTGGCCAGCGCCAATACAATCAGCAGTTTAATAACACCCTGCTTACCATCGCTAACCAATACGGCCTGACAAAACCTGCGGGCGCCGCGCTAACCCACGGTTATTGGACGTTGTTCATGTTGGCGGTATGGTTTGTCTTATTCTTTCATCTGAGTACCAGTGCTTATGCTTTCACATGGGCAACCACGATTTGGCCAGCCGCGACCTTGCAGACTTGGGTTAGTGTTATCGGATTTTTACCGAGTTTATTCGGCGTTGATGCGCCCTCGGTTGCCGCATTGTGGGATCAGCCGAGCGAGAGTGCACAACTTGAAGCTGGACGTTGGTTATTAAGCTGCGTCATTATTTATGGTGTCGCATGGCGGTTATTGTTTTTAATCGGTGCAATTGGAGTTTTGATTGCCCGTATTCGTAAAATGACCATCGATTTGACACTACCTGGTTATGCCCCGATTATTCGCAAACTAACGGTGTCAGCCGCTACCGAACTCGTTGATGCCGATAGTGATGTGTCGGGTATCGATTCATCACAATGGCGAACGCCTAAACCGGGGCATGGCGAATTGGTGCTGAGCCTGGATCATGAAGCGGATACTGCGTGGGCTGCACAACATCAACGTGAAGATTGGTATGCAGGGGTAATTGCTAGCAGTGACGAAAAACACCGTTTACTGGCACGACTTGATGCCGAGCCAGTTGCAAAAATTACCGTGCGTTTAAATGCACAACTCACACCGGATAGAGCAGCCATGCGTTTTCTCGCGCTACTCCAACAATATTGTTTAAACGTTGAAGCACTATTGATTATTTCTGAAAAAAGCGATGAAAAGAGAATTGTGCATTGGCAAGAGTGTTTAGACGAGGAGGGCGTAATATGGAAACAGTAAACGCTCTTATGTTAGCGGTGGTTGGGCATACCAACACCGGTAAAACCTCGTTAATGCGCACATTATTACATGATAGCCAATTCGGTGAAGTTGACTCACGGCCAAGCACAACACGCGAAGTCACGAGTATTGATGTTGATGCCGATGGTCAAGTTTTACTGCGTTTATTTGATACGCCAGGATTAGAAGCCGGCTCCGATTTATACGAACATTTAATCCACAGTGAATCCAGCTTTCGACATGACGGACCAGCACAGGTTCGTCATTTTCTAAGCACCATGGCTGCAGCGCATCAGTTTGAGCAAGAGTCGAAGGTTTTACGTCAATTACTCAAATGTCATGCCGCACTTTACGTGATTGACGTACGTGACCCTGTCTTGCCAAAGTATCAAGATGAATTAAGCGTGCTGGCGCGCTGTGGCAAACCAATATTACCCATCTTAAATTTTACTGCGCAAAAGCCCAACAATGTAAATGAATGGAAGCTAGCGTTAACGAAAGTGAACCTGCATGCGCATATTGAGTTTGACGCCGTGAGTCCACCAGAAGGTGGAGAAGCAATATTGTTTAACCGCCTGAGTGCGATTGTTCCGGGCTTCCAAAGTCAACTTGAACAATTGGCTGAATATCGAACCCAGCAACGCGCGCATCGGTTAAACACCGGCCTAACCCAAATTGCTGAATTACTGGTTGACGTTGCGGCATTTCACGAACAAATCAAAGCAAATATTAATGAAGCCCAGTTGAAACCTATTGTTGAACAAATGCAAAACTTGGTTAAGCGCCGGGAACGTAACTGTATCACTGAAATGCTTGCGTTATACGCGTTTCGGTTAGAGCACGTTCGATTGCAACAACTCCGACAAACTGACGGCACGTGGAAAGATGATTTATTCGAACTGGACACGCTGAAAGAGTTCGGTATCAAAGCCAGTGTTGGCGTAGGCAGTGGTGCAGCGATTGGCGCCGGTGTTGATTTAATGGTTGGTGGTATGAGTTTGGGCGCTGGTACTGCGCTTGGTGCTGCTGTCGGTGGTATTTGGCAGGGCTGGAATCACTACGGTAAAAAGTTACTGGGACACTTTAAAGGTGAACGCGAATTAATTGTCGATGATGAAATTTTAAAGTTATTGACCTTGCGCCAATTAAATTTATTACAACAGCTGGCAACACGCGGTCACGGTTCACAAGATTTATTGTTAGTGACGCAATCTTCAAAATTACGCGAGCAATTCTTACGTGCGTTGTCAGGACGATTAAAATTAGCACGTCGTCACCCACAGTGGTCGAGCTTAAATCAGCGTAGCTTTGTTCGCGACGCTCAACGTCAAGAATGTGTGCGCGATGTTACCGAACTGTGTCGTGGTTTCTGGAGTCAGGCAAATTAGTCACAATGGGGTAGGATAATACCCACTCCTTTTTGCACAAAATTCAAACGAAACTAGCTATACTGTTTTTAAAAGGATATAAAACTATCACATTAATGCCAGCATAAGGATTCGCAGTGACTAGAACTGCAAAGGACATTTCAGGGAAATATCGTACGCTAATCCGCAAAGTCGTGTGGGGTATTTTGTTGACAGGTGTTATCGCAAGTTTAGCAACGTTAATTCCACTATCGTTTTACATCTCACAATCCCAAGAACGCACCGGCTTAACCTATGCTTCTGCGCAGGCGATGTCAGTGCAAAAGCAATTGCAACATTATCAGTCAATTGCCAAACAGTTCGCGAGTCGCACTCAAATTCGTAAAGCGTTAATCGCATATTCAGCCGGTGATATCGATTTAGACCAGGTTGCAAATGAAACGATTAACCGTATAGCTGATGCTGCGGCCTTTATTCCTAATCTTGCTGCCGGCATACGCATTACCAATTCCGGTGAAACCATTGCCGAATATAAAGGCCCAGCGAGTGATTTATTAGACTTTGATTTAAGTAAAAACATACAGCAACTACGCGCGTATGGTCTTCATTATGTCAATCTGGCTGACAACTTATTCCTCTCTGCCGCCGCACCGATTGTTGACGATGATAATCGAATAATCGGTATCGACATTCTCTTATTCGGACCAACCGAAGTTCTTGATATTTTGCGAGAGTTAAATACTTTTGGACAGGATACAAATTTTCGTTTGGTAAACTCGCGTGAACGTTTATATATCGAGTTTGATCAGGTATCAAATCAATTAAAACAACGAGAGTTCGGTTCTGGTGAGAATTTCTATATCGCCGCATATGGCAGCGCGCCGTTTGTATATCGCGATACATCTAAGGATGACACGCGCTTACATTACTTTATTCCGTTCAACGATTCCGCTTGGGGTTTGGTTGTTATTCATGCGGACACCTCGCTTTTTGGCGCATTGATCACCGAATTTGCATCGGTTGGGTTCGTCATTATTATGACCGTTGCTATTGGCGCTTGGTGGCTGCACAAATACTCGCAGCCGATTATTCGCGCGCAATTGGCGCAACACAAACAATTACATGAATCAAACCGCAAGCTGAAACTCGCCAATACGGTGTTTGAAAAAGCGCAAGAAGCTATTGTGATTACGGATAATGGGTTAATGGTTTTGCGCGTCAACCAAGCTTTTGCGGAGTTGTTTAATCTTGGCGTTGATAATTTTAGGGATACCAGCCTTTTAGCATTCCTTGATAAAGAACGCATGACTAACGATATTCAGCGCCAAGTAAGACGGCATATTGTGAAGAACGATAGCTGGCAGGGTGAGGTTTGGTATAAGAAGCCAAATGGTGATAGTTTTCCAGCGCTGCAAACGATTACCGCTGTGCGTAATGATAAAGGTGAGGCATTACAGCTCATTCATATTTTTAATGATATTTCAGCGGAGAAACATGACCAAGAGCGAATGCAACAACTCGCGCTTACTGACACTCTGACACATTTACCTAATCGATTTGCGGTGTTGCAACACCTTGACGATGCCATAAAACGAACCCACACATCAAAACGATCCTGCGCGTTATTATTTTTTGATTTAGATTTCTTTAAACCAGTGAATGATACGCATGGTCATGATGTTGGCGATGCGTTATTACAGGCTGTCGGCCCGCGGGTTAGGGAATGCCTGCGCTCAACTGATATTGTGGGGCGCTTAGGCGGCGATGAATTTATTATTTTGTTGGAACATATTCAGACGCGTAGCGATATTGAAAAAATAGCTAACGAGGTTATTGACGCACTCCAACGACCATTCCGTGTTGGTTCGCTGACCTTGCAAATTGGCGCATCAATGGGTGTGGCATTATATCCCGAGCACGCTGACACGCCGAAACAGTTACTGAAGATTGCCGATGCGGCAATGTATCGGGCAAAAGAGGCTGGACGAAACCAGTTCTTTTTCGCTGAGTAGAAGGAAATTGGTCGGCGTGACTGGATTTGAACCAGCGACCCCTGACACCCCATGACAGTGCGCTACCAAGCTGCGCTACACGCCGACCGAGGTGGCTATATTACCGATTACCAACAAATAGGCAAGGGTTAGCGCGTCAACTGATGTTTTATTGTTCAGCAGGGGATTGCTGGTCTTGACTAAAACGTTTTAACTTTCGAATACCATCAACTAATACTGGTGTCGCCGGTGATACGCCAGGTAAGAGTTTTTGTTCTTGGTTATCGAAAGTGCGAATACTCGCGTCCGCTTTAATGATAGAGGTCATTTCTTCGTCGTACACAACTAGATCATGACCAAAGCTTGTCATTACCGGTAAGCGTCGTTGTTCCGCGGTCAAATCAATACCAATTGAATAGGCATCTGCTTCATCAACACAATTAATATAGCGCGCCAGTACCGTCGGCATGATGTCAGTAAGCAACGCTAAAGGTTGCTGCTTTAACGGCAGTCCTTCGGTATGTAGTAACGTGACTTGCATTGATGCAATCGCAAGTTCTTCCTTATCTTCAGTTTGTTGCGGTTCAATACCGACGACAATCACTTGCGTATTATCGTCCAGCTGTCGACGTAACACACGCTTCATTTCGGCGGTTATGGTGTCAGCAGTTGCTATACCGATGTAGGCGGACGGTTCGGGTAAATTAAATGCGTTAAATTTTTCCAGTGGCTCAGGCAGTGATGATTTTTGAAATTGATCTTGAAGTGTTACTTCAACGCGATAATCACGCAGTGTTGAAAAATAGACAGGGTGCTTGTCGGCGTGAGCCATGGGTGCTTGATAAAGATCAGGTAACGCATAAATTAATTCAAATAAACCACTGCTGCTATCACGATGGCCAAGCATAGGACTTGAATACAAGCGTAATTCAGGAAATTCACTTTGTAATACCGTTACCGTTGCTGTGTCGAGCTGATTCACAGCAATTACTAACGTATTTGGAGCATCTGGAACGCGAGCACATTGCAACGCCCGTGTCGGGTAGGCCAATTTTACTGCGGTGCCCTGACGAATAAGATTCTCAGTTGCTTCAAGGCGCTGCTCTACCAACAATCCATGTTTGCTCATTAAAGTTTTGGCTGTGGTTGGATAACTCAATGGAAACATGTCGTCTTGCTTGGTTATCGGCGTATAAAACACTGCATCAGCCCAAATATGTATACTGTGGCTTGCTAAAAAACACAGCACGAAGACGGCGCTAAACGCGTTGCCCCAGTGTTTCTGCTGTAACTTGTCGAGCCGCTTCCAAGCGATATTCGCTAAACCCAGTTCAAAAATCAGTAGCACAACGAAAATTAATAACATGCCAAGCAGTATGACGAAGCTGGCACCGGCGAATACAGTTTCTGCATCGGTGGCTAACTGCGACAGTGAATAGGTATTGAGATGATAACCATATTGGCGATAGAACAGGGCGTCGGCTACCAGCGCAATGAGACCGAATGACGCGACTAATGTGGCGATACCGCGCAATATCCGAGTAAACGGGATAAGCAAGCAAAATGGAAAAATCAGAATAATAAAAACGATGAACGGCAAAAAGGCAAAATGCCCAAGCCAATTCACTAACATATAGAGTACGCCAAGAGCGCTACCTGGTGACTCGGTTGCTTCGATATAAAGAGTTCCGATGGCGAGTACAATCAGAATATTGAAGAACGTAAACCAGTGGCCCCAACTGATTAATCGAGCAATTTTGTCGCGACGTTGTTTACGTTGTTTCATGCGCTGCTTGAACCTTTATGCTTGTTTTTCCATCGATTGTAGCAGTACTTTACCGAATTGTTCAGCAACCTTGTACGCATCTTCGGATTTATAACTGGCATTGATAATATTTGAGACGGCGTTACCAAGCGTCATCAGGGCTAAATCAGTTGGCGCTTTGTGTTGATTCAATACATCAATGACCGCATCCAGCAACTGTTGTTGGGTTTTTACGTCGTATTTCGAAACAATCGGCATGGTTTTAATTCTCAACATGTTAAACTAGCGCACATAGTATCACAGGGAATGACAGAGGACACCGAGATAAGATGCAAGCTGATGTGAAACATAGCATTATCCATCAATTTTACACCAATGACGGTCAAATCGGACTGCGTGTCGCGCCGGCAACACTGGCGATTAACGACGAGGTTGGGTTGTTATTGAGCGAGTTGACCGAAGTTTATAATGCGAAGCCGAGTAAAGGTTATGCGCGCTTTATTGACCCTATTTCTGATGATGCCGAAGAACATCAAATTAGCGAGTTTCCTGATAAATTAAGAGCCTGGCGTAGTGGTGATGAAGAGTTCGTCGCATTTTCGCAGCAAGCATCAAAAATTCTTCATCAGCAACTTCAGCACTATGGCATTCTTGAAGACGGTTTTTTGGTGATTGCGAGTTATACGGAACGCGGCCAGGATTATTTAGTCGTCGCATTCTTACCGAGCAAAGACGGTGTAACAATTGCACCAGACCTTTCTGTCGACCGCTCATCGCAACTGGACATTAATAAAGTACAGCTTGCGGCCACTATTAATTTAACTGAATGGCAAGAAGAGCCGGATTCAGCTACCTATATTTCCTTTATTAAAGGTCGCGTAGGGCGCAAAGTTTCAGACTTTTTCTTAGATTTTTTAGGTTGCGCTGAAGGTCTCAATGCGAAGAAGCAATCACAGCATTTAGTGGAAAGTCTACAAGATTATGTGAAAGCGGCTGAGCTGCCCACGGAGCAAGCTAACGCTTTGCGCAAATCGGTGTACGACATATGCGACACGTCATGGAAAAGCAACGAGCCCGTACGAGTCAAAGATTTGTCGGAGCAATTGCAACAAGCCGTGCCAGCTGAGCGCAGTTTCGCAGACTTTAGCGCTGAACAAGCACAGCCGTTACCTGAAGAAATTCGCGCTGATCGAAGTACACTGCGAAAGTTAGTGAAGTTTCAAGGTCAGGGTGGTGGCTTGAGTGTTGGCTTTGATCAAGAGTTGCTTGGTGCTCGAGTGGAATATGATCCGCATACTGACAAATTGACGATTCATGGCACCCCCCCGAATTTGCGTGACCAATTACGCCGTTACTTTGGCATTGATAGTTAAATCTGACTAGCCAACAAAAAACGCCGACTAACGAGTCGGCGTTTTAAATGGTGCGTGCGGAGTTTTATTTACTGCCTTGCACCGGAATAATGTTGGTTGCATGAAGACCTTTTGGACCTTCTTCGAGTTGAAACTCAACGTCTTGTCCAGCTTTCAATGTACGATAGCCTTCCATATCGATGGTTGAGTAATGTGCAAAAATATCGCCTTCGCGATCTTCTGCCTCGATAAAGCCAAAACCCTTCGAATTATTGAACCATTTCACTTTACCGGTTGCCATACTTCTACTTCCTTTATTCTGCATTTAAAATTTAGTTATTGTTAGAATGGTTGCTAACGAAACGACGTGTTTAACACACTTGAAATGTCGTCTTGTTAACACCATGTTTTACTCTAGGTGAGTTCTGGTGATAGTCAAGCCGTTTTTTGATTGTTTTGTGAACAAATTGAGTTTTATGGTGGGTATTTTTCACCGAACTTACAAATTTTTAAGCCAATTGTACAAATAGCTACTATATATAAAGAAAGGGTCATCCATGGGTATGGCAGATCATCACCAACAGGGCAGTGAACGTATTGCTGAAAAGCAGAAGTTGCAGCCACCGCCAATGTATCGGGTGATTTTGAATAATGACGACTACACACCAATGGATTTTGTCGTTGAAGTATTAATTAAGTTTTTTCGGATGGATCAGGAGCGGGCAACCGACACCATGTTAACCATCCACTATAAAGGACGCGCAATTTGTGGCGTTTATTCTGCAGAAATTGCAGAAACTAAAGTAGTACAAGTGAACCAGTATGCCCGTGAACATCAACATCCATTGTTGTGTTCAATGGAGAAAGCCTAAAGCTTGCAAGCTGAACACTGGGCCTTTTGAGGAGTAGCTCATGTTAAATAAAGCGCTAGAAATCACTTTAAATGATGCATTTCGGTTAGCCCGAGATCATCGTCATGAATTAATGACGGTAGAGCATCTATTGTTAGCGTTACTGGATAATCCAGAAGCGGCGCAAGCGTTGCGCGCCTGCGGGCTCGAGTTCACGCAGTTAAAGCAAGAATTATTGAGTTATGTTGATCGCAGCACACCAAGTTTCGACGATGAAAGTGCAGATACCGACACCCAACCGACTCTAGGGTTTCAGCGCGTATTACAACGAGCTGTGTTCCATGTGCAATCATCTGGTAATAGTGAAGTGACCGGTGCCAACGTATTGGTTGCTATTTTTGGTGAGCAAGAATCGCACGCAGTATATCTGTTAAATAAACACGATATTACTCGCCTTGATGTTGTGCATTATTTGTCACACGGTATGACCAAAATCGACGATGAGTCGGCACAAACGGATAGTAACGACGCAGAGACCATCGAAACCCAAACCGAAGAGCAACAAAGCTTTTTGAAGCGTTTTTGTACGAATTTAAACGCGCGTGCGCGTGAAGGGAAAATTGATCCTCTCATCGGGCGGGACTTTGAAGTCGAGCGTTGTATTCAAGTGTTGTGCCGTCGCCGCAAAAATAATCCGTTATTGGTTGGCGAAGCCGGCGTTGGTAAAACAGCGATTGCAGAAGGTTTAGCGCATCGCATCGTAACCGATGACGTTCCCGACGTGATTCAAAATGCGGTTATCTATTCGTTGGATATGGGGGGATTGCTCGCCGGTACCAAATACCGCGGCGATTTTGAAAAGCGCTTTAAGCAGTTATTGAAAGAGCTTGCTGAACAACCTGATGCGATTCTATTTATTGATGAAATTCATACGATTATCGGTGCCGGCGCAGCGAGCGGCGGTGTATTAGATGCTTCCAATTTGCTCAAGCCACTGTTAAGTAGTGGTGAGCTGAAATGTATTGGCTCGACAACATACACTGAGTACAAGAATATTTTTGAAAAAGACCGTGCGTTGGTGCGCCGGTTCCAAAAGATTGATGTAGCGGAGCCATCTGTTGACGACACTACCCGCATTCTGCAGGGTTTAAAAGAGCGTTACGAAGAGCACCATGGTATTCGCTACACCCAGCCGGCCATTCGCGCGGCAGCAGAGTTGTCAGCACGTTATATTAATGAGCGGCATTTGCCAGACAAAGCGATTGATGTACTTGATGAAGCGGGCGCGAGCCAGCGATTGTTACCACCGTCAAAACGTAAGAAGACCATTGGTGTTCAGGATATTGAAAATATCATTGCTAAAATTGCACGGGTTCCTGAGCAATCGGTTTCGCGTAGCGACCAGCAAATTCTGAAAAATCTTGATCGTAATTTGAAGCTCGTGGTGTTTGGTCAAGATCAGGCTATTGATCAGCTGACATCGGCGATTCGCTTGTCGCGCTCTGGTTTAGGTCAGGAACATAAGCCAATTGGCTCGTTCTTATTTGCGGGGCCAACTGGGGTCGGCAAGACTGAAATCACGCAACAACTCGCCAAAGTACTGGGGATTGAATTTGTTCGCTTTGATATGTCGGAATATATGGAACGTCATGCGGTGAGCCGCTTGATTGGTGCACCGCCTGGGTATGTTGGTTTTGAGCAAGGTGGTTTGTTGACTGACGCAGTGATCAAGCATCCGCATTGTGTGTTGCTCCTCGATGAAATTGAGAAAGCGCATGGCGACATCTACAACATCTTGTTGCAAGTGATGGATCACGGCACGTTAACCGATAATAACGGTCGCAAAGCTGATTTCCGTAACGTGATTGTGGTGATGACGACCAATGCAGGCGTGCAAGAAACGGTGCGCCAATCGATTGGTTTTCAACAACAAGATCATGCGCCTGACGCGATGGCTGAAATTAATCGGACATTCTCACCAGAATTTCGCAATCGTTTAGACGGTATTGTCTGGTTTAATCACCTGAACCAAGAGGTGATTGAGCAAGTCGTCGATAAATTTATTTGCGAACTTCAGGCACAACTTGACAAGAAACATGTGTCACTTGAACTGGAACCCGCTGCGATTCGCTGGTTAGCTGAAAAGGGCTACGATAAAGCAATGGGGGCGCGGCCGATGGCTCGGGTAATTCAAGAGCATTTGAAGAAGCCGTTAGCCAACGAGATATTATTCGGGAAATTGGCGCACGGTGGTGCGGTGAAAGTATCGGTTTCTAAAGGTGAGTTAGAACTGAAGATTGACGAGCGGGAGGCACGCGGTTCAACCACTGATTGAACCGCGAGTGGCCTGAATTAACGGGCGCGGAAGACGATACGGCCTTTGGTCAGGTCGTACGGAGTAAGCTGCACCGTGACAGTGTCACCGGTTAAAATGCGAATGTAGTGTTTACGCATTTTGCCAGAGATATGAGCGGTCACCACGTGGCCGTTCTCTAACTCAACACGAAACATTGTATTCGGCAGGGTTTCTAATACCGTGCCTTGCATTTCAATACTGTCTTCTTTTGCCATTCAAGTCCTCGATAAATTTTCTAATGATGCGATGAATTCGCAAATTTGATTAAATTGCTAACGTAGAATAAGGCTTACGCCGCGAAAAGTGGCAGAATTTTAGCCGTTTTTGATGACAATTGCCACTGCTTATCATGATTGATCAGGCTTTTAAGGAACGTGGTGTCCAAAAATTTGTACGCAATAGCGTGTTTTGAGTGTGTAATTTGTTCAGATAACGTTGTCGAGAAATATCATGAGCGCCAAGGCTGGCAGTGTGTTCATTACGTATTTGGGCATCAATCAATTGCCCGCCAGCTGCAAAGAATACTTCTGCAAACACTAAAAGTGCCGTTTTACTGGCATTGGTCACGGTATGAAACATGCTTTCAGCGCAAAAAACGTTGCCGACACTAACGCCATATAAACCGCCGACCAGCTGGTTGTTGTCCCAGACTTCGACTGAATGCGCATGCCCTAATTGATACAACTGAGTATAGGCTTTTTGCATTTCCGGATGGATCCACACGCCACGATCAGCGAGTTCATGAACTTTCGCACAAGCCTGGATAACTTGTTCAAACGCCTTATTCAAAGTGACATGCAGGGAAGTACGTTTGAGAAAGCGTTGCATCGAACGGCTTATATGAAGACTGTTCGGCGTAAAAACGGTGCGCGGGTCTGGGCTCCACCATAAGATAGGATCTGCTGCACTATACCAAGGGAAAATACCGTTGCGGTAAGCTTCAATTAAACGTGCGGGATGAAGGTCTCCGCCAACTGCGAGGAGGCCATCGGGATCGCGTAAGGCGAACTCTGGTGAAGGAAACCAGACCGAGTCGTTCGCTAGTTCAAACAACACCGGAGTTCTGCCATGTAACCAAAGCGCTTAGGCTTTGGTTAATCCGTCAAGATAACGCTCGGCATCAAGTGCGGCCATACAACCGGTACCCGCAGAAGTGATCGCTTGGCGATAAATGTGATCCATCACATCACCCGCGGCAAATACACCAGGCACGCTCGTTGCAGTAGCATTACCGTGCAAACCTGACTTCACCACAATGTAGCCGTCGTGCATTTCGAGTTGTTCAGCAAAAATACCGGTATTTGGCTGGTGACCAATGGCAATGAAACAGCCCATCACGTCAAGTTCAGATAATGAACCGTCGTTGGTGTCCTTAATCCGCACACCCGTTACACCGGCGTCGTCGCCCAACACTTCATCAAGAGTTTTGTTGAGGTGCAACGTCACATTACCGTTGTTGGCTTTATCCATTAACCGATCAACGAGTATTTTTTCTGCACGGAAGCTGTCACGGCGGTGAATGACGTGCACTTCGCTTGCAATGTTTGCTAAGTACAACGCTTCTTCAACAGCTGTATTACCGCCGCCAACCACGGCAACTTTTTGGTTGCGATAGAAAAAACCATCACAAGTCGCACAGGCCGATACGCCGCGACCCATAAATGCTTCTTCAGAGTCTAAACCGAGATATTTTGCTGAGGCGCCAGTAGCAATAATCACTGCATCAGCGGTGTATTCACCCGAATCACCAAATAACTTCAGCGGTTTGCTGGAGAAATCAACGCGATTAATATGGTCAAAAATCATTTCCGTATTAAATTTTTCTGCATGTTGTTGCATGCGTACCATAAGGTCAGGGCCGGTTAGGCCTTCTGGGTCACCTGGCCAGTTCTCGACTTCGGTAGTGGTGGTCAATTGACCGCCTTGCTGCATGCCAGTAACTAAAACAGGATTCAAATTTGCGCGTGCTGCATAAACAGCTGCAGTGTAACCCGCTGGACCTGAACCGAGGATCAGCAGGCGGCAATGTTTGGCTTCAGCCATAAGTATGGTACTCCGTTGTTCTTTATTTTTCGGCTTGATAATTGGAACTATGGGGTCGATTGTATGAATTACAAGCCTCTGAAACAAGAGACCCGCGGTGGAAATCCACGGCGGGTCTTGTCAAGCAATCGCTCCGGCACTCTGGGCCGATACAGCTTAGGCTTTGATAGCTTCTGCTGGGTCTTGATATTCAAGGCCGAGTTGCGCACCTAAATCGTCATGAACTGCTTTGTAAGTGATTTTACCTTTATGCATGTTCAAGCCATTCAACAAGTGCTGGTCATCTGCCATTGCTTTCAGGCCTTTGTTCGCTAGCGCGAGACCAAATGGTAGAGTTGCGTTGTTCAACGCGATAGTTGACGTACGTGCAACACCACCAGGCATGTTAGCAACACAGTAGTGAATCACATCTTCAACAACGTAGGTTGGATCTTGATGGGTTGTTGCTTTGGAAGTTTCAAAACAACCGCCTTGGTCAATCGCAACGTCAACAACAACCGAGCCTGGTTTCATGTTTTGTAAATGTTCACGGGTTAGCAATTTCGGTGCTGCGGCGCCCGGAATCAATACAGCGCCAATCACCAAATCAGCTTCACGTGAGAACACGTCAATGGCATCAACCGTTGAGTAGATGGTTTTCACACGGCCACCGAAGATGTCATCAAGCTGACGTAAACGTGGAAGTGAGCGGTCAAGAATTGTCACGTCAGCACCCATGCCAACTGCCATTTTAGCAGCCTGGGTACCAACCACACCGCCGCCGACAACCAATACTTTTGCTGGAGCAACGCCCGGTACGCCACCTAATAGGGTACCACTACCACCGTTCGCTTTTTCAAGGTGGTGGGCGCCGGCTTGAATCGACATACGGCCAGCAACTTCACTCATTGGTGCTAGTAGGGGTAAGCCACCATTGCGATCAGTAACGGTTTCATACGCAATAGCCGTTACGCCAGCTTTGGCTAACAATTCAGTTTGCACTGGATCTGGTGCAAGGTGCAGGTAGGTATAAAGGATTTGGCCTTCGCGTAATTGTTCACATTCATGTGGCTGCGGCTCTTTTACCTTAATAATCATTTCTGCTTTAGCGAAAATTTCTTTCGGATCTGCAACAATCGTGGCACCAGCTTGCTCGTAGTCTTCATTGGTGAAACCAATCGCTAAGCCGCCGTTTTGCTCAACCATGACTTGGTGACCATGGGCAACATACTCGCGAACTGCTGCAGGGGTTAAGCCAATGCGGTATTCGTGGTTTTTAATCTCTTTAGGTACACCAATTAACATGGTTGTGCGTCTCCGATTATTGCTTGTATTAAAGGTTGTTGAGTCGCTTTTATTCAGCAACTTTAGTCGGCGGCAATTATAGATGATAACCTAGGTGTGTTTCGTACTTTTTTTAAGGCTGTTTATAGGCTATAAATAGGTATATAACGCTTAAAATAGAGAAAAAATATGTTTAGTGCCGAAGAACCAGTGGAAATAACTATTGATCGAATCGATAGGAAGATTCTGCGTATCCTGCAAGACGATGGCCGCATTAGTAACGTCAATCTCGCTCAGCGTGTGGGATTGAGTGCAACCGCATGTAATGAACGCGTCCGTAAGCTTGAACGTGAAGGGGTTATTGATAGCTATCACGCCCGTATCAATCCCGCTAAATTGGGTGCAAACTTAATGGTGTTTGTTGAAATAACCTTAACTCGAACCTCGTCAGATGCGTTTGCTGAGTTTAGTGAAGCGGTGCGGAAAACCCCGGAAATTTTAGAATGTCATTTGGTTGCCGGCGATTTTGATTTTTTAATCAAGGCACGTGTTCCCGATATGCCTGCCTATCGAAAACTATTGGGTGAGACCATTCTCACCATGCCGGGTGTGAATGAATCACGTACCTATGTGGTTATGGAAGAAGTTAAGGATGATAATAAGGTACTGATTAAAGGTTAAGAAAAGGCTGGATAAATAGCTGAATAACACGGTCAAGCAAGTTACAATGGTTGCGATAATAAATTTAAAATAATAATAACGTAAAGCTCAGAACAAAAGGACGACAGAACCCTATGGTAAGTCAATCAGCGAGCTGGAGTGGTTTATGAGTGGTGTACAACGCGTTTTAGAGGTTGGCCTCATACTCTGCGGCGCTTTTGCTATCTTTCTATTTTTAGCATTAGCTAGCTTCAATCCAGCCGATCCAAGTTGGTCACAAACAGCCTATGAAGGCAATATTCATAATGCTGCCGGCGCAATTGGCGCTTGGTTTGCTGATGCCTTGTTGTTTGCTTTTGGATTTGTCGCCTATCTCATTCCGTTCGGATTGGCTTCACTGGGCTACATGATGTTTCGCCAGCCCCATAAATTACTTGAGCTGGATTATTTAGCCGTCGGACTACGTTTAATCGGACTCGTGCTAACCTTAATCGGCGCTTCTGCACTAGCGGCGTTAAACTTTAGCGATATCTACTCATTTTCAGCCGGTGGTGTGGTTGGTGATGTGATCAGTACCTCGTTACTGCCGTATTTCAACCTTATTGGCACAACATTATTATTGTTGACGTTCTTGTGTACTGGTTTAACGCTAGTCACAGGTATTTCTTGGATTTGGTTAGCCGATAAACTTGGTGAAGTAACCATCACTGGAACGCTTGGTTTGATCGCTCTGGCGAAGAAGCTCGTTGCGAAAGTCCGGGCTTATGAGCGCCCAGTTAAAACTGAGAAGGCCAAGGTTCCAGAGCAATTGTCGCCAAGCCAGAAAACTCTGCCGGCTACGACCATCCGACAAGAACCTGAGCTTGATCTCGACTTAACATTATCTGCGCTCGACGAGGATGAGTCAGCACTTGGTGATATAACGCCACGTAAAGATGTATCCAAACCAGCCGATAATGCGCGATTCAAGCCAAAATCATCGAAGTCAGTTGCGGTGCCATCTGATGATGAAGATAAATCAACAATCCAGGCTGACCAAGACGATGATACCGATGGCGCGCCAGTATTGAGCGTTGATCCGTTGCCATCGATTGAACTGTTGGATCGACCAAATAAAACCGGTAATCCATTAACGCCTGAAGAGCTTCAACAAATTAGCCAAACGGTTGAAGCGGTGTTGCAAGATTTCGGTGTGGAAGTCAAAGTTGCGAACGTGCAGCCTGGCCCAGTAATTACGCGCTTTGAACTCGATTTAGCGCCTGGTGTGAAGGTATCAAAGATTTCCAACCTCGATAAAGATATTGCGCGTTCGTTGAGTGCAATTTCAGTGCGCGTGGTGGAAGTGATACCGGGCAAATCATACGTGGGACTTGAGCTACCTAATAAATCGCGAGAAACCGTATTCTTTAGCGAAGTTATCGCATGTGATGCATTCCAACAGAGTCAATCGCCATTAACCATGGTGCTGGGTAAAGGTATTTCTGGCGCGCCAGTTGTTGTGGATTTGGCGAAAATGCCACATTTACTCGTTGCCGGTACCACAGGTTCTGGTAAATCAGTGGGCGTGAACGTAATGATCTTGAGCTTGCTTTATAAGAGCTCGCCGGAAGATGTTCGTTTGATCATGATCGACCCGAAAATGCTTGAACTTTCGGTGTACGAGGGCATCCCGCACTTGTTGACTGAAGTTGTGACGGACATGAAAGACGCCGCAAATGCGTTGCGGTGGTGCGTTGGTGAAATGGAGCGACGTTATAAACTCATGTCAGCACTTGGCGTGCGTAACTTAAAAGGTTACAACCAAAAGGTTTTAGAGGCGAAAGAAGCGGGCGAACCGCTACGCGATCCAATTTGGAAGCCAGGCGATTCGATGGATGAGTTACCGCCGTATTTAGAGAAGTTACCTAGTATCGTTGTCGTCATCGATGAATTTGCTGACATGATGATGATTGTGGGTAAGAAAGTTGAGGAATTGATTGCGCGTATCGCGCAAAAAGCCCGTGCGGCTGGAATTCATTTAGTTCTAGCGACCCAGCGTCCATCAGTAGACGTTATTACGGGTTTGATTAAGGCGAATATTCCAACGCGAATCGCGTTCCAAGTGCAGTCAAAAATTGATTCACGGACTATTCTAGATCAGCCCGGTGCCGACCAGTTATTGGGGCAGGGCGATATGCTTTACTTACCGCCAGGAAGCGGTGTTCCTACTCGTGTACATGGCGCATTTGTTGATGATCATGAAGTTCATGCGGTGGTTGCGGATTGGAAAAAACGCGGCAAACCGAACTATTTAGACGAAATTCTTAACGGTAGTTTGGATGAGGATAATCTATTACCCGGCGAACAACTTGATTTGGGTGACGAGGAAAGCGATCCACTTTACGATGAGGCTGTTGCTTTTGTCACCGAAACTCGCCGTGTATCGGTATCCAGTGTGCAGCGTAAATTCAGAATTGGTTACAATCGCGCCGCCCGTATTGTGGAACAAATGGAAGCGAGCGGTGTCGTTACTAGTGCCGGAAATAATGGCCAACGCGAAGTTCTTGCGCCGCGCCCACCGCGCGATTAACTCAAAGTTGTAACGGAAAAAATTATGAATGTATTTAAGAAAATCTCGGTAGTGCTTATCGGTAGTTTATTTAGCTCGCTGTTAGCGTTGCCCGTTATGGCCGCTGATGCAGATCGACAAGCATTGTTAACGCGTCTTGATGGCTTAACAACGCTGGAAGCTGATTTTTCGCAAGAAGTGACTGACAGTAACGGTGAATTAGTGCAACAGTTGCACGGGCATATGGCTTTGGCGCGACCGAACCTGTTGCATTGGCAAACCGATGCACCAGATGAAACGCTCATGGTCGCGGACGGCCAGAATCTTTGGTATTACAATCCATTCGTTGAGCAAGTAACTGTTTATGCGCAAGCCGACGCGGTGGCGCAAAGCCCGCTATTATTGTTGTTAGATGGCGATAGCCAAGCATGGGCTGATTACGAAGTGAAAGCTGAGGCCAACAGCTACGCTTTGCAACCATTACCCAGTGCAGATAGCACGCAGAGTTTGCAACTCGTGTTCAACGAAAAGGGCGAAGCGGCACAGCTGCAACGAATTATTCTTGATGATGGTCAAGGTCAAATCAGCACGATTGAGCTTGAAAATGTGAAGCTCAATCGTGCATTGAGCCGCGAGCTATTTAAATTTGAAGTGCCGGAAGGGATTGATGTGGATGACCAGCGCTAACGGTCGTTTGGATTTAGAACCTGATTTTAGGCCTTTGGCCGCGCGCATGCGGCCAAGGCAGCTCAATGAGTATATTGGGCAGTCACACCTGTTAGCCCCTGGTAAGCCGCTTTATGAGGCGATAAACCGGGGGCTTTTGCATTCCATGATTCTGTGGGGCCCGCCAGGTACTGGCAAAACAACCTTGGCAGAAATGGTAGCGAACAGCGCCAATGCAACATTGGACAGAATCAGCGCGGTAACCGCCGGAGTGAAGGACATTCGAGCGGCAATCGATACGGCCAAGCAACGCGCACAAGCACAACAGCGTCGTACTGTTCTATTTGTGGATGAAGTACACCGGTTTAATAAAAGCCAGCAAGATGCGTTTTTACCGCACATTGAAGACGGTACCATTATATTTGTTGGTGCGACCACAGAGAATCCCGCATTCGAGCTCAATAATGCGCTCTTATCACGTACCCGCGTCTACCGTTTGAAGCATTTAGATGACACCGATATACAGCACGTTCTTACGCAAGCGCTAAAAGACTCAGATCGAGGCCTCGGCAACCGACACTTAACGGTTGCTGATGATGCATTCAACTATTTAATCTATGCCGCGGCAGGTGATGCACGGCGCGCACTTAATTTTCTTGAGATTTGCGCCGACGCGACGACAGACGAGCAAATTGATCTTAATCTGGTTCAAGAGGCTGTTGGTAGTCGGCAAGCCATATTCGATAAGCAAGGCGATGCGTATTACGAGCTGTTATCAGCATTGCATAAATCGGTGCGCGGTTCTTCGCCAGATGGCGCATTGTATTGGTATGCTCGTATACTCCAGGGGGGCGGTGACCCGTTGATTGTCGCTCGGCGCGTTTTAGCGATTGCATCGGAAGATATTGGTAATGCCGATCCGCGCGCCATGCAACTAGCCTTGAACGCTTGGGATACGTTTACTCGGGTGGGACCAGCTGAAGGTGAGCGTGCGATTGCTCAAGCATTAATATTTTGCGCCATGGCACCGAAAAGTAACGCCGTGTATAACGCATTTAATCAAGCCCAAAAATTAGCAGAGCAGTATCCTGACTTGCCAGTACCGAAGCATCTCACGAACGCCCCGACCCAATTACATAAAACCGAAGGGTATGGCGTCGACTATCGCTACGCACACGATTATCCTCATGCATTTGTTGCCGGCGAACGCTATTTGCCAAGTAAGCTCGACAATATCTCACTATATCAACCGAGTAATCGCGGTTTGGAAAAACAGTTGCAGGAAAAGCTAAATTGGATGAACCAGCAGCACCAAGCCAGCACTTGGCAACGAGGTGGCGATGACTAATTTTTTTTGGGTGGCATTAGGTGGCGCTATTGGGGCTGTTGGCCGCTACAGTATCGGGTTGTGGCTAATTAATCTCAGCAAATTATTTCCTTTCGCCACACTAATCGTTAACATAACAGGCTCTTTTTTATTGGCGCTATTGTTCGCTTGGCAACTGAACCAAGACGGCGTGAATCAACAACTTTGGTTGCTGCTGGGCGTAGGCACGTTAGGGGCCTTTACAACATTTTCAACCTTCTCCCTTGATTTGGTGCTACTGGCACAACAGGGTGAATGGCTGAAAGCCGTTATCTATGCGCTGTTAAATATTGTCGGATGTATTGCTGCAGTGCTTTTAGCATTGTGGCTGAAGTCTTAACTTTTGATTTGGGAAACACATGTTAGACGCTAAGTTATTTCGTAGTGAACTCACGGAAACCGCTGAACGCTTAAAAGCGACACGTGGTTTTGTTTTAGATGTCGCTCGCCTTGATGCGCTGGAGCAACAGCGTAAAGACCTGCAGGTTCGTACCGAAACACTTCAAGCAGAACGTAATTCCCGTTCAAAAGCAATCGGCCAAGCGAAAGCGAAAGGCGAAGATATCGCCCCATTATTAGCGGCAGTGGATGACCTTGGCGCACAGTTGGAAGCAGCCAAACAAGAACTCACCGACGTACAAAATGAGTTACAAGCTATCATAGCTGGCGTACCCAATTTGCCGGATGCAGAGGTGCCATTAGGTGCCGATGAGGACGATAACCTTGAAGTGAGTCGGTGGGGAGAACCGCGCCAATTCGATTTTGAACCAAAAGATCACGTGGATGTTGCCTCGGCGTTAAACAACGGCATGGATTTTGATGCGGGTGCTAAGCTCGCGGGTGCGCGTTTTGTTGTACTACAAGGTCACATTGCGCGTTTACATCGTGCATTAACCCAATTCATGTTGGACTTACACACCACTGAGCATGGTTATCAAGAAGCTTATGTGCCGTATTTGGTTAATCATGACACCTTATTTGGTACTGGCCAGCTACCTAAATTCGGCGAAGATTTATTCCATGTACAAGGCGCAACAGAAAACCAAGTGCCATTGTCGTTGATTCCAACAGCGGAAGTGCCACTGACCAATCTATGGCGTGATGAGATTGCTGATGAGTCACAATTACCGTTGCAGTACGCAGCCCACACACCATGTTTTCGTAGCGAGGCAGGTTCGCATGGGCGCGACACCCGCGGTCTGATTCGTCAACATCAATTCGATAAAGTTGAATTAGTATGGCTCGTTAAGCCAGAAGACTCGATGGAAGCTCTGGAACAGCTTACCGGTCACGCTGAGAAAGTATTGCAGTTACTCGAATTACCATACCGAAAAGTCTTGTTATGTACGGGCGATATGGGCTTCGGGGCGGCAAAAACTTATGATCTTGAGGTTTGGTTACCAACTCAGAACAAGTATCGTGAAATTAGCTCGTGTTCAAATATGTGGGACTTCCAAGCGCGCCGTATGCAAGCTCGCTTCCGTCGTAAAGGTGCGAAGAAGCCTGAGTTAATGCATACACTGAATGGCTCTGGGCTGGCGGTAGGGCGCACGTTGGTTGCATTGCTGGAGAACTATCAGCAAGCTGATGGTTCTGTAGCTATCCCAGCGGCATTACAGCCGTATATGGGCGGCTTGACTAAGATTAGCGTCGCCTAACGCGATTAAATGCATTTGGCGGGCTTCGGTAAGCCCGCTATGCGTGTCGCTTGCTTCGCTGGGCCTTTAGGGAATAATTTGTATAAGTACATGCTGTTGGCTTTTTCTGCACCTAGACTTTGACCAATAGCTTTCACTAATACGCGCATGGCTGGGCTCGTATCATAAGTTTGATAAAAATCACGCACAAAGTTCACAACTTCCCAATGCGCATCGGTCAACTCTATATTTTCTAGTTCTGCAATATATTCAGCCAATTCAGGTGACCACTCATCGAAGTGCGCTAAATATTCATGCTTGTCGGTTTCGTAGTGACGTCCATTCAGCTCAAACATATCTCTGCTCTAATGTGATTAGTTGGTTATTGCGACTATTGGTTGGGCTCATCCCAAACCATATACGTTGCAGCGTCTAACGATAGTTCCACCCAACGAGCGTCACCAAGTTGAATAATTGATGCCGGTACTTCTTCAAGCTCCAGAAGCTTTATTTCACTGTAAAGCGCGTAGGGTGTTAACGACAATGAATCAAGCAATGTTGGGTCGTTCACGGCAGCAATAAGTGCTTGTTCACTCAAAACTAAGGTGGCATCAGCGCTCAACCATTGTGCTAGCCATTTCTCACTTGGCCATTGGCGCACTAAGAACACGGCTGATTTGGGATTATCCAATGCGGCTGTATCAATCATCATCGACCTTAATAGGTGAGAACCTTGTTGAGTTGAGCGAGGCGCTGTTGCCAGCTTTGTTCATCAAGAATTTCAACGGGGGCAATAAAATCATCTGCGGTTAGGCCTGCCTCATCGCATTCGGCAAGGTTGAGCAACGGTGCAGGGCAGTCAAATAGCTCTAGCATGGCATAACGCTTTTGCAATGAACGATTGTTACGGACAACATCGTAACCTTTCAGCCAGAGTTGAATACCATTACCGGTAAGAATGAGCTGCGGGTTAAGATCCATACTAGCTAGCGATAACAACATATCTTGACCGTGCCAGGTTGTATCTTGCTCAGCCTTCTTCGTTTGAATAATTGCGATACTCACGAGGTAACCTTCAAAACTGGATGACTTGATCGGCAGCTGCTGCGGCCATGGCAAATTCAGATAAGCCACCATTTTCAAATGGCACGATTAAATTCTCGGTGTCCATATGATGATCAACTTCCGCTACGGTGTTACAGATGACCAGAGGAATGTTGTTTTCGGTGCTCAACATTTGCCAATTCGCGATAGCCTGTTGTGCAAGCTTTGAATTTTCCTGCTTAGCGGCATGAAGTACAGCATCGCTGTAAAAAAACACCATGTCTAGTTGGTGCCCAGAAACAAGCGCAGCCTGCGCGTATTGATACGCTAACAGGCTGCGGTAATGGGCTGGGATGTCAGCAGCTGGTGCTGCATGTAATGCGATAACAATCCGCGCCACAGTTATTCCTTTCTATTCTTCGCCACCAAATGCCATCAAGATATTAAGAAGGCTGACGAAAATGTTGTAAATCGAAACGTATAGATAAACTGTTGCGAGTACATAATTACGCTCGCCACCATGAATAATCGCGCTGGTTTGCATTAAGATGGCACCGGCAGAGAACAAGATAAATAGTGCCGACAAGGTCAAACCTAACGCAGGGATATTCAAAAAGATGTTGGCAATGAAAGCAACAATAAGCACAACAAACAGTGCCATCATCATACCGCCCATAAACGACATATCTTTTTTCGTTGTCAGTACATAGGCTGATAATGCAAAGAAAATTAATGCGGTACCGCCTAAGGCCGTCATGATAATTTGATCGCCAGCAGGTCCAATGGCGCTAATCATGCCAAGAATAGGGCCAAGGGTATATCCCATAAAACCAGTCAAAGCGAAGGTTGAAATCAAACCAAGGCCGCTATTCGCTGTTTTATGGACTAAGAATAACAAGCCGTAAAAACCAACCAGCGTAATAATAAAACCTGGGTGGGGCAGGTTCATGCTTGCTGACAAAAATGCAGTGAACGCGCTAAAAGCTAACGTGAGACCCAATAACATGTACGTGTTACGTAAAACTTTGTTGGTCTGTAATACCGTTTCGCTACGTTGCGAGGTTGAAATGTGAGCTTGGTTACTCATGGATATCTCCGTTGTTATCTGAAATCTTTTCTTAACTGACTCCAGTGTACCGTAAAAATGGGTGCACAAGGCAATGTTTTCAAGTGAAATAAGGTGCTGATTGTATAAAATGCCAGCAAACGATCCATTTGATTTAAATTTTTGCTTTACAAGCGTGTTTCACCTCTTTATCATTCGCTTCGTCTTGAGGCACACACCTCATAAGACCGCGGAGAGATGGCAGAGTTCGGTTGAATGCACCTGACTTGAAATCAGGCGTGGGCTCGCGCCCACCGGGGGTTCGAATCCCTCTCTCTCCGCCACTATTCCCAAAAGCCCGCTCACATGAGCGGGCTTTTTCGTTTCTGCATCAAAATGATTTACATCCATTCCCATCTGGTCGTACCTGTGTATACTACAACGAATAACGAATAACGAATAACGATGTCGGAGGTTTTATGTTGTTTTCGGAAGTTCTTGATCTCATTACTGAGTCAGCAGAGCAAACCATTGAGTTGCCTGAAGGTTGGGGCCAGGGGCGTGCGCTATTCGGCGGGCTAACCGCTGCAATAGCTTGGCAACATGCACATTATGGTGCCAGCAACGAGCAAGCGCTGCGTGCGTTCACCGTCTCTTTTGTGGCGCCGATACAACCAGGTCAAGCTGAGCTTAAGCGTCGAGTGCTTCGCGAAGGTAAAAATGTGACGCAAATCGCTGTTGAAATTGTGCAAGGAAATGAGACTGTCTTGGCAGCACTTGCCAGTTATGGGCGTTCGCGTCCCTCAGCGGTTCGGGTAACCGACACACCTACAGCGCAAGTGCCTGGGCGTGAACATGGTCCTGCATTTCCGAAAGTTGCGGCATTGCCCGAATTCACGCATCACTATGATTACGCTGTGTCAGTGGGCGGTTTACCTTTTAGCGGCAACAAAGCACGCGAATTTGGCGGCTGGATGCGTTATAGCCAAGAACAACAACCGATCTCGATCGGCTTGTTACTCGGATTAGTCGATGCTTGGCCTCCGGCGTTGTTACCGCATTTGAATGCACCAGCGCCCGCGAGTTCATTAACCTGGACGATAGAGTTTCCAGAGCCGTTAGACTTTCAGAAAAGCAGTCATGACTGGTGGCAGTATGTTGCCTATATCGACTATGCAGCAGACGGTTATGGGCATACGCACGCCCATATTTGGGATGATGTTGGTAAATTAGTAGCCATTAGCCGACAAACTGTAACGGTCTTTGGTTAACATCGCTTCACTTTGTAAGTTATTTGATGATTAATATGTAGTTTTATGAATTTATTGTTGATTTTGATTCACAAATAGTTCATATCTGAGGTCACTTAACGAACATCTCGTTAAGCTAACCACACAAGGACCGTGTCGTCATGACCGACTTTATTATTGCAATACCAAGCGATTTGTTGCGTGCTGGAATGTATACAACACTGAGCTCAAATAATAACAAATACCGAGTAGTAGCAAGTGTTTCGACCATTAATGAATTACGTGATGAAGTTAAAAATCATCCGTTCGCAGCTGTCATTTTATCCAGTCGACTTGCAGGTGATGGGACGATAGAAAGTTGGCGCCGATTACACCGACGATACAATGATCTTCAGATAATACTATGGGCCGAAAATTTCCAAGATGTACTGGATTTTCAATGTAATACCAATAAAGTCGATGGCTTTTTGTTGACTCACGCGCGTTATGAAGAGTTTGAGCGTGCGTGTGCCAATATCAGCCGCGGACAGATGTACGTAGCGAGCGAAGTAGCTGAGTATTTGGCGAAAAACCCTCGAACTCAGAGTTTCCGCCGTTTGTTGAAATCGCTGAGCGAGCGTGAGCTACAAGTGACGCAAATGCTAGGGCGCGGCATCCGTGTTGTTGATATAGCAAAGTATCTGAATATCAGTAGCAAGACCGTAAATACATTTCGTTATCGGATTTTTAGCAAACTTGGTGTCGGAGGAGATGTCGAATTGACGCATCTTGCGATACAATCAGGGCTTGTTGAAATCGACCCAACGCAAAGGTATGACTGATTCGCAATTTAATTCCAAAGCATTTATTCAGCATTTAACCCATCAACCGGGCGTCTACCGGATGTACGATGGTGATGGTGTGGTGATCTATGTGGGGAAAGCGAAAGATCTTAAGAAGCGTGTCAGCAGTTATTTTCGACAAAATATCGACACGCCAAAGACCCAAACTCTAGTCAAGCAAATTGCCTCAATGGATGTGACGGTTACCAATACCGAAGCTGAAGCACTGATCCTTGAAAATAACTTCATCAAAAAATATCGACCGCGTTACAACGTATTGTTACGTGACGATAAATCATATCCCTATATTTTTGTCAGTGGCCATCAACATCCGCGTTTAGCATTTCATCGCGGTGCACGTCGTGAAAAAGGCGATTATTTTGGGCCATTTCCGAGTGGTGTTGCCGTGCGCGAAAGTTTGCGCCTCATGCAAAAGATTTTTCCAGTGCGTCAGTGCGAAGATTCTTATTATCGAGCGCGTAGCCGACCCTGTTTGCAGTATCAACTTAAGCGCTGTTTAGCGCCTTGTGTTGAAGGCTATTGCACCGACGCCGAGTATCAAGAGCAAGTACAGTTAGCAAAATCATTTTTGCAAGGTAAGAACCAACAAGTTATCGATCAATTGGTACAAAATATGGAACGTGCCAGTACGAGCTTGGATTTTGAACGAGCTGCGCGCTTTCGGGATCAAATTGCAGCAATGCGCAAAGTACAAGAACGCAATGCTGTGACTGGCAATCAACAAGAACTCGATGTCATCGGGTTTGTGCGTCGCGGCGGCATTGCGGCGGTGCATCTGCTATTTATTCGTGAAGGAGCGGTGCAGGGGAGTCGTAGCTATTTTCCTAAAGTTCCAGCAAATACCGACGACGCGGAAATTTTACTCGCATTTATGCTGCAATTTTACCTGAATGATCAAGTCGGACGACGATTACCGCGTGAAATTATTTTACCCGAGGCAAATGCCGCACAAGTGCTTGATCCTGAGCATAACCTCCAAGTTCTCGAGCAGGCACTTGCGCAGAAAGTGCGTATGACTCACAACGTACGTGGTGAACGCAAGCAATACCAAATTTTGGCGCAGAAGAATGCGCTCAACGCGCTTGAAAGCAAACTAAATCAAGAAAACACCATGGTGATGCGCCTGCAACAATTAGAGCAAGTGCTTGACCTTGAGCATCCAATTCAGCGTATGGAGTGTTTTGATATCAGCCATACCATGGGCCAAGAAACGGTAGCCTCATGCGTGGTATTTGACCGTCAAGGCCCGAAGAAGTCAGATTATCGACGTTTCAACATTAAAAGTATTACGCCAGGAGATGATTATGCTGCCATGGCGCAAGCATTGCAGCGACGCTTTGATGCCGCGCTATTAAGCGATGAAGGCAAGGCCGCCATTCCAGATATTTTATTTATTGATGGTGGCAAGGGGCAATTAGCTCAAGCCGAAGCTTACTTTAATGATTGGGGCGTTGATGCTGGCGTCAAATCACCGTTATTGATTGGTGTCGCAAAGGGTGAATCCCGAAAACCGGGCTTAGAGACCCTTATTTTAGCCGGTAGTCATGCGACCGTTCCGTTGGCAGCTGATGCGCCGGCATTACATCTGGTTCAGCATATTCGCGATGAATCTCACCGCTTTGCGATTACCGGCCATCGTCAGCGCCGCGCCAAGGTACGACGCACATCAAAACTTGAAGATATTCCAGGTATAGGCGCGAAGCGACGGCAAAAATTATTGCAAAATCTAGGTGGATTACAGGAAGTAAAACAAGCTAGTATTGAGCAACTTATCGCAGTGCCAGGAATTAGTCGCGAATTAGCTGAAACCATATATCATGCCTTTCGTGATGAATAGAGGACAAAATAACCAATGTGGAACATTCCTAACGTTCTGACGAGCTTCCGGATCTTACTGATACCGGTCTTTTTAATTATTTATTATTTACCTGGTCAGGATGCTCATTTTTGGGCGGCTTTCGTCTTCGCTGTAGCCGGTATTACAGATGCGCTTGACGGTTGGGTGGCGCGTAAATTTAATCAATTTACCAAGTTCGGTGCATTTTTAGACCCAGTTGCTGATAAAGTCATGGTTGCGGCATCTTTGGTTGTTGTGGTGGAGCACTATGCCGCGTGGTGGATAAGTATACCCGCGCTTGCAATTATTAGCCGTGAGCTGGTGATTTCTGCGTTGCGTGAATGGATGGCGCAGATTGGCCGACAGGAACAGGTAAAAGTTTCAAACTTAGGCAAATTTAAAACAATTGCACAAATGGTCGCTATTGGTGGATTAATTTGGGAAGCCAATACATTTGTTATCGTCACCGCGACGATTTTATTGTATGCTGCGTTTATTCTAACGTTATGGTCAATGTGGGAATATTTGCGCGCTGCTTGGTCAGATTTAAGCCAAGTGGATTAAAAATAGCCAAACAGACGCTTTCATGCGAAAAAGTCGTTGACCTCGCCGAAATAGACAGTAGAATGCGCAAGCACTGGATGCGGGAATAGCTCAGTGGTAGAGCACAACCTTGCCAAGGTTGGGGTCGCGAGTTCGAATCTCGTTTCCCGCTCCAAACTCAATGGCGGGTTGGCAGAATGGCTATGCAGCGGATTGCAAATCCGTGGATCTCGGTTCGACTCCGGGACCCGCCTCCATTGAAGAATACCTCAGGCAATACAGAAATGCCCGGGTGGTGAAATTGGTAGACACAAGGGATTTAAAATCCCTCGCTGGTAACAGCGTGCCGGTTCAAGTCCGGCCCCGGGCACCATTCTTTTTGAAGACCACATCAACTCTAAATTTATTTTTCTCTCTTACTTGTTTATTGGCTGGTTAGTCCTTATCTTTGATTTGAGTCAATGTTAACAAGAGTAGTCTGTGAGTTTCATACGCGTTAGTCTGTTTACCGTTGTATTTTCACTACTGTGGTTTGTACCGCAGGGGAAAGTGCTAGCTGTAGAAGGCTATCAACTCGAGCCAGATTCGATTGCGCTATTAGTCGCGCCAGACTCTCATGGTTCTGACGATCCAGACTATGACGCGATTGCGCCTGACGTCGTTAAAATTGTTATTCCTCGTCTGGACAATGCGGTTCAGACATTTGAATCTCCCCTTATTCAACGTCGCTACAAAGGCATTGCCCGCGGCCCACCTTGGCCAATAACCATCTAAAAATTCAAATTTATAATTAGTTATTGAACAGAGGTAAGTTATGTCTGAATTTCATGCACTTCGGTGGGAACCTACGCCTGCTGAGAAATTTTTTCCGTTACCGGAAAGAAGTACGACGCCAGCCCATCTTGACTGGCACCAAAGCGCATTACATGTCATCGACAAGGTAAATAGTTCGCAGTTAGCAGTGATACCGATGTCACTAAGTGTCAGTGATGCAGAAAATCTATTAAATCGCACCGATAAACGTTACGCCGCGGTAGTTGATGCAGAAAACACTATCGTTGGGGTTTTAATGGCGCGCGATTTACACGGTCGTCAAAGTGGTGTCGTTGCTAATTTACTGCAATTACCTTGGCATGAGCTAACGGTCGGTTATTTGATGACACCACTACGTAAGTTACCATCGATAACGTCGGCGCAAGCAAAAGTTGCTCGAATTGGTGATATTGCTGCGACCATGCAAGAAGCGGGCTGTGATTTTATTGCTGTGACTGAAGACGACTCACTTTATGGGATGTTCGTGTCTTTAAAAATACTCGCTGTAACCGGTGAGTCGGTGCGTTTATATCCGCGGGCAACTAGCTTTGCAGAAGTTTTCAGCGCAATACGACACGCTGAAACCTAGAAATGAATAAAGAAAATTAACAAAAGCCCTCGCCAAAAGCGGGGGCTTTTTATATGTTGTGTATAAGCTTTTTCATCAATCGTAAGGAAAGTCGCTGTGAATGGCTGGATGACAACTCTATTGGTAATTGCTCAATGGCTGGTTGCATTGTTTGTGCTCGCGTTATTAATAGGCGCCGTGGCTATTGTTGTGATGTACGTGATTGATAAACGACAGACGCGTCACACAATCCGCAGAAATTTTCCGGTAATCGGAAGATTTCGCTACCTGTTTGAGCATCTCGGCGAATTCTTCCGCCAATACTTTTATGCTATGGACAGAGAGGAAATGCCGTTCAATCGCGCCCAGCGCAGTTGGGTTTATCGGGCGGCGAAAAATGCCGATAGAACACTGGCATTTGGTTCCACTCGTGATTTAACCAAAAACGGCACGATCATTTTTGCGAACAGCGCCTATCCACATCAAGAAGAAGATAAAACCCAACCAGAACCGGTCACAATCGGAGCTGATTGCGCGCAACCTTATTCGCCAACAAGTTACTTTCATATATCCGGTATGAGCTACGGTGCATTGTCACCCGTAGCGGTAACAGCCTTATCGAAAGGCGCCAAATTGGCAGGCTGCTGGATGAATACGGGTGAGGGCGGGTTAAGCCCATACCATCTTAAGGGCGAGTGCGACATTGTGTTTCAAATTGGTACCGCTAAATACGGGGTGCGAACCGCCAGTGGCGAGCTGCATGAGGAAAAATTGCGTGATATTGCGGGCAACAAACATGTGAAGATGTTTGAAATAAAACTAAGCCAAGGCGCAAAACCTGGCAAAGGCGGTATTCTTCCCGGAATAAAAGTGAATGCTGAAATAGCCGAAATTCGTGGTATTCCTGAGGGACAGGATTCGATTTCTCCGAACCGGCACCCAGAAATTCGCAATAATGATGAGTTACTTGATTTTATCGCGCGAGTGCGAACCATTACAGGCAAACCCACTGGTATTAAGTTTGTTATGGGTGAGCCAAACTGGATAGATGAGTTGGTCGCGACTATTAAAAAACGGGGCGAAGCTTCAGCGCCTGATTTTATTACTTTAGATAGCGCTGATGGCGGCACCGGTTCTGCTCCGCAGCCATTGATGGACTACGTTGGTTTAAAACTATCTGAGAGTTTGCCGATGCTTGTTGATAAACTTGCTGCGGCCGGTTTAAAAGAGCGTATTCGTATCGTTGCCTCCGGCAAAATGATTACCCCGGCTGATGTTGCATGGGCGCTAGCAATTGGCGCCGACTTCGTGGTGTCAGCTCGTGGCTTTATGTTCTCTTTAGGATGTATTCAAGCCATGCAATGTAATAAAAACACCTGTCCAACCGGGATTACCACGCACGATAAGAGTTTACAACGAGGTCTTGACCCAGCAGATAAGAGTGTACGTGTTGCGAACTATCATAAATATTTGGAATACGGCGTGAATATCATTGCTCATTCGTGCGGAGTTTCTGATCCTCGCCAATTAAACCGCCGCCATGCGCGCGTGGTCACGCATACCGGCGATAGCATTAGTCTCGCCGAGCGGTATCCGCCTGCGAACTGAGTAAACGTGCCTGCAGCCACTTAGTAAAAGCGACTAAAGCAACAGGTTGTCGTTGTCGTTGCTTTATCGCCAAGGCGAGTGGTTCAGGAAGCGTCACCTGGTATTCTGTATGTTTGGCAAATTGCTGCAATTGCGGGTGAGTTAGGTAAAGCTGGTCAACCAAGGTCATATGGTCGGTGCCATAGATGAGGTCAATTGCGATGTTGCTATTGCCGACATGTCTGGTTTGTAGTTGACGGGCGAGATGTGATTGCGCCTTTTTAAAGTGCTGCCAGTAGGGTGCTTTTTCATCGACATACCAAGGTCGCGACGCCAACGGACTCTCGCTTTTAATAGGGGCGACGGGAACGTAAGTTGGCGTGTATAATGGCACTTGTTTCAGGGCATGATCGCGCAGCTGTCCATAATGTAGGGCGATATCAAGCTGTTCGTGTTGCAGTTCTGCACAAATATTGGCGCGCTCAGAAGCATTAGGAAATAGCGATACGGTATTAAATTGCACCTGAATATGCGGGTATAACGTGTAGAACTCGTGCAATCGACTTGATAGCCACCAGCGCAGAAAACTTTCAGGTAACGCAATACGTAGCGTCGTTGCTTCACTATCGCCGATGTTGCGAGCTCTATCTACTGTGCGGTCAAGCTCCTTAAATAGGCGCAGTAAATCTGGGGCGAGTGTTTCGCCTGCGGCAGTGAGCGCATGTACGCGGTTATCGCGTTGAAATAGTCGAGTGCCCAATTGCTCTTCAAGCGCTTGAATTTGTCGAGTAATGTTCGATTGCGACACCCCAAGCTGTTGCGCGGCTTGTTTAAAACTATCAGCATGCGCGGCGACAGCAAAGACGCGTAAGGCATTGAGAGAAGGGAGTTTTTGTTGTTTCATAAGATAATTCCAGCGCTAAACCAATTAACTTAAAGTAAATCAGAATGGAATATTTAGCAATCTATTGGGCAGAGTTTTTAACCATTGCTACCCTGCATTTATTAGCTGTAGCCAGCCCTGGGCCTGACTTTGCGGTGACAACTCGATACAGTATGAGTTTTGGGCGCCGGGTTGGACGTTGGGTCGCCTTGGGGATTGGTACGGGTATTTTATTACACGTTGCCTATTCGGTACTTGGCGTCGCCTTGATTATTCATCGCTATACATGGATATATGGCACGCTTTTGCTAGTTGGCGCAGGTTATTTAGGGTGGTTGGGCTGGCAGGCCATCCAGTCGCAACCGCGACAAGATGCGCCGCCTGAGCACAACGCGCAAGCGCAAGGAATCAGCTCAGCGAAAGCGTTTCGTGTTGGCTTTTTTACCAATGGCTTGAATGTGAAAGCGACGTTGTTCTTTCTCGCACTATTTAGCACCGTGATTGATCCAGCGACACCGACAGGAGTGAAGCTGTTTTATGGCATTTACATGGCGATTGCTACGGGTATTTGGTTTACTTTATTGGCAACGTTGATTACTTGGGGGCCATTTTACTGCCGTTTGTGGGCAATGAGCCACTGGATTGACCGTACGATGGGCGCAGCATTGCTGCTACTCAGTGCAAAACTTATTTATGATTGGTTTGTTTTGATCAAAGTTATCGCAACGCCATAGGCAATGGTATACTTGGCGCGACGCTATTTTCCGAGAATTTAGAGACAATTATGCAGTTATTTGTAAACGATCTGACCGTTATTGATTTTTCTTACTTATGCCCAGAGCGCGGCATGGTAGGAGAGAGTTGGATTGTTGATATTATTTTAGACGGCTCGCTGAACGAACAATCGATGGTGTTAGACTTTGGGCGGGTCAAAAAGCAAATTAAACGAATTATCGATGGCGCAGTCGATCATAAGCTGGCAGTGCCTGCGGAACATCAGTACACGCACGTCACACACCATGATGATGGCAACAGCTATTGGGTGGATTTTATGCGCCCTAATCAGCGTTCGATACACTTATTTTGCCCAGCTGATGCGTTTGCGTTTATTGATGCCGAACAAGTTACGATGGCTTCAGTTACTGAGTATTTGCGTGCGGTCATTAAACGCGAGCTACCAGATAACGTGCAGGGACTGGAGTTGCACCTTCGAGCGGAGGAAATACCTGGTGCCTTTTATCATTACACGCATGGTTTGAAAAAGCACGATGGTAACTGTCAACGCATTGCGCATGGGCACCGATCGCGGCTCTATATTGCCTTAGATGGCGTTCGCTCTGCACAATTAGAGCAGCAATGGGCTGCAACGTGGCAAGACATTTATTTAGGTTCGCAAGAGGACGTTGCCGCGATCGCGCAGTTGCAACGCTCGCAATATGGCCAAAGTGTGACCGAGAAAAGTCATATTGCTTATAGTTATACGGCTGACCAAGGCTTATTTGAGCTGATTGTGCCGGTGGCTGAAAACTACGTTATTCCAACAGACTCAACTGTTGAGTGCATTGCCACTTATCTGGCTGACACCATCAAACAAAGCTATCCAAGCAATGCAATCAAAGTGACTGGATTTGAAGGGGTCGGAAAAGGGGCGATTGGTTATGCGTAAGTTGCTAACGCTAGCGCTATTAGCGCTCGGGTTCACCATAAATGGACAGGCTACAGAAACTCCAAAGGCGCAACTCAACGGCGCATTAACCTCTGGCGGTTTAATTATTGCTGAAATTAGCCATGCGGTTCGGGTGGAATTAAATGGCCAAGCGCTACCCATGACGCCAGATAACCGAGTGGTCTTCGGATTTGGTCGTGATCAACATGGGCCGCAAACCTTATCGTTATTCGATAACGCTGGGCGTGAATTTAAGCGAACGATTGAGGTTGCGCCGCGTACTTATAAAATTGATCGGGTAGACGGAGTACCGCAACGCACAGTAACCCCTGATCCGGAGCAGCAAGAGCGCGCTCGTCGCGAGGCCGCTTTAGTTTGGAATGCGCGCAATGACGCCGTCACCGAAAGACTCGATTTTTTGCAGGCGGCGATTATGCCCGCGCAGGGCCGAATCAGTGGGGTTTATGGCAGTCAGCGCATTTTTAATGGTACACCGAGAAATCCACATTTTGGCCTCGATGTCGCGGCACCAACGGGTAGTCCTGTTATTGCGCCGTGGTCGGGAAAGGTGATTGTTGCCGAAAACGATTTATTCTATTCGGGCGGTACGTTAATCATTGATCATGGCTATGGTGTAACAAGTACCTACATCCACCTAAACAAATTGCACGTTGCTGTAGGCGATGAAGTGAAGCAGGGGCAGCGTATCGCCGATATCGGCGCGACCGGTCGTGTCACAGGGCCTCACCTTGATTGGCGCATCAATTGGCGCCATCAACGGCTCGACCCTGCGCTGGTTATTGAGTATTTTTCGGAATCTGCAACCAACCCTGTACCTGCGGCGCAGCGTTAATACTCAATAGATAATTCGTTTGCTTGGGCGCTTGCCAAGTTAATGTCACTTGCATTAATTCGTCGCGACGAAAGGCATGAACAACAGCTTGTTGCTTCGGTTGGTAGCGCTCGAACACTTCTTTCACGTTGGCGTCTGTCACTTGTAAATTATCGATGGCGATAATCCGATCATTGGCACTGAGCCCAGCTGTTTGGGCCGCTTCGCCATCAAACACCACCTGTAGCTCAAGCCCTTGATTTGAAGCTTTATACTTCGCGCCAAGCGCTACTGGGAGAGCCGCGCTAGCACGTCTGCCACCGTGGCTATTATCGTCAGCCGCGATTTCTCGTTTGACTTGAATACCAAACTTTTGCAATAACTCGATAATCGGTAGTGGCTGTGTTGTGTACAGCGCTTGTTGGAAGAATCCTGAGAGATCGAGGCCATAAGCCTCCCTAATAAATACCATGACGGTGTCATCATCAGTGCCGATACCGGTTTTACCATAATGAAACCACAAATCATGCATGAGTTGCCCAAGTGTTATCTGATGATTCGATTCAAGGCGCAAGGTCAAATCAAGGCACAGCGCAATCAAAGCACCCTTCGCATAATAACTCACAATGCTATTGGGGGAGTTTTCATCTTGTTTATAGAACTTCGTCCAAGCATGAAAGCTCGACTCGGTAACGGTTTGCTTGTCTACGCCGGCGCCACGCTGAACGCGCGCGATGGTTTCACCGAGCAAGCCTAAATAAGTTGGCGCATCAATGAGCCCGACTTGATGCAAAACATAATCGTCAAAATATGAAGTGATACCTTCGTAAAACCAAAGTTGTTCGGTGTAATGTTCTTGATCTAGCTGATAAGGAATAAAGGTTTTTGGTTTTAATGTTTTAATGTTCCAGCTATGGAAATATTCGTGGCTACAGAGGCTTAAAAAGGTTCGATAATCGCCATCAATCGCAGTTTTACCCGGTAAAATTAAATCTTTACGACTGCATACAAGGGCTGTTGAATTGCGGTGCTCGAGGCCGCCAAAACCTTTCCCCACCACCATGGTTAAGAATAAATACTCTTTGAATGGAGGTTGGTGCCCAAACATTTCAATTTGGTATTCGCAAATGGCTGCCACATCACGGCAAATTCGATCGGCATCGCCGAAATGTCGCCCCGCAAAAACCATCGAGTGTTTCACACCGCCGGCGATAAACTCATGAATATCGAGCTGGCCCATTAGTACTGGATAATCAATCAGCGCTTCATAATTAGCGGCTTCAAATTCGCCAGGACCGAAGTGATGTCCTTGCTTACGCGGCATTCCAGTTGCGACATGCCAGCCATTGTGAGCGGTAATTGTGACACCGCAGGCTTCCTCGGTGCGGCCAGCAACCGCCATGCACAGGCTGGAATGATTAAAGAAGCCCCAATGTTGATCGAGATAAGCGCTCCGCACACTTAAATCATAGGCATATACTTCATAGCTCACCTGAACAATACCAACAGCTGCCGCGTTAATCCGCCAAGTTTGCTTGTCGCAGTGCACAATAGGTAAAACGTTGCCTTGCTGCTCAGCGCGGATGCCAATTATATTTTTGGCAAAGTCCCGGATCATGTAACTACCCGGGATCCATGCTGGCAAACTGAGATAAATTGGCTCGTTTGGCTGAGAAATCGGTATATCGATAGTTACCGCAAAGGTATGTGCGTTGGCATCTTGAACACGTATTTGGTAGTGCAGCATGGCGTTCCTTTAAATGCGTAGATTAGCTTTTGTTAAATATCTTAGCATGGCTAAAGCGCGCTATATAGCAGTTGTACTGCGATGAAGGATGTCATTTGACTCATTTTAATCGGTATAATGGCATTAATTCCTTTCTCTCATTCGGGGCTTTATGCTGAATAACTGGAAACAACTATTAGATGACCGGAATCGCTTTTTCTGGGTGCTTCAAGCAGCCGGCTGGAGTGGTTATGCTTTGGTTCATTATATTGGCTCCCTGATGCATGAAATGCGTGATATTTACGCATTGATTTTGCTACTTGGCGCCTATGCAGGATTTCTACTTACGGTACCACTACGGTATTTATATCGCCGTATTTGGGATTCTAGTCCTTGGTTATTAATTCTAGTGGTATTAGCTGCCAGTTATGTTTGTGCTGCGTTGTGGGCGATTGTTGACAACGCAACGTATTGGGAAATATATAAATTTGGATTTAGTCCAGATAGCAATTGGTTTTACTTCAAGAACACTATTGCGAAGTTTTACATCATGCTGAGCTGGAGCGGTCTGTACTTCGGCATCAAATATTATCAAATGTTACAGGATGAGAAACAAAAGGCTTTAATGGCAACATCAATGGCGCATCAAGCACAACTGAAAATGTTGCGTTATCAATTAAATCCGCATTTTTTGTTTAATACCTTAAATGCTATCTCGACACTTATTTTGGTAAAAGAAAATGACCTCGCAAACCGCATGATGTCAAAGCTGAGTTTGTTTCTACGCTTTAGTTTGGATAATGAACCCATTAAAAAGATTCCACTAGAACGAGAGTTAGATGCGTTAATGTTGTACCTCGATATCGAAAAGGTGCGCTTCGATGATCGTTTGAAAGTTACCCTTGATATTGACGACGAGGTTAAACATGCGCTGGTGCCGAGTCTATTTTTGCAACCGTTAATTGAAAACTCAATTAAGTACGCGATAGCGAAACTGGAAGAGGGTGGCGAAATAGTTATTCGGGCGCAACGGTTTAGCGAAGATTTACTGATTACTGTCGCCGACAACGGTCCAGGGTGCACTAAACCACTCGAAAGCCTTTCAGAATCAGGTGGTGTTGGCTTGGCGAACACACGCGAAAGATTACAAGCCTTGTACGGAAAGAATTACTCATTTACATTAACACCTAACAAACCACGCGGTTTACGTATTGAAATTCGCATTCCATTAGAGCAGGTAGAGTAGGCATGACTGATAAAATTCGCACTTTAGTTGTCGATGATGAATCACTCGCTCGTCGTGGTTTAGTAGTGCGCCTTCAAGAATTTAACCAAATTGAGTTGTTACAAGAATGCCCTAGTGCACGCGATGCACTTGAAGTTATTGGCCGCGAACAGCCTGATTTAGTTTTTCTAGATATTCAAATGCCAGGTATGAACGGTTTTGAATTACTGCGTGAAGTGCAAGCTCACGGTTATAAAATGCCGCTGATTGTGTTTGTCACAGCCTATGACCAATATGCCATCAAAGCATTTGAAGTGCGCGCAATTGATTACCTTCTCAAACCTGTTGATCACGAGCGATTGGCGCAAAGCATTCAGCGTATTGAAAAAAGTCTCGCCGCGCGTGAACAAAAAGTTCAGCAAGATCGTATCTTAAATTTACTAGCAGATGCGACCGGCGAAGATTGCGAAGCGATTTTGAAACGCTTAGCCAGTGGCGAGAATGTCAGTGTGGCACGTTACCCTGAGCACATTGCGATTAAAGAAAGTGGAGAGATTACTCGCGTTGCGATTAACTCGATTGAGTGGGTTGATGCTGCTGGTGATTACATGTGTATTCATGCTTGTAATGAAACTCATATTTTGCGTCGCACGATGAAAGAGCTCGAAGAAGAATTGAATCCGCAGCGGTTTCAACGAATTCATCGCTCGGCTATCGTCAACATGGAACACGTTGAAAAGTTATGCAGTCGGCAAAATGGTGAATATCACTTGATTTTACGTAATGGTAAAGAGCTCAAAGTGAGCCGAAGTTATAAAGATCGGATTAAAAAACTAATATTAAATTCCTAATGGAGTAATTTTATGCCGCGTGCAAGCATTGTAGTTGTCGTTGTTATAACACTACTGCTTAGCGCTTGCTCAACGCAGTTTGGATACCGGTTTGCCGATACGCTCATTGAGTGGAAACTAAACGACTACGTGTCACTCAATAGTCAACAAGAGCAATCGGTTGACCAAGCGATTACCACCCTACATCAGTGGCATGCCACGTCTGAATTGCCTTATTACGCCCAACAACTTCAAACCCTCCGAGATAAAATAGCGAGTAATACATTAACTGAAACGGATCTTGTCGCCACCTACGAACAATTTTTTATTGCTTGGCAGCGTATGCTCAATGCAGTGGAACCCCATGCACAAGAAATGTTACCGCAATTATCAGATGAACAAATTATCGAATTAATTGAAAACCTGCGTGAAAAGCAACGTGAGGAAGAGGAAGAATTACTCGAGTATAGCGATTCTGAGCGCTCGAAACGGCTTATTCGCCGCGCTGAGAAAAACACTCGAAGCTGGCTCGGGCAGGTCACGAAGGTACAGCAGCGACTCATTAATCGCTGGGTAGTCGAGCGGCTGGATACCCGTGAGCTATGGTTGGATTATAATCAGCGTTGGTTAAATGAGTTTGAAAAGGCGCTACAGCAACGTCAGCAACCTGAGCAATTTAATAATTATCTTCAACAATTATTCTATAACCCGGAGCAATGGCGCTCGGAAGAATTAAGATCGCGGGTCGAACACAATCAACAATTAACGCTGGTGCTATTTTATCAATTGAGTGAAACGCTAACTGATCGTCAGCGGCGTCGAATCGTCGATAAGCTGGATGGTTATATTGAGGATATGAATGAAATTGCTGAAGACTTTTCTAAGCGTTAATTGAATTCATAAAAAAGCCCGCTTGGCGCGAGCTTTTTTAGAATAAGCGAAGATTTAAAATTATTTCACTTCAATAATTTTACAGGTGTTGGTTGAGCCAACGGTTTCCATCACATCGCCATGCGTCAGGATGACTAAGTCGCCTGGCACCACGTGACCACGTAATTTTATTTCATTTACCGCATCAGTAACGAGTTGATGTGGTTCGCTTTTGGTTGAATCAAAAGCGATAGGGTACACGCCACGGTAAAGAGCACAACGCGCGCGACTCTCTTTATGCCGTGATAACGAGAAGATCGGAAGTATTGTATTAATACGTGACATTAATTTGGCCGTTGAACCAGACTCGGTGAGCGCAATGATTGCCTTTACACCCGCTAAATGAGTCGCAGCGTACATTGCGCTGATCGCGGTGGCTTCTTGAATCGACGTGAATGTCTCGTCCAGATCATGTTTATCGATCGTCACACTTGGATGCGTTTCGGCACCCAGACAAATTTCTGCCATTGCTTTCACCGTTGCGACCGGATACTTACCAGCAGCGGTTTCGGCTGAGAGCATGACGGCATCGGTACCGTCTAATACGGCATTGGCAACGTCCATAACCTCTGCACGGGTTGGCATCGGGCTTTCGATCATTGATTCCATCATTTGCGTTGCGGTAATCACAACTTTATTGCATTGACGAGCGCGCTCGATGATTCGTTTTTGTTTACCGACCAACTGCGCATCACCAATTTCAACACCAAGATCTCCACGTGCAACCATCACCGCATCAGAAGCCCGAATAATATCGTCGAGCGCGGCATCCGTGGCGACTGCTTCAGCACGTTCTATCTTCGCGCAGATTAAACCGCGGCCTTCAGCTGCGCGCAATAATCGACGCGCCTCATGAATGTCTGCACTACTTCTTGGAAAGCTTACCGCGAGATAATCGACACCGATGTTCGCTGCCGTTTTAATATCTTCGAGATCTTTTTCAGTTAAGGCGGCCGCAGATAGCCCGCCGCCGAGTCGGTTAATACCTTTGTTGTTGGAAAGCTTGCCACCAACGGTTACTGTCGTGGTAATTTGTGAACCGCTGACATCCTCAACTTGAAGCCGCACACGGCCATCGTCGAGTAATAAGATATCGCCTTCGCTGACGTCCTGCGGGAGTTCCTTATAATCAATCCCAACTCGTTGCTGCGTACCAGCGTTCTTATCTAATGCCGCGTCTAATACAAACACATCACCAACATCGAGGGTTATTGCACCGCTTTCAAATTTCGAAATACGTATTTTAGGGCCCTGCAAATCGCCAAGAATAGCGACATGTGTACCGATGCGATTTGCTATGTCGCGCACTTGCTTGGCACGGCATTCATGGTCTTCCGCCACGCCATGTGAAAAATTGAGTCGGACAACATTCGCGCCAGCTTTGATTAGAGCTTCGAGAACTGCGGGATCATCGGTAGCTGGGCCGAGTGTCGTGACGATTTTGGTGCGCCGTAACATAATTTTACTCCTGTTGTTTTATAGCAAAATTATACCATGTCTCATTCGGAGTTACAGAGAATCTGGCGCTCGACGGAGTATTTCAGTACAATAGCCGCCAATTTTCACGCAACCGTCAAATTTACGTAACGAAAAGGTAACCTCATGAGTGATCAGCAACAGGATCTGACCCTAGCAAGTTGGCAGGAACGCCAAGAATACGCCGAAATGATGCAGCCAATTATTGGTCGTTTGTATCGTAATTACGGTGTGGAAATCTTGGTATATGGTCGTTCGCTGCTAAACGTCGACACCATTAATATCATCAAAGCACATCGTTTGATTCGTCGTCATGAGGGCGTCAAACTGCGTTTACGTGAAAGCTTCCCGTTTATTGAAGCATTGAGCAAAATGAAATTAGCTCCGGCACGCGTCGATTTGGGTAAATTGGCTTTTAACTATTTACACAAAGATGCAGGCAAGGGCGATAGTATTGAAGCCTATTTACAGCGCGAGCTAGTCGATATCGTTGATAAAGCCGACGAAATTCCAGCACAAGACGTGGTGTTATATGGTTTTGGCCGTATTGGTCGTTTGTTGGCTCGATTATTAATTGAACGCAATGGTAGCAACAATAAAATGCGTTTGCGCGCAATTGTTGTACGTGGTGGTCGCGATGGCGATCTGGAGAAACGTGCTAGCTTGTTGCGTCGTGACTCGATTCATGGTCCATTCAATGGTTCAATCACCGTTGACCATGAAAACTCAGCCATTAAAGCGAATGGCACCAGCATTAAAGTCATCTACTCAGACGGTCCAGACCAAGTTGATTACACCCAGTATGGTATTAACGACGCAATTATCATCGATAATACGGGTATTTGGAAAGACGAAGCTGGTCTTGGTCTTCACTTGAAATCAAAAGGCGTCAAAAAGGTATTGCTAACAGCACCTGCTAAGGGCGAAATCAAAAATGTTGTTTATGGTGTTAACCATACTGATATTCAGCCAAACGATCTGATCGTCAGCGCAGCTAGCTGTACAACCAATGCGATTACGCCAGTATTGAAAGTTGTCAACGACGCTTACGGTATTCGCAACGGTCACGTTGAGACTGTTCATTCGTATACCAACGATCAGAACCTGATTGATAACTACCACAAGGCTGAGCGCCGTGGCCGTTCAGCGCCATTAAACATGGTGTTAACGTCAACGGGTGCTGCGAAAGCAGTTGCTAAGGCTTTACCTGAACTTGCTGGTAAATTAACCGGCAACGCGATTCGTGTACCAACGCCAAATGTTTCAATGGCGATTATGAATTTGAACTTGAACAAAGCGACAAGCAAAGACGAACTGAACGCGTTTTTGCGTGATCAAGCGCTTCATTCTGAGTTACAAGCACAAATTGACTACACAGCGTCAACCGAAATCGTTTCAACAGATTTGGTTGGTTCACGTTATGCGGGCGTAGTTGATTCGCAAGCGACAATCGTTGATGAAGATCGTGCTGTTCTTTACGTTTGGTATGACAATGAATTTGGCTATAGCTGTCAGGTTGTTCGTGTTGCCGAGCAAATGGCCGGTCAACAACTATTGAACCTACCGAAGTAAAAAAATCGATGTAAAAGCGCCTGAGTAGGGCGCTTTTCTGTTTTTAGAAGTGAGGAATTTCATGTTTATTACGGCACAATTTGATAGCGGCAATATCGAAGTGATTGAAGCGAATGAGCCAAGCGCAATTCAGTTGGCGATTCGCAAAGATAATCAGTCAGATTTTTATCAGTGGTTTCACTTTAAATTGTATGCTGAGCCAGGTGTTGAACACGTGATGACTATTACCAATGCCGGTCAATCAGCTTATCCAGATGGCTGGAAGGACTATTCTGCGTTAGCTTCTTACGATCGTGAAACTTGGTTCCGTGTACCGACTGAATACAACGGTAAAGAGCTCGTTATTCGTCATAGCCCTGACCAAGAAAGCGTTTATTACGCTTATTTCACGCCATATTCGTATGAGCGCCATATGGATCTGATTCAATGGGCACAACAATCGATTGAGTGTGAACATGTGTTACTTGGGCCAACACTTGATGGTCGCGATATGAATCTCTTAATCGTCGGTGAACCTGCTGACCACAAAGCTAAAATATGGGTTACAGCGCGTCAGCATCCAGGCGAATCGATGGCCGAGTGGTTCATGGAAGGTTTTTTAAGTCGTTTACTTGATGATGAAGACGGTGCTGCTCGCCGTTTGCTCGAAACATGCGTGTTTTATATTGTGCCGAATATGAATCCAGACGGCAGTGTGCGTGGTCATTTACGCACCAACGCGGCAGGCGTCAATTTGAACCGCGAATGGGCAGAACCATCGTTAGAAAAAAGCCCTGAAGTTTATTACGTTCTGAACGCCATGCAGCAAACCGGCGTGGATTTTTATCTTGACGTGCACGGCGATGAAGCGCTGCCATATAACTTCTTGGCAGGTTGCGAAGGTGTGCCAAGTTACAACGATAAAATGCACCAGCTAGGCGAACAGTTCAAACAAGTCTTGTTATCTATTACGCCGGAGTTCCAAACCGAGTACGGTTATGAAATCGATAAGCCAGGTGAAGCAAACCTTACTGTGGCAAGTAACGCAGTGAGTGAACGTTTCAGCTGTTTGGCATTTACTTTAGAAATGCCATTTAAAGATAATGCGAACTTGCCAGATGTGGACTTTGGTTGGTCAGCAAATCGTAGCCAACAATTCGGTGCCGATGTACTTAGCGCTATCTACGGAATCGCAAATAGCTTGCGCAGTTAATCTGGGCAAGCTAGTTTAAACAGCGGACAACAACAATAATAATTCGACAAGGGGGACACCTTGGAAGCCATTAATAACTTTTTGTTGCTACTCGATAGCTATCTTGGATCAGCAGCATACTTTCCGTATATCCTGCTCGGCGTAGGTATTTTCTTTACTTTGTATTTGGGTTTTCCACAAATACGGTTCTTTGGCCACGCCTGGAAAGTGGTTACAGGTAAGTTCGATAAAAAAGGTGCAGAAGGTGATACCACACACTTTCAAGCCTTATCAACCGCATTATCCGGTACTGTTGGTACGGGTAACATTGGTGGTGTAGCACTAGCCATCTTCCTTGGTGGTCCAGCGGCCTTATTCTGGATGTGGGTAACCGCATTCTTAGGTATGACGACCAAATTTGTTGAAGTTACCTTGTCACATAAATACCGCGTAAAAACGGAAGACGGCACCATGGCGGGTGGTCCAATGTACTACATGGATCGCCGCTTAAATATGAAATGGCTCGCCGTAATTTTTGCTGTTGCAACAATTATTAGCTCATTCGGTACTGGCAACATGCCGCAAATTAATAATATTGCGCAAAGTATGGAAATGAGTTTCGGCTTTGACCCAATGATTGTTGGTGGTGTTTTGGCCATTTTATTAGCGTTGGTGATTATTGGTGGTATCACCCGCATTGCGGCAGTGACGTCGAAGATTGTCCCAATTATGGGGGCGTTGTATGTTCTCGGTTCGTTAAGCGTTATTCTCTATAACGTCGACCAAATTGGTTCTTCGTTTGCCGCCATTTTTATGGATGCGTTTACTGGCTCGGCAGCGACCGGTGGCTTCTTAGGGGCAACTTTTGCGTATGCATTCAACCGTGGCGTTAACCGCGGCCTGTTCTCAAACGAAGCAGGTCAAGGTTCAGCTCCGATTGCACACGCTTCTGCTAAAGCTGATGAACCAGTATCTGAGGGTATGGTTTCAATTCTCGAGCCATTTATCGATACCATTATTATTTGTACGTTAACCGGTTTGGTTATCTTGTCATCTGGTGTCTGGTCGCAGAAACATGAAAATACCTTTTCACGCACTGATTTAGATATTGTTGCGGGTCATTATTCAGATGCCGAACCGGCTGATCGTGAAGCTTTATATCACTATTTAAACGACACTAAGCAAAACACCATTGAAAAATTTAATGGTACGATTCAAGTGCGCGATGGGCGTCCGGTCAGTAATGGCTACACCATGTTACATGCGCGCTCGGTAGCCGAAAACGTGCGTTTCATTGTTGCTGGTGAAGATCCATATACCGGTGTTTTACGCATTGAAAATGGTCAATTGAAGAAGGAAGACATCGTTATTGTCGGTGACTCTTTGATTCACTCAGCTGCGCTAACGGCGAAAGCTTTTAGTATGGGCTTTTTAGGTCCGGCGGGTGAATATATTGTACCGATTAGCTTAATGTTATTTGCTTTCTCAACAGCCATTGCTTGGTCATATTACGGTGACCGTGCCGTTGTCTATCTATTTGGACAACGCGGGGTAATGCCATATCGCATTATTTACGTTGCAGGGTTCTTTGTCGCATCATTTGCTGATACCACGCTAGTGTGGACTTTATCTTACGTGGCGATTGTTTTGATGACGCTGCCAAACTTACTCGGTATTTTCCTTTTACGTCGAGAGATGAAAGATACTGTGAAAGCCTATTGGCAAGATTTCGATGCAGAGCAATCTAAAAATAGCGATAAATAACGAGTTGTTAGATTGATTTAAAACCCGCTTTGGCGGGTTTTAATCTATGTAAAAGCCGCGTGGTGCTTGAATTTAAGACCAAATCCCTTATATTGCCTATTCACGTTGAAGTAAATGAGGTCATCATGGCGTTAATCGATTGTCCTGCGTGTCGCAAGCGCGTTTCTGACAAAGCTACGGAATGCCCACACTGCGAGTTTAAGCTGACAGGTTTATCTAATGAAGAGCGCGAGCGTGAACTGCAACGAATGCTTGCAACAAAACGCGAAAAAATTGTTGGTCAATCGATGTTGGCATTGCTGATCGCGATTGCCGCATTTACGTATTATTTTATCCAACAACCGCTGCCTGAAACATGGCCAGCTAAAGTGTCGTACGGTTTAATGGTTGCTGGGTTAGTATGGTTCGTGGTGAACCGAGTTCGGTTAGTTTTTGTGAAAAGGAGTCGCAATTAATGCAGTTTGACGACTTAGTCTCCTCCATTACGCCAGACATTTTTGAGCGCTTACTACAAGCCGTTGAGCTGGGAAAGTGGCCAGACGGTGTAAAGCTCTCAGATGAACAGCGTGAACACAGCATCCAGCTAGTTATGGCCTATCAAGCGCGTTATTGCCCTTCAGAAGAACCATTTCGCGTAGGCGCCGATGGCCAGTTAGTTACCCGTAGTAAGCGCGATATGAAAGCTGATTTAAAAGGCGAGAATACTATCGCAAGCTTCTCTCTCAATAACCCAAACGAGGCCTGAGCACACCTCTATGCACACCACCGATTATGAATTATTAATAGAACAAGCAAAGGCCATTACCCACGGCGAATCTGATCTTATTGCGAATCTAAGTAATCTATCTGCGTTAGTTTATGAAGCTCTCGAAGATGTCAATTGGGTCGGCTTTTACTTAACACGGGAACCTGAAACCTTGGTGTTAGGGCCGTTTCAAGGTAAAGTGGCGTGTTTAAGAATTCCGTTCGGGCGCGGTGTTTGCGGCACGGCCGCACATTCACGTGTGACACAATTGGTTGTCGACGTTCATGACTTTGAAGGGCATATTGCCTGTGACGCTGCGTCAAACTCAGAAGTTGTCGTACCGTTGATAGTTAATGATGAAGTTGTTGGAGTATTTGATCTGGATAGTCCAACGGTAGGGCGTTTCAATCAAGCTGATGCCGATGGTTTAAGTGCGTTAGGTCGCTTTATTGAGACACTCAATTGGCGTTAATTACTCACTGCGAACGTGCCAAGTAGATCGATATGTATAGTGAATTTGATATCTATGCTTATTTAGTCAGTTATAGTGACATGCGATTCTTTGAAGGGGATGAAGAGGCTGCGGCTGATCAACTCAATGAAATGTTGCATTACATTGTCGATTATAGTGAAGCTGATGACAGCATAGAACAATTAGAAGAAGTTGTACGCCGCGTCCTCTTCGAATGGATCGAAAATCCTGAATTACTAGGACTCGATAGCGAAGAAATGCAAGCGTATATAATGGAGCAACTAGCTGACGTACGTCAGCAGGATTTTGATGAAGATGACGACTGACGTTAAAAAGATTACGAATACCAAAGAAGTAATTGCCTATCTTGCCGAGAAATTTCCACAATGTTTTTCACTTGAAGGCGATGCGCAACCATTAAAAATTGGTATCTTTGAGGATATCGCAACGCGCTTAGAGAACGATGAATCCGTAAGTAAAACGCGGTTGCGTACTGCTTTACGTCACTACACTAATAGTTGGCGGTATCTGCGTAGCGTTAAAGTTGGTGCGAAACGGGTTGATCTTGATGGTGCCGAGGCCGGTATTATTGAAGAAGAGCATCAACAGCATGCTGAGCAAACGTTAGCCGAATCAAAAGCTGTTGCCGCTGAGCGAGCTGCTAAGAAACGTAAAGAGCAGGCGCCGAAAGCACCCAAAACTGCAGGGGCAAAACAAGAAGCTCGCAAAGCGCGAGCGAAACGTCCTGCCAAAAAGGCTTCACCAGCCACTAAACCAAAACCTGCAGCTAAACTGGACCTCCAGTCGGTGACTGGTTCGGAACTGCAAGTTGGTCAACAAGTTCAGGTTAAAGCTGGACAATCACCTGTGGCAGGACAAGTTACCGAAATCGACCGCGATGACATTTATGTGCAACTTCAAAACGGCTTGACGGTCAAAGTGAATGTAAACGCTGTATTTGTCACGAAATAGGAGTAGGGAAATATGACCAAGCGTGTGAAGTTTAAGAGTGCTTTAATCGTTTCTCTGGCAGCGGTTATGTCAACCGCAGCAGTGGCGATACCGCCGACGCATTCTCCTGATGAGTTACCGCAATTGAAACCACAAGAGCAACACCCGGTTGCCAGTGGTCGTGTGGCTCGTTTTTTCACACGCGATCATTTTAAGCAAATGGAACTTGATAATGAGCTGTCCGAACAAATTTTAGCGCGTTATCTTGAAATGCTCGATTACAGCAAGATGTTTATGCTGGCGGCAGACGTAGAACAAGCTCAGGAATACAAGCATCTCTTCGACGATATGATTCTGACTGGTAAATTGAATGCCGCCTATTCACTTTACAGTAAATCACTCGATCGGCGCTTTGAGCGCTATACCTATGCGTTATCTTTACTTGATGAAGATCAGCCTTTTGATTTCACCGTTGCCAATGATAAATATCACTTTCAACGCGAGGATGCCGAATGGGCAACTACCACATCGGAACTCGATGAGCTTTGGCGTCAGCGCGTTAAATACGATGCTTTAAACCTCACTCTGGCAGGTAAAGAGTGGCCAGAAGTGGTGGAAACGCTCGGTAAACGCTATAACAATGCGTTAAAACGCTTAACGCAAACCAATAGTGAAGACGTTTTTCAAACCGTGATGAATGCTTTTGCACGAAGTGTTGAAGCGCACACCAGCTATTTATCGCCAAGTAACGCCGAACGCTTTGAGCAAAATATGAATTTGTCGCTTGAAGGTATCGGTGCTGTGTTGCAAGCCGAGTATGATTACACGGTAATCCGCAGCCTCGTACCAGGCGGCCCAGCCGATAAAAGCGGTGAATTAGCGGTTGACGACAAGATTGTTGGTGTTGCCCAAGGCGATGAAAAAAAGCCCGAGTTTATAGACGTTATCGGCTGGCGACTTGATGAAGTTGTTGAGCTAATTAAAGGTCCGAAGGGGTCAACCGTCATTCTGCAAGTCATCAAAGCCAACCAGAGTGCAGGTAGCACACCAACTGAGATCGCGATTGTCCGCGACAAGGTTAAACTCGAAGATCGTGCCGCGAAACTTGAAATTGAATCGCCTGAAGAAGGCAAGTATGCCGGTCGTAAAATGGGCGTCATCGAAATTCCTGGTTTCTACAACGGGTTAACTGAAAACGTTGAAAAACTGATTGCCGATGCACAGCAACAAGACGTTGAGGGTATCGTCATTGATTTGCGTGGTAACGGTGGTGGTTCATTAGCCGAAGCGATTTCATTAACGGGTTTGTTTATTGATAAGGGCCCAGTGGTACAGATTTTAGATGGTCGTAAGCGACGAGATATCAATGGCGACCGTGATGGCAAAACCTATTATGATGGTCCATTGATGGTGATGGTAGATCGGTACAGTGCGTCAGCGTCAGAAATTTTTGCGGCGGCGCTACAAGATTATCAACGGGCGATTATTGTAGGTGAAAATACCTACGGTAAAGGTACCGTTCAGCATCATCGTGCATTACAAATGTATCCATTTGATAATTACGACGAACCGTTAGGCAGTGTGCAGTTCACGATTGCCAAATTCTATCGCATTAATGGCGGTAGTACGCAAATGCGTGGCGTGGTACCTGATTTAACCTTGCCGTCAATTATTGATGCCGAAGAGTTTGGTGAAAGCAGCCAAGAGAATGCGTTGCCGTGGGATCAATTACCTGCAGCGAAATATGAACCGCTAAACGTTTTACCAACCACCAAGTTTCAACAATGGCAGAGCAAGCTTGACTCTCAGGTGGCAAGCAATCCTGAATTCAAGTTTATTTTTCAAGATATTGAAGAATACCAAGCCGAGAAAGATAAAACGTGGGTGAGCTTAGTTTTGGATGAACGTAAAGCAGAACAAGCGCGTGATGAAAAGAAAAAACTACAGCGTGCCAATGCTCGCTTGGAACGTTTAGGCAAAGAACCTGTTGAAAAAGTTGAGGATATTCCGACTGATTTAGAAATCGATGACCCTTACCTTGAAGAAACAGTTAGTTTAAGTTTTGCCCTGATTGATGCACATAAATTGGCGATGAACTAATTTATTGCGAATAGTAAGTTACAAAAAGCCGCGTATCGCGGCTTTTTTATAAAAATAACAACGATAATAAAATACGGACAACAACACCCATGCATGAGTCACCTTCAATCGCCAATCGCTGGTCGAGCCGATTACTATTTATTCTTGCCTCTACTGCAGCAGCCGTTGGGCTTGGGAATATTTGGAAATTCCCCTATATCACTGGTGAAAACGGGGGTGGGGCATTTGTGCTCGTTTACCTTTTGTGTATAGCGGGTATTGGATTACCGGTCATGATTGCAGAAATCGTTATCGGTCGACGCGGTCGGCATAGTCCAGGTTATGCGGCACTTAAAGTCGCTCAGGAGTCTGGACGCAGCAAATTCTGGCAGATAACCGGTTGGCTGGGCATGGCAACTGGCTTCTTAGTTCTGAGTTTTTATGCAGTTATTGCCGGTTGGGCACTTGCCTACGTGGTTGAAGCCGCGAGTGGCTCTTTTACCGGTGCCAGTGTTGCACAAATTAGCGATATTTTCGGTAGTTTAGTCAGTTCATCAGCTCGTCTTACTGTCTGGCATGCGGCCATTATCGTAGGTGTTGTTTTGGTCGTCGGTAATGGCATCAAGGATGGCTTAGAGCGGGCAGTATCGTGGATGTTGCCGGCGATGGTTATTCTGTTGATCGGTCTCGCAGGCTATGCGGCCTATATCGGTGATTTCGGCGCAGCCATCGAATTTATGTTCGCTCCAGACTTTTCAGAGTTATCAATAAACGGCGTTATGTTAGCGCTTGGTCATGCCTTCTTCTCGCTCGGATTAGCCTCTGGCGTCGTCATTATGTACGGCGCGTACTTATCAAAATCGACTTCAATTATCCAAACCTCGCTTTGGGTTGCTTTAGCAGATACATTTGTCGCGCTACTAGCAGGCTTGGCTATTTTCCCTATTGTTTTTGGCAGTCAATTAACCCCAGAAGCAGGCCCAGGCCTTATTTTTCAAACGCTGCCTGTTGCCTTCAGCCAAATGCCTGGCGGTGCCGCTCTAGGAACCGTCTTTTTCATTATGCTCGTTATTGCCGCTTTTACTTCGGCAATTGCCATGATTGAATCAGCCGTCGCTTTTTTAGAAGAGCGATTTAATCTAGGTCGCTGGACCGCAACAATGGCTGCTGGTTTTACTTTATGGTTACTGGGGCAGGTGACCATCTACAGCTTTAGCGGCGCGGATTGGACGCAAATTAGCTGGCAGGTGGGTGACAAGGAATTAAAAAGCTGGTTTGACGTAATAGATTACACGACATCCAACGTGTTATTACCACTTGGCGGTCTATTACTTGCTGTTTTTGCAGGCTGGGTGATGAAGAGTACATACAGCCAAGACGAATTGGGTACGCAACCATTGGTATTTAAAATTTGGCACTTCATCGTGCGCTATTTGGCGCCGATAGCAATTATTCTGATTTTTCTACAACTGATCGGTATTATTCGATTTTAATTTTTGGCTTTAGAGACTATTTATGCAAAATACAACAAAGGTGGAGCTGCGTACTCCAACCATTCTGCAAGCAGCATTACCGCTGTTAGCATTGATTTTAATGTTAGCACTGTCGGTATACTTCTACGGTGAAGATTCATCCTACGGACCAAATCAGATAGCCCTATGGGTTGCTGCCGGCGTTGCATTAGCAATCGGTTTCTATAACAAAGTATCATGGGAACAAATTGAAGATGGTATCAAAGAGGGTATTTCAGTTGCCCTAGGTGCCTTGTTAATTATATTAGCCGTAGGTTCACTCATCGGGACGTGGTTGTTAGCCGGTACTGTGCCGAGCATGATCTATTTTGGTCTCGAGTTACTTAACCCGAGCTGGTTTTATGCTGCGACGGCGCTGATTTGTGCCATTATCTCACTCGCTATTGGTAGCTCATGGACCACCGCCGCAACTATCGGTGTGGCGTTAATGGGCGTTGCGGCGGGTATGGATTTATCACCAGCAATTACCGCTGGTGCTGTGGTCTCAGGCGCATACTTTGGTGACAAAATGTCACCTTTAAGTGATACCACCAACTTAGCACCAGCCGTAGCTGGTACTGAGTTGTTCGCACACATTCGTTATATGGCGTACACCGCCGGCCCTGCATTTATTATTACGCTAATTATTTTCGTGTTCTTAGGTTTTAATGCCGACAATTCAGTCAGCTTACTCGAGCTTGAGCGGATGCAGTTAGAGCTGCGTAACACCTTTAATATCGGGTGGGTGATGCTAGTTCCGTTGCTCGTTCTTTTGTATTTAGCAGCAACGCGAAAACCAGCGCTTCCAACAGTATTCTTCGGAGCCTTGCTCGGTGGCGTGTGGGCGCTCATATTTCAGCCAGAAATGGTAAGTAAACTGGCAGGTGGTGATACTTCAGTTGTTGCAACGGTCAAAGTGGTTTGGACCGCACTTAGCGATGGCGTGACCATTGAGACTGGCTCTGCTGATTTGGATGATTTATTAAGCGGTGGTGGTATGTCGAGCATGCTCAATACCGTTTGGTTGATTCTAAGTGCCATGACGTTTGGCGCGATCATGGAGAAGCTTGGTCTCTTACAACGCTTAATTTCCGGCATGCTCGGCTATGTAAAATCCCTTGGCAGCCTCATTGCAGCTACGTTGTTCACTTGTTTTGGTGCCAACGTGCTAACCGCTGACCAATATATGGCTATTGTTTTGCCAGGGCGTATGTATCGTGAAGAGTTCGAACGTCGCGGTCTTGATCCGCGTTTGCTGTCACGTACGCTTGAAGATAGCGCAACACTTACATCGGCATTAATACCATGGAATACCTGTGGTGCATTTATGATGGGTGCGCTTGGCGTAAGCCCATGGATTTATGCGCCGTTTGCATTCTTTAATTGGATAACCCCATTAATCGCATTATTTTATGCCTACACAGGTATTCGTATATTGCGTTTACCAGCGCCCAAAAGCGCCACTTAAATTAGTCAGAATATAGGTCGTTATGACAATAACAGCAGCAAAATTCCGGAGCGATTACCGCGCTCCGGAATTTCTAATTCAGAGTATTGATTTAACCTTTGAACTTGATGAACAGTGCACACGGGTAACGAGTCGTATGCGTGTTGTACCGCAACAACAAAGCGCCATGCTTCGTTTGCATGGTGAGCACCTGTCATTGCAAACGGTTATTATTAATGGCGACGCGTTAAGTTCAGATGAGTATGTTGTTAGCGATAAGTATCTTGAGATTCGTCAAGTGCCAGACTCGCCATTTGAACTAGTGATTACCAATACGATAAATCCAGCTGCTAACACAGCCTTAGAAGGGTTGTATAAATCAGGTGGTGCATTCTGTACGCAATGCGAAGCGGAAGGTTTTCGACGTATTACCTATTACCTCGATCGTCCGGACGTACTAGCTGAGTTCACCACAACAATCATTGCGAACAAGCAAGACTATCCTTATTTACTGAGTAACGGCAATAATGTCGAACAAGGTAATAATAACGACGGCACGCATTGGGTGAAATGGCATGATCCACACCCAAAACCGGCATATTTGTTTGCGCTCGTTGCCGGTGATTTCGATGTATTAAAAGATACGTTTAGAACACGCACCGGTCGCGACGTTAGTCTTGAATTGTTTGTTGATAAAGGGAATCTCAAACAAGCCGATTACGCCATGCTCTCGCTCAAAAATGCGATGCGTTGGGACGAACAACGATTTAATCTCGAATACGACCTCGATATTTATATGATTGTCGCGGTGGATTTTTTCAACATGGGTGCCATGGAGAATAAAGGGCTGAATGTGTTCAATTCGCGCTATGTATTGGCCGATGCTAAAACCGCGACAGACCAAGACTTTTTAAACGTTGAGTCGGTGATAGGACACGAGTATTTCCATAACTGGACGGGGAACCGAATTACTTGCCGTGATTGGTTCCAGTTAAGTTTAAAAGAGGGCTTAACCGTCTTTCGAGATCAAGAATTTAGTTCTGATTTAGGTTCACGCTCAGTGAATCGTATTGACGCTATTCGCATTATGCGAACGCATCAATTCAACGAAGATGCGAGCCCGATGGCGCATCCAATTCGACCTGACAAAGTGGTTGAGATGAATAACTTTTATACGGTGACGGTATATAACAAAGGCGCCGAAGTTATTCGAATGTTACACACTTTGCTTGGGGAGGGTGGTTTCCAAAAGGGCATGCGGCTATATGTTGAACGTCACGACGGACAAGCGGTAACGTGTGATGATTTCGTGGCCGCCATGGCAGATGCGAATCAGGCCGACTTACAAACGTTTAAGCGGTGGTATAGTCAAGCCGGCACGCCGACTGTTCGCGTTGAGCAAGTATATGATGAGCACGCTCAAACATTAACGTTAAACTTCAGTCAGACAACGCCACCAACGCCAGGCCAAGCAACTAAACTACCAGTTCATATCCCAGTACTTTTAAGCGCCTACTCAAAAGAGGGAGAAAAACTCACGCTGGTAAGCAACCAGCTACGAGAGCATGAATCTGGTAGCACATTGTTTGAATTCACCGAAGCGCAAGCAACCGTTGTTATTCCGAATCTGCCTGAGCGCCCAGTGGTGGCCTTATTAGAAAACTTCAGCGCTCCAATTAAATTAGATGCCGTACAATCTTTTACAGATAATCTGGTTTTATTAAGCCACGCGGATCAGGAAGTTTCTCGTTGGGAGGCTGCACAGCATATTTATGTAAAATTAATTTGCGACGCAGTGGCGCAACAATCACCATTGGTATTGCCGGAGTCAGTGGCTGAAGCGTTTACAAAATTTGCGCAAGCGAATGTAGATCCTGCGTTGAAATCGTTCGTGTTTACACCACCGACCGTTGAAGAAATAGCAGAGTATTATTCGACAGAAATTCCGTTGGATGCAATTTTTACTGCTGTTCAAGAATTACGCCAACAGTTAGCTGCAAAGCTATTTGATGTTTTTAAAGGCGTTTGGGATGCTAGAAACATCGCAGAATATCAATTAACTGGCGCTGAAATTGGGCAGCGTAGCTGGTTGCACACGTCACTGTACTATATCGCTTTGCATGCGCCTGCACAGTATAGTGCCGTGGTCGCCGAGTATTATCATCAGGCAGATAATATGACCGCACAACAAAGTGCATTGCAGATAGCCGTTCACTTACAGCTGTCCTGCCAACAACAATTGCTTGATGCTTTTGAAAAGCAATGGCAGGACACCCCGTTAGTTTTAGATAAATGGTTTGCCATTCAGTCCAGTGCACCACAACCAGAAGTGGTTGAACGTGTTGCGGAGCTACAACAACATGCGAAGTTCGATCGTAACAACCCGAACCGCCAATACGCATTAATGGCCAGTTTTGGTCGTAATATGACGCAGTTCCATCGTCAAGACGGAGCAGGGTATAGAATGACAAGTGCCATGATTCGTTATTTGAACGATAAGAATCCGCAAGTTGCAGCGCGTCTCGTGACACCGTTAACACAATGGCGCCGATTTGATTCGCATCGACAACAGTTGTTAAAAGCAGAACTAGAGCAACTACAAAAAATACCCAATTTAGCGACCGATTTAGACGAAAAAATCAGTCAAAGTTTAGCGACAAATTAGACTAATAATTGGCGCTTTTGTAATAAACATGCAAAGCATCTTCATAATCATGTTCAGACCCCGAATTTCGTGGTCTGAACACTGATTTTTTCATGACAATAAGCATTGAATAACCAACCTAAATGTCCGACAATGATAGTAATTATTTCGTTGGGTAATAGTTACGCTTGGTAACTATTGCAGCTTCGTTATATCTATCACGTAAAAAGGACACCATCATGAATGCGTTTGGCGAAGGCCAGATCCCCGTTGTATTGCAGAAGGTGGCTGATCTGATTCAGCAGCGCGCCACCAATCGAGCCGATTTGATCACCGATTTTGCGATGAGGTTATTCCGCAATATCTCACCGGATGATCTGTCGCTGCGCAATGACAGCGATATGTATGGTGCGGTGATGGGGTTGTGGCATAGCTTCAACGATTACATTCCTGGTGAAAAAGCACTCATCAAAATTTATAACCCAGAAGTGGCACGTCACGGCTGGGAGTCAGCGCATACCATCATTGAAATTATTCAATCGGATAGTCCATTTATGGTGGACTCAATTCGTATGGCGTTGTCACGCCTAGGCATCACTTCGCATTTATTGTTGCATTTACCAATTAGCCACAAGCGTGATGCTGATAACAATATTGTTGAGTTATTAAAAGCCGGCACGCGTAATGACGACAATGAAGTCGATACGGTATTTTTGATTGAGGTTGATCGCCAAACCAGTAAAGAAGCAATTACCACGCTTAAAAAAGAATTAGCGTCGGTCATGGATGAAATTAATTTATCCGTTTCAGACTGGTTACCAATGCGTGAGCGCTTGAGTGAAATAGCGCAAAGTCTCAGTGACATTAAATACCCTGGCGACCAACAGCAATTAAAAGAAGCGCAGCGTTTTTTAAGTTGGTTAGCGCAAGATAATTTCACCTTAATGGGTTATCGTCGTTACGATTTGAAGCCAGTTGAAGGCGATTACGTTATTCGCCAAAACGTTGAATCTAGTCTTGGCTTAATGCGCAAGAGTGCAACCAACAAAGACCGTTTGGTTTCTTCATTGCCAGAAGTTGCGAGAGATATGACGTTTGATGAGAATATTCTATTACTCACCAAAACCAACACCAAATCACGTGTACACCGTCCTGCTTATTGCGACTACATTGGTGTGAAACGCTTTGATAAGAACGGTAAAGTTATTGGCGAAGATCGTTTCATTGGGCTGTATTCAAGCAGCTTCTACAACAATAGTGCCCGCGATGTTCCATTAGTTGGCGATAAAATCCGTCGCGTCATGGAAGATTCAGGCTTCGCTCCAAACTCGCATGCAGCGAAAGCACTGCTAAATATTCTTGAAACTTACCCGCGTGACGAAATTGTTCAAGCTTCTGAAGATGATTTGCTCGAAGTAGGGCTGGGCGTTTTGCAGATGCAAGAGCGCGATATGACGCGCGTATTCGTGCGTCGCGATATTTTTGGTCGCTTCGCTTCGTGCATGGTCTACGTTCCGAAAGAGCGCTACAACACTTTGTTACGACAAAAGACGCAGCAAATTCTTGCACGCACGTTAGCAAGCAACAGTGAAGTCGATTTTACCACCTATTTCTCAGAATCATCGCTGGCTAGAACGCATTATACCGTTCGCCTTGGCGCACACGTACAGGACATTGACGTGAAAGAACTTGAACAGAATCTAATTGAAGCGGCACGTACTTGGGAAGACAATTTCGAGCGTATTTTAAGTAGTACTTTCGGTGAAGCAAAAGCGAATGCATTAAATAAAAAGTATGCCAACGCGTTCCCACGCGCCTATAAAGAAGAAGTTTTGCCTTCTGTCGCAATTGCCGATATTGCGCAGGTAGAAGCACTCGATGACGATCACAAATTGGGAATGTTGTTCTATCGTTCGCGTGAAGAGAACGAAACAAGCAAAAAGATTCGTCTGAAATTATTCCATAAAGACGAGCCAATTCACTTGTCTGACGTACTGCCAATGCTCGAGAATTTCGGGTTACGCATTATCGGTGAAAGCCCATACCAAATTAAAACCTCGGATGGTGGCGTTTTCTGGATCCTTGATTTCCAAATGCTACACAGCAATGCCAAGCTTGATTTGGAAGCCAGCCGTGACGTGTTCCAGAATGCATTTGCTCAGGTTTGGGATGGTCACTACGAGGACGATGGTTTCAACCGGTTGGTATTAAGTGCTGGTTTAACAGGTCGCCAAGTTGTTATTTTGCGTATGTTCGCCAAGTACATGCGCCAAATTGGCACCACATTCAGTCAATCATACATTGAAAGCACGTTCAGCAAATACCCATTGATTGCAAAATTAATTGTTAAACTGTTTTACTCAAAATTCGATCCGAAAGAAAAGAGCCGAGACAAGAAAATTGAAGCGTTGGAAGCTCGTATTAGTTCTGAGCTAGAAAACGTCGCTAACCTCGATGACGACCGTATCATTCGTCGTTATGTTGAATTGATTTTGGCGGCACTTCGCACCAACTTCTTCCAAGCCGATGCACAGGGTAACGAGAAACCATACATTTCTGTGAAATTTATGCCAGAAATGATTCCAGAAATGCCTTTGCCATTGCCGAAGTATGAAATTTTTGTCTATTCACCACGCGTTGAAGGTGTTCATTTGCGCGGTGGTAAAGTTGCTCGTGGTGGTTTGCGTTGGTCAGACCGTCGTGAAGATTTCCGTACTGAGGTGCTTGGGCTAGTTAAAGCGCAACAAGTTAAGAATACGGTGATTGTACCAGTAGGCGCGAAAGGTGGTTTCTTCTGTAAACACTTGCCAGAAGAGCGTGATGCGTTTTTTGAAGAAGGTAAAGCATGTTATCGCACCTTTATCCGCGCTTTACTTGATATCACCGATAACATTGTCAACGGCGAAGTTGTGCCACCAACCGACGTTGTTCGTCACGATGAAGATGACACCTATTTAGTTGTTGCAGCCGATAAAGGTACCGCAACGTTCTCAGATATCGCGAACGGTATTTCGGCTGAGTATAATTTCTGGTTGGGCGATGCTTTTGCCTCTGGTGGTTCAGTTGGCTATGACCATAAGAAAATGGGGATTACCGCACGCGGTGCATGGGAGTCAGTTAAGCGTCATTTCCGTGAAATCGGAATTGATTGCCAAACAACTGATTTTACAGCGGTAGGTATTGGCGACATGGCAGGTGACGTATTTGGCAATGGCATGCTGCTATCAAAGCATACGCGCTTAGTTGGTGCGTTTAACCACATGCACATTTTCGTGGACCCGAACCCAAATGCGGAAAAAACTTATGCTGAACGTCAGCGTATGTTCCAATTGCCACGTTCATCGTGGGAAGATTTCGACAAGTCATTAATTTCAGAAGGCGGTGGTATCTTCTCGCGCAGCGCAAAAGCGATTGAGCTGTCACCTGAGATGAAGAAGCTGTTTAATACGCAGAAGAAATCATTCACGCCAAATGAATTAATCAAAGCATTATTAACGCTGAACGTTGATTTGTTATGGAACGGCGGTATCGGTACTTACGTTAAATCAGCCAAAGAAAGTGACAGTGACGTTGGTGACCGCGCTAATGATGCTTTACGTGTGAATGGTAAAGAACTGCGCGCGAAGATCGTGGGCGAGGGCGGTAACCTAGGATTCACCCAGTTAGGCCGTATTGAATATGCACGTACCGGTGGACGTATCAATACTGACGCAATTGACAACGTTGGTGGTGTCGACTGTTCAGATAACGAAGTTAACATTAAGATTTTGCTGAACGGTTTAGTTGCGAATGGTGATTTAACTCGTAAGCAGCGCGATCAGTTACTTTACGATATGACCGACGAAGTATCGCAAATTGTAATCAAAGATTGTTTCCGTCAGTCCCAATCAATTTCAGTGACCGCGATTCGTGGCTCTGATCAGGTGAAAGAATTACAGCGCTTTATTCATCATTTAGAACGTGAAGGGCAGTTAAATCGTGCCTTAGAATTCTTGCCAGATGACGATGAGCTAGCTGAACGTCAGGCGCAAGGCAAGGGCTTTACCCGTCCTGAGTTGGCTGTTATTACAGCCTACGGCAAAATGGTTCTAAAAGAGCAGTTGCTTGATGATGCGATTATGTCGGATCCATTCCACGCGCGCTCATTGATTAATGCGTTCCCTAAACCGTTACAAGAGAAGTATGCAGATGCAATGGAAAATCACCCATTGCGTGCGCAGATTATCGCAACGCGCTTAGCGAATAACATCGTTAACGACATGGGGCCTAACTTTGTTTACCGCAAAGTAGATGCGACCGGCTCAACTGAAGCTGAAGTTGCCTCAGCCTACGTGGTTGCGCGTGAATGTTTCGATTTGCGCGGTTTGATGGAACAAATTGAAGCTGGTAATAACAAGATCCCTGCTGACGTACAGAATAACATGTTATTCCAGTTACGCCGTGTCGTGCGTCGCGCGACGCGTTGGTTCCTGCGTCATCGCAACCCGAATTTGACAACGATTCAAGAGCATTTGGATTTCTACAAGGCAAGTTTTGACGACTTGCGTAAGAATGTGCTGAATTATTTGGTCGATGATGAACGTGCGCAAATCGAAAAACAAATCGATAAGCTGCAAGCGCAGGGCGTACCAGCAAAATTGGCGCATAATATTGGCACCTTAAGCACTTTGTTCTCGGCGTTGGATATTGCTGACATTACCAATGAAACTGGACGCAAAGTGGGCACCGTTGCACAAGCGTACTTCAATCTGGGTTCTCGCGTGTCGTTACACTGGTTCCTTGATCAAATTAATAGTCAACCGGTGGATAACCATTGGCAAGCACTTGCTCGAGCGGCCTTCCGCGAAGAGCTTGATTGGCAGCAACGCTCATTGACCATGAGTATGTTAAAAGCTGCAGATGCCAAGAGCGATGCTGTTGAAATAGTTGAATCATGGCTGTCTGACAACAAAGTGTACGTCGACCGTTGGTTAGTTATGTTGTCAGATTTCCGCACAACAAAAACGCATGAGTTCGCCAAGTTCTCGGTCGCGTTACGTGAGTTAATGTTATTAAACCATAACTGTACGGCGGTCAGCGCTTAATATGTATGGATTAATGCGCAAGTGGCTGTTCAGCAAAGATGCTGAACAGTCACATGACTTCACGCTAAATATGCTCAAACGGTTTGCGCACACGCCTGTATCATTGGCATGGCGCCAACGGTTGCAAAGCAAACCGGTTCGCGTAATAGGTATCGATTTCCCGAATCCGGTTGGATTAGCTGCCGGACTGGATAAAAATGCCGAGTGTATTGATGCGTTTGCACAAATGGGCTTTGGTTTTATAGAAGTAGGAACCGTGACACCGCGACCTCAGCCGGGGAATCCAAAGCCTCGTTTATTTCGCATTGTTGAAAAGGAAGCCATTATTAATCGAATGGGTTTCAACAATTTAGGTGTCGACCACCTAGTAGAGCAGGTGCAATTAGCACAGTACAAAGGCGTGTTAGGTATCAATATTGGTAAAAATAAGGATACCCCCGAAGCCGAAGCCGTTCAGGACTATTTGCATTGTATGCGCAAAGTATATTCACTGGCGAGTTATATCACCGTGAATATATCATCGCCGAACACGCCAGGATTACGTGAGTTTCAACATGGAAGTGCGTTACACGATCTACTTTCGGCGTTGAAAGAAGAACAGAATCAGCTAGCTCAACAGCATGATAAATATGTACCTATTGCAGTTAAAATTGCACCTGATTTAACTGATGAAGGCATTCGAGCAATTACAGACGCACTCATTACACACGAAATCGATGCAGTTATCGCGACCAATACGACCTTGAGTCGCGATGCCGTGGCTGGCTTGCCTTATGCTGATGAAGCGGGTGGCTTAAGTGGTCGAGTGCTATTTGATAGCAGCACGCATGTTGTAAAAATTATTGCCGAGCATGCGAACGGCAAACTGCCGATAATTGCTGTTGGCGGTATTGATAGTGCAGAGGCTGCGCAAGCGAAGTTACAAGCGGGTGCTAGTTTAGTACAAATCTATACTGGCTTTATCTATCATGGTCCGCAATTAGTTCGCAATATTGTGAATGCCTTGTAAAACGAATTAGATTTCGATATTTTAACGGTTATCTAACAACACATAGCTAATTACAACTATAAAGGTAATCGTGTGCACACAACTTCGCAATGGCGATGGATTTACGATCCAGAGCAACAACAATTGCAAATAGAGCTTGAACAAGGCGTATTTCATAATGCGCCTTACAAGCCTTCGAAGTTGGTTCCGTTGTATGCCATGAATGCTGCATTTTCCATGGAGGATGCGGCAACTTTTCAAAGCTTTTTTGATGCATTAGAAGCATCCAACTGCCTATCACCGACGGTCATTCTTGCTGCGGCACTAAATCACACCATTTATCAACGCTTCGGGCGGCCGCAAATGCCGCAAAGCTGGTATTTTCAAACAGCTGAACATCCCCTTGATAGCGCGTTAGAAATTGGCACATTAGTTCGGCTTAACTCGGGTTTGGCCGATGTTCTTTGTGCTATCAGTTCAATCGAAGGCGAGTTTGTCGAATGTCTTGTATTAGCCGACGAATTTCCGCTGTCAGACATTAAAGTATTACGTCAATACGATGTGATTAAAGTAATGCCCAATCGTCTTCAACCTGCATTGAGTCAATCTCAATCGACTACTGACACCCTACGACAAGCTTAATTTGCTATGTGGTATCGCAGTTTAATCGCCGGAATTTGCTGTATGACCAGTTATACCGTCAGTGCTGAATCAATCACTCTTCGCATAATGGCAACCAGTGATGTGCATGGTCACTTCACCGGATATAACTATTTCACTCGGGAACGTGAGTCGAAAGGACTCGTTCATACGGCTGCTTTAATCGACCAACAACGAGCATCCGCAGATATCAGTCTATTAATTGAAAACGGTGATTTAATTCAAGGCTCACCGTTTACAGACTATATGGTTGCTGCAGCGACTTCTGAAACACAGTTGCCATTAGCCGAGTTGCTGAATCGAATGCAATATGATGCCGTTAATCTGGGGAATCACGAGTTCAATTATGGCTTAGAATATTTGTCGCGTGCATACTCTGGTGTATCAGCGCCCATTTTAAGTGCCAATTTAACAGCTACCTCAGAATTCGCTAAGCAACATTTAAATCATCAACCATTTGTTGTGATTCCGAGAACGGTATCCACAAGTGTTGACGATACCGCACAAGCATTCACCGTTAATATAGGTTTAGTCGGTGTTTTACCACCGCAAATCATGCAGTGGGATGCCCATCATTTGCGCAATCATGTCAACGTCGAATCGATGGTCGCTGCCGCCCAGCGAGCAGTTGAAGGAGCGCGCCAAGCAGGTGCGGACGTCGTTATTCTGGTGGCACATACGGGAATGCCAAAGCAAACTTCAAACGGGCAAGATAGTGAACAGGGCGTTTGGGGGCTTGCTCAGTTAGACGGCATAGATGCGATTATATTCGGCCATCAACACGAAATATTTCCTGGCACGGATAGCTACGATTTACTCGCGCATGTTAATAGCGAAAAGGGAACGATCTTTGGGATTCCGGCCGTTCAACCTGGCTTACATGGCGAGTATTTGGGTGTTATCGATTTCGTGTTTCATTACGCCGCTGCCGAAAAGCGTTGGGTAGTGAAATCTAAATCGGCATCAGTAAAACCGGTGACAGCTGAACGCGATGGGGAACTCACTGCACAGTTAGAGCCTGCGCATCGAGCGACTTTAGCTTTCATGCAACAGGCCATCGGGCAAACTCAAGCGCCTTTGAGTCAAGAGTATGCGCGATTAGAGCCTACGTTAGCGATGCAGTTTATACACGATGCTCAACTTTGGTATATCGAGCGCTATGCACATACAAACGCCGAACTGGCGTGGACAAATTTACCACGATTAAGCGCGGTCGCGCCGTTTCATGCGGCTATTAATGAAGCGACAAGTGCTAATGGTGCCTACACTGCAATTGAAGCTGGGCCAGTAACCCTTGGCGACATTGGCGATTTGTACCGTTATCCCAATACATTGGATGTCGTTGTGGTTAGCGGAGCAAATCTAAAACAATGGTTAGAACAATCAGCAAAAGCGTTACAATCTGGCAATCAAGACGACCCTTGGAGCTGGCTTGACTCTGAGATTCCGTCTTATCAATTCGATACATTTAGCGGGATCAATTACCGTATCGATCCAACCCAGCCAATTGGTAAACGCGTGCAGACAATTCCTGCTTTGAATGACGAGCAACAGTACGCTGTAGTTACAAATAATTATCGCGCGAATGGCGGTGGCGATTTTGCTGGGTTAAATGGTAAGCAGATTGTTTATAGTAGCCCAGATCAAATTCAGCATATTTTGATTGAATATATGCGGTGGTTAGGCGAGGAGGGCTATGCCGCCACGCTAAATAAAAACTGGGAAATTGAAAAGCAAGAGCGTTATTAGATATTGGATATTGGATATTAGATATTGGAAAGTGATGTTTGGATTTAGCTAATATCTAATATCTAATAGCTAATATCTAATATCTTATTTTGAGTATTCGAAAGGATTGGTTGCGGGGGCAGGATTTGAACCTACGACCTTCGGGTTATGAGCCCGACGAGCTACCAGACTGCTCCACCCCGCGTCCGATGCTGCGCATGTTATAGCGTGATATAGGCAAACGCAAGTAATGATTGAATCGTTCGCCTAATAAATAAACGATTCCCGTTCAACCGCTTAATAAACCATCAATTCCGATAATACACACAATACATGGCAGTGTGAGTCCGTTATAATAAGGGCATGTTACACAACTTAGAAACATCCATGACCACAACGTCAACGTCACTTCGCTTATTTGCAACTTGCGCCAAAGGGCTTGAACCTCTTTTATTTGATGAATTAAACCAACTTGGTGTCAACGAAGTTCGGCAAACTGCCGGCGGTTGCTGGTTTCAGGGTGTTCTAACAGATGCATATCGTGTTTGTTTATGGACACGTTTAGCTAACCGCGTGTTATTGACCCTTGGCGAGGCGTTTATAAAACGTGCACAAGATATTCCTATTGCAGTTGCGCAAACGCCGTGGGAGCAAGTCTTTCGCTCAGATCAAACCTTCGTAATCGATTTCAGTGGACGTAGTCATGAAATTCGCCACACACAATTTGGTGCACAGCTGATTAAAGATGGCATTGTTGACCGTTTTCGTGAGCAAGAATTATCGCGGCCGAATGTATCCAAAGAATTGCCAGACATTCGAATTAACGCACATATTCAAAAAGATAAATTAACCTGGTATCTGGATCTTTCTGGTGAAAGCTTACACAAACGTGGTTATCGCCAGCAGCAGGGAACGGCACCGCTACGCGAAACACTTGCCGCAGCTGTGGCTATACGTAGCGGCATGACGCAAAACACGAATGTGGTACTTGACCCGTTTTGTGGTTCAGGCACCATTCTGCTTGAAGCGGCCATGATTCGCCTTGACCGTGCACCTGGTTTAACTCGCGCCGAGTGGGGGTTTCAACAGTGGGCGGGTCATGACGAATCAGTGTGGCAGCAGGTATTAAGCGCCGCGCAGCAACGCTTTGAAACAGCACTTGCGCAATCTAAAGCGCGTTTTATTGGCTATGACAGTGATGCCAAAATGCTTGCCATCGCTGAACAAAACGCAATGCGACTTGGCATTGAAGAATTATGTCATTGGCAAACGATGAATGCCGAACAAGTAACTGCACCGCTTGAATTAACTGCTGGCGACAGCACGCCACTACTTATTTGTAACCCGCCTTATGGTGAACGATTAGGCGAGGAGATAGAAACGCTTCTATTATATCGGCGTTTCGGTGCACAACTGCGTGAGCATTTCCAAGGTTGGCAGGTAGGTGTGTTAGCGGGAGATGATACGCTGTTAAAACGCATGAAGTTACGAAGTCAGCGTAAATATAAGCTGTTTAATGGTGCTATCGAGACCACTTTAGCGCTTTATGACTTAACTCAAGAGCAACCAGAGTTTACTACAACGCAATCCAGCGATTTGGCGAATAGACTCCGTAAAAACTGGCAAAAATTCGAAAAATGGGCGGCAAAAGAAGGGGTTAACGCATGGCGGCTATATGACGCTGATCTCCCTGAATATAACGCGGCCGTTGATGTTTATGATGATTGCTTGGTTATTCAAGAGTATGCAGCACCCAAAGATATTCCTGAGGCGGTCGCGAAGGATAGACTGTGGTATTTGATCGATACGCTTGCGCAAGAATTACCATTTGCGGCTGAAAATATGACATTGAAAGTCCGTCAGAAGCAATCGGGTAAGCAACAGTATCAAAAACAAGAGCCGCGCGGCTTGGTTCGTGTCGTTCATGAGTACGATGCGCAATTTGAAGTGAATTTAAGCGATTACCTCGATACTGGTCTATTTCTTGATCATCGCTGGGCTCGTCGTGAACTCGGTAAACTGAGCCATGACAAATCGGTACTTAATTTGTTCGCTTATACCTGCTCAGCTTCTGTGCATGCCGCTTTAGGCGGCGCAAAAGACGTCACCTCGGTTGATTTATCAAAGACTTATTTGGCATGGGGGCAGCGTAACTTTACCCTCAATAAACTATATGGTCGCCAATATCAGTTCGTACAAGCAGATTGTCTACAATGGCTACGCGAACAACGTCCGCAACAACGTTACGATGTAATTTTTCTTGATCCGCCAACATTTTCTAATTCAAAACGTATGGAAGATGTTCTCGATATTCAGCGTGATCACGTCATGCTGCTTAAATTAGCCGCACGTTTATTAAAAGATAACGGAGTTATTTTATTTTCGAATAATAAACGGCGTTTCAAGTTAGATGAAGAATTGCTATCGGAGGCTTATCTGGTCGCAGATGATTTAACCAAGCGCTCAATCTCTCCTGATTTCGCGCGTCACAAAGGCATCCATCATTTGTTCAAGGTACGCCAGAGTGACTGATTTTTATTTATTAACCAAACCGAATTGTCCGTTGTGTGATGAAGCTCTACGAATGCTACATCAAGCACAGCCAGAGCACCCGATTCGATTGCATATCGTAGATATTTCAGAGCAACAAGAGCTCCAACAGGAATATGCTTGGTTAATTCCGGTATTAATTCGCGCCCGCGATGACGCCGAAATGCGCTGGCCGTTTGCACAACCGCTCGAGGAATTTTTGAATTCATGAATTTAGTCCGTTTACATCAAGCACAACTGGCCTTTGGTAACGATCCAATTCTCGATCACGCCGATCTTGTCATCGAATCAGGCGAACGGGTCTGTATTGTTGGCCGTAATGGGGCGGGCAAATCAACTTTATTGAAAGTTATCGCCGGCGAGGTGTTACTTGACGACGGTGAAGTGCAGGTGGTCGGCGAGACCGTTGTAGCGCGCTTACCACAAGATCCACCGGCCAATTCATCGCAATCAGTTTACGACTATGTAGCTGAAGGACTGGCTGATGTTGGCGCTGTGCTACAGCAATACCATCATGCAGTGCTTGAGTTAAATGAAAATCCGACCAACGACGCGATATTACAGCGCATGGCGAGCTTACAAACGGCAATCGAGGCCGCGGATGGTTGGCAATTACAGTCGCGAATCGAGAGTATTTTAAGCCAACTGGAGTTACCGGAGGATGCGACCATGGATTCGCTCTCGGGTGGTTGGTTACGCCGTGTTGCTTTGGCTCGTGCGCTTGTCGTGAATCCAGATTTGCTATTGCTTGATGAGCCAACCAACCATTTAGATGTGGAAATGGTGACATGGCTTGAATCAATAGTGAAAGAATTTCGTGGTGCGGTGCTCTTTATTAGTCACGACCGAGCATTTATTCGTAACTTAGCAACGCGCATCATTGACCTTGATCGAGGTAATTTAACGAGCTTTCCAGGTAACTACGAAAAGTACTTAACAGCGAAACAAGAACAGTTAGAAATCGAAGCCAATCAAAATGCTGAATTTGATAAAAAATTAGCCCAGGAAGAAGCTTGGATTCGACAGGGTATTAAAGCGCGACGTACTCGTAACGAAGGCCGGGTTAGGGCACTCCAAGCGTTACGTAAAGAGCGTCAAGCTCGCCGTGCGCAGCAAGGTTCTGCCAAATTAGCAGTTCAAGAAGCTAATCGTTCAGGTAAGTTAGTATTTGAAGGTGAAAACCTACAACTTCAATTTGATAACAAAGTTATTCTTCGTGATTTTAATTTAACCCTACAGCGGGGCGACAAACTTGCACTAGTTGGTCCGAACGGCTGTGGTAAAAGTACATTAATTCGTGTGTTATTGGGTCAACAAGAGGTTGATTCAGGCAAGGTCAAGCATGGTACGAATTTAGAAGTTGCATACTTTGACCAACACCGCGCGCAATTGAATCCTGAACTTTCAGTTGCCGAAAATATCGGTGATGGTAAACAGGATGTGACCTACAACGGTAAAACTCGCCATATATTAAGTTATTTACAGGACTTTTTATTTTCTCCCAAGCAAGCGCGGACACCGGTCAAAGCATTGTCTGGTGGTGAGCGAAACCGAGCATTATTGGCGCGATTATTTCTGCAACCGAGTAACTTTTTAATTCTGGACGAACCAACCAACGATCTAGATATTGATACGCTTGAACTGTTGGAGCAAATTGTCGCCGATTATCAAGGAACAGTTATTCTGGTTAGTCACGACAGAGAGTTTGTTGATAACACCGCCACCAGCGTGCTGCTTTTTGAAGGCGAGGGCGTTATTACAGAGATTTTTGGCGGCTTCACTGAAATTAATCATTATCTCAATGAAAAGCAGGGAACTAAATTATCGGAAACTCGGTCAGACAAGCCAGAATCGAAGCCGCGGGCTTCTGCTGAGCCAAAGAAAAAGTTATCCTACAAGTTGCAACGTGAGTTGGATATGCTTCCCGAACACATTGCAGCGCTTGAACAAGAACAAGAACAATTAGAGCAACAAGCAAATAAGCCTGATTTTTATAATCAGCCGCATACGGTAACTGCGCCTGTGCTAGAACGCTTAGGTGAGTTAGAGAATGAGCTGATGGCAGCGCTAGAGCGCTGGGATGAATTAGAAAATTTACAACAAGAGAGCAGTTAAGCCGTCTATGAAACAGTTTAAAACCCAAATACTTGTCGCAACCATTGCCGCATCATTAAGTGGTATGGCTGCGGCTCAAAATTACACCGTTCAACGGATTACCACACCAGACACAGTGCAAAATGCCTATGGCGTTGCAATCAATGATCAAGGCTTAACAGCTCTACATATGCGTATGCCGTTGGCGGCAGAGCTTGATTTCAATTTAATTAGTGACTCGTTACTGGCTGAATCTGGAATTTCAACCGAATTCGACCCGACGACTGATGAACTGACATATCGCCAATACTTAGCGTTAGTGCAACGGTTAGACGATCGGTTTAATGGTGCGTTAACATCGCTGCGATTAGCGGTTAATTTTGCCGGTGATTACGATGGACAATCCGTATCCATGCCAGCATTGCTCAACACCGCTGGTGATGGTGCATCAAGCCAATTAAATTCGGCTGATCATCAATTTTTGGGTTTGAATCAAAATAATATTCGCGTTGGCATCGCTAGTGCGCCGTATACGCGCTTTGATCATACCTATCAACCAGAAGCACAAGAAGGGCAAGAAACGCCTGATCCGGTAACCATTAATTACGCAAGACGTGACTTCACCAGCCGTGCTTTATGGTACGACGGTACCAATCATCAATTGCTAGAACCAACTGAGCAAACACTTTTAGGTGGTGAGTCAGGGCTTTTCGATATTAATGAAAATAACGTTGCGGTTGGTTTTCAAAGTGTTGCATTAACGCCACAGGCACAAACACGTATTGCGTCGTGTTTAGAGCTTGAGAGTGACCCATCATCGGCGGCAACGCCTTATACCTGTGCATGGGGGGCTTGGCATACTTATCAAAATGGAACGGCAAGTAACTTAAGTTCATTTAATGGCGCACAGTTATCAACAAATAGCACGATTTATGACGTTCACGCCACAGTTTGGCAACTTGATGCGCAAGGCGGTGTTGTGAGTCAAACAACTTACGCCCCGTTAATGGAACGTCTTGAAGACGATGAGTTTGTATGGTCGACCTACGCGTACGCAGTAAATAACAACGGCATTGCTGTTGGCCAGAGTTGGACCTACTTTGGTGCGGAACCAGTAGTTGGTGGGCGGATTAAAATGCCGGCGATATTTGTCGACGGTGAGACACGCCCAGTAACTACGAATGAGGATTACCTGTGGGGTGCAGCGACCGATATTAACGATGACGATATTGCCATCGGTTATGTGTTGCAGAACATCCAAGGCACGCGTCGTGCGGTTCCGTTCACTTACTCAGTACAAGATGATACGTTTACAACGTTACCAACCTTATTTAACGGGTCAGCAACGTATCCAAATGCGATTAATAATCAGGGCATCATCGTTGGCAGTGCTGAAGTTGATACGCAGATTGATTCGACACGTCGCCGAGCTGGTTACTATTTTGACCTAAATAACCCTGAACAGGGGTTAATTAATCTTAATGAAGCTATTGGCTGTGATTCGGATTACTTTATTGTATCGGGTGATTCAATCAACGAACAAAACCAGATTTTGGTCACGGCGACAACCGAGCGCGAATATACCGATGAAAATGGTGATGTTCGCCGCGAGCAGGTTGCTGAAACACTGATTTTGAATCCTGAAAGTGGCGAGTTTACGGGTTGCACAACCGAAGAAGATAAGATTGTTCGTCAAGGTGCGGCAGTGAGTCCTTGGGGTATCTTTTCTATGTTATTGATTGGTGGTCTTATTACACTTAGACGCAAATTTACCGCCTAACTAAACAAGTTATTCTAAGTAATTTATCATTAATAAACGGCGTGTTTTCATTGACTTAAAAGGTCGCTCGAAAATACGTCGTTTTTTTCGTTTGAACTCCCGTACAGAATTGCTATCTATTAAATAGAGCGTCAAAAAATCTCGCGAACTTTCTAAGAAATATTGCTAACAGAAACATCGTCGACGCTCTCTTAAAAATAGTTAGATGAACAAAAACTGGACGAGGAAGTGAACTATGAAACGACAAAAACGCGATCGCCTAGAACGTGCGCATGCACAAGGTTTTAAAGCCGGAGTATCTGGTCGTTCAAAAGAACTATGTCCCTACCAGAATCAAGACGTACGGTCACAGTGGTTAGGCGGTTGGCGAGATGCCATGGAAGCGCGAGGTGGCGGTTTATTCCGCTAGAACCAGAATCTAAAAAATCCTAAATGAAAGCCCGCGAAGCGGGCTTTTTACATTTTTGAATCAATTAAAATGTTGAGGTGTCGGTGAATAAACCAACTTTGAGATCTTTTGCGGTGTAAATTGTTTTCCCATCAACTTCCACACGTCCATCAGCAATCCCCATATACAAAGAGCGCTTGAGTACGCGTTTCATATCAATGAAATAGCTGACTTTTTTGGCGGTTGGCAAGATTTGCCCAGTGAATTTAACTTCACCCACACCCAGCGCACGACCACGGCCAGGACCACCCAGACAAGCTAAAAAGAAACCAGTGAGTTGCCACATTGCATCCAAACCTAAACAGCCAGGCATAACAGGATCGCCAATAAAGTGACAATCGAAGAACCATAGGTCTGGATTGATATCCAATTCTGCATGAATATAGCCTTTACCATAGGCGCCGCCGTCTTCCGTAATTTCAACCACGCGATCCATCATCAGCATGTTAGGTGCGGGGAGTTGGCTATTGCCTGGACCAAACATTTCGCCGCGGCCACAGGCAAGGAGTTCTTCGCGAGTAAAGCTAGATTGTTTCATAAATACCTTGTTGAGTGTTGCGTTTCACAGATCTAACGCCTATCGAGTGATACGGATAGGCGCTAGATTAGCGAACACGTGTACGCTTAACAAGTCCGACTAGTATTAAGATGACCTAAAGATATCACTATCCTTAAAACCAACGTCGCCACCAAGACACTTCGCGCTCGATTTGTTGGAGCTCGTTTAACCGTTGTTCGATACGCGCATATAATTGTTTTTGCTCAGCTTGTGTCAACAGTTCAAGCGCTTCGCCAACGTGTTCAATCGCGTATACGTGAAATATTTCGTTATTCACAGCCTGAATAACATCGTCAGAAAGATTGAGCTGACTCAAATTCGCTGCAGGTATGATAACGCCCTGTTTGCCCGTTAAACCACGCGTACGGCACAACTCGAAATATCCCTCGATTTTTTCATTTACTGCACCAATAGCTTGGACTCGACCAAACTGGTCGACAGCACCAGTGATGGCCAAGCCCTGCTGAATGGGGGCTTCGGCAAGCGCTGATAACAAACAGCACAACTCCGCCAATGAAGCGCTATCGCCATCGACTTCATGGTATGACTGCTCAAATACAATAGTCGCTGAAAGCGCCATCGCTTCATTGCGTGCAAAAACATTGGCGATATAAGCGCTTAAGATCATCACGCCTTTGGTGTGAATACTACCGCTTAACTCAGACTTTCTATCGATATCGATAATGTCGCCGTCACCATAATGAACGGTGGCGGTGATGCGCGTCGGCTCGCCGAATTCATGACCACCTGCGGTAATCACGGTAAGCCCGTTAATTTGACCAACCACTTGGCCTTCAGTCGCAATATAAACTTGGCCTTCTATAATCGCGCGTCGACTCAACTCGGCAATATATCCGTCACGTTCGTGGCGTTGTTTCAAGGCTTGATGAATGTCTCGTGCCGAAATTTTGTCATTCCCGATCGCTTGCGCAAGCGCACAGGCTTCGCGCATCAGTTGCATGATAGCTATCGTATCGAGTGATAATTCAGTTTGAAAATCGGTGATACGCGTGACAAATTTAAATAATGCTGCGTACGCATCAGGCTCTAGCGGCAATACGGCTGATTCACGTTCAACATAGCTCAAGTAATCAAAGTAGGGGGCTAGTGGCGCGTTTTGTAACGAGTAATGACTCGAAAAATCAGCCAAATATGGAAATAAATTATCAAAATCGCGATCAAGCTCGCGTAATTGGGCATAAATATCGCGCTCACCCAATAACAGTACTTTAATATGCACCGGAATAGCTTCCGGTTGATAATAAGCTGCAATATTAGCGTCGCCTGGCTGTGGCCAATGAAATTCGCTGGTGCGCAAGATGTACTTTAGCTTTCGCCATAAACCTGGCTGAATTAATAACTCTTCCGCATCAATCGCAAGAACACCACCATTGGCTTTCAAAACCGCACCAGCTTCAATCAAGTGTAAGTCGGAAGAGATTGTGCCTTCCACACTTTGGAGTCGAATACTGCCAAATAGGCTGGCTTCAGTAACGCGATCGCACAAAATAAAAGGCTCATTTTCGCTGTGCGTCACAATGATTGTTGCCAGTTCAGAGCCAGGTAAATCTTCGAAAGTTTTATCAATCACCAACGCGATGTATTTGGCGACTCGCTCGCTTGGAAATGTTTCTAGTATGAAATCACGTAAAGGGCTACGAATAGAAACATCTGCTTGCAATAACTCCCATAATTTCACTAAAAAATCGTTGGCTTTACCACTCGGTAAATTAACGCATAGCGGTTCATATGCTGATTCTGGATTGGCAACGTATACCCAATCGAATTTATTTGCGTGTAACCATTGTTGTTTCGATTCAACCTCATTGAGAACGTCATACGTGCGCATGCCGGCGGGTGTGACGACAAACCCATGAGCGTAACGTCCGCCAATGCTCAATGCTTGTTGTAACGCAGACAATGCCCGCTGTTGGCCCACTAGGGCGCTTGGCGACGTTGTCGAAGGGCGTTGGCTTGCCCATTCATTAATTTGTGGCTGTAGTGCTGTAGCAGCAATGCGCATATCTAATCTCCCTTATATGCTCTCATGATACCACCGTACGCGACTGAAGCCATGCTTTGCGTTTATTGCTGCGGAATAAATTCAAGCGGAATTGGCGTGATGTCATAGCCTTGCTGACGTAACAAGCTCAATAAACCATCAGTACCGCTTAAATGCCCAGCACCAACAGCAATAAACGTCGATTTTGCTGCAATTAGCTCAGGTAAATCCATCATCCAATTCTTATTTCGCTGGCTCAAAAAAGGTTGCTCGAACGTATCAAAATCATCTTGGGAGCGCATTACCTGAAAAAGTTTTTCACTATTATCTTCGAGATAAATCGCTTGTAGTTGTTGCAAATCTTCACGACTTTGCGAAGGTTCTACCGCCATGTCATATAACGCTTGAACTTGCTCTTGAAGCGGGATGCGGTCAAATAATGCGAGTTGCATGGCGACTGTTTCGAGCCCAACAATTGGTTTTTTAGTCACCTGAGCTTGTTGTATAAACAGTTCATCTAACAACAACGGATCTTGCTGGCAATTTAAAAAATGTTGGAGAAATAGGGCGTTGATAAAGATCGGCCGTAAGCTTTTGATTTGTTGATACCTATAACCCAGTTGATCTTCAATGATTGTCTTTAAGCGCTGTTGTTGTTCATTACTTAGGTGCTTCTCAAGGTAATTTGCTGGATGTTGTGCAACATTTTGCTGTAAGAAACGTTGTTGCTCATGATCCGTTAAATCAATTTCAACGACCAGTTGCTCGGAGTCGGCAAATGCGTCAATAACAGAATCGGGTATTCGAACATCGGCATTGCAAATCATATGCATGGTGCCAAATAGATAAGCTGTTGGTTGCGTCTGATGTTCAACTTTAAAAAAGACGTTCGCAAAACTACAAGAACTAACAAACACAAACACTAAACCAATCACATATCTCATAACTGCGCTCCAGCTTTAAATTTAGCAATTCAATATAACTGACAGGGCTCAGATTTCGAATACGAATCCTCACCCAAATACCTTTATTATCCATTTCGCATAATGTATATTATGTTAAATTAATAGTTATTAATTGCTATTAACGAATGTGATGACTCACATTTATCTGTAATTCCTTGCGTAATTTTAAAAAATAGACAGCTCACCACGCAAAACCCTCTCAGATTTTACGTAGCGAACGATTTTTGAAATGAATTAAGTTAAGCGCTCAAGGAAAGCTTTTGTAATCGATGAAACAATGCAATATATCGTTTCTGTGCAAGTGTATTAAATCCCATCTTTGCCAGCAGCGCATTTGGTAAAATATCGAACCAGTAAGTTTTAAGCCAAACCCGTCTCGCGTGACTCAATTGATTAATACGCCGTACGATTGTTGGAGCTTCAGCATAATACTGCTCAATGAGTTCTCTACCGAGAACAGTTCGTTTCATGACGTTATCACGAAACGCACGTAATTGCGTGAGCTCCCAGCAGTCATCAGCTAACCCAATTGTATGCACAGCAGCTGTGGTAAAAAAGCATGCGTAATCTGCTTGGCACTGCCCAGCAATATATTTATCAAATAATGATAATGCATCTCGCTCCATGACATTTCCAAACTTCGCCCAATTCGACGCCAACATTTGTATTTCGGTAACAAACGCCTCGTCAGTTATTTGTAGCGAAATGCTTGTCGGTTCGCCCTGAAGCCAAGCGGTTGAAGATGCGTGAGCGAATGCGGCCGTCATTGGATATTCATAAAAATTATTGTACGGTATTTGGGGTTCGACTTGATAAACATACTGTTTCTCGCCAACCGCAATTTGGTTTATCTTCGCAAACCGCTGAAGTTTTTCGCCCGCGGCGTTTGTATTTGAGTAGCTCGGCAATAAAAAATAAGCTGATTCAAATCGATACGTTCGTTCGCCCTGCTCATTATCGCCAATATACATTTGGAAGTGAAAGGATGATTGATTCACAAACTTCTCGATAAACGCCATGTTTTGCTCATCTGAAGTCATGATCTTGGTGTCTTGAGATAACACACGTTGACCATCAATAGAAAGATAAACACTTCCCATATCATCTTCGAAAAGAGTTGCTTTTAGAGAGAACGGCAACAAGGTAGCTTCTGCTTTGCAGGTCGGTAGTGATTTGCTGTCGTCGGCGGCTTGTGCATGAACGACGCCAATACCGCACAAAGCGAGAGCGGCTGTTAATCTTGGAAGTTTGTGTAAAAACATAATTGCACTCGGCTAAGAAAGTATTCATTAACCTTACGCAATATTTAAAAAAAAACCAAATAATCAAAAGTATTCGGCGAAATTATCGAGCTCCCAAATCATTTTCAACAAAAGTTTTCATGGCTGCCATTTGCTGTTGCAGAACGCTTTCAACCGCAGGAGCCCATTGGCTTAAATCATTTGGCGTATAACCACCAACACGATAAAACACAGTGAGCTCGGTTGACGTCTCCGCAAGATTATTGAGTCGCCACTCCATAACACCGCTCACACCCTCACCCTGCAACGGCCCTAAACCACCGAGTAAACGCACCAATTGATTCGGAATAATCATCGCAACTTGCAAATGCTGCGCTTGTGAATCGCCAAAAATCTCACAAAAGCAACCACCAGCTCGTGCATCGAGTTGCATGTTCTGACCATTACCAAACCAGGTATGGTCATCGAGCCACCATTCTCCGACATTTTCAGTCAAGCCACTATATACATCGACAACGGAAGCATTGATGGCCTGCTTGAATTCAATGGTAAAGCCCTGCTTTGAGCTGTCTACAACCTCGGCTACTGCGCTTGGCACAAAGCTAGCGCCAGTAATTGCGAATGTTCCATACAACAATGCTTTAACCAAGTGACCCATTATAGCTCCCCTGCTCGTTTCATCTCACTCTCAAGGCGATTCGTTTCGTCAGCACGTGGTTTGGTGAAACGTGCAATCGCTAAGTATAGAACCGGTGTTAAATAAAGGGTAAATAAAACCGCAAAAGCTAACCCGCCAAACACCACCCAACCAATGGCATTGCGTGATTCCGCGCCTGCACCAATTGATAGAATCAGCGGCAGTGCCCCGAGTAGCGTTGAAACGAGCGTCATCATAATTGGGCGTAATCGAATTTCGGCTGCATTTTCAATCGCTTCACGCACTGATTCACCTTGATCTCGGAGCTGATCGGCAAACTCCACCAATAGAATCGAGTTTTTCGCGATCAGACCAATCAACATCACTAAGCCGATTTGCGAAAAGATATTGATCGAGGTTCCGGTAATATATAGCGCAAAGAATGCGGCGGCGATTCCGAACGGTACCGTTGCCATTACGACGATTGCTGAGTTTACGCTTTCAAACTGAGCTGCCAACACTAAAAATACAATCAAAAACGCTAATATATAAGTTAACGCAACTTCGCGTGAAGTTTCTTCGTAGGCTTCAGCTTCACCAAGTAATACGAGGCCAACGCCGTTAGGTAGTTCTTCTGCTGCCAACTCTCGCAAGCGCTCGACAACTTGCTCAAGCGGAATCGACGTTGGCAACTGCATATCAACTTGAATGGCACGGCGTTGTGAACGACGCTCCAATTCGGCTGGAACCCCTTCTTCCGTCAGAGTCGTTAAACTAGACAGCGGCACCAAACCCGTCGCTTGAGAACCTACGTATAAATTCATGATATCGGTCGGATCGCGAATCAAATCACGTTGCGCTTGCAACATGATCGGAACCGCTTGGTCACCGATATTCAAATCAGTCACGTCGAGTCCGTTAATCGCTGCACGCAAGGTTGTTGAAATGTCATTTAACGGAACACCTAACTCTTCGGCACGTTTACGATCAATATTTACGCGCAGTTGCGGCTGTGTTGGTTGATAACCGATACGCGGATACCCTACTTCTGGCAATTCTTGCTGCAAACGAGCAGTGAATTTTTGCGCCGCACGGAAGATATCAGCATATTCTTCCCCGGTTAATGCAAACTCTAAGCCGCCACCTTGGCCGCGAAGATTCAAACTATTCGAGCCAAATGCACGAGCCGGCGCCCCTGGTATTTCACCCAACGGGCCACTGATTTCATTAATAATATCTTGTTGGCTTTGCTCGCGTTCTTCCCAATCAGTTAACCGTACGGTGATAAATACTAAATTTGGGTCCCATTGACCGACAACGGTATTAATACTGTCAACAGCCCCGCCATTAACATAAGGCAGAAGTATTTCTTCCATCTTCTGCGCTTGACGGTCCATAAAATCAATCCCAACACCATCTGGCCCGCGTGCAAAAATACGAATAGTGCCGCGGTCTTCGGTAGGCATTAATTCATTATCAACTTGGAAATATAGGTAACCAGCAACGCCAGCTATGATGCTACTACCAACAAAAACCCACAGCGCTTTATCAAGTGCGAAATGCAAGGTACTGCGATATATCGTGCGGAGTCGTCCACCGAAACGCTGTAACGCAGATTCTTTTGAGGTTTCTTTTAAAGGTAAGCGAGCCGTTAATGCGGGTACCAGTGATAACGCGACAAACGAAGATATAATGACGGCCGCTGCCAATACACCACCAAACTCCCTAAATAAGCGCCCTGCAGTAGAAGGCAGAAACGCAATGGGGACAAATACTGCGACAAGTACGGCTGTTGTTGCAACGACGGCAAAGAACACTTCACGTGTACCAACCACTGCCGATGCACGCGCTCCCAGGCCTAATGCTCGACGTCGCTGAATATTCTCGGAGACCACAATGGCATCATCGACAATCAGGCCGGTAGCCAATACCAACGCGAGTAACGTAAGAATATTAACTGAGAAACCCAGCAGCCAGATCACCGCAATCGAACCAATCAAGGCAACTGGAATAGCCAATGCCGGAATGATGGTCGCACGGCCAGAGCCAATAAATACCCAAAGCGTGACAATGACTAAGGCAATCGTTAATGCTAGAGATACAAATACTTCTTCAACTGAACTGCGGATAAATTTTGCATCATCTGACGTCACTTGAATCTCAAGTTCTGGGTACTGCAGCTTGAGACGTTCGACTAGCGTCAATACTTCATCAGAAATCTCAATGGTGTTGGAGCGCGCTTGACGGATGATGCCAAGACCAATAACGGGTTTACCGTCTAATCGAACCATACTATTTGCATCGGCTGGCCCGAAAAATACCGTCGCGACATCACCAACACGGGTGGTATCGCGAATGACGATGTTTTCGACATCATCAACTGTCACAGAACTCGCATCCGCTCGCACGATGAGTTGCTGGTCTGTTGATTTTAAGCTACCAGCCGGAACATCAAACGGCGCTTGGCGCAGTACATTCGCCACATCGGTTACTGTCAATTGGAAGCTCGCCAAGCGAAGTGGATCCAAAATGACTCTGAGTACGCGCTGACGGTCGCCATTTAACCGCACATCAGCAACGCCAGGAACACTCAAAAAGTTTGGCGCTAAATCAGTTTCAACTCGCTCGGTTAGCGATTCCAGATCAAGCGTGCTGCTCGATACGGCCAACGAGACCACCGCCTGTGCATCATTATCGGCTTTGATAATCGCGACGTTTTCAACTTCTTCCGGCAGTCGACGCTGTACTTGGCTGACAGCTTCACGCATTTCATTCGCTGCGCTATCTAAGTCAATTCCTGGACGAAACTCAACGACAATACGTGAGCTACCTTCTTCACTTGAAGCTCGAATTTGTTTAACGCCACTAACTCGCGCCGCAGCACCTTCTAGAATACTTGTTACTTCAGTGTCCACCGTTTCCGGCGCGGCACCGGGGAAACTTGCCGAAATCGTCACGATTGGACGGTCAACATCCGGTAGTTCACGAACCTCAACGCCATTAATTGCGGCATAGCCAGCAATAATGATCAATAGATTAAGAACGACAATTAAAATCGGTCGACGAATCGCCAGTGATGGCAAGTCATTCAACTGCGGCGAAAACTTCATAGCTGCGCCTCCGCTGTCGCTTCTCTAACTGACTGCCCATTTCGTAGAGTTTGAACACCTTCAACAATTAAATTGTCGCCAAGCTGCAGTTCGCCAGACACTAAAATACGACCTTCAAGACGTTGCTGGATATTGACGTTAATCCGTTGCGCTTTACCTTCTTTTTCCACCCATACATAGGCGCCATCAGCACTCCACATCAGCGCGGCTTCCGGTACTACCGCATAACTGTCGCCTTGATAAGCAAGCGCGACACGAAAACTCATGCCGGGACGATACATATCATTGCGGTTATCGATTGCGGCACGAACTCGGATTGTGCGATTGGTTATATCCACGCGAGAATCAATTTCAACGATTTCAGCATCGACTTCCGTATTGCGGCTGGTCCAGGGTCTGACAACTAATTCAGCACCATTCTGAAGCAGCTCAATAGCAGCCTCAGGAGCGTTAAAGTCGATATACAATTGCTGACGTTGATCAATCGTGGTGATGAGTGTCTGTGTGGTAATTCTATCGCCAGCTTCAACGTCGGTAATACCAACCACACCATCAAATGGCGCTCGCACTTGGCGATCTTCATAAGCCACTTCAGCTTCACGCACAGCAACTTTCAAAAGATCACGTGCGGTTATCGCCACATCCAACTCACTCTGTGCAATGGCGCCTTGTTGGCGGCTGGTGGTAAGGCGCTTTACCGTGCGCTCTGCGTCCTCAAGTTGAATACGAGCACGTTGCAAATCAACTTGTTGTTGACGATCGTCAAGGCGAACTAAAACATCACCTTTCGCAACTTGTTGTCCAGTTTTGAAATTAACCTCTAAAACCAAATCACTGACGGCAGGATATAACTCAACAGATCGTTCGGCTTCGGCGTAACCAACCGACTCAACGTAACGCTGAACGCGTTCAAAGCCAACCGGTTGCATGACAACTAATGCTGCGCGATCACCACCGCCCCACTGTTGCGCGTGAGCAACTGAAGCTCCGCCTGCACATGTGACAAGCGTTCCGATGATAACCAACCGATTTAACCACTGCATGAATAGAGTCCTGTTTCAAAAAGTTACTGTTGTGTAAGTAGGTAAATTTTCTCAAATTTGATCACAAAAGGTCGTCCATCTTCGATGAACGACCTTTTAATTACGCCAGTTAGATTATAGCGGGTCAGCTTTTCTTCTTGATGATTTCAGTCAAGCCGGCGACAGCACTGCCAATATCAGCAAGTTGAGCAGGTAAAATGAGGGTGTTTGACTCTTTCGCTAAGTTACCGAATTCTTTCACATATTGTTCGGCAACGCGCAGGCTAACAGCATCTTGCCCGCCTGGTTGTTGAATCGCTTGGGCTATTTTGCCAAGCCCTTCAGCGGTAGCTTCGGCAATTAATTCAATTTCTCGTGCACGGCCTTCAGCTTCATTAATTTGCTTCTGTTTTTCTGCTTCTGACAAATTGATGACTTCTTGCTTATGACCCTCAGAAACGTTGATCATTGCTTGTCGTTCACCTTCTGACTTAGCAATTGCCGCACGACGCTCACGCTCAGCGCGCATTTGTTGCTCAAGCGCATCCTTAATACTCATCGGTAATTCGATGTCAGAAATTTCGTAACGTAAAACTTTAATGCCCCATGGTGCCGCTGCCTCATCTAGCGCCTGAACCACAATTTCATTAATTCGTGCTCGTTCTTCGAAGGTTTTATCAAGATCCGTTTGACCAATCACTGAACGCATTGTTGTTTGTGCAAGCTGCGACGCCGCATAACGATAATCGTTGATACCATAACTGGCTTTATGCGCATCAACGACTTGAATGTAGAGCACGCCGTTGATACCAACTTGAATATTATCGCGGGTAACACACGCTTGTCGTTCAACATCGATAACTTCTTCTTTTAAAACGTGCTGATAAGCTACTTTATCGATAAACGGAATAAGAATATGGAATCCCGAATCGAGCGTACGACTGTACTTACCCAGCCGCTCAATCACGTAATTCGAGCGCTGCGGCACAATTCGTGCCGATTTTAAAATGATAATGACGACGGCTAAGGCAAAGCCGACGGCTAGAATTGTTTCGATATTCGTGGCGTTCATGATTTATTGTTCTCCTTAGATTGGATGCGTTCTTTTTGCACCGTAAGCTGAATTCCTTCGTTTGCCACGACCCAAGCGGTATCTCCCACCTGCAGGTCATCTTCTGAAAAGGCATCCCATTGAACACCATTCAAAACGACGCGCCCAGCGCCGTGATTAAATGCTTTTACAACAGTTACCCGTGCACCTATATCGCGCTGGAAATTGGGTTTTGTTTCGTCTTCATCAGCCGTATAGCCAGTAAACCAGCGCTTTATACGGCCTCTTGCCAATAACAGGCTAACCAAGCTAACAATTCCGAAAATCGCAAATTGCATTGCCAAATCATCAACCAAACCCCAGTGTATTAACAACCCTGTTACGATTGCACCAATCCCCAAAAACACCGCAACGACACTGGTCAGTAATAGCTCCGAAATAATCAGCGCAACACCAACTAAAATCCATATTAAAGCGATAGACATGTAGCCACCTTGTTAAAATTGTTACCGAAAAAACTATAGCATGCAGTTAAATTTGACACTTGTATTAATTGTTTCAATTGGTTTCAGTCATGAATTGAAAAACATAAACCCCACGCGCTGACGTTGCGGTGTTATACCAAGGCACCGTGACCTGCCATTGCATTTGCGGATCACTACATGCGCCCAACCATACTTGGGCCTGCCATTCGCTTGCCGTAATCTGTTCGATAACCAGCGGAATACTCCCCATATACATAGAGATACCTTCAATTTTCCCATTTTCCAGCTGCACATCTGTTGGCGCCGTCAAAGTGATGACAAAGGGCTCCTCTACCCGAGGTTGATCCGGATCAAACTTATGGAAGATTTCTGCTTTTGTTCTATGCTGTTGAAGTGGTTGTTGTTGTTCACAACTACTTAACATGAAAACGCTCAAAAGCGCGAAAATAAAGACCTTAGCTTTCATGCGGGTATTTTTTTACCTTAAAAATGGAATTAAATGAACTGTATATTATTTCACCAATCGCCTGTAAACCGCCTATTTTTCCTGTTTTCAGCCTATTTTTCTTGGTTTAAAACTCGTAAAATAACTGCGTTTGTCAAACTACCGATAAGGGAACGGACAGGCAACCTATTATTTGTCACGTTACTCTGTCTTAATTTTTCAGAGCATCAACGCGGAAAACAAAAATGAGCCAAACGAATCCACAACAAATCGAATATAACCTGAAGGTCGTACGGCAGTTTGCCATTATGACCGTTATTTGGGGAATCATTGGCATGACAGTCGGCGTATTTATTGCTGCGCAGCTGATCTGGCCAGAATTAAACTTTGACACGCCATGGCTAACCTATTCGCGGTTACGTCCATTGCATACTAATGCAGTAATTTTTGCATTCGGTACGTCAGCTCTGATGGGAACATCGTTTTACATCGTTCAAAAGACATGTAAAACAGCATTATTCTCAGACAAGTTAGCTAGCTTTGTATTCTGGGGCTGGCAAACGGTCATTGTCCTAGCTGTTATTACTTTGCCGTTAGGTTTAACGAGCTCGAAAGAGTACGCCGAGCTTGAATGGCCCATTGATATTCTGATCGCCCTTGTCTGGGTGGCTTATATCATCGTCTTCTTCGGTACGTTGGTGCAGCGTAAAACGTCGCACATCTATGTTGCGAACTGGTTCTATGGCGGTTTCATCGTCACTATCGCCGTGCTACATATTGTCAACAGCATGGCAGTACCGGTGTCATTCACGAAATCGTACAGTCTTTACGCAGGCGCAACCGATGCCATGGTGCAATGGTGGTACGGTCATAACGCAGTAGGCTTTCTGCTAACTGCTGGCTTCTTGGGCATGATGTATTATTTCGTGCCAAAGCAAGCTGAGCGTCCGGTATACTCATATCGCTTATCTGTGGTGCACTTCTGGGCTCTTATCTCGCTATATATATGGGCTGGCCCGCACCACTTGCACTATACCGCGCTACCAGACTGGACTCAGTCATTAGGCATGGTAATGTCAGTGATTCTCTTCGTTCCTTCATGGGGCGGTATGATCAACGGTATCATGACATTGTCTGGTGCATGGCATAAATTGAAAACCGACCCTATTCTGCGCTTCTTGATCGTGTCGTTGTCATTCTATGGCATGTCAACGTTCGAAGGCCCAATGATGTCGATTAAGTCGGTGAACGCATTATCACACTACACCGACTGGACCATTGGTCACGTGCACTCTGGTGCTTTGGGTTGGGTCGCAATGATTACTATCGGTTCATTGTATTACCTGATTCCACGTTTGTGGAACCAAACTCAAATGCATAATGTTCGTTGGATCAATATCCACTTCTGGCTACACACTATTGGCGTTGTACTCTATATCGTTGCCCTGTGGATTTCTGGTGTTATGCAAGGTCTTATGTGGCGTGCAGTTAACGCAACTGATGGTACGTTAACCTACAGTTTCGTTGAGAGTGTCGTTGCTTCTTATCCGTTCTGGTTTATCCGTTTTGTTGGTGGCGTATTCATTGTCGCTGGCATGGTGTTGATGGCTGTGAACGTTTATCGCACGATTCGCGCTGGCAAACCAACAGTCGAACATGTTGGTGGCGCTTCTACACAAGCTAGCCCTGCTCCAGCAGCAACTCAGTCAGCCTAAGGAGTCGATATAATGAGCAAGAACGTTAAACACGCATTTCTTGAAAAACGTGTTGGTTGGCTGGCGGTAGCCATGACAATCGCCATTTCAATCGGCGGTCTCGTGGAAATTACCCCGCTACTGTTTCAGAAGCAGACAAACGAGCCGGTTGTCGGTTTAAAACCATATACTGCGCTTCAAATGGAAGGTCGTGATATTTATATTCGTGAAGGTTGTAACAACTGTCACAGTCAAATGATCCGCCCTTTCCGTTCGGAAACTGAGCGTTATGGTCACTACTCACTTGCAGGTGAGCATGTTTGGGAACGCCCATTCTTATGGGGTTCAAAACGAACTGGTCCTGATCTCGCACGTGTTGGTGGTCGTTATAGTGACGAATGGCACTATGTTCACTTGATCAATCCACGTGACGTCGTTCCAGAGTCAAACATGCCAGGCTTTCCATGGCTCGCTGAAAACACCCTTGATGGTGAGTTGACAGCGAAGAAGATGGAAGTATTCCGGTCATTTGGAGCGCCTTACACCGACGAAGAAATTGCTGGTGCGAAGGCTGCAGTTGCAGGCAAGACAGAAATGGAAGCCTTGATTGCATATCTGCAAGTGCTTGGAACTGGTTTGACGCAGGCTGAGTAAGATGGATTACATCACTTGGCGTAGTTTTTACACCGTATTAGTTTTCGTACTGTTTATTGGTGTAGTTTGGTGGGCATACAGCAAAGGTCAAAAAAAGAACTTTGATCAAGCCGCTAACTCTATTTTTGACGAAGATAAACAATCGTCAGTAACCAAAGACAGTACCAAACAGGAGTCGAAGAATAATGAGTAGCTTCTGGAGTGCATGGATTATCGTCCTAACTTTAGCCTTCTTGGTGGTTATTATCTGGCTATTACGCTGGAATATGACGAACTACACTGGTATTAAAGAAGGTGAATTAATGGACCACGAATTTGACGGTATCGTGGAAATTAACAACCCAATGCCGAAATGGTGGACCATTCTATTTTGGATCACGATTGTATGGGCCTTCCTCTACTTAGCTTTATATCCTGGTTTAGGTAACTTCGCAGGCCTACTCGGCTGGAGTAGCTCGAACCAAGACGTTCGTTCATTAGAGGAATCAAAACAAGCAACCGAAGCGGCTCGTGAAGCTGGTTTGATTGTTGAATACGATCGTCAAGTTGACCAGGCTGAAGAGAAATTCGGTCCAGTTTTTGCAGCGTTGTCTGAGCGTTCAATTGAAGAGTTGTCGCAAGATCCTGAAGCGGTGAAAATCGGTCAACGTTTGTTTATCCAAAACTGTGCACAATGTCATGGCTCGAATGCGATGGGTGGCAAAGGTTTCCCTAACCTAACTGACGATGATTGGTTATACGGTGGAAGCCCTGCGGCCATTAAGCACACATTAATTGCTGGTCGTAATGGCGTCATGCCAGCGCAAACGCAATTTAATGACCAACAAATCACGGAATTAGCGAATTACGTGATGAGCTTAAGTGGTCGTAAAGTAGACCCTGAGTTAGCTAAAGCCGGCCAAGCAAACTTCGCCGTTTGTTCAGCCTGTCATGGCGCTGACGGTAAGGGTAATCAAGCACTTGGTGCACCAAACTTAACCGATAACATTTGGTTATATGGTGGTTCACAAGACGCAATTGAGGAAACCTTACGTAACGGTCGTAATGGTGTCATGCCAGCGTGGAAAGATATCCTCGGAGAGGATAAAATCCATGTTATTAGCTCGTACGTTTACGGACTATCGCAGGACTAATCGAAAAGCCCCGCTCCTGCGGGGTTTTTTCTTTAAAACACATTGATTGGGGTTTCAGTCGCATGGAAAAACCGTGGTATAAGCAGTTTTGGCCTTGGTTCTTAATGCTCATTCCGTTTTCAGTCATTATTGCCATGATTATTACGCTGACCATTGCTAGTGGTTACGGTGACAATGCAATGGTAGTCGATGATTACTACAAGAAAGGTCGAGGCATCAATGCCCAAGTAGAAAAGGTTCAAGCGGCACAGGCATTAAATATCGAATTTTCATTTAAACAAACCGATAAAAGCTTCGCGTTAACCTATACCAGTGGCGCGCCAGAGCAATTTAGTGCATTGAAAGTTAATTTTTATCACACCACGCTTGCTGAAAAAGATTTCACGGTAACATTAACCGCTGATGCTCAAGGAATTTATCGCGGTACGCTTCCGGAAAATGAATCTGGCAAATGGACGTTAACAATAACGCCATTCGATAATAGTTGGCGAGTAACTCAACAAGTACAACTGCCAGCTTATCGTGAGCTTGCCATCAAACCGTTAACCTACGGCGTTTAAACAATGACGCAGACCAAGTTGCCGGATGTCCCTGACGGACAGTGTTTTCACTGTCTTCAGCCATTGCCTGCCGACGGTGGCTATCGTGTTGTGTTGAACAACCAACAACACCAGGTTTGTTGTTACGGTTGCCAAGCTGTTGCTGAAACTATCGCGCAACAAAATCTTTTGCATTTTTATCAATATCGCGACACAAGCAATCCACTTCAAATACCGCTCATTCCGGAAGAATTGCAGCAATTAACCGCCTATGATGATGAGCAACTACAACAGCAATTCACCCGAGTTGACGGCGACGCTCGCAGTATTAATTTATCCATCGAAGGTATGACTTGCACGGCCTGTGCATGGCTTATTGAGCAACATGTCAGTCGCTTGCCCGGTATTTTGCAGGTTCAAGTCAATGCTACGACCGAGCGTGTCAACGTACGTTGGTTACCGAGCACGGTAAAACTAAGTGCAATATTGCAAGCTATTGCTGAACTTGGCTATCGTGCGCTACCTTTTCAAGCGGCCAACCAAGAACAAGAATTTAAACAACGTCGCCGCTACTTTGTGACCCGCCTTGGTGTTGCAGGCTTAGCAACAATGCAAGTGATGATGCTTGCCGTCGGCTTATATTTCGGTGTGGTGAGCGACCTTGATCCACAATTACGCCAGTTCATGTGGTGGATCAGTCTGTTTATGGCGACGCCAGTATTGCTGTACAGTGCCCAGCCCTTTTATATCAGCGCCATTCGCAGCATTCAGGCTGGCCAGCCCAATATGGATGTTCCGGTTACCTTTGCCTTGTTATCAGCATACGGCGCCAGTGCTTATGCAACCTTTATCAATGAGGGTGAGGTTTATTTCGAATCAGTAGCGATGTTTACGTTCTTTCTGCTCGTTGGTCGTTACTTTGAATTATTAGCTCGTCAAAAAGCAGTTAGCGCAGCATCAAATTTAGTTAAATTATTGCCAGCCATTGCGCAACGCGAGACTGCAGTCGGCGAAGCCGAGTCCGTTGCAGTCAGCCATTTACAAGTTGGTGATGTTATTCATGTTATGCCCGGTGCCACAGTTCCTGCCGATGGCGAACTATTAAGCTCAAGCGCTGGCGTTAATGAAAGTATTTTAACCGGGGAAAGCCGAGTCGTTAATAAGCGACAAAGCGATACGGTGTTAGCCGGCAGTATTAATCAAAACCAAGCAATCCGCGTCAAAGTGACGGCGATTCAACAAGAAACCGTACTGGCTAGTATCATTGAATTACAAGACTTGGCTTTATCGCGCAAACCGAAATTAGCGCGAGTTGCTGAGCGTATGGCAAGCAAATTTGTCGTGCGTATTTTGATGTTGGCTGCAGCAACGTTTTTGATCTGGACGGTGATTGACCCGGCTGAGGCGTTTTGGGTGACGTTATCGGTGCTCGTTGCAACCTGTCCATGTGCCCTGGCTCTAGCGGCACCAACTGCAGTGACAGGCGCAATTCATAAACTTAACAAAGCTGGCATTTTATTGCGAAACGCCGATGTGTTGCAGATTTTACCAGACGTGAAAACCGTGTTTGTGGATAAAACTGGAACGCTAACAACCGGTGAGTTCAAACTTCAAGAATTTTATATTCACCACCAACCCGATTCTCAACGCTTCTCTGAAAGCAAGCTAAAAGCGCTAGTGCAAGCGCTTGAAAATCACTCTGAACACCCGATTGCCACCGCACTTCGTCAACTCACTTCAGAGCGAACAACGGTAACTAACATCACGAATGAAACGGGTTTCGGTATCGATGCGACGTGGGAGTATGAGTCAGATAAATCTGTACCCGTTCGAATTGGTAGCTTGCGCTATATTCAACAGTGGCACCCAGACTTTAAACCTTCTTTAAATCAGTGTCAGGTATTCCTTGCAACTGACGATAAGGTGCTCGCTGAATTGGATGTAGGTGATAAACTTCGAGAAGATGCCAAAGCCACAATATCAGCAATGCAAGCAGTTGGAATAGAAGTGATTATGCTCACCGGTGATCGGCTTGAACTTGCCGAGGTCGTCGCGTCTGAACTCGGTATTAAGCAAGTTTTCGCGAATCTACTGCCAGCCGATAAGCTTGAAAAGCTGTCAGCAGCCCAGGCGCATGGCGCCGTTGCAATGATTGGTGACGGCTTGAATGACGGCCCTGTTTTAGCGCAGGCAGATGTGTCAATTACCTTTGGCCACGCAGCAGATTTAGCACGAACAGCTGCTGATGTAGTGTTACTGAGAAACCAGTTCAGTGCATTAGACCAGTTCCGTACAATTACGTTAAAAGCCCGAAATATTCTACGCCAAAACATTCTTTGGGCGTTAATCTATAATATTGGTATTCTGCCCGTCGCCATGGCCGGCTTCGTGACACCTTATATAGCGGCTATTGGCATGTCATTGAGTTCATTAATCGTGTTAGTCAACTCGTTAAGGTTATACCGATAATGGAAAGTTTATATGTTCTGATACCTATCGCTTTATTATTTGTCGTCATTGCGGTTGCCGTGTTCTTTTTTGCGGTACGCAGCGACCAATTTGAAGATTTAGAGCGCCAAGGTATGAATATTCTTCTGGACGACGAAGCAACGAATAAATCCTCTCCCAAAGACGGTCAAGCGAATACTGAAAGCAGTGATAATGCCAATGAACGTTGATTGGTTCGCGGCACTACTCATGGGGTTAGCCGGCGCCGGTCATTGCGTGATGATGTGCGGCGGTATTGCCAGTGCTTTTGCAGGACAGGTTAATACTGGTCAACTGTTTATTTACAACCTTGGTCGGATCATTTCTTATAGCATTGCTGGGGCTATCGTTGGCGCAGCTGTCGGTAGCACTGCTGGCTTAGCTGATAATGGTTTGATTGGGCTGCGAATTATCGCCGCACTGGTGTTAGTTGCATTCGGTTTGTATCTTGGTCAGTGGTGGTTTGGTTTACGTCACCTCGAACGTTTAGGCCAACCTTTCTGGCGTCGCTTGCAGCCGTTGGCAACAGCATTACGTCAGCGGCAAGCGAGTTATTCAAGCCTATTCATGGCTGGTATGCTATGGGGCTGGCTACCCTGTGGTTTGGTTTATAGCGCACTAAGTTGGGCGGCAATTAGTGGTTCAGCTACCCAGGGAAGTCTTTACATGCTCGCGTTCGGTTTTGGTACCCTACCAGCGATGTTTGCCTTTGGTTGGTTGAACCATAGCCTACAACAACTGCTTAAATCTCAAGGGTTTCGAAAACTGATGGGCGCTTTAATGATTGTCTACGGTTTGTGGACAATGATTATTGCCTTGCGTCAATTACAAGTTATTTAATCACTTGGCTGTTTATCAAATAGTTGGCTAAACTCAAACCATATTTATTTATTAAAGCCAAGGTGATTTATGACTTGCGTGAAAAAAATATTAGCGGTTTTAGATGCTGACCGACAACCACAAAAAGCGTTAAATCGTGCCCTTCATTTAGCTCGGATCAGTCAATCACACGTTACGTTTATGGTCTCGATTTATGATTTTTCGTATGAGATGACCACCATGTTGGCCGTCGACGAACGCAACGTGATGCGTGACAGTTTAATTAATGATCGTAAAGTATGGATCAACGATCTTCTCGAAGACTACAACACCCGTGATATCAATTTCGATATTAAAGTGCTTTGGCATAATCGACCATTTGAAGCCATTATTGAAACAGCGATTGAAGGTGAATATGACATCATCGTTAAAGCAACCCATGAGCGTGAAGGTTTAGCTGCCCTACTCTTTACGCCAACCGATTGGCACCTATTACGCAAAGCACCTTGTAAGGTATTACTGGTAAAAGAGCATGAATGGCCCGAACATGGCAAAATACTCGCCGCAATTCACACAACGGGAGAAAATGATCATCACCGTTCGTTAAACCGACAAGTAACTGAAGCAGCACTTAGTTTCGCTAACTGTCTACAAAGCGAGGTGCATCTGGTGAACGCATTTCCAGGGGCGCCGATTACGATTGCAGCTGAAATACCAGAATTTGATACCACCAATTATCGGGAAACGATTGAAGAAAATCATAAGATTGCGTTAGCGGAGCACGCGATGCCCTATCATATTCCGCCAATGCAGCAACACGTACTCGAGGGGCTGCCCGAGCAAGTGATTCCAGAGCTCGCCGAAGAACTCGATGCTGAATTAGTGGTACTCGGTACGATTGGCCGTACGGGATTTTCGGCTGCACTTTTAGGAAACACTGCCGAACATGTGATTGAATCGATTAATTGCGATTTGTTGGCCGTAAAACCTGAGGGATTTGTGTCGCCAATTAAGTTATAATCGCGCCCGTTTTTCTCGAATCAACGTTAAGTAGTTAGGTAGACATGAGCGCAGCAACCATCACGGCGCAAGCCAAAAAGCAACAATACAACTTTAACAAGTTAAAAAAACGCCTCCGCCGTACTGTCGGTGAAGCCATTCAAGACTTTAATATGATTGAAGATGGCGACAAAATTATGGTGTGTTTGTCAGGCGGCAAAGACAGTTATACGTTGCTTGATATCTTGCGTTTCTTACAGCGCATTGCGCCCGTTAAGTTCGAGATTGTTGCAGTTAATCTCGATCAGAAACAACCTGGTTTTCCTGAGCATATCCTACCGGAATATTTAAGCGCTGAGGGCGTTGATTTCCGTATTATCGAAGAAGACACCTACAGTATCGTCAAAGAGAAAATCCCTGAAGGTAAAACAACGTGTTCACTCTGCTCACGATTACGCCGTGGTATTTTGTACCGTGTTGCTGAAGAGCTCGGCGCAACTAAAATAGCGCTTGGGCATCATCGCGACGATATGGTAGAAACGCTCATGTTGAATATGTTTTACGGCGGCAAAATGAAGTCCATGCCACCAAAGCTGGTCAGTGACAACGGCAAGCATGTCGTGATTCGTCCGTTAGCCTACACGCGTGAGAAAGACATCGCGAAATACGCTGAGCACATGAATTTCCCAATCATTCCGTGTAACTTATGTGGTTCGCAGGAAAACTTGCAGCGTAAAGTGATTAAAGACCTACTCAAACAGTGGGATCGTCAATATCCCGGTCGTATTGAAAGTATGTTTACGGCACTGCAAAACATCGTGCCATCGCACCTTGCTGATCCGACGTTGTATGACTTTAAAAGCATTCAAGCGACCGGCGAAGAGAATGCCGATGGTGACCATGCTTTTGACCACAGCACCCCGACTGACTTTTTAAATTATCGTGATGAAGAAGATGCTGCCGAACAAGAAAATGCCGGCAGCAATGGTGTTATTCAGGTGCTGAATTTGAGCTAGGCTCTAACACATCAATAATAATCGGGCGATTGACGCGTATCATCGAATTTAATTCGTAGATATATTCTTCGCCCCGCTCTGAATAGCTTAACAAGCCGGGCGTTAAATCAAGTGCACGAACATCGGCACCCGCCGCTCGTTTTTCAGCACGCAACCGACGCAACTCGAAGTACGCTGGATGGGTATTAATGTTGCGTAAATAGCTTCGTACCGAGGCGTTAACCGAGGAAAATTTACGTACTTCATGGCTCATGTCATCAGCACGCGCGTCGGGCACTAGGCCACAGCCTTTGGTAAAACACCACTGACCAAAGAAGTTAAGCGCTTCAGTTGCAAAACGCGAAGTTCCCCAGCCTGACTCATTCGCTGCTTGGACTAAAACGAGAGCTTCTGGAACCACATCAACGCGACGCAACAAAACGCCAAACGTTGCTTCATAATCGCTACTATCGACATCTACATTGTAGCGTTCAGCTATAGCTGTCAGTTGTTTCGATTGCTGGCTCGACAATTTATTGCCTGCCAATAAATGTTGCTGAATACGTACAACTCGCTCCCGCTCTTGCTCAATCGATGCATTTTCCACTTGAACGATAGGCGCCAAGAAACCAAAGAATGCTTGTTTCTTGTTTCGAACATCAGCGAATTGTTGAAAGTTTGGAACCTCAGTAATTATTTCTACTTGCAGTTCTTGTCGTCTGTCGTTGCTTTGCTCATCCATACTGTCTGGTTGCACGTTCAATTGTGTTGGCAACCAAATTGCCAACACAACTAAAACGACGGCGACAAACCAGCCTAAAAATCGCATAGTTACTCCGTTAATTCGTGACTTGGATGTTGGCTATCGTCAGAACAACCTACGAGCGCATTATAAACAACGCCTAACGCGTTAAATGCCATTGGGATGGTGAAAATTAGGCCCAACAACAACGGCAATGCACTAATAACGACAATAACGCCAACGAGTACCATCAGTCCAAGTACGGGGAACATCGCTTTATTGATCACCAAAAACGATGCGATCAGAGCCCGAGTGGCACTTAATTGACGGTCAATCACTAAAGGTACAGCTAACATCATCGCAAGCTGGAGATAAATGGCTGCCAAAACGCCTAATAAAATCGCCAAAGCGACACTTAAAAATGAAGCGACGGCAATAATAATGCCAACGCCTAACGCCATAACGACTAGCTTCAGCACAGCAACCAACATTAATTGTGGTGCAAATTTTAAAACGCCTCGTAATTTGGCAACGCTTGGTTTTTGGTCAATCGCATTGAGCATACCAACAAACACCAGCATGGCAGTAAACGGGGCTAATATTAATTCTTGTAACAAGCTACTTAGCACGAGGTTACCAAGATTGACTTGCTCCCAATCAATCGCTTCCGGATTCGCCATAGCTTGCTCATCGTAAGGAAATACAGCCATTAATATTTCAGACACGACGGCGCTCAATGCTAAAACACCAATAAACACAATGAGCATCCACGGCAATGATCGTAAGGTAATGTCCCAAGAGCGTTGTAATAATGGACCAATTGTTAATTTGATCTCACCACGTAACGCTCGACTAAAATCGCCAGCAGCTAACTGAGGTGCCGTATTATTTGAGTTATTTGACACGCGTTTAATCTCCAAGTTGTGTTTCAGCGCCAATTATACGGCAACGCCGCAACGCTTACCAATGTCATTTATGTGAAGTTGTGGGATAATGGCGCCATATGTTTGAGTTAATTCAAGGAGTTCTTGTGAGCACGGGCAAACCGCAACGTCGATTTTCACGCCGCAAAACAACACCAAGTCGCCCGCGGCCCGCTAACCCAAAGCTCGTACTCTTGAACAAGCCCTATGGTGTATTGAGCCAATTTTCCGGTAGTAACGACGAACAAACTCTCAAGGGTCTCGTACCCTTTAATGACGTATACCCTGCCGGACGCCTTGATAAAGATAGTGAAGGTTTGTTGTTACTGACGAATGACGGCGAGCTTCAGCACAAGATCAGTCATCCCAAACATAAAATGACCAAAACCTATTGGGTTCAAGTTGAGGGCATACCAACTGAAACAGCCTTACAACAATTACGTCAAGGGATTGAACTTAATGACGGTATGACGTTACCTGCTGAAGCTTTCATAATGGACGAGCCAATGAACCTGTGGCCACGCAACCCACCAGTACGCGAACGTAAAAGCGTACCAGACTGCTGGCTCTGCATTAAGATAAGTGAAGGTCGGAATCGTCAAGTTCGGCGCATGACAGCGGCGATAGGTCATCCAACCCTGCGGCTTATCCGAGCAGGAATTGGTAAGTGGTTATTGCGCGGTTTACAGCCAGGTGAGTGGCGCGAAGAGCCTCCTGTGTGGTAAAATCCTGCGCCTTTATTAACTGTGAGTGTATTTGAAGTCGATGTCTGAAATGCCAAGCGAAAACGCCAATAAAAAAGTGATCGTCGGAATGTCTGGTGGAGTTGATTCATCAGTGTCTGCCTACCTACTTATGCAACAAGGTTATCAAGTTGAAGGCCTGTTCATGAAAAACTGGGAAGAAGACGACACCGATGAATACTGCGCTGCGGCTAGTGATCTGGCTGACGCAGAGGCGGTTTGCGAAAAACTAGGAATTCTGCTTCACACAGTAAACTTTGCTGCCGAGTATTGGGATAACGTGTTTGAGTACTTCCTCGAGGAGTATCGTGCTGGTCGTACACCAAACCCTGATATTATGTGCAACAAAGAAATTAAATTTAAAGCATTTCTTGAATTTGCTGCAGTCGCTCTCGGCGCTGATTACATTGCCACTGGGCATTATGTGCGACGCCGCGAACACAATGGTAAATTCCAATTGTTGCGGGGTCTAGATAGTAACAAAGACCAAAGCTACTTCTTATATACGCTGGCGCATTCACATGTTGCCCAAACCTTGTTCCCGGTTGGCGAGCTGGAGAAACCAGAAGTACGCCGTATTGCAGAAGAACAAGGGTTGGTGACCGCTGATAAAAAGGATTCTACAGGTATCTGCTTTATTGGTGAGCGCAAGTTCAAAGACTTCTTACAGCAGTATCTGCCGGCGCAGCCGGGTCCCATCGAATCAGTTGATGGTGTTGAGTTAGGTCAGCACGAAGGGTTGATGTACCACACCCTTGGACAGCGCAAAGGTTTGCATATCGGCGGTCTTGCTGAGGCCAGCGATGAACCTTGGTACGTCGTCGATAAAGACGTCGCCCGCAACGTGTTGATTGTTGCTCAAGGCAAAAATCATCCGCGTCTTTATTCAACTGGATTGATTGCCGGCCAGTTACATTGGGTCGACCGCGAGCAACCACAACAAGCATTCAATTGTGTGGTGAAAACACGCTATCGCCAGGCTGACATTCCTTGTCGGGTAAGCCCGATGCCAAATGGTTCAGTACAAGTTGAATTTGATACACCGGTTGCGGCGGTCACCCCAGGGCAATCAGCGGTGTTTTATCAAGACGAAGTATGTCTTGGTGGTGGCATTATTGAACAACGCTTAGCTGATCACGAGGTATTACTCTGATGTCAGCGTTACCACGCGATCAATGGTTTGAACGAGTTGTCGCCCTAGCCGCGTTGGCACAAGCTGCCGCAGCAGTAAAACAGGTAGCTCGGTTTGGCAGTATCCGCGAAGTAAACGCCGGACGCGTGCTCATCGACAGCGTGTTGAACCAGAACCCTGAAAGCCTACAAACGTTGTATCCTAACCTAAGTGAATTAAGGCTAGGCCTAGAAAGCTTGCTGCAACAAATTGGCGCAACCCGTGATAAGGATGTTGAAGTCACACGTTACGTGGTTGGCATGCTGGCATTAGAGCGACGTCTAACTCGCTCAGCCAAAGCACTGCAGCAATTAAGCCAGCGCATCACCCAAATGCAGCGACAAAAAAACGACTTTCAATTCAGTGACGATACTGTTATCGCCAGTATGGGTAGCGCCTACAGTGACTTAATATCGCCTTTGGGACAGCCATTAAAAATTAATGGCAAACAAGAGTTTTTACAGCAACCTAGTAACCAGCATTTAATTCGTGCTCTACTCCTAGCTGGGGTGCGAAATGCCGTGTTATGGCGGCAATTGGGCGGCAAACGTCGCCATTTCATTTTCAATCGGCAGCGTATGGTACGCATTGCCCAGCAACTTTTACGCGAATTACGTGAGCACTCGGAGCCTTTATCATGATGAACCTTTCTGCATTAACTGCCCTCTCGCCTGTCGACGGTCGCTACGGTAGCAAAGCGGCTGCTTTACGCCCTATCTTCAGCGAATACGGACTTATTCGAAACCGCGTTATTGTAGAAATTCGTTGGCTAGAGCAACTCGCTAGCGTTGCAGAAATCAGCGAAGTTCCGGCACTTTCGTCATCTGCAACGAAGTTTTTGCAGGACATTATTGATAATTTTTCAGAGCAAGATGCACAGCGCGTCAAAGATATTGAGCGCACCACGAATCATGATGTAAAAGCTGTTGAGTATTTCTTGAAAGAAAAAGTGGCTGAGAATGCCGAGCTCAATGCAGTGAGTGAGTTTATCCACTTTGCTTGTACTTCAGAAGATATCAACAACCTTTCTCATGCATTGATGTTACGCGAAGCACTAAATGACGTGATGCTTCCAAGCATGCAAGAACTCACAGCCGCCATCAAAGCTCTAGCGGTTGAGCATAAAACGGTACCGATGATGGCCCGCACACATGGCCAACCGGCAACACCGACAACCATGGGTAAAGAAATGGCGAACGTATTTGTTCGCTTGCAACGCCAATTAGAGCAACTTAGTGCGGTACCATTGTTAGGCAAAATCAACGGCGCAGTTGGTAACTACAACGCGCACTTGGCCGCCTATCCAAACGTCGACTGGCACCACGTTTCTGAGCAATTCGTAACCTCTCTCGGAATAACGTGGAACGCGTACACCACCCAGATAGAGCCACATGATTACATCGCGGAGCTATTTGATGCAGTCGCACGTTTTAATACGATCGTGATCGATTTCAACCGTGACGTATGGGGCTACATTGCACTGAATCACTTCAAACAGCGCACCATCGCTGGTGAAGTCGGTTCATCAACTATGCCGCATAAAGTGAACCCAATTGACTTTGAGAATTCAGAGGGCAATTTAGGTCTAGCTAATGCAATTATGGCGCACTTAGCCCAGAAACTACCGGTTAGTCGTTGGCAACGTGACCTGACCGACTCAACGGTTCTACGTAATTTAGGGGTCGGGTTTGCCTACGCGTTAATCGCTTATCAAGCGACATTAAAAGGTATTAGCAAACTTGAAGTGAATTCTGAAAACTTATTACGTGAGCTAGATTCTAACTGGGAATTGCTGGCGGAGCCGGTACAAACGGTCATGCGCCGCTATGGTATCGAAAAGCCATACGAAAAATTAAAAGAACTCACTCGCGGTAAACGTGTTGATCAAGCAGCTATGGCGACATTTATTGATAACCTCGATATGCCAAAAGCCGCCAAAGAGGAATTAAAACAGTTAACGCCTGCAACTTATATTGGCCGCGCGGTTGCGTTTGTCGATGAGTTGGACGCATGAGCTTAACCCTGAACCTAAATTCCCATGAGTTTTTACGCGAGGCGTGGCAAAAACAGCCACGTCTTATTCGTGGCGCGTTCAAAAATTTTAATGATTTAATCGAACCCGAAATTCTTGCCGGTCTGGCACTTGAAGAAGGCGTCGATTCGCGCGTTATTGAAAACCACGATGGCAAGTGGAACGTCGTACACGGACCTTTTGAGTCATACGATGCGTTTGGCGAAGATGGTTGGACGTTATTGGTACAATCGGTCAACGAATGGGTACCCGAAGTTCAACAACTTATCGCGCCGTTTCGCTTTCTGCCAGATTGGCGTATTGATGATGTCATGATTAGTTTTGCTACCGAAAATGGTGGTGTTGGTCCGCACCTTGATCAGTATGATGTATTTATTATTCAAGGCTTAGGCCGTCGCCATTGGCAAGTAGGTGCACGCGTGACTAACGCTAATGAACATTGTCCACATCCTGATCTCAAACAATTAGCTGATGCTTTTGAACCGATCATTGATGCGGTACTTGAGCCTGGTGATATGCTCTATATTCCCGCGGGCTGTCCCCACAACGGTGTTGCGCTTGAACCTAGCTTGAATTACTCAGTCGGCTTTCGTGCGCCTAACACTGCCGAGCTCGGCGCTGCAACAGCAGATATGTTAAGCCAGCTTAACGATATCAAACTACCTCGTTATCGCGATGCAGAATGCGATGATTTTGGTCCAGCTTATATTGTTGATGCCGAACAGCTGGCCCACGCGCGCAATTTTTTAGTGCAGTCGTGGCAACAGCTTGACCTTGACCATGCATTATTACTAGTCATGTCACAAAGTAAACGTCCGTTGCCGCAGCCTGAAGGTGATATCAGCCCGGAAGAGCTTTTGTCACTGGCACAAGATAATGAAACGTTACTGGTTCGTACGCCTGGTGCACGTATATTACTGAGTCCTCAACGCGATATGCTCTACAGTAACGGCGATGCTTGGCCTATTGATAACGAATTACTGCCATTTGCTAAGCTTCTTGGCGAATTATGGGATGATCGTCCGGTAGCGGAATTCATTGAGCAATTGAGCAATAAAAAGGCCACAACACTATGTTGCGACCTGATTAATGCGGGTGTTTTAGATGTGGTGGCGCAGTCGGATTAAGCTTCTTGCTGCTGCCATAAATCGTTACTCGTGCTGAGCTGATATAAATTTTCAGCACGATTGACAAGATAGTGCGCATAACGTTGCTTTTCTGGATCGTTTTGCGCCTGTTGTAACACGCCTTCAGCCTGCATTTGCCAACGTAGAGCAAAATAACGCATGGCGTCACGGGCATCTTTTGCCGCTTTATCGCCAATCACGTCGGTTGGCACATCACCATTGATAACCCACAAAGTTTTCTTATCTTGTGTATTGAACTTCCACACCGCAACGTGCGGAGCTAGATAACGGCTATCTTTTGATAAAATTTGGTCGCTAATAATTCCCTGCTCGGCTAAATACTTGTTAGCGGCTTGAAAATGCTCACGAACCCAAGCTGACACTTGTTCGTCGGTCATTGCTTCAGGTTGTTGTTCTGCCATAGTTATTCTCGCTTTACTACTTATTATTCGTTGTTAAAAAAGTCTAAACACCCAGTAATACTACCGCTTTCAAGCGCAAACGCAACGGTTTTTCGAGGTGTAAACTTTGCTTGCAACAGTTGACGTAAACGTTAACAGTTTATTTCAGTAATTCACTAGCGAAATACCCGTCAAAATGATAATGTTCGCGCAATTTTTGGGATGAACGAGGAATACCTAGAATGTCTCTATTCGAACACAAAGAGTTCGACCAACACGAACAAGTCGTGTTTTGTCATGATAAAGAAACGGGTTTGAAAGCAATCATTGCCATCCACGACACCACGCTTGGTCCATCCTTGGGCGGAACTCGCTTGTGGAACTATGCATCATCTTCAGAAGCATTGACCGATGTACTTCGTCTGTCACGCGGCATGACCTACAAAAGCGCCCTCGCCGGCTTGCCACTTGGTGGCGGTAAAGCGGTAATTATTGGTGACGCTAAAACAATCAAAACACCAGAATTAATGCGAGCTTACGGTCGCTTCGTTAACTCATTGAGCGGTCGTTATATTACCGCTGAAGACGTCAACATTCGCACCAGCGATATCGCATACGTTGCTGAAGAAACCAGCTACGTTGCCGGTACAGCAGAAAAAGCCGGTGACCCGTCACCACAGACAGCGCTGGGTACTTATTTAGGTTTAAAAGCCGCGGCAAAACACAAATTTGTTAACGATAACCTCAACGGTTTGAAAATCGCGGTACAAGGCCTAGGTGCAGTAGGTTATGACTTTGCTGAGTACTGTGCCAAAGAAGGTGCTGAACTTTTCGTTACGGATATTAATGAAGAAGCTTGCCAACGTGCAGCCAAAGAACTGAACGCAACTGTTGTTGGTTTAGACGAGATTTACGGCTTAGACGTTGACGTGTACGCACCATGTGCTCTTGGTGCAATCATCAATGATGAAACGCTGAAGCAAATTAAAGCCAAGATTATTGCCGGTAGCGCAAACAACCAGTTGGCGACCCCTGCTCACGACAAGATTGTCATGGACATGGGTATTTTGTATGCACCAGACTACGTCATCAACGCTGGTGGTGTCATTCATGTCTGTAGCGAAGCTGCCAACATGAGTCGCGAAGAAACCGACAAGCGTGTACGCGATATTTACGATACCTTAGATCAAATCTTTACCCGCTCAGCTGCTGAAAAGCGCCCAACCGGTGAGATTGCGGATCAAATGGCTCGTGAAGTTATTGCCAAAGCGAAAGCTGCGCGTTAAGCGCAGTTTTGAGCTAACCATTGAAGCGGGTGTAATGCCCGCTTTTTTGTGCTCATTCGTTTCACTTGCGAACGACAAGAAAAGCCTGTTGCCAAGGTCACAACGTCAGCTCTTTCAACCTTATCCCGCCAGCTCATATCATACAGTTTCTGGCTAACCTGCTGATTCTCTAATTCATGACCAAAGGTTCCAGCCATACCACAGCAGCCTGTCGCTTCAACCTGCAATGGAATTTGCCAGAAATTAAAGATCTGTTGCCATTCTTGAGCGGCTTTGGGCATCGCCGTCTGTTCTGTGCAATGACTTAACAATTGCAACTTGCGAGTTGGCGACTTCATCGCAAGCGCCGAAGCGCGTTCCGGCAAAACTTGCAAGAGCCACTGTTGCACCAACTGAACGTTGTAGTGTAATGACTGCTTGGAATAATCGCGGTATTCATCATGCAAACAAAGTACAGTAGACGCATCTAACCCGACCATCGATACTTTTAGAGCAGCCACTTGGTTCAACTGTCGTACAACGGTTTCAACCGTTTGGCTAAACTCTTTTAAGAAGCCTTTAACATGCTGCGCTTTGCCATTTCCTTTAAATGCAAGCAATACAGGCGTGTAGCCCATTTGTGAGGCGATTTTTCCAAACGCCTCTAATAACGCCGCATCGTAAAAACTAGTAAATGGATCTTGTACCACCACAACACACTGTTGACGCTGATCAGGGCTTAATTCAGCCAGTTGCTTTTCGTTCAGTTGAGGCCAATTATTTGCCTGCCAACGTGTCGCTGCTGACGGCACCGATAACTTCGGCGCATCCACATAACCGAACCCTTGACGCGTTACCCAGCGGCTTAACGGATTATGACTGAGAAAATTACTCAACCTTGGCCACTTGGCCATCATCGCCCCTAGCGATTCAACATTCTTGACCAGATAATCTTTGCTTGGGCGGCGATATAAATTGTAATACCACGCTAAAAACTTCGCGCGAAAGCTCGGTACGTCGACTTTGACAGGACACTGACTGGCGCAAGCCTTGCACGCCAAGCAACTATCCATTGCGGCTTTAACTTCATGATTAAAATCAAACTTTTCAGCGCTCGGTACCTGCTTGAGTATTTCAAAACGCGATTTTTGTGGAAATCCAGATGGATCAAATTGTTGCGCTGCATTTAATCGCAACCATTCGCGAATCAACGTCGCTCGACCCTTTGGTGAATTACGCCGATTGCCCGTTGCTTTAAACGAAGGACACATTGTGGAGTCAGCGGCGTAATTAAAACAAAGCCCATTCCCGTTACAGTTCATCGCGGCTTGGTAGTCGTCACGAACAGTTATCGGAATCTGACGATCATAGTATCCACGTTTAGTGGCATCCACTGAAACCAATTGATCGTTTGAGCCCCACGGGGTACAGATTTTACCTGGATTGAGGCGATTATCCGGATCAAATACCGCCTTAATCTTTTGTATTTCTTTATATAACGCCTCGCCGAAGAAACTTGGCGCATACTCCGAGCGATACCCTTTGCCGTGTTCGCCCCACATGAGACCGCCATATTTTGCGGTTAATGTCGCAACACGATCACTGATTTGACGTAATAGCTGTTCATCTTCAGGATCGGTCATATCGAGCGCCGGCCGCACATGAAGCACACCTGCATCAACATGGCCAAACATGCCATAATGCAAGTTATAAGAATCAAGTAACGCTCGAAATTCAGCGATAAAATCAGCCAACTTCTCAGGAGGAACTGCTGTGTCTTCTGCAAAAGCTACCGGTTTGCGACGGCCCTTGGTTGCTCCAAGTAATCCCACGGCTTTTTTGCGCATCGTATAAATCGTTTGAATACTGTTAGCGTCTTCGCAGACCTGATAACCAATCACGCCCAACTCAGGCTGTTCGGCAATTAAGTTATCCAGTGTTTTAGTAAGCCAATCAACTTTATCTTTGATTTCGGCTTGATCAACGGCGGTGAATTCCACCATGTTAATGCCACGCATCGGCTGTTCTGGCACATCTTGCAACTGCTCAGCGACCTGATGCCAAATGATATCATTACGCGCTAACTCTAAAACATTACTATCGATGGTCTCAACCGATGTGGCGCGGGCTTGAACTAAAAACGGAGCGTTGCGCAGCGCTGCTTGAAAATCACTATATTTCACGTTCACCAGTACTTTGTAACGCGGAATTAAGGTGAGATTCAGTTTGGCCTCAACGATACAAGCCAACGTTCCTTCAGAACCAGCCAGTAAGCGTGAAATATCGATTTCTTGACGTTCAGGGTTATAACAATGTTTTAGATCATACCCCGTTAAAAACCGGTTGAGTGGCGGGAATTTATCCTCAATCGCCGCCCGCTGCCCCACACAGGTGGCAATAGCTTGCCGATAAATCGTGGCTTCTAGAGTCGTCCCAGCAGCAATTTGCTCCGCTTCAGCGAGGCTTTTAGGCGCCGTGGTAATACATTCGCCATTTAATAACACCGCAGTGAGCTCAAGAATATGGTCACTGGTTTTACCGTAAACCAAAGAACCCTGCCCCGATGCATCGGTATTAATCATGCCGCCAATTGTGGCACGATTACTAGTCGATAGATCTGGCGAAAAGAACAAGCCATGAGAGCGCACGGCGTCATTTAGCGCATCTTTGACGACACCGGTTTGGCATCGAACCGATCGCGCTTCTGCATCAACTTCGTAAACGTTATTAAAGTAGCGGCTTAAGTCGACCACAATGCCAGCGGTAAGTGACTGGCCATTAGTGCCGGTGCCACCGCCTCGTGGTGAGAATTTAATTGAGCGAAATGCCACTTGCTGCGCGAGAGAAAACGCCTGTTGAACAGCTGCCGTGGTACGAGGATATAGTACCGCTTGAGGTAATTGTTGATAGACGCTGTTATCCGTAGCGGCGATTAAACGGCCGCTATAAGAACCATCGATGTCACCATCAAACCCAGACTGCTCTAATGCAATTAAATAATTCTGGTATACGGTTTCGACGCGCGTTTCACGCCGTTCAAATGCTGTAAATACCGGTAATACTTGATCCGAATTCGACATAAAACGCGCTCGTCTACCTTACTTCAGTGAATTACGCATGATGCTCAGCGAGATACAGCCAAGTTTCAACAACTGTATCTGGATTCAACGATACTGAATCGATACCCTGTTCAACCAACCAAGCCGCGAAGTCAGCATGGTCAGACGGACCTTGACCGCATATACCCACATATTTGCCTTTCTTCTTCGCTGCCTGAATGGCCATAGCTAACATAGCTTTGACCGCTTCGTTACGCTCATCAAATAAATGTGCGATCACACCAGAATCACGATCGAGACCTAAGGTTAACTGAGTTAAATCGTTCGAACCGATCGAGAAACCATCAAAAATATCAAGGAACTGCTCAGCCAACAGCGCATTTGATGGTAATTCGCACATCATAATCACGCGTAAGCCATTCTCGCCTTGCACTAATCCTTGCTCGGCAAGCAATTCAATCACCTTACGACCTTCTTCGAGGGTACGCACGAATGGAATCATAACCTCAACATTGGTTAAACCCATATCATTGCGGACACGCTTAATGGCATCACATTCCATCGCAAAGCAATCACGGAATTCTTCCGAGATATAACGTGAAGCGCCTCGGAAACCGAGCATTGGGTTTTCTTCATGTGGCTCGTATTGGCGCCCACCAACCAAGTTGGCGTATTCGTTCGATTTAAAATCTGACATCCGCACAATCACACGCTCTGGAGAGAATGCCGCGGCAAGGGTGGCGATACCTTCGGTTAATTTACCCACATAATATTCACGCGGGCTCTCGTAGCCAGCCATATAGCCGCGAATCTGCTGTTGCAATTCAGGGCTTTGTTGATCGAAGTTCAACAAAGCTTTTGGATGCACGCCAATCATGCGGTTAATAATGAATTCTAAACGCGCCAAGCCAACACCAGCGTGCGGTAAGCTTGCAAAATCAAATGCGCGATCAGGGTTACCGACGTTCATCATAATTTTTAGCGGCAGTGCTGGCATATCACCAACATCCGAGGTCGTTACATCAAACTCTAACTCGCCGTTATAAATATAACCGGTGTCACCCTCTGCACACGAAACAGTGACAGGCGAACCAGCTGCAATTTTGTCGGTTGCATCACCACAACCGACGACTGCAGGAATCCCAAGTTCACGCGCAATAATCGCCGCATGGCACGTACGCCCACCGCGGTTAGTGACAATTGCTGAAGCGCGCTTCATGATTGGTTCCCAATCAGGATCGGTCATATCAGTGACGAGCACATCGCCTGGCTGAACTTTGTCCATCTCTGAAATATCATTGAGAACTCGAGCGACACCAGCGCCAATCTTCTGACCGATTGCACGCCCTTCTGCCACCACATCGCTTTTAGCTTTCAGTGCGTAACGTTCCAACGCTTGACCAGACTTATTCGATTGCACCGTTTCTGGACGAGCTTGTACGATATAGAGCTTGCCGTCGATACCATCTTTTGCCCATTCGATATCCATCGGACGGCCATAATGTTGTTCGATGATGACTGCTTGGCGTGCTAACGCCTCAACTTCAGCGTCAGTAATTGAAAACTTCTCAGATAATTCTGCAGGGATATCAACAATCGATGTTTGTTTGCCGTGATCGACCGCATCCGAATAAATCATTTGGATTTTTTTACTACCTAAATTACGGCGCAAGACAGCTGGACGCTTAGCCTTCAGCGTTGGTTTGTGTACATAAAACTCGTCAGGGTTGACGGCACCCTGCACCACCATCTCGCCTAATCCGTACGAAGATGTAATGAAGACAACTTGATCAAAGCCTGACTCAGTATCAATAGAGAACATGACCCCTGATGAGGCAATGTCACTACGTACCATGCGCTGGATACCAGCTGAAAGCGCGACACCGCGATGGTCATAACCTTGGTGCACACGATACGAGATAGCACGGTCATTAAATAATGATGCGAATACGTGCTTAATCGCTTCCATAATGGCGTCAATGCCACGTACGTTCAAAAACGTTTCTTGCTGCCCCGCAAATGATGCATCAGGCATATCTTCTGCTGTGGCCGAGCTACGTACGGCGAAACTCACTTCGTCGTTACCACCGCTTAGCTGTTCATAGGCCGCGCGAATCGCTTCGTCTAACGCTGGTTGAAATGGTGTTTCAATAACCCATTGACGAATCTTTTTGCCAGCTTCTGCCAAGGCTTTAACATCATCGGTATCAAGATCATCGAGAATTTCATGAATGCGTTCATTCACGCCACTTTGCTCGAGAAACTCATTGAATGCTTCTGCCGTGGTCGCAAACCCATTCGGCACATCAACACCAACGCCTGCCAAATGGCTTATCATTTCACCGAGTGACGCGTTCTTACCGCCAACACGGCCAACATCATTCATCCCTAATTGATCATACCAAAGCACATAATCTTGAACGTTATTCTGCACGTTGAGTTCCTCGTGGAGTTTTAGCGTGACACAGTCAGTTAATTGACTGCCCGGATGGCAATGTATTTTACACATTGGGGCGTCACAAGTTAACATCTTATCCACTTTTATCTGCAAGGATTACTGCCAAGATGCGCACAATTTTTTATATTTCTGATGGTACAGCCCTTACCGCTGAAGCATTTGGGAAAGCAATGCTGTCGATGTTTCCGCTAAAAGTTATCCATAAAACACTCGCGTTTATCGATACCATTGAAAAAGCTGAACTTGCGGTTAATAAAATAAACCAAGCATATCAAGAGTCTGGAGAGCGTCCGATTATCTTCCATACCTTTGTCAGCATCGATATTAAGCGCGTCATTACCTCATCAAAAGGCAGTTGCTATGACTTTCTCGATTACTTTGTCGCGCCATTGAGTAAAGAACTGAATATGGCCGCGCAGCCCAAAACCCATCGGACTCACGGTATTCAAGAAAATAATGACGTACGTGATAATTATGATTTTCGTATTGATGCGGTGAATTATACGCTGGCCAACGATGACGGCAGTAATATTTCAGACTATGACGAAGCCGATATTATTCTGCTTGGTGTTTCACGTACCGGGAAAACGCCTACAAGCCTCTATTTGGCTCTGCATTATGGTATTAAAGCGGCCAATTACCCGCTCACTGAAGACGATAATATGGAAAACTTGCAATTACCTAAGGTACTTAAGCCGTTTCGCCATAAAATCTATGGGTTAACACTTGATCCGCAGCGTTTACATGAAATTCGTAGTAAGCGCCGGGAAGGTAGTCGCTACGCATCTATGCAACAGTGTCGTTTTGAATTGCAGGAGGTCGAGAAAATGTACCGCCGCGAAGCGATTCCTTTTCTCGACTCTACCCGATTTTCTGTGGAAGAGATTGCCGCGAAAATTCTTGCTGAAACCAATCTCGAACGGCACCGCTTCTAAACGTTGCCGTCTTGCTCTTGAGCATCAGTGCGCGCATCACTGCGTGCGTTGGTGCTTTCGAAGATTTTATCCGCTGAAGCCGCCACAAAGCCAGTGTATAGCTGATTCGGTGCAACTTCATAACGTTTCGCAAACTCATAGAAACAGCTTGGAACAACTTTTTCCATATCACTGAAACGCACTGGTGTGTGATCAGCCATGGTTGACGACTGTTCTAAGAAAACATCGCGTGAACCTTTGATTTCACCACCTGAGGTGTTCAAGCGAAAACCTGCTTGTTTCAAAGTCTCGTTCACCTGCTCCAACGATTCATAATCCGGCAATTCATTGACGTTGACGGTAAAGTGATTGGCACGGAAACCAAACGCTGCCATCCAGGCTGCATACTCACTTTCTTCAAGTAACTGCTCATAATCGGTGCTGCTAATTTGCCAATGTGCGCCTGAGTACAAAAACTCTGGTTTGGCGACTTCTGCGGCATCAATCTGTGCAACCAATGACTTTACAATTCGCTGTAATTCCGGCGAAAACTCTTCAACCAATAATTCAGAGATAAAGATTTTTGGTAATTGCGGGTCAGCGTGCTCAAAGTGCTTCGCAACCAGCTTCTTCGCTTCAAAAGCATAATCGCCACACGCTTTATAGCCCATTGCTTCAAAATGCTTTGCAAGCGTTTCCAAGCGTACTGGCGCTATATTGAAGGTACGAAATGCAACGTGATCGTTAATGATCGAACGACCTTGACCGAGTACTTGATGTACTTTTGCAGCCGAAGGCGTTAACTTGATGTAATCATTCCATAAATTGTCAAAAAACTGCTCAACAGAGTGTGACATATACCACTAAACCTCGAAAATGTCAGAGTTAACCGCGACCTTGTCGTGCTTCTTTCAACGACTCAGCAACAAGAAACGCTAATTCTAACACTTGATCGGCGTTCAAGCGAGGATCACATTGTGTACGATAGCGTTGGGTTAGATCATGTTCGCTGATCTGGTAAGCACCACCGATACATTCAGTGACATCTTCGCCGGTCATTTCCAAATGAACACCACCAGGGTACGTGCCTTCGGCTTGGTGTACGGCAAAGAACTGGCGTAACTCTTGATGAATCGCATCAAAGTTACGTGTTTTCAATCCGTTTTCTGCTTTTACGGTATTACCATGCATCGGATCGCTTGACCAAACCACATGACGTCCTTCAGCTTTAACGCGTCGCACAATTGCCGGCAGCGCATCAGCCAAGGTATTTGCGCCCATTCGCGTAATCAACGTCATGCGCCCTGCTTCATTGCTTGGGTTCAACACATCCAATAGCCGAATCACATCATCAGGATGCGTTGTTGGCCCAATTTTCACACCAAGAGGGTTATGAATACCGCGCATAAACTCCACGTGTGCATGGTCAATTTGACGCGTACGTTCGCCGATCCAAACCATATGCGCCGAGCAGTCGTAAGGTAAGCCCGTTAATGTATCGGTGCGGGTCAGTGCCTCTTCGTAGGGAAGTAACAGCGCCTCGTGCGAGGTGAAAAGTTGGGTTTCATGGATTGTTGCATTGCTTTCCGCGTTGATACCAAGCACTTCCATAAACTTCAATGCCGATTGAATTTGTTCCGCAACACGCAAGTATTGCTCTTTCAGCGGATTCGCTTCAACAAAGCTCATGTTCCACTTATGCACTTTATGGAGGTCAGCCAAACCACCTTGAGCGAACGCGCGCAGTAAATTCAACGTCGCAGCTGAGTGATGGTAGGCATTAATCATACGTTGCGGATCCGGTTCACGGGCTTCAACCGTGAAATCCGCACCATTGATAATGTCACCACGATAACTAGGCAGAGCGATGCCATCCACCGTTTCAAAATCGCTCGAACGTGGTTTAGCGTACTGACCAGCCATTCGAGCGACCTTAGTCACCGGACAAGATCCAGCAAAGGTTAGCACCACCGCCATTTGTAGAATAACCTTAAAGGTGTCACGAATTTTAGGTGCGGTAAAATCACTGAAGGTTTCAGCACAATCGCCACCTTGCAACAAAAAGCCATGACCTTGACTAACGCGTCCCAATTGACTCCGCAACGCACGAATTTCTTCCGCAAATACCAACGGTGGGAAGGTTTTCAATTGTTGCTCAACCTGCTGCAATGCCGGCTTTGAAGCATAGTTAGGTTGTTGCTGAATGGCTTTATCCCGCCAGCTACGGGCACTCCAATTAGTCATGTCTTTCCTTAAATTATTATAAATTTTCCAGCGCTCGAATCCGTTTCGCTAACGGCGGGTGACTCATAAACAACTCACTAAAGCTGCGTTTACTTTGAATACCAAAGGCCATCATGGAGCCATCAAGCGTTGATTCCTGCGCACCTTGTAAACGGCGCAATGCGGCAATCATTTTCTGCTTACCGACGATACCCGCTGAACCGGCATCAGCGCGGAACTCTCGTTGACGTGAAAACCACATCACAATGATGCTTGCGAGAATACCGAATACCAATTCGAGCACCATCACGATGCCAAAATAGGCAAGACCACCAAGGCCTTGACCATTTTGCGAATTGCTACGCGTCGCGTTATCAATAACTCCGGCAATCACTCGCGCAAAAAAGATAACAAAGGTGTTCACCACGCCCTGGATAAGAGTCAAGGTGACCATATCACCATTAGCAATATGGCTCACCTCATGCGCCAATACCGCCTCTACTTCGTCTTTCGTCATCGAACGTAATAGACCAGTACTCACAGCTACAAGCGAGCTCTTTTTACTTGCACCAGTAGCAAAGGCATTCGGCTCCGGCGAGTCATAAATCGCCACTTCAGGCATTGGAATACCCGCTTTTCGCGCTTGCGCAGCAATGGTATTCACTAGCCATTGTTCGGTGCTATTGCGCGGTTGATTAATGACCTGTGCGCCAACAGACCGCTTCGCCAGCCATTTCGACATAGCCAGAGAGATAAACGCACCACCAAACCCAAATAGCGCTGCGAAAATAAATAACCCTTGGTATTGCGTCGGTTCGACACCCAATGCTGGAAGCACGAGATTCATCACCACGCCTAATACCAATAAAATTGCTAAGTTCGTTGCTAAAAACAAAACGATCCGCAACATTTTCTGTAACCTCACAATGACTTCAACGGATACCCGATTTATAAGGGCGTTAGCCTTTAAATACAAGGCTTTTGGAATGTTTTTTAAGAACTATTTTGGTACCCTACTGCCTTTGCATCCATTGCCCGCCTACACGAGGAGAAAAATCAATGGCCGATGCTCAAATTTTGTTACTCAGCAGTTCACGAGCTGGCGATAGCGATTATCTCGCGCCTTGTATCACGCCAATCGCTGAACATTGCGGCAAGCGCCGTATTTTATTTATTCCGTACGCCGGCGTAGGTTTTTCAAACGCCGACTACACCGAAAAGGTACGCATCGCTTTGTCTCCGGCTGGTATTGAGGTATACGGCATTGAATCGGAATCGGATCCGGTTGCCGCTATCAACAACGCAGAAGCGATCATGGTGGGGGGCGGAAATACCTTTCAGCTTCTTTCTAAGCTCTACCAAAACCAGCTAATTGCCCCCATTCAAGTCGCGGTGCAGTCAGGCGTGCCTTACGTGGGTTGGAGTGCTGGCTCTAACATTGCAGGCTTAAGTATTCGCACCACGAATGACATGCCCATTGTTGAGCCACCTTCTTTCAACGCGCTACAACTGATACCCGTGCAGTTAAACCCGCATTACACCGATTATCAACCGCCTGGTTTTCATGGTGAAACGCGAGACCAGCGCCTTGCTGAGTTCATGGCGTTGGCACCTGAAACGCCGATTATTGCGATTCCAGAAGGTAGCTATCTGCGTATTATTGGGACCAATATGCAGTACCATGGCAACGCGAATGGTTATGTCTTTCTAGCCGGCGAAAAACACTCACTTGCGCCTGCACAAGACTGTTCTCGTTGGTTACAACGGTAAACTTTGTACATCAAGATATTGTGCTAATGCCGTCTCATCTGCATGCGGAAGAAATGGCACGACACCTAAACATGGTGCTTTCAGCAAGCGTTGCAAGGTCGCTAAGTTTTCTTCGTAACACGCCATTGTTGTTGGCTGCGGTTGATTTGCAATCCAGCCAACTATATTCAATCCGCGTCGGGTAATCGCCTCCGCGGTTAACAGCGCATGGCTTAAACAACCTAATTTCATGCCAATCACCAAAATAACTTGAGTTTGCAGTTGTTCGGCGACATCGGCTAACGATTCGTTACTATTAAGTGGAACCAACCAACCGCCAGCCCCTTCGATAACAACCAATTCATTGGCTTCGAGGGGTGTCATGGTTATCTTTTCGACAATACCAGCAACACTCGGTTCTCCCCCCACTTGTGCAGCGGCAATGTGCGGTGCAATTGGTGGAGCGAAGCAATAAGGATTTACCTGCAGATAGCTGTCATGGGTTACATCAATAGCGCATGCCCGCATCAATTTTAAGGCATCGCTATTGCGTAGCTGTCCATCAACCAATTCAGCGCCAGCCGCCACCGGTTTATAGGGTCGGACACGCCAGCCAGAGCCACGTAAAGCATGTATCAAGGCCACAGCACATGTAGTTTTCCCGGCATCGGTGTCAGTACCCGTTATAAACAGCGGCGGCTGGATTTGAGTTTCCATTTATGCAACCATACTTAATCTTTTGTTAACTTAATAAAACCCACCACCCAGTGCAACGGTAGATTTCCCGTTCTATCCCGATGCGATTCCATCGCAGCTTCGACGCAAGCTAACTGGCTTCGCGTTAGTGGTTGTTGGCGCTGTTGTTGATAGTTCGCCCCGATTCCTTTGAGGTCGTAGAGCATGGCTCGCACGGTTAGATAAGGAATGGTGATCTGTTCAACCTCAAATTGTACCGTTGCCCCACTCACGTTGCTTAAAATCTGCTGCAGAGTACTGGCCGAATAAAAGTGATTATGCCGCGGTGCACCGGTATATTGCTGAAAACAATCCGCTAATGGTGTCAGTGAACCAGCAAGAATTGTGCTTATCACAACTGTTCCCGACGGACGCAACACACTCAGCCAGTGGTTCAAAGTCGCTGTTAAATCATCGGCCCATTGCACCGCTAAGTTCGCATACAGCGTATTAATACTAGCCGCTGCAAATGGTAGTGCTTCGAGATCAGCACGCAACCAACTTTGATTCGGATAGTTACGTTGCGCTTTAGCTAACATGCCGCTAGCAATGTCGATACCAATGTAATGTTTCGTTCGCGCCAGCAATGCCTCAGTATTTACCGCTGGTCCGCAGCCAATATCTGCAGTCAGTCCAGTAGCCGCCGGTAACCATTCGATTAATCGTGCCGCACACCAGCGTTGCAATAAGTTGTGATGTTCATAACTCTGCGCCGCACGGCTAAAATGCGACGCGATTGCTACTTTATGTTGTTGCTTCAACACCTCTTGTATCGCTCTCATGCGGTAACGTTAGCCTTTTCAACCAAATCTCGCGTGATTATTAACGCTGTCACTAATGCATCAATGTCGGCGGTACTGTGGGCAGCGGTAACCGTTATGCGCAGCCTTGAACTGCCTTGTGGTACGGTTGGTGGACGAATAATCCCGCAGTAAATGTTGAGTGCTCTGAGTGATTGCCCCCAGGCAATTACCCGCTCCTCCGAGCCGAGAATGAGCGTTTGGATAGCATGTTGATTCGCACCAATGGGTAAACCTTGCGCAACGCATTGCTCACGAAAATACTGAATATTGTCACGTAAACGCTGTCTTAAAGACTCACCTTCAGCGCTCTGCACCACATTAATCGAAGCACTGACTGCCTGCGCTTGAGCCGCAGGCATAGCAGTCGAATAGATAAAATCACGCGCCTGATTCATGAGGTAATCCGTCATCACCGATGAACCGACAATTGCAGCGCCCATAACACCCAAGCCCTTGCCGAAGGTTATCGTTAATAACGGTGCTTGTGCCGCTGACAACGTGGCGCCAGCGCCACGCCCACTTTCACCGCTTATACCGATACTATGCGCATCATCTATCCAGACATCGGCCGGCAACTCAGCGAGCTGGTTAAGGGGCGCATGGTCACCATCCATACTAAACACACTCTCGGTCACTAATAGATTCGCCACGTTTGGCAACAAGAGCTCTTGAGCATGCGCAACATCGTTATGGCGAAACCGTTTCCAGTGCTTAAAGTGCCGGACGCCATCGATTAACGACGCATGACTTAACTTGTCCAAGACAATGCGCTGATACTGACTACCAAGCGTTTGTAACGTACTTTGATTCGCCGCAAACCCACTACTAAACAATAATGCGTCTTCACGTTCTAACCATTGCGCGAGTTGCTGGCGCAAATAAGCATGAGGGGCCTGATAGCCGCTCACCAATGGCGATGCACCGCTACTTGCACCATATTGTTGAACACCTTCAGCGTATGCAGCCTTTACGCGCGGATGCATCGACAGCCCTAAATAGTCATTACTGTCAAACTGCAGGTGTTGTGCTTGACGTTGCACCAGCGTGCGATAGCGATGTTGCTGACGCAATTGTTCTAATTGGGCTGACAATTCATGGGTTATTTGCATAATAAAAGCGTTTCGAATCAACTCACTTCGTAGTAGCGTACCGGTTGCTGTTGTTCGGCTACCGCATCAGAAATCACCGCTTCATGTACATCATCACTATAATCTTCATGTGCAAGCGGATTTAAGCCTAAACGCTCAAACAAAGCGAGGTCACGATTGGTTTCTGGGTTGGCAGTGGTCAGCAAACGTTCGCCGTAGAATATAGAGTTGGCACCTGCCATAAAACATAACGCTTGTAACTGGTCATTCATAGATTCTCGGCCAGCTGACAAGCGCACGAAGCTTTGCGGCATTAAGATTCTCGCAACGGCGATTGTTCGTACAAACTCAAACGGATCAAGATCATCAAGTTCAGCGAATGGTGTGCCCTGCACTTTCACCAACATATTCACTGGAACACTCTCTGGGTGTTGCGGTAAATTGGCTAGTTGTGCCAACAAACTCGCGCGATCGCGACGGCTTTCGCCCATACCAACAATACCGCCAGCACATACCTTCATGCCCGCATCGCGTACATTTTGTAGTGTCGAAAGCCTATCCGCGTAGGTACGCGTGGAGATAATTTCGCCATAAAATTCAGGTGATGTATCGAGGTTGTGGTTGTAATAATCGAGACCAGCTTGTTTTAGAGCTTGAGCCTGTTGCGGACTCAACATACCTAATGTCATACAAGTTTCTAAACCAAGCTCTTTCACGCCTTTAACCATTTCAATCACATACGGCATATCGCGATCTTTTGGATTACGCCAGGCGGCCCCCATGCAGAAGCGACTAGCCCCCTGCGCTTTCGCTGCACGCGCTTCTTCGAGAACTTTTTCGACCGCCATTAAGCGCTCTTTATCAACGTCAGTTCGATAATGCGCACTCTGTGGGCAATATTTGCAGTCTTCTGGGCAAGCGCCAGTTTTAATCGATAGCAAGGTACTTACTTGCACAGCGTTGGCATCGAAGTTAGCACGATGAACTTGTTGCGCTTGAAACAGCAAATCGTTAAACGGAAGTGCGAAAAGTGCCTCGATTTCATTGAGTTGCCAGTCATGGCGGATGACAGCCGACATAAGTTGATCCTTGGTATATCGTTTAATGAGAGTAATTTGATATTGCACAGGGTACGGAGTTTACCTAGACTGTCAACTTTATTCGGCTTGATATAATTACAATCGGTTATTATTTAATCAATGATTACAAATAGCGACTTGCAGTTTGATCGCCAACACATCTGGCACCCCTACACTTCCTTTAATGAACCGCTGCCGGTGTATCCGGTTGTTGCCGCTGAAGGCTGTGAATTAATCCTTAATGATGGTACGCGATTGATTGACGGTATGTCGTCTTGGTGGGCCGCCATTCATGGCTATAACCACCCACAACTCAACCAAGCGGCAACTGAGCAACTGGCAAAAATGAGTCATGTCATGTTTGGCGGTATTACGCATGAACCAGCAATTCGGTTATCACAGAAGCTGGTAGAGCTAACGCCTGCGGGATTAAATCGTGTATTTCTCGCCGATTCAGGCTCTGTTTCCATTGAAGTCGCCATTAAAATGGCCGTGCAATATTGGTTTAGTCGCGATCGACCGAACAAGAATAAAATGGCGACCATCCGCGGTGGTTATCACGGCGATACCTTCGCCGCTATGTCGGTCTGCGATCCGGTTAACGGCATGCATAGTCTATTTAAAGGAAGTTTACGTGAGCAATTGTTCGCCCCTGTCCCTGACATCACGCCAACACAATCATGGCATGCCAAGCACTTAGCGTCACTAGCACAGCTTTTAGAGCAGCATCAACATGAACTCGCCGCATTAATTCTTGAGCCCATCGTGCAAGGTGCTGGGGGGATGCGTTTTTATCACCCTGAATACCTGCGTGGAGCACGCCAACTTTGCGATCAACATAACGTGTTATTAATCGCCGATGAAATTGCTACAGGATTTGGTCGCACCGGCGAATTATTTGCCTGCAATCACGCCAACATCACACCAGATATTATGTGTTTGGGCAAAGCATTAACTGGCGGTTATCTGACCCAAGCAGCTGTACTGTGTCGTGATGAAGTTGCCGACACCATCAGCCAGGGCCCTGCCGGCGGTGCGTTTATGCATGGACCAACCTTTATGGGCAATCCCCTCGCCTGTGCTATTGCCTGTGCCAGCATTGATGTTTTGCTTGATAGCCCATGGCAACAACGAATCAACACTATTAACGCGCAGCTAATCGCTGAACTTGAACCAGCGCGACAACTACCGAACGTAGCTGGTGTGCGATGCTTTGGTGCCATTGGCGTCATCAAGATGAAGCATGCTATTGATGTTGCCACCGCGCAGCGCCTATGTGTGCAACACGGCGTGTGGATACGGCCGTTTGGGAAATTAATTTATGTCATGCCACCATTTGTCATTCGTCCCGATCAACTCAGTAAAATAACCCAAACCATGTGTTTACTGGCGGCTTCAGTGTGATTTTCTCTTGAGTCTGGCGCAAAGCAAGGTAACATATCAGCCTATTTTATTCTTATACCTTAACTAACGGAGTTTGTAGGCCCATGTCCTTCGCTACAATTGTCGATGTTTTATCGGGAAAAGTTGCCGTTGGTGATGAAGTAACTGTACGCGGTTGGGTTCGTACCCGTCGCGATTCAAAAGCAGGCATTTCATTTATCAACGTGCATGATGGTTCGTGTTTTGACGCTATTCAGGCGGTCGTACCGAATAATCTCGATAATTATGACAATGAGGTTCTCAAACTAACCACAGGTTGCAGTGTTGCTGTCACCGGCGTGGTTGCTGAAAACGCTGGCAAAGGTCAAAACTTCGAGATCCAAGCGACAGCAGTTCATGTGTTTGGCTTTGTTGAGGATCCTGACACCTATCCGATGTCGCCGAAACCACATTCAATGGAATATCTGCGTGAATTCGCGCATTTGCGCCCGCGTACCAATATTACTGGTGCCGTTATGCGAGTGCGTAACTGTTTATCGCAAGCTCTGCATCGCTTCTTCCATGAGCGTGGGTATTTGTGGGTCGCAACCCCAATTATTACAGCATCAGACGCTGAGGGCGCAGGTGAAATGTTCCGCGTATCCACGCTGGATTTAATGAACCTGCCGCACACAGATAATGGCGGTATCGATTTCAGCAAAGACTTTTTTGGTAAAGAAGCCTTTTTAACGGTTTCAGGCCAGCTAAATGGTGAAACTTACGCCTGTGCACTCTCCAAAATTTACACCTTTGGTCCGACCTTCCGTGCAGAGAATTCCAATACAAGTCGCCACTTGGCTGAGTTTTGGATGGTGGAACCTGAAGTCGCATTTGCTGACTTAAATGATATCGCCTACTTAGCCGAAGACATGTTGAAATACTGTATCAATGCCGTTCTCGAAGAACGCGCCGACGATATGGCATTTTTCCAACAGCGTGTGGATAAAGGCGTCTTAGATCGCCTCAATCACGTGGTCAGCAACAAGTTTGTGCACATGGATTACACAGATGCGGTAGAAATCTTGCAAAACTGCGGCAAGAAATTCGAATACCCGGTTGAATGGGGTATGGATTTGCAGTCTGAACACGAGCGCTACTTGGCTGAAGAACATGTTGGTGCGCCGGTTGTGCTGAAAAACTATCCGAAAGACATCAAAGCCTTCTACATGCGTCAAAACGACGACGGTAAAACGGTCGCAGCAATGGACGTGTTGGCACCAGGCATTGGTGAAATCATCGGTGGTAGTGCGCGTGAAGAACGTTTAGAGCGCTTAGATGCACGTATGCTCGAGCTTGGCTTGCCAATCGAAGATTACGGTTGGTACCGCGATTTACGTCGTTACGGTACCGTGCCACACGCAGGTTTCGGGTTAGGTTTTGAGCGCTTGGTCACCTATGTAACCGGTATGGGCAACATCCGCGATGTAATCCCGTTCCCACGAGCGCCAAAAACAGCGGACTTCTAAGTAACGAGATCATAATCCCTACTATGTAAAAAACCAGCCTTTACGGCTGGTTTTTGGGTTTTGTTGGCACTGTTTTAAAACGCCAAACTAAGGACTTCCCTAGCCCCAATATTGAACTTTATCAGCCAGCTCTTTGTTTGGTTTGATCGGCGTTGGCACCGCGGGTGTTCCGACATACAAGAAACCAACGATGGCATCTTCTTCACGCAGGCCAAGCTCCGCTTTTACAAAACCCGATTCGGCCAACCATCCAGTGCGCCAAATAGCACCTAAGCCCTGCGCAAATGCAGCTTGTTGTAGTAACAAAGTTGCGCAAGCAGCACTGGCAAATTGTTCATCGCGCGGTACTTTTTCATGCGCTTGATATTTCATTGCTACGGCAATTAGCATGGGCGCACGTAACGGCAACTGACTTGCCTGAACACATTGCGCTTCGGCTTGCCCCTGCGCGGCGGCGGCTCGTTGAAATATCTCGCCTAATTGCTGCCGTTGCTCATCTTTAAATACAATGAAGTGATACGGCATCAATGCCATATGGTCAGGTGCGCGCGCTGCTGCTTGTAACATTAATTGAAACTGTGCATCACTAGGGCCAGGCTCGATTAACCGTGGCATAGAAGAGCGTGTTGTTAAAAGTTCTAATGCCTGCATAACATCCTCAAAAGGTGAGATTTGACTATCGCGTCAAAGGTTTCGATAGCTTAGCAAATGATCACGCTCTGTTACATTGTCTTACTAGTTTCTCAGTGATTTCTGCGGTAATCTCCTTGCATCGTTACTTAATTTGGGATTGTTTTATATGAGCGGGATCGCTTCAGTCTTCAAAAAACTCTTTAGTCTCATCAACGTCATTCGCAAAATTATTGTGAATATCGTTTTCTTCTTAATTTTATTGGTTTTCATTGGTCTATTTGCTGCTGAAGAAGAGCCAATTCAAGTTCCTGAGAACGGTGTGCTGGTGTTAAACCTCAATGGAGCCTTGGTTGAAGAAAAAACCTGGGTAGACCCAGTCGATGCTTTCTTTGATGAAATGTTAGGCGGCAGTGGTCAGCCAGCAGAAGTTCTTTTAAGCGATGCCGTAACAGCCATTGAGCAAGCAGCGACAGACGAGCGCATTAGTGGGATTCAATTGAATCTCGGCCGCTTTACTGGCGGCGGTTTGAACAAGATGAACGTGCTAGGTGAGGCACTTGTCGCATTTCGTGAAAGCGGTAAGCCGGTCGTAACTTATGCCGATGCATACAGTCAAGATCAGTACTACATTGCCGCTCACGCTGACAAAATCTATTTAAACCCGCTTGGTATGATGATGTTTGAAGGTTACGGTTCATATCGTCTGTACTTCAAAGAGCTATTGGAGAAGCTGAAAGTCAGCACGCATGTCTTCAAAGTTGGCGCCTATAAATCAGCGGTAGAACCTTACACACGCAATGACATGTCTGCTGAAGCTCGTGAAGCTAACAAAGTTCTGTACGATGAACTTTGGCAAACCTATGTCACTGATATCGCGGCCTTACGCGAGTTAGATCCACGTGTGCTGTCTGGTGAAATGGATGATTTTTTAGCCACCGTTGCAGAAAACAATAATGATTTCGCGCAAATGGCCGTAGGTACAGGGCTTGTCACTGATTTGTATTCACGTGAACAATTCCGCCAAGAAATGATCACCTTAACCGGTCTTGATGATGAAGAAAAAAGTTGGCGCCAGATTGATCATGACGATTATTTGGAATCACTCAACGGTCATGCATATGAAGAAGAGACCAAAGAGCGCGATAATATCGCCATAGTCGTTGCCCGTGGTGTGATCGTTGATGGCCATCAGAAAGCCGGCATGATTGGTGGTGATAGTACCGCTGAACTATTACGCAAAGCGCGTTTAGACGATCAAGTTAAAGCTGTAGTGTTACGCATTGATAGTCCAGGTGGCAGTGGCTTCGCCTCGGAAGTAATTCGTCAAGAAGTGCTTGAGTTACAAAAAGCAGGTAAGCCGGTTATTGCATCTATGAGTAGTGTTGCGGCATCGGGTGGCTATTGGATTGCGGCAAGCGCCGATGAAATTTGGGCCGCTCCAGAAACCATTACGGGTTCAATTGGCGTGTTCGGTATGTTCTTCACCTTTGAGAATTCATTGGCTGAAATTGGCGTGTATAACGATGGTTATCACACCACTAACCTGCCTGTACTCGACGTAACGCGAGGTTTAGATGAAGGTGGTAAACAAGTTGTTCAAATGAGCATCGAGAAGTTCTACCGTGACTTTGTGAGCATGGTTGCTGATAGTCGCGATATGACTTACGACGAAGTTCATGCAGTGGCTCAAGGTCGTGTATGGACTGGCAGTCAGGCACAGCAATTTGGTTTAGTTGATCAACTTGGTGGGCTTGACGATGCCATTCGAGCTGCGGCACAAAAAGCTGATGTCGTTGAATACGACGTTGAAGTGATTGAAGCTGATTTGTCAGCTCGTGACAAGTTCATGCGTGATTTATTCGGTCAAGCGAGCGCATGGGTACCAGCTTCTGTATTTGAAAAAAATCACTCGCCAATCGAAATGGAATTGCAACGCGTGTGGCAGGAAGTTAAATTACTGGATAAATTTAACGACCCGAACGGTGTGTATGCACTGTGCGAACTTTGCCCACTGCAGTGATTCATGACTAAAAAACGTATTTATGTTGCCTACACAGGCGGAACAATTGGTATGCAAAAATCGACACAGGGTTACATCCCTGTGTCGGGCTTTTTAACCGAATGTGTCAAACGCATGCCCGAGTTTTATCGGGAAGAAATGCCAGAATTTACTATTCACGAATATGACCCGCTGATGGATTCCTCCGATATGTCGCCTGCCGACTGGCAACACATCGCTGAAGATATCCAGAATAACTATAACGACTACGATGGTTTTGTGATCTTACATGGTACCGATACCATGGCTTATACGGCCTCAGCTTTGTCGTTCATGTTTGAAAATTTAGCGAAACCAGTAATTATAACGGGATCGCAAATTCCATTGGCGGCATTGCGTTCCGATGGGCAAACGAACCTGTTGAACGCGCTCTATATTGCCGCAAATTACCCTATTCATGAAGTCAGCTTGTTTTTTAATAACACGCTTTATCGCGGTAACCGAGCGACTAAAGCTGATGCCAATGGTTTTAATGCATTCGCCTCGCCTAACTTCGCACCGTTGCTTAAGGCAGGGATTCAGATTACCGTGGACGCTGGCACTATAAAAGAAAATGGTCGGGAACCACTTCGGCTCACGTCAGTGACGCCGCAAGCAATTGGTGTCGTCACCTTGTATCCGGGTATCTCGGCAGCAATTTTCGATAATATGCTCCAGCAACCGGTCAAAGCGTTAATAATGCAAAGTTACGGGGTCGGTAATGCTCCGCAAGACCCACAACTATTGGCTAGCTTACAACGTGCTATCGAACAAGGTACGGTTGTCCTCAATTGCACGCAGTGCTTTAAAGGCAAAGTGAATATGGGCGGTTACGCAACGGGTAACGCGCTTGCACAAGTTGGTGTCGTAAGTGGCCACGATATGACCATTGAAGCAGCACTGACAAAATTACATTATTTGTTGTCACAGAATTTATCGCAGCGTGAAATAAGTAATCTCCTTGAAACTAACTTACGTGGTGAACTCACCGCGTAAGTAAAACAACCACAGAACAACAAGAATAAAAATATGGCTCTTAAATCTCCCGCTTTTTCGTCTCGTATCGGTTTTATTTTAGCTGCGGCAGGCTCCGCAGTGGGTGTCGGTAACATTTGGGGTTTTCCCACACAAGCTGCGCAAAACGGCGGCGGTGCCTTTCTTTTAGTCTATTTACTCATGGTCGCCCTACTCGCTTATCCTATGCTGGTTGCCGAGTTGACCATCGGCCGTATGCGGCAACGTAACCCAGTTGAAGCCTTGCGCTCGTTAAGCGAAAAACCGTTTTGGCGCGGCTTTGGTGCTTTCACCGGTATTGTTGGTCTCGTTGTCTTGTCACTTATTCTAAGTTTTTATGGCATCGTTTCCGGCTGGCTCTTAGCCTTTATGTTTGCGCCATTGGCTGAATTACTTGGCTTTCATAGCGCGGCAACTTGGTTAACTGAATTCAGCGTTGAACGCAATTTGATCATGATGGTGTTGTTCCTCGTGCTCACCATTCATGTTGTTCGTTCTGGCGTAACCGATGGTATTGAGCGCTGGTCACGTCGCCTCATGCCATTATTATTTGTACTCTTGATTGCCATGGCGCTGTACATTCTCACCCTGCCGGGTGCCATTGATGGCTTAAAAATGTATCTCACCCCTGACTTTGAGCAAGTGACCAACCCCAATCTTGTTATTCGTGCCATGGGCCAAGCATTCTTCTCATTGTCGCTCGGCGTTTGTTGCATGATGACGTACGGCGCCTATCTGTCAAAAGATGAGCATTTACCTAAAACCGCTGGTTGGGTTGCTGGTTTAGATACCTCCGTTGCTTTTTTAGCAGGCCTACTGATTCTGCCAGCGATGTTCGCAGCACAAGAGCTCGGTGTTGTGATTTATGATCAGGCCGGCCAATTATTGTCCAGCGACACGTTAGTTTTTAATGTGTTACCAGCCATGTTTGAATCCATGGGCCAAGCTGGGTTATGGGTTGGCTTAACCTTTTTTGCGCTCATGGTGATTGCAGCAATTACTTCATCAATTTCTATGCTTGAAGCACCGGTAAACGCACTCGTTGAAGAAACAGGTCAATCACGTTCACAAATGGTTTGGGTAGTTGGCGCAACAATTGGTCTAATCTCAGCCATTATTATTTACAACTTCTCTAGCTTATTTGGTGCAGTTGTGACTTTTACAACGGTTTACATGCAACCATTGTTAGCACTTGTATTTGGTTTGTTACTCACCTGGATTTTGCGCCAACACTTTTTGTTGAAAGCACTTCAAGAAGGCGCACCAGAAATTGACAAAACTTGGTTCTGGAAAATTTGGCCATGGTACGTCAAATTTATCTGTCCAATTTTGATTTTACTGGTTATCTGGCGCGGTTAAATCAAGCTAATCACTTGTTTTTATTAACTAAATTTCAGGCAAAAAAATGCTCGGGACGAATCCAAGTTGTCCCGAGCTTAGGGGAATGGCTCAAGGGATTGAGCCGTGCGCTAACTCGATAAATTTCGAGGGTAAGATTTAGTTTAGATGGTTATTTTAAAAATGCGAATTTTTTGTGTAAAAAACGTACAAATTTATGTTCGCACTCGCTTGAATAACGAATAAAAGTTATGCGTGGTGACTTCCGCTACTTCAGCTAAGCTAACACCTTTCACATCTGCGACACATTTTGCCACTTCAGTCACAAAGGCCGGCTGGTTTTCTTTACCTCGATGGGGTACCGGAGCCAGCCATGGACTATCTGTTTCAATGAGCAGCCGCTCCAGTGGCAAGGCTTTCACCACATCGCGTAATTCAGTCGCATTGCGAAATGATGCGATACCAGAAATCGAAATATAAAAATCAAGTTGCTCAATTGCTTGCTGCGCCATTTCTAACGATTCGGTGAAGCAATGCAACACACCACCGCAGCGATCAGCATGCCCTTCTCGTAACATCGCAATGGTGTCATCACGTGCATCACGGGTATGAATAATCAATGGCTTGTCTAGCTCATTGGCAAGATCAATATGAAAAGCAAAGCTCTCTTGTTGAACTGGGCGACTCTCTGGATCGTAATAATAGTCCAAGCCTGTTTCACCAATGGCTACTACTTCAGGTAAAGCAGCCCACTCTTTCAGTTGCTGCTTCGCAAGCGGATGCTTGGCAACATACAGCGGATGCACACCACAAGAAATACTAATATCGCTATAGCCTGAAACAAGTTCACGCATGGCGGGAAAGTCATCGAGCGTAACACCAATACATAACATGTGCTCGACTTTGGCAGCGCGTGCGGCCTCGACTATCGCCGCGAACTCGCCGTTAAAATTTGCTAAATCAATTTTATCAAGATGGCAGTGGGAATCGACAAACACAACAACTCCAAACTTTAAGGTTGCTTACATCGTGGCGGTTGGTGTGCCAGTGTTGCCGATAGCGGCTAGCTTAGATTCAATCATGTTCTTTAACATGGCCTTATCATCTATAAATTGGACACCAACGCCCTGTTGTTCGGGACGGCCAGGCTTAGAGGGAGCTAACCAGACAACTTTACATTTCACCAAAACGGAGTTTTGCTCGCCAAATAAACGCACTTCCAGTAAGAATGCATCACCAATTTTTAACGGTTCATCGGTGGTTAAAAATAATCCACCGCCCTTAATAAACGGCATATAATAGCGACGTAATTGCGCTTCAGTTCCTAGCACAATGCGTTTTTTCGGTAACTCTGCTTCAGCGTCAGCTGCTACGGTCTTTGTTTCCATTGTAACCACTGTTGTTGTAATAATAATGGTAGGTTTAAGCCGGACTGTTCACGTGTAATTTTGCGCAAATTGTAACATAAAGCCAGCCATCCGTTTAATCTTGTAACAGATATCTGCTCGCGTTGCAGCCATTGTTCCGCCACCTGCGTGAGCTGCGGATAATGTAAGCGTTGTTGTGCCACGCGTTGGCGAATACGAATGAGCTCTTGTAACCAAGCCAACGACGCTTCCAGCCACTGTTGTACGTCGTCCTTTTTCGGTTGCGGCCATGGCCTATTCTGAATTGTGGCAGATGCGAGCTCCGTAACAAAATCCGCCGGATCAGCGAAGTTACCCTTCAAAGCTGCTAAGGCCGTTAATGGCGCTCCCGGAAATTGTTGGCTTCGCACACGCTCCGCTTCGGTTAGTGAGCGTCCTAATTGCTGAGTAAGCCAACTTTGAGTGGTTGCTTGGTTTGGTTCAGAAAACGTATGTAATCGCATTCGGCTGCGCAATGTCGGTAGTAAATCACTGGTTCGCTCTGGGCTTAAGATTAAGTAGGTATTAGCGCTTGGTTCTTCTAAAGTTTTCAGCAATGCGTTGGCGGCTTCTGTCGTCATACGCTGCGCATCTTTAATCCAAGCCACTTTGCTGCCGTGCTGACTCGCAGTTTGTTGCAACTGTTGCGTTAACTCGCGAATTTTATCAACGCCAATAGCGCGATTATCCTCACTCGCTACTTCATAATAATCAGGATGAGTTCCGGCTGCCATGAGCAAACAGCTTTTACATTTGCCACAAGCTTGCTGGCTTGGCTCTATACACAGCAAAAACTTAACCAAAGTTTCTGTATACGTTGGCGCACCTAAACCGATTCGATTTGGCAGGCAATGTGCATGACCAAAGCGTTGGTTGTTATAATCCGCGACCAGTTGCCGCCACGGTTCGCGTAACCAAGGTAAACTCATATTTTATCCATACTCATGAAACAAATTTTGTTCAAGCTGATTCAATAAGTCTCGGTGCACGTCTGCCATGGTCTGATTGCTATCAACAACACAAATGTTTGGCTCGGTTTGCGCAATCTCTAGATAGCGCTCGCGTGTCCGCTCAAAAAAAGCTAGGTCTTCTTGTTCAATTCGATCAAGCTCGCCGCGCTCGCGCGCACGTTGCAAACCTTGCTTCGGATCAACATCCAACAGTAACGTCAAATCTGGCACAAAACTACCAAGCACCAATTGTCTCAGCGTGGTAAGTTTTTCATCACCAAGTTGGCGACCACCACCCTGATAAGCCCGTGAAGATAAGTCGTGACGATCTGCAATGACCCATTTGCCCTGCTTCAATGCTGGCTTTATCACGTTTTCGACGAGTTGAGCGCGGCTGGCGTACATTAGCAAAAGCTCAGTTTCGGCAGTTAAACGCTCTTCCCAGTCTTGCTTTACCAGATCCCGAATCGCCTCTGCCAATGGTGTTCCGCCTGGCTCGCGAACGGTTTGAGTCACAATACCTTTTGCATTCAAATGAGCAACAACACTGGCAATTGCTGAACTTTTGCCGGCGCCTTCTAGACCTTCAATGACAATAAATTTGCCCAGTGGCATTAACCTTGATTCCTTTGGTAACGATTCACCGCGCGATTGTGCTCCGCCAGCGTTTTGGAAAAAACATGCCCGCCAGAACCATCCGCGACAAAATAATAATAATCAGTTTCAGCAGGGTGCGCGGCAGCTACCAGACTCTCGCGACTCGGCATGGCAATTGGCGTTGGCGGTAACCCATTTATTCGATAGGTATTAAATTCGGTTACCTCGCGCAAGTGCGCGCGCGTCAAATTACCGTCGAAATTCTCAATGCCATAAATTGTTGTCGGATCAGACTGCAAACGCATGCCTTTGCGTAAGCGATTAACGAAAACCGAACTCACTTTACTGCGCTCACCACCTATACCTGTCTCTTTTTCAATTATAGAAGCCATAATAAGCAACTCGTAAGGCTTTTCATAGGGTAAATCTCGACTTCGTTGCGCCCAAATTTCTGTCAGTTCGGAGGCCATACGCGTGTATGATTTCACTAGTATTTCCATGGCCTTAGTACCCGCCATATATTTATAAGTATCGGGAAATAGTAATCCCTCAAACGATTGGTGCGTAGTTCCTAACCGTTGGTTTAACGCCTTTGTAATCGTGTCTTGCTCCGCGTTCATTGCGGCTAGTGTGAGGTACTGTGAACTAGCAAGAATCTTCAACCATTGCGCAAACGTTTGCCCCTCAACTAACGTCACCTGAAATAGGTATTGTTCGCCCTGACGAAGTTTACGCCAAATGTTGGCGACACTGTCCTGTGGCTGAATCTCGTAAAAACCCGCTTGCAAGTGCTGCGGCACATCAAATACACGACTCGCAATATAAACCGGCGTAACCGAAATCGCCGCACCTTGCGTATTAAGCTGCTCAAGAATCGTACGCGCGTGCATGCCGCGTTTGACTTCAAATACCAATGGCTGGGATAAATTTAAAGGTTGTTGTAATTGCTGATAGCTATACCATAATCCGGTCGCAATAACGCCAGCGAAAACAATACTTAAGCTCAAGAAGATTTGGATAAAACGTTTAAATACCACGTGTTAACAACCTCTGGTAATACTTGCTGCGGTAATTGCCGTGCGCCTATCTGACCGATTGGGCGTGGACCTAAAACAGTATTACACAAAAAAGCCTGTTCAGCCGATACTAAATCGTCCCAAACCGCTATTGAGGGTATCGCATTAGGCAGCACCGCAGCACAGATTTCTGCTTGCATAATGCCGGCGATGCCGGCGTTTTTTAACTGCGGAATCCGCCAGTTAGCGCCATCATACCAGAATAAATTGCTACTGATCGCCTCTACAATGTGAAGGTGATTATCGCAGACAATTAAATCATCAACGTGACGTTCCAGACGTTCTTGAGCGAGCAACACTTGTTCAAGACGATTTAACGTCTTCAGGCCAGCAAGGCGTGGTTGCATAGCCAATTGCAACTCAGCTTGGTCAACCAATAGAGTGTTCGGCTGCCATTCAGGCAAGCTGGCGGTGGTGACATACCAGTTAACAGGTGCCGCAGGTGATGGTGCATAGCCACGATTGCTAAAGCCACGGGTGATGATGATTTTCACGACGCAATTGGGCTGTTGTTGGCGAATGGATGCCAGTAGTTCTTCAACTTGGTCTCGTACAGGCATCGCCATCGCTAGGCGTTGACTCGCTTCCGTTAACCGTTGCCAATGACGCGGCCAAAATTCCAGTTGGCCGTGGCGAATAACAAGTGTAGTGAAGTGTCCGTCGCCAAATTGTAGGCCACGATCTAGATTAGGTTGGGTAAGGGGTTGACCGTTGTACCACATACAAAAAAGGGCGGAATTTTCATTCCGCCCTTCTCGTTATCACTGCTTAGTCGTTTGAGTGGTTTTTAACGTACTCAATCGCTGCTTCAACAGTTCTGATTTTCTCAGCTTCTTCGTCTGGAATCTCAGTTTCAAATTCTTCTTCGAGAGCCATTACTAACTCTACGATATCAAGTGAATCTGCACCTAGGTCATTTTCAAAAGAAGCTTCTGGTTTCACTTCTTCTTCTTTAACACCTAGTTGTTCAACGATGATTTTTTTAACGCGTTCTTCAATAGTGCTCATTGTATATATGTCCCTTGATTTTAGGTCATGAGTTCAAAATTGGGCTTAGTGTAGTGAAAGCGACGACAATAATAAAGTAAAAAATGGTCCAACCTTGACAGGTCATACCCCTTGGCTAGTCAGCCTCGGTAAATATTGTCGTCTATTCCACTTATACCATGGCCATTCCGCCATTAACGTGAATGGTTTCGCCCGTAATATACGCTGCCCCTGGCGATGCTAAAAACACCACAGCGGCCGCAATTTCATCAGGTTGTCCTAAGCGTGCTGCCGGAATATTGGCAAAAATCGCTTGTTTTTGATCTTCTGTCAACGCTTTGGTCATATCAGTATCGATAAAACCTGGCGCAACGCAGTTCACGGTTATACCGCGCGCCGCAATTTCCTTTGCTAAGGCTTTGGTAAATCCTGCTAATCCAGCTTTGGCTGCACAATAGTTAGTCTGCCCAGGATTACCGGTAGTTCCCACGACCGATGAAATATTGATGATTCGTCCTTGACGACGCTTCATCATGCCGCGCATCACACCCTTACATAAACGATAAACCGACTTAAGGTTGGTGTCCATGACACTATCCCACTCGTCATCCTTCATGCGCATCAACAAATTGTCGCGGGTGATACCAGCATTATTCACTAAAATATCGAGTTGTCCGTAAGTATCGTCAACATGCTTTAATACCGCAGCGACACTTTCTTCGTCAGTGACATTTAGTGCGAACCCAGTGCCATTGACACCCAAGTAATCACTAATCGCCTGAGCACCACTTTCAGTTGTCGCAGTGCCAACTACTTTTACACCACGCGCAACAAGCTGTTGCGCAATCGCTTTACCAATCCCGCGGCTCGCACCGGTAACTAAAGCGACTTGGCCTTCAAGATTCATTAAATCAGTCATATTATTTCCTTGCTGCAATTGCGTCGACCGTATTCACGGCATCGCCTTGAATTGCTTTATCAATGCGCTTTGTTAGCCCAGTTAATACTTTACCTGGACCAATTTCATACATCTCTGTCACACCCTGGCTCGCTAAATACTGAACGGTTTCGGTCCAGCGAACCGGTGAGTACAATTGACGTACCAATGCATCCCGAATTTCGGACGCTTCACGCGGCGCTGTAACATCCACATTATTTACCACTGGCACTTGTGGTGTATTGACGGTTAACTTACCAAGCTCTACTGCGAGTTGCTCGGCTGCTGGCTGCATCAAAGAACAATGCGACGGCACGCTTACCGGTAATGGTAACGCTCGCTTTGCTCCAGCTTTAATACACGCATCGCCAGCACGTTCTACGGCTGCTTTGTGGCCAGCTATAACCACTTGTCCTGGCGAGTTATAATTCACCGCCGAGACTACCTCGTCAGCGGCCGCTTCGGCACAAGCTTGCTCAACTAATTTGTCGTCCAAGCCAATAATCGCAGCCATAGCGCCAACGCCGGCAGGTACAGCGCTTTGCATAAACTCACCACGCTTTGCAACTAACGCAACAGCGTCTTCAAACGCTAATGCTCCGGCACAAACCAGCGCAGAGTATTCACCTAAGCTATGCCCAGCCATCCATTCAGGCGCTGGTACACCAGCCTGCTCTAGCACACGATACAATGCCACACTTGCAGTTAGTAACGCAGGCTGCGTACGGTGCGTTTCATTCAGTTGTTCTGCTGGTCCTTCTTGCACCAACTGCCACAAGTCGTAGCCTAATACTTTGCTCGCTTGGGCGAAAGTTTCTTCAACGACCGGATACTCCGCGGCAACGTCTGCCAACATACCAACGGTTTGTGAACCTTGCCCTGGAAATACATAAGCTCGCATGAATGCTTCCTTATTAATAATCGATCAGTGCAGAGCCCCAGGCGAATCCACCGCCAAAGGCTTCGAGTAATAATTTTTGTCCACGTTGAATACGACCATCACGAATCGCAACATCAAGTGCTATCGGCACCGACGCTGCCGACGTATTGCCGGTGTATTCTAACGTGGTAATAACTTGCTCCATCGGCATTTTCAGCTTCTTTGCAGTTGCTTTAATAATGCGCAAATTAGCTTGATGTGGCACGAGCCAATCAAGATCAGCCGCCTGCATGTTATTGGCCGCTAACGTATCAACCACCAACTCACTGAGTTTACTCACCGCAACTTTAAATACTTCGTTGCCTTTCATGTACATCCACGCTTCACCGAGCTGCTCAGGTGAATGACGCGACAAATGATTGACGCCGAGTAAATCAGCGAATTCCCCAGCACTATTTAAATGCGTTGACATAATACCCGCGCGGTCACTCGCTTCGAGCACTACGGCTCCAGCCCCATCACCAAATAATACGAGCGTATTACGATCATCCGGATGACACAAACGTGACAAGACGTCGGTTCCAATCACCAATACCTTTTCATACATACCGTTACGGATATATTGATCAGCAACACTTAAGGCAAAAATAAAACCCGAACACGCCGCCGCGACATCAAACGCTGGCATCGTATTTTCAGTAAGCGCGGCTTGAATTTCGCAAGCAACACTTGGAAAAGCGCGCTCACCTGAAGTTGTTGCAACAATAATTAAATCGAGATCGTCGGCTTTGATGTTTGCTGACTGCAATGCTTGGCGAGCCGCAGCCACGCCCATGGTTACCGCATTTTCTGTCGGTTCCGCAATGCGTCGCTCATGAATTCCGGTACGCTCAACAATCCAATCATGGCTGGTGTCGACACGCTGTTCTAGCATGGTATTCGTCAGGCGCTGAGCCGGTAAATAATGGCCAGTTCCTGCAATAACTGATGGCATAATAACGTTTATTCCTGCTCTAACAGAACTTGTTCTACTCGGTCACGAATTCGTGTAGGTAGATCGCGTTGAGTTTCTTCCACAGCTTGCTCAATTGCACTAAAAAACGCTCGTGCATTGGCATCGCCATGGCTTTTTATAACTACTCCACGCAATCCTATCAAACTCGCGCCGTTGTAGTGGTCGGGCTTCAGCCAATCCCACGAGCGTTGTAAACGTTGATAGAAAAGTTTCACAAACCATCGGGTCATCCAATGGGCATGAATATTTGCTTTGATATTATTCAGTAACAGGTCGGCTAACCCTTCACAACTTTTGAGCGCGATATTGCCAACAAAACCATCGCAAACAATAACGTCGGCTTTGCCAGCGAATAAATCATCGCCTTCAATAAAGCCAATATAATTGATTTGTTTCGACTGCTGGAGCAAGGCGGCAGTTGCTTTGACGGCATCGTTGCCTTTAATTTCTTCTTCGCCCATGTTCAGCAAAGCCACTCGTGGTTTCGCAATCCCCAATACTTCTTGCGCCGCAACAGAGCCCATCACGCCGAATTGAAATAAGGTATCCGAATCACATACTGGGTTTGCGCCAAGATCGAGAACAAATGCCGAACCGCCCTGTTGTTGCGGAATAGCCGACATGAGTGCCGGACGTAATACACCGGGTAACGTTTTGAGGGTGAAATACGCTTTGGTCATGAGCGCCCCGGTATTTCCCGCACTGACACAAGCTGCAGCTTCTTCTGCCGCAACAAGCTCAAGCGCAACACGCATCGATGAATCTGGTTTCGCGCGCAACGAATAGCCCGGTTTATCCGTCATTGTGACGGTTTGACTCGCGTGTTTTAAGGTAATACGGGAATGCTTAGCTAACTTAGCTTGGCTAAGTAGAGGAAGAAGTTCTTCTTCGTCGCCAACGAGCATGAACTGCACGTCAGGAAATGCATCTAACGCCCTTTGCAGGGCGTCTATAACAATTGAGGGGCCATGATCGCCCCCCATTGCGTCAAGTGCCAGAGTTGTCAGTGTGGCCATTGCCTCACTTCCAGTGCTGGTTACTTGTTAATTACTTTACGGCCTTTATAGAAACCATCAGCTGTTACATGGTGACGACGGTGCGTTTCACCAGAGGTAGAATCAACCGACAGTGTAGGGCCGCTCAGTGCATCGTGAGAACGACGCATGTCGCGCTTAGAACGACTTTTCCGATTCTGTTGTACAGCCATTTACGCTATCTCCTAAGTTTATTTACGCTTTAATTCTTGCAATACCGCAAAAGGATTATCCTTTGTTTCCGGTGTATCATCAATGACACCCCATTGCATTGCATTACTATCTACCCGACATTCGCGCTCGTCGTGTTTAACCACCACTGGCATCGCCAATATCAGCTCATCTTCTACTAGTGCATGCAGATTAACTTCGCCAAGTTCATCCAGCTCAATCGGTTCGTATTCCTCTGGCATATCGGTGGCCGTTTGTCTTCGCGTTAACGGAGCATAAATAAATGTGCTCTGTAACGGAACTGTCATCGGGTCGCCACAGCGCTCGCAACTTGCCTGCACAGTAACCTGTGCTTCGCCACGAATGCGTTTAATGCCCTGCTCATCTGTATCAAAGCTAAGTGATACATCAATATCAGGACATGCTTCCACTAACAGCTCTTGCAAACGAACAAGCGACTTCCCCGGAACTAATCCGATATAAGTCAATTGCTTGCCGGCACTTTTAACCGGATCTACCGTAATCGGTACTCGAACCTTCTGCATAGGGCGCGAATGTTAAAGGATTAAGAGACTGAACACAAGTGGTTTTATTGGCTTTGCTCGCTGTTTTCGTCCAGTAGCGGATTAATTCCCCAGTTCCGTAACATTGCTAGCAACCGAATTAACGGTAACCCCACTAACGTGTTTGGATCATCGCCATGTAACCTTGAAAATAAACTAATACCGAGGGCTTCACTTTTAAAACTCCCCGCGCAGTTAAGCGGTTGCTCACGTTGCACGTAGGCTTCAATTTCTGCGTCAGTGATATCACGAAACGTGACATAAAACGGTTCCACCGCAGCTTGCAACTTATCTTCAGCACTATTGTACACGGCTAAACCAGTCAAAAATGTTACCGTTTTACCACGCATCGCTTGCAGTTGCTGTTGTGCCTTTTCAGTGGAGCCAGGTTTACCCAAAATAACGTCATCAACTACCGCAACTTGATCAGAGCCAACTAAAACGTGCGCTGGATATTCTTTTGCTAGTGCTTTGGCCTTGGCAACAGCCAAGCGTTCTACTAACTGCTCAGGCGATTCATTCGGCTCTGGTGTTTCATCCACAAGTGGCGCTGCAACGGTAAAATTTTGCACCACTTTTTTCAGCAATTCGCGACGAAACGGTGATGTCGAGGCTAATACTATCGATACGCTCATAGGTTTCTCTTTGATTCCTAGTTACCGTGTTTGGGTTACACGTAATGATTCAATTCGCTGAGCTGGTCAATAATCGCTACCGGTTGATGCCCAGTCAAACGAGCCGCATCATGGGCGCCGAAACTTACACCAATACGCGCCATCTTGGCATTTTCGGCCATCCGCATATCATGTACCGAGTCGCCTACCATCACGGCCTGTTCAGCTTTAAAGCCGGTTTCGGCAAGAATGTCCAATAGCATCTTTGGATTTGGTTTAGATGCGGTTTCATCCGCACAGCGCGAGGTGTGGAATAAATGACGAATGTCGGCTTCTTCCCAAACTCGTTCTAAACCATGACGTGCCTTACCGGTTGCCACTGCCAGCGTATAACCACGTTCACGTAGTGATTCCAACAAACTGCGAGCACCATTAAACAATGGTGAAGGCGTGATATCATCATGCACGTATTGCTGACGGTATACTGTCATAAATTGCTCGAACTGCGCAGCCGATAAGCGACCAAACAAGGTCTCGATTGCCGGCTCTAAACTGATACCGATAATCTCACGAACCGCGGTCACCGAAGGTTGCGGCAACTGTAAAATAGCCGCAGTGCGTTGCATTGACGATACAATACGCCCCACTGAATCCATCAAGGTGCCATCCCAATCAAAAATAACCAGTGGATACTTCATATAAACTGCCGTCCACCTAACTTTTTCAAAGTATTTCGCAAGGCTTCATCAAGCGGTGCATTCACCGTAATATCTTTACCAGTTTGCGGATGTTTAAATGTGAGTTTGTGTGCGTGTAAAAACAAACGATTCAAGCCAACTTGTTGCATCGCCAGATCAAACTCGCTGTCACCGTACTTCGGATCACCGGCAATCGGATGTCCTGCATGCAACGCATGCACCCGTATCTGGTGAGTTCTACCAGTAATTGGTGCGGCTTCAACTAGTGTGCATTGAGTAAACTGTTCGACAATTCGGAATCGTGTTTCCGACGGTTTACCTTCAGCATCCACGCGTACCACCCGCTCACCCGACTTCAGCGTATTTTTCAGTAACGGTGCGGCAATCAATTTTACATGCTTTTGCCAATGCCCACGCACGAGTGCAAGGTACTGCTTGTCCATTGTTTTACTGCGTAATTGTTCGTGCAAACTACGCAGCGCTGAACGTCGCTTAGCAATCAAAATACAACCGCTGGTTTCACGGTCCAGGCGATGGACTAGTTCCATTTGTTTCGCATCAGGTCGCAGTGCACGTAAACTTTCAATTAATCCAAATTGTAGCCCCGAGCCGCCATGTACAGCCAAGCCAGCAGGCTTGTTCATTACCATCAACACCTCGTCTTCGTACAAAATTTGGTGCTGTAAGGCCTGCACTTGATCAAGGTTCGCGGATGGTAACGGATTCGACTCAGCCACCCGCACCGGCGGAATACGAATAACATCGCCAACCTGAAGTTTATATTCAGGTTTGACACGTTTTTTATTTACCCGCACTTCGCCTTTGCGCAGAATGCGGTACACCAACGACTTGGGTACGCCTTTTAGCTGCGCAAGTAAATAATTGTCGATGCGTTGGTCTTGATAGCCAGATTCGACCGTCTGAAAACGCACACCTTGTGAAATAGTTGTTTGTTCGCTCATAGGCCGCGGATTTTAGCATGAGCTCTTGACAATGTTCATCTTGTATTTACACCGATTTTCGTGGGATAATCAGGCACCGGAAAAATCCGCACCGGTTAAACAGAGAGCGGTACATCATAAGCAGCTTGAAAAAGCTGGCGTTGGTGCAAGAACAGAAAAAAATTTAACGCGTGGTTTGAGCGGAAAGCATCGCTGCCAATTCATCCACCTCAGCTTACGAAAGTTCGTTCATGTAAAACGGCATCGAGAAGTTGATGGCACGGAATATCGTTGGCTCATCTTCACCGAATAGTGTTTTGAAGATTGATTGAGTGCACCGCCTGTTATAAATCAAACCAAATTGAAGAACCAATGCTGCAACGCAGTATGGCCTTTACAAGCGCATTTCGGCTTGGTAACAAATTGCAAGTCTCACGTTTATACCATGTAGTCGTAAAACGGGGGATGTTAGGTGTTAGTTAGTAACCCTAATAGAAAACAATTCAATCTCGAAATAGCGATGGCGAACGCCTGTCGTACTGTGTTGTAGCCCGACATAACGAGCTACATACAATGAAAAGAATGTTAATTAATGCAACGCAGCAAGAAGAATTGCGCGTTGCGCTGGTCGATGGCCAGCGTCTTTATGATCTGGATATTGAAAGCCCAGGCCATGAACAAAAGAAAGCGAATATCTACAAGGGTAAAATTACCCGCATCGAACCAAGCTTAGAAGCAGCATTTGTTGACTATGGCGCAGAACGCCATGGCTTCCTTCCCCTCAAAGAAATTGCAAAAACCTACTTCCCTGATGGCTACTCCTTTTCAGGTCGTCCGAATATCAAAGATGTTATTTCTGAAGGCCAAGAAGTCATTGTTCAAATCGATAAAGAAGAACGCGGTCAAAAAGGCGCTGCGTTAACCACGTTTATCTCACTAGCAGGCAGTTATTTGGTATTAATGCCGAACAACCCACGTGCGGGTGGCATTTCGCGTCGAATTGAAGGCGAAGAGCGTAGTGAATTAAAAGCGACATTAGATGCACTTAATTTGCCAAGCAGCATGGGGCTGATCGTCCGTACCGCTGGTGTTGGCAAATCGCAAGAAGAATTAGAATGGGATCTCAACGTACTGTTGCACCATTGGGATGCAATCGAAAAGGCAGCAAACTCGCGTCAAGCACCGTTTTTAATCCATCAAGAAAGTAACGTTGTATTCCGCGCAATTCGTGATTACCTGCGTCGTGATATCGGTGAAGTGCTGATTGATAACCAGAAAGTTTTTGATCAAGTACGAGATCACGTGACCTTGATTCGTCCTGACTTTGTCAATCGCGTTAAAATCTACCAAGGTGATGTGCCGCTATTCAATCACTACCAAATTGAAAGCCAAATTGAATCAGCATTTCAACGCGAAGTACGTTTACCGTCGGGTGGCTCGATTGTTATTGACCCGACCGAAGCACTAACCTCAATCGATATCAACTCGGCGCGGGCAACCAAAGGCGGTGATATTGAAGAAACTGCGTTTCAAACAAACTTAGAAGCAGCCGAAGAAATCGCGCGCCAGTTACGATTACGCGACGTTGGCGGCTTAGTGGTTATCGATTTTATTGATATGACCCCTACCCGTCATCAACGCGAAGTTGAGAACCGCTTGCGTGATAGCCTGAAACAAGACCGCGCTCGCATCCAAGTGGCTCGTATTTCACGTTTTGGTTTGTTAGAAATGTCACGCCAACGTTTGCGTCCTTCACTCGGTGAAGCCTCGAATCATGTGTGCCCACGTTGTAGCGGTCATGGCACCATTCGCTCTGCTGAGTCGCTTGCGCTGTCTATTTTACGCCTTATCGAAGAAGAAGCGTTGAAAGACAATACTATTCAGGTTCAAGCACAGGTTCCGGTAACCGTAGCTACCTATTTACTGAATGAGAAGCGCCAATCGATTTTTGATATCGAGAAGCGTCATAATGTTTCTGTACTCGTCATTCCAAATCCGCATCTCGAAACACCACATTTTGATGTGAAACGTCTGCGTAACGACGAAGTCGATGAAGCAAATAGCTTCACGTTGATTGAGAAGCCAGAAGATACCAGTACTGAAATTGTCCTGAATAAAGACAAGCCAAGTTTTGAAGAGCCAGCGCTAAAAGGTCTACAAGCACCGGCTACACCAGCGCCTACACCAGCAGCTAAACCTGTTGCGAAGGCCGATGCCGGCCTAGGTTTGTTTGCTCGTTTAGGCAAGTGGCTAGCAGGCTTATTTAGTAGCGACGATGACAGCAAAGATTCTGACAAGAATAAGAAATCGAATCAGCAACGTCGTAATAATAACCAACGCCGTAACAATCGTGGTAATAATCGCCGCCGTGGTAACAACCGTGGTCGCGGCCGCGAGCAAGATAAAGACAGCAATGCTCCGGAAGCGACGAAAGCGACTGATAACAAACCGGCGAATAAAGACGATCAGAAAGAGCAACGCAATGAGCGCGGCGGTCGTCGTCGCGGTGGCCGTAATCGCAATAAGCAAAACGCTGAGCAAGATAATAATGTGGCAGCGAAAGCCGCGGACGCGAAAAGTGCTGATACACCAACAGAAGAACGTAAAGCAACACCAAAACCGCGTCGCCAACGTCGCAAATTGGATCAATCAGTACGCTTAACTGGTGAAAACGCAAACGAGCAAGCGGTTGCGCAAGAGCCTGTAGTAGAGCAACAGAAAGTACAGCAACAGAAAGCACAGCAACAGGAATCGGCTGCGACGGAAACAGATGTATCAGCAACAACGCCAAAAGATGCAACTGGTACTGAAGTTGAAAGCAAAGCAACTGCTGAGGCTACCAACGAGAATGTCACAGAAGAAGTAACAAACAACGTTGAATCAAACACTGATGAGAGCAACACAACTAGCCGTGGTCGTAACCGTAGCCGTCGTTCACCGCGCCATCAAAGGGCCGCAGGTCAACGTCGCAAAGCTGAGCAAGATAATGCAGAAGCAACCGACGTTGTCACCGAAGAAGCTGTAACCGAAACCAAACAGGCTGAACAAGCAGAACCTGTTGACGTTGTTTCAGCTGAACCTGAAGTGTCTGCACCAGCTGCAGTAGCTGAGGCTGAAGAGACCATGCCGGCAGTTGCGACCGAGTCCACCGACAACGTACCGGAGGCCGAGGTTAAAGCGAATGAAGAGCAAACTGAAGTTACCACCAAAGCAGAAGTGACTGAGAAAGCAGAGGTAGATACCGAAGTTAAAGTTGAAACTGAAGCGAATGAAGCACCAGAAATAGTAGCTTCTGCGCCGGCACCAAGCGCTAGTAAAGAACCGACCAAAGTAGCTAAGCCGAAAGCCGCTAAAGCTACACAAGCAGTACGCGGGCATGTGACTTCGGCACCAATGGCAAAAGCTAGTGCGGTGCAACGCACCGATAGCTTTACACCATTAGCGGTTGCTGCGGCTGATGTTCGCCTGCCGTTTAATAAAGATGCGCGCGCGGCAAGCTTTGCTGAAGCACGTTCAACAACCTATGCGGAAATGACGAAAACTCAATAATTGGCTTTTCATCGTCGTCCAATAAAAAATCCCAGCTTGTGCTGGGATTTTTTTATTTCGCCGGCTGTTTGTTTCGCGGAGAACCTGCAATTACTTCAAGTTCTCTTCAAACAACTTAAAGATACGGCGATATTCATCTAACCAACTTGATGGCTGGCGGAAACCATGCGGTTCCACAGGGAAAATAGCTGTTTCAAAGTCTTCTTTTTCATGTTCAATTAAACGTTGCACAAGGCGCACGCTATCTTGGAAGAATACGTTGTCATCAACCATAGGTGAATTAATCAACAAAGCATCTTCTAAGCCTTCTGTGAAGTAAATTGGCGAGCTACGACGGTAGGCAATAGGATCATCATCTGGCAAGTTCAGAATATTCGACGTATATCCTGTATTGTAATGCGCCCAATCACTTACCGGACGTAATGCTGAGCCAGCTTTGAATAGCCCAGGTTCTTTAAATAGCGCCATAAATGTTAGGAAACCACCATAAGAGCCACCGTAAGTACCCATGCGATTTGTATCTACATTGGTGTTCTCACCTGCCCACTTCACCACATCAACTAAATCTTCCACTTCGGGCGTGCCCATTTGACGATAAATTGCTGTACGCCAATCTCGACCATAACCTTTAGAGCCGCGATAATCTAAATCGAGTACCACGTAACCTTGCTGAGTCAGAAACGTGTGGAACATAAACTCACGCTGATACCCTGACCAACCCGCATGCGCGTTTTGTAAGTAACCGGCACCATGAATAAACACCACCGCTGGATACTTTTCAGCACGATTTGGATCATAGTCTTGTGGGTAATAGACCCGCGTATAAATCGGATCAGCCACGTGACTTGATGGTACTGGGACAATTTCAGGCGCAACCCAGTCGAAACTCATGAATTGCTCAGTTGCCGTATGGGTAAGACGCGTTGCCGTATCGCTACCGATTACTTGAACATATAGCTCTTCTGGCTGTAATGCGGTTGAATGCTTAACCAATAGACGGTCTTCTTGTGGGCTTAATTCATAATTATTAATACCACCTAATTTCGTCAATTGCTCAAGTGCCGCATTGTCGGTACGCACGCGGTAAATTTCATAATTACCCGGGTGTGGTTTATTCGCACTAAAGTAAATGAATTCGCCATTGCTACTAATCGTCGGGTCTTCAACAACAAATTTACCCTGAGTGAGCTGCTTAGTTTTGCCATTTAACGGCTTTACATACAAATGCGAATAGCCATCGGCTTCTGATTGGAACCATAAAGTTGAGCTATTCGGCAAGAAGCCGAACTCATTATGGGTGTAATTAATCCAAGCATTATCGTGCAAACGGTCTTGGCTCACTAAACGTTTACCAGCAAAATCAACTGAAGCAATCCAGCGGTCTTTGTTATCCCAAGCTTCCAACATCAATGCGACTTGTTTACCATCATCGGTCCAGCGAATCGCACCGGCTTGCCAGCCCCAATCTTGCATTAAGGTGATCGGACGTGGCTTCTTCTCTGATTTGTAGGTTTTACCTTCAGCCGCATAGTTTTCACGGTGAACCTCAGCTAAAACATCTTCGTTCCAGCCTGGCAATGTGTTGTAAGTTAGGGTTGTTTGCTCACCAGATTCCAAGTCCAACACGAGGATTTCATGTTCCACTGGCTTTGCGTCAGCGACCCGTGAACGCACAGGCTCGGCGGCAACACGACCATCTTCTGTGACATAATTTGGCATGATGTCGCCGTCTTCACGCCACTTTTGTGGTGCGCTGATTGCAACAATCAACTTATCGCCCGCAGTTGACAAACTTGTTGCGACAATTTGCTTACCCTCGCCTAAATAGAATGGTTCTGGCGCCAACGAAGCATTATTGGCTTGTAGTTGTTGCTGTTGCGCAAAGCGGTCCGCTTTGTTTTTGCGTTCAACTTGAACAAACTCAATTAGTTGCTGTTGTTCTCGCGCAACAAAATCTTTCGGCTCGCTGTTTGCGGTTGGAGCTTTGCGCAAAGCAAGCGCAGCAATTTGTTTGGTCAGCCCCGTACGTGGGTTAACGCTAAAGAAGTCATTGCCTTGACGGTAAGCTAGTTCACCGCTGGTTAAGAATACCAGTTGTGATTGGCGTGCTTCATCGCGTGTCAGCTGTCGTGTTTCATTATTGCTTAAATCACGAACAAAAATGTTACCTTCGAAGGTGTAGGCCAACATCGACTTATCGGCATTATAAACACCGTCGTTATAGGCATAGTTGTGTAGCTTTTCTAACGGTACCTGATGCGCTTCTTTGTCGAGTGGTTGATGAAACCAATCACTGATTTGTGAGCCTTCGCGTTTTTGTTGATACAGCACGCCACTTCCATCGAGCATCCAATAAGCATTAGTTGGCGAGCGCGCCACCCAGTCTTGATCGGACATAATTTGCTTTAACGTCAGCTCTTGGCCCGCAATGGCCTGGCTATTCTCGGCGGTTGCTAGCACCGCTGGCGGCGTTGTCTGAGGAGCTGCGGAAGGTGCCTCTGTCATGGCGCAAGAAGCGCTCATCAAGGCTGCGGCAATCGCGATTGCAACTTTCGTTTTCATTGTTATGATCCTTGTTAATCAAGCCTTTCTAAGGTCTTTTATTTCGCTAAATGTGCCCTATTAAAGCAAAATGCCCAGCAACTTACGAGCTGGGCATTCATTTTGTGCGATGAAATTCAAGGTAATTGCGGTTAGCTTTCAGCATCCGGTTGTTGGCTCGGATGTGCATTGGCAACCCACGGCAACTCAATTAATCGCTGATAAACTTCACGCAACAACGGATAATTCTCTAAAGCGATGCCGAACCGCTCTGCACTGTACACTTGCGGAACCAAGCATACATCAGCCATAGAGAACTCATCGCCGACGCAAAACTTGCCGGAAACTTCCTCTAAATTACGCTCAAAAGCGGTAAAGCTCTGACTAAACCAATGTTGCAACCATGCTTGCTTTGCTTCGTCATCGGCACCCAATTCGCGTACCAAATATTGTTGCACCCGCAAGTTGATCAACGGTTGTAGTTCGCTAGCAATATCCAACGATAACGCGCGAATCGCACCACGTTTCTGTGCATTCCCGGGCAATAGCGAAGGCTCTGGATATTTCTCATCCAGATACTCCATAATAGCCAGAGACTGATGCAAAATAACGCTTCCATCAACTAAGGTCGGCACTAAACCATTCGGGTTTAACTGACGATACGATTGCTTATGTTGCTCGCCACCCTCTTTGATTAGGTGTACCGGAATGTAGTTATAGTCTAACTGCTTATAGTTGAGCGCAATTCGCGCCCGGTAACTGGCGCTTGAACGCCAGTAGCCGTAGAGCTCCATAATCAACTCCGCAATTATTCGTCAGACGGCGAATACTGCACCACTTTTTGGTCAATGCTGCCAAAAATACTGTGGCCTTGCGCATCTGTCATTTCAATCTTAATAGTGTCACCAAATTGCATAAACCCAGTGCTCGGCTGACCGTCACGAATGGTTTCGATCATTCGTACTTCAGCGATACAACTGTAGCCCACACCACCTTCAGCAATCGCACTACCATGCTCAGTGCCTTGCTTATTAGAAACAGTACCAGAGCCAATAATAGCGCCAGCACCTAAATGGCGTGTCTTCGCCGCGTGTGCGACTAGCTGAGCGAAATCAAAGGTCATATCTTCGCCAGCATTCGGTTTACCAAAAGGCTTGTTGTTATAGTAGCTCAACAATGGCAAATGCACCTTGTTGTCGCGCCATTTTTCACCCAACTCATCCGGCGTGACGGCAACCGGTGAGAACGCCGATGATGGTTTTGACTGGAAGAAGCCAAAGCCTTTGCCTAACTCATTTGGAATCAAACCACGCAATGACACATCATTGACCAACATCAATAAGCGGATATACTGGCCTGCTTCTGCGGCTTCAACACCCATTGGTACATCGTCGGTAATAACGGCAATTTCGCCTTCAAAGTCGATACCCCACGACGTATCGGCCATTTCGATGTCATCTTTTGGACCCAGAAAATCATCCGAGCCGCCTTGGTACATCAGCGGATCAGTCCAAAAACTCGGCGGCATTTCTGCATTACGGGCTTTGCGAACCAATTCCACGTGATTGACATAAGCACTGCCGTCAGCCCATTGATAAGCGCGTGGTAGCGGTGATTCACACAAGCTTTCGTCAAATTTTTCAGCGTCGCTCAACTCACCATTATTCAGTGCTTGGTACGCTTTTTCTAACTGCGGCGCAACGGCGTCCCAATCATCTAATACTTCTTGTAACGTTGTAGCGATGGCTGGCACCGCTACCGCTTTCGCTAAATCGCGACTAACCAACATTAACTGGCCATCACGTGTTCCATTTCGATACGTTGCAAACTTCATAAATCGTTATGCCTTATTGTCGTCTTTAGCTTTCCAGCTATTTACGTAATCAGGGTTTTCTACACCGGTACAAACATCACCCATTTCTAGTGCATGGCGCGTATCGAGCATCACCGCCACTTCGTCAGTAAACTTTTTACGATACTCTAAACCTGCTTGAAATGCCTTCGGGTGCGGCCCGTGTGTAAACCCAGCTGGATGGAAGGTTACCATACCTTTGTCAATGTTATCACGGCTGAAGAAATCGCCCTCATGATAGAACAGCACTTCATCGTAATCATCGTTGTTGTGGTAGAACGGTACTTTCAAAGCGCCTGGATCGGATTCAATTGGGCGCGGCACGAATGTACATACAACAAAACCATCAGCCACAAACGTGGTATGCGCTGACGGCGGTAAATGGTAACGGTGGCTCATCAACGGACGAATATCTCGCCAATTAATCCGTACCGGTGCTAAATCACCATGCCAACCAATGGCATCCAGCGGATTAAATGGATAGGTAATCGTTGAGATTTTGCCATGGCGTTTGACCTGTACCTGCCAGCTATCTTCGCTATATTGTGCTTTAAAGGCGTCGTCGATGTCTGGTGTATCAAGGCAAGCTGGGTCAAAGATAGCGTGATTACCAACGAGCCCTTTCTCTGGCAATTGATAAGCACTATTCGTAGCCTCAATCATCACAATTTGCATCGGTTCTATTGGCTCGAGACGCCATGAGGTTGAGCGTGGAATCGCGAAATAGTCGCCTTTCTCAAGCGTAATGTGACCATAGTCACAGAATAGCTCACCACGTCCTTCATGAACAAAGAGCAATTCATCACCGTCAGCATTACGCACCAAAAAGTTCATGCGCTCCTGGCAATGCCAAATACGGAATTTACACTGAGCATTATGCAGCAACATCGGTACTTGCCATGGTGATTCCGTGGCAACATTATCTAGTTTATTGAAGTCGAAGTTACGTGGACGTAACTCGCCTTCCCAATCACTCCAACCGGTTGGAGCATGGCGATGATGGAAGTGCGTTGCGGGCCCAAAGAAACCACTACGCCCTACTTCGCGTTCAAAGATCGCTTGCTCCGGAAAATCAGCGTGGGCCTGCTTAGAGGCCACACCGACTTGTTTCGGAAAGCTAATCCATTTACGCATCGCTTAATACTCCACGACGGATTTGATCTTCTTCAATCGATTCAAACAAGGCTTTGAAGTTACCTTCACCGAAGCCTTCATTACCTTTACGTTGAATGATTTCGAAGAATACTGGGCCAATAACGGTTTGCGTGAAAATCTGTAGCAAAATACCGTCTTTCATTGGCGCGCCATCAATGAGGATCTGCAGTTCGCGCAATTTATCAACGTCTTCTTCATGACCTTCGACGCGTTCATCAACTTTCGCATAATAGGTATCAGGCGTCGGCATGAAGTCCATCCCGATAGCACGTAAGTCACGGACCGTTTTGTAAATATCGTCAGAAGTTAATGCAATGTGCTGAATGCCTTCGCCGTTGTATTCACGCAAGTATTCTTCGATTTGCGATTTGTCATCATGAGACTCGTTGATTGGAATACGAATCTTGCCACAAGGCGCAGTCATTGCGCGGCTTAACAAGCCAGTTAACTTACCTTCAATGTCAAAGTAACGAATTTCGCGGAAGTTACCGATGCGCTCATAGAAGCCAGCCCAAGTGTCCATGTTGCCACGGAATACGTTGTGCGTTAAATGGTCGACTTCATACAAACCGGCGGCGTGATCTTTCATTTTCGCTTCCCAGTTTTCATAGAAGTCGAAGTCATTGGTATAAATATCTTTATCCACGAAGTACAGCACGCTCTCACCAATGCCATAGACACCTGGGAATTGCTCTTCGCCTGAGCCAGTATGACGCTGGAACGGCTTGGCACCATTTGCTACCGCATGCTCAAATGCATGTTTAGCGTCCTTTACGCGCCACGCCATACCACAGACACTCGGGCCGTGTGCTTTAGCAAATTCTTCGGCTTGACCGCCCGTTTCCGCATTCACAATAAAGTTAATGTCATTTTGCTTAAACAACCAAACTTCTTTGCTCTTGTGCTTTGCAACTTCAGTAAAACCAAGCTTGGTGAACAAATCTTTTAATGCCGCAATACCGGCTGCATCTGGCGCTGAGTATTCAACAAACTCGAAGCCGTCGGTTTGTAATGGGTTGTAATTAATATCAGTCATAATGTCCTCGTTGTTCGCATTTCGTGCGTTCTGTTCTAAATAAAGTGACGCACATCAAAGAATGTATCGATACTACTATGCGCACTGTTGCTCTTCAGCGCCAGCTGCAACCCACAATCAATGGGGAGGTCAGAAAAACAGCAAGGTGTAAACTAATTGATACAGTTGAAGAAAGGCTGGCACGTGGAGTCTGTGCTGTCATGATTTCATTACAGAAGCTAGAAACACTGTAAAGAAAACAATACAAAGGCAAGTGCGCTATTAGCTCTTAGATATTAGATATTCGTAAAAACCCGAAACCAAAAGGATTGAATCCTCATCGACGCCCTCTAATATCCAACAGCTAATATCGTTTTTGATTTCAGCGTTTGCGGGTTTTGCCGATGCCGTAGTCACGCAACTTATTTGCTACCGCCGTATGCGATAATCCCAACTTCTTAGCCAGTTGCCGCGTGCTCGGATAACTTGGATAAAGCCGACGCAGAATCGTCGCTTCGAATTTTTTCACCGCCTCGTCTAGGCTTCCTTCTTCCAGATCAATAGCGACATTCTCTTGTAAGCTATCAGCGCCTGGTAAATGAATATCGCTAACATCGAGGGTATCTCCCTCAGTCATTGAAATGGAACGAAACAACACATTTTCGAGTTGGCGAACGTTGCCCGGCCATTGATAGCGCTGTAAGGCCTCACGCGCAGTCCGAGTGAGCATCACTAAACTGCGTCCTAATCTCTGGCAAGCTTGCACGGTGAAATGCTCGGTTAACAAATTAATATCCGATTTGCGCTCGCGTAAAGGTGGAACTTGCAACGTTAAAACGTTCAGGCGGTAAAATAAATCTTCGCGAAACGTTCCAGCTTCCACACGCTCAATCAAATCATCTTGCGCAGAGCAAATAATACGCACATCGACAGTCACTTCTTGCTCTTCGCCAATACGTCGAAAACGACCGTCCTGAATAAAACGTAGTAATTTCGCTTGCAGACCATTGGACATCTCACCAACAGCATCGAGTAATACAGTACCGCCATTGGCCTGTTCAAAGATGCCTTTCTTAGCTTCCGTATACGGCCCTAAACTACCTTTGCCGTGGCCAAACAATTCGCTTTCGGCCACATTGTCCGGTAACGCAGCGCAGTTAATGGCTAAGAAAGGCTTGTCAGCTCGCTGACTGGCTTGATGGCAGGCACGCGCTAATAACTCTTTACCCACGCCTGTTTCGCCCTGAATCAGCAAGGGTACGTTGAGCTCAGCCATACGTGCAGCTTCTTTCACTAACCGCTTCATACTGGCATGTTCACCGAGTACTTGCGTAAACACATCATGATTTCCGCCGCGTTGCCATTGCTCGACTAACGGCTGTGGTTTACAGGTAATCACGGCACCAGCAAAGCTATTTTTGCCCGAGTCATCGGCAACCCAAATGGGTAACAAATCAGCAAAGTATTTCGAACCACCTGCACTTATTTGCTGTACGGTTGGGTCTGTGGGTTGCTTCTCAAGCCATCGTTGAACGGCAAAACCAGTAAGCCACTGACCTATCGAAGTGCCCACTAATTCGGTTCGGTTATCGCTAAGAACTTGCTGTGCAGCATCGTTGGCGATATCGATCATACCGCGGCTATCAACTGAGAGAATTGGATCAGGTAGCTTGCTCAGCAATAGTTTAAATTCAAAGTGCTCGCGTTCAGACGGCATTATTGCGATCGTTTTTACGTCTTTCACATTCGGGATGCGACGGATCTCCGGCATCAGGTGTTGGAAATCCTTAAACTCTAACTCAGGGAAGTTAAGAAAGATCTTTCCTTTCGGATCGACTTCTATACCACGTAGGTCAATTTCGTGGTCGCGCAGAATCTGTAGCACGTCTTGAGCAATGCCCAGACGATCATCGCAGGTTATTTCCAAACGCATAAATAGCCGCTTTATTAGTCTATGTGTAAAGCAAAGTATACACAAAAAAGCCCTTGGGATAACCATCCTCAAGGGCTTTTTTTAGTCGTCCGAGCAGTTCTGACCGACTCGTTTTTTGTTGCGCATCAGGTATGCATCAATCAAGCGTCGTTCAATACAGCGTCCGTACGTGCTGCCATAATAAAATCATTCTTATGTAGACCATTGATTGCATGCGTCCACCAAGTAACGGTTACCTTGCCCCATTCAGTCACCAGAGTCGGATGATGAAATTCAGCTTCGGCAATTTCGCCGACTTTATTAGTAAACGCCAGCGCCAACTTGAAGTTCTTAAACTTGAACTCACGCTCTAATTGCATCACACCGTCACGAACAACCGGCGTCCATTCAGGAATTTCACGAATTAATTCAGCCAATTCAGCATCACTTACTTTCGGTGCATCGGCATTGCAGGCTTCACAAGTTTGTTGTTTTAATTCTGACATTCTGTCCTCGATTTAACTTTATTTATCAAACAATAATTAAGCAGCGTCAGTTTTCGGTTTTGGCGGAAACTTCGGTTCAAATAAACCAAGTTCCATTGCCTCACGAACTAGCGCCATAATATCTAAATCGGCGATTTCAAATAACCGGTCGGTACTTTCAATGGTGTAGTAAATCGGTTGCATAATATCGATACGATAAGGTGTTCTTAGCGCATCCAAAGGCACCAGCGGTTTACGTTCTGGTTTATCGCTGTATATTGCGTATTCCGTCTCGCCTGGTGAAGATAAAATTCCGCCACCATAGATACGCAAACCATCTTCGGTTTGTAACAACCCGAACTCAACTGTGAACCAATATAATCTGGCCAGATATACGCGCTCTTTTGGCGTCGCGTTTAATCCCAATTTACCGTATTGATGGGTAAAATGAGCGAACGCTGGATTCGTTAACAACGGGCAGTGACCGAAAATCTCATGAAAAATATCCGGTTCTTGCAAGTAATCAAATTCTTCGCGCGTACGAATAAATGTCGCAACTGGAAATTGCTTATTCGCCAATAGACGAAAGAATTCGTCAAACGGAATTAGCGCAGGCACTTGAGCAACTTGCCAACCCGTCGTTGCTTGCAACACTTCATTAATTTCATGAAGTTGTGGAATACGATCATGCGGCAGATTGAGTAAATCGAGACCATGCATATATTCGTCACAGGCTTTACCCGGAATATGCTTAAGTTGGCGTTCTACAAGGTCATGCCAAACCGCGTTTTCTTCATCACTCCACGCGATAATACCGTTATCGTCCGGTTGTCGTGAAACATAGTTGCTTTGTTTACCCATAGCGTACTTGTTCCCCTGTTGTTGTCATTTGGCTGTTACTGCAGGCAGCAAATGCCTGTTCCAAATCAGCAATAATATCTTCTACCGCCTCAAGCCCAACTGAAATTCGTATCAGTGTATCCGTAATACCCGCAGCGGCTCGAGCTTCCGGTGTATACGGAGAGTGTGTCATTGACGCCGGATGCTGAATTAACGTTTCAGCGTCGCCTAAACTCACCGCTATCGTGATCAATTGCAAACTATCTAACAATTGACGCGCGGTATTGATATCACCATGCAGCTCAAATGCGATGACCGCGCCAGCCCCGTGCATTTGCGTACCCATCAATGCTTGCGCTGGATGATCAGCAAAACCCGGAAAATAGATTGTTTTAACCAAGTCTTTTGCACGCAAATACTCAGCTACTTTGACTGCATTCGCGCAATGACGTTCCATACGAACATCTAGGGTTTTTAGACCACGCAAGATCAGCCACGCGTCGTGCGGGCTCATGGTCGCGCCCATATCTTTTAGCGTAGTGAGTTTAATCAGCTCAATATCATCTTCGCTACCACAGACAATACCGGCCACCACATCACCGTGTCCGTTGAGATATTTGGTTGCGCTATGCAAAACCAAATCAGCGCCCTGTTGGCGTGGCTGCTGCAATAATGGTGTCATAAACGTATTATCGACCACTAGGCGCGCGTTCACTTCATGTGCAACATCAGCAATGGCTTGAATATCAATCACCTTCAAATGCGGATTTACTGGCGATTCAAGAAATACCAACTTGGTATTTGAGCGTATCGCAGCCCGCGTTTTCGCGAGATCTGCCATATCAACAAAGTCGACTGTGATGCCAAACTTGGTGAACAAATGCGAGAACAACGCAAAACTGCAGCCGTAAATCGCATCAGATACCAGCACATGATCACCTTGCTCAACGAATGCCAGCATGGTTGCTGATACCGCCCCCATTCCGGTGGCGGCCGCAGCTGCAGCTGGAAAGCCCTCCAACGCAGCAACGCGCTCTTCAAGCTCGGTGACGGTCGGGTTCCCTAACCGGCTGTAGATATAACCGGCTTCTTCACCCGCAAAACGAGCTGAACCTTGCGCCGTATTTTCAAACGAAAACGTCGCTGTTTGATAAAGTGGTGCAACCAAAGCGCCATGTTCATCACGGCGCTTACCGCCGTGAATCGTCACCGTCGCTGGCTGCCATTGCGATTTATCTTTGTTGTTAGTGCGCATTGGCAGAATATCTCCTTGTAGTTGCGCATCAGATTGCATTTCTGCTGAAGTGAACGCAACAGCTAACTTTGATGTTGATCATGTTTTGCTGTAACGGAAATTTGCCACTGACATAAAAAACCCCGTTGCCGGCAAATCCGAACAACGGGGTACTCACGGTGTATTTGTGCGCTGTGTCGTAACTTATTCGGTACGATTACAATCGATCGAGTTCACGATCAATTTTATAGGCGTTTGAGGTAATGTAGCGTTCAATGCGCTGCAATGATTGCTCGAGTTCACTGAACTCTTGGTTTATCTCTCGAAACGCGCGTTGCGGTGGTTCACCAGCCTGCCAGACCTTCGTTTTAACGCCAAGATGATGCGACGGCTGGGCGGCTGGATTCGGCTTTTTTTCGTCAAGAATAAACCACATGGCAATATAAATGACGGCAACAAAGCTCGAACTAAAAATAAGTGCTGTTACCGCGATAATGCGAACCAACCACACCTCAATATTAAAATATTCAGCGATACCTGCGCATACCCCGGCAATTTTGCCTTTGGCTTTATCGCGCATTAATGTTCTGCGTTGACAGTTATCCTGGTTCATACGCGGTCTCTCCACTTTGGTGACTCCGCATCTAGAATTGACTCTAGCGTTTTTATCCGATCACGCATGCGCTCAGCTTGATGAGCAAGCTCCTGTAGCTGCAGCAATTCATCTTGGCTTAAGCCTTGACCAATTTTACGCTGGCTACGGTAATGCATGATGATCCAAATCGGCGCCACAAAAATCATAAATAAAATAATCGGTGCGCCAATCAGTGGGGCTATAATATCCATATGCTTCTCGTCTCTCGTCGTTCAAAAGGTTCGGGTGTCAGGTTCGACACCCGCTCACTTAGTGCCACTCATTACGCGTTCTTATCAGTTTTATCTTTTTTAACGCGAGCTTTTAATGCTTCTAGCTCATCGGTAATCTTGTCGTCAGTTTCTAACTGCGCAAACTCATCGCGCAATGTCTTCTTGCCAAGATCGTAAGCTTCAACTTGCGACTCTAAGTCATCAATTTTTGATTCAAATCGCTCAAAGCGCAACATCGCGTCATCGATTTTTCCGCTATCAATGCGTTTTTTAACTTCCAAACGGCTGCTAACAGCGCGTTGACGCATGATAATGGTTTTCTGGCGCGCTTTCGCGTCGGCCAATTTTTCTTGCAACTGCCCTACTTCTTCACTTAAACGATTCAAGTGCTCATCGATACGAGTGATATCAGCTTGCAAGCTTTCCGCATCTGCGGTTGCTTTTTGCTTCTCAACCAACGCTAAGCGCGCTAGGTCTTCACGTTCTTTACTTAAGGCGAGTTCAGCTTTCGCTTCCCATTCCGCAACTTCTTTTTCAAAGCGTGCGAGTTGGCGTTCAGTGTCTTTCTTCTCAGCAATAAGACGCGCTGATGTTGAACGAACTTCAACCAATGTGTCTTCCATTTCTTGGATAATCAAACGAACCATTTTTTCTGGATCTTCTGCCTTATCCAATAAAGCATTCAGGTTTGAATTTACGATATCTGTAAAACGTGTAAAGATACCCATGTTTGTGTCCTCATAAAGCGTCAATAGAAATTTAGTTATTGTTCGCTGGAATATTATGCAGATACCGTGCCAACTTTTTAAAAATGCTCTAACCTATTTAAATATATTGATTTTTCCGTTTTGAGCAAAAAATAATTTGACGCAACCTGCTTATGAAATACACTAATAATTAGTCAAATTCACCAATAACGATAATAACAGCGTGGTGCTAACCATGAGCCGCTTCCGCGAAGCTGATAATTTAATCGGACAAGCCAACAGCTTTCTCGCCGTTCTTGAGCAAGTTTCTCAAATCGCTCCTTTAAACAAACCAGTACTCATTATTGGCGAACGCGGTACCGGTAAAGAACTCATAGCCGCGCGCTTGCACTTTCTTTCGAAGCGTTGGGAGCAAAACTACATTAAGCTTAATTGTGCTGCCCTGAGCGAGAGTCTGCTCGAAAGTGAACTGTTTGGTCATGAGGCGGGAGCTTTTACCGGCGCCCAGAAACGCCACGAGGGTCGATTTGAGCGCGCCGACGGCGGTAGCTTATTTCTTGACGAGTTAGCCAACACCTCGGCGTTGGTGCAGGAAAAAATCTTGCGCGTTATCGAGTACGGTGAATTTGAGCGCGTTGGCGGCACTAAAACAGTCCGCGTTGATACGCGCTTAATTGCAGCAACCAATGAGGATCTCCCAAGCTTGGCAGATTCGGGAAAGTTTCGAGCCGATTTACTTGATCGCTTAGCTTTTGATGTGATTACCTTACCGCCACTGCGTGAGCGTCGTGAAGATATTTTGGTACTCGCTGAACACTTTGCCATACAAATGGCGCGTGAACTTGACTACGAACTGTTTAGTGGCTTTACCGAACAAGCGCGCAAAACGTTGCTCGATTATCAATGGCCAGGCAATGTCCGTGAATTAAAAAACGTTGTCGAACGCTCTGTTTATCGAATCGGTAACGGTCATGTGCCAGTAAATGACATTGTTATTGATCCATTTCATAGCCCCTACCGCCCAGCTGCTGCGCCGCATCGTGATGCCACCCCGCAAACTGAAACTAAGGTTACAAAAGCCGAACCAGATACGCGAGTACCTGCACCTGTGGCAAGCGCGAATAACGGCTCAGAAGCGGTTGGTGTCTGTGTTGATTTTGATAACGGCGGCATTGATTTCAAAGAAATTACCGCTGAGTTTGAAATCGAAGTTATTCAACGTGCACTGCAACATGCGCAATTTAACCAAAAGAAAACAGCAGACCTGCTGGGACTCACCTATCATCAATTGCGTGGTTACTTAAAAAAGTACGCGTTGCTTGAGGGACAAGGTTAATGCTTAAACAGCTCATGATAGCGTCAAGTACGTTAGTACTGGCCGCATGCGGCCCAGTGCAAACAGACAGTGAAGTTTATCAAGATGGCTTAGTCTATTGCTCAGAGGGTAATCCGGAAATCTTTAACCCTCAATTAGTGACTTCGGGTACCACCGTTGATGCGACTTCGGCGCAGCTTTATGATCGACTCTTAGATTATGATGCCAAGCAACAACAATTTGTGCCAGCGCTTGCACGCGGTTGGCAGGCATTTGAGCAAGGCCAACGCTATCGCTTTAACTTGCGTGAAAATGTCCAATTTCATACTACCGAGTGGTTCACGCCAACACGCACATTTAATGCTGACGATGTGCTGTTTAGTTTTCAACGTTGGCTCAATGAACAACACCCTTATCATCAAGTAAATGGCGGGCGTTATCCGTTTTTTCGCTCGAGCGGCTTGATCAAACTCATTGAAAAAGTTGAAAAAGTAGACGATTACACCGTCGATTTTCATTTAACTCAATCGGATAGTTCATTTTTAGCCAATTTAGCCACTGACTTCGCCGTTGTATTATCGCAGGAGTATGCCGAACAGCTACTTGAAACGGGGAAGCCTGAGCAAATTGACCGCCTACCAATTGGCACAGGCCCTTTTGAATTTGAGCTATTTCGAAAAGATTTCGTGATTCGTTACAGCGCTCACGAAGGCTATTGGCGCGAACAGCCTGAAATCAAAACCTTAGTTTATGTCATTACGCCAAACGCTAATAAGCGTATGCTCAAGCTAGTGACTGGCGAATGCGATGTCATTCCTTATCCATTGGTCGATGAATTATCACAACTTGATCAAGGCGCAGAAATTCAAGTCGGTAGTTCAGTCAGTCCGAACGTATCATTCTGGGCGTTCAATACTCAGCATCCGCCCTTCGATAACGTGTTGGTACGGCGGGCTTTAGCTCTCGCTATTAATCGCCCAGCGATTATACAAACCATCTATAACGGTAATGCGCGTTTAGCGACTGGCATGTTACCGGAAACCTCATGGGCATATAGCCCAGTGCAGCAAACCTATCCTTATAACCCCGGCAAAGCACGAGAGTTGCTCGCTGAAGCCGGCTATCCAAATGGTTTTAGTATGGATATTTGGGCGATGCCGGTGCAGCGCGCGTACAACCCCAATGCGCAACGCATGGCTGAATTAATCCAGTCTGATTTGGCCCAAGTCGGTGTTCAAGCGAATATTGTCAGCTATGAATGGAATACATTTCGCCAACGGCTGGTTGCAGGACAACACGACAGCGTATTGATTGGCTGGGTCGCTGATAATGCAGACCCGGATAACTTTTTTAGACCAACCTTAAGTTGTGCCGCCGCTCGCTCGGGTAATAACCGCGCACAATGGTGCAATCCGCTGTTTGACCAACTATTGATTGATGCCATTACTGAAAGCGACCTCGACCAACGCAAGCACCTGTATCAAGCGATTGAAGACTTCGTGATGCAGCAAGCACCTCTTGTGCCCATTGCTAACTCACTGCGTTTTCAAGCGCACCGCGGCGATATCGAGGGCGTTGAACTACCACCTTACGGTGGCATTAATTTTCGCTATGCGCGGAGGGTAAGTGATGCTCCGTTATAGCTTGCGCCGTATCGTATTATTATTGGTTACCTTATGGTTGTTATCGCTGTTAATATTTTCGCTGAACTACTGGTATCCAGGCGATACGCTTACCAACATGACGGGCATTGCCGACACGCATTCTCTGGCGTATCAAGAAGCCTACGTTGCGCGTGGTTTTAACGACGGCTTGATGACGCAATATGGCGAGTTTATTCGGCACTTATTGAGTAGCGATTGGGGTCTGTCGCTGGTCACTCAACAACCGGTGTTTGCAGAGATAAAGCCATTGTTAGGAGCGACCATAGAGCTTGGTTTGCTAGCAATGTTGCTAGCAATGGTATTAGGTATCCCGCTGGGCGTCTATGCTGCAGCGCAACAACGCGGCCCTATCGATCGCATTATTATGGGGATTAGCTTAAGCGCGTATTCGATTCCAGTGTTTTGGCTGGCTCAGCTCTTCATTTTATTATTCGCAATCAAACTCGGTTGGAGCCCTATTTCGGGTCAAATTAATCCGCTTTATGCGATTGAAACGCAAACTGGTTCCATACTGATCGATATTTGGCTCAGTGACTCGCCATTTAAATCAGCGGCATTCTACGATGCCCTCAATCACTTATGGGTACCCGTCATTGTATTGGCGATGATGCCATTAACGATGTTAATTCGTATTATGCGTAACGCTGTACTCGATACCCTGCAACAAAACTATATCAAGGCAGCGCGCGCGCGGGGCTTGAGTGATTCAACGATTATGCTTCGCCATACCCTGCCCAACGCTTTGCAGCCTGTTGTACGGCAACTCGGCCTACAATTTAGCGTACTGATGACTAATATCGTAATTACCGAAGTTATCTTTAATTGGCCAGGGCTTGGCAGTTGGTTGGTAAAAAGTATTTATGAGCGAGACTTCCCTGTTATTCAGGCTGGCTTGTTAATCCTAGCCTCGTTAATTCTTCTCGTGAATGTTCTTGTCGATTTATTACATGCCTGGCGTTATCCGCAAGTGAGGAAAGAGATCGATGCCGAATAATCGCAGCATCTATTATCAATATCGCGAACCCTCGCCATTGCGGGCGTTGTGGCTGCACATGAACACCAATCCATTTGCCGTCGCAGCATTCTATATTTTTAGTTTTTTGCTGTTGATTATGGTGTTATCACCACTTATTGCGCCATACAGCCCAGATGCTCAGTTTAGTGATGCGATTTCTCAACCACCGGCTTGGCATGATGACGGGCAAATTCGATTTCTATTTGGTACCGACGACTTAGGTCGAGATTTGCTTTCGCGGGTAATTAGCGGCGCAGTCTATAGTCTTGGATACCCGCTTATTGCAACCGCTACAGCTGCAATCATCGGCATTGCTATCGGCGCCTGGGCTGGTATGAGCCGAGGAGTACAATCCTCTACTCTCAACCACTTGCTCGATGTGGTATTGTCGATTCCTTCATTATTATTAGCCCTGATCATCATTGCGATTCTTGGGCCAGCTTTACATACCGTGATGATTGCCATCACTTTGGTGTTGATTCCACAATTTATTCATAGCGTCCATAACGCCTTTTATGAGGAACGTAGTAAAGAATATGTCATCGCATCCAAACTCAACGGGTGCTCGCGTTGGTATATCCTTACACGGGTTATTTTCCCGAATATTACCTCCGTTGTGGTTATGCAAGTCACTTTTGCATTATCAACTGCAATTCTCGATATAGCAGCACTTGGATTTCTCGGTCTCGGCGTTCAAGCTCCAGCCCCAGAATGGGGAACGATGCTTGCACGCAGCCTTGATCAGGTCTACCTGTTACCATGGACAATGGTGCTTCCTGGTGTAGCATTATTCTTAACCGTGCTTTCCATTAACGTACTCGGCGATAGTTTACGAGCAGCGATTCAAGAACGGATACGTGGCACATGAGCAATATTTTAGATATTCGCAATCTAACCATTGAACTCGAAACCAGTGCGGGCACCGTGAAAGTTCTGGATAAATTGAGTTTACAGCTTGCTGAGGGCGAAATTCATACACTGGTCGGTGAGTCAGGTTCCGGTAAGAGCTTGCTCGCCAAAGCAATTATGGGATTTATCAATCCGCGCTGGAAAATAACCGCCGACCGACTGTGGTGGCGACACTATGACTTATTGGCGCTCAATCCCGTTCAAAGACGCTTGGTTACTGGGCGTGATATGGCCATGATTTTTCAAAATCCAGGTAGTTATCTCGATCCCAACACAAAAATCGGCGAACAATTACGCGAAACAATTCCACAAAGCGAACTGAAGGGTGTTTACTTACGTCGCAAGGCAACGCGTACGGTTCGCGCCGAGCGCTTATTACATCGCGTTGGCATTAAAGATGCTGAAAAAGTAATGAACAGCTATCCACAACAACTCTCGGAAGGTATTGCGCAGAAAGTCAGTATTGCCATGGCAATTGCTCATAACCCCAAGTTATTAATTGCCGACGAACCGACTACTGCAATGGAGCCCAATACCCGTAATCAAATTTATCGGTTACTCGCCAAGCTAAGTTCTAGCCAAGGCATGAGTATTCTCATGATTACACAGGATTTAACGGCAATCATTCCAGAAACTCAGCGGATGAGTTTGGTTTATTGTGGTCAGTTGATGGAAACGGGGCCCACAGAAAAAATCATGAGTGAGCCCTTTCATCCCTATACCGATGCAATGTTGAAAATGAGCTTTTTCAATCAGGATGTCGCGCCGAAAACTCGTTTGCCAACGCTTACCGGAGCGATACCGACGTTGCAACATATGCCAATTGGTTGTCGTCTCGGGCCACGATGCCCCAATGCGCGACGTGCATGTATTCATTCACCGCGTTTGAGCAAATTAAAACAACATCAATATGCATGTCACTTCCCACTAATTGAGGTGGAAACGCATGACTGATCTACTGGAAGTTCGCAACTTAAGTAAATATTACAGCTTCAAAAATGGTTGGTTGCGCCCGACTCGTGCTTGCGCACTGGAACCAATTAATTTTTCGGTCAAGCGTGGTGAAACGATTGCAATCATGGGTGAGACTGGCTCGGGTAAATCCACGTTAGCAAAACTCATTGCTGGCGCCGAAATTCCCAGTTCTGGTGAAATTTTCTTAAATGGTGAGCGCCTCGATCCAACTAACTACCAACAACGCTGCCGTGAAATACGTATGATTTTTCAGGACAGTTTGGGGTCATTAAATCCGCAACTGACGATAGGCAAGCAGTTACTCGAACCATTGCGGTTCAATACCGCTTGGACGCCTGCGGAAAAACAAGAACACGTTTACGTGACGCTGCAAAAGGTCGGCTTACTCCCTGACCATTTTGATTTTTATCCACATATGCTCTCAAGTGGGCAACAGCAGCGCGTGTGCATTGCCCGTGCAATTATCCTCGAACCGCAAATTATCGTGGCAGATGAAGCATTCGCCTCATTGGACCCATCAATTAGAGCTCAAATTATTAACCTAATACTCGATCTTCAAGAAGATATGGGTATTTCATTCATTTTCGTGTCACATTCGCCGGAGATCGTGCGTCACCTAGCTGACAAGATCTTAATAATGCATCGTGGTAAAATGATTGAGTTTGATTCGACACAGGCGCTACTAACAAATCCGAAAGAGCAATTAACGAAAATATTGCTGCAGTCGGAACAATTGAATAAAGCGCTTAAACACACAACAACACAGGAGTAAGGCTTTGGAAACAGGTACGCTCGTTTCATTAGCACTCTATTTTATTGTCATGTTAGGCATTGGTTTATATGCCTATAAAAAATCAACCGATGATGTTTCCGGCTACATGCTTGGCGGAAGAGCTTTAGGTCCCGGTGTCACTGCACTTTCGGCGGGTGCATCGGACATGAGTGGCTGGATGCTCATGGGTCTTCCCGGTGCAATTTATGTTTCCGGCGTTTCACAATTGTGGATAGCCGTTGGTTTATTAATCGGCGCCTATTTAAACTATTTGATTGTAGCGCCGCGATTACGTACTTACACCGAAGTTGCCAACGATTCGATTACGATTCCGGATTACTTCGCGAATCGGTTTGATGATAAAACGCGGGTGTTACGCGTGTTCTCGTCAGTCGTTATCATCATTTTCTTTACGCTTTATACCTCGGCCAGTTTGGTTGCCGGTGGTAAGCTTTTTGCGAGCTCAGCGTTCGGCCTTGATTACAGCTTAGGGCTTTGGGTCACTGCTGGTGTGGTTTGTGCCTACACCCTATTTGGTGGCTTTCTCGCAGTATCTATGACTGACTTTGTGCAAGGCTGCATCATGTTTGTCGCACTTGTGCTCGTGCCTATCGTCGCAATTTTCGATTTGGGCGGTATGACACAGGTAACAAGCACGGTGGAATCAATTAACCCAGACTTCCTTGAGTTCTTCCGAGATGCGTCGATTGCCGATCCAATGCTCAATCAGCTATCCTTTCTCGGTATTATTTCTTTGTTGGCGTGGGGTCTAGGTTACTTTGGTCAGCCACATATTATTGTGCGCTTTATGGCCATTCGTTCAGTGAAAGACATTCCAACGGCTCGCCGCATTGGTATTAGCTGGATGCTCGTTTCAATTATCGGTGCCATGGTGACCGGTTTTGTTGGTATTGCGTACGTCGCAGAAACCAAAATGCAACTGAAGGACGCGGAAACTATCTTTATTATTTTCTCGCAGTTCTTATTCCATCCGCTAATTTCAGGTTTCCTGTTAGCCGCTATTTTGGCCGCGATTATGAGCACCATTTCATCACAACTATTGGTGACATCAAGCTCGTTGACTGAGGACTTCTACAAGGCCTTTTTACGTCGCGACGCGAGCGACCGAGAGCTTGTTACTGTCGGTCGTATTTCGGTATTGGTGGTCTCGTTAGTAGCCATTGCACTTGCATGGGATCCAAACAACACCATTTTAGGCCTAGTAGCTAACGCTTGGGCAGGATTCGGTGCAGCCTTCGGACCAGTTATCATACTAAGCCTGTTCTGGAAGCGTATGAACCGCCACGGCGCACTTGCTGGAATGGTGTTAGGTGCCGCTACCGTACTGTTCTGGATTTATGCGCCAGTATTAGCCGATGGTACAGCATTAAGCAGCGTCGTTTATGAAATTATTCCAGGCTTTATCGTTTGTAGTTTAGCGGTTGTGGTGGTTAGCTTGTTAACAGCTGAGCCAACCAGCAACTTACAAGAAACTTTCGATGAAATGGAAAAAGTTATTCACTCATAAGTGCGAGAGCGATAATAGCTATTAGATATTGGATATTAGCTAAAAACCCAAAACAAAAGGCGCCGAAAGGCGCCTTTTCTCTGTCTAATATCCAATATCTAATAGCTAATATCGTATTTGCCTTTTACACGCCGCGACGTTCAGCAAAGAGTTGCAATTCGGACAAAATGAAATCTTTCATTCGCATCGTCGTTTCATAACCAACATCAATCGCCTCATTGCCGCGCTCAAATTCCATAAGACTAATATGACCAAGCTTCGGCTGAATTAAGATATCTGGGGGATCACCGGCTAAGCGCGCTTTCGTAATACGTTCCTGCATAATATCGATCGAGCCTGCCATCACACCTAACATGCCTGGCGATTTATAGGATTGTCCATTGAATTTGTCTTTCATTGAATCCCAGTATTGCTGGCTGCTCGAAAGAAAACTCTTAAAGAAGCCCTGCTCGGCTTCGTCGGTTGGCCGTGTGCTCTCGTCAGACGCTTCTGTCGTTGTTGGCGTATTATGACCATGCACGTCAGCTTGCGGCTCTGCTTGTTGATTATCAAGCTGCTCATGCCCAGGGGCAACGTACTTATTACGTGCTTCAATAGCCGTTGTGGTAAGTTGTGAATTCAAATTCACTGCAATAACAAAGTCAGAGCCAAGGGCTCGACATAATGAAACAGGCACCGGATTCACAAGACCGCCATCGACTAACCAACGCCCTTTTACCCCCGTAGGCGCTAATAAACCTGGCATCGAACAGGACGCACGAGATGCATCGTAGACATCGCCTTTACGTAGCCAAATTTCACGACCAGTAAATAAATCGGTAGCCACAGCGCCATAGGTGATTGGCATGTCTTCAATATTAATGGCGCCGAATAATTCTCTGGCATGACTGAAAACTTTTTCGCCTTGAATTAAACCACCATGACTGAAGCCAAAATCTAATAAATTAAAGACTTGCCAACGCCCCATATCGCGAACCCATTCCTCAAGCTCGGTTAGTCGCCCAGAAGCAAAACCGGCTCCCACAAGGGAGCCGATTGATGTGCCTGCGACCATGTTAATTTCAATGCCCATATCTTGTAGGGCTTTGATCACACCAATGTGTGACCAACCGCGGGCTGCGCCGGAACCAAGCGCTAATGCGACTTGAACATACTGACTCATGGTGACATTGTCCTGAAAAAGAGAATTAGATGAGATCGTCGTCCATCATAACATCATCTTTCTCATCAGCAACTTCCGCCGCTGCCGACTTACTACCTTTTACCGGCTTCGCTAATAATTGCTCGCGGATCTGCTGTTCAATATCAGCTGCAACAGCTGGATTTTCTATCATAAACTTCATGGCATTCGCTTTACCTTGGCCAATCTTGTCACCTTTGTAGCTATACCATGCGCCAGCTTTGTCAATGATCTTCTGCTTCACGCCAAGATCAATCAACTCGCCCTCTTTTGAAATGCCAGCGCCATACATAATTTGGAATTCAGCTTGCTTGAATGGCGGTGCAACTTTGTTCTTCACAACTTTCACGCGCGTCTCATTACCAACTACCTCGTCGCCTTCTTTCACTGCACCAGTACGACGAATATCCAAACGTACTGACGAGTAGAATTTAAGCGCGTTACCACCAGTGGTAGTTTCTGGGTTACCAAACATCACACCAATCTTCATACGAATTTGGTTAATGAAAATACACATGCTGTTTGATTTTTTGATATTTGCAGTCAATTTACGCAATGCTTGCGACATCAGACGCGCCTGAAGGCCAACGTGACTATCACCCATTTCACCTTCAATTTCAGCTCGAGGTGTTAATGCCGCAACAGAGTCGACAACAACAACATCAACAGCACCTGAACGCACTAACATGTCACAAATCTCAAGCGCTTGTTCACCGGTGTCAGGCTGTGACACAAGCAATTCATCAACGTTAACACCGAGCTTTTCCGCATAGATTGGGTCAAGTGCATGCTCAGCATCAACGAACGCACAAGTTTTACCCTTCTTCTGCGCTTCAGCAATGACTTGTAAAGTTAGCGTGGTTTTACCGCTAGATTCAGGACCGTAAATCTCAACGACACGGCCAAATGGCAGACCGCCAATACCAAGGGCGATATCCAATGTTAATGAACCGGTTGAAACTGACTCGATGTCCATTGCTTGGTTATCACCTAAGCGCATGATGGAACCTTTACCGAATTGACGTTCAATTTGCCCTAATGCGGCGTCGAGTGCTTTTTGTTTATCGTTGCTCATGTTAATGTCCGTTCTGTTGGTCATGTTGTAACTAAGTGTACTGTAAATTTATACAGTATCAAGTAATTTTTTCAAAACTTCGTAAAGCCGCGTGAATTGTGGCCTTGCGAACTTGTGTTCGACTCCCTTCAAACACTTCGTGCCAAGTTATACAGTGGTTTTCCCAAGCTAAACCAAACCAAACTAAACCGACCGGTTTATCCGGCGTTCCGCCATCTGGCCCAGCAATACCGGTTACCGCAATAGCAACGTCCGCACCACTATTTGCTAATGCGCCAGTTGCCATAGCCGCCGCTGTTTCACTGGAAACCGCACCGTAGCGAGCCAAAGTAACAGTAGGCACATTAAGTAATTCGTGTTTTAACGTATTGGTATAGGTAATAAAGCCACCAGCAAACCACGCTGAGCTTCCTGGAATCGAGCTGATAGCATAACCGATTCCACCACCAGTGCAGGACTCAGCAGTAACGATTTGCCACTGCCGTTGTTGCAACCACTTGCCTAAATCTACTGCTAAATCATGACGTGTTTGTGATACCATCTGACTATTCCTTTATACGCGGTATATCGACTCTATACGGATAATAACAGGCATGTCGAACGCACAAAATAACTCACAAAAAATTTCAACTCATACGCCCATGATGCAGCAATATCTGCGTATTAAAGCAGAACATGCTGACACCTTGTTATTCTATCGTATGGGGGACTTTTACGAACTATTCTATGATGATGCCAAACGTGCAGCAGAATTGCTCGATATTTCACTCACCGCACGGGGCAGTAGCAATGGTCAACCGATTCCCATGGCTGGAGTGCCCTATCACGCCGCCGAAAACTACTTGGCGCGTTTACTCGAGCTCGGTGAGTCGGTCGCCATTTGCGAGCAAATTGGCGATCCGGCGACCAGTAAGGGCCCAGTAGAACGGCAAGTCGTGCGCATCCTAACGCCAGGTACACTCACCGATGAAGCGTTACTGCCCGCAGCGCAAGAAAATTTGTTAGTTGCCGTTAATCCAGGTGACAACTTCGGTATTGCCTGCTTGGATATGGCTAGTGGTCGTTTTAGTGTGCTCGAGGCCAACGGTCGTGAACAATTACGTGCCGAACTTGAACGTTTACAACCGGCCGAAGTGTTGTATCCCGAAATGTGGCAATTTAGCGAAAAGGAGTTGAATTGCAGTTGTTGTCGACGTCGTCCGGAATGGGAATTTGACCAGGCGAGTGCTAAACAACTGTTGTTACGACAGTTTCAAGTTGCCCATCTTGATGGTTTTGGCATTAATCACTTGCACAGCGCCATCGGTGCAGCTGGCGCTATCTTAAACTACGTTAAAACGACGCAGCGGGCAGCGCTCCCGCATATCACCTCAATCATTGCCGAGCGTTACGACGACGCTATTATGCTCGATGCCGCAACACGTCGAAATTTAGAGCTGGTACGTTCGTTAAGTGGCCAGAAAACCGCATTACTCAATGTTCTTGATAGCACCAGCACAGCAATGGGGAGCCGTTTGTTGCAACGTTGGTTACAGCGCCCGTTACGCAATCAGCAACAATTGAATCAACGCTACAGCGCAGTGAGCGCCCTACAACAACTTGATTACAGCGAATTGCACCAGCAACTGCGTCATATTGGCGATATCGAACGCATTCTCACGCGCATTGGTTTGCGCAGCGCTCGCCCGCGCGATCTCGCACGATTGCGTCTCGCACTACAAACGCTTCCTACGCTTCAACAGCTTACTGAACACTCGGATTTAGCGCCATGGCAAGAATCGATTGCGACCTTTCCAGAGCTTGCTGACTTGCTCGAGCAAGCGATTGTTGAGCAACCGCCCATGTTGATTCGTGATGGCGGCGTTATTTGTGATGGCTTTGACGACGAGCTCGATGAGCAACGACAGCTTGCTGCTGGCGCAACTGATTTTCTACAGCAAATTGAAGCACGTGAACGGCAACGTACCGGCATCATGACGCTTAAAATCGGCTATAACAAAGTTCACGGTTACTATCTGGAAGCAAGCCGAGCGGCAAGCGCTCAGATCCCAGCTGACTATCAGCGTCGACAAACTTTAAAAAATGCTGAACGCTACATTATTCCTGAGTTAAAGACTTACGAGGATAAGGTGCTACAAAGTCAGAGTCGAGCGCTGGCGCGTGAAAAATGGTTGTATGACAATTTAATTGAGCAAATTGCTGAACAACTCCCGGCGTTACAGCGCACAGCCACGGCTTTAGCTGAGTTGGACGTGCTCCGTAGCTTTGCTGAACAGGCCATTACCTATCAGTATCAGCGCCCTGAATTAGTTGAACACATCCTGATTGAGCTCAGTGAAGCACGGCACCCAGTCATTGAACGCTTGCAGCAAGAGCCGTTTATTGCCAACGACATGAGTTTGACACCGCAGCAACGCTTACTGCTGATTACCGGCCCCAACATGGGTGGTAAATCCACCTACATGCGCCAAGCTGCACTGCTTACGATTATGGCGCACTGCGGCAGTTTCGTACCAGCGAGCAAAGCGATATTTGGTCCAATTGACCGCATTTTTACGCGTATCGGTGCTTCTGATGATCTTGCCTCGGGCCGTTCAACCTTTATGGTTGAAATGACGGAAGCGGCGAATATTTTGCATAATGCGACTGAACAGAGTCTGGTATTAATGGACGAAATTGGTCGCGGTACATCAACCTATGATGGCTTAGCCCTCGCCTGGGCCTGCGCTGAAGCTCTATTAGATAAAAACCGCGCACTCACGTTATTTGCCACCCACTATTTTGAGTTGACACAAACCATCGGCGAGCATCATGGTGCGCTAAATGTTCACGTTGAAGCTACGGAGCACGGCGACACTATAGCTTTTCAGCATAAAGTAAAAACTGGTGCTGCCAGCCGAAGCTTTGGTGTGCAAGTGGCACAACTTGCCGGGCTACCGAGCTCAGTATTGCAGCAAGCCAAGCAATACCTGCGTCAACTTGAGCATGACCATCATGGCATTGTCACGAAAGCAGATTCAAGTAAGGTAGCTGAACCGGTTCAAACGCCTTTATTTGAAGCGCAACCGAGTGCATTAGAACAAGCTTTAGCAGATTTAGATGTGAACCAACTGACACCGATAGAAGCGTTGACGTGGTTGGCACAATGGCAACAAAAAGTGCGCACCAACAAATAAGTTGGTGTCGCATTTTGTTCAATACAACGGATTAATCCCGGTGAAATAAAGAATCAAGGCTCAGCCCTTGCTGTCTGAGCATATCTCGTAAACGACGCAGCGCTTCAACTTGTATCTGGCGAACCCGCTCTCGAGTTAACCCAATTTCACGGCCAACATCCTCAAGTGTGGCTGGTTCGTAACCCAACAAGCCGAATCGACGCGCTAGAACTTCACGCTGTTTTTCATTGAGATTTTCTAGCCAAGTCATGATGTGATCACGCACGTCTTCTTCTTGCATGTCACCTTCCGGACCATAATCACTATCGTCCGTTAGCATGTCTACTAGAGCTTTGTCGTTATCGCTGCCACCCATTGGCGTGTCTACCGACGTGACACGCTCATTCAGCCTTAGCATCCGGCTCACGTCAGCAACAGAAACATCTAACTTTTCAGCTATATCTTCAGCGGTTGGTTCATGATCGAGGGTATGCGCGAGTTCGCGCGCGGCACGTAAATAGCTGTTTAACTCTTTGACCACATGAATCGGTAATCGAATCGTGCGCGTTTGATTCATTATGGCGCGTTCAATGGTTTGACGAATCCACCAAGTCGCATAAGTCGAGAAGCGAAATCCGCGCTCTGGATCGAATTTTTCAACGGCGCGAATTAGGCCAAGGTTACCCTCTTCCACTAAATCAAGTAACGCCAAGCCACGATTGGTATAACGACGAGCAATCTTCACGACAAGACGTAAATTACTCTCGATCATCCGTGCACGTGCTTTAGCATCGCCTTTACGAGCGAGTCGCGAAAAATGTACTTCTTCTTCGGCACTCAAAAGTGGTGAGTAACCAATTTCGCTCAAATACAGCTGAGTCGCGTCCATCTTCTTTTGATAATTGACGCGATTAGCGAGAATTTCTTCAAACGCCTCATCACTATCTTCGGACGCGGATTGCTCCATTGATAGCAGTTCTTGCTCATCAACTTCGTCTATGTCTTCCTGATCTCGACTCACTGTGTCCCCCGAGGCAAATAATGCCGTGGGTTAACCGATTTGCCACGAAACCGCACTTGAAAATGCAATTTCACACGCTCTGCATCGGTATCCCCCATGGCGGCGATTTCATCGCCTTTGTTAACCCATTGTTGTTCTTTCACTAACAGCTGCTGGTTATGGGCATAAGCAGTAATATAGTCATCGTTATGTTTCAAAATAATTAATTGACCATACCCTTTCAATGCATTCCCTGCATACACTACTTTTCCAGCTGCTGCGGCATAAATCGGATCACCGCGGCTTCCCGCAAGGTCAAGCCCTTTACTGCCGGTTTCAGCAGTAGAAAACTCTCGCAATACACGACCACCTGAAGGCCACTGCCATGCTATATCTTTACTTGCTGGTAGTGTTGGCTCGGCTTTTTGCGGTGGTAACGGTCGGCTTGCCACCGCCTGTTGCTTTACTGTTAACGGTTTGCTTTTATTTTGTTTAACCTGTTGGTCACGATACCCTGTCTTTGGCGCTGACGCAACGGTTTGTGTTGTTCGAGATGGTCTGGTCGGCGTTGTTCGAGAAGTCTTTGCTACGAGCCGTAATTCTTGCCCAGGGACAATCGTGTAGGGCGCAGAAATGTCATTCCACTGCGCGAGTGTTCGCACATCTTCGTTCGCGCGAAAGGCGATTGAATAAAGCGTATCCCCTGGTTCGACCGTGTAGGTCTTGGCAGACAAGCTAGCCGGTTCGAAGTCGTGGATTGATTTACCTTTGTACAACTTCGTTACTGGTGCTGGCGCGGTGCGCTGGGCACAACCCGATAGCACTAATAATAGCGCGAAGGCCAATACACTAAGCTGTTTAACGCGTCCACACATAGGCAATGATGGCCACAATCACCATCCCCCAACCAATTCGATCAACATAAGTTCGCAAGTGCACAGCCATTTTCGGACCGCCAGTTTTTAACAACCATGCGACAAGGAAAAACCGTAACCCGCGACTAATCACTGACCCCATCACAAAGGGGATAAACGCGACACTAAGCATGCCTCCAGTAACCGTGAATAATTTATACGGCAACGGTGAGAAGCCAGCAATGAAAATAATCCAAAACCCATAGGCGTGAAACCACGCCGTGACGCGTGCTAATTTATCCTCATAGCCAGCCCACTCCACCAGTGGCAATACCACCGGGTCAAATAAGAAATAACCCAGCCAATAGCCGGCGATACCACCGAGCACGGATGCAATGGTCGTAATCCAAGCAAATTGCCAAGCCCGTTGCGGTTGTGTCATCGCCATTGGGGCTAACATAACATCGGGTGGAATTGGGAAAATAACCGATTCTGAGAAACTCAAGCCGGCGAGAATAGTTGGCGCACGACGATGCTGCGACCAACTTAATACTTTGTCATAGAGCCAACCAAAGATTTTCATATGGTCGCTCCAGGTACGAGCGGTACAAATTTCACTTCACCCAATTCCTTTTGCTCAAATTCGTCGCCAAAACGGCGCACCACAATTAAACGTTGTATTGTGGTACCGACAGGAATCACCATAACCCCCCCATCAGTCAATTGCTGTAATAATTCCATTGGCATCGAGCTTGCCGCTGCTGTCACGATAATACCATCAAAAGGCGCTTTACTTGCCCAGCCCTGCCAACCATCGCCATGGCGCATGGATACATTGTGTAAATCAAGCTTCTTCAAACGACGTTTGGCTTGATATTGCAATTCAGCAATACGCTCAACTGAATACACGTGATTGACCAACTGTGCCAAAATTGCCGTCTGATAACCACTACCTGTACCAATTTCTAACACTTTTTGGCAATGATGCTGCATTAACAACTGAGTCATTGATGCAACCATCAACGGTTGAGAAATGGTTTGCCCTTGCCCAATCGGCAAAGCAGTATTCTCGTATGCTTTATGCGCTAATGATTCAGGCATAAATAAATGCCGCGGTGTCGATTGAATCACATCGAGTACTGCCGCATTGGTAATCCCTTCAGCACGTAATTTGTCAGCGAGCTTACGCGCCATACCTTGAAAATTCTGAATCATGTTGTCGTTTTCGTTAACCAGTTAGAAAGCGTGTCTTGGTGACTTCGTGCGGTCATATCTAAGCTCAGTGGCGTGATTGAAACATAACCTTCACGCACCGCATGAAAGTCAGTGCCTTCTGCATCATCTTGATGACCGCCAATCGGGCCATACCAAAAAATGTCACGGCCGAACGGATCTTTGCTCTGGACCATGGTTTCTGCGCGGTGGCGACGCCCCAGACGGGTAACCTTATAGCCTTTCAGCTCTTCAAACGGTACCGCTGGTACATTAATGTTTAAAATCGTATCTAAGCGTAACGGTTGATCAGCCATACGGTTCACGATATTAGCAACGACCAAAGCGGCAGTATCATAAAACTCATCGCTACGCGAACCCATCGAGACGGCAATAGCAGGTAATCCCATGAAACGCCCTTCCATCGCTGCAGCAACAGTACCGGAATACAGAACGTCATCGCCCATATTCGGGCCATCGTTAATTCCGGATACAACCAAATCAACATCATCAGCAAGTGGCGAATTAGTACCGAGATGAACGCAATCGGTTGGCGTACCGTTAAGCGAATAAAAGCCATTCGGTAAGCGTTGCATTCGTAGCGGATTGTGTAGCGTTAATGAATTACTCGCACCACTACAATTTCTGTCTGGTGCAATAACGCGCACTTGGGCAATATCTTTTAAGCGCATATAGAGTGCTTCGATGCCCGGAGCATGAACACCATCGTCGTTACTAACTAACAACTTCATCATGGGTTTAATTACCTTGTATTGATTCACTATTTAGGTCGTTACTCAAATCATTATTTAATTCAAGGACGAGCTCACGTAACACGCTGGTCGCAAAAGCGCCACGCGGTAACGTGAATTCGAGCTCGGCGCAATCCTCTGCTAACCAGCGCAACTGCGGCGTTTGGAGTTTCAGTAATAGAGGGCGCCGTGCATGATCAACACGTTGCTTGACTAAGCCACTCATCAAGTCCTGATGCTGCTGGCAAATCGCCTGTTCAAATTCTGCAATGGCACCGGAACTCGCCCATTTGTCGCTTCCTGGCAACGGTGCTGTCAACATAATATCACCCTGCGAGTAGCGCTCAAGCAAACTTGCATCGACCGCTTCTACCACGAAAAACGATTGGCTACCACGGAGCATAACGGCATCGCCAACTTCTGGTGTTAACCGCTGCTGAGTAATCCGTTCACTCACCACTTGGTTAAACAAAAACGACCGGGCGGCAGATAAGTACAGCCCCATTTGATTGCGGTTGAGTCGGCGTTTCAGCTGGCCGCCAAACCAACGCTTGGCTTGCTCGATATTTTGACCGTTGTGCCCAAACCGTTGCGCACCGAAATAGTTCGGTACGCCAGTTTCTATAATCTGTTGCCAGCGCTTTTCAAATGCTGCCGCGTCATCGATTTGTCTGATTTTTAATACGAAATGATTGGCGCGGTGCGTCCCTATTTTCAGCTTTTTGGGTTGCAGCGCCGCTTGCAGAACCTCAAATTCAGGATGTTCAAGGGTGTTCCACGGCAAGAGTGCCTGACCAGGCAACTGCACTGAGAACCATTGAAAAGTTATTGCATGACGATCTTTTAGGCCAGAAAAGCTAACATCGCGTTCTTTAACGCCAGCAAATTTGGCTATTTGCCCTGCCACAAACGCGGTATTCGCGCCAGTTTTCTTGACCCATAGCCACTGATGTTCGCCAACTTGTTGACTGGCCTCGGTAACCGGCAACTCTAACAGTTCGGTAACCTGAAAATCCTCAGCTGAGGCTTTAAATTGGCCGTGACACAACGGTATTCCATGGAGATACGCTTCAGTCACGGGCAACGCTCGGCATCACGAGTACGACAGCATGGCAGGCAATGCCTTCTTTGCGACCAACAAAGCCGAGCTTCTCGGTGGTGGTTGCCTTGACGTTAATATGACTTACTGGGGTAGCTAATAAGCTGGCAATACGCTCACGCATGGCTGGAATATGGGCTGCTAATTTAGGGGCTTGCGCAACCACCGTAACGTCAAGGTTACCTAATTCAAAACCTTGTTCTTGTACCAGTTTGTATACATGTTGGAGTAATTGACCACTGTCAGCGCCGGCATATCGCGCGTCGGTGTCGGGGAAATGTTGACCAATATCGCCTAAAGCAACAGCACCAAGCAGTGCATCAGCCACCGCATGCAAAATCACATCACCGTCGGAGTGCGCAAGCAAACCTTGTTCATACGGGACCTGAATCCCGCCGAGTGTTAACGGCCCTTCGCCACCAAATTTATGCACATCATAGCCGTGCCCGATTCGCATGCTTTCTCCTTTATCCTTTGTTTGCCGTTACTGTTTCATAAGAGCAATAAAGCTTGCAGCCAGCTGTTCATCGCCCGGCTGCGTAATTTTAATGTTCGTTTGCCGCCCCACCACTAACTTAGGATGCCCGCCAGTTAATTCAATTGCTGACGCTTCGTCGGTAATGGCTGCGTTGTCGACCCCAAGTTTGGTTAACGCATTGCTCAGCTGTACCGTGTTAAACACTTGCGGAGTTAATGCTCGCCAAAGCCTGTCGCGCGGAATACTTTGAGCGATATCCTGTGGCCCTGAGGCTTGCGCTTGTTTGATGGTATCGGCAATGGGGAGCGCTAAAATAGCGCCATCTTCATGCGTAACGCCCGCATCAATAACAGCTTTGAGCTCGTCGGATTGCAAACACGGACGCGCCGCATCGTGCACCAGTACCCAGGCAAAGCCATCCGTTTTTGCAGCACTGACGCCGGCATAGACTGAACTTGCTCGACTAGCGCCACCCACCACCAAACGCACCGGGCAGCGCTCAGTAAAGTTTAACGTTTTAATCCACGTATCATTTGCCGCAACCGCAATATAAATGGCTTCAACCCGCGGATCAGCGGCTACCGCAGCAACACTATGCTCAAGAACGGTTTTACCGGCAATGTGAAGATATTGTTTGGGTTCAGTCAAGCCCATGCGGCTGCCAATACCGGCAGCAGGAATCACCGCGGCAATCCGAATCTGGTTCTGCATCATGTCTATTAGTTGGTTGGTTGTTTTACAGGCACTATGCGAAAAAACGTTTCATGCCGCTTGATTAAACCAAGTTCGTTACGAGCGCGCTCTTCAAGTGCAACCTGCCCTTCACGTAAATCAGCGATATCTGCCGCGAGTACCTGGTTGCGCTGCATTAATCGTGTATTGGTTTCAGCTTGTCGCACCACGTCTGACTGCAAATGCCAATAATCTGGTAAGCTGTTTTTACCGAACCACAGCCGATATTGCAGCGCAATCAAAGCGACAATAAAGATGAGTTTCAATAATCGCATAGCTGTCCCCAATTGCTGTTGTTCGTTATTATAAATAATTGCAGCAGTACTGCTAGTATATCGACCTTTATCATAAAGCCCAACGATTAATCGAGAGCGTCTTTGTCTATGGATTACACACTGATCACGTTGATTATTTTTGTTGGCGCGTGTTTACAAGGTATTACTGGCTTCGGTTCAGGCTTAATTGCCGTCCCTCTATTGACCTTACTGTTGCCCTTAAGCGTGATCACACCAACCTTATCAATTATTAATTTTGCCATGGCAACCTACCTTGCTTGGATGCTTCGTCATGCGGTACGCATTCAGCAATGGCGTTGGTTGCTAGCCACTGGCATTATCGGTACTTTAGTTGGTAACTGGCTGCTTAACCATATTCGTCTTGATTGGTTGCAAATGGGCATGGCTGTACTAGTAATTAGTGTTGCGGCATTATTTTGGTTTGGGGTGCAATTCAAGCACCGGAGCACCCCAACTCTACAAAGCTTTAGTGGGTTATTAGCTGGTTTTAGTAACGGCGCATTAACCTTAGGCGGTCCACCCGTCGTTTTATTTCTCACCGGCAATGGGCTCGATCGTATTGCCTTTCGTGCCACCCTCACCGTGTTTTTCTGGGCTCTGGCACTCACAAATATTGTGTCGTTTGGCGTTCAGCGTCGCTATGAAGCAGATCACTTCCCAATTGTTATTTGCCTGCTCATCGGCGCTATCGGTGGTGCTTGGCTGGGGCATCGCATTAGTGACAAGTTATCAGAACAGCTGTTTCGTAAAATCAGTCTGCTTCTCGTGATAATTGCCGGCTTGATTGCTTTTGTGGGCGCTTGGAACGCTTAAAATTCAACAGTGGTTGCCAATAACACTTCACGTAGCGACAACGTGCGCGGGTCAATACGGCCTTTGTGATTCCACTGGTGACCGCAAAAGGCTGGAGCCAAATTTGAGTTATCTGGGCGAACGAGATGCAGCAACTCTCCGTCTGGCTCTAAACATTCCCCTTGGAAAGAAAACCAACCGTGCATATTACAGTGCACGCGCTGTTGCTCGTGGTCAATACGATCAATGGAGTCGAGACGAACTTGTTGCAGTGGCAATCGCAAATCAACAATCGGAACAGTGTCGCCTAAACGTGCCGAATGTCTTAGCCAACGCTGCAGTTTGCTTGGTTGAGTTGCACTAATACTCAGCTGACGTTTTTGCGGAGCTTGCCAACTCGCATTCTGCACATCAAGTGTGTACGGTGCATCGCTTTCTAACATGCCTTGAGCGGCGTTTTTGACATGATACGGCAGACTTTGTAAGCGCCTTTGTAGCAGTGATATTGAAGCTTGCGGCTGTTGCGCAAGTTGTTTCAATTCGCGCTCATACAGCGCCATGCACAGCTCTGCAAAAACAGCAGAGCTCACACCTACCGCGTTGGTAGATGTGAGCTGCTGAAAAATATCACTTTGATGTGTCACAACTGTGACCAGCTCAGCTTAGCCGTGCTTCGCATTCACTTCAGCGCGACCACGATATGGCGCTTGGCCATTCAGCTCGGCTTCAATGCGTAGCAACTGGTTATACTTAGCAACACGATCTGAGCGGCATAACGAACCGGTCTTGATTTGACCCGCAGCGGTGCCTACTGCCAAATCTGCAATGGTTGCGTCTTCAGTCTCACCTGAACGATGTGAGATCACAGCTGTAAAGCCAGCTTCACGCGCCATGCGAATAGCAGCTAAAGTCTCTGACAAACTACCGATTTGATTAAACTTAATCAAAATCGAGTTACCAATGCCTTGCTCAATACCACGTTGCAAAATCTTTGTGTTGGTCACGAACAAATCGTCACCCACCAACTGCACGCGATCACCAATACGGTCGGTTAATACTTTCCAACCATCCCAATCACTCTCATCTAAGCCATCTTCAATCGAGATAATTGGATACTTCTGGCACAAGCCGTCGAGGTATTCAGCAAATCCAGCAGCGTCGAAAGATTTCCCTTCACCAGCCAGATTATATTTGCCATCGCGATAGAACTCAGATGCCGCGCAATCTAGTGCCAAGGTGATATCATCACCCATGCGATATCCAGCTTTTTCAACCGCTTCAACGATAACTGCTAATGCTTCTTCGTTACTTGCCAAATTCGGCGCAAAACCACCTTCATCACCGACAGCAGTGCTTAAGCCGCGTGCTTGCAATACTTTTTTCAAGGCATGGAATACTTCAGCACCCATGCGTAAGCCTTCTTTAAAGCTTGATGCGCCAACTGGCTGAATCATAAACTCTTGAATATCAACGTTATTATCTGCGTGCTCGCCGCCATTGAGAATATTCATCATAGGTAATGGCATGCTAAATTGACCAGCCGTACCGTTAATTTCAGCAATATGTGCATACAGTGGCATGCCTTTGCTATTAGCCGCTGCTTTTGCAGCCGCTAATGACACTGCCAAAATCGCGTTAGCACCCAACTTTTCTTTGTTCTCGGTGCCATCAAGATCAAGCATAATCTGGTCAACACGCTGTTGGTCGGTCGCATCAACACCAGTAAGCGCTGGCGCAATAGCATCATGAATATTTGCCACGGCCTTCTCAACGCCCTTACCCAAGTAACGTGATTTATCGCCATCACGTAATTCTAATGCTTCACGTGAACCAGTTGATGCACCGCTTGGCGCAGCCGCACGGCCCCAATGTCCGTTTTCTAGATAGACATCAGCTTCAACGGTTGGGTTGCCGCGTGAGTCCATGATTTCACGAGCTACAATTTTACTGATTGCTGCCATGACAGTAGCCTACTCCTGTTAATACACGCAACGCTTAAGCGCGACGCTTTTTCTGATAAATACCTGCGGCTTCAATAAAGCCACGGAACAATGGATGTCCGTCACGTGGTGTTGAGGTGAATTCCGGATGGAATTGTGCCGCCACAAACCAAGGATGCTCAGGAATCTCAATAATTTCGACAAGTCGATTATCATGTGACCAACCTGAAATTTTCAAGCCCGCCTGCTCCAACTGTTCAATATAATGGCCATTCACTTCGTAACGGTGACGATGACGCTCTTGAATAACGTCCTTACCGTAAAGGTTACGCGCCTTCGTGCCTTTGACCAAATTACATGGTTGCGCACCAAGGCGCATGGTACCACCGAGATCCGAACTTGAATCACGAAGTTCCTTTTGACCTTTTGCGTCCATCCACTCAGTAATCAAGCCAACAACCGGATGTTCAGCTTTCGCATCAAACTCTGTGCTATTTGCACCTTTAAGGTTGGCAACGTTACGGGCGTATTCGATTAACGCAATTTGCATTCCCAAACAGATACCTAGATACGGAATACCGTTCTCGCGAGCATACTGTGCAGCCATGATTTTGCCAAGAATACCACGCTCACCGAAACCGCCCGGCACGATGATGGCATCAACGTCGGCTAGTTTTGCAACGCCTTTGGTTTCCACATCTTGTGCATCAATATAGCGAATATTAACGGTTAAGCGATTCTTCAAACCAGCGTGAGCTAAGGCTTCATTTACCGACTTATAGGCATCAGGTAATTCAATGTATTTACCGACAAAACCAATAGTCACTTCACCACTTGGATTAGATTCTTGATAGAGAACTTGTTCCCATTCTGACAAATCGGCCTCTGGGCAATCCATACGGAACCGATGCACAACTAACTCATCGAGCCCTTGCGACTTCAAAATCGCTGGAATCTTGTAGATACTATCAACGTCTTTTAAGCCAATAACGGCTTTTTCTTCAACGTTGGTGAACAACGCAATCTTAGCGCGTTCGTTCGCCGGTAACGCGCGGTCTGAGCGACACACTAAAATGTCCGGCTGAATACCAATCGAACGCAGTTCTTTAACCGAATGTTGCGTTGGTTTAGTTTTCACCTCGCCTGCAGCACCCAAAAATGGTACTAAGGTGAGATGCATAAACAATGTATGATCACGTCCAACTTCGGTGGCTAACTGACGGATCGCTTCTAAAAACGGTTGTGACTCAATGTCACCCACTGTGCCACCAATTTCAATAATCGCAACATCATAGCCAGCACCGCCGTCAATAATACGACGTTTAATTTCATTGGTGATGTGTGGAATAACCTGAATGGTCGCGCCAAGGAATTCACCGCGACGTTCGCGACGAATAATATCTTCGTATACACGGCCAGCAGTGAAGTTATTTTTCTTGGTCATACGGGTACGAATAAAACGCTCGTAGTGACCAAGGTCAAGATCGGTTTCAGCACCGTCTTCGGTGACGAATACTTCGCCATGCTGAATCGGGCTCATAGTGCCCGGATCGACGTTGATATAAGGATCAAGTTTTAGAATCGTGACCTTCAGGCCACGAGCTTCAAGAATTGCCGCCAAAGAAGCTGCAGCAATGCCTTTGCCCAGCGAAGATACAACACCGCCGGTGACGAAAATATAATTAGTTGTCATGCGAAACCTAAGTCGTCAGGTTAAAAAGGGATTTGCTTCAAGACGGGAAAACAGTATACCTGAAGCATCGCTTGCCGACAATTTAAAATCGCATTGTCAGTAACATTTGCCCCTGCTGACACCAACCCGTCAACTCAATCAACCAATCAATCTTTGGCCTTCACTGCTTGCCAATGGCTTTCAAGTTCATCCAGATTCAGTTCCTCTGGATGTTTATTTAATTCACGCAAACGTTGTTCAATCGCTTGAAAACGTTGTTTAAATTTCAGATTAGTTCGCCGCAACGCATGCTCTGGATTAACTTGTGCGTGGCGGGCTAAATTCACTACCGCAAATAACACATCGCCAATCTCCGCTTCAAGCGCGGTTTGATCGCGTTCACTGCGTGCAAGTTCCTCTTCAACTTCGGCTATTTCTTCACGGATTTTAGCCAGCACCGGTTGGATTGTAGGCCAATCAAAGCCAACATTGGCAGCGCGTTTTTGTAGCTTGAGAGCTAGTAGAATACTCGGCAAATTATCTGGTATACCGTTAAAAACACTGTCTTGCTCACCTTTTTTAGCGCGTTCCTCTGCTTTAATTTGCTCCCACTGTGCTTTTATCTCTTCATCGGTTTGCGTCGTGCTGTCACCGAAAACATGCGGGTGGCGTCGAATCAACTTGTCCGCCGTTTGCTGCGCAACTTCATCGAAAGTAAACTGCTGTTGCTCTGTGGTCAGTTGCGTATAAAACACTACCTGAAATAACAAATCTCCCAGTTCATCCTTAATCTCGGCACTGTTGCCTTCAGTGATAGCGGCAGCAACTTCATAAGCCTCTTCGATAGTATAGGGAATTAAACTGGTCATCGATTGCTTCAAATCCCACGGGCAACCGTTTTTAGGGTCGCGTAAACGACGCATTACTTCCAATAACGCAGCAACGCCGGAGAAATTTTCTGTTTGGCTCAGTGAATTCGTCATTGTGTCACCCTTACTACCTTATGAATTCCTTTTAATTGACCGAGACGGCTCAGCAAACGCTGCACGTCATCGGCGTCAGCAACTATAATACCGACGGTGACAAAAGCTTGACGAGTGTTGGTATCTAAACGCGAATCAAGTTGCGCCACGTTGACCTTTTCATTAGCAAGCACGCTCGTAATGTCATGTAACAACCCTTGATGATCATCCGCATCAATACGCAAGTTAACGCGATAATTACCACGTTTCGCTTGGCTCCAACTCACTTCCAAAGCACGTTCAGGATGTTGCTCAAGCAAATGTTTCAGTTGCTCGCAATCGGTTCGATGTACCGATACCCCGCGCCCCTGCGTTACAAATCCTAAAATTGAATCACCAGGCACAGGCTGACAACATTTGGCAAACTGCACTAACAAGTTGCCGATACCCTCAACGGTGACATCACTTTGTTTGCCACTGCGCGTGGGTTTCGTCTTGCGCGCAGTTAACCGTTCAATGCGCTCAGCAGCACTATCGGTTTCTGGTCGCAATTGATTCACAACCTGCTGCAGACGTACATCACCTGCACCAATAGCGGCTAACAAATCATCTAAATGCATCATATTAAAGCGTTCTAACACGCTTTCGGCCTGCGCTAATGGAACGTTATGTTTGGCGAGCTCGGTCTCGAGTAATTCTTTACCGGCTTTTAAGTTTTTATCGCGATCGAGCTTTTTAAAATAAGTGATCACCTTGCTACGGGCACGAGCGGTCTGCAAATAACCGCTTGCTGGATTAAGCCAATCACGCCGTGGTTGCGCATTTTTTTGGGTCAGTATTTCGACTCGTTCGCCGTTTTTCAATTGATAAGTAAACGGCACAATATGTCCATCTACTTTCGCTCCCACGCAACGGTGACCAACTTGCGAATGAATATAATAAGCGAAATCGAGCGGTGTCGCGCCAGCCGGTAAATCAATCACTTCACCTTTCGGCGTAAAAACATAAACTCGGTCTTCAAATACTTGCGAGCGAATTTCATCGACTAACCCGTCATTGCCAGCCATGTCATCGTGCCATGCCAGTAACTTACGCAACCAAGCAATTTTCTCTTCAAATCCTGAACCTTTACCAGCGCTTGTACCTTCTTTGTACATCCAATGCGCAGCTACCCCGAGCTCCGCATCATCGTGCATCGCTTGCGTTCGAATTTGAATCTCGACATGCTTTTCTTGTGGGCCTAATACAACGGTATGAATCGACTGATAGCCATTTGCCTTAGGAGTGGCAATATAATCATCAAATTCAGACCCAATATGGCGCCATAAACTATGGACGACACCTAAAGCGGCATAACAATCTTTGAGTGAATCGGTAATGATGCGTACGGCACGGATATCATAGAGTTGCTCAAAGCTAAGATGCTTCTTCTGCATCTTACGCCAAATGGAATAAATATGTTTCGGCCGCCCATAAACAGTGGCCTTCACACCTTCATTATCCAATGCCTGCTGTAAGCTTTGCACAAAATCAGTTATGTAAGTTTCCCGATCAATGCGTCGTTCGTGCAACTGTGTGGCGATTGTTTTATAGGTGCTCGGATGTAAATAGCGAAAGGCTAAATCCTCAAGCTCCCATTTTAACTGACCGATACCAAGCCGATTCGCTAACGGGGCATAAATCTCATTACATTCTTTCGCAACTAAAACACGAGTTTCTTCATCCAGCGTTTTCACTTCGCGTAAAAAACAGATACGCTCGGCCAACTTGATGAGCACGGCGCGCACATCAGTGACCATAGCAAGTAGCATGCGCCGCACATTATCAATCTGAACTAAGCTGGGTTTACCATGCTGGAAGTGTTGTAAGGCGCTGATGGTTTGCATTTGCTGAACCGCTTCCAGCAGAATCGGCAAACTCTTGCCGCCCCACTGTTGCGCTTCTTCTAAGTCAATCAATTGCGCTTCAAATGCGGGACTATATAAAGCGGCAACAAGCGATTCTTGATCGAGATTGAGACCGATAAGGATCTCAACCATCTCTTCACCTTTCACCAGCAGTTGGGGCTGTTTCGCACGTTCACAAATCAGTTTTAGCCGCTCAGCGTGTTCGCGCAGTTGTGCGCAGCGTTCTTTTGAATCTAATTCTGCTAGCCAATCGCCATGTTGATTTGGCTTATCAACATGCGTACTGCGCACCCAAACCACCGCGTTACTCCCTTTCGAATCGTGTCATGACCTCAATGTGATGGGTCTGCGGAAACATGTCAACTACTTGTGCTTGCTTTAACTGGTAGCCATGTTCTTTTAAAACTTTTGCATCGCGTGCTAGTGTATCCGGTGCGCAGGAAATATAAACAATTCGCTGTGGTCGCAGTTGCGCCACTTCATGAATCGCGTGCGGAGCTCCCGCCCGAGCAGGATCCAGTAACACTTTACCGTAACCATCCTGCCGCCAGCTTTGACGATGCCATGGCTGCTCAAGGTCGCAACAAAAAGCCTCAATACTCACCTGCGCATTCTGAGCATTGGCTTTGAGTTGCTCAACCATTGTCGCAACACCTTCAATAGCCGTAACTTGCGCCCCAGCTAACGCCAACGGTAGCGTAAAGTTTCCACTACCGGCGTAGAGTTCAAGCACTTTTTCATTAGGTTGAATATCTAGCCAAACTAACGCTTGCTTCACCATTTGCTCGCTCAATTGGCGATGCGCCTGCATAAAATTAGTCGGTAAACAGCTAATACTCGTACCCACCGTGCGATAGCTGAGCGGTTCATTCGCAACTAATGGCGCCAACTGCTGATCAGATTCACACCACAGACTGACTTGATGCGCTGTTGCAAACTCTTGCAGTTGGTTTAGGTCTTGTTCGTCTGGCCATTGTTTGACGCGCAGTAACACCACCACCTGATGCTCAAATTCAATCAGTTCAACATGGCCGAGTTGTTTAACGAGTGCTAGCTGCGGCAAGAGTTGCTGCAAGGGCTGCAGCAACTTATTCAAACTCTCGGCTAACACTAAACAGTGATCAATCACGCATATTTGTTTGCTTTTAGGTGCCCGAAAACCCACCTTGAGTTGGTGCCGCTTCGCGTCATAATGCACGGCTAAACGGGCGCGCCGGCGATAGTTCCAGGCATCACCCGTTAACGGCGGAAGCCACTGCTGTGCTTCTACCTGCGCAAACTTCGCCAACATCTCAATCACAACTTGCTGTTTGTGCGCGCGCTGAGCGTCAAGCTCAAGATGCTGTAGGTCACAACCACCACATTGCTCATAAAATGCGCATGGTGGTTCAATTCGCTGTGTGCTCGATGTTTGAATGCGATCTAAATGCGCCTCATGCTTACCCTGAACGGTAATTGCGATACGTTCTGTCGGTAACGCTCCGGCTACAAACTTAACCCCTTTCGGTGTACGAACTACACCGCGCCCCTGGTGGTCCAGCCCGACGACGAGCTGATCCGTTAAGCGTTGCGGTTGACTCGTTCGTGCCTGCGGCTTATAAAACTGAGCCATGTAACCGCGCCTGTTGCATGATCGCTTTCATATCTCGCACTGCTTGCTCAAGCCCTACTAATACTGCACGCGCGATAATGGCATGGCCAATATTAAGTTCCACTAACTGCGGAATTGCCGCTATCGGCGCCGTATTGTGATAGTGCAAACCATGTCCAGCATTTACCTGAATACCCGCTGCTTGAGCGTATTCAGCGGCATCGCGTAACTGCGCCAACGCTTGTAACTGCGCCTGCTCGTTAGTTTGCTCAGCGTAATGTCCCGTATGAAGCTCGATAATCGGCGCACCTGTCGCAACAGCGGCATCAATCTGCCGTTTATCGGCATCAATAAACAAACTCGTGGCGATACCATGTTCGGCAAGCTGCGTCACTGCCGCAGTAATTTTCTGTTGCTGCCCGGCGACGTCTAAACCACCTTCTGTTGTTAACTCTTCTCGTTTTTCGGGTACCAAACAACAAAATGTTGGTTTAATACGACACGCAATACCGAGCATCTCTTCAGTGACCGCCATTTCCAAATTCATGCGGGTTTGCAACGTTTGCGCAAGAATTTCAACATCGCGATCTTTGATATGACGACGATCTTCGCGCAAATGCACCGTGATCCCATCGGCTCCAGCTTGCTCGGCTAGTGCGGCCGCTGACACAGGATCAGGATAACTTACGCCCCGGGCATTACGAACGGTGGCGACATGGTCAATGTTGACACCTAAGTAAATCGGTGGAATTCCTACGCTTGAATTCATGACAAATCCTTAAATTGAACAAATAATTGCCGACTCCGCAGTGGTTGCGGCCCAAGATAAGGTTGCAATGCCACGCGCATGAGTCGTTTAAATAAGTTTAGCAAGCGCTGTTCAGACACAGCAAAGTCGCTCAAACGAATAATATCAGCACCACTCAACAACAGCACATCGGCCTGTTCTTCGGCATTGGTTAAGCTAAATCCTGCTTCGGGAATAAATTGATACGTTTGTGTGGCACTAATGGGTTGCTCCTGCGTGTCCATATGCCAATCAAAACCGTGCCCTAAATGACACAATAACTGCCATTCGAAGCGTCGTAAAATAGGCTCAACATGGGTAACTTGGGTCAGTAGTTCGAGGGTTTCGCGGTAATCCTGAAATAGCCCGTCAACCAGGTGATATGGCGTGGTCAGTCGTTGTACCAACTCATTCACGTAAAAGCCGCTGTATAGGGCTGTCCCGCTTAACTTAAGACTGGAATCGAGCGCCTCTGCTGCCACTAAGGTTTGTAACTCGTGACGGCCACGTGTGCTGATTTGCAGTGGTGTAAAGGGCTGTAGAATACTGCGCCACGGACTTTTAGGGCGTTTTGCACCTTTAGCAATTGCGCGAAAACGCCCCTGTTCAGCAGAAAATAACTCAAGCAATAAACTGCTGTCTTGGTAGGGCCAGCGATGCAGGACAAACGCCGGTTCCACAGCTTAATCCTCGCCGTAGCCTAAGCTACGCAGAGCGCGCTCATCATCAGCCCAACCGGATTTCACTTTGACCCAAAGTTGCAGGTGTACTTTGCCACCAACCAAGGGTTCGATATCGCGTCGCGCTTCAGAGCCAATCGTTTTTAATTTGCTACCACCAGCACCAATCACCATCCGTTTCTGTCCATCACGCTCAACTAATATAAGAGCGTGTATATGCGTGGTTCCTGATGGTGCTGTTTTAAATTGCTCAATTTCAACTGTCGTACTGTAAGGTAATTCATCACCCGTAAAGCGCATGAGTTTTTCACGAATGATCTCAGCAACCATGAAACGGAGCGACCGATCGGTGACGTAATCTTCAGGAAAATGGTGAACGCCCGGCCGCGCGTATTTATGCACGATATCGCGTAATGCTTCTACTTGAGCACCAGTCGCCGCAGATAATGGAATAATTTCAGCGAAATCATGCTTCTCTGCTAATTGCTGCAGATACGGCAATAGCTCTGTTTTGTCTTTAAATTGATCAATTTTATTGATCACTAAAATAACTGGGCGTGCCGATTTTTTAAGTTTATTCAGCACCATTTCATCATCACTGGCCCACTTACCAGCCTCTACGACAAATAATACGACTTCCACACCACTTAATGAACTTGCCGCAGCACGATTCATTAAACGGTTAATAGCGCGTTTTTCATCTTGATGTAACCCCGGCGTATCAACGTACACGATTTGTCTGTCACCTTCGGTTTCTATACCTAAAATGCGGTGACGTGTCGTTTGCGGTTTACTCGAGGTAATACTAATTTTTTGCCCAAGAATACGATTCAGTAACGTTGATTTACCTACATTTGGACGCCCGACAATGGCAACAAACGCTGATTCTGAGCTGTATTGCGGTTCAGTCATGAATTATCCTGCTGAAGAAGTTGTTCAAGTGCTGCGGTAGCCGCCTGTTGTTCGGCCTTACGCCGGCTAGTGCCGGTACCACGAATCGGTTGTTCTAACCCGTCAACTTGGCAACTTACAGTAAATTGTTGGTTGTGCGCCTGCCCTTGTGTTGCCACAACTTCATAAACAGGCAGCCCGCGCTGGCGGCCTTGTAAATATTCCTGAAGCCGAGTCTTCGGATCTTTGTGACTTGCTCCGGGCTTAATTGCGGCCAGTTGGTTTGCAAACCAGTTTAGTACAACCGTGCGACAAGTGGTTAAATCACTTTCAATATACATAGCGCCGAGCAACGCTTCCATGGCGTCCGCAAGGATAGATTCGCGGCGATGACCGCCACTTTTCATCTCGCCGGGGCCAAGTACCAAAAATTTACCTAACTCGAAGCGTTGCGCTAATTTAGCCAAACTACGCCCGCACACCAAGGTAGCGCGCATGCGGCTCAAATCACCTTCATCAATATTTGGAAACTGCTCGAACAGCGCTTCGCTGATGATGATGCCGAGTACCGAATCACCTAAAAATTCCAAACGTTCATTATGTTTGGCTGCGGCACTTCGATGCGTTAACGCTTGCATCAGGGCATCACGATTTTTAAACGTATAACCAAAAGATTTCTCAAGTTGTTTCAGTGGTGGTTTTGGTAAACTCACGCCTTACTCCACAGTGCCTAGACGATGCCAACGCACGCCGGATGGAACCCAGTCAGGCAACCAATCAGGCACCCATGAATCAGCACCGCGCTTGAATTCTAAACTCATCCAAATAAACGTCGCTTGGCCAACTAAATTCTCATACGGAACAAAGCCCCAATAACGGCTATCTTCCGAATTATCACGGTTATCGCCCATCGCAAAATAATGCCCTTCTGGCACAATCCACTCATCAGCTGCGGTGCCCGCCTGCTGGAAATAATATGCCGTACGTGGTGCCACGGTTGGATCAATCAAGATTTCGTGTTCTATCTCACCAAGTTGCTCTGAATAACGCTGCAACGGCGTCGTGCGGCTAAAATACACCTCGTCTTGTTGTTGCACATTACGTTCAATAACTTGCAATTGCGGACACTGAGCTGATTCGGCTACGCATGCTGGCTCTAAATAAAGCGTCTTATTACGATAAATAATGCGGTCACCCGGTGTCGCAACAATACGTTTAATGAAGTCCACTTGCGGATTCAATGGGAATTTAAATACCGCGACGTCGCCCCGCTGCGGCGTTCCAGTTTCAAACAACTCAGTTCGGAATAGTGGGTCACGCACGCCATAACTAAACTTTTCAACCAGCACAAAGTCGCCCGCTAACATGGTTGGCATCATTGATGCAGACGGAATCCGAAACGGCTCATAAAAGAACGAGCGCACAATTAAAATGATGAATAAAATCGGGAACACGCTTTGCGCAAATTCAGCCACACGGCCTTGCGGGGCTACCCGTTCACGTTCTTCATCATCGAGTTTTTTGCTGGTCTGCTCTTCTAGTTTAGCGATAGTAGCCAAACGCCCAGGCTTCTTCATTTTGGCATCGTAGAGCCAAATCAAACCTGCCGCGATGGTCACCAACGTCAGCACAATCGAGTAAAAGTTTGCCATGTAATTTAGATTCCTAGCGCATCAAGCAAACAGCGTTACTTACCAACTTTGAGAACGGCAAGAAATGCTTCTTGCGGAACTTCAACGTTACCAAGTTGCTTCATTCGCTTTTTACCTTCTTTTTGTTTTTGTAAGAGTTTTTTCTTACGACTCACGTCACCACCATAACATTTAGCGGTAACGTTCTTACGTAATTGCTTCACTGTCGAACGCGCGATAACGTGAGTGCCGATAGTTGCCTGAATGGCGATATCAAACATTTGACGTGGTATGAGTTCACGCATTTTATCAACCAACTCACGACCACGACCTTGTGAATTATCGCGGTGCGTAATCATCGCTAAGGCATCCACCTTATCGCCGTTAATCAATACATCAACACGCACCATGTCGGCTTCTTGGAAGCGCTTAAAGTTATAATCCAACGACGCATAACCGCGACTCGTTGATTTTAAGCGATCAAAGAAGTCCATCACCACTTCAGCCATTGGCAATTCGTAGGTCACTGCCACTTGGTTGCCGTGATAAGCCATTTTGGTTTGTACACCACGCTTATCAACACACAGTGTAATCACGTTACCAAGGTACTCTTGTGGCACCAAAATATTCGCTTCAACAATTGGTTCGTAAATTGTTTCGATATCGTTCACTGCGGGCAAGTTAGCTGGGTTATCAACCTTGTGCTCTTTGCCATCTTTAGTGATGACCTTATACACAACCGTTGGTGCCGTGGTAATCAAATCGATATCGTATTCACGTTCCAATCGCTCTTGGATAATCTCCATGTGGAGCATCCCCAAAAAGCCGACGCGGAAACCAAACCCGAGTGCCGCTGAGTTTTCTGGTTCATAAAATAGCGACGCATCATTTAATGACAACTTCGCTAATGCATCGCGGAAGTTTTCATAATCGTCCGATGAAATTGGGAACATACCCGCATAAACCTGCGGTTTTACTTTTTTAAAGCCCGGCAGCGGCTGCGGCGCTGGCTGTTTTGCCAAGGTCAAGGTGTCACCCACCGGCGCACCATGAATTTCTTTAATGCCGGCAATGACGAAGCCTACTTCACCGCAGCGTAAAATACCGGTTTCGGTTGGTTTTGGTGAGAAAAATCCAACTTTATCAATCTGGTGCGTTTGTCCAGTTGACATGACTTTCATTTTGTCACCAGCACGTAACACGCCGTTTTTCACGCGTACGAGACTTACCACGCCTTGGTAATTATCAAACCAAGAATCGATAATCAGTGCCTGCAATGGCTCTTCAGGATCGCCCTGCGGCGGTGGAATTTGTGTGACAATGCGTTCGAGGACTTCGTCGATACCAATCCCTGTTTTCGCTGAACATTGCACGGCGTCAATCGCTTGGATACCAACAATATCTTCAATCTCTTCGGCAACGCGCATCGGATCAGCCTGCGGCAAATCGATTTTGTTTAATACCGGAACCACTTCAAGGTCCATTTCAATTGCGGTATAGCAGTTCGCCAATGTTTGCGCTTCAACGCCTTGGGCGGCATCAACCACCAACAACGCACCCTCACAACCCGCCAAGCTACGTGAAACCTCGTAAGAGAAGTCAACGTGTCCCGGTGTATCGATGAAGTTCAACTGATAAGTTTCGCCATCTTGCGCGGTATAGTGCAACGTCACACTCTGCGCTTTGATAGTAATCCCGCGTTCGCGCTCAAGATCCATTGAATCAAGGACTTGCTCAGCCATTTCACGATCGGTTAACCCGCCACAATGCTGAATGAGACGATCAGAAAGAGTCGACTTACCATGGTCGATGTGCGCAATAATCGAAAAATTGCGAATATTTGCTTGCTTAAACGCCTTCTCTGGCATTAATGCCCCCGCAACAACAAAAAATAAGGAATAAATACTAACCGCTGATCATACTGATTTATGCGGTTCGGGACAAAGAATTTCGGGTAAATTTAATCGATTTGTTGCACGCTCAACAGTTGCGCAACCTGAATATCACGATGTTGCAACCAGCGTTTAAGCAAATAAAAGCTCACTGCGAAGCCACTAAAGGCGCTCAGAATCACCCAGCCTTCTGACCACGACAATAGCTGGCCGGTGAATATGGCCATCACCAGTAAAGCGAAGAGAGGAACCATGTATACCAGTAACGAATAGCGTGTTAGCGCTTGCTCTGGAAGTAAAAGTTCGATTTGTTGACCTGGACGAAAGTGCCCTTGCGGCTTATGGACACGAAATTCAGCGCGACGATCAGAGAATGCTTTCGAGATGACCCCTGCACCACAAGTATTTTGCTGCGCACAACCGCTACAACCGGTTTTTAACTCAGTTGAGACCAACAAAAAGTCACTTTCCACACTGACAACTTCTGCTAGCTCTCGAATCACTGCTGCGCACTCTCAGTGGTAATGACCATGTTTTCAGCAATACGTTGTAACGTGTCCGCTGGTAATTTACCAACAACGGTAACCGCATAACCTTCAACAAACGTATTCACGAGTGACTCTGGCCCTTGATAGGCCAAACTTGGCAATTTCTGTGCTTGTTGCTCGGTGACATAAATTGATACTTCGGTCAGCCCATCACTAAACAAAAAGTAATCGGTCGGCAACTGGGTATCATATAGTTGACGATGATGAGCGCGACGCAAATCAAATCCACCCGGTAACCAATTCGGCCGCAACGCGAAGCGTAATTCACTCAGTTGTTGTGTATCGTAAAGCTTTGGAGGACGTTGAATAGCGCTAACTTCAGTGAGTTGTTCAGGAATTTCGTCGGAAAACATAATCGACGTGAGCTGTAATTGTTCTAACACTTCACCTTGGGGCGTCATCATCTGCAGTTTTAATAACATGCCCGAGTCGCGGTCAACCCATAGATCATAATGGTAACGGTAATCATCACGGCTAATCAGCCGCAGATATTGTGCTGGTCGGCCAGTAACACGCATACCACCGCTGGCGATAACTTGGTAGTGTTGAGCGATGTTAGCAAACGGTTCATAAAAGGCTGGAGGGATTAATCCAACCGTCACATCTGATTGTAACGTGTAGGAACCGCCGATTTGCGAATAATAGTATGTTTGATCACCGACCCGTAAAGCTCGGTTATCCGCGCCGTTTAAATAAATAAGAAGTTCAAGATCGGTTTGATGATCATAGTTACCATGTAACCATACCAACGGTTGTATACGTTGGCCTTGGCTCTGCACGAGAGTTGCTTCGAAATTGAGGTCACGCAATGAACGAGCCATGCGGTCAAACCAAATCTGGCCCATATTGGCGGCGCGTTCTACGCTCACTTCGGATTGTCCAGAAGCGCCAAAAGGAGCGATTGCTACAAACCAAAGAGCAATCGCGGCGACATATTTAATCATTCTGTTCGTTTAACTTCTCAACGGTTGATGATTCTTGCTGCTGTTCTTTATCCGCCTGTAAGGAAAGCTGTAACTGGCGTTGGTGATCAAGCATATAGGAATGCAGTAACTGGCGTTGCTGCGCAACTTCAGCCGCGGACGGAGCTTGTGACTCAATTACCGTGTTATAACTCACCGGATTACGACCACCGAACGGATTGGTAATTAAAGCTGGTGATGTCACGCTTGGGGTAGCTTGCTCTGTTTCAACTACCGGCTGTTGCACCGACAGTACCGCAACTAATGCAACACTTGCTGCAATCGCAATACTACCCGCCGGTTTTAACCAACGGCTAGCGGCTCGCGCCATAGCTCCGCCTTGCTGAATTGACGGTTGAACCACCACCGATTCCTGAGAAATTTGTAGCGCTACGCGAGCACTAATATCAATGTGTTGATTCGCCTGTGCATCGCCACGCATCACATGTCCCATCAACGCGTAGCGTTGCCATGTGGCACGTGCCTGTTCATCGTCCAACAATGCTGACAACTCAGCATTAAAAGGACGTTCAGCATCAGCACCTGAATCACCGAAGTGATTATCTAACAATGCTGAGGCATTTTGTTTGCAACGATCAGACATAAAGCTTCCTCAAATTCAGTTTAGCGCTCTAATAACGGCCGTAATTGTTGATCTATCGCCTCACGCGCTCGAAAAATTCGTGACCGCACGGTGCCAATAGGACAATCCATTTCAATGGCTATTTCTTCATAACCCAAACCTTCAATTTCACGTAGCGTTATAGCACGACGTAAATCTTCCGGTAAGTCATCGATGGTTCGCATTACGACGTCACGAATCTCATCCGTTAACAACATACTTTCTGGCGAAGCGCTATCTTTCAATGCGCCACTACCTTCATAAAACTCGGCTTCGTCAGCATCAACATCATTGGCTGGCGGCTTTCGCCCTTGTGCAACCAAATAGTTTTTCGCTGTATTCACCGCAATTCGGTACAACCAAGTATAAAAAGCGCTATCGCCACGGAAATTCGCTAAGGCACGATAAGCTTTTACAAATGTTTCCTGCGCTACGTCTGGCACATCTGCCTGTTGTTTAACGTAGCGCGATATCAGACTCATCACTTTGTGCTGATATTTCTTTACCAACAAATCAAAGGCTCTTTGGTCGCCCTGTTGCACTCGTTCTACCAGGGCTTTATCTGTTTCTTGTTCGCTCATCCGAGCCCGCTCTCCTCAACCCCTAGCTACGTCAGATATATAGGCCCGTTGCGTACTTGCAAACTATGACCTATGTGTGCGTAAAAAGTTCGCAAAAAAAATTCAAAAGAGTAAAATCGCCTCTATTCCTTTAGCAGATCAGCGTGTTAGCACGCTAAATATCCCACATACTTTATGGAACAAATGTCACATTATCAATGCGATGTACTTATTATTGGTAGCGGCGCTGCTGGTTTAACCTTAGCTTTACAACTCGCTGACCATGCCCGCGTTACGGTACTTTCGAAAGGTCCGTTAACCGAAGGCTCAACATACTACGCACAAGGTGGTATCGCTGCTGTATTCGACGAGAATGATAGCATTGAAAGCCACATTGAAGACACTTTAGTTGCGGGTGCCGGTTTATGTGACATCGAGGCAGTGAAGTTTACCACAAGTCACGCAAAAGAAAGTCTGCAATGGCTTATTGATATTGGGGTTGGCTTCGATCGTATTGATGATGGCCAGTTTCATCTTAACCAAGAAGGTGGCCATAGTCATCGCCGCATTCTACACGCAGCCGATGCGACTGGTCGCGCGGTGCAAACTACGCTGGTAGAACAAACCAAGCAACATCCAAATATCACCATTTTAGAACGCGTGAATGCGGTTGATTTAATCACAAATAAGCACGTCGGTGGCGAACAACGTTGCTATGGCGCTTATATTTTAAATCGGATCAATCAGCGTGTCGAAACGATTTCAGCGCGTTTTGTCGCACTTTGCACAGGCGGTGCCAGTAAAGTTTATCAGTACACCAGTAATCCAGATGTCGCCAGTGGTGACGGCATCGCTATGGCGTGGCGCGCTGGCTGTCAGGTTGCCAACATGGAATTCAATCAATTCCATCCAACCTGTTTATTCCATCCCAATGCACAGTCATTCCTGCTAACTGAAGCGCTACGCGGTGAAGGGGCAGTATTACGTCGTCCTGATGGCAGCCGTTTTATGCCAGAATTTCATCCGGCCGCAGAGTTGGCACCACGCGACGTGGTTGCACGCGCCATTGACTACGAAATGAAACGCTTGGGCGCGGATTGTATGTACTTAGATATTTCGCATAAGCCTAAGGAGTTTATCCAAGAGCATTTCCCGAATATCTATGATAAATGCTTGAGTTTAGGCATTGATATCAGCCGCGAACCGATGCCAGTCGTTCCTGCCGCCCACTACACCTGCGGCGGTGTGAAAACAGATCTGCAGGCTAGAACAGCCGTGAATAATCTCTATGCCATTGGCGAAGTTGCCTACACTGGCTTACACGGTGCGAATCGCATGGCGAGCAACTCTCTATTAGAGTGCTTAGTTTTTGCTCGCGCTGCAGCTTCTGACATCATCGCTCAGCTTGATCAGGTGTCACTGCGCACCAACCTCCCGGCGTGGGATGAAAGTCAGGTCAACGATTCAGATGAAGAAGTTATTATTCAGCATAACTGGCATGAGTTACGCTTGTTTATGTGGGACTACGTGGGTATTGTGCGCACGAACAAACGGTTACAACGAGCGCTGCGCCGCATTGAATTGCTGCAGCAGGAAATTCACGAATATTACAGTAACTTTAAAGTTAGCAATAATTTATTAGAGTTGCGTAACTTGGTACAAGTTGCTGAACTCATTGTCCGTAGCGCCATGGCACGTCACGAAAGTCGTGGCTTGCACTACAATCTCGATTATCCAGAATTACTTGCTGAAGCTCAGCCGACCGTACTGACGCCAGCGCAGCAAAAATCGAGCTAAACGGCGATATTGCGCATCACCTAACCAACTGCGCGGCAACCATAACCAACGCCGTGCAGTATCTGGACGCTGCAAAATGAGCAAAGCGCCCCACGGCGTCACCCACGATAATGGTTGCAGGTGCCAACAGACCTGATCAAGGTCATTCAGTTGTACCCAGACGCCCCGCTGCTGATCGACACCCCAAACTTGCTGCCGCAACCGCAGCCAAGCCCAAGGTTGCACGGTGAATTGCGACAGCAACTAAACTTTTACGCGACTGAGAATGTACGCCACCATGGCTGCTAATTCCTCGTCTTCGCATTTTTGATGCCCCATAAACCAAGCAAATAAGTCAGGGTCATCACAAGTCAGTAAGCGCCGAAATGCATCTTGTTGCTGCGCATTCAAATCGTCGTAGGCTTCTTCGACGAATGGCATAAATAAAACATCAAGTTCTAACATGCCACGACGACACGCCCAACGAAGTCGATTTTTATCTTTCAATGTATCGGCATTTTGTTGCAACTTTTCCATGCGAATCCTTCTTTTACGACAAAAATTATACGTCGCGAAATAAAACGGCTTGTATAATGAAAAAACATCCCCATCTATTCGAATATCGATGAGAAAGCGAGGTTTCTTGTGTTAGATACAGAGTTTACCAAAGCTCAGCCTGAATACGTAACGGTTTCATTAACAGATTACGGCGTTATTCGTCTGACGGGTCCACAAACTGACGAATTTTTGCAGGGCCAATTAACCTGCGACATGAAGCAGTTGACGGATCGCAATTGGCTGTACGCCGCGCACTGTGACAACAAAGGCAAAGCGATGAGTACATTGTTTGTCACCCGCTTCGCTGACAGTGTGCTATTGCTGAGTCATAAAGACGCAATTGCCGCCAGTTTGGCGCAGTTACAAAAGTTTGGGGTATTTAGCAAAACTGACATCGTCGATGCTTCTGAACAGTTATCACTCTTTGGTGTTTTCGGTACGGCGGCGCCTGCGCGTTTAGCTGAATGGCTTGAGCAACCGTTGAATGTCGATGAATCACAAGCGGTAACCAAAGTTGCTGATGGCGTGACCTTAACCCTAGGCAGTCACCCCGATCAGTACTTGCTTATCACCGAACGTGATAACTTTCCAACCAACGCACCAATGGATGCTTGGAATGCACTTGAAATTGAACGTGGTCGACCGACCCTCATTTCAGGTACACTATTAGAGTATGTGCCCCAAATGCTTAACGTTCAGGCGTTACATGGTATTAGCTTTACCAAGGGGTGTTATATCGGCCAGGAGACCATCGCTCGGATGAAATATCTGGGCAAGCAGAAGCGAGCACTGTTTCGTTTAGTTGGCCAAGGGCCGTCGGTTAACGCCGGCGCCACGCTAGAACAGCAACTTGGTGACAATTGGCGACGTGCCGGCACGGTAATTAATGCAGTGAGCCGTGCTGACAATCAACTCGATCTTTTAGCTGTACTGCCAAGCGATATCGAGGCAGATACCAAGCTGAGAGTGAAAGATGATGACGCGAGTCTCTTGGAAATTTACCCACTGCCTTATAACTTGGATGAATCATGAGTCAAACTATTAGCCAGGACAAAGTTGTTGGAATTCACTACACCGTGAAAACCGCCGAAGGCCAAGTTCTGGATCAATCAAAAGAAGGTCAACCGCTACAATTTATCTTTGGTCGCGGAATGTTGATCAAAGGTCTTGAGAACGCACTTGACGGCAAAGCGACTGGCGACAAATTTGAAGCTGAAATTCAACCAGCTGACGCCTATGGCGAACGTCATGAAGGTCTTATTCAAACCGTTCCACGTAGCTTGTTTGGCGACAACGAAGTAGCTGTTGGTATGCAGTTCCGTGCAAGCACTGACGCTGGTGAGCAATCAGTCATGATTGTTGACGTAAGCGACGACGAAGTTACTGTAGACGGTAATCATCCGTTAGCAGGTACTGCGTTAAACTTTGACGTTGAAGTTGTTGAAGTTCGTGATGCTGATCCAAGCGAATTGGACCACGGTCACGTTCATGCCGATGGTAACCACAACCACGGTTAATCCGCATGAATTTGCGATAAAAACGCACCTCCGGGTGCGTTTTTTTATGCGCAAATCAGCGTATACTGATGGTCACAACTGCTTATTTGACAAGTGACATCAGCCATGACGAACAACAAAGCCTATCCATATAGCTCTGCCACCGCTCTCGCGCAAGCGCTTGGTAAAATAGACCAAGAAAGCCAAGGCGTTGTATTGCCGATTCATGTTGCCACCACCTACATTCGTGGCGCCGATAATACTTATCCAACCGGCAATGTTTATTCGCGCGCTGACAATCCAACCTACAAACCAGTTGAGCAGTTATTATGCCAACTCGAGGGTGGCGAACAAGCGCTATTATTTGGTTCGGGCATGGCTGCTGCAACCGCAGTATTTTTAGGCTTAAAGCCCGGCGATCATGTTGTTGCACCTATAGTGATGTATTGGGCGCTGCGTAACTGGTTACTAAATTTTGCGACTGACTGGGGTTTACGAATCGACTTTGTCGACATGACTGATTTGAATGCAGTTGCCGCGGCGATCAAACCTAAACAAACCAAGCTGGTCTGGTTAGAAACCCCAGGCAACCCGATGTGGACAATCAGCGATATTGCCGCTATCAGTGAGCTAGCGAAATCAGCAGGCGCCGCCGTTGCGGTTGATTCAACCTGTGCCACACCACTATTAACCCAACCGCTGGCCATTGGCGCAGATATTGTCATGCATAGTGCCACGAAGTATCTCAATGGTCACTCTGATGTTATCGCGGGTGCGTTAGTAACGAAACAAGATTCAGCCTATTGGCAACGTATTCGTGCGGTACGAGCGCAAGGTGGCGCAGTTCCAAGCCCACACGACGCCGCGCAGTTATTACGCGGCATGCGCACCATGCACTTGCGGGTCCGTGAAAGTTGTAGCAACGCGATGTTTCTAGCTGAGCAACTGCAACAACATCCACAAATTCTCGAAGTCTTGTACCCAGGCTTACCAAGTTTTGCAGGCCATAACGTCGCTCGCAAACAAATGCACGGCGGCTTCGGTGGCATGCTTTCGATTCGCGTTAAAGGTGGTGAGCAAGCAGCGGTGCATTTGGCCGCCAACACCAAATTATGGAAACGCGCAACGTCACTTGGTGGCGTGGAAAGCTTAATTGAACATCGCGCCAGCGTTGAAGGCGAAGGGACGCCCTGCCCGCCTGATTTGTTACGTTTATCAGCCGGTATTGAGGACAAACACGAATTACTCGCCGATTTATTGCAAGCAATGCGTTAATCGTTAATCGTTAATCGTTAATCGTTAATCGTTAATCGTTAAAAAAATAACCCGGCGTATAACGCCGGGCTACCTCTAATATCCAATATCTAACAACTAATATCGCTTTTGCTGTTATTTCCGTGGACGCATGTGTGGGAACAGCAACACATCACGAATCGATGGCGAATCAGTCAACAACATCACCAACCGATCAATGCCAATACCTTCGCCCGCAGTCGGTGGCAAGCCGTGTTCTAACGCTGTCACATAATCTTCGTCATAGAACATCGCTTCGTCATCACCCGCTTCTTTTTGCTGCACTTGTTCACGGAAGCGTTCGGCTTGATCTTCGGCGTCATTCAGCTCAGAGAAACCATTCGCCAACTCGCGACCACCGACAAAAAACTCAAAACGGTCGGTAATAAACGGGTCGTTATCGTTACGACGCGCTAACGGTGATACTTCTGCTGGGTACGCAGTAATAAAGGTTGGCTGCATTAATTTATGCTCGGCAACCTCTTCAAAGATTTCAATTTGGATTTTACCTAAGCCCCAAACCGGTTTGACTTTAATGCCCAGAGATTCCGCGAGTTCAGTCGCTTGTTCAATACTATCCAATTGCGCTTCGGTTGCTGAAGGTAGATGTTCTAAAATCGCTTCTTTTACCGTCATTCGCGCAAATGGCTTACTAAAGTCATACTGCACGCCTTCGCTTTCAAACTGCGCTGAACCGAGGATTTCCGTGGTCATGCCGCGCAGCATGTCTTCCGTTAAGTCCATCAAGTCTTGATAATCAGCATAAGCCCAATAGAACTCAAGCATGGTGAATTCTGGATTGTGACGCGTTGATAAACCTTCGTTACGGAAATTGCGGTTGATTTCAAATACTTTCTCGAATCCGCCTACAACTAAACGCTTCAGGTACAACTCCGGTGCAATACGTAAATATAACTGCATATCTAACGCATTATGATGCGTCACAAACGGACGTGCGGCTGCACCACCTGGAATGGTTTGCATCATTGGTGTTTCAACTTCCAAGAACTGCTTATTCGCCAAATAGCGGCGAATATAATCAACCACTTTGGAGCGAACAATAAACGTATTACGCGATTCTTGATTGGTGATTAAATCCAAGTAACGCTGACGATAACGCATTTCTTGGTCAGACAAACCGTGGAATTTATCTGGTAACGGGCGCAACGCCTTAGTTAATAAGCGCACGTCATCCACTTGCACACTCAACTCACCTGTTCCAGTAATAAACAAGGTTCCTGAGGCACCAACAATGTCACCTAAATCCCATTTTTTAAATTCTTCGTTGTAAAAACCCTCAGGCAGATTATCACGCGCCACATACAATTGAATTTGGCCCGACATATCCTGAATGGTTGCAAAGCTTGCCTTACCCATAATCCGACGCGTCATCATCCGACCAGCCACACTGACACGAATGCCTTTCGCTGCTAGCTCTTCTTTTTCCGAACCGTCATATTGCTCGTGCAACTCAGCTGCTAAGCTGTCGCGACGGAAATCATTCGGGAATGCTACGCCTCGCTCGCGCAACGCAGCAAGCTTAGCCTTGCGCTGGGCGATTTGTTCATTGACGTCCAACTCAGGGGCTTGCGTTTTATCGTTCATCGGTAAGTTTCCTCTTTACGCAGAGCCGTTCGCCCTGCAACTTCAATTTATAAACCTGATTTCAAACTTGCTTCAATAAATGGGTCAAGAGCACCATCGAGTACCGCTTGCGTATTACGGTTTTCAACACCGGTACGCAAATCTTTGATACGCGCATCATCAAGCACGTATGAGCGGATTTGACTGCCCCAACCAATATCTGATTTCGAATCTTCGAGCGCTTGTTTTTCAGCGAGTTGCTTTTGCAATTCTAACTCAAACAATTTCGCGCGTAATTGTTTCATCGCGGCATCGCGGTTTTTATGCTGTGAACGGTCGCTCTGACACTGCACCACAACACCTGTGGGCTCGTGCGTAATACGAATCGCCGAGTCAGTACGGTTAACGTGCTGACCACCAGCACCTGACGCTCGATACGTGTCTACGCGCAAGTCTGCTGGATTGATCTCAATTTCAATTGAGTCATCGACTTCCGGATAGACAAACACCGAAGCAAACGACGTATGCCGACGATTACCTGAGTCAAATGGTGATTTGCGCACTAATCGATGAACACCCGTTTCGGTGCGTAACCACCCATAAGCGTATTCACCTTGCACCCGCACTGTTACCGATTTGATGCCGGCCACTTCACCTTCAGAAAGCTCAGTGATTTCAGCTTTAAAATCATGTGATTCGGCCCAGCGTAAATACATACGCAACAGCATATTTGCCCAATCTTGCGCTTCAGTCCCGCCGGAACCGGCTTGAATATCTAAATAGCAATCAGACGCATCGTGGTCACCAGAGAACATGCGACGGAACTCAAGTGTTGCCAGTTGTCCTTCTAATTGGTCAAGTTCGGCTACGGCTTCGTTGTAGGTGTCTTCATCGTCAGCCTCGACGGCTAACTCAACCAAACCTTCAACATCGTCCAGCCCTTGAGCCAGATTGTTCAATGTTTCAACGACTTGCTCTAAGCTCGAGCGTTCTTTTCCTAACGCCTGCGCGCGCTCTTGATCATTCCACACACCTGGATCTTCCAGCTCACGAGTGACTTCTTCAAGACGCTCTACTTTCTGAGCGTAGTCAAAGATACCCCCGAAGTAGCTCGCTGCGTTTTCGCATTTCTTTTATCGCAACATATGTAGCATTCGTTTCGAACATAGTTTTTCAATCTCAATAGCAATCGTTGTTTGCAAGGTTGTTTACAAAGGGGGCGTATTCTACCGCAAAGCGTAAAAATGCTCTAGTTGTAGCTGCACCGAAGTGCGACCACGAAAGTGATTTAATTGAACTTTGTATGCAGCATGCATGCGTTCGATGGAGGTATCTGGCCACACTTGTAAATCAACGTTAAACGCTATTGCATCAATGACGACACGTTGTGGTGTTTCCAATACTAATTTCAAGTGTCGCTCACCCACCAAACGTTGCTGCGCTATACGAAATTCCCCATCAAAAATCGGCTCAGGAAACCCTTGCCCCCAAGGGCCATATGCTTCAAGTTGACGCACAAACGGTTCTTGCAAATATTCGGCATCCAGTTCACCATCTGACCAGATGGTATGAGTCAAGTCATCTGCACCTAACCAGTCAGCCACTTGTTGCGTAAATGCTTCACGAAATGCCCCTAAGTTTTCCCGCGCTAGCGTCAAACCTGCCGCCATTGCGTGACCACCAAAGCGTTCAATTAATTGTGGATGCAGACTGTGCACGCGTTCTAATACATCACGAATATGTAATCCGGGAATTGACCGAGCGGAACCTTTGAGGAAGCCATCATCGCTATCGGCAAATGCGATAACCGGTCGATGACATTGTTCTTTGACCCGCCCAGCGACAATACCAACCACACCTTGGTGCCACCCAGCTTGATAGAGAACCAGTGCGGCTGGCAGTTGGTCGCTGTCAGCATTTAATTGTGCGACATAGGCTTCAGCTTCTTCGCGCATTTCAGTTTCAATACTGCGGCGCGCTTTATTTAATTCATCCAGCTTTGCCGCAAGTTGTTGCGCTTGCGTCAAATTTGTTGCCAACAGACATTCAATGCCGGCGGCCATATCATCTAATCGTCCCGCAGCATTAATACGTGGTCCTATCGCAAAGCCGAGATCGCTGGCCTGTAACTGTTGCGGATCGCGATTGGCAACTTGCAACAACGCGGCAATACCTGGGCGACAGTAACCGGCTCGAATCCGCTGCAAACCTTGTTGCACCAAAATACGGTTGACGCCATCGAGTTTGACCACGTCGGCAACCGTGCCAACAGCCACCAAATCCAACCACTGAGCCAAGTTAGGTGTATCTATGCCGCGTTCGCGCAATTCATGTCGTAACGCTAAAAGTACATAAAATGCGACACCAACTCCGGCAATATTGGGGCTGGGGAAATCGCAAGCGGGTTGGTTCGGGTTTACAATCACATCAGCTGGCGGTAATTGTGGTCCGGGTAAGTGATGGTCGGTAATAATCACTGTCATCCCTGCTGCTTTTGCCGCAGCAACGCCAGCATGACACGAGATGCCACTATCCACCGTCACAATCACCTCAGCGTCTTGTTGTTGCGCTTGTGCAACAACCGCTGGTGATAAACCATAACCATCTGCGAAACGATTCGGCACAATATAACCAACGCGTTCGGCGCCCAGCGCTTGTAATACCGATACCATCAACGCCGTGGAAGTGGCGCCATCAGCATCAAAGTCACCACAGATACATATGGCCTGCTGCTGTACAATAGCATCTGCCAGAATGCACGCCGCCGTCTCAACACCGCGAAGCAAGTTAAAGTGTGGCAGTTGTTTCGCGCTGAGATCGAGCTGAGGTGCGTCAACAATACCGCGTCGAGCTAAAATTTGCGCCAGCACAGGCGGTATACCAGTAGCCCAATCGCCTACAGTAACCGTAGGTCGACGTTGAATGCTAATTTCAGCCATTATTATTTATTCAGTTCCGCTGCGAGGCGCTCAGGTGGCACATAGCCAGGTAACATTCGGCCCGACTCAAACACAATGGCTGGCGTGCCGCGTACGCCAAATTTTTGCCCCAGCGCAAAATGCTGCGCCACTGGGTCATCACACTCTGTTGAATTGAATGGTTCGTCGTGCTTCGCAGCACTTAGTGCAGCTTGCTGATCTTCGGCGCACCAAACATTCTTCAAATCATTCGCGGCGTTACTTTGCATCCCATTTCGCGGCCATGCCAAATAACGCACGGTAATGCCGGCTGCGAGATATTCATCAATACGCTCGTGCAGTTGTCGGCAGTAGCCACAGCTCGTATCGGTAAATACATGAATAATGTGTTTTTCATTTGGCGCTTGGAATTCAATCACACTGTCTTGCACCTGTTCTAAGTCTCTCACCCGCATACTTTCAAGCACCGTTTCACTGACGTTATCAGGCTCACTGCCAGTAATTTTAAATATACGACCACTGACAATGTGGCGACCGTCGTCACTGGCATACACAAGTCCTTGATCAGTAATAACTTCCATTAATCCGTCAATATGTGCTGGTTTTGCAGATTCAACGACAAACCCCATCCGTTGCATATGAGTGGTATCAAACTCGACCTGTCCACTTTGTGACTCAACCGGCACTGTCGACGCTTGCTCAGGCGAGCAGGCCACTGCGACAATACTTAAACCTAAAACTGCCAAGTACTTCATGAAATATCCTATGTTGGCTATGTTCAATAAAATTATGCCCGCGGGTGATGGCTTGCATGCAATTGCTGCAGCCGTTCGCGCGCGACATGTGTATATATTTGTGTTGTCGATAAATCGCTATGCCCCAACAACATCTGTAACACACGTAAATCAGCGCCATGATTCAATAGATGCGTGGCAAAAGCATGTCGCAATGTGTGCGGTGACAAATGCGAACGAATATCGGCTCGTTGCGCATAATAACGAATTCGATGCCAAAATGCTTGTCGGGTCAATGGTCCACCCCGTCGGGTGACAAACACCCAATCGCCAGGTTCCGAAAACAGTTGCTGACGTCCATGTTTAAAGTAGCGTTGTAGCCACTCCAGTGCTTCCTCGCCAAGCGGAACCAGTCGCTCTTTATTGCCTTTACCGACCACCCGCACCAGTTCCTGCTGCAAGTGAATTTGGTCTACCTGCAAATGTACCAGCTCGGTAACTCGCAAACCGGTTGCATAAAGCACTTCCAGCATCGCTTTATCGCGAAGCTGCACAGGGTCATCCACCTCAGGCGCATTAAGTAAATCATCAACCTCAGCTTCGGACAAACTATGCGGAATGGATTGTGGTTGTTTCGGACGCGCCAAACGTGTCGTCGGGTCACTGGAGCACAAGCGTTCAGCTAATGCATATTGGTAGAATTTTTTGAGTGCACTTAACGCTCTAGAGGTACTGCGCGGCGAAAATCCCTGTTGTCGACGCCACAGTAAATAACGTTCCAAATCATCACTCGTCACCTGCAATAGCTCGACTTTTTGAAACGTCGTTAAGAAGCGTTGAAAACTTCTCAAGTCGGTTTGATAAGCCGCACTCGTGTGTTTACTAACGCCCTGCTTTAACCATAACTTATCGAGAAATTTTGCAATTTCTTCATCGACCGCAGGTGGAATTGGGACCGGTTGGTTCGCTGAGCTCATTGGTTCACTTTGTTGATTCATTCCAATGGCATCATCATAAACGGGTTTACAGCGACTCTCAATCTGCTATTATGCCGCCCTCGCGTGGAGGGGTTCCCGAGCGGTCAAAGGGATCAGACTGTAAATCTGACGGCTCAGCCTTCGCAGGTTCGAATCCTGCCCCCTCCACCACTTTTCTTTCGGTATTTCTTGTTGCGCTTAATTCGCGACTACCAAACCAGAATTAATTTACCTTGGGTCGTATTGTCACGTAAACGCTGAAACGCGCCGGTGACTTCACCCACGGGTACAATACCGTCAATATTTGCTGTTATTTTTTGCTGCTCAAATAATGGCCATACATGATTGTATAAATCTGCCATGATTTTTGCTTTAACGGTGAGTGGTTGGCTGCGCAAGGTGCTACCGATAATACGTTGACGCTTCATCAACAAACGCCCGGCATCAATTTCCGCGGTTCGGCCCCCCATCAAACCGATCACAATAAGGCGACCATCTTGGTTTAAGACTTGTTGATTCCAGTGTAGGTAATCACCAGCCACCGGATCTAAAATAATATCTGCACCACCCCAGGCTTTCACTGCATCAACAAAACTCCCGTCGCGGCGGTTCCAACACGCTTCAGCCCCCAGCTGCTTGGCTTGCGTAAGTTTCTCAACACTGCCAGCGGTGGCAAATGTCGGGTTGCCACGCTCTCGGGCTAACTGCAACAACGCTTGCCCCACACCACTAGCGGCTGCATGAACCAGCACTTTTTCACCTGGCTGTGCACAAGCAATGCCATAAACGTTATACCAAGCGGTGGCAAAGACTTCGCAAATACCGGCGGCCTGCGCAAGTTCCATACCGTTTGGCACGGGTAACACTTGACTTGCAGGCACCGCCACAAATTCAGCGTAACCACCACCAGCCAACAAAGCACAAACTTTATCGCCAACTTGAACCGAACTCACTTTAGCACCAACCGCATACACGATACCGCTGACTTCAAGACCCAATACATCTGAAGCACCAGGCGGTGGCGGATAATGCCCAGCAAGTTGCATCAAATCCGCCCGATTCATGCCGCTATAGGCTACTTTAATAAGAACTTCATGTGCCCCAACTTCTGGTCGCGCCCGGTGTTGCCACTGAACCTGCTGGTTTTCACCGGCAACCATCACTTGCATGTTTGTTGACATAACATCTCCTTATAAGGCACACAAATTTCTACAATGACTGCGTCTACGCAGTCAGTTTACCTGCTTGATAATCACGCAATGCCTGCTCTATCTCAGCCTGTGAATTCATTACAAATGGCCCGTATTGGGCAATTGGTTCACCAATCGGTTCACCAGCTAAAATAATAACACCGGCAGAACCCTCTGCGGCGACAATATGCAAATCGTCAGTATCATTCAATCGCACCAACTCACCACGAGCAACCGCACTTTCGTTGATAGTCACGCCACCGGCGTACACGTAAGCTAAACGTGTTTTTTGCTGTTGACTCGGAATTGTCACCTTGGCATTCGGTTCCAATCGCGCGTCGAGCATTAAGAAGCGCTGTTCAGGTTGTTGAATTGGTCCGATGCCACCGTCAAACTCGCCCGCGATGACCCGAACCTGTGCTTTTTCATAATCAATATGAGCCAATTTATCTTGCGGATAATCAGCCCAATCTGCCGCTTCCATTTTGCGTGCAGCCGGCAAATTGATCCACAACTGAAAACCCCACATCAAACCATCTTCTTGCTTTGGCATTTCAGCATGAATAATACCACGCGCGGCTTTCATCCACTGTGCACCGCCAGACTCAACCACACCTGTATTGCCGTTCGAGTCTTTATGTTCCATACGTCCAGCTAACATGTAAGTTAGCGTAACAAAACCACGATGCGGATGCGGTGGAAAGCCAGCAATATAGTCATTCGGATTATCCGAACGAAACTCATCCAGCATTAAAAACGGGTCTTGATGACGCAAACTGGGTTGATTCACAATTCGCGTAAGCTTCACCCCAGCGCCATCTTGGGCTGGCATACCACGGTGACGACTTAGAATAACCTGACTCATAACACCACCTCTTTACGCGTATGCGATGCAGAAAAATCGAGTTGTGGTCCAACTGGAACCACGCCGGTTGGATTGATCATATGATGACTACCGTAATAATGCTGTTTGATATGGTCCATCACCACGGTCTCCGCCACACCTGGCACTTGGTACAATGCTTTCACGTAATTCCAAAGATTCGGATAATCAACAATGCGTCGCTTATTGGTTTTGAAGTGCCCCACATAAACCGCATCGAAACGTACCAAGGTTGTAAATAACCGCCAGTCGGCTTCCGTTAAGGTATCGCCTACCAAGAATTGTTGGCTAGCAAGACGTTGTTCAAGCGAATCGAGCGCATCAAACAGGGCGTCGAATGCCTCTTCGTAAGCCGCTTGTGCGGTTGCGAAGCCACACTTATAAACACCATTATTAACGCGGTCGTAAACCATGTCATTAATCGCATCAATGTCGCTGTGCAAGGCCGCTGGATAAAAATCCAACGTATTGCCCGTGAGATCATTAAACGCACTATTAAACATACGAATGATGTCAGCAGATTCATTGCTCACAATCGTTTGCTCTTTCTTGTCCCACAGCACCGGCACAGTGACGCGACCACTGTAGTTCGCATCGGCTTTCAGATATAGCTGATACAAAAACTCTAAATTATATAATTCGTCATGCAACGGTTGTTCAGCAAACTCCCAGCCATTCTCTAACATCAATGGATGTACCACAGATACCGAAATATGATCTTCTAATTGCTTCAGTTTGCGAAATATCAAAGTCCGATGCGCCCAAGGGCACGCATAACTTACATATAAATGATAACGACCTGATTCAGCTGGGAATCTTGCCGACGCATCCGCTTCTATCCAATTACGAAACTGCGCTGCACTGCGTTCAAACTTCCCGCCAGTGCTATCGGTGTCATACCATTTATCTTGCCATTTGCCGTCTACGAGTAATCCCATGACGCTCTCCTTAAAACATTTTAAAATCTTAAAAAGGAGTATAACGGGTAAGTAATCGAATGATTATTGAGAAAATCACGGCTTTATATTCGAAAAAATCGAATTTAGATGGAGCTATTGTTACGGTTGAAGCCTAATTCAGCTGTTTAATAGCTGACTAACCACGTCCGCACTGAGCATGTCTGCGCGCTGCTGTAACTGTTCATGGAGCTCAGTAAAACGAGTGATGGTTTGCTCAGCGCTAGGTTGTAACTGCGTTGTCAGCGCCTGACAGAGATTCTCTTCAGTCGCTTCATGTTGCGCAAACTCAGGCACCAACAGGGTGTTAGCAAGAAGATTTGGCAAGCTGAAGAATGGTGCTTTAAATAATCGCTTGATAAGTTGATAAGTGAGCCAGTTAAATTTATAAGCCACCACCATCGGGCGCTTGATTAACATCGCCTCTAATGTCACCGTCCCGGAAGTAAGCAACAGCGCGTCACATGCCGCCATCGTGTCGCGTGATTGCCCATCAATTATGGTTAATGGTAAATCTGGTGCTATCTGTTGCTGTAAGTTTCGAAACTGCTCGGCTCGAGCAGCGCTGATCATGGGTGTGACAAATTTTAAATTGGGCTGCTCTGCGTGTAGGCGTTGAGCAACCTTTAAAAATAACGGCGCCATGCGTGCGATTTCACCCTTGCGGCTGCCCGGCAACACACCAATCCATTGCTGCTCAGTAGCTAACTGAAGATGCTCTCGTGCCGCCAGCTTTGACCAGGTCATCGGAATGCTGTCTGCTAACGGATGACCGACAAAAGTTGCCGGCAATTCATGTTCGTCATAAAAGGCTTTTTCAAATGGCAACAAGCATAATACGTGATCAACAGCTTGCTTGATGCCGTGAATGCGCCCTTGCCGCCACGCCCAAACAGATGGGCTGACATAGTGCACCGTTTTAATACCTGCAGCTTTTAAGCGTTTAGCGATAGGTAAATTAAAATCCGGCGCATCAATACCAATAAACACGTCTGGCCGGCGCTCTAAAAACGTATTGACCAACAACCGTCGATGCCCGAGTAACTTGAACAAACTCCCCAGCACCTCTGCAATACCCATGACCGCAAGATCCTCCATCGGAATCAAGCTTGTCAGGCCTTGCGCTTGCATGAGCGGACCGCCGACACCAATGAATTCGGCATCAGGATAACGATTGCGGAGTTCGCGAAGCATGCCAGCGCCGAGCAAATCACCCGAGTGTTCGCCGGCAATGACTGCAATGAGAGGAGCTGTTGAACTGGTCATGATACTTCGCCGCTACTTCGCCATTACTTCGCCGTAGCTTAGCGAATAATGCCCCGCTGACTGTTCTGGACAAAATCAATCAGTGGCGTAAGTTCAACGTCAGCATCAAGCTCGCGCATTTTTTCGACAGCTTCACTAATCGTCAAACCTTGACGGTAAAGTAATTTAAAAGCGCGCTTAATATTCAGAATCTGATTTGGTTGGAAGCCACGGCGCTTCAAACCTTCAGCGTTTATCGTACGCGGTGCGGCATTATGCCCCTGCGCCATGATATACGGTGGAATATCTTGTACCACAACCGAATTAACAGCGGTGAATGCATGCGCACCAATGTGACAGAACTGATGCACACCGGTAAAACCACCCAAGATGGCCCAGTCGCCAACATGCACGTGCCCTGCTAAGGTCGTGTTGTTCGCCAATATGACGTTATCACCAACCATACAGTCGTGAGCGACATGAACGTATGCCATGAGCAAATTATTGCTACCAATTTGAGTTAAGCCTTGGTCTTGGACAGTACCGCGGTGAATTGTCACGCATTCACGAATAACATTATTGTCACCGATCACGAGCCGTGTTGGCTCACCGTTATACTTTTTATCTTGGCAATCTTCGCCAACCGAAGCAAATTGAAAAATCCGGTTATTTTTGCCCAAAACCGTTGGTCCACGCAGCACAACGTGTGGACCAATGACGCAATTGTCTCCAATTTCGACATTCGCCCCAACAATTGAGTACGGACCAATTTCGACATTGTTGCCAATGCGGGCTGAGTCATCAATAATCGCGGTTGGATGAATCACTTAGACTTCCCTTCTTGCACAAATAATATCGCAGCTACATGCCAACTCACCGTCAACGTCTGCGCGGCCTTTGAATACCCAAATACCACGACGTTCTTTTTCAAAAGTGACGTGCAAGTTCATGGTATCACCGGGTAATACTTGACGTTTAAAACGAGCGTTATCGACACCTGCAAACAAGTATAGGTCATTCGACCCTGGGCTGCTTGCAGTTATCTTGAAGCCAAGTAAACCGGCTGCTTGCGCTAAAGCTTCCAAAATTAATACGCCAGGGAAAATCGGGTTCTCTGGAAAATGCCCAGTAAAAATAGGTTCATTGACTGAAACATTTTTTACCGCATGAATGGTTGATTGATTGTCACAAGCAACCACCTTGTCCACTAACAAAAATGGATAGCGATGCGGTAATAACCGAAGAACTTCTTTAATATCAAATGCGCCATCTGCAGACAAAGCGTCATCCTCGTTTTTACATGAATAATTATTGTTCGAGTTGTTTTTCTATTTTCTTTACGCGCTGGAACAAATCGTCTAACTGACGATAACGAGCGCCATTACGACGCCACTCTCTTTGTGGCGCAGCTGGAATACCGGAAGCATAGGCTCCAGGCTCAGTAATCTCTTTGATAACCATTGAGAAACCACTGATTTGTACGTCATCGCAAATCGAAATATGTCCGTTAATTGCGGTAGCACCACCGATCAGACAACGTTTACCAATACGACAACTACCAGCTAATACCGTACAACCAGCAATCGCAGTATCTTCATCGATAAACACGTTATGCGCAATCTGGCACTGATTATCAATAATCACACCATTGCTAATCACAGTATCGTCTAGGGCTCCGCGATCAATCGTCGTGCTCGCACCAATATCGACTCGATTGCCGATGACGACACGACCAAGCTGTGGAATTTTAATCCATTTACCGCCTTCATTGGCCCAACCAAAACCATCGGCTCCAATCACACTACCGGCGTGCACCAAACAGTGCTCACCAATCACGCAGTTGTGATAAATCACCACGTGTTGCCATAACTGCGTATGCGCGCCAATGCGTGTACCAGGGCCGACATAGCAGCCAACACCAATGGTTACATTGTCGGCGAGCTCAACATTTTCAGCAATCACCGCATTCGCACCAATGGCGACATTTTTCCCGATCTTTGCACTTGGATGAATCTGCGCACTGGCATGGATGCTTTCAGCAGCCTTTGGCGTGGTATCTAACAGCTGCGCAACTTTCGCAAATCCCGCATATGGATTTGATGTGCACAAAACTGACATGCCTGCCGGAACCTCGATATTCGGAGCCACGATGACGGCACTTGCTTTCGACGTATCAAGCTGACTTCGATATTTTTCATTCGCCAAAAAGGCAATTTGCCCCGGCTGAGCCGAGGCAAGAGTTGCAACACCGGTTACCGTGAGGGCGGCATCGCCCTGCACCTGCGCACCAATTGCGTCAGCAAGCTGCTGCAATGTGAGTGTTTGCATTAACTTAGTTTCCACCAGTCATTTTTTTCACAACTTCATCAGTCAAATTAGCTGAGTCAGCGGCGTAAATTAATGCACTGCTTTGTAATACCACATCAAAGCTTTGCTCGCTGGCAACAGCTTGTGCATTGCGCATCACGTCAGTCATCAATTTGTCACGTAATTCATTACCACGACGGCCCATGTCTTCGCGCAAAGCTTTCATTTTAAGTTGACGAGTGGTGTCGAGCATTTCCATTTCGCGTTCCATTTTAACGCGCTCAGCTGGTGACATGATTGACGCGTCACGCTGTGCTTTTTCACTCAAAGCACGCATTTGCTCTTCAAGTTTAGTCACTTCGTCAATTTGACCTTTAAATTCGTCTTGAACTTGTTGTTCAAGGTTGCGCGCTTGTGGCAAGTTCGCAAAAACTTCTTGCATGCTAACAAAACCGATTTTTTGCTGTGCTTCAGCAGCATTTGCAAACATTGCAGATGACAACAAAGCCACTGCGATACTAGATTTAACGATAGCTTTCACTATTAACTCCTTGATACTTATTAGAATGTTGTACCGATATTGAACGTAAACGTCTGCGTACGATCGGTCTCTTCTGATTTAATCGGCCGACCAAATGATAACGTGATAGGTCCCATAGGTGAAATCCATTGTATAGAAATACCGGCGGCAGCGCGATAGTGCGTTGGCTCGCTGTAATCCTTCAATGCTTCTGAGTTACCGATGAGCTCGAGTTGACTATACGTTGCGTAGTCAAACTCGGTATCCCAAACGTTACCAACATCGATATAGAAACTTGTTCTTACCGTGTTTTTATTCTCTTCAGAAATAAACGGTGTTGGCACAATTAATTCTAGACCACCAACAGCCATCGCGTTACCACCAACCGAATATTGGCTTACCGCGAGTTGATCTGCTCCTGGGTATGCTGGCAGTCCGGTTGGAATACCATCATATCCTGGCTGACCAGGAATCGTTTGTGGATAGCGATAAATCGCACGTGGGCCAATGGTGTTGCCCTCAAAGCCACGCAAGTTATCACGACCACCTAAACGGAAGTTCTCATAAAATGGGAACAAGTACTCGTTACCGTTATCATCGGTGCCATAACCATTACCGTAGCCAATACGTAAGCGTGTCATAAACACAAAGCTATGGCTGTCGGTAATTGGGAAATATTGACGATAGTCGTAGTTAGTACGGAAGTAATTCACGTCACTATTTGGCGTCGCAACTTCAAAACTTAAGCTATTCGATGAACCTGCCGTTGGAAACATCCCACGGTTCAATGTCACGCGGCTGATACCCGCCGATAACTCAAAAATATCGAATTTAACGCCAAGATTAGGATTTTGCTCATCAAGGTACGGACGATAGAAGCGTGATACTTGCTCATAACTATCAACGTTACTGATTTGCTCGTTACGGTAAGTTGCACCGAAATTCAAGCTGGTCACTTCGTTAATTGGGAAACCAATAGAACTGCCAATACCATATTGTTTTTTGTTGTAACGAATATAGTTTTCAAGGTTACCGGCATCAAACTCGCTGATATAAACCTGTCCAGACAAGCTCACACCGTCTTTGGTTAAGTAGCGGTCGGTATACGATACCGAGGCACTTTTGTTATAGCGGTTGGTATTGACGTTAATGGCAGCACGGTTACCCGAGCCTAAGAAGTTTTCTTGCGACAAACCAAGGCCAATTTGGAAACCTGAATAATCACCGTAACCCAAGGTGAAGTTGAAACTGCCTGACGGCTGTTCTTTTACGGTAAAATCGACTTCTACCCGATCATCTTCGGTGTCTGATTTGCGGGTTGAGGTTTCGACGGTCTCAAAATAACCAAGGCGTTCAAGTCGCACCTTACTTTGTTCAATCAATTGATCGTTTAATGGCGCACCTTCAAGTTGACGCATTTCACGACGCAAGACTTCATCGGCAGTAATGTTGTTACCAATGAAGTTAATTCTATCAACATAGATACGTTGACCAGGATTGACTGAAAACGTTAGATCAACCTCGTTACTACCTTCTTGCATATCTGGTATGGCGCGAACTTCTGGATACGCATAGCCAAATCGGCCGTAATAGCGCGATATCGCATCTTCAAGGAAAGTGATTTGTTCTGCGTTATAACGCGTACCAGGGTCGATAGCAGTCAGTCGTTTAATAACTTCTTCGTGCCCTTTCAGGTCGCCAATGACATTGACGTCGCGAATATCGTATACGTCGCCTTCGTTCACATTAATTGTAATGTAAACGCCCTCTCTATCTGGGGTCATGCTGACTTGAACAGATTCAACCTGAAACGCTAAATAACCACGATTACGATAAAAGCTTTCCAACTTTTCCAAATCGCCGGTTAACTGCTGCTTCTGGTAGCGGCGCTCGCCGATAAAGTTCCACCACGGCAACTGGTCTTTTAATTCGAAATCAACCAGCAACTGCTCATCAGTGAAACTACTGTTACCAACGATATTGATCTGTTGAATTTCGGCTGAATCACCTTCTTCGAATTGTAATTCGAGACGCACTCGGTTACGCGGTAACTCAATCACGTTGATATCAACTGTCGCGTTATATTTACCAACGCCATGGAAGAAATCTTCAAGACCGGTTTCAATCGATGAGATCATCGTGCGATCAAGCTGTTCGCCAACAACGATACCGCTGTCGGTCAAACTCTCTTCCAACATTTCGTCTTTAATTTCTTTGTTGCCATCAAATTCGATACTTGAAATAGTCGGCCGTTCGATGACTTCAAACACCAACGTATTACCGTCGCGTTTAACGATAATATTCTCAAAATACGCGGCAGAGTTGAGAGAACGAATACTCGCGCGGATACGATTCGCATCCACTTCGTCACCCACTCGAATAGGAATGTAGGTTAACGCCGCACCTAATGCGACACGTTGTAAACCGCGCACCCGAATATCTTCAACAACGAATTTTTCGGCATTTACTTGTGAATTATTTTCTGCACTACTCGCCTCGTGGGCCGGCAGTGACGCCGCTGCAACGAGGGCGCTTAAAAACAGCTGTTTCAACGTCATTCTGTGCTACTTAATTGTTTTATGTTGTACATGTCGTTTCATTGCGACAATCGCAAAATATCATTACTGATTGCGATTGCCATGAGTGCAAAAATTAGAATACCGCCAATACGGTAACAAATTTCTTGAACACGTTCTGAAACGGGTTTGCCTCTCGCGCCTTCAATGGCTAAAAATGCGAGGTGCCCGCCATCCAATACCGGTAACGGTACCAAATTAATGATGCCCAAGTTGACACTAATTAATGCTAGAAACCCTAAAAAATAAACGAATCCATAGCTCGCTGTTGCTCCAGCACCTTCAGCTATCGCAACAGGCCCGCTTAAATTACTTACCGAAACGGTTCCAGTAACCAGTTTACCCAGCATTTTTACGCTAAGAACCATCAATTCCCAGGTGCGCTCTGCACCCTGCCATAGCGCATCGATAACCCCAAATTGTTGGGTGAATCGATAGGCTTCAGGATACGGGGCAACGGTAGGTTCAACCCCTAAAAAGCCGATTTGTTGGCCATTTGCTTCGCGACTACCTAAACGCGTTGTCACAACCATCTGCTGGCCTTGGCGTTCGATGGTCAAATCGACCACTTGCCCTGGCGCCTGCATGATTAAGTCTCTCGTTTGAGGCCAATCAGTTACAGGAGTTCCATTAAATCCGAGAATTTTATCTTGAAGCTGTAAACCAGCCTCAGCTGCCGGCGAATTTTCTGCAACGTAACTTAACGTTAATGACACTTCCGGCTGGAACGGACGCATGCCCAACGCCACAAATGTTGGCTGTTGGTTATCATCTAAACGCCACTGTTTGATGTCTAACGTGTAGTCACGCAGGCGATTATTTTCGTCGCGGATTTGTAGCGTCACAGTTTCGTTACCAAGTGCTGCCGCCAAGTTCAGGTTAACCTGTTGCCAGTCAGCCGTACGTTGGTTATCCACCGAGACAATTTCGGCTGGCGTTTCAATTCCTGCAGCTGCTGCAATTGAGTTAGCGTCTGTGGTGCCGATAATCGGCTTCACTGATGGCACCCCCAATAGGAACATTAACCACAATACCGCAATTGCCAAAATGAAATTAGCGATTGGCCCCGCTGCGATGACTGCAGCGCGTTGCGCGACAGATTTTGAATTGAAACTTAAATGACGTTGCTCTGCAGGCACTTCATCTACGCGCTCATCGAGCATTCGCACGTAGCCGCCGAGTGGAATAAGACCAACTTGGTACACGGTACCGTCTCGCGCTTGGCGTTGCCAAATTGGTTTACCAAAACCAACTGAAAACGTCAGTACTTTCACACCACAACGACGGGCTACCCAATAGTGTCCAAATTCATGAAAGGTCACCAAAATACCAAGGGTGATGACAAAGGCACCAAGCGACCAAATAATACTGCCCATTACGAAACTTGCTCCACCTGCTGCCGCGCCATGGCGCGTGCTTCAGTATCTAAATCGATTAACGCTTCAACCGTTGTCAGTTCAGTTGCGTTCAGTTGCTGTAACACACTATCACAAATTTTAGCGATTGCGGTGAATGGAATACGTTCTTGTAAGAATGCTGCAACAGCAATTTCATTGGCTGCATTTAAACTGGTGGTCGCCCACTGTCCTTCCCAACACGCATCAATCGCTAATTGCAAGCATGGATAACGCGCCGCATCAGCAGGCATAAAGGTTAGCGCACTAAGCTGGAGAAAATCCAATGCTTGAACGCCACTCTCAATACGCGTCGGGTAACCTAAACCATAGGCAATCGGCGTACGCATATCGGGCTGACCTAGTTGCGCAATAACCGAACCGTCACAATAGCTCACCATCGAATGAATGACACTTTGCGGATGCACCAACACCTGTAGTTGTTGCTTGTTACAATTAAACAACCAGCGCGCCTCAATATACTCGAGACCTTTATTTAACATGGTTGCCGAATCAACAGAAATTTTTTGTCCCATCGACCAGTTGGGATGGTTACACGCTGCCGCCGGTGTTTGTTGCGCAAGTTGGCTTATCGGTAATTCGCGGAAAGGACCACCTGAGCCAGTTAACAAAATTTGATGGATGCCCGCTGCAGCGAGATCAGCATGCCCTAACGGCTGTTGCACTTCTGGCGGTAAACACTGATAAATCGCATTATGCTCGCTGTCGATTGGCAATAGCTCAGCGCCATGCGTCGCCACGGCATCCATAAATAGTTGCCCTGACATGACTAACGCTTCTTTATTTGCCAATAGCACGCGTTTACCTGCTTTAACGGCCGCCATCGTTGGCAGCAATCCCGCTGCCCCAACAATCGCAGCCATAACCGTATCAACTTGCGGTTCAGCGGCGACCGCAATAACGGCCTCGGCACCGCCTAAAACTTCGCAGTCAAGATCAATTAATTCTTGCTGTAAACGCAGCGCAGCTTGTTTATCTGCCATTACCGCTACCCGCGGCTTAAACTGACGACATAGTGTCGCCATATCAGTCACGTTACCGTTTGCGGTTACCGCAAACAGCTCGAAGTGCTCAGGGTGATTTGCCATCACAGCTAAAGTATTCTGGCCAATTGAGCCAGTTGCGCCAAGAACGGTAACTCGTTGCTTCATATCAGGCTAAGAACCACAAATAAGCGAGCGTAAAAATCGGTAACGCAGCGGTTAAACTATCAATACGATCAAGAATGCCACCATGACCCGGCAACAATGAACCACTGTCTTTTACGCCGGCACAGCGTTTAAACATACTTTCATTGAGGTCACCGAATACGGATGCGACAACTGTGACTAAACCTGTTACGTAGTAACCGCTAAACTGCTCGGCAGGAATTTTCAACCAATGTGCCAATACCATCATCACCACAAAAGCTAAGGTGATACCGCCACACAGGCCTTCCATTGTTTTGCCTGGGCTCACTGCTGGCATCAGTTTGTTACGGCCATAGCGCACACCGGCGAAATAGGCACCGACATCGGCAGCCCACACAAGAAGTAGTACAAACAATACCGCAAAACCGCCAAACAACGGTTGCTCAGCATAATTTAGTGAACGTACGGCAACCAAGCCGGCCCATGCTGGAACGAGGGTCAATAAACCAAACACCCCTACAATTGAACGAGTTCGTGACCACACACGACGACTTTTCGGATAATTAATCACCAGAGCTATCGCCAGCAACCACCAGACGCATCCAATTACTATTAATGCATAAATAATCGGGTCGAGCTCACCGTCTAACCAAATCTTATTCAGTGGCACTAACCACATGAGACAACCCAGTAAGATCGCGACAAACGCCGTGTATGCAATGCGAGCGCTGGTGCGCGTCACATTCATCAGTGGCGCCCATTCCCACGCTCCTGCTGCCATTAACCCAATCACGGCAATCGCAAACCAAAATAATGGCAGCCCAAACACCGCATATAAAGCTAATGGGATTAAAATAATTGCAGTTATTAAACGTTGTTTCAGCAAACTAATCCCCGGTTGTCACGTCGGTATCTAAAATGGCTTGTTGTAATTGCTCACTCGTAAGCCCGAAGCGTCTTTCCCGACAGCTAAAGTCTGCAATAGCTGCGGCAAATTCACGATCGTCAAAGTCTGGCCATAATACCTTACTAAAATAAAACTCCGCATAGGCTAATTGCCACAGCAGAAAATTGCTAATTCGGTGTTCGCCACCTGTTCTTATTAATAAATCTGGCACTGGCTGTTCAGCTAACTCAAGCTGGCCAGCCAGTTTTTCTTCGGTAATATCTGCTGGCGTGAGCTCTCCCGCCTCAACTTGTACTGCCAACTTCCGAGCGGCTTGGGTGATATCCCAATGACCACCGTAATTCGCTGCAATATTCAAGTTTAACGCCGTATTACCCGCAGTTAATGCTTCGGCCTCGTGCATTTGTCGTTGCAAACGCTCGCCAAAAGCTGACTTATCGCCGATGATTCGTAACCGAACATTATACTTGTGAAGTTTTTTGACTTCACGTTTTAGCACAGTCATGAATAATTCCATGAGCACTGAAACTTCCTGTTCTGGCCGCTTCCAGTTTTCACTACTAAACGCAAACAAGGTTAATGACTCAATACCTTTTTTGCGAGCAAATTCAACTGCTTCACGCACCGCTTGCGCGCCCGCCTTATGACCTGCGGTGCGGCGCTTGCCACGCATTTGCGCCCAGCGCCCGTTACCATCCATGATGATTGCCACGTGCCGTGGAATTTTTATTGTCGAGACTTCCGTTGTTGTCATAGGTAATGCCATACAAGAAAAAACGCCGTGCGAGTATACCTGACACGGCGCTCTCCACCAACGTGGAATACAAATGACTGCTTAAACTTCCATCAAATCTTTTTCTTTTTCAGCCAGCAGTTCATCAATTTTTGCGATGTAAGTGTCAGTAAGCTTCTGAATTTCATCAGTGCCTTTACGTTCTTCATCTTCAGTGATTTCTTTTTCTTTCAATAATTCTTTCAAATCATTATTCGCATCGCGACGAATGTTGCGAACCGCAACACGCCCCTGCTCAGCTTCAGCGCGCACAACTTTCACTAAATCGCGACGACGCTCTTCGGTCAGTGGCGGTAGTGGCACACGAATAACAGTACCTGCCGCGGCCGGATTCAACCCTAGATCTGAGGTCATGATGGCTTTTTCAACTGCAGCGCTTGAAGATTTATCAAACACCGTAATCGCCAGTGTTCGTGAATCTTCAACAGTAATGTTAGCCAGTTGCTTCAATGGCGTATCAGCGCCGTAATATGGCACCATAATACCGTCTAGAATGCTTGGGTGCGCACGCCCGGTGCGAACCTTTGAAATTTGTGAGCGCAGCGCTTCAACACTCTTTTCCATACGCTGCTTGGCGTCTTGCTTAATTTCGTTTATCACGTTTTTATCCTTTCAATTCTTAGTGCACAAACTCTTTGGTTTATGCTTGCTCAATCACGCTTTCACTGGCTATTAGTGTACCTTCTTCTTCGCCCATAATCACGGCTCTTAACGCACCGGGTTTATTCATATTAAACACACGAATCGGTAAATTATGGTCGCGAGCAAGCGTAAACGCCGCTAAATCCATGACTTTAAGCTGTTGTTGTAGTACGTCATTATAACTGATTTGACGGAACAATTTGGCGTTTGGATCTTTGACTGGATCCGCAGAGAACACCCCGTCAACTTTCGTTCCTTTGAGCACTAAGTCAGCTTCGATTTCAATGCCGCGTAGGCAAGCTGCTGAATCAGTGGTAAAGAATGGGTTACCGGTACCGGCCGAAAATATCACGACTCGACCCGATTTTAATAAACTAATCGCGTCTGCCCAATTATAGCTATCGCAAACACCATTTAATTCAATGGCTGACATCAATCGTGCGTTCACAAACGCACGATGCAGTGCATCACGCATCGCCAAGCCGTTCATTACGGTTGCCAACATGCCCATATGATCACCAACCACACGGTTCATCCCAGCTTTAGCGAGGCCTTCACCGCGAAATAGGTTACCACCGCCAATCACTAATCCAACTTGAACGCCCAGTTCAACCAATTCTTTAATTTCCTGAGCCATGCGGTCTAAAACTTTTGCATCAATGCCAAAAGGCTCATCGCCCATTAGCGCTTCACCGCTTAATTTTAAAAGTACACGGCGGTATGCAGGTTTGCTACTTGGTGTCATAAGTTCGCTCCATGTTCAGGTTTTGAGGGGGTTCACCTTAAAAAAAACCGCATCCTGCCGAGCAGGATGCGGTTTCTATTATCGACTGTCTGTCGTCGGCAGCGTCATTGGCATTAAGCCTTTTTCGCAGCTGCCATTTGCGCTTGTACTTCAGCAGCGAAGTCTTCAGCTTTCTTCTCAATACCTTCACCCACTTCAAAGCGAACAAAAGTAAGAACGTCAGCGCCTTTCTGCTTCAGTAAATCTGCAACAGTGATTGATGGATCTTTCACGAAAGCTTGACCAGTTAAGCTGATTTCGCCAGTGAATTTACGCATACGGCCTTCAACCATTTTCTCAGCGATGTCTTGTGGCTTGCCACTTTGCATTGCGATATCAAGTTGAATAGCACGCTCTTTCTCAACCACTTCAGCTGATACGTCTTCAGGCTTCACAAACTGTGGAGCGCTTGCTGCAACGTGCATTGCTAAATCTTTAGCTAGGTCAGAATCACCACCAGTGATTGCAACCAATACACCAATACGGCCGCCGTGAACGTAAGCTTCAACCAAGTCACCACCTTCAATAGTGATCACACGGCGAACGTTCATGTTCTCACCGATTTTCGCAACGAGTGCTTCGCGAACTTCTTCAACAGTGCCGTCACCGATGTTGGTCGCTTTCAGCGCTTCAACGTCAGTGTGCTTATTAGCGAATGCCGCATCGATAACTTTGCTACCAAATGCTAAGAAGCTTTCGTCACGTGCAACGAAGTCAGTTTCACAGTTCAATTCAACCAAAGTACCTACGTTACCTTCAGTCTTAGTCAGGATTACACCTTCAGCAGCTACGCGACCAGCTTTCTTAGCTGCTTTCGCTTGACCACTTTTACGCATGTTTTCGATCGCCGCGTCGATATCGCCGCCGGTCTCTTCCAATGCTTTTTTGCAATCCATCATGCCAGCGCCAGTGCGCTCGCGCAGTTCTTTAACCAGAGCTGCTGTAATAGCCATGTATTTGTCCTCTAATCAGATGACTTTATTCAGTTTCTTCAGCTTCAACGAAGTCGTCAGCTTTACCTTCAACAACAACGCCGCGCGCGTCGTTGATAGCTGCAGCTGCTGCGTTCAAGTACAGTTGTACTGCACGAATCGCATCGTCGTTACCAGGAATTACGTAATCAACGCCATCAGGGTTTGAGTTAGTATCAACAACCGAGATAACTGGGATACCCAGGTTATTCGCTTCTTTAATTGCAATGTGCTCGTGATCAGCATCAATTACAAACAATACATCTGGCAAGCCAGCCATATCTTTGATACCACCAAGGCTCTTCTCTAGCTTTTCCATTTCGCGGGTATTAACCAACGCTTCTTTCTTGGTCAGCTTTTCGAAAGTGCCGTCTTGGCTCATGGTTTCAAGTTCTTTTAAGCGCTTGATTGATTGACGGACAGTTTTCCAGTTCGTCAACATACCACCTAACCAACGGTGATTTACATAAAACTGCTTACAGTTAACTGCAGCTTCTTGTACTGAGTCTGCTGCTGCACGTTTAGTACCAACAAACAAAATTTTACCTTTGTTTGAAGCAACGTGTTGCAAGAAGTTCAACGCGTCGTTGAACATCGGCACAGTTTTCTCAAGGTTGATGATATGAATCTTGTTACGCGCGCCAAAAATGAATGGCTTCATTTTTGGGTTCCAGAAACGGGTTTGGTGACCGAAGTGTACACCAGCTTTCAGCATGTCACGCATAGACACGTTTGCCATGATAATTTTCCTTTTTAAGGGGTTATGCCTCCATACATCCCATAGTTCGACCCGTAACGTCATTGCGTATTTGGGCACCCCGAGCTATGTGTCGATGTATGTGTGTGTTTAAGTTAGTTTTCGTGCAATCAGAAATTGCGGGCGCTTTATACCATAAACCTTTACTGCAAATCAAGTTTTATGCGGCTATCACCATGCTTCACGATGCTCAGGTTTACTGGTAAACTATGCGCAATTTTATTGACTTAAGCAGGGACTTAACAAGCCTCATGAGTATTAGTATTAAAACGCCTGAAGAAATCGAAAAAATGCGTGCGGCCGGAAAGTTGGCGGCGGACGTATTAGAAATGATTGGTCCATACATCAAAGCTGGCGTTACCACCGCTGAGATTGACCAGATCTGTCACGATTATATTGTTTCTCACGGCGCTATCCCTGCTCCACTAAATTATCACGGCTTCCCGAAGTCGGTATGCACCTCATTAAATCATGTTGTTTGTCATGGCATTCCAAATGAAAAGCCATTGAAAGAAGGCGACATCATGAACTTGGATGTGACCGTTAAACTCAATGGTTACCACGGCGACACTTCGAAAATGTTTGTTGTTGGCAAACCGAGTATTTTGGCTGAGCGTCTGATTCGCGTCACTCAAGAGTCACTCTACATGGCTATCAAAATGGTCAAACCGGGTATGCGCACTGGTGACTTCGCGGCGGTTATTCAAAAGCATGCTGAACAGCACGGTTACTCGATTGTACGTGAATATTGTGGTCACGGCATTGGCGCCGTATTCCATGAAGAGCCACAGATTTTGCATTATGGCACCGCAGGTACCGGCGACCTATTACAGCCGGGCATGTGTTTTACTATCGAACCGATGGTTAACGCGGGCAAACGTCACACCAAACTCATGCGCGACGGTTGGACGGTACTCACCAAAGACCGCAGTTTGAGCGCTCAGTGGGAACACACACTGTTAGTCACCGAAGACGGTGTCGAAGTATTAACGTTGCGTAGCGATGAAGACTTGCCGCGCGTTATTCGCCACACGAGTTAAATCATGCTTAGCGCCCCACCCCGTTGGCCAAACCCGGTCACCTTAAGCACGGGGCGCGAATGCCTTGAAGCTTATCATCAATGGCAGGCCGATGCGTTTGTAACGGCCGACATCGAGTTTTTACTTGCTGATCGCAGTGCATTTATCGATACACTGCTACAACAGCTATGGCAGCAATTTGAATTAAATCAAAGCCAACTCAGTTTAATTGCGGTCGGCGGTTATGGCCGCGGCGCCTTGCATCCCCAGTCCGACATCGATTTATTATTTCTGCATGCTGAGCCGCTGTCATCGCGTGAAAAAGAACATATTCAACACATCATTCAGTTTCTCTGGGATCTGCGCCTCGATGTTGGGCATAGCGTGCGCACACCGAGCCAATGCATCGAGCAAGCTGCAGACGATGTCACTGTTGCCACCAGCTTATTGGAACAACGTTTACTCTGTGGAAACAAAGCGCTTGCCGACCAGTTTTTATGGCAAGTACAACGAGAGTTTCCATGGTCGAGTCGTGCTTACTATCAAGCGAAATACGCCGAGCAACAAGAGCGCCATCAACGCTACCATGGCACTGCGTATAATCTAGAGCCAAACGTTAAGAGCACACCAGGCGGCTTACGCGATATTCAAACCATTAGTTGGATTGCCAAGCGTCACTTTCATACGCAAAACGATGAAACCCTAGTCCAACACGGCTATATCACTGCCGAAGAGTTACTCGAGCTCAGAGAATATCAACAGTTATTGGGCCGGATTCGGTTTGCTCTACACCTTGAGGCAGCAAAAAAAGAAGACCGTTTACTGTTTGATTATCAACCGGGTGTTGCCGCTCGCCTCGGTTATGGCGAGCCCGGTAAGCATGCGGTTGAAGCCTTAATGAAGGACTACTTTAATGCCGTGGTCGGTGTCACTGAACTCAACGAAATGTTGCTGCAGTTTTTTGAGCAGAGCATCCTAAGTAGTAAACATATCGAGCCGTTGCATCTTAACGAGAATTTTGAAGCCTACGGGCCATTGATTGCGGCCCGTCACGTCAATGTATTTGACGATCCTCGTCATTTATTACAATGCATGCTGTTAGTTGCTGAGCACTCTCAATTAAAGCAGCTGCAGGCACAAACGCTCCGTTTATTGCGTAATGCGAGACGGCAACTACGCCAGCCATTAAATAATGATGCGGCGTGTCGGCAGTTGTTTATGCGACTATTACGCCATCCGAATGGTTGTGGCGATGCTTTCCGCCTCATGCATAAGCATCAAATATTGGCGAATTATTTGCCGCAGTGGCAGCAAATTGTTGGGCAAATGCAATTCGATTTATTTCATGCCTACACCGTCGATGAGCACACGTTCCGTTTGGTTCGAAACCTATACCGTTATACCGATAGCGACTACAACGAAGAGTTTCCGCTGTGCGCCGAAATCGTCAGCAGCATGGACAAACCTGAGCTGCTCTATCTTGCCGGAATTTTTCACGACATCGCCAAAGGGCGCGGCGGTGATCACTCTGAGCTTGGCGAAATTGACGCATTAAACTTTGCTCGCTTACACGAGTTGAAAGCTGAAGATGGCAAGTTGATCGCTTGGCTTGTGCGCAATCATTTAGTGATGTCTGTCACTGCGCAAAAACGTGATATCCATGATCCTGAAGTGGTTCGACAATTTGCTGAACAGGTCGGTAATCAACGATATCTTGATTATCTCTACTGTTTAACGGTGGCTGATATTCGCGCCACCAACAGTAGTTTGTGGAACAACTGGAAAGCGACATTACTTGAGAATCTCTATCAATCCACCAAGCAGTTTCTAGCCCAAAGTAAACCGTCGGCAGCTGGCGAAATGCGCCAACGGATTCATCAGCACCAAGCGCATGCAATGGGCTTGCTACTGAGCCTTGGGTTTGCCGCACAAGCAGTGAACGAATTGTGGAGCCGGTTTACAGCCGACTATTTTTTACGCCATCAACCTGAGCAGATTGCTTGGCACTCACAATATATTTTGCAAGTTCACTCGGATGAGCAATTACCACTGATTTTAGTCGGTGACGAAAATAATCAAGGTACTACCGAGCTATTTGTTTATCACCTAGAGCATGAAAACTTATTCGCTGCGGTGGCCGCGGTACTGGATAGCCAAGCACTGAGCATTCACGATGCACAAATTTTGGCGACACGCGATGGTTATGTCATGGATACCTTTGTGGTGTTGCAAGACGATGGCGAGCCTCTGACGGATATTCGTCGTATCGAATCATTGAAACAGCAACTGCACGATGTATTACGTCAACGCCAATCTGCACCAAATGCTCAACGACGACTACCGCGGCGTTTGCGTAGCTTTAATGTGGCAACCAAAATTGAGTTTGTCAGCGAACGCAATCCGCGTCGCACAGCGTTTGAATTAACGGCACTGGATCGACCCGGGTTAGTGGCACGAGTGGCAAAAGTCCTCCAAGCATTGGATTTAAATATACTTACCGCTAAAATCACCACGGTTGGCGAGCAGGCGGAGGACTTATTTATTATCACCACCCGCCGCAATGAAGCCTTAGATAACGAACAAAAGCAGCAATTGCGCAAGCAAATCATTGCTGCACTCGACCATTAAAACGTCTCATTTGACGTACGATTAAGTAGTAATAGGATATTTCATGAGCACATTACAAGCACGTATTGAAGCCGCATTTGAGCAACGCGCGGATATTTCACCCAGCCGAGTTCCGGCCGAACTACAACGTGATTTGACTGACGTGATTCAAAAAATTGATCAAGGAGAATACCGTGTCGCCGAAAAAGTTGACGGCAAGTGGGTTGTCAACGAATGGCTGAAAAAGGCCGTGCTACTGTCGTTTCGCACGCAAGATAACCACGTCATGAACGGCGGTGAAACGCGCTTCTTTGACAAAGTTGATAGTAAGTTTATTGGCTATGACGATGCTCGTTTCCGTGCCGAGGGAATGCGTGTGGTGCCACCAGCAATGGTACGAAAAGGTGCATTTATCGGTCGCAACGTCGTCCTTATGCCATCGTATGTGAATATTGGCGCTTATGTTGATGAAGGCACCATGGTTGATACGTGGGCTACGGTCGGTTCATGCGCTCAGATTGGTAAAAATGTACATTTGTCAGGCGGCGTGGGGATTGGTGGCGTCTTAGAGCCATTGCAAGCTGCCCCAACAATCATTGAAGACAACTGTTTTATTGGCGCACGCTCAGAAATCGTTGAGGGCGTAATCGTCGAAGAAGGCGCGGTGATTTCTATGGGGGTTTATATTGGCCAAAGCACCCGTATTTATGATCGTGAAACCGGTGAAATTCACTATGGCCGTGTGCCTGCAGGTGCCGTTGTTGTGCCAGGCACCCTGCCTGCAAAAGACGGTACTCACAGCCTCTATGCCGCCATCATTGTGAAAAAAGTTGATGCGAAAACACGTGCAAAAGTTGGCATCAATGAGTTATTACGTGCCGCCGACTAATCTTCGTTAGCAAACGGTAATAACAAATCCTGCGGTAACGGCAGTTCGATTCGAACTGCCGTTTTCGTATACGGATGTTCAAATGCGAGTGTCGTTGCCGCAAGCATCAAGCGGTGTAAGTTGAAGTGCTCTCTAAAAAACCGGTTATGGCGCCCGTCACCATGATGACTGTCACCAATAATTGGATGGCGTAAATGCGCCATATGGCGCCGCAGTTGATGCTTGCGGCCAGTGCGCGGCTTCAGTTCCATTAACGAGTAACGCGATGTTGCATGCCGTTTGCCAACCGCAAACGGTAACTCAATTTGTTTCAAGCAACGATACTCAGTTACGGCAGTTTGAGCTTCTTTGTTCGGATCGGCCTGAGCATCCGCAATTTTGTCGAGTTCTTCTTTTAGTGGGTAGTCCAAAACACCGTCTTGCAAATACCCACGCACCACAGCATGGTAGATTTTCTCAACCTGACGACTTGCAAATAATTCAGTGGTTAAACGGGCCGTATCGGCATCTTTTGCGAACAATAAAATACCGGACGTTGGACGATCAAGACGGTGCACGGGATACACCCGCTGACCGATTTGATCGCGCACCTTTTGCAGCGCAAATTCAGTCGCTTCGCGCGCTATCCAACTGCGGTGAACGAGCAACCCACTAGGTTTATCAATCGCCACGAAATAATCGTCATGAAAGACGATGGGCAATTCGTTGGTCGCACTAGACATCTTCGGCTAGTGGGTCTGCCCCACTGAGTAAGATATCGAATTCACGTAAACTTGAGATAAGCCCTTCATGATGCTCGAGCTCTTCACGATACACATGCGTTGCCATTGGACTTACCGCGATATTCTGCGGTAACGGATGTTCACCATCGAGCATCGCCCACATTCGTGGCAACATTATAAATTGCAGCCATTGATGAAAATCTAAGGTATCCATTGCAAACGGTTCCGTACTTTCAAGCGCTTGCGCTGACGGATAATGGGTTTGCCATAAGCCCAAACAATTTAGTTCTGCTTCAATTCGTTCCAGTAAACGCGCTGCGCGTTGTCGTTGGTCCATGACTACCTCCACGACTTATTTTAGTTATAATGGGCGACATCTTTAAGCAAAATGATAAATGTTGCAAGTTTCATGACCATGACAAACCTGGCTGAGTTACTCAGCGAAAGCCATAGTGATTACCTCGTTTACGATTTAGGCCGCCGTGTTCAGCCACTTGAATCACAAGTATTTGATGCCATTTGTGCGCAACAGCGCCCTTATCCGTATCCGCTACAAGACCATGCGTGGTTTGCTGTCGTGTTTTGGCCCAAACTGCAAGCTGAGCAGCCCGAGCCATTCTTATGGTTCCTTAAAATGCCGCTCGACGAGCGCGGTTTATTAAACCATGCCGCACAACAGGAATTCATGGCCCACGTGATTGCACTGCTTGGTCAGCAAATTACTGGCGCGCTAAGCGATGAACAAGAGCAACAATTGCAGCAATCGGCTTATTTGTTCACCCCATCAGAAGCGAAACGCGCTGCCCTTCATGCTCAGCTCATTACGACTTGGCAGCGTCCGCCCTCGCGTTATTTTAGCGCTGCGCTTACTGAGTTCCAAACGCCAACGCCTGATGGTTGGCAGCATCTTGGTCTGCAAGGTATTCATGATGTCGCGATGCGTTTGGCTGAGCATCCGGAGGTGGTTAAGGCGATAACAGAAAACTTTGCCACCTACCCTGAGCCATTACAGAATGCGTTAGCCGAAGCATTAGAACATACTCAGCCGCCCGTTCAATTACGCGATAAATTGTTACCTCTTTTAAACGCTGAGCAGATGCAGTTACGAATGAATGCACTGCGCGCCCTCGCAGGCTTTGCTAACACCGCCGAAATGCAACAAGCACTCGGCCAACGCATTCCTCTCGCAACGGCCGATGAACTGGTTATTATAACCGCGCGGCTATGGCCAGCCTTGATTGGTGCTTCACCTGAAGGTGCAAGTAGTGGTTCAAGTTTAATGGAAAGCTATCTCCTGCGCTTAGCCGAGCTCAATAATGCTGCCCTGTTTGCTGGCATTGTGCGTGACCTTTTACGATTACCAGAAACTCGTATATTTGCTTTAGGTCTAGTTCAACGCAATGACTTACCGACGCCTTTATATCAGGTATGGCAACAGTTTATTGGAGCAAAATCATGATACTAGGCGATGCTATTCTGCTTATCGTCGTTGGCTTTATTGTGCTTCTTTTCTGGCAGGGGCGACGCCAAGCTGAACAGGCTCGACGCCATGTTGAACACTACTGTAAACAACATCAATTACAGTTTTTGGATATTGCGTGGCAACGAGGGCGTCCAGCGAAATGGGCACGCCATATTGGTTGGCTGAGTACGTATGAGTTTGGTTTTAGTAGCGATGGCGAAAGCCGTTACGTCGGCCAAGCGAAATTGCTTAATTTGCGTTTGGTCGACGTGCAAGTGCCACCACACCGAGTGCCGAGTGCATAATCAATTAGTTCGGAGCCTTGGGACCCGTTTTCACGCCAATTAGGCGCAACAAGAACTGCCCATACATGACCCAGTCACCCAACAATGAGTATGCCGGATACTTAAATGTCGCCGGCTTATTATGTTCGAAACCTAAATGCCCAAACCATGCAAAACCATAGCCGACAACCGGTATAGCGAATAACCAAAGCCACTGCTGAGTAAAAATAGCGTAGGCTAACACTGCCAACACGAGTGTGCTGCCAATATAATGCATAGCACGACAGCGCGGATCAGAATGCTCAGCTAGGTAATAGGGATAAAACTCTGCGAAACTATTAAACTGCACGATTCACCTCATTCGCTTGAGCCCGTGATTGAAACAACAATTTGCCATGCACATCGCCAACGTCAAGTTCTTGAACGAGTTCATAGCCATTTTGCTCGAATAGTTTCAGGTGCTGCGGTTGTGTCACATAAACCGCCAAACCTCGCGATTGTGGTTCTTCATCAAGTGCCGCTTGAGCTGCACGAACTAACAAATCACCCCAACCTTGTTGTTGATAACGCGGGCTTACTGCAATAAACGCCAACATATGGTAATCGTCACCACCAACAGCTTCTTGAATTAAACGCTCTTTCTCAAGCAACTGCATCGTACTCACGTAACCTGCTGTTAACAGCATTTTTAAGCGCCAATGCCAATATTTGCCGGGACCAAAGCTCTTACCCGGCTGGGTCAAACAAACCACGCCGATGAGCGAGTCACCGTCAAACACGCCCAGCATCGGCTGCTGAGCTTCCCAAAACGCCATTAACTCTTCGCGTATAGCCGCACGCAAACGCTTTTCGTAGTCCGGCTTTTCCGCTTGGAAAATGGCCATCAATAACGCGTCGTCATGATAGGCTTGATAAAGCAATGAGGCCGCCATTTTTAAATCTTCAGCGACTAAGTAAGTTAACTGACCTTCACGCAATTGAGCTGGATTTATTGTTGTCATTATGTGCCCTTTCGTTCGTACTCGGTTTGGTGAGCGTTACTACACCGTTACAACCTCAACGCTCGGATACGTCACTTCTACAACGTGCTTATGCTCAAATTACTTGATCTCAATCAATTTGGCTACACCCTATTAGGCTTCTTATTACGCTGCGTTAGTGACAACTCGTGGTTGAACAATCGTCATAAGCTCGGCGAGCGACGGTGCCAAAATTTCGTGCTGCGGTTGACCGACAAACTCAAGTCCAACTTGGCCGGTCTCATTATCCACCGTAATCAACAAGTCATCGGACTCTTCAGCTAATCCAATAAATAATGTCATGGGTTGACGCAAGCGGCGTTTCATCAGTACATGACCCGCTAGATTAGCTTGTAAGCGTTCGCCGTCTTCATGACAGTGGTTTTGTAATAAAACCAGTGGATGATTATCGTATGACACATTGAGATCTGCAGCATACCAACGTCCGTAGAACGTGGCGATATCCGGATGAAATGGTTGTTCAAGTGCATTTGCAAGGTCTTGAAATTGCAGCGGCTGTTGTTGACGTACGGGTTGCCATACAACGTCTTCGCCCTGCGCTTCCGTTGCCGTTGTTTGGCGTTGATATATCGGCGCCTGCCAATCGTCATGTGCTTCGGTTAAAAGTGGTACATTAGCAGCTGCATAGGCAGCAGTATAACGTTGAATAAAGTCATCAAATACGGTATCAAGCGACATGAAACAGCCCTATGGTTTTTGCTGGTAACTCATTGACAGCGGCGCTACAATGACCGACTGCATTAAAAATGGTAGTGTAACAGGTAATTAAAATCGATGAAGCATGAGCTTGCCCATTTAAACTTGGGTCAACCCACACAATATCCCACGCATTATGACGCCTCGCTGTTGCAGGCGGTTCCACGCCAACTCAACCGGACGCCAATCGGCCTCGCCGAAGGAGCCGAAATACCCTTTCATGGTGACGATATTTGGCATGGTTATGAGCTATCTTGGTTAAACGCGCAAGGCCTTCCGCAGGTTGCGATTGCGGAATTTCGAGTGCCCTGCACGAGTAAAAATTTAATTGAATCGAAGTCGTTTAAACTGTATCTCAATAGCTTTAACGAAAGCCGCTGGGCGCACTGGCAGGACGTACAAGAACAGCTCGCACTTGATCTCTCACATTGTGCTGGGGCACCGGTATCTGTGCGCCTAAACACGGTACAACAGGCGCAACGTATGCCATTCGGTGAATTACCTGGGCACTGCATTGACGAGCAAAATATTGCAATTGAATGTTATGACTACAACCCTGAGCTTTTGCAGTTAAGCTCAACCAAGATCGTGTCTGAAACACTTCACAGTCACTTGTTGAAATCAAACTGCCTTATAACCAATCAACCGGACTGGGGGTCAGTTCTCATTCGCTACCACGGTCCGGCAATTGACCATGCAGCCCTGCTTCGCTATATCGTCTCATTTCGACATCATAATGAGTTTCACGAGCAATGCGTAGAACGGCTCTATATGGATATAAAAACGCGACTCAAACCAACACAGTTAACTGTTTATGCGCGTTATACGCGCCGCGGTGGCTTGGATATAAATCCTTTTCGTTCAGATTTCGAGCCAACACCACAGTCTGTGCGGTTAAGTCGCCAATAATAATGAACAAGGAAACACTATGAGATTCAAGATATCTCCACGTGGCAGCATGAGTTTGCTGTCGCAATTAGAAATTAACCGCTTACAACAAAGCAGTGACGAGCAATTGTATCGTCTGTTTCGTAACTGCTGCTTAGCAGTTTTAAACGCGGGCAGTAATACTGATAGCAGTGAAGAGATTTTCGAAAAATATAAAGATTTTGATGTGAACGTCATTAAATGTGAGCGCGGCGTGCAACTCGAATTAGTGAACCCACCGGCGGAAGCGTTTGTTGATGGTAAGCTGATTGCTGGTATGCAAGAGCTCGTTGAAGCGGTGCTTCGTGATATTCTATTCACGGGCGAACGTTATAATGCACAAACGCTCGATTCAGCCGACACGCATACCCTCACTCACGTTGTTTTCGACATCTTACGCAACGCCCAAGTCGTCCAACCGAACCTCGACCCGAACGTCATTGTTTGTTGGGGCGGTCACTCAATCAACGAAGTTGAGTATAAGTACACGAAAGAAGTGGGTTATCAACTCGGTTTACGTAGCCTCAATATCTGCACCGGTTGTGGACCCGGCGCAATGAAAGGACCAATGAAAGGTGCCACGATTGGCCACGCTAAACAACGGATTGTCGACGGTCGTTACTTAGGCTTCACTGAGCCTGGAATTATTGCTGCAGAGCCACCGAACCCTATCGTGAACGAATTGGTTATCCTGCCGGATATCGAAAAGCGTCTTGAAGCGTTTGTTCGCTGTGCACACGGTATTGTGATATTCCCAGGTGGTGCTGGTACTGCCGAGGAATTGCTATATATTTTGGGTATTTTGATGCATCCAAATAATCAGCGTCAGGTATTACCTATCATTTTAACTGGTCCCGAAAGCAGCCGCGGTTACTTTGAGGCAATTGACGATTTCATTGCTGAAACGCTCGGTCACGAAGCACGTAAACTGTATCAAATCATCATTGCTGATCCTGCCACTGTGGCGAAGACGATGACCCAAGGCGCGCAAGCGGTGAAAGAATATCGCCGTGATACCGGTGATTCTTATTGCTTCAACTGGACCTTACATATTGACGAAGCATTCCAGCGTCCATTTGTGCCCAATCATGATAATGTGCGTAATTTAAACCTGCATCGCGACCAAGAACCTCAAGCTCTTGCGGCTGACCTACGTCGTGCATTTTCCGCAATTGTTGCGGGCAACGTGAAAGACGATGGCATTCGTGCCATTCGTAAGCACGGTGTGTTTGAAATTCATGGTGAGCGCGACATGATGAAGAAGTTGGACGTATTGTTGCGGGCATTCGTCGAACAAAGCCGGATGAAATTGCCAGGATCGGTGTATCATCCATGTTATCGTGTCATTACTGATTAGAATTGCTAGGGAGGCGCAGTCAATGTCGAAAATGCTGAAGGTCGTATTAATCGGCTTTGCTATTTATGCGGCAGCCGCTGCGCTGGTCCTGCACTTTTATCAAGCCGATCCAGAGAATATGAGTTGGCAGGAACGTGAAACGTTCAATTTAAAGCAAATTGGACGATTAAATTTGGGCACGCCACGCGACGACGTAATTCGTTTACTTGGCTCACCAGATATCAGCGAAGCTAAGGCCACTGATAGTGGTGAAGTCCTCATTTTGTTTTATCGTACCCACCACGTAAAGTCTGATGGTATAACAACTCGTGATGAGTGTACGCCACTGCTATTCAAAGACAACGCACTGATCGCTTGGGGTGCTGATGCTTATAGTGAGTATCAATCGTTTTAATGACGCTTAACACCATTCGTTAGGTCAAAATCTGCTATAGTTCGCGCCAATTTCGTACACACATTTTGACGACCCTAGAAGTAAGAAGGTACCCGCAATGAGCACCACAATTACCGTAATCCCAGGTGATGGAATTGGTCCAGACATCATCGATGCAACACTAAAGATTCTTGATAAAGCAGGCTGTGATTTCAACTATGAATTTGCTGATGCCGGTTTAGCTGCGTTGGAAAAAACTGGCGAGCTATTACCCCAAGCAACGCTTGATGCCATTGCGCGTAACAAAGCGACTTTAAAAGGCCCACTGACGACACCAGTCGGTGAAGGCTTTACCTCTATCAACGTGAGTCTGCGTAAACAGTTTAACCTTTACGCCAATGTGCGCCCGGTTAAATCATTTAAAGGTACCAAAGCACGCTACGAAGATATCGACATTATTACCGTGCGCGAAAATACTGAAGGCATGTACTCAGGCCTCGGCCAAGTGGTGTCTGAAGACGGCTCTGAAGCACAAGCGATGAGTAAAATTACCCGCGCGGGTGCTGAGCGCATTGTGCGTTTTGCCTATGAGCTCGCACGCCGTGAAGGTCGCAAAAAAGTAACTGCGGTTCATAAAGCCAATATTTTGAAGTCTACTTCAGGTTTATTCCTGAAAGTAGCGCGCGAAATTGCTGCGGAATACCCAGATATTCAATCGGATGAGATGATTGTTGATGCGGTATGTATGAAGCTGGTGATGAACCCAGAACAGTTTGACGTGATTGTTACCACCAACCTGTTCGGTGATATTTTATCTGATTTATGTGCCGGTTTAGTTGGCGGTCTAGGTATGGCTCCGGGGGCTAACATTGGTGATAACTCTGCTATCTTTGAGGCCGTTCATGGTTCAGCACCGGATATCGCGGGTCAAAACCTAGCGAATCCAACCTCAGTTATTTTAGCTGCTATCCAAATGTTGGAATACCTTGGCATGCAAGATCAGGCGAAACGTATTCTTGCAGCGGTTACCGATGTGATTGCCACAGGCGATCGCACAACCCGCGATTTAGGCGGCAACGGCGGTACTACTGACTTCACTCAAGCAGTGATTGACCGACTGTAATAATTATTGTCGTTGGTTATGAAAAGCCCGATTCCAGTTGGTCTCGGGCTTTTTTGTGATTAACGCAAATGATTTAAAACCTACAACCAGCGAATATGAACGGTGATTTCTTCACGATCGTGATACAGCTGCTTGGCTTGTAACTCAAACCGACCACGCCCCTGCTCTACCAACGTTTGTTTAATATGTTCAAGATACTCAGCAACCGCCGCATAACGTCGTTTCATCGGTAGTTTTAAGTTAAAAATAGCTTCTTTACAGTCGCCGTCAATTAACCAACTTGTCATGAGTTCACCAACGCGCGCTGGCTTTTCCACCATGTCGCACACCAACCAAGTGACATTCTTCTTTTTCGGGCGGTATTTAAAACCGTCCTCACGAACATGTTTCACTTGGCCTGTCTCCATCAAACTTTCTGCCATGGGGCCATTATCAACCGCTTGTACCATCATCCCGCGGCGCACTAACTGATACGTCCAACCGCCCGGCGCAGCCCCCAAATCTACCGCATTCATGCCTGACGTAATCCGTTCTTCACGCTCATGCTCAGGCACAAACACCTGAAAAGCTTCGTCTAGCTTCAATGTCGAACGGCTTGGTGCGTCACTTGGGAAGCGTAGGCGTGGAATACCCATAAGCCATGGCGATTGGTTAAACGAATAAGAAAAACCAATATAGACTTCTTGGTTACTTAAAAAGAATGCATGTAAAGTTGGACGGCGATCGCTCTCTTTTGCCGTCAGCCATTCAATTTTACGCAAGCCCTGACGCAGTGGCACAGTGAACTTACGGCAAAACTTGGACAGCTCTTTGCCATCGTTGGTATCCGGTGTTTCTACCCGAATATCGCCACACGGTTTAACGCCTGCAAAAGCCTCTTGCACGTCTTCATCTAACAATGCGACCTGCACCGCACTCACCCTATCTTCTTGAGGTAAGTCTGTCACATGCGCCAAAATAACGATGAATTGCCGGGTAAAAATAAGTTCACTTAATATCAGCTTCTTAGCTAAGTGTTCGGCCTCTTCAGACTGGCAGCGATACACCACAAACCCCTGCTGTGGTTTGGTTTGGCAATAGCCATAAATACCCAGCGCTGCAGTTTTGTCTTGCAACTCGGCGGCACTATCGTTTTCAAATCCAGGCCGGCAATAGGCCACAATTCCAGTCATTCATAACCCCTTGGTGAAAACGTTTTTCGTTGTTCGATAGCTTCGCTGTTCGTCCGCTACGCTCTTCGTAGATTGATTTCACGAACGGCGCGAAGCGCGCACGAACAGTGAACGAAGTGAACGGACGACTAACGAATAACGCTCTTAATTAATTTCGTTACTTCGTTTACTGCTGCTTGCCATAATTGCTCGCGCGCATAGCCGCTGCGCTTAGTCGGCTCAAGACTGTGATCACCACCCTCAATCCATTTTACGGCAACATTAGCAGGCAAATCATAACGGCGCACTTGTTCAGGTTTGCCAAAATTATCACGCGTACCTTGAATAATCAGATTCTGTACGCAGCAATTATTTAAGTCATCTAGCCTGAGTTTTTCAGGTTTACCAATCGGATGAAATGGAAAACCTAGGGCAATAGCGGCTTTCGCATCCAGCTCATTGGCAAGTCGAAACGCCACACGGGATCCCATCGACTTACCCATTAAAAACAATGGCTTACCATCGTCAAACTGGCTTGCTACGGTGCGCATACAATGCTCGAGTTCAGGCATGCGATTAGGTGGTCGACGTACGCCAGAATCCATGAACTTTTGCCAATACGGAAAGTTGAAGCGCACGACTTCAATATCATTTAATGCCAGCGCTAGTGCGAAATACTGCATGAAATCACTTTGCAAGCCTGCACCAGCGCCATGAGCAAAAATAATCCGAGCCTTACCTTCGGCGTTGTCACGATGAATCGCAACCCGCTGACTATCACTCATAACTGTCCTCTTCTTCTTCGACTACTTGAAGTAGCCAATTTCGGAAGGTGGCGATTTTACCGACTTCTGACTGAGAGTCACGACAAACCAGATAAAAAGACTTTTGCCGCGGTAATGCTTCAGGAAAAATTTGAATCAAATGACCCGCGTCAATCTCTGGCTTTACCAACACGTTGTTGGCTAATGCAATGCCTTGCCCATGCACAGCAGCCTTCAGCGCAAGATTAGAGTGACTAAAAATAGGACCGTTATCACCTTTATCTTTATCGATTCCGACTAATTTGAACCAATCTTTCCAGGCGTTGCGGGTTTCATCATGCAATAGCGTGTGATTCAGTAAATCACGCGGTTCACGTAGCGGCTTCGTGCCGTTTAATAACAACGGCGAACAGACTGGTATCAGATATTCATTATGAAGTTTATACGCTTTTAAGCCCGGCCACTTGCCGGCACCGTAGTATATGGCCACGTCAACATCATCGGTCAACGAGCCATCCACTTCATCGACGGCGCGGATACGCACATCAATATCCGGATAAGCTTCGCGAAATCGACTTAAACGCGGTACAAACCATAAAATGGCAAAGCTAGGGGGTAATGAGATGGTCAAAGAACCACGTTGACTCGCAAACCGAACTTTTTCGGTGGCTTGCACAATGTGGTCAAAAATTTCTTTGAGTTCGAGGTAGTAGGTTTGGCCCTCTGGAGTAAGCAATAACGACCGATTGCGGCGCAAAAATAATTGTACCCCCAAAAAATCCTCAAGTGCTTTCACTTGGTGACTTACCGCAGCTTGGGTGACAAACAACTCATCAGCTGCCCGAGTAAAACTCAGTTGTCGGGCAGCTACTTCAAACGCTTTTAAGGCATTTAATGGGGGTAATTTACGCATCAGTACTCGTTATAGTCGAACGCCACCATCTATTTCTATCACACGTCCACTAAAGAAGTCATTCTCAATAATATAACGCGCACTGTGGGCAATCTCATCAGGCTGTCCCCAGCGGCGTAATGGCACCATGCTCAACGCACGCTCAATTGCCTCAGGCTTCATTTGCGCAGTCATTGGTGTTTCAATAAATCCTGGCGCAATCGCACCACAACGGATACCAAAACGGCCCAGTTCACGTGCCCAAGTTACTGTCATAGCAACCACACCAGCTTTTGTCGCTGCGTAGTTGGTTTGACCAATGTTACCTGCACGCGCCACGCTTGAAATATTTATAATCACGCCGCCATTACCAGCTTTTGCCATATGCGCAGACGCTTCGCGACCACACAAGAAGCTACCGGTTAAGTTGACGTCTAAAACCGACTGAAACTGTTGCAGCGGCATTTTATGAGTAATTTCGCCATCTTTGCATTTAATCAGCATACCATCGCGCAAAATGCCGGCATTGTTGATGAGTACGTTAACCGCACCAAAATCAGCAACGATATCATTAAATACTTGCTCAACAGCCGCTTCGTCAGTCACATTGACCACGTAACCTTTCACTTTTGGGGCGCCTTTCGCGGTACAAATACCTTCCGCTTCAGTCAACGTATCGGCATTCATATCAATCAGTGCCAATTGCGCACCTTCTGCTGCAAAATGTTCGGCCATAGCGCGGCCTAACCCTTGCGCGCCACCAGTAATTACAATGGTACTTTCAGCAATTTTCATAATTTATCCGTTATTTTTGATTCGCTTTAACGAAATTAAAGATACTGGAAAAGTCTTCGCGACCGTGTCCTAACTGTGACCAGCTACGATACAAGTTATGCGTTAGGCCACCCATTGGGGTCGCCGCACCGCTTGCCAACGCTGCTTGTTGCGCCAAACCAAGATCTTTGCTCATTAGGTCAACCAAAAAGCCACCTTGGTAGTCGTTGCTAGAAGGCACATTATCCATCACACCAGGGCACGGATTATATACATCTAAAGTCCAGTTACTACCGGAACTTTTCGACATGATCTCCGACAGCACTTTGGGATCAAGACCGTGCGCAATACCTAATTGCAATGCTTCCGACGTACCGACCATCAGCACCGATAACAACATATTGTTACAGATTTTCGCCACCTGACCAGCGCCAGTATCACCAGCACGGAAAATATTCTTACCCATGTGCTGCAGCACGTCGCGTGCGCGCTCAACCGCTGCTGGCTCGCCGCCACAAATAAACGTAAGCGTACCGGCCTTAGCGCCACCCACACCGCCGGAAACTGGCGCATCGATAAACGCAATGCCTTCTGCGGCTAGAGCTTGTCCTACCTGACGTGCGGTTGTTGCACTTATGGTACTACAATCAATCACGAGCGTGCTTTTTGGCAGATCGTGAATCAAACCGTTATCGCCTAAATAAACACCCACAACGTGCTTATCCGCCGGCAACATTGTTATCACAAAATCAACGTTTTTCGCGGCATCATGTGCCGATGCGGCGACACTGCAACCCGCTTCTTTCGCTGCTTGCAACGCTGCTTCAGCTAAATCAAAAACTTTAACTTGATGACCGCCTTTGACCAAATTAGCGGCCATCGGTCCGCCCATATTGCCGAGCCCAATAAATCCAACATTAGCCATAATTAAAATCCAATTCGATATTTGATAGTGGATATTAGATATTAGAAACCCCTATGCTACGGGCTAATATCTAATATCTAATAGCTAAAAGCGTTTTTGCTCTTATTTACCTAAATTTGCAAGTGGGTGCTCATCGGCTGCCCACGGCGACGTAAAGAAACCATCCACCTCTTGCGCAGAAACATCCGCAACCGAGGCATGCTGCCATTTCGGTTGTTTATCCTTGTCAATTAACAGAGCACGAATACCCTCGGCGAAATCACCACGCATCGCACACTGAACTGACAAGGTTAATTCCAGACGGAAACAATCAACCAAACTTAAATCAGCGCCGTGCTGTAACTGATTCCATACGATATGTGCGGTCATCGGACAGCCTGCGGCAAGCGTCTGACGCGCCCGTGCTAACCACTTGTCGTCAGTGCTGTCATTCACAATGGCTGCAACCACGGTTTCGATATCGGCGCCTTGTGTAAGCTTTTTAATCAACTGTTGATGCGCTTCAACCTGTCCCGCCGGGCGCTGACTGCTGTCACGTAAACCAATACCGTTAAGAACATCGGTAACTTTTTGGTGATTAAGCGCCGCGGTATCGCCCCATTTCACTTCTTTTAAGCCCTGCAACACATCATCTTTGCTTGAACTCGCCACAAAATGATCGGCGAGCTTTAAATAGAGCGCGTCGGTGGCATTCATGTGCGCCCCAGTTAGCCCTAAAAACAAACCGCAGCCTTCTGGCATTTGATTCAAAAAGTGAGTTGCACCAACATCTGGGTATAAACCAATGGTGACTTCCGGCATCGCTAATAACGAGCGTTCAGTCACAATACGATCGCTCGCACCGTTCATCAGGCCCATGCCGCCGCCCATAACAATGCCATGCCCCCACAACACAATCGGTTTGGGGAAAGTATGTATGGCGTAATCAAGACGATATTCTTGGCTAAAAAAGTCAGCCACTTCATCAACAAGCACACCTGGTTTGGCTTGCATCGCTTTATACATAGCCACGATATCACCGCCAGCACAGAACGCCTTATCACCAGCACCTTGCATAAATACACAAGCAATGGCATCGTCTTCTGCCCACTTTTGTAATTGTGGTTGCAGCAGTTGAATCATTGGTAGACTTAGCGCATTCAATGATTTTTCAGAATTCAGAGTGATGATGCCAATACGTTTATCATTGCTGGCATCAAGTTCTTCGAATAAGACCACTGGATCCATGATGACCTCCTTTTAAAACAGAAAAGCCACCCTTAAAGGATGGCTCGGTCCATATCGGCGAGTAAGCGACGGGCAATAATCACGCGCATAATCTCGTTAGTACCCTCAAGAATTTGATGCACCCGCACGTCGCGCACATGGCGCTCCAACGGATATTCTTTGATATAGCCATAACCGCCATGAATTTGCAGTGCTTCGTTACAAACTTGGAAGCCAACATCGGTCGCGAATCGCTTCGCCATTGCGCAGTATGTGGTTTTGTCAGAATCATTACTGTCCACTTTAAATGCCGCCAAACGCACCATTTGACGCGCAGCAACCAATTCGGTGGCCATATCGGCTAATTTAAATTGTAACGCTTGGAAATGACCTAGCTCCTTGCCGAATTGCGTGCGTTCATGCATATAGTTACGCGCTGTATCCAAGGCCGCCTGGGCAGTGCCCACAGAGCAAACAGCGATGTTAATACGGCCGCCGTCTAAGCCCATCATGGCAAACTTGAAACCTTCACCTTCTTCACCCAACAAATTGCCCGCTGGAATGCGCACATCTTCAAACGTGACGAGGCGAGTCGGTTGTGCGTTCCAACCCATTTTCGCCTCTTTTTTACCGTAACTAATACCGGCAGCATCAGCTGGTACCACAAATGCAGAGATGCCTTTTGGACCCGCTTCACCGGTGCGTGCCATAACCACTAGCACATCGGTGCTACCTGCACCTGAGATGAACATTTTTGAGCCGTTCAATACATATTCATCGCCATCTTTTTTGGCGGTTGTACGCAAGCTTGCGGCGTCAGAACCAGCACCTGGCTCAGTTAAGCAATACGAACCTAACTTTTCACCAGTAACCAACTCCGGAACCCACTGTTCAATCACGTCAGGTTTGGCAAATGAGCCAATCATCCAAGTGACCATATTGTGAATGGTCATCATCGCGGTGGTTGCCGTACAACCCATGGATAACTGTTCGAAAATCAACGCCGCATCCAAACGGCTCATACCAAAACCGCCGGCGTCTTCCGGGGTGTACATACCCATGAAGCCCATTTCGCCAGCTTTACGGAACACCTCAATCGGGAAGTGTGATTCTTCATCCCACTGCGCCGCAAAAGGCGCCAGCTCTTTTTCAGCAAAAGCTTTTGCCGTATCGACAAAAGCTTGTTGGTCGTCAGTTAAATTAAAGTTCATGACAACGTCCTATTACTTCAAATGAATCGTCATATTCGGACCATTGGCGTCAGCGATATCGCTTTCGAACCAACGGGCAGTGATGGTTTTAGTTTCGCTGTAGAAACGCACAGCTTGCTTACCGTAAGCATGCAAGTCGCCAAAGAACGAACCTTTCCAACCGGTGAATGAGAAGAATGGTAATGGCACCGGAATTGGAATGTTGATACCCACTTGGCCAACTTCGACGTTATGTTGATATTTACGCGCAGCCGCACCACTCGCCGTAAAGATCGACGTTCCGTTACCGTATGGGTTAGCGTTTACCATCGCCAAAGCGTCGTCGAGTGTTTCAACTTCAGTGGCACAAAGTACCGGACCGAAAATCTCATTTTTGTAGATTTCCATATCGGTGGTTACTTTGCTAAACATGGTCGGGCCAACCCAGTTGCCATTCGGGAAGCCTTCAACTTGGCAGTTGCGGCCATCAACCAACAACTCAGCACCTTCTTTTTGACCTTGTGTAATAAAGTTCTCAACACGCTGTTTCGCTTGTGGGCTAATCAACGGACCGTACGCCGCGTCTTTATCGTTCCAGCCGCCCGGCTTCACTTTTGCAAGTTCAGCGGCAACTTCAGGAATCCACTCACGTGCTGCGCCCACAAATACTGCGACAGAAATCGCCATACAACGCTGACCTGCTGCACCAACAGAGGCTCCAACCAAGTTGCTAATAACCTGTGACTTGTTTGCATCAGGCATAATCACGCAGTGGTTTTTGGCACCAGCAAACGCTTGTACGCGCTTCATGTTCTCGGTACCACGACGATAGATATACTGACCAACGGCCACGGATCCAACAAAAGAAATCGCTCGAACTGCAGGCTCGTCTAATAAGAAATCAACCTGCTCTTTACCACCGTGAATCACTTGCAATACGCCTTTTGGCGCGCCAGCTTGCTCAAATAATTCAACCAAACGGGTTGGCGTTAACGGATCTTGCTCTGATGGCTTCAAAATAAAAGTGTTACCGCAAGCAATGGCCAGTGGGAACATCCACAATGGAATCATGGCTGGGAAGTTAAATGGGGTAATCCCTGCACACACACCCAATGGTTGGGTGTAGCTGTAGCTATCAATACCACGCGCAACGTTTTCAACGGTTTCACCCATCAACAACGATGGAATGTTCGCCGCATGTTCGACGACTTCGATACCACGCCAAACATCGCCTTTCGCATCATCAAAGGTTTTACCGGTTTCACTCGCAAGAATTTCAGCAATTTCATCGTGATGCTCTTTGAGCAATGCTTGGTAACGCATCATCACGCGTGCACGCTCAGAAACTGGTACTTCTTTCCACGTCAAAAACGCTTTCTTGGCGCTCTCAACCGCTTTTTTCATCTCGTCTTGAGTTGCACAAGGTGCTTGCGCAATCACTTCCTGCGTGGCCGGGTTGGTCACGTCAATCCAGTTGCTGGTATTCGACTGGACGAATTCGCCGTCGATAAATAAAGGAACTTTCTTGCTCATCTGTATTACCTCTTTATTGAATTCTTCAACTGCGATATCAGCTATTGGATATTAGATATTAGTAAAAACACAAATGCCCGAAACATCAGTGCTAATATCCAATATCCAATAGCTGTTATCGTTTTTGCATTTATCCATTGTCGTTGTTTTCGAGGCCCTTTAACATCGACTATTTTGCCCCTATAATGGACAAAATTGCGATCTCGGAGCCTTCCATGAGTCAACCATCATCGTGGCCACTTCCGCCCGGAAGCTCACGGGTAGTTTTGCCACTACAATTGACCAGACAATTGTCCCGTCATCCATTGACAAAACATTTATATCCGCTTGCATACGGGCATTATGTCGATGCTCAAGGACACCAAGTTGAACGCCAACAACATACCGATTACTTACTCATATTCTGTCATCGTGGTAGCGGTTGGTATCGCACTGAGAGCGTCAGCGGCATACTGAGTGCTGGACAATTATTGCTATTACCTGCTGGCGAAGCTCACGCTTATGCCGCGCATTCAGATCATCCATGGAGTATTTATTGGGCGCATTTTCAAGGTTCTGCCGCTAGTGCCTGTCTCGAATTTCTTGAGTTGTCACAACAGCAGCCAGTGTTAACTCTCGCCCGTTGGCGTCAGTTGATTCCGGTGGTTACCGACTTGCTAAACCTGCAAACACAACGTCATCAATTTGCGGCAGCTGTCGTTGCCGCAAGCTTGTTACAGCGCATTATTGCTGAATTACCGCGCTTAACGGCAACCATGCAAGCGCCGCAAGGCTTTGACTTACCCGCCCTAGAGCGATTCATGTACGACAACTCGCATCGCGACTTAAGCCTAGACGATTTTGCTGATTTTGCTGGTCTATCGCGCTTTCATTTCAGCAAAAAGTTTAAACAATTCACTGGCACCAGCCCGATGCGTTACTTTAATCAAATTCGAGTTAAAATAGCCTGTCAGTTGCTCGACGCATCAACCGACTCAATTCGCCAAATCAGCCAACAACTTGGCTTTGATGACCCGTATTATTTTTCGCGTCTGTTCAAAAAAACGATGGGGATTTCCCCTCAACACTATCGCGAAAGCTCTGCGACCAAGAGCATTCAATAAACCAGGAGAACGCTATGTGGATTTTATGGGCAGTAACCGCACTTTGGGCTGCAAGCTTTTCGCTCATCGGAGAGTTTCTTGCCGGCCACGTCGACGGTTATATCGCCGTATTTATCCGCATGGTTCTTGCCTTAGCCCTATTTTTGCCGCTATGGCGTCCTGCTCGCCTGGCATTTAAACAACAATGGCAACTCGCAATCATTGGTGCCATTCAAATCGGCGTCATGTATCTGTTTCTCTATCACGCCTTTCTTTATTTGTCGGTACCCGAGGTACTGCTATTTACCATTTTCACCCCGCTTTACGTGACGCTAATTGACGACGTTATCTTTCAACGCCGCCACTTACCAGCGCGCTGGTGGATGGCAGCTCTCGTCGCTGTTATTGGAGCCGCCGTAATACGGTTTGAAACCCTCAGCGACTCTTTTGTGATCGGCTTTTTACTCATCCAAGCAGCCAATATTTGTTTTGCTGCGGGACAAGTGTTCTATAAGCGACTTGAGCTCGGTGATACCCGTAACCAAGTGCATGCGTTTGCGTTATTTTTTATTGGTGCTACCGCCGCTTCAGGCATTGCGATGGCACTCTTTGCCGACTTCTCGAAAGTTCCGACCAGCCCATTAGAATGGGGTATTTTACTCTGGCTTGGTCTTGGAGCCTCTGGGCTTGGTTACCTTGCTTGGAACCTTGGTGCGAAACGCGTTAACGTCGCACAGCTCGCCACCATGAACAATATGCTGATTCCCGCAGGACTTCTAATCAACTATGCCTTTTGGGGTCAAGCCGTGGACTGGCCACGGCTTGCCGCCGGCGGTGTGATCTTAATTAGCTCAGTATGGCTCGCATCACGAAAGCCGACTTAGATCATTTCAACAGCAACAGCAACCGCTTCGCCGCCACCAATGCACAGTGAGGTGACGCCGCGCTTCTTGCCACGTTGTTTCAATGCGTGCAACAAGGTGACAAGCAAACGTGCACCGCTGGCACCAATTGGATGACCAAGTGCACAAGCACCACCATGAACGTTAACTTTGTCATGGTCGATATCCATCTGTTGCATGGCCAGCATCGTCACCATCGCAAACGCTTCGTTGATTTCCCACAAATCAACGTCATCTTTGTTCCATTGCACTTTGTCGAGTAACTTGTTCATGGCACCAATTGGAGCAACGGTGAATTCAGCTGGAGCTTGTGAATGTGTTGCATGACCAACCACCCGCGCCAAAGGTTTTAAACCACGTGCTTTGGCGTCGCTTTCGCGCATCAACACTAACGCGGCTGCGCCATCTGAAATCGAGCTTGAGTTGGCGGCAGTAATGGTGCCATCTTTCGCAAACGCTGGGCGCAAACCAGGAATTTTCTCTGGCATTGCTTTACCCGGTTGCTCATCGATTTCAACGGTCACATCACCCTTACGAGTGCTGTAGGTCACTGGCGTAATTTCATCTTTAAACAAACCATCTTTAATCGCGGTTTGAGCGCGGTTCAACGAAGCTAACGCAAAGTTATCCATCGCTTCACGACCAAGACCATATTCATCTGCCGTGCTCTGTGCATAACAACCCATCGCTTTGCCTTCGTACGCGTCTTCAAGACCGTCCAGCATCATATGGTCATAAATCGCATCGTGCCCCATCCGGAAGCCAGCACGCGCTTTCTTCAGCAAATATGGCGCATTCGACATACTCTCCATACCACCAGCCACAACAACGTCTGCAGAACCCACGTGAATCAAGTCATGCGCAAACATCACCGCTTTCAAACCAGAACCACACACCTTGTTGATGGTCGTCGCACCAGCACTACGCGGTAACCCGGCATATAATGTTGCCTGACGCGCCGGCGCTTGTCCCAATCCGGCTGGCAACACATTACCCATAATCACTTCTTGCACATCGCTACCTTGCAAACCACTCTCGGCAAGCGCGGCTTTAATGGCGATAGCACCTAAATTAGGCGCGCTCACGTCGGTTAAACTGCCTTGAAAACCACCCATTGGGGTGCGTTTGGCGGCAACAATGACTACTGCATCAGACATAAAAACTCCCATGAAGATCAACTTCGATATTAGCTACTAGATATTGGATATTAGATGAAACACAAAAGCTCGATACATCAGTTCTAATATCTAATATCTAGTAGCTAATATCGTTTTCGGCCTTTCTTACCTTTACGTTAACGTCAACTTGTTTTAAGCTTAACGCCCTCAACCATGACAAGCAAGCAAAAATGAACGCAACAACCATTTACAGCATCGGCGAACTCGCCCGCGAATTCGACATCACCACTCGTAGCATCCGCTTTTACGAGGACCAAGGGCTACTGTCGCCACAGCGACAAGGACAAACACGACTTTATACCAATAAAGACCGGGTGCGGCTGAAACTGATTTTGCGTGGTAAACGGCTTGGATTCTCATTGGCAGAAACCAAAAATTTGTTTGATTTGTATGACATGGAAAATAGCAGCGCGCGCCAGTTGCATACCGTATTAGCGTTGATTGATGACAAGAAAATGTCACTCAAGCAACAACTTGAAGATATTAAGGTTCTCTTAGTGGAACTCACCAACTTAGAAGACCGTTGTCGTGATGAGCTTGCTGATATTGAAGCAAATCAGAGCACAGCGAATTCTGCAGTAACAAATCAGGAGTAAATATGATTAGTCAGTACACCACGTTTAACTTTGGTCTGGGTGAAACCGCCGAGATGATCCGCGAAACTGTGAATGCTTTTGCGCGTGATGAAATTGCACCGCGCGCTGCAGAAATTGACGAAAAGAACGAATTCCCTGCTGATTTGTGGCGCAAAATGGGCGATCTTGGCTTGCTTGGCATGACCGTGCCTGAAGAGTTTGGTGGTTCTGGTTTGGGTTACCTCGAGCACGTGGTTGCCATGGAAGAAATTAGTCGCGCATCAGCATCTGTTGGTCTAAGTTACGGCGCCCATTCCAACTTATGCGTGAACCAAATTGCTCGCAATGGTAACCAAGCGCAAAAAGAAAAGTATTTACCAAAATTATGCAGTGGTGAACATGTTGGCGCATTGGCAATGAGTGAGCCAAATGCGGGTTCGGACGTGGTCAGCATGAAACTGCGTGCCGAGCTGCAGGGTGACCATTACGTGCTGAACGGCAATAAAATGTGGATCACCAATGGACCTGACGCTGACGTGTTGGTGGTGTATGCGAAAACTTCGCCAGAGAAAAACTCTCGCGGTATCACAGCATTTATCATTGAGAAAGATTTTGCTGGTTTCAGTACAGCGCAAAAGCTCGATAAGCTCGGCATGCGCGGCTCCAACACCTGTGAGCTCGTCTTCGAAAACTGCAAAGTGCCAGTGGAAAACGTATTGGGTACCTTAGATGGCGGCGTTGAAGTACTCATGAGTGGTCTCGACTACGAACGCGCCGTACTCGCAGCTGGTCCGTGTGGCATTATGCAGGCATGTTTGGATGTGGTGATTCCATACGTTCACGATCGCAAACAATTCGGTAAAGCCATCGGCGAATTCCAACTTGTACAAGGCAAAGTTGCTGACATGTATACCCGTACCAACGCGGCTCGCGCCTACGTATATGCGGTAGCGCAGTCATGCGATCGCGGTGAAACCACGCGCAAAGACGCCGCAGGTGCAATTTTATATGCCGCAGAATTAGCCACACAATTAGCGCTTGATGCCATTCAATTATTGGGTGGGAACGGTTACATTAATGAGTATCCAACAGGACGCCTCCTGCGTGACGCCAAACTGTACGAAATTGGTGCGGGTACCTCTGAAATTCGTCGTATGTTGATCGGCCGCGAACTTTTCAGCGAATCAGCTTAATTCTGCGCAACTAATTATTAGGAGTCGCTATCGTGACGGTATTAACCAGCACAGTGAACCCAAAAGACGAAACGTTTTTGGCGAATCAACAAGCCATGCAAGAAGTGGTGAATGATTTATTCGCCAAAGCTGAACAAATTAAACAAGGTGGCGGCCCGAAATACCAGGAACGCCATCTTTCTCGCGGTAAATTACTCGCACGCCAACGTATCGAAAAGCTCCTCGACAGCGGTTCACCATTTCTAGAAATTGGTCAATTTGCCGCTTGGGATTGTTACGAAGATTACGTACCTGCAGCCGGTGTGGTTGCGGGTATCGGTCGTGTTGAGGGTGTGCAATGCATGATCGTCGCCAACGACGCCACCGTCAAAGGCGGGACTTATTATCCACTGACGGTGAAAAAGCATTTACGCGCGCAGGAAATTGCAGAGCGTTGCCACCTGCCCTGTATTTATCTCGTTGACTCGGGCGGTGCGAACTTGCCACGCCAAGACGAAGTATTTCCAGATCGGGACCACTTCGGTCGTATTTTCTTTAATCAGGCCAACATGTCCGCCAAAGGAATTCCCCAAATCGCCGTGGTGATGGGCCTGTGTACTGCAGGTGGCGCGTATGTTCCGGCTATGGCGGATGAAAGTATCATTGTTAAAGAACAAGGAACCATCTTCCTTGCCGGGCCTCCGCTCGTCAAAGCAGCAACTGGTGAAGAAGTAAGCGCCGAAGAGCTAGGTGGTGCCGATGTTCACACTCGCGTTTCGGGTGTTGCGGACCACTTTGCGATGAACGATGAGCACGCTTTAGCGTTGGCTCGACGTTCAGTTGCACGGCTGAATTATCAAGGCGCCAAGCCAGTACAGCCAAGCGCAGTAAAAGAACCCCGTTTCGATGCTAAAGAACTCTATGGCATTGTCGGTACCGATCTGCGCAAGCCTTACGATGTGCGTGAAGTCATTGCTCGTATTGTCGACGACTCTGATTTTGACGAATTTAAACAGAATTATGGGAATACCTTGGTCACTGGTTTTGCCCGTATTCATGGCTATCCAGTTGGGATTGTCGCCAACAACGGTATTTTGTTCTCTGAGTCGGCACAAAAAGGCGCGCACTTTATTGAGCTCTGTGCCCAACGCAAAATTCCATTAGTGTTCCTGCAAAATATTACCGGCTTCATGGTGGGTAAAAAGTACGAAGCTGAAGGTATCGCAAAACACGGTGCCAAAATGGTAACCGCAGTAAGTTGCGCACAAGTACCTAAATTCACCGTATTAATTGGCGGCAGTTACGGTGCCGGTAACTACGGCATGTGTGGTCGCGCTTATGACCCGACTCTGATGTTTATGTGGCCAAACGCGCGAATTTCCGTGATGGGTGGTGAGCAAGCCGCTGGCGTGATGGCCCAAGTGACCAAAGACAACTTGGCACGCAAAGGCGAAAGCATGAGCGCAGAAGACGAGCAAAAGCTAAAACAGCCAATTATCGATACCTATGAAAAGCAAGGACACCCCTACTACGCTTCAGCACGATTGTGGGACGACGGTATCATCGATCCGGCGCAAACGCGCACTGTTTTGGGATTGAGCTTAGCTGCTGCCAACAATGCACCAATTGCCGACACCAAGTTCGGCGTATTCCGCATGTAAAGGAGCGATAGATGGCATATCAAGCAATTGATCTCAGCATAACTGGTCATGTCGCGTACCTGACGTTAAATCGTCCTGAAGTGCACAACGCTTTTGATGATCGCATGATCGCGGAGCTATTAGCTGCGCTCGGCGCAGTTCGTGGTAACGACCACGTTCGAGCTCTGGTTCTGCAATCCAACGGAAAGAATTTTTCGGCCGGCGCGGACTTAGGCTGGATGCGTTCAATGGCAGCGAAAGATTATGATGAGAACATGGCCGACGCCGGCGAGCTTTCGCGCCTAATGCAAGAGCTCGATGAACTACCAAAGCCAACCATTGCGCTCGTACAAGGTGCAGCATTTGGCGGCGCAGTTGGTTTAGCCGCTTGCTGTGATATCGCGTTGGCGACGCCAGCGAGTAGCTTCTGTTTGAGCGAAGTGAAAATTGGTCTTATCCCAGCAGTGATTAGTCCATATGTCATGCGCGCCATGGGTACTCGCCAAGCGCGCCGTTATATGGTGACGGCCGAACGCTTTGGCGCGGGAATCGCGCAACAAATTGGTTTAGTTCACGACGTTGTCGATGACCTGCAAACTGCAGTGCGCCCGCTACTTGATACGTTGGTTGGCAACAGTCCTGCCGCGGTTACCGCAGCTAAACAACTAGCACTCGATATCGACCAACAACCGTTGAACGCAGGAACACGGCGCGTGACTATTGAACGAATCGCAGCAATTCGGGTATCGGCTGAAGGCCAAGAAGGTCTGAGCGCATTTTTAGAAAAGCGCACACCGAACTGGAAAAACACTCAATAATTAAGGAACAGCAATGTTGCAAAAATTGCTAATTGCTAACCGCGGCGAAATCGCTTGCCGCATTATTAAAACGGCTCGACAGCTTGGTATCCGTACCGTAGCTGTTTATTCCGATGCCGATCGTCGTGCGCAGCACGTCCAACTTGCCGATGAAAGTATTCATATCGGCGCGGCACCAAGTGCTGAAAGCTATTTGGTTATCGACAAAATTATTGCCGCAGCCAAGCAAACTGGTGCTGATGCTATCCATCCAGGCTATGGATTTTTGTCTGAGAACGAAGATTTCGCCGATGCTTGTGCCAGCAACAATATTATTTTCGTTGGCCCGCCAACCAGTGCCATTGCAGCAATGGGTTCAAAAAGCGCGGCCAAGGCCATCATGAGCGAAGCCGGCGTGCCTTTGGTGCCTGGCTATCATGGCAGTGACCAAAGCGCAGAGGTATTGCGCGCTGAAGCTGAAAAAATTGGCTTCCCCGTGCTTCTCAAAGCAGCCTATGGTGGCGGCGGTAAAGGGATGCGCGTGGTTGAAAATGCTAAACAATTTGACGAAGCATTAAGCTCAGCGAAACGCGAGGCGCAAGCGGCGTTTGGTAATGACAAAATGCTCGTGGAAAAGTTTATCGGTAATCCACGTCATGTTGAAATCCAAGTATTCTGTGACGAACACGGTAATGCCGTTTATCTTGCTGAACGTGATTGCTCGGTACAACGTCGCCATCAAAAGGTTATTGAAGAGGCGCCGGCACCGTCCATGAGTTCAAGCACCCGCCAAGCCATGGGTGAAGCAGCTGTTCGTGCCGCGCAAGCAATTGATTATGTGGGTGCGGGTACCGTTGAATTCTTGCTTGATACCGACAACAAGTTCTATTTCATGGAAATGAATACACGCTTGCAGGTTGAACACCCAGTAACCGAAATGGTAACCGGTCAAGATCTGGTAGCCTGGCAATTAATGGTTGCCAGCGGCGCTCCCCTGCCACTGGCGCAAGATCAAATTGAAGTCAACGGCCACTCGTTTGAAGCGCGAATCTACGCTGAAGACCCAGATCACGAATTTTTACCAAGTACTGGCACGTTACACGTATTGCAACCGCCGCAGAGCAATGATTACGTGCGTATTGACAGCGGTGTCGTTGCTGGCGATGAAGTGAGTTCGTACTATGATCCAATGATCGCAAAACTCATCGTCTGGGGTGAGAATCGAACCATCGCGCTACGTCGTCTCATTCAAGCATTGAACGATTATCGCGTAGCTGGTGTGCGCACCAACATCGATTTCTTACGCCGAATTACCAGCCATAAGAAATTTGGCCAAGCCGAATTAACCACGCGCTTTATCGAGAAATATGAACAAGACTTGTTCCCAGACACCAGCCATTTGGTCAACGACTATGCCATTATGGCGACCTTGGCTGAACGTTTTGATGAAAAGGCTACAGACAATGAAAACCCGTGGTTTACCCAACATAGTTTTCGCCTAAATCAACCGCGTCAATTCGCCTTGAGTTTACAGTTCGGTGATAACTTACATGAAATTCAGCTGATTGAACGTGACCAATCATGGTTCCAAGTTGACAGTGATGATGCTTGGCAAGTTGAACGCATCAACGACCAATGGTTCTTCAGTAAAAACGGACATCGCTTCCAAGCGCATATTTTGCGTGCAGAACACGATATTGTCGTGATGACCGAACACGCAAGTTTACGCTTCAATCGTCACAACGTGACCGATACGCTTGAGCAGGAAACCGCTGCGGGTAGCCTAACTGCACCAATGAACGGCACGGTTGTTCAAGTTATGGTGAAAGCTGGCGATAATGTAACTGCAGATCAAGCACTTGTGATTATGGAAGCAATGAAGATGGAATACACGATTCGCGCACCACGGGATGGCGAAATTGCGCAAGTATTCTATCAAGCTGGCGATTTAGTCAGTGACGGTGCTGAATTAATTAGTTTGAAAGATGAATAAGGACGCTTTATGAGCTTGCCACAACAAGTGAAAATTGTTGAAGTTGGCCCGCGCGATGGCTTGCAAAACGAGCAAGCCGTGCCCGTTGAGGCAAAAATAGAACTTGTTAATGCACTGGCTCATGCAGGGCTGTCTTATATTGAAACAGGCGCCTTCGTAAGCCCCAAATGGGTGCCGCAAATGGCCGATAGTACGGCTGTTTTTGATGGTATTGAACGCCTCGATGGTCGCACTTATGCTGCGTTGACGCCTAATTTGAAAGGCTTTGAGGCAGCTATCGCAGCAAGTGCCGATGAGGTTGCAATTTTCGGTGCGGCTTCAGAAGCGTTCAGCCAGAAAAATATCAACTGCAGTATTGCCGAAAGCCTCAAACGGTTTGCTCCTGTTATCGAGGCAGCAAAAGCGCACAACATGAAAGTTCGTGGCTATGTGAGTTGCGTACTGGGTTGCCCGTATCAGGGCGAGGTCGCACTCAGTGATGTAGCTTATGTTGCGGAACAACTGTGGCAGATGGGCTGTTACGAAGTATCGTTAGGCGATACCATCGGGGTCGGTACACCGTTACATGCGCAGCGTATGCTTGCGAGCGTTGCCGAGAAAGTACCGATGCAACAATTAGCCCTGCATTTTCATAATACCTATGGCCAAGCCCTAGCGAATATTGCGAGTTGTTTACCAATGGGCGTTGCAACCATCGACAGCGCGGTCGCTGGGCTTGGTGGTTGCCCGTACGCAAAAGGTGCAAGCGGCAACGTCGCCACTGAAGATGTAGTTTATATGCTGCATGGGATGGGTATTGATACCGGTATTGATTTGAACCAATTAGTGCAAGCTGGCGCGACAATCTGTCAGCACTTAAACCACGGGCCGCGCTCAAATGTCGCGCTTGCCGAGCTGGCCAAGCGCAACGCTTCATAAACTTGCTCAACAGGAACACAAAATGACAACGAAAATAATGTGGCAACCTGATTCAAGCCAAATTGCAGCCACTCGCATGAATGATTTCATGCAACATATCAGTCGCGCGCAAAACCTTGAGCTAAATTCCTATGCGCAGCTACACGACTGGTCTGTTCAGCATCACGAAACATTTTGGCGCAGTATTTGGGATTATTTTGATGTGCTCGGCGAGGCTGGCGAACGCACTTTAGTTGATGGTGACAAACTCCCAGGGGCACAATGGTTTCCAGATGCTCAACTGAACTTCGCCGAAAACCTATTGCGCTATCAAGATGATCACATCGCACTGATTTTTCGTGGTGAAAACGGTGCTCGACAACAACTCACGTATGCCGAATTACGCCATGAAGTCGCTGCTTTAGCAGCAGCATTTAAACAGCAAGGTGTAGTTGCAGGTGACCGCGTAGCAGCGATGATGCCAAACTGCATTGAAACCATTATTGCGATGCTGGCAACCACCAGCTTGGGTGCCATTTGGTCAAGCTGCTCGCCTGATTTTGGCGTACAAGGGGTTGTTGATCGCTTTGGTCAAATTGAGCCGAAGCTATTTATCACGGTCGATGGCTACTTTTACAACGGTAAACAACTTGATATTAGTGAAAAAGTTAACGCCATTCGCACCGAATTAAAGACTCTAGAAACCACTATCATTGTCGATTTTGCCGGTCTTGAACATCGTTACGATGCAACATCGGTGGCATGGAATGATTATTTAGACCGCTCAGCAACCACGCTTGAGTTCGTCAAAATGCCATTTAATGCGCCGTTGTATATCATGTTTAGTTCAGGCACCACCGGTGTACCAAAATGTATCGTGCACGGTGTTGGTGGTACGTTGTTGCAGCATCTTAAAGAACATGCACTGCATACCGATATTGATCGCGATGACGTGTTTTTCTATTTCACCACCTGTGGTTGGATGATGTGGAACTGGCTGGTCTCAGGTCTCGCACAAGGTGCCACGCTGGTATTATTCGACGGCTCACCATTCTATCCAGCCCCTACTGTGCTATGGGATATCGCCGAACAAGAAAAAATTAGCGTGTTCGGTACCAGTGCGAAATATTTATCTGCGCTTGAGAAAGCCGAATGCACACCGCGCACCACCCACCGTCTTGACTCCTTACGGGCTATTTTGACGACCGGTTCTGTACTTGCGCCTGAAAGCTTTGATTATGTGTATCGCGATATCAAAGCCAACTTATGTTTATCGTCAATTTCCGGCGGCACTGATATCGTCTCATGCTTCGCATTAGGTAATCCGATTTTACCGGTATACCGCGGTGAATTGCAGTGCAAAGGGCTCGGCTTAGACGTCCAGGTATGCAACGACAACGGCGAGGCCATCACTCAAGAAAAAGGCGAACTAGTTTGTCGTAATAGCTTCCCTTGCATGCCAATCGGTTTTTGGAATGATGACGACGGTCAACGCTACTTCAATGCCTACTTCGCGCGCTTTGAAAACACTTGGGCACATGGCGACTATGCTGAAATTACCGAGCACGATGGCGTGATCATTTACGGTCGTTCAGATGCTGTATTGAATCCAGGTGGCGTCCGCATCGGTACTGCAGAAATTTATCGCCAAGTTGAAAAGATTGATAGCGTGCTCGAAAGTATCGCCATCGGTCAACGTTGGCAAGATGATGAACGCGTTGTTTTGTTCGTGCGCTTGCGCGACGGCGTTACACTCGACGAGCAATTGGAACAAGACATTCGTAAAATCATTCGAAGCAACGCAACGCCAAGACACGTGCCCGCCATTATCGCACAAGTCACCGACATACCGCGTACCATTAGCGGAAAAATCGTTGAGTTAGCCGTGCGCCAAGTCGTCCATGGTGAAACCGTTAAAAACACTGATGCTTTAGCGAATCCTGAAGCGCTCGAGCAGTTCCGCAATCGCGCCGAACTGAACCAATAGGAATACTGGCATGAAGCAATGGCGCTCGTTGATCATCACTGCCGCAGTTGGACTTGTACTTACCATTGCGGCAGCACTGCTGCTTGAACAGTATGACCACAAGCGCATTGCTGAACGTATGCGCGCCGATGCGCAAAGTTTAGAAGGGAATGTGCGCGGTAGCTTAATTCGCTTGCTTTATGCCGGTGAAATTGCCGGCGAATTATTAAAAGTAAGCGACAACGAGCCAGCACAATTACTGCCACAACTGCGCCGCGCAGTGAATTCGTTCTATCAATCAGTGCAGCATATTACAGTGCTCGATCAACAACTCAACTTTGTTGATCAAGAACTCTTAAATGGTTCCGAAGAAATTATCATTGAAAGCTATCAAGGAAACCCTGAGCAACGACTCGAATTACAACAGTCCAACAACACGACAGTGTTGATGCCTGCACTGAACCTCTCACTTAAGCCCCATGACTTAGCGTTATTCTTGCCAATAATGAATGTCGACCAACATTATTACGTGGCGATGGTGATTGATGCGCAAGAACTGTTAAAAAGCACCATTCATCATCACATTATTGAAGGCTATCAAGTTGAGGTAAAACAGAATAATGAAACCATTTATACGTTTGCTGGTAACAGTGAATTAAAAAACGAATGGAATACTGAATTTACAATTCGCGTTGCTGATCAACAGTGGCAATTTATGGTTTGGCCAACGCCTTTAAAATTCTCCGAAATGCATGTTGTGAATTCATATATTGTACCGTTGCTAGGTATGTTTATGACCGGCTTTTTTATGGTACTCGTGTCACGTATTAAGCTTCAGCAGCAACGTTACGACAGACTTAAATTAAATAACGAAGAGTTAAATCGACAGTTACAAAAGCGTGACGAAATTGAGAAACAACTCGCCTATTTATCAGAACATGATGCGTTAACGGAAGTCCCCAACCGCAACGCCCTGCTCCGCTATTTACAAGAACGCTTACCTGAACTTGCCATTCGCCAAGGTCAGTTGGTCGCCATTCAACTTAACGTTGATCATTTTAAAGAAATCAATAACGCTCTGGGTCACAAAATTGGCGATGAACTATTGCGTCGCCTCGCGCACCGTATTCAACGCTGCCCAATCACCTTTGACTTTATTGCCAGAATTGGTGGCGATGAGTTTTTAGTCGTCAAAGAAGGCGTTACCACAGACCAACAAGCCACTGAAATCGCTGATCAATTAGTGCGTATTGTGAAACCTGAGTTTTATATCAATAGCCATGAAGTGTATGCCTCGGCTTCGTTAGGAATTGCGTTTGCCAACGATGCTGACTTTGATGCAGATAATCTTTTACGACACACCGATGCTGCATTAAATCAGGCAAAGAAATCAGATTACCACGGCATCACAATTTACAACCGTGCGCATCAGTCAGAGCTATCCAAGCGTCAATTCTTGCTCGAGCAATTGCATAAAGCCGTAGAAGCCCACCGCGTCGAAGTGCACTACCAGCCTATTTTTGACCTTCGCTCAAAGCATGTCACAGGCTTAGAAGCGCTTATGCGCTGGCGCCAAGACGACGGTGAGCTCGCCTTACCGGAAGAATTTTTATCGTTAATTGAAGACACCGGTTTAATTGTTCCTTTAACCGATAATTTGTTGAAACGCGTTCTCAACGATTATCGCGAATGGCTCGCGGCTGGTTATTCACAATTAACCATTCATATCAATTTATCGGGTAAACAACTGGCCTTGCCTGAACTCCCTGAGTTACTGCGAACCAACTTGCGTCGCTACAATGTCCCGCCAGAGAATTTATACATCGAAATTCGCGAAGAGCTGTATTGTAGCCATGCCTGCCAAGAAGACGGTGTATTAGCAAAACTGCGGGCCATTGGCGTTAAATTGACCGTCGATGGTACCGGTCTCAACTTTATTACCATGAAAGCAATGCAGTTATGTCCGCCATACTTGCTGAAAATCAGTCAAGCGCTACTCTCAGACATACCGCACAATAAAGTACAGGCGTTGATTGCCGACACCATGATAAAATTTGCCCATGAGCGCGGCATTCACATTTGCGCCGTGGGTGTAGAAACACAACAACAAATTGATTTTTTATTGCAGCGTGATTGTTTATTAGCGCAAGGTTACTTCCTCGCGCGCCCTGTTCCTGCAGAACAAGTTAAAGGTATGCTCGAACAGCCCGAACCCACAAATAATGACACGCCTTTTCAGGAGTAAACTATGCAACGCGAAAGTATGGAATTTGATGTCGTCGTCGTTGGTGCAGGCCCTGCGGGCTTAAGTTGTGCCATTCGTCTCGCTCAACAAGCGCAAGAGAACAACCAAGAACTGATGATTTGCGTGGTCGAAAAAGGCTCAGAAGTTGGTGCGCATATCTTGTCTGGCGCCGTGTTTGAACCGCGTGCACTTAACGAATTAATCCCAGACTGGAAAGAGCGTGGCGCGCCGTTAAATACAGCCGTAACTGGCGATGACATTATGCTGTTCAAAAGCGCGGAATCGGCAACCAAGTTACCGGGCTTTATGGTACCCAAAACATTCCATAACAAAGGCAATTACATCGCCAGTATGGGCAATGTCTGTCGTTGGCTCGCAGAGCAAGCTGAGCAACTGGGCGTCGAAATTTTCCCTGGCTTTCCGGCTGCCGATATTATCGTTGAAGACGGCCGCGTCGCTGGCATTATTACCGGTGATATGGGGATTGATAATAAAGGTGAACAAAAACCTGGCTTTGAGCCTGGCATGGAATTGCGTGCGAAATATACCGTATTCGCTGAAGGTTGCCGCGGCCATTTAGGCAAACGTTTGCAACAACAGTTTAATCTTGCCGAAGGTAAATCACCGCAACATTACGCCATTGGTTTCAAAGAAATTTGGGATATTCCAGCCGAACAGCATCAGCCTGGTCTCGTAGTACACAGCACCGGCTGGCCACTTACTGACGATGCGAGCGGCGGCGGTTATCTATATCACGCTGAAGACGGCCAAGTGTATGTTGGTTTGATTGTCGATTTAAACTATAGCAACCCATATCTGAACCCGTTCGGTGAGTTCCAGAAATTTAAAACTCATCCAAAAATCGCTAAAACACTACAAGGTGGCAAACGCGTTACTTATGGCGCACGCGCCATTGCTAAAGGCGGTTTCTATTCACTACCGAAAATGACCTTTGCTGGTGGTGTCTTAGTTGGCTGTAATGCGGGTACATTAAACTTTGCCAAAATTAAAGGGAACCACACGGCAATGAAATCGGGTATGTTGGCTGCGGAAAGCATTTTCGCGGCGCTGCAACATGACGAAGCACCAGCAGTGCTTCCTGATTTTGCTGAGCGTTTTGAAAAGTCTTGGTTATACGATGAGCTGTATCGTTCACGTAATTTTGGCCCCGCAGTACACAAATTTGGTACGATTTTAGGCGGCGCTTATAACACCATCGATCAGAACTGGTTTGGTGGTAAATTACCGTTCACGATTAAAGATGATCACGCTGACTATAGCCAAATGCGTAAAGCCAGCGAATGTCAGCCGCTTGAATATCCAAAACCGGATAATAAATTGACCTTTGATCGGTTATCTTCAGTATTTCTTTCAAATACGAATCATGAAGAAGATCAACCTTGTCACCTTCAATTAAAAGATAGTTCGATTCCATTAAAAGTTAATCTGCCAGAATACGCTGAACCGGCACAACGTTATTGTCCGGCTGGCGTTTATGAAGTCGTTGAAGAAAATGGCGAAGCAGTATTTAAAATAAACGCGCAAAACTGCATTCACTGTAAAACTTGCGATATTAAAGATCCGTCGCAAAACATTACTTGGGTAACGCCTGAAGGCACCGGTGGTCCGAACTACCCGAATATGTAATTTATTTAAATGAATTAACTTTGTGTGTAAGATATTTAAGACAAATTTTTAAGATTGTCGTCTTATTAAACTCTGTATTAAATTAATTACACACATTGTTAATAACTTGGAATAAATATGAGCGAGTTTTTGAAAATCTTAACCCATGGACGACGTTTAAAGGCAGCAGTAAAGGATTTATCTGTCACTGAATTAGAAGAAGTACGCGAAAAATTGAATAAAGTTATCGAAGATCGCCGCGAAGAAGAAGCCGAGCTGAGAAAACTTGAAGCTGAAAAACAACGCAAAATCGATGAAGTAAAACGCTTTATTGATGAAGCTGGCATTGAATTATCTGAACTCGTTGGCGAAGTAGCAACGACAACGAAAACCCCAAAGAAGCGCGCACCGAAGCCACCTAAATACGAAATTACCGATGCTGAGGGTAATCACGTGACTTGGACTGGACAGGGCCGTATGCCAAAAGCATTAAAGGCAGCTGTTGATTCAGGTCAGCCGTTAGAAAAGTTTCTAATTAAATAAAAACTTATTATATAAAAAAAGCCCCGTTCAAACGGGGCTTTTTCTTTAAACAAACTTAATCAATGATTAATGCACGTGAATATTGATATCACCTACGCCGGCATCAACGTTCACTCGGTGAGTACCTGACGAAGTCGCACGACTATTCGCTGTCATGAGAAAACGATTATTCTCAATGTTGCCCATACCTTTAATTGAACTATCACCTACGCCAACATCGGTTTTAATAGTTTTATAATCGCCATAGATATCTAAATCAACTTCACCAACACCCAAATCAATTTGAATGTTTGTGGTCCATAAATCGCCACTAATTTCACCCACACCTAAATCAGTCTCTACACGGCTAACCTTTGGCATTTTAATAACCCAATCCAATTGAATGCCGTCTTGATTTGGAACCCGTAACGTGAGTTGATCGCCTGATTGTTCTGCAACTAATTCAGCGTCCTCAACGTTACCGTCTTTGTCAAAAACCGTATCATCGTCTTTGTAAGCACGAACTGAAACTTCCATCACATCGCCTTCACTGCGTTCAAACTTGATGGTGCCAACGCCTGAATCAAAATTCAGTTCAGTGGCACTGGTCACACTATACTCGGCATTCATGTGCTTCTCATGCTGCTGTGCGCTGGCGGTAAATGGCAAACTGATCACGGTAATACCAGCAATCATTCCTAATGCAATACTCCAAGTGGTGCGTTGACGGTTCATTGTTGTTGTCTCCCTAATGATTCATATTGTCATCGTCGTTATGTGACGTAAAAATTTCACTCGAAGTTTATAAAGCAATTATCATGCCAATTATTTTTAATATAATTATCAGGAGGTTACACAAAATGAGTGTCTTATTTAATTATTATAAATTAGTCAAAATCACAAAATTATGCTGAAATAACTCAAATTTAATTCAGTCAGAAACGCCAATCATGTCCGAGCATCAGCACAGCCAATCTCATGTTCTTGAACCCATAGGGTTCATTGAGTCGCCCTATACCGAGAAATTTGCGGTACCACGACAACCAGGGTTGGTGCCAGCAGCTACTGCTCGGATTGTTTTGCACGGTGACTATGCGAACCCTGACTGTGTGCGTGGGCTGACCGAGTTTTCACACATTTGGGTACTGTTTCTATTTCACCAGACCACTGCGCAAGGTTGGAAGCCATTAGTGCGCCCACCGCGGCTCGGCGGCAATGAAAAGCGCGGTGTTTTTGCAACCCGTTCAACTTTTCGTCCCAATAATCTCGGAATGTCGGTGGTGAAAGTAATTGGCATCACGTATCGCGACAAACAAACGATTATCGAAGTACAAAGCGCTGATTGGGTGAACCACACGCCAGTGATTGATATTAAGCCCTATGTACCCTATGCCGATGCGATACCTGAAGCCGTTGGCGGATTTGCTCCGTCAGCACCTGAACAATCTCTAGCAACAACGTTTAGTGCGGATGCACAGCAACAGTTACAACAGCTAAATCAGCAATATCCAGAGTTACAGGCGTTGATTTCACAAGTGCTTGCGCAAGATCCCCGCCCTGCCTATCAACAAAATGATACTGCTGAACGCGAATACGGTATGACCCTATACGACGTAAATATCCGTTGGCAGGTGAAGAATCAACAAAATCACGTAATAAGTATCAGTAAAGGCTTTTGACACAGGCCCGCTACTGATAGAATTTCATCCCAATAACACCATTGGAATTTTGCTGGAATTTGAGGATCACATGCGTACCAGCCAATATTTATTAGGAACATTAAAAGAAACCCCTGCCGATGCCGAAGTCATCAGTCATCAATTGATGCTGCGCGCCGGTATGATTCGCAAAGTTGCTGCTGGCCTCTATACGTGGACACCGACCGGCTTGCGCGTACTCCGCAAAGTTGAACGAGTGGTTCGCGAAGAAATGGAACGCGCCGGCGCTTTAGAAGTTCTTATGCCAATGGTTCAACCCGCTGATTTATGGGAAGAGTCTGGTCGCTGGAATGACTATGGTCCAGAATTGTTACGCTTACATGATCGGAACCATCGTGATTTTGTATTGGGACCAACCCACGAAGAAGTGATAAGCGAATTAGCGCGCAAAGAAATTAGTAGCTATAAGCAACTGCCACTGAATTTATTCCAAATTCAGACCAAATTTCGTGATGAAATTCGTCCGCGGTTCGGTGTCATGCGTTCACGCGAATTCATCATGAAAGACGCTTACTCATTCCATCTTGACCAAGAGAGCTTGCAACAAACGTACGACGTGATGCATGCAGCCTACTGCCGTATTTTCGAGCGTTTAGGTCTAGATTATCGTCCAGTGATAGCTGACACCGGTTCAATCGGTGGTAGTTCATCGCACGAGTTCCATGTTTTAGCGAGCTCAGGTGAAGATGATATCGCCTTCTCAGATAGCTCTGATTACGCCGCGAACGTCGAAATGGCAGAAGCCGTCGCTCCTACCGGCAACCGCCCTGCGCCGTCTGCAGCAATGGAAAAAGTTGCAACGCCAGATGCGAAAACAATCGCAGCGCTGGTCGAGCAATTTAAGTTACCGATTGAGAAAACGGTAAAAACACTGATCGTTCACGGTGCTGAAGAAGGTCAATTGGTTGCCTTAATGATTCGCGGTGACCATGAATTGAACGAAATTAAAGCAGCCAAACATCCATTGGTTGCCAGCCCATTAGTGTTTGCCAGCGATGAAGAAATTCGAGCAGCGATTGGCGCCGGCCCAGGTTCATTAGGACCAGTTAATTTGCCAATGCCATTGATTATTGACCGAAGTGTTGCCGTACTTGCAGATTTTGCAGCCGGCGCTAACGACGATGGCTACCATTACTTCAACATCAACTGGGAACGTGACGTTGCGCTGCCTGAAACGTTCGATTTGCGTAACGTGGTTGCCGGTGATCCAAGCCCATGCGGTCAAGGAACCTTGCAAATTAAGCGAGGTATTGAAGTTGGCCATATCTTCCAGCTGGGTAAGAAATATTCAGAAGCTATGAAAGTCGGCGTGTTGACGGAGACGGGTAAACACGAAACCTTAACCATGGGTTGTTATGGTATCGGCGTGTCACGCATCGTAGCTGCTGCTATTGAGCAAAACCACGATCAATACGGCATCATCTGGCCTAACGCATTAGCGCCATTCCAGGTTGCGTTGGTTCCAATGAATATGCACAAGTCAGCACGTGTACAAGAAGTTGCTGAGAAGCTCTATAACGAGTTAACGGCAGCTGGTATCGAAGTCTTATTCGATGACCGCAAAGAGCGCCCTGGCGTGATGTTCGCTGATCTTGAATTGATTGGGATTCCCCATCAAATCGTGATTGGTGAGCGTAATCTGGATGAACAAGCCGTTGAGTACAAGTCGCGTCGTAGTGGCGACAAAGAAAAACTGGCGATCGATGCAGTATTGGAGCATTTGCAAAGCAAGCTCTAATTGTTCGCTGACCTATACGCATTGTCATTACAAATAAAAAAGCCCGAATTTAATTCGGGCTTTTTTGTCTCTTTGTGACCGCACAATTAGCTTTCGGAACCAGCCAACGGCTCAACATAATGCAAGTGCATATCCCACGGGAAGTGAATCCATGTTTCTTGCTCTAAGTCAGCAACGTAATCATCAACCAGTTGCATACCTGCTGGCTTTGCGTAAACCGTGATGAATTTTGCTTTAGGAAAGCGCTCACGTAAAAACTTCAGTGTATTGCCGGTATCAACCAAATCATCAATCACCAAGAAGCCTTCGCCATCGTCGGTGGCGTTTACGTCTTTCAACATGGTCACGCTGTCGCGTTGGCTATCATGGTCATACGAACTCACACACACTGAATCGACCACACGTACGTTCAACTCACGCGCAACAATTGCCGCAGGTACAAGTCCACCGCGACTCACCGCAATAATACCGCGCCATTGCTCTGCTGGTAACTGACGACGCGCCAGTTCCTTTGTGGCCCGATGTAACTCTTCCCACGATACGAAAAACTCGCGATTTGAATGCCATCCCATAGTGATTACCCCAACCAAATAAATTTAGCGACAAACAGCGCTGCTAAGATTGCAACACTCCAATTTAATTCACGCATTTTACCGCCGAGCGCTTTCACCACCACGTAGCTTATAAAGCCCAGGGCGATGCCATCAGCAATCGAAAACGTCAGCGGCGTCATCAACAATACAACGGCTACCGGAGCCGCTTCGGTAATGTCGTCCCAATCGACGGAACGCAGTGTGAACAACATCAATACCGACACATAGATAATTGCGCCAGCCGTGGCATAAGCAGGCACCATACCTGCTAACGGTGCAAAAAATATTGCTAAAACAAACAACAAGCCAACCACAACAGCAGTCAGTCCGGTTTTACCGCCCGACGCTACCCCTGAGGCTGATTCAACATAACTGGTTGTCGTTGAAGTACCCAAAGCGGCACCGGCAATGGTTGCCGTGCTATCGGCCATTAATGCGCGCTCAAGCCGTGGTAATGAGCCATCTGGTTTGGCTAAGCCAGCGCGCTGAGCAACAGCCATTAAGGTGCCTGAGGTATCGAATAAATCAACGAACAAAAATGCAAAAATAACGCTTAACATGGCAACGTCAAAGGCAGCCGCAATGTCCATTTGCATGAATGTCGGCGCTAAGCTTGGCGGTGCTGCAACAATGCCATTGTACTGCACATCACCCAGTAAAAAGCCGGCCACGGTCACTAAAAGTATACTAATAAGTGCCGCACCTTGAATGCCGCGCGCAACCATACCAATAATCAAAAAGAAGCCAGCACCGGCAAGCAATACCGACAGTTGCGACATGTCACCAAGCGATACTAACGTCGCGTTATCGGCAACAATAATGTTCGCGTTTTTTAAACCAATGAGCGCCAGAAATGCACCAATACCGGCGGCAATCGCCAACCTTAGTGTGACGGGAATCGAGTTGATGATCCATGAACGAATCCGCAACGCCGAGAGCAAGAAAAATAAAATACCAGAGAAGAACACAGCGCCCAGTGCGGTTTGCCAGGTGTAGCCCATACCTAACACAACGCTATAGGTAAAGAATGCGTTGAGACCCATGCCCGGTGCTAACGCGACCGGATAATTTGCCCATAACCCCATCACCAAACAACCAATGGCTGCGGCCAAACAAGTTGCGACAAACACGGCACCATAGTCCATCCCAGCTTGGCTGAGCATGGAAGGGTTCACGAAAATAATATACGCCATGGTTAAAAACGTCGTGATACCCGCAATCACTTCACGTTTTACCGTACTTCCTTGCGCTTTGATTTGAAACAATCGCTCCAATAAAGCCTGCATAAGCCCCCACTCTCGCTCTGCTGATTAAAAAATTGCGGTATTCTACAATAATTTCATCACTTTTGCCGCACTGATTTGTGCTAACCTTAACGTCCACAATGCACCCGGCGACCATTATTTAAGGAGTTTTTTGTTATGCCTCGTGTCATATACATTGATGCCCAAGGTGGCGAATTTGAAGCAGAAGTCGAAGTGGGTCAAAACCTGATGGAAGGTGCTGTTGATCACATGATCGACGGTATTCTCGGTGAATGCGGTGGCGTCATGTCGTGTGCAACATGTCACTGTTATGTCGATCCGGCTTGGGTTAACAAAATACCGCCAGCCAGCGAAATGGAAGAAGATATGCTGGATATGGTAATCGACCCGCAAGATAACAGCCGTTTGAGCTGTCAAATTGACATGACCGAAGAACTCGACGGTATTGTCGTACGCTTACCGAAATCGCAATTTTAAGCGCTTTCTACCCGCACAAAGACTTCATCATGGTAGCCAGTTGTCACGCGCATCAAGCCTGACAACTCGGCATCCAAATCAGGTTCACCAGTATCAACCAACAACGGTCGCTGACCAAGCGCTTGCAACTTCGCTTTGGTTGCCACAATTTGAATATTGTCCTTACCAATCATGCGAATCACTGCTGGGCTAAGTTGTTGATTTCCGCGCCCGAAGATATGCCCTTGCCCACCGATGACCGTGATAATCAAGCGCACCGGGCCTTGGTGCTCACTGATCAGCTGTTCAAGCTGATGTGCCGTAACGTCACTGGCAATAACCTCACCTGCACGCACAACATCGACGCCCAACAAAGTATTCGGTAAGTTTAAATCTTCCATTATAAACGCGACGGTTGAGCCGGATCCCATCACATAAAGCGTGTCATCTTCCATGCTCTCAATAACATCGGCGGCAATATCAGCAAGCACTAATTCATCGCTTTCTTTGCCGCCCATTTTTACCGCTTGCACGTAACGTAGCTCGGCTGGTACTAACATTTCGCCGTAGCGGCGCGCTTTTACTGTGCCTTGGCGAAACGCCTCTTCATCAATGTCCATGACATCCGCATTCGTTACACTGGTCAGCTGCCCTTGAATTAATTGCTCAAGTACTTTGCCTGCAGCGGTTGGCGAAATCGCATAAACACCCGAATGAATTTTAACCCCAGCCGGAATTCCCAGTACGGGTCTCAACTCCGGATACACAGCACAGACATCACGAGCCGTGCCATCACCGCCGGCAAACAGTAATAAATCAATATCGTCACGCTGGCCTAATAAACGCGCCAATTCACGGGTGTCGGTGGCACTGGTTAGGCTTTGCTCAGGGGTATAAATGACATCACAGGAAAAACCGAGGTCGTGCACAATATCAGCACCGAGACCGTTCGCCCCAGTGACAAACTGCAATTGCTCTGTATGCGGCTGAATAACCTGCAGGGCTTGTTTGACGCGTTGCGGCGCTTTCGGTGTTGCGCCTAACGCAAGTGCGCGCTGCGCGGTCTCAGCGCCGTCACTACCTTTCAGAGCGACGGAACCGCCAAGACCTGCAAACGCATTAACGATTAAACCAATACGAAACAACGGAGACTTATTCACCTTTATCGCGAGTACCTTCTTGAATAGCTTCACCGGCACTTTCTAGGTCTTTGCCAATGCCTTCAATGGTGGCACAACTGCTTAAACCTAACGCGACTAACAGCATAATAAAATAGCGATTCTTCATGTTATGTTCCATGTAGTTATTGTTGTTGCAGGCCATGGCTGCTGGTAGTAATCAGCCAGAGCGCGGGCAAATTTTTCCGCTCGTGGCGGCAGTCCGTTAATTATATAGCGAGATAATTGCTCTTGAACAGCTTTTGTAAACGCACTGCGGTCCACCTCAATACCACCGAGGTTATCCACACTCACCTGAAATGGCACGCCGGCGCATAATGAAAATAACCATTCGAGTGCCTGCGGCTTGCGTTCAACTTGCTCAAATTCAGCTTGTTGCTCGGTATTACGGCCATCCGGTTCATACCAATAACCATAATCGAATACCTGCCGACGCTGTTCACCAGCAATACACCAATGTGCAATTTCATGTAACGCCGAGGCGTAAAATCCGTGCGCAAAGACAATTTGATGACTCTCACCGGCGCATTGTGCTGGCTGATAATAAGGTTCGTCGGTACCGGCCACCAACCGTGTATTCAATTCATCAAAAAAGCATTGTTCGAACAACTGAATAAGTTGCTGATAATGATGTTTTATCATACGTCGAGAATATACCTACTGCGAAAAACCAACTAATCAATCTTCGGCACGGTTGATTGTACGTCACCATTTTGCGCACGCTGGCGCAGCCAGTGATCCATGATCACAAGCGCAGCCATCGCTTCGACCACCGGCACACCGCGAATACCGACACACGGATCATGTCGACCACGCGTCACAATGCTACTTGGTTGACCTTGACTATCGATGGTTTCCCCAGCAATGGTAATGCTTGATGTCGGTTTAAATGCGACTTCCGCTATGAGTGGCTGACCACTACTAATACCGCCAAGTACGCCGCCGGCATGATTGCTCGCAAAACCAGTTGGAGTTAGAGCATCCCGGTGTTCACTACCACGTTGGCCGGCCACCGCAAATCCATCACCAATACTCACCGCTTTCACCGCATTAATACTCATCAGTGCTTTGGCTAAATCAGCATCGAGTCGATCGAACACCGGCTCGCCTAAGCCAACCGGCACACCGCTGACTTCAAGGCGCACACGAGCACCAACCGAATCACCATCTTTAAGGAGTTGTTTCAAATAGTCCTGAGCTTGCGCGGACATTGCGGGATCCGGACAAAATAACGGATCATCAGCAACGTGCGACCATGCAAAGTCGGGCTGCGCAGCATCCGTGTTGTGCGGTCCAATTTGCACCACCCCAGCATGAAACGTCATACCGAATTTTTCTGCTAAATACTTTTGCGCAATAGCGCCGGCAGCAACGCGCATTGCGGTTTCGCGCGCAGACGAGCGCCCACCACCGCGGTAATCACGAATACCGTATTTGTGCGCATAGGTATAATCGGCATGGCCGGGGCGAAATTTATCTTTAATATCGCCGTAGTCTTTACTGCGTTGGTCAGTGTTTTCAATCAACAGCCCAATCGGCGTTCCCGTTGTTTTACCTTCGAACACGCCAGACAGAATTTTTACTTGGTCCGCCTCACGACGCGCCGTGGTGAAACGGTTTTGACCTGGCTTGCGACGATCCAAAAATGGCTGAATATCAGCTTCGGTCAGCTCTAAACCTGGCGGACACCCATCAACGACAGCACCTATCGCTACGCCGTGACTCTCGCCAAAGGTTGTCACTCGAAATAATTCACCCCAAGTATTCGCCGCCATTAGTCTGTCTCTTTGTTAATTCATCAAGATGGTTAGAATTTATCGCGATGCGCAACAAGGTCGGCATAGCTCAAAACAAATACACCATCGCCGCCGTGTTCAAATTCAACCCAATCAAACGGTACTTCTGGAAACTCTTCCGCAAGCGCAACCCACGAGTTGCCCACTTCGCAGACCAAAACACCCTGCTCGGTCAAATGATCCGGCGCTTCGCGTAAAATCGTTCGAACCAAATCTAAACCATCATCGCCAGCCGCCAATCCAAGTTCTGGCTCATGGCGGAATTCCTCTGGCAAATCGGCCATGTCCTCAGCATCAACATACGGCGGATTCGTGACAATTAGGTCATAACGCTGTTTCGGCACGCCATCATAAAGATTCGATTGAATGGGAATAACGCGCTCTTCAAGACCATGCATCGCAATATTTTCTTCAGCGACCGCTAATGCATCAATCGACAAATCAAGGGCATCAACTTCGGCGTCATCGAACGCATAGGCACAAGCAATCGCAATACAGCCGCTTCCCGTGCACAGATCAAGAATCCGCTTTGGTTCTTGGGCAAGCCATGGTGTGAAGCGCTTTTCAATCAATTCGGCAATCGGTGAACGCGGCACCAGTACCCGTTCATCAACCATAAATGGCAACCCTGCAAACCATGCTTGACCAATCAAATAAGCCGCGGGTTTACGTTCTTCGATACGCGTCGTCACAAGGCCAACAAACTCTTCAAATTCATGCGGTTGTAATCGCGCTTGTTGAAATTCAGCTAGCTGCTCAAACGTCAGTTGCGTCACGTGGCCCAGCAATAATTGCGCTTCACTTAAGGCATTATCGGTGCCGTGACCGAAATAAACATCCGCGCCCTGCATAGCGCTCACTGCCCAACGCAGTGCATCATGCATACTGGTGGACGTAAAGTTGACAGATACCTGTGACAAGGTAGGTTCTCCGAAGTTGTTCTACTCTGAGCCATAAGATACCCTAATAGCACTGAGTTCGCATCCTAAGATGCAGATAGATAGGCACAAAAAAGCGACGTGTTATGAGTGAAGATACAGATGATTTCGCGCTATTTCGCGAGCAAGTTAAGGTTGACCGCCGTATTCGTAGCGAAACGGTTGCGGCACCGCGCCCCAAACTCACGCCACGTCGCCGTGCGGAAAATACACCTGAGCGCCAACAACAAGCCGAGTTCTTTTTCTCTGACACTTTTCGTGCCCACTTTCCCGAAGGCCCAGTGCGCTATTGTGTCGAAGGTGAATCATCACACATACTCAAGCAACTGAGGCGCGGCGACTTCCCGCCAGAATTATTCCTTGATTTACATGGTATGACCCAAGCCGAAGCAAAGCGCGAACTCGGAGCATTGTTACACGCGTGCGCCAAACAACATATTGAATGCTGCGCGGTCATGAGTGGGCATGGTAAAGGGGTATTGAAGGAGAATTTACCGCATTGGTTGGTTCAGCATCCGGCAGTACGAGCTTTTCATCAAGCACCGGCAGCCCACGGCGGCAACGCCGCCCTACTCATCCTAGTTCAAAGGTGATATTAGCTATTGGATATTAGATATTAGAAAAACCTGAAACATCGGGGCTAATATCTAATATCCAATAGCTAATATCGTACTTGTTTTAAGGAACAATCATGCGGATAAAGTCTGCGCGCTGCATCGCCACATCCAACTTCAGCTCCGCCATTCCCGCAGTCGGAAACAACAACGGCGGCGTCTTCTTATCCAACGTCGCAACCAAATAACTCACAAACGGCATATGCGACACCAAAACAACCGATTCGGCATTGGGATAGCGACTTTGCAACATGGCAAAGAACCAATCTGAAAAATCTTGCGGATCACTTTCAGGAATCGCATCGTCAACAATATCTCGCTGTCCAGAGGGAACAATCGATTCGACGATAGTGGCGGTTTGTTGTGCGCGAATAAACGGGCTCGCAAGTAGCCAATCAAGCTTGCCATGATGCTCCTGGAGATGCTCGTTTAGCCAATTTGCACTGGCTAACACTTCACTTTCGCCCAGCGCACTCAATGGTCGAATGGCATCGGCTTTCAGTGCCTGAGGTGGTTCTGCGTCGCCATGACGCATAATAAACAAAGTAACAGCCACGATTTATTCGTTCTCCTCAGCTGCATCAGCTGATTCATCTGTACGTTTACGCCGACGTCCACCAGTCACCGGATCTGCACGCCCTTCATCTTTCGCTTGATCAGCACGACGGCGGCGGACGGCTTTCGGATCGGCAATCAATGGTCGATATATTTCGATACGATCACCGTCTCGTAGTTCATGGTCTAGCTTAACCGCTTTACTCCAAATACCAACCTTTTGTTCGGCTAGATCAATTTCCGGAAAGTATTGTTTGATTTGTGAACGCTCAATCGCATCCGCAACAACCGTCCCAGCGGGAACGCGTAGTGGGATAATTTGCTGACGCTCTGGCGTGGCGTAAGCCACTTCGATTTGAATTTGCTGCGGGGCCATGAGTTACTGAGATCCATAAACTTGCTGTGCACGTTGCACAAACGCATCAACCATTCGACTTTGAAGCTCATTGAAAATTTTACCAAAAGCCATGCCCAACAGCCGGTTGGCAAATTCAAATTCGAGCTTTAACACGATTTTACAGGCGTTTTCGTCCAACTTGTGGAAGCTCCAACCACCGCGTAAATACTGAAACGGACCATCGACTAATTCCATATCAATCCGCTCATATGGCACTAGCGTGTTGCGCGTAGTAAACGACTTGCTGATACCTGCTTTACTAATATCGAGACGTGCAACTTTATTCTGCTCGTCGTTTTCCAAAACCGCTGCGCTGCGGCAGCCAGGTACAAATTCTGGATAACGATCGATATCATTCACCAATGCGTACATCTGCGCATTGCTGTATGGCACTAAAGCACTTCGTTCGATAGTCGGCATTGGCATCCTCGTTTGCTGAAAATGAAGCGCATGATAGCGCATTTCATACGCTGAATCACCCTTTCAAATACGCCAAATAAACCCGTGATTTTGCAATAAAAGACATTTTTATTTTTCCTACCATCGGTATAATACTAGGCATGAGCAAAACTAAAAAAAGTCAAAATTCCAACACCATCGCGCTAAATAAAAAAGCGCGTCATGAATATTTCCTCGAGGACAAGTTTGAGGCTGGTCTCGCCCTGCAAGGCTGGGAAGTAAAAAGTATTCGTGCCGGAAAGGTAAATATCAGCGACACCTACGTCATTATTAAAAATGGCGAAGCGTATTTACTGGGCGCCCAAATACAACCGCTTATCTCCGCTTCAAGCCATGTGGTATGCGATCCGGAACGCACGCGTAAACTCCTATTAAAGAAGCGCGAACTCGATAAACTCATCGGAGCCAGCGAACGTGAAGGCTATGCGATAGTCGCCACCGCCATGTATTGGAAAAAACACTTGGTGAAGCTAGAAATTTATCTGGCTAAAGGTAAAAAATCGCACGACAAACGCGACACCATTAAAGAGCGCGATTGGCAACGTCAAAAAGCACGCATCATGAAGCACAACGTGCGTTAATGGTGCTGATCAAAATTGACCAGCAATTCAGCGTTGACATCATTTTTTAATCGCGATACATTCAACCCATCAATTAGACAAGCTAACGATTTAACGAATAAATCGATAGTTTTAGTCACGAAAGAAATAAAGGAAGCAATCGTGTTAACGACATCACAGCAATCACAACTACGTAAAAACTGGTGGTGGCATTTCCCGAGCTAGCGGGCGATGTATCTGTGCGTGTGAATCACGTTTGCTACAAACCCGCTTCGATAAGCGGGTTTTTTTATGCACGCTTATCGGCATCAAGCGGTAGACAAAAAGTTATACAACTTTTAAATACCAATCGTTATCGACAATAACTCAACTATAAAAGAGTACGAAGCGTGAACATTATTGAACAACCTGGCTTTCTTACAAGTTTGCGAATGAAGCTGCCGTATCAAGCGGATACGCTAGCTCTTTACAAACGGCTGTGCTCACCTAAACAGCCGAGCTTGTTACTTGATTCCGCTGAAATTCAATCCAGACAAAACCTCAAAAGCTTGCTGATGGTGAATGCTGCAGTACAGTTTACCTGTCAGGGGCAAACCGTCACGATTGAGGCACTAACCAATAACGGCGCAGCGCTACTGCCGTGGTTAGCCGAGCGTTTGCAGCAACTTGGTGCGGACGTATGCCAAGTGACGGCGACCGATAAGCAGTTAGTATGCGAGTTTCAGTCATCCACGGTTGCAGCGGACGAGGATTCACGTTTACGCGCTGCCAGCAATATCGAGCCGTTACGGATTGTCCAGCAACAACTACAAACCAAAGCCCAGTTGGGCGCGCCACATGCGATGGCCATTTTTATTGGCGGCGTGTTTGCCTACGATTACGTGGCAACCTTCGAACAACTCCCTGAGGTGGCGAGTGCGGACAACAGCTGTCCCGATTATCAGTTCTACCTTGCGGAAACATTATTGGTGATCGACCATCAACAGCAAACCACCGAACTACTCGCTAGTTTGATCAGCGGCCCTGATAGCGCTAGTTACTATGCCGACATTGCCGCACAAGTGGGACAAATCGCCGCGCTCTGCCAATTTCCATCGATACAGCAAGGAGCTAACGCTACGTTTGTAAGTAATGAGGTACAAGCAACCCCATCAGCCAAAGAGTTTGCGCAACAAGTATTAAAGTTAAAAGAGAACATAAGTGCCGGCGATATATTCCAAGTGGTGCCCTCACGCCGTTTCCAATTGCCGTGTAGTGATAGTTTGCTGGCTTACGCCCAACTCAAACAAGCCAATCCATCGCCGTATATGTTCTATTTGCGCACTAATAGTTTTGAATTGTTTGGCGCATCGCCAGAATCAGCGCTCAAGTATACCGCGGCGACAAATCAAGTTGAGTTATATCCGATTGCCGGCACCCGCCCACGGGGTAAAAATGCCGACGGTACGATACATGCCGACCTCGACAGCCGCTTAGAGCTCGAGCTTCGGCTTGACCAAAAAGAACTATCGGAACACATGATGCTGGTGGATCTTGCTCGAAACGATCTGGCCCGCATAGCGCAGCCGGGCACACGTTATGTCGCTGATTTATTACAGGTCGACCGGTATTCACACGTCATGCATCTCGTGTCACGTGTGGTAGCTCAGTTGGCCGATGACTTAGACGCACTGCACGCCTATCGCGCATGTATGAACATGGGTACTTTGGTTGGTGCGCCGAAAATCAGTGCCGCCACGCTCATCCGGCAAGTCGAAAAACAACGCCGCGGCAGCTACGGCGGCGCCGTTGGCTATGTGAATGGCGCGGGAGATATGGATACCTGCATTGTGATTCGCTCAGCTTTTGTGAAAGACGGTTTAGCAACCATTCAAGCAGGCGCTGGCATTGTCCATGACTCCGACCCGGCGGCTGAAGTCGCGGAAACCGAAAACAAAGCACGTGCGGTCATTGAAGCTGTGCGCAAGGCCAATCAACTGATTCAGGAGGCAACCCGTGAACGTTAATCCAATGACTAACTCAACGGCTCCTGATCGGATTGTCATGCTCGATAACTTCGATTCGTTTAGCTACAACCTCGTGGATGAATTACGCCAACTTGGTTATCCGTTGGTGGTGTATCGCAATGACATGGATGCACAGCAACTGATTGCTAACATGCGTAACTATTCAGGTCGCCAATTGCTGTGCTTATCGCCTGGGCCGGGTCACCCTGCTCACTCGGGGAATCTGCTTGCATTGATTAAAGCAGCCAAAGGGCAATTCCCCGTGCTTGGTATCTGTCTGGGCTTTCAAGCGCTCATTCATGCTGCAGGCGGTGAAGTGGATAGATGTCCCGATATTGTGCACGGTAAAAAAGCACTAATCGAAACCCGCCCGCACGCCATATTTGAACAATTGGATAATCCGTTAACGGTTGCGCGTTACCACTCGTTATGTGGCTATAAATTACCTGACTCGATCAAAGTACTTGCAGCGACCGGCGCTATTCCGATGGCTGCAGAGTTTCCAGAGTTTCAGGCGCTTGGCTTTCAATTCCATCCGGAATCGATATTGACTAGCCGCGGCACGCAATTATTAGCACAAACCGTTGCCTATTTATTTCAACAATACCGATTTGAGCCGTACGGGAGTTAAACATGCAGGCACTTCATACATTACTCAACGGCGAGCCATTAACCTTGCCCCAAGCAGAAAAGCTATTTGATCACCTAGTCAAAGGTGAACTGAATGATATCCAAATTACCGCGGCGTTAACGGCAATGAAACTGCGCGGTGAGCAGCCGGCTGAAATGGCTGGCGCAGCGCAAGCATTGCGACGCGCAGCCAAACCATTCAAACGCCCTGCGCGCGCGGTTATCGATAGCTGCGGTACCGGTGGTGATGGCAGTAACACCATGAATATTTCAACCACTGCAGCGTTGGTAGCAGCCAGCATGGGGCTCGCCGTCGCGAAACACGGTAATCGCAGTGTGTCATCACGTTCGGGTTCTGCCGACGTGCTCGAAAGCTTGGGTTTGTCGGTTACTCAAGATCCAGAAATAGCTGAGCAGCAACTTGATGCTCTCAACTTTTGCTTCTTGTTTGCACCGCACTATCACCCGGGTATTCGTTATGCGATGCCGAGCCGTCAAACCTTAAAAACTCGCACGTTATTTAATTTATTAGGGCCACTGGTGAACCCAGCCCGACCGGATGCCCAAGTGCTTGGCGTATACGATCCGAGCTGGTGCCGACCGATGGCGGAAACCTTGCAATTGTTAGGTTGCCAACGCGCAATGGTCGTGCATGGCTCAGGGCTGGATGAAATTGCGCTGCATGGCCCAACTCATGTGGTCGAGCTGCGCAACAACGAGCTCATCGAATATACCCTTGATGCCACCGATTTTGGAGTTCAATCAGCGCAAGTTGCCGAACTCATGGGTGGTGATGCTGATTTCAATGCCCAGTTACTAAAAAACGTACTCGCTGGCACAGCAACGCCTGCACAAAGCAACGCCGTTGCGGTCACTGTGGCGGCGATGCTGTATGTCACCGATCAGTACACCAATCTCAAACAAGCCACAGCGGCGGTACAAGAGCACTTGGCGTCAGGCGCTGCGTTGTCGCACTTAGCAAAGCTTCAGGAGTTTAATCGTGGCTAATTCAATACTTGATGGAATTGTGACAACACGGCGCAACTCCGTACAAGAATTCTTAACCCAGTTAGATATCGACGCAATTGAACACAACTTAGCGCCGAGTCAACGGAGTTTATATCAAGCGCTAGCGCAGCCGCGGGCAAGCTTTATCCTTGAATGTAAAAAGGCTTCGCCGTCCAAGGGCCTAATTCGACCTGACTTTAATCCGGTGAGTTTGGCGCAAACCTATAGCCGTTATGCCGATGCCATTTCAGTATTAACTGAGCCGGATTACTTTCAGGGCGACTACCGGTACTTAGCTGCCGTTGCTGCGGCAGTGCCACAACCGGTGCTGTGTAAAGACTTCATTGTGATGCCGGAGCAAGTATTACTTGCCCGTCATTTTGGTGCCGATGCTATTTTGCTAATGCTGTCGGTATTAAGCGATAGCGCCTACCAGCAACTCGCCGAGCTTGCGGAACAGCTAAAACTTGATGTACTCACCGAAGTCGCAACCGATGCCGAACTTGAGCGCGCGCTACAATTAAACGCCAACATCATTGGCATTAATAACCGCAACTTGCATGATTTAAGCATCGATGCGCAACGCAGTATTACCATGAGCCAACGTATACCTGAAGGTGTGCTCGTTGTTGCAGAATCAGGTTATAGCAAGCACCAAGAAGTCAAAGAGGCAGCCAGTTATGTCGATGGCTTCCTCATCGGTAGCGCCTTGTCGCAGCAAAAAAATGTCGACCAAGCCTGTCGCGAGCTCATCTATGGCTCGCATAAAGTCTGTGGTTTAACCGAACCTGCCGATGCCACGGTTGTTCGTGCGGCGGGTGCTGCATTTGGCGGACTCATCTTTGTTCAGCACTCGCCACGCTATGTCAGTACACAGCAAGCACAGACAATCGTCGCCGCTGAACCGCTATTAAATTTCGTCGGTGTGTTTGCCGATCAACCCTTGCAACAGGTTGTAGACATCGCGAGTACCTTGAAGCTCGCGGTTGTGCAACTCCATGGGCAAGAGGACATTGATTACATCAGCGAGCTACGTAAAGCCTTGCCTGGTGTACGAATTTGGAAAGCAATTGGGGTCGACGAACCACTTATTTTGCCGCAAATTGAAGTGGATGCATTTCTGCTCGATAACCGCTTCGGCGGCAGCGGTCAACCGTTTGACTGGTCATTGCTCAACGATCTCAGTGCCACGCAGCTCGAACAATGTATTTTGGCCGGCGGCCTGAGCTTAGACAATTTAAACGAGGCGCAAGCCACCGGTATTCAGCAACTCGATGTTAACTCTGGCGTCGAATATGCCAAAGGCTGCAAAGACGCCGGAAAAATCGTGCAATTTTTTGATCATATTCGAACTTACGGAAAATCAGATAACCAGATCCAGCCGGATCAGGAGGCAGTATCATGACGCAACCAAGCGAAAAATTATCCGCTTATTTTGGTGATTTTGGCGGGCAATTTGTCCCTGAGATTTTATTACCTGCACTCGATCAACTCGAACAGGCCTTCATTGAAGCACAAAATGATCCGGCCTTTCAGGCGGAATTCGCGGATCTATTGAAAAATTATCTAGGCCGTCCGACGCCATTATCACTGTGTCGTAACTTGCCATTAGATTCGCCGAATGGCACGCAGATTTACTTGAAACGCGAAGACTTGCTCCACGGTGGCGCTCATAAAACCAATCAGGTACTTGGCCAAGCGCTACTGGCTAAACGGATGGGCAAAAAACGGATTATTGCCGAAACCGGTGCGGGTCAGCATGGCACGGCTACCGCCTTGGCGTGTGCGTTATTAGATCTCGAGTGCATCATCTACATGGGTGCGAAAGACGTTGCCCGCCAGCAACCCAATGTATTCCGAATGGAATTAATGGGCGCGAAAGTGGTGCCCGTTGATTCAGGCAGCGGCACACTGAAAGATGCAGTTAACGAGGCCATGCGTGACTGGACCGCCAGCTATAGCACCACGCACTATTTGTTAGGTACAGCAGCCGGCCCGCATCCGTTCCCAACGATAGTGCGTGAATTTCACCGGATGATCGGTGCCGAAGCGAAAGCCCAAATGCTCGAGCGCATCGGCCGCTTACCCGACGAAGTGATTGCCTGTGTTGGTGGCGGCTCCAATGCAATTGGTATGTTTGCTGAGTTTATCGATGAGCCTGAAGTTGCGTTAGTCGGTGTGGAGCCAGCCGGAAAAGGCGTTGAAACTGCCCATCACGGCGCCACGCTCACTGCAGGTAAGCCAGGCATTTTGCACGGCTGCCGTTCATTTTTGATGCAAACTGACGAAGGCCAAATCGAAGAAAGTTACTCGGTTTCAGCTGGTCTTGATTACCCAGGAGTTGGTCCGCAGCATGCCTACTTGCGCGAAATTGGCCGTGCTCGTTATGAGTCGGTGACCGACCAAGAAGCGCTGGATGCGTTTCAAATTCTGGCGCAACACGAAGGCATCATTCCAGCTCTGGAATCCGCCCACGCACTCGCCTATGCGCTGCGTCGCGCTGCCGAACCCGATGCACCGAAGGTGTTACTGATTAACCTTTCGGGACGCGGCGACAAAGATATCGACCACGTGCGTCGCATTTTTCAACAAGGAGAGTCAGCATGAGCCGTTATCAACGCCTATTTAAGCGCTTAGAACAGCAACAAAGCGGCGCTTTCGTGCCATTTGTCACATTGGGTGATCCAACACCTGAGCTCAGCTTAAAAGTTATTGAAGCATTAATTGCAGGTGGCGCCGATGCACTTGAATTAGGGCTTCCGTTTTCTGATCCAGTTGCCGACGGTCCCACCATTCAAAAAGCGAATATCCGCGCGCTCGCCGCCGGAACACGTATTGCGGATGCGTTTGAGATCATCAAACAGGTGCGTGCGAAGTATCCCGACTTGCCAATCGGTCTTCTGGTCTATGCCAATTTAGTGGTCAGCAAAGGGACTGCGTCGTTTTATCAGCGTTGCGCTGATGCGGGTGTTGATTCCGTATTAATCGCCGATGTGCCAGTACGCGAGGGCCTCAACTTTGCGCAGGTGGCAAAGCAGCACGGCATTGCTCCTATTTTTATTGCACCACCAGATGCGTCAGCGCAAACCTTAGCCAACGTCGCAGCTCATAGCGAGGGGTATGTCTATTTGCTTAGCCGAGCAGGCGTCACTGGCGCCGAAACGCAAATGCAAGCACCAGCGAGTGCGGTGATTAACGAGCTTCGCGCTCAGCATAGCGCACCGCCACTGCTAGGCTTTGGTATCGCTTCGCCAGAGCACGTTAAAGCGGCGTTGGCAGCGGGCGCTGCTGGTGCAATTTGTGGTTCTGCTATCGTGAAAATCATTGAGCAATATCAACACGATGAAAACGCCTTAGTTGATGAACTTACAGCGTTTATAAAACCTATGAAGGCGGCAACAAGCACTGCTTGAGTGCGGCCTCCACATTAGGATATTTAAAGTGATAACCGGCCTGTTGCAAACGCTCAGGCAGAACCAATTGGCCGGTTAATAACATCTGCGACATTTCACCTAACATCAGTTTTAATGCCCACGCCGGAACCCGCATAAAGTGAGACTTTCGTAACACGCGAGCCAGAGTTTTACTGAACTCCTGTTGTTGCACGGGGTGCGGCGCTGTCGCGTTAAAAATACCGCGTGCTTGCTCGTTCGCAAGTAAAAACTGAATAATTCCCACCATGTCGTCTAAGTGCACCCAACTGAAGCCTTGCGTGCCATCGCCAAGTGGTCCGCCAAGCCCAAGCAGATAAGGCGGTAACATCTTTTGCAGCGCACCGCCTTCAGGGGCGAGCACCACACCCGTACGTAATACGCACACCCGTGTTTTATCTGAATCAGCAGCGAGAGCTAAACGCTCCCACTCCGCACACAAATGATGCGCAAAATCATCTTTTTCTACTTTTGTGTTTTCAGTTACCGGCGTGTCGCCTTGTGCACCGTAGTAGCCAATGGCCGAGCCACTGATAAATACTTGTGGCGGTTGCACCGCTTCTTGAATTGCTTCGGTAATTTTGCGCGTAATATTCCAGCGGCTTTGCTCAATGCGAAGCTTTTGCCGTGAACTCCAACGTTTATCCGCAATCCCCTCGCCTTGCAAATTAATCACCGCAAAATAATCACTTATATCAGTTACCTCATCCAAGCTTCGAATCACATGGACTTGACCACCTAAACGTTGAATTGCGCGCTGTGGGTTTCGACTAATCACGGTAACCTGATATTCCGTCAATAAGTGCGGAATTAATGCCGAGCCAATTAGACCGGTACCACCTGTAATTAAAATTTTCATGCTGGCCTCTCGCGTCGGAAAAACTATACTAAGAAGTTGCTGAACGTGTAGTAAGTGTAGTCATTGAATCTAGTACCTAACAAACTTTTCTGGCACACTGCGGGAATAAGAATAAAGCGGGCATCATCATGTTGTTAGTACTCGAATATTTACCAATCATTTTATTTTTTCTGTTTTATCTGTTGGGCGATATTTTTATTGCGACCGGCGTATTGATGGTCGGAACCGTCATGCAAATTGTCGTCATGAAATTTATGCGCGAACCGGTCGCCATGCGCCATTGGATTGTCATGTGGGCAGTGCTTATATTTGGCAGTATCACCTTGTTTTTACGTGATGAATGGTTCGTGAAGATCAAAGTGACCGTGATTTATGTTGCTATCGCCCTATTTCTGTTGATTGGCATGTGGTGGAAAAAGCGTAGCCCGCTGCAAAGCATGCTCGATAGCGAAATCAATCTGCCCCCGTTTGCTTGGCGTCGCCTCACTTATGCATGGGTGATATTTTCACTCGCGTTAGCGGTGATTAATGTGTATATCGCCGAAGCGATGAGCTTAGATGCATGGGTTAACTTCAAAGTATTTGGTACCCTCGGCGCCACGCTGATTTTCAGCGTATTCTCGGGGGCATATATGTTTAAACATCACACTGATCGTGAGAAAGATGCAGAGGAAATTGAATAATGTGGTTCGTTATTTGGGCTGAAGATGTACCAAACTCATTAGCGGCGCGCCGCGCCACTCGTCCGGCTCATCTTGAGCGACTGCAGCAACTCAAAGCCGATGGTCGGCTGCTGGTTGCTGGCCCTTGTCCTGCGATTGCATCGAATGATCCGGGCGAAGCTGGTTTTACCGGTTCAATGGTCGTTGCTGAATTTGACTCCCTCGAAGAAGCCCAGCGCTGGGCCGATGCCGACCCTTATATTGCCGCAGGGGTCTACGCTAAAGTGACCGTGAAGCCATATATCAAAGCACTCCCTTAGCAGCTATGGAAAACTCTCAACGCGTCAGTATTCAGTCGGCGCCCGCACGTACAGTCATCGCTTATCATTGGCAGACACCGCAACCACGCGGTGTCATCATTATGGCGCCTGCTATGGCGGTGCCACAGGCATTTTATCAACACTTTTGCCAGTGGCTGAGCGAACAACACTATGATGTGATTAGTTTCGATTATTATGGCATCGGCGCGTCCATTGATAAGCCATTAACGCAATTGCAAACCACAGTCACTGATTGGGCGACATACGACGCCGCTGCAGTCATTGATTACGCAGTGACACAACGCCCTGGACTCCCGCTCTTGTGGTTCGCGCATAGTATCAGTGGCCAATTGTTTGGCATGATTCCAAATTATGAACGGGTTGACCAAATGCTTACGGTAGCCACGGGCACCGGATTTTGGAAAGACACGACACCACAGCTCAAATACAAGTCATGGGTACTCTGGCGCGCCATTACACCTTGGCTTATCCCATTACGCGGCTATTTCCCGGGGCGTAAATTAGGCATAGTTGGCGATGTGCCAGCGGCAGCCATGCAACAATGGCGTCGTTGGTGTTTACATCCAGATTATTTAGTCGGTGCGGAAGCGTTATATGATGATTATGCGGCGATTCGTACGCCGATCACGTCGTTGAGCTTTACCGACGACGAAATGTTAACCGCGCAGAATATTCAGGCGATGCATGACTTCTACGCGAGTGCTCCCCAACAGCGTCACGTCATTGCACCGGCTGATTTGAATTTATCCCGCATTGGTCACTTTGCGGTGTTCCGAAAAGACTATCAACCACAATGGCAACAGCTTTTCGGAACCCACATCGAGACAGCGCTCAAAGCGAATTAAGCCAGCTTGCGAATCAATTGAGCCGTGTTGCGACGCACCAAGCGTGCACAAGCTAAGCGGCCCAATGTACCGACCACAATCGCACCAGCTAACGGACCAACCAGCCAGAATCGCCAATGAATCGTCGCAGCCATTTCAAATACTTGCGTTTGCAAAATCCACAACGACAGCTCCATTGCCAAGGTGGCAATTAATCCGCTAATCGCACCGAGTATCAGAAACTCGTAGGTGACGCTACGACTCAATAATTTTGCCGGTGCACCTAGCGTGCGCAAGATAACCAGCTCTTGTTGCCGCTCTTCCATCGACGCTTGCACCTGAGCCAGCAATACTAGCACCCCAGCCACCAACACCAGCACCAATACAAACGCGATAGCGATACTGACTTGGTCAATGACCTCACGTAACTGCTCCATAATGGCATCGAGATCAATCAACGACACCTCAGGGAACGGCTTAAACAGATCATAAAGCTCGCTTTGGCGTTCTTTCGGCAAATTAAAGCTCGAAATAAACGTCGCCGGAAAATCTTCCAATGTGCTGGTATTAAAGATCATGAAGAAATTCGGCTGCAATGATCCCCAGTTCACCTTGCGAATACTGGTAACTGGCACAGTGAAAGTATTCCCACCGATATTGAACTCAAGCTCATCACCTATTGATAGGCGCATGCGCTCAGCAACTTCTTCTTCAATGGATACCTGCGGCTGAGGATTGTCACCCCACCACTCACCAGCAATAATCGTATTGTTCGGCGGCAGGTCATCGCGCCACGTTAACGACAGCTCACGACCAAAGCCTTCGCGTTGCTCGGCATTGTTGGTTTGCGTATCAGCCTCGTCACCACCAGCTTCCTTGGTCACTTCATCGCGCACTGGCACACCATTCACCGCAGTCATACGACCAGGCACCACCGGATACATATCATTCGATTCAATATCGCGCGCCGCAAAGCGTTGCTCTAACTGATCAACATCGTCCGGCGCTACATTCACAATAAAGTAGTTCGGGGCATCATCAGGAAGTTGACGTTCCCAATCCGCCAACAATTCGTTGCGAAGAGCCAACACTAATAACAACAACATGATCGCTGTTGAGAAACTCAGCATCTGTACACTATTGGCTTGCGCACGGCGCTGCAAACCGGCCATCGCCAAGCGCCATGCACTGCCCGCTTGCATACCGGCCTGGCGGCTGGCACGAATAAAGAAACGCCCGACCGCTAACAACAACACAGCCGCTACTGCACCACCAGCAAACAGCGCCGAAGACAGCAGCCATTGCTGGCTGTAAATCAATAACAACGCGTAAATGGTTCCGGCCGAAGCCACCCAATGCAACCAACGTAGCTTATCGGTGCCAGTGAGCTCACGGTTCAGTACCCGCAACGGCGGAATCGCAATGAGCCGAAGTAGAGGATACAAAGTGAACATCACCGCACTCACAAAGCCCGTTGCTGAGGCTAACACATAAGGCTTAAGACCAGCAGCTGGCAGCTCTGCCCCTAATTGCGCGGCAACAAATTCAATCACCTGTGCTTGGATAATCCATCCCAAAAGCAAGCCAACGCCAATACTAATCAAGGTCAGCAATAACAAATGCAAAATAAAAATACGTTGAATTTGACGACGCTCTGCACCGAGCGTTTTGAAGATTGCGACGACGTCATAGTTACGTTGACAATATCGCTGCGCAGCAACGGCTACGGCAGTTGCTGCCAATACCACGCCAAGTAAGCTCGCTAATAACATAAACCGCTCTGCGCGCTGTAAACTCCGAGCCAGCGGACTATCGCCATCCTCTATGCTACGCCAGTTATGTGTATCGTCGTTAAGTTGTGGTGCTAGCCACTCGTAGTAACTATCCAGTTGCTCGGCCGTACCAGCAAACAACACGTTATAGCGTACTCGTGAGCCCGGCTGAATTAAGCCCGTTTGCTCGAGCTGATCATAATGGATCAACACATTAGGGCTATCGGTAAACACCGAAAAACCAACGTCGGGCTCATATGTCAGCACCCGCGTCACTTCAAATTTACTTTGACCAATTTCAAGCGTATCGCCAACTTGCAGACTTAGCTCTTGAAACAGTGCCGCTGCTACCCATGCCTCGCCCTCACCCGGTAACTGATTGATCACCGTGGTTTCTTCGCCGAACGGCTCCGATGCCGTGCGCAAACTGCCCCGTAATGGATAGCCATCGCTAACCGCCTTGATATCAACCAAGGCTAAATTATCTTTGGCAAACGCCATACTATTGAAAACCACACGGTTCGCCGTTTTAAGTTCTCGCTGTTGCGCTTGTTGTAGCCAATCTTCAGCAATCGGACGCCGCGAACTCAAGACTCGGTCAGCAGCTAAAAACTCAGCACTACGCGCCAATAATCCCGATTGCAAACGTTCAGTGAACAGCGATAACGACAGCACCGCCGTAACCGACAGCACAATAGCCGCCGCCATAATCGTCAATTCACCGCGCTTAAGCTCGTGGCGCAACAATCGCCATGAAATCTTATGCCACATTGTTGCTTACCTCGGTTAATCGACCTGCGTCCATTTTCAAGATGCGCTGACAACGCTTCGCCAATTCCGCATCATGCGTCACCATCACCAGCGTTGTGCCCGACTCTTGGTTCATTTCAAACAGTAAATCTTCAACTTTATGTCCAGTCGTAGCATCAAGGTTGCCGGTCGGTTCGTCTGCAAACAAAATTTTTGGCGTACCAATAAAGGCCCGCGCAATTGCAACGCGCTGTTGCTCACCACCAGATAATTGATTTGGATAATGCTTTAAGCGCTCGCCTAAACCAACCTTGGTTAATAGTTCACGCGCCTGCTGCTCGGCATTTTTGTGACCCGCTAACTCTGCTGGCAACATCACATTCTCCAGTGCGGTTAAACTTGGAATCAACAAAAACGATTGAAAAATAAAGCCAATCTTCTCTGCACGTACTTTCGCACGTTGCTCCTCATCCAAATCCCCTAAATTTACGTTATCTATGGAAACATCACCGCTACTTGCGAGGTCTAATCCAGCAAGTAAAGACAGCAAGGTCGATTTACCAGAGCCTGAGGCACCGACTATCGCCACGGTTTGCCCAGCTTCAATAGACAGGTCAATTGGCTGTAAAATGTGTAGAATGCCGTCTTGTGTTGTAACTTTTTTTTCTAATTGAGTGGTTTGAATAAGCATTTATGAAAAACTTCCTAGCTAAATTGTTAGTAATCGTCGCATTGTTCGTTGTTATACGTCCAGTTTCGGCAAATGTCTCACTTGTCGTTTTAGGAGATAGCCTAAGTGCCGGTTATGGTATGGCGCAAAGCGAGTCTTGGGTGGGAGTTTTGCAGCAGCGCTGGGCCGAAAAATATCCTGACATTACGCTCATTAATGCCAGTATTAGCGGCGACACCACCCAAGGCGCATTAAATCGTTTAGCTGGCGTCATCGAACGTCATCAACCTGATGCCGTATTCGTTGAACTTGGCGGCAATGACGGTCTCCGTGGATTTAATCCAGCCAGCATCTCCGACAATTTGGTACAGATTATCATGCAATTGCAACAGCAAGACGCAAAAGTTGCGTTAAGTCAGGTGAGAATTCCGCCGAACTACGGGCAGCGCTACAGCGATATGTTTGCGGACATTTTTCCAACGGTAGCGGATAAACACGACGTGCCGTTAATTCCATTTTTCATGGAACAAATTATCGAAAACGAGGCGTTAATGCAGAACGATGGGATTCATCCGAATCGTGAGGCGCAGCCGCTTATCGCCGACATCATGGAACCCTATCTACTGGAACTAGTGCAAAAACGATAACAGATATTGGATATTGGATATTGGATATTGGATATTGGATATTGGATATTGGATATTAGAAAAAGCTTAAGACATCAGATCTAATATCTAATATCTAAGTGCTAATATCACTTTTGGTATTCAAGAAGTGGCGTCCCCTAGGGGATTCGAACCCCTGTTACCGCCGTGAAAGGGCGGTGTCCTAGGCCTCTAGACGAAGGGGACAAGGACTGGCAAATCTTATTGGTACTTGAAATCACTCGCTAATATCGAATATCTAATTGCTAATATCGCTTTTGCTTTTCAAGAATTGGCGTCCCCTAGGGGATTCGAACCCCTGTTACCGCCGTGAAAGGGCGGTGTCCTAGGCCTCTAGACGAAGGGGACCCCGGACTGCTTTATTTGCTCTGTTCTTCAGGCTTTCGCTAATATCTAATATCTAATATCTAATATCTAATATCTAATATCTAATATCGCTCTTGCTCTTCAAGAAGTGGCGTCCCCTAGGGGATTCGAACCCCTGTTACCGCCGTGAAAGGGCGGTGTCCTAGGCCTCTAGACGAAGGGGACGCACCAGAACAAATCACTATCAAGTTTTCACTACTGTAACGCGCAGCTTTGGTGGAGCTAAGCGGGATCGAACCGCTGACCTCTTGCATGCCATGCAAGCGCTCTCCCAGCTGAGCTATAGCCCCACACCAACACTGAAATTCGTGTGCTGCATCAGTACCCTGACAGCGGGGCGAATTCTAGGGTAATTGGCGCACTACCGTCAACCTTTTTTTTGGTAATTTCGATTGTTTGACGAATTTTACGCCAGTTCGAACAATTCGCGATCAATTTCGCCTAAGTACGCAGTAATTAAACTTTTGTTCCGCCCCGTGCGGCGTTTTATGAATTTCCCGTTCAGTATGTACCAAACTGAATTGCGGCGCGAAAACTTCGGCCAATTGTTGCGCCGAATACCGTTGTACTGGCAAGCCGCTACATTTCTCTGGGCCATCTTCGGCAAAGGTTGCAATCACGACATAACCACCCTGCTCAACCGCGTGCGCAGCTTGCTCAACATAGCGCTGTTGTTGCTCTGAAGTGATTAGGAAATGAAACACGGCACGGTCATGCCAAATCGCAAACTGGCCTGCAGCAAACGCACTCTCAAGCACATCACCAACCAGCCAGGTAACCTGCTCTGCTTTGGCTTTCAGACGTTTTTTAGACGCATTGAGTGCGCTGGTGGAAATATCCAACGCCGTAATCTTGGTGAAGCCACTGGTAATTAAATTATCGATGAGTCGCGAAGCACCGCTACCAATATCAATGAGCGGCGCATCGTGGCTCATGCCGGTGTCGGTAATCAAGCGCAGTGAGGTTTCCGCCTTTGACTGAAACCAACTGACCCGATCAACAGCTTTCGTTTGATAGACCTCTTCCCAATGTTCTTCTTGCATAAATTGAATTACCTAAAGATTACTCATCAAAGTGATAAATTCGCTCCAACGATGCGCGATCACGTACCGTTACTTCCATGTCTCGCACAAGACCATCTTCAATACTGTAGACCCAACCATGAATTGCTAGTTCTTGGCCACGATCCCATGCCTGCTGAATAATCGTCGTTTTCGCTAAGTTCCGAACTTGCTCAATCACGTTTAATTCGCACAACCTATCGAGTCGTTGTTTATCGTTAGAAATACTCTCTAACTCATCGTGATGAATGCGGTAAATATCTTTAATTGGAAATAACCAATGGTCAACCAAGCCATGACTGCAACTTTCGGTTGCTGCACGAACGCCACCACAACCATAATGACCGACCACTAAAATATGCTTCACATGCAACGTTTCTACCGCGTATTGCACAACGGATAGGCAGTTAAAGTCAGTTTGAATAACCTGATTCGCCACATTACGGTGTACAAATAACTCACCCGGCGCCATCCCCACCACTTGATTTGCAGGCACCCGACTATCTGAACAACCAATCCATAAATATTCAGGACTTTGTTGCGCCACGAGATTATTAAAAAACGTTGGATCTTGCTCGAGCATTCGTTTCGCCCAAGCTTGATTGTTGGCCAACAACTTATCGGTTTCTAGCATGTTTTATATCTCAATCAGACGTAGAAAAAAGGCGCCAACTTAGGGCGCCCTTTCACGAGTTACTGCGCTTGTTCACGTTCTATGATAAACGAAATCGCGCGCGCAATACGTCCTACCACTTGTTCTTGCGACAATAATTCTAAAGTCACGTCAAGAGATGGTGAGTTGCCTGAACCCGTTACCGCAACACGCAGCGGCATACCAACCTTGCCCATGCCCACTTCTAAGTCGTCAGCGGTTTGTTGAATGGCCGCCTGAATGCTCGCTGCATCCCATGTCTCAAGGCTAGCCAAACGATCTTGCACCGCTTCAAGTGCTTCGCGTGCCACTGGGCGCAAGTGTTTCTTGGCCGCAGCTTCATCAAACGCTTCATATTCTTCATAGAAATAACGGCTTTCCTCTGCCATTTCTTTCAGTGTCTTCACACGGTCAGCCATTAATGGAATCAGCTTCTCAAGCGCTGGACCTTTGCTGACATCAATCGCTTGGTCACTAAAGTGCCATTGTAAAAATGGTACCACGCGCTCAACCGGCAACGATTTCATATAATGCTGGTTCAACCAATTGAGTTTTTCGGTATTAAATGCCGACGCCGCTTTATTCACATCGTCTAGACTAAACAGCTTGATCATTTCATCAACGCTGAAAATTTCTTGATCGCCGTGTGACCAGCCTAAACGAACCAAGTAGTTCAGTACCGCTTCTGGCAGGTAGCCGTCATCACGATATTGCATGACGCTGACAGCGCCATGGCGTTTTGACAACTTCTTACCATCGTCGCCTAAAATCATCGACACGTGCGCATATTCAGGCACCGGCGCACCCAGCGCCTGCAAGATATTAATCTGACGTGGCGTATTGTTAATGTGGTCTTCACCGCGAACCACGTGGGTAATATTCATTTCCCAATCGTCAATGACGACACAGAAATTGTACGTTGGGGTGCCATCGCTACGCGCAATAATCAAATCATCTAACTCGGTATTCGCAAATTCAATTGGCCCACGAATATGGTCATTGAATTTCACACTACCTTGCTGCGGGTTGCGAAAACGCACCACATATTTATCACCAGAAACATTCGGGTTATCGCGACAATGACCGTCATAACGCGGCTTTTGGCCCGCTTCCATTTGCTCTTCACGCATTTTCTCAAGGCGCTCAGTTGAGCAATAACACTTATACGCTTTGTCTTCTTGCAACAGCTTATCAATGTAGTGTTCATAGCGGTCAAAACGCTTGGTTTGATAGTACGGACCCTCATCCCACGTTAATCCTAACCATTCCATACCTTCTAAAATGGCATCAATGGCTGGCTGAGTTGAACGTTCACGGTCAGTATCTTCAATACGCAGGACAAACTTCCCGCCAGCTGCTTTGGCAACTAACCAGGAATAAAGAGCGGTGCGCGCACCACCCACGTGAAGGTAACCAGTCGGACTTGGGGCAAATCGGGTGACCACTGTCATAATTCTTGCTTTCTCCGCATTATTCGGGTTATTTTGCAGTTTCGTTGTGGATGCATTCTACCAAGAAGCAACGGCAGGCGCATTAGGCGAAAGCATAGATTCTTGTCTTTTTACGAAGCAGGATGTTGATTTTTACAGCAAAGCGGGGAAAAAACCAGCAGTCGAACAAATCAAGTGAGATTTCCTGTTGACAGTATCGTCAAGCTCCCTATAATACGCCCCGCAACGCAGAGAAAAGGATGGTTAGCTCAGCTGGGAGAGCACCGCCCTTACAAGGCGGGGGTCACTGGTTCGAACCCAGTACCATCCACCACTTCTTCATTTTCTCTGTCTCCCTGATGGATGGTTAGCTCAGCTGGGAGAGCACCGCCCTTACAAGGCGGGGGTCACTGGTTCGAGCCCAGTACCATCCACCACTTCTTTGAAAACCAAAAGCGATATTAGCAATTTGATATTAGATATTAGATCTGATGTCTTGCGCTTTTCCTAATATCCAATATCTAATATCTAATATCGTCGTTGCACTTAACTAACGATTAACGCAATAAATCTTTTTAAGTGGCGTGAGAACAGCAGCATCCAACCGGCCGCTAGCCAGCCGAATAACAGCAACGCTTTCACCAAAGAGAACGTTGGCCACAAGTTACTGATCAAGCTCAGCAATAACACGCCATCAATCAGCCAGCTACACCACAGTAAAATCGGGACCACCGCAAATGAGCGTGCAACCCACTCTGGTGTTTCCGCTTTTAGTTGCGTCAAAAGAATAAAGACAAATAATGCGGGTAAGCCCACAAGTAACGCGAGGCTAAATTGGTCGGTGCTGGTGTAAAAGAATTTAAGCAGACGCGAACGGTCTTCCATAAAGGTAAGAGAAATAATCCACGCAGCGTAACCACGCAGAAAAAACAACAGAATAAAAAGCAGGCTCGACGGCGTTTTTAATTTGCCGTCGGGTGTCACATAGCGCTCATCGCCAGGTTGTAAATGCACGTATCATCTCTAACACTAACCAAAAGTGTCGCTATGCTACGTGCACCGTATCCATTTGTCGACTCTGCTGTCGCTTTTGCCGCGCCGCCCAAAATTTCTCGTGAAAGTAATAAGCTACGGTGTTCACCACGGGCTCAATCAAAGCCACAGCACCACCTAACACAATATCACCGGTCATCAACCACACGAGGGTGAACGCCACGCTAATGTGCATAACGCCAAAAGAAACTGTTTTCGCCATATCGGTATCCCCCATGAATTTTCTCATGGATAGATAATATCAATTACCATATATTTATCTAACCGAAAATACCGATGGACGTGAAATGCAAAATCGATATCAGCTATTGGATATTAGTTATTAGAGAAAACACAGATACCCGATACTTCGTTGCTAATATCAAATATCTAACAGCTAATATCGTACTTGTTCTTAAAGTCTTTTAAGTTGTTCGCGGAGTTTGGCTACATCATCACGCAATGCCGCAGCCTTCTCAAATTCCAGATCTTTTGCCGCCTGATACATCGCCTTCTCGGTTTGCTCAATCTTCTGAACAAGCGCTTTTGGATCAAACATCGCTGGATCGTAAGCTGCTTCTGGTTCGGCAACGCGCTGTTTCTCGCGACGCGGTGCACGAATACCACCACCGAGATCCATCACGTCAGTTACGCGCTTGTTCAAACCTTTCGGGGTGATGCCATGTTCTTCGTTGTAAGCAACCTGCTTGGCGCGGCGGCGGTCGGTTTCGTCAATCGCGCGTTGCATCGAACCAGTAATGCGGTCCGCATACAGAATGGCGCGACCATTAAGGTTACGAGCAGCGCGCCCGATGGTCTGGATCAGTGACCGATCGGAGCGCAAGAAGCCCTCTTTGTCAGCGTCAAGAATGGCGACCAAAGAAACTTCTGGCATATCCAAGCCTTCGCGCAACAAGTTAATGCCAACCAAAACGTCGAATTCACCAAGGCGCAAATCGCGAATAATTTCCATGCGCTCGACGGTATCGATATCCGAGTGCAAATAACGCACGCGAATACCATGTTCATCCAAATAATCCGATAAATCTTCGGCCATCTTCTTGGTTAACGTCGTCGCTAACACACGCTCGTTACGCTCAACGCGTAAGCGAACCTCCGACATTAAATCGTCAACTTGCGTGGCAACTGGACGGATTTCGATTTCTGGGTCGATAAGGCCGGTTGGACGCACAACCTGCTCAACAATTTCGCCGGCAGATTTTTCGATTTCATACTTACCCGGTGTTGCCGACACATAAATAGTTTGCGGCGCAATGGCCTCAAACTCTTCAAATTTCAGCGGTCGGTTATCCAACGCAGATGGCAAACGGAAGCCATAATTTACGAGGTTTTCTTTGCGTGAACGGTCACCTTTATACATGGCGCCAATTTGCGACACCGTCACGTGAGACTCATCAATAATCAGCAACGCATCATCTGGTAAATAGTCGAGTAGCGTTGGCGGCGGCTCGCCCGGTGCGCGCCCAGACAAATAGCGTGAATAGTTTTCGATACCCGAGCAATAACCAAGCTCCAGCATCATTTCAATATCAAATTGGGTACGTTGACTTAAGCGCTGTTCTTCCACCAGCTTATTCGCATCTAACAGCTGCTGCTTCCGCTCTTTCAGCTCTTCTTTAATGCGCTCAATGGCATTTAAAATAGTTTCGCGAGGCGTCACGTAGTGCGTTTTCGGATAAACCGTTGCGCGCGCGACATCAGCCTCAGTCACCTGCCCTGTTAACGGTTCAAAAAAGCTAATCCGATCAATTTCGTCATCGAATAGCTCGACACGAATCGCAAGCTGTTCAGATTCAGCGGGGAAAATATCAATCACTTCGCCACGCACCCGATAAGTGCCCCGCTCAAATGCCGCATCGTTGCGCTTGTACTGTAGCTGTGCCAAACGACGAAGAATATCGCGCTGGTCAATCAAATCGCCACGGCGCAAATGCAGCATCATTTTCATGTACGATTCAGGATCACCCAAACCATAAATACACGACACCGACGCCACCAACACAACGTCGCGGCGCTCCATCAGCGCCTTCGTCGCTGACAACCGCATCTGTTCAATGTGGTCGTTAATTGAGGCATCTTTCTCAATAAACGTATCGGTCGTCGGCACATAGGCTTCCGGCTGATAGTAATCGTAGTACGAAACGAAATACTCAACCGCGTTGTTCGGAAAGAATTCTTTCATCTCGCCGTACAATTGCGCCGCCAAGGTTTTATTGTGCGCAAGAATCAACGTCGGGCGTTGAATTTTTTGAATCACGTTGGCCATGGTAAACGTCTTACCTGAGCCCGTAACCCCAAGTAACGTTTGGTGCGCTAAACCGGCATCGAGATTATCAACGAGTTTCTCAATCGCCGTCGGTTGATCACCCGCTGGTTGATAGTCAGATTTGAGTTCAAACTCTCGACTCATCGGCTTACTCCTTCTACCGCACCTTCCGCATGGTTGTGACGCTCGCGGGCGGTTTCAATACGCAAGCCGCGATGGAACCAGAACCACGCAATCACGCCGGTGATTACATTGGCCACCACACCACCAATAAACAATCCGGGAATATCGTAAATTAACGCGCCAATCCAACTCAGCGGCACAAACATCACAAATAAACGTACGATGCTCAGCACCAATGCGTTCATCGGCCGGTGTAACGCATTTAAACTGGAGTTGGTTAAAATAATCACGCCCTGTACGCCGTAACCAAGCGGCATAATATAAATAAATAAGCGAATCAGTCGCGCTACTTCAGGGTCATCGGTAAATGCTGCAGCAATCCATGGTGCTGTTGCGACTAACAAACCATAGATAAATAGTTGCACGACCAAAACGCTACGCACGGCAACGCGATAAGCCGCGCCCACTCGGTCAAAGGAGTGTGCACCAAAGTTCTGGCTAATCAACGGCGGCAATGACATCGACAGCGCCAAAATAATGACGCTTGCCAGTGACTCAAGGCGTGTACCCACACCAAAAGCAGCAACTGCCGGTGCGCCGTAGGCCGCAATAATCGCCGTGATGACCGCCATGGCTAACGGCGTCAGCATATTGGCGCCAGCAGCTGGAATACCGATATTGAGGATCTGCCGCGATGAGCGTAACCAACTGGCATCAGCCGGCGCTTTAAACGATAACAATTGCTTGTAGTTCAAATACCAAAGTACCAATGCTGAACCGATAATCCACGAGATTAAACTCGCCAGCGCCGCACCCTGTACGCCCATGGCTGGAATTGGCCCAACGCCGAAAATTAGAATCGGATCAAAAATCGCATTCAATAAACCACCCGAGGCCATAATCAACGACGGTGTACGCGTGTCGCCAGCAGCACGCAATACCGCGTTACCGACCATTGGCGTCACTAAGAGCACCGCGCCTAAAAACCAGATGGTCATATAATCATGAATATAGGGAATCAGGCGTTCTTGCGCGCGTAATGCGGTGAAAATGGGATCCATTGCCACATAGCCGATCAGCGACAAGACCACGACCAATAAAGCGGATACCGATAACGCCGTGGTGCCGTCAAACTTGGCATGCTCTTCGCGGCCAGAGCCACGTTTGCGCGCAATCACGGCAGAGGTACCAATTCCTAAACCAATCGCAAGGCTGACTACGGTAAACGTGACTGGAAAGGTAAAACTGACCGCCGCTAACGGGTCGGTACCGAGCATACCGACAAAAAAGGTATCCACCACGTTAAAGCTGATGAGCGTCAACACCCCAATGATCACTGGCCACGTCATGCGCCAGAGGGTGGGCTGAATAGGATCATGGAGTAAAGATTTTGCCGCTACAGCTTGGCTCATGTGCTTCTTATACCGGTGTTGAAAAAAGAAGCCGTAGTGTAACGAATTTTGCGCTTTTTCGCTATGTTATAAGCAGCCCCTCAATAGACAAAATTCAGCGAAAACGATATAGTAGCGACAACCTTTTCACCCCTTCTATGTTTAGGATCGCACTGTGAAATACCAATTATCTGACCGTGTTAACGCTATTCAACCATCGCCAACGCTCGCTGTGTCGCAAAAAGCGGCTGAACTTAAAGCAGCAGGCCATGATGTGATTGGTTTGGGTGTGGGTGAACCCGATTTTGATACCCCAGAGTTTGTGAAAACCGCTGCCAAGGCTGCAATTGATGCAGGCCATACCAAATACACCGCGGTGGATGGTATTCCGCAACTTAAGCAAGCCGTTGTTGATAAATTTAAACGCGATAACGGCTTAACGTATGAAACCAGCGAAATATTAATTTCCGCGGGCGGCAAACACAGTATCTTCAACTTGCTGAGCGCTTGGTTAAACCCAGGTGACGAAGTACTGATTCCTGCGCCATATTGGGTGTCGTACCCAGATATGTCGATTTTGGTTGGTGCGGTACCGAAGTTCATTGAAGCCGGTATTGAGCAACGCTACAAAATCAGCGCTGAGCAACTCGCCGCAGCGATTACACCGAAAACACGCTTGTTGTTCCTAAATAGCCCATCGAACCCAACGGGAACGGCGTACACCAAAGCTGAATTAGAAAGCTTGGCAGAAGTATTGCGTCAGCATCCACAGGTTCTGATTGCTACCGACGATATGTACGAACATATTTTATGGAGCGACGAAAGCTTCCATAACATCGCCATGGTGGCACCAGCTTTGAAAGATCGCATCGTCATTCTGTCCGGCGTATCAAAAGCCTACGCAATGACTGGCTGGCGTATTGGTTATGCTGCAGGTCCGAAACCTTTGATTGCTGCCATGAAGAAAATTCAATCACAAAGCACTTCGAACCCAGCGAGTATCAGTCAGTGGGCAGCGCTTGCTGCACTCGAAGGCGACCAAAGCTGTATTACGGACATGGTCAAAGCCTTTAAACAACGCCACGATTACTTAGTGGACGCACTCAACGAAGTGCCTGGCATGAAGTGTATTGCCGGCGACGGTACTTTCTACACGTTTGCGAACATTGATGAGCTGATTCGCCTAAAAGGCGCTGAGTCGGACGTTGAACTGTGTGAAATGATGTTAAACGAAGCCAAGGTTGCCTTAGTACCGGGTACTGCATTTGGTGCACCAGGTCACTGTCGCTTCTCGTTTGCGTGCAGCCTCGATACACTCAAAGAAGCTGTAAAACGTATCAAGGCGTTTGCCGAGAAAGCATAATTTCGTTTCTTGCTGTCGCAAGAACATCATCATTAGAAAGCTGCAACTTGTTTGCGGCTTTTTTTATGACTAGCTTTTATGACCAGCAGATGACAAACACATTAAAACAGCTGTTTAAAATTTATTCGTCACAAATAATTAATCTTCGCAAATACACTGGTTTATAGACACACAATTGGTGTTGCTTTTGTGAACAAATAAGGTAAGAAATACACAATCACTGCGTCAAAATGCGACGGATGACATGTCGCAAATAAAAACTTTCAAGGAACTGTAAAGTGCGTTTATAACCAATTGTTTAATAAGCAGTTTTATTTTCTTAGTCAATTTTTAAGCAATCGCTAAATCACGCCCAAATGCCCACCGTTTAAAGCAACTCACATACTTTCCCACAAGGTTATCCACAGATTTAGTGGATAAGATTGTCTAGCCTTTGAAACACGTGCGATCTGCTTTCATGTGGATAACCAGTACAGCCAACCATGTATATTATTTGATATATAGACAAGTCAACCGATCACTTGACTTTAATTTTTTTAAACGGTTTGCGCACAAAACAAGCAAACAGCATTTTTTAGTATTGACAGAGGCCGCAACCGCCTTTAACATTCGCACCCGTTGTCAGATGTGTTCCCCAGTAGCTCAGTTGGTTAGAGCGGTGGACTGTTAATCCATGTGTCGTTGGTTCGAATCCAACCTGGGGAGCCAAGACATCTCACAACACCCCCGAATACCCCTTAAGTATTCCCCAGTAGCTCAGTTGGTTAGAGCGGTGGACTGTTAATCCATGTGTCGTTGGTTCGAATCCAACCTGGGGAGCCACTTAATAACTCTTTAAGCACTCCATATAATCTTCAAACTCCGTTCGCTGCCACAAGCGCGCACTTAGCTGATGTACCGGTTCTACAGCCCCATTATGCAGCCATTCTGCTACCGCTTGCGCGACATTTGGCCATCGGCACGCATTACCCTTATCTAAATACAAAAACGCCGCTACGGCTTCGATATCGAGTGACCACATCACTTGCGCTAAACGAGAACGCTCCAAACACTGTGCGTTAGCTGTTTGTTCGAATTGTCCCGTTAACGGCTTCACTAATAGTTTCTTACCCGCGGCCAACGCTTCACTCGACGTTTCAAACCCAGCATTACTAATAATGCCTTCAGCACACGCAACCGCTTCCGCGAAACCAACCCGTGACGGTGCGAAATAACGAATGTGACCGACCTCACGCTGCTCGGCCTGCGGATGAAACACATCAAATGTCACATTTTCAAATGGCAGCAATAGCTTATGTACCGCTGCTAATGGCTCAAATGGCAAATACACCACATAATGGCGCGGGCGAACCGATGCACTGCGACCACGTTGGTGGATAATGGGTGGCAATACATGCGAGGCATCATCAAACCAATGCATCCCGACCGCAATATCAGCTGGCGCAAACCAGCGGAGCATTTGTCGATGCGCAACCGCAATGGGCAAACTCGGCGTGGGCTTATAGAAAGCATACTGCCGCCCTAAACCAATCACTTGTTTGCGTTGCAAGCGCCCTGCCCATGCAGTAATCGGTTCATAATCGCTGACTATCAAATCATAGGCGCTCACGTCGAGTTCACGAACATCATGCCAAAACTGTTGCCACTGATTGCGGCGCACCGTTTCAAACACATTCACCTTGCCCTGCTCAACAACAAACGACAGCCCCTGACGCCATTGCCAGTCACCAAAGGCTTCCATATCAAACAATTGACTTTTATCACGGCCAGAAATTAAAAATTGCACATCTATATCTGGAAAGTGTGCCAATGCTTCTGCAAGTGCAGAACAGCGACTCAAATGGCCATTTCCCGTTCCCTGCACACCTATCAAAATTCGCATACTGCCTCCTTGAACATTATTAAGGTGTTAAAGTGCCAAACTGACGGCATACCCACTAATCACATAACCAAGCGCAGCTCCTGCGGCAATATCACCGGGATAATGCACACCTAAGAGCACCCGCGACGCGCCAATGGCTGCTGCCCAGCTGTATAGCAACCATGCCCAGGTGGGAAAGAAGGAGCTCATAATGCCGGCAAATAAGAATGCGGCGGTGGTATGTCCTGACGGGAAACTAAATTGATCATGCGCCAGTATCACTGACGTGAAGTGAGGATTTTTATGATAGGGGCGTTGGCGTTTTAATACGCGTTTGAGTAAACAAAATAGCGGCACCTCTATGGCAAAACCAATTACTAATGCAGTGATTGGAACCACGCTCGCGGCGCCTAAATACAAGCTCATCACGAGTGCAATAATGGCGTACACGTAACCATCACCTGAGCGCGATACCCAGCGCACAAGTTGATGACGACACCATCGCTGTAGGCGGCGATTCAACCAACGAAAACTGCGTTGATCATATTGGCAAAACTTATCAATCCATCTGGCCATAAATGCGGTCATCATCAGTGCCTCACGTGGCTTGCCGTTGCTGGCTTGATGAAAATTTAGACAGTTGGCGTAACAGCACCATGACAGTTTTATGAATATTCAGTGACAAACTTGAATAACACTACAGTTCATCGGTTGTTTCACAGCGCTAAAAATTCGATAATAGGCACTATTCAATGTAATGGGACGGATTTTCGCATGGGTGACTACTTGCTACTGTTGGTGGCAACGGTACTAGTCAACAATTTCGTGTTGGTTAAATTCCTTGGGCTGTGCCCGTTTATGGGGGTTTCTAACAAGCTAGAAACTGCCATCGGCATGTCTGCGGCAACCACCTTTGTACTGACCTTAGCGTCGGTTTCAAGCTATTTGGTGAACCAATACATTTTGGCGCCGCTGGATTTAATGGCGTTGCAAACGTTGAGCTTTATTCTGGTGATTGCCGTGGTGGTCCAATTCACCGAAATGGTCGTGCATAAAACGAGCCCTACTTTATATCGCTTGCTCGGTATTTTCTTACCGCTCATCACCACCAACTGTGCGGTACTCGGTGTCGCGTTGTTGAATATCAACGAGCAACACAACTTTATTGAATCCATTGTGTATGGATTTGGCGCTGCGGTCGGTTTCTCATTAGTCCTTATTTTATTCTCCGCATTACGCGAGCGGCTCGCTGCTGCAGATGTGCCAATCCCGTTCAAAGGCGCCGCAGTGGCCATGATCACCGCCGGCCTTATGTCATTAGCCTTTATGGGCTTTAGCGGCTTGGTGACCACCTCATGACCGTGGTAACCGCACTCATTGTATTGGGCGTTCTGGCGCTCATTTTCGGCTTAATCCTTGGCTTCGCAGCAGTTCGCTTCCGCGTTGAAAGTGACCCGATCGTGGATCAAATTGATGCGATTCTGCCACAAACCCAGTGTGGTCAATGTGGCTACCCCGGTTGTCGCCCGTATGCCGAAGCCATTGCCAATGGCGACGAAATTAATAAATGCCCCCCAGGCGGTCAATCAACGATTAATGCGCTTGCCGATTTGATGGGCGTTGAAGCAAAACCGCTGGATTCAGCTCATGGCGAAGAAGACGTGAAAAAAGTCGCGGTCATTCGTGAAGATGAATGTATCGGTTGCACCAAATGTATTCAGGCGTGTCCAGTGGACGCCATTTTAGGCGCCGCAAAACAAATGCACACCGTGATTGCTCATGAGTGCACCGGCTGTGACCTTTGTGTCGAGCCTTGCCCGGTGGATTGTATCGACATGGTTCCGGTACCAGTGCGTCCGGATAATTGGCAGTGGGATCTGAAGCAGATTCCGGTTCGCGTGGTAGATGCAGTGGAGTCGTCAAACTAATGTCAGCAGCAACCAAAGCCATTGAAGCCGGCCACATCTGGACCTTTCCAGGCGGTATTCACCCGCCTGAGCGCAAAGAGATATCGAACCAGACGCCAATCGCACCATTGCCATTGGCGCAACAATACACGATCCCGGTGAAGCAGCACTCAGGTGCGCCCGGCGAAGTACTCGTGCAGGTCGGCGATAAAGTAAAAGCTGGCCAAGCCCTGACCCAAGTGGGTGCGAATAACGGCTTACCAGTGCATGCGCCAACCTCAGGCACGGTTACCGCCATCGGTCCCGGCATGATTGCGCATCCGTCTGGACTTACCGACACTGTCATAACCATTGAAGCCGATGGCAATGATGAGCATGTAGCGTTCGAACCACTGGCCAATTACACCGAAATCAGCCGCGCCGAGTTGCTCGAGCGCATTAAAACGGCAGGTATCGCCGGCTTAGGTGGCGCAGGCTTTCCAACCGCACAGAAGCTTGCTCTACAGCGGCCGTTGGATTACTTAATTATTAACGGCGTTGAGTGCGAACCCTATATCAGCGCCGATGACCGCTTAATGCGTGAGCATGCGCAAACCATCATTGATGGCACCGAGATACTCTTGCATATTGCCGGCTGTGAAAAAGCACTCATTGCTATTGAAGCGAATAAGCCAGAAGCCATTGCCGCATTTGAAGCCTTACTCGATAAACATCCGCAACTCTCATTGCGTGTGGTTCCGGTAAAATATCCATCAGGTGGTGAGAAGCAGTTAATTCAGTTGCTCACTGGGCGCCAAGTACCCAGCCGTGGGTTGCCAATTGATGTTGGCTTGGTGATGCAGAACGTGGGCACCGCCTACGCCGTCGCACAAGCGACTTTGCAAGGCAAACCGTTGTTGGAGCGCGTGGTCACGGTAACCGGCGAAAACGTTGCGAAACCTGGTAATTACTGGGTTCGTATCGGCACCCCTGTTGCCTATTTGCTGGAGCAGTGCGGCTTCAAACCAGAGCCAGAGCAACGCGTAATTATGGGTGGCCCAATGATGGGCTTTACCCTCGCTGATCTGTCGGTGCCGGTGGTCAAAATCACCAACTGTATTCTTGTGCCAAGCAGCCAAGAGCTTGCACCAGCGCAAGACGAAATGGCCTGTATTCGTTGTGGCGCCTGCGCTGACGTCTGTCCTGCCCAGCTGTTGCCACAGCAATTGCAGTGGCTCGCCAAAGCCAAAGATTACGACGGTTTGGAACAGCAAAACCTATTCGATTGCATTGAATGCGGCGCTTGCGCGTATGTCTGCCCAAGTGAAATTCCGCTGGTGCATTACTATCGCAAAGCCAAAGCGGAAGTACGCAACATTGCCCGTGAAAAGGCCAAGGCTGAAGTGGCACGTGAGCGTTTTGAAGCGCGCCAAGAGCGCCTTGAACGCGAAAAACAAGAGCGTCTTGAGCGTCATCGCAAAGCCGCCGAAGCACGGAAAAAAGCGCAAGCGGAAGCTGTCGCCCAAGGCGGTGATAACCCACAAGATGCCGTGCAAGCAGCCATTGCTCGCGCCAAAGCCCGTAAAGCAGCGCAAGCCGCCGCGGCGGAACAACAAAATAAAGATGGTGACGACGCATGACGTTTAAAATAGCAGCTTCACCCCACGCTCATCAGCGCCGCACCACGCAGCAAGTCATGCGTTGGGTCTATTTAGCGTTGATTCCGGGTGTGTTAGCACAAACCTACTTTTTCGGGTTTGGGGTATATGTTCAATTGGCGCTGGCATTATTAACCGCATGGGCAGCAGAAGGCATCGCTATGCGCCTGCGAGGCCGTCCAGTTGCACATGCATGGCAAGATCACACCGCTATCGTCACGGCGGTATTACTCGCCATCAGTATCCCTGCCCTAGCGCCCTGGTGGATTATCGTCATGGGCACTGCCTTTGCCATTATTGTCGTGAAGCATGTGTATGGCGGTGTTGGCCAAAATCTCTTTAACCCAGCGATGGCCGGCTATGTACTGTTGCTAATTTCGTTCCCAGTGCAAATGACCAGTTGGCCAATCCCGAATGAACTTGCTCAATTGCAAGTGAGTATCAGCGATACCGTGAGCCTCATTTTTAGTGGTTTCACCCAAGCCGGTTACAACCTTGAGCAACTGCGCATGGGCGCCGATGGCATCACGATGGCGACGCCGTTAGATAGCCTGCGCAATGACCTCAATCATCAAATGACCCTGAGCGAAGCGTTGAGCAAGCCGATTTTCGGCGAGCTTGGCGGCATTGGTTGGGCGTGGATCAACATCGCGTTTTTACTCGGTGGTTTGGTGCTGATTAAACAAAAGATTATTAGCTGGCATATTCCCGGCGGCTTTTTAGTGGGCTTGTTAGTGCCTGCGGCCATCTATTGGCTGTTTAACCCGGATCAAGCCATCACCCCGATGCTTCATGCGCTAAGCGGAGCGACCATGCTCGGCGCCTTCTTTATTGCAACGGATCCGGTTACCGCTGCCACGTCTAATAAAGGCCGTTGGTTGTTTGGTTTGCTCGTCGGTTTCTTAGTCTTCGTGATTCGCACTTGGGGTGGTTATCCAGACGCCGTGGCTTTTGCGGTGTTGTTGGCGAATATGACCGTGCCGGTGATTGATAAATACACCCAGCCCGTTGCCTACGGCCATGGAGGTCGCTCATGATTATTAAAAGTATGGGCCGCAATGGTTTGATCTTGGCAGGCTTTGCTATCGTCGCGACATTTTTAGTCATTGTCACCTCGTTGGTGACCAAAGAGCCAATTTCGCGTCAGCAAGAACAAGAATTATTGCGCGTTCTCAACCAGATCATTCCACCTGAGCAGCACGATAACGACCTGTATCAGAGTTGTACGATCATCAATAACGCTGAACTCGGCTCAACCCCACGTCGTGTATACCGAGCATACGTGAACAACCAACCAACTGCCGTTGCGGTAGAAGTCACCGCTCCTAATGGCTATAGCGGTGCGATTCACTTGCTTGTTGCGCTGAATGCAGATGCCTCAGTCGCCGGTGTGCGTACGTTACAACATCAAGAAACACCGGGGCTTGGCGATAAAATCGAAATTCGCAAAAGCGACTGGATCGCCAGCTTTAATGGCCAGCGCGTCAATGGCGAAGACGATCCGCGCTGGGCGGTGAAACGCGATGGCGGCATGTTTGATCAGTTCACCGGCGCAACCATTACACCACGTGCCGTGGTACAAGCGGTGAAACGTGCGGCTTTGGTATTTGAAAATAACCAGCAGGAATGGTTTAGCGCACCTGCAAACTGTTATGGCGAAAGCTCAGGAGCACAATCATGAGCAACGAAGTAAACACCTACAAAGAACTCACGTGGCAAGGCTTGTGGAATAACAACCCTGCCCTTGTGCAGCTATTAGGTTTATGCCCACTCTTAGCGGTGACCGCCACGGTAACGAACGCCCTTGGTTTGGGGTTAGCCACCTTATTGGTGCTGGTTGGCTCGAATATTACCGTCAGTTTGGTACGTGAATTTGTGCCAAAAGAAATCCGAATTCCGGTATTTGTCATGGTGATTGCGACCTTCGTGACCGTGATTCAGTTACTCATGAACGCTTACGTGTACGGCTTATATCAAGCGCTAGGTATCTTTATTCCGCTGATTGTGACCAACTGCGCCATTATCGGTCGCGCCGAAGCCTATGCTTCGAAAAACCCATGGCATCATGCGGCATTTGATGGTTTGATGATGGGCTTAGGATTTACCCTCGTATTGGTGCTACTAGGCGGCATTCGCGAGATTTTAGGCAACGGTACCCTATTTGATGGCGCCAACTTATTGCTCGGAGAATGGGCGGCAGATCTTCGCGTTGAATTATTCAGCGTGGATTACCCACTGTTGCTCGCCATATTACCGCCGGGCGCATTTATTGTGATGGGCTTTATTATTGCCGGTAAAAACTGGATTGATAATTACCGTGCAGCCCATGCGGAGAAACCAGAAAGACACGTGACACGCGCTCGTGTAACGTCACAATAGAGCTATGAATAAACAAAAACGCGTTGAAATATTAGAGCGCCTGCGCGCCAATAATCCGAACCCAACCACTGAGTTGGAATACAACTCAACCTTTGAGTTGCTGATTGCCGTGTTGTTGTCTGCGCAAGCCACCGATGTTGGCGTGAATAAAGCGACACGGAAATTATTTCCCGCAGCTCCAACACCACAAGCAATGCTTGATTTAGGCGTGGATGGCGTCAAAGAACACATCAAAACTATCGGTTTATTTAACGCGAAAGCCGAAAATGTCATTAAAACCTGTGAGATTTTGGTGAATCATTATGAAGGCGAAGTGCCCGAAGACCGGGCTGCCCTCGAAGCACTACCGGGCGTGGGACGCAAAACGGCAAATGTGGTGTTGAACACCGCCTTCGGTTGGCCAACCATCGCCGTCGATACCCATATTTTTCGCGTCGCAAACCGAACCAAGTTTGCCCCAGGTAAAACCGTTCGTGCCGTTGAAGACCGCTTAGAAAAGGTGATTCCAACCGAGTTCAAAGTGGACGCGCACCACTGGTTCATTCTGCATGGTCGCTACACCTGCATTGCGCGCAAACCGCGCTGTGGCAGCTGTATCATCGAAGATCTGTGCGAATTTAAAGACAAAACATCTGATTAATAGGAGCACCACATGCGTTTACTACACACCATGTTACGCGTTGGCGATATGCAGCGTTCAATTGACTTTTACACCAAAGCATTGGGCATGAAATTGCTCCGTACCGCCGACAACGAAGAGTACAAGTACTCGCTCGCTTTTGTCGGATATGGTGACGAAGTCGATCACACCGTATTAGAACTCACCTACAACTGGGGTGTCAGCGAATACGAACACGGCGGCGCCTTTGGTCATATCGCGATTGGTGTGCAAGATATTTACGCCACTTGCGACAAGCTCAAAGAAGCCGGTGCTGACGTGTATCGTGAGCCAGGCCCAGTCAAAGGCGGCAAAACCATTATCGCTTTTGTGCGTGACCCTGACGGTTACGCGATTGAGTTGATTGAACGTAGCGCAAAGAATCCTGGGGATTTATGAGTAACGACAACGCCAATGCGTTAATGCAACAGCGCTTTCGCGGCTACATGCCGGTGGTGATTGATGTTGAAACCGCCGGCTTTAACGCGAAAACCGATGCGCTATTAGAAATTGCCGCCGTCACCTTGAAGTTCAATGACGACGGCTTATTGGTGCCCGACCAAACCTTGCATTATCACATTGAGCCTTTTGAAGGCGCGAACATTGAGCAAGCAGCCATTGATTTCAATGGCATTGACCCGCACTCGCCCCTGCGTGGCGCAGTAGAAGAAGGTCCGGCACTCAAAGAAATGTTCAAACCGATTCGCAAAGCGCAAAAAGAAGCGGGCTGCCAACGCTGCATTTTAGTCGGCCACAACGCCACTTTTGATCACGGCTTTGTGATGGCAGCCGCCGAACGCGCTAACCTCAAGCGCAACCCATTTCACCCATTTGTGACCTTCGACACCGCAGCCCTCGCCGCCGTGTTCCTTGGCCAAACGGTGTTAATTAAAGCCTGCCAAGCGGCCGGTATTGAGTTCGACAACAAGCAAGCACACTCGGCGGTCTACGACACAAAGCGCACCGCTGAACTGTTTTGCTACATGGTCAACCGCTACCAAACCCTCGGCGGCTGGCCCCTGTAGCCCGGCGTTCCACGCCGGGTAGCGCAAAGCGCTGTAATTGCCGAATTCAACCACAGTGCTCGCAGCGAATAACGAATAACGACCTTAACGAGACGACCATGAAAACTAAACTACTCACAACCCTAGCCCTAACCGCATTGGCTGCACCAACCGCCAACGCGAAAATATTCTGGCAAGACATCAGCGCCACTTACTTAAACGGCTCCAACTACGAAGTTGGCGACAGCGACCGCCAAGTGTTCACCTTTGAACATGCCGGTGGCTACAGCTGGGGCGACTCGTTCTTATTTGTAGACCGGTTGAAATCAGACGACGGCTTCACTGAAACGTACGCAGAAATCTCACCACGTTTTAAAGTGTATGACTTCGCCGAAGACAGTTTGGTGAAAGCGGCGTACGTAGCCACCACGTGGGAAGTAGGTGATGGTTTTGATAACTACCTCGTGGGCGTAGGTACTGACCTCAATGTCACCGGTTTTGATTACTTACAACTCAACGCGTATCGTCGTAGCAACGAATTTTATGAAAGTAACTATCAGCTCACCGCCGTTTGGGGCGTGCCATTTGCTGAGAACTTCTACTACGACGGTTTCTTAGATTGGTCATCGGCTAGCGAAGGTCATGCCGCTGAAATGAACTTCACTTCACAGCTGAAGTACAACATTGGCCCGATGATTGGCTACAGCAGCCGTTTCTACGTGGGCGTTGAGTACGCGCACTGGAATAATAAATTCGGCATTGACGGCGTGAACGAACGTAACCTAAATTTATTGGTGAAAGTTCACCTGTAACACCGAATTAAAATAATAAAAAAGGACGCACACATGGCTTGGCAACAACGAATTCCTCATCTGCTCGCAGTAATCATTGTTGCCACCATGGTGTGGTCATTTATCAATCCGTACGACATGCGCGTATGGTGGGCCGAAATGACGCCTATTTTGGCCATTTTTATCGGCCTTGTTGCCACCTTTCGCAAATTTCAGTTCAGTAATACCAGTTACGTGCTCATGAGTGTGTTGTTGATTATGCACACCATTGGTGCCCATTACACCTTTGCCCGCGTGCCCTTCGAATGGGTGACCGAACTGTTTGATTTTGAGCGCAATCATTACGACCGCATCGCGCATTTCAGCGTCGGCTTTTATGCCTATGCCGCCGCCGAATTGCTGGTTCGTAACAAATGGGCGCGCCCCGTGACAGCGATGTTCTTTGGCTTATTCTTCATCATGGCAATCGCAGCAAGCTACGAGATCATTGAATGGCAATTCGCAGTGATTGAAGGTGGCGATGCCGGTATAGAGTTCCTTGGCTCGCAAGGCGACGAGTGGGATGCGCAACAAGACATGCTAGCCGATACGCTCGGCGCACTGGCAGCATTGGTGCTGTTTTGGTTCTCTAAATACCGCCGCCAAAGTTAGCTTCTAAAGGGCTTACTCACCAATATCTTCGTTCCAGAGCTCGGGATTATTCGCAATGAACGAATTCATCAGCTCAATGCAGGTTGGGTCTTGGAGGACATCTACCTTGATACCAGCTTGGCGCAGGCGCTCTTCAGCACCCATAAAGGTTTGGTTTTCACCGACAACCACGTGTGGAATGCCATATAGCTCAATCGCACCCGAGCACATACAGCACGGCGATAGCGTCGTGTAAATGGTGCACTCGCGGTAAACCTTCGCCGGCTGACGCCCAGCGTTTTCAAACGCATCCATTTCACCATGCAAAATAGGACTGCCGCTTTGTACCCGACGGTTATGCCCACGCCCAATAATCTTGCCATCGTGCACAATCACCGAACCAATCGGCACACCGCCCTCTTCCATTCCCTTTTTGGCTTCCTCAATGGCTGCCTGCATAAATTTATCCATTTGTTATTCTCATTTTTGGTTTGAATCTTAAAACTGCTATGCTCAAGTCATTCCAACAATAAAAACTTCAAGGAAGATAGTCTATGAAAACTTTGCATATCGTTGCGGTATTCATCGTGACATTATTCACTGCGGCACCGCTTGCAGCCGAAGAATCGTCTAAAGAAGAGTTATCGAAAGAAGAATATTTAAAGGAAGTGAATAAGGCGTTTAGTCGGATATACGAAGCAACCAATGGCAAAACGTTAAGTGCTCAACTCGTCGCACTAGAGGCGCTTTCTGTTGAATACAAAGATAATCGACCCGTGTTTGATTTGCTGCTGCAAGAGCGCGGCACCGCCTATTCATTGATGGGCAAGCACCAACAGGCCTTATACGCATTTGATCAACATGATCCGAATCCCGATGAATTAAACACTGAAGTCAAAAACTTAGAAATACGCGATGCTGTGACAGCTATTGCTGAAGCAGCAGATAGCTACCAAGTTGTCATGATTAACGAAGCTCACCACGTTCCTCAGCACCGCGTTTTAACCTATCGATTATTAGAACACTTATGGGACCAAGGTTTTCGGTATTTTGCGTTAGAAGCTCTCTCGCCGGATGCCGAAAACGAGATCCCCGATGATTATGTTCACAAGCGAGCCGGTTTCTACACCGAAGAGCCGCTTTTTGCGAATTTACTGCACTACGCCCGTCAACTTGGATTCCAACTTGTATCCTACGATTACGGCTCGGAAATCGGCACCGGAACCGAGGCGCGTGAACGTAGCGCTGTGAAGAATCTGCGCGAGAAAGTATTCAATGACGAGCCCGATGCCAAAATGCTGATTCATGTGGGATATAGTCATATCAACGAAGATAGCTGGCTCGCTCACTATTTAAAGGAAGCGACAAAGATTGACCCACTGACAATCAATCAAACTGACTTCACCGAGCGAAGCCACGTCAAACATGAGCCAAAAAGTTACACGTGGCTCATCGAGAACCATGATTTCAATAAACCTGTTGCACTTACCAAACCGGACGGCTCTTATTGGTCACCGACTCCAGAAGAATACGATATGACGGTCATCTGGCCACGCACGCAATACCGCTTAAACCGCCCCCATTGGGCTAGTTTGGGGCGAGAGTTGATGCCCGTAGATATTTCGTGGTGCGAGCAACACTTCCCTTGCACCGTCGAGGTTTACCGCGTGGGCAATGAAGACGAAGTGCCCTCCGACCGTATCGTCATCACCGAGCCAACTGCGCAAACCGGTATTTTCGTCTCGGAGTCGAGCCGAATGATCAAAGTTACCGACACCGAAGGTAAGCTAATACAAACCGAGACGCTTCCATTTCAGGAGCCTACGCCATGACACACGAAAAAATTAACTATGTGGAATTACCTGCCCGCGATATCGAAGGCACGAAAGCTTTTTTTAGTAAAGCCTTCGGCTGGACATTTGTTGATTACGGGCCGGACTACGCCGCTATAGAAAACGCCGGTCTAGACGGTGGCTTTTTTCGCTCCGACTTAGTGGCATTGACAAGTGCTGGGAGTGCGTTGGTTATTCTTTACAGCAATGCGCTAGAAACGAGCCAATCGAAGGTTGAGGATGCTGGCGGGCAGATCATCAAACCCATATTCAGCTTCCCTGGCGGGCGCCGCTTTCACTTCACCTGTCCTAGTGGCAATGAGTATGCGGTTTGGTCTGATGTCGCGTGATCAGTTGGTGAAGTCAATCTTTCCGAAGTTTGAGATTGACTTCATTTAGTTAACTTGTTCTTATTCGAAACTTAATTTGAAGTTTTAATAAGGACATTAAATGTTATTAACTAAAAAAATTGCTCAACTAGTAGCAATCTCATCGCTCGTTATCTCTCCTTTAGCCGTTGCCAATGAAGACGCTGCACCCAGTTTCGACCTTGTCGGCGCAAGCTATGTAAATTACGACATTCTCGACGAGTCGCTCGCTGGTTTCGGGCTTCACGTTGAAAAGTCGTTTAATGAGCACGTATTCTTCAGCGCCAAACATACGGATGTATCCGAGGAATTTTCTTCCGTCACAAACCAAGGGACATTCAACACCGAACTTTCGGCGTTGTTGACTCACGGTAATCTCGGCTACAAATTTTTCAACAATGGCTCGACCGTCGTGTACGGCAGTGTCGGGTATACACGCATGAAAATTTCCGCTAGTGCAAGCGATTCTTCTGGCGTTTCATTCGGCGAAGTCAGTGAGGGTGAATCCGGCGTAAACGCACAGCTAGGCATGCGTTCACGTTTTGCCTCAAACGTAGAGTTTGACCTCGCAGTCCGTCACATCGACATTGCGGATGAAACCGATCAGGAAGTGAGCCTTCTCGCCCGTTATTACGGACAACAGAACTTAAGCTTTTTCGCTGGCTACAGCCGCTTAGATAGCGAATCGAGCAGCTTTAATCTTGGTGTGAGTTACCATTTCTAAATTTTGAAAAGCCTCAGCGTATTTTCGCCGAGGCTCTCTTTAAACCTGCGGGATTTTCAATTCGGTTATTTGCGAGAAAGGTCTGCTTTGTGCCAGAAGCGGACGTTGGCGCCGCCAGCACGCGCAACTTTGTAGTGTAGGCGCAGCCGCAACGAAAAAGCCGTCGCCGTGCCTGGCCTTGTTAACTGTGTATGGCACGCTGCTTTGCATCCCTTTCTCTATCACTATCCTCGACTGCATTAACCGAATTGATTTTAGCTTCGATATAGCCCGATGGAAGCGATGCCTCGGCTGCGCCTACTAGGACGTGATTTACATACCAAGAATATGGTTTTAAGTTCTCATCTATATTCGTAGCAATGTAGGTTGTCGCCACTATTGATGAGTCGTCATGAGCTCTGACCGTCACTTCCTTTTCAGCGTACCCGTACCCAAGCCCCTCTGCCTTGTCTAAAGCAGACTTCTCGTTTGGATCAATTTTGAACAAGACGCCATATATAATATCCCCGGAATCTGAGGTGAAATAAGCGTCACATTTTCCTGATCCATCCTTGCTCGACTTGTGAAACCTCAAATCGTGACCGGCGAGAACGAAACAACCAACAGCTTCTGCACTTGGAACTCGTTCTCTTAATCGAGAAAGTGACATATTCGATCCGTACGCGAAGTAATGCATTATTTTCCTAAACAGTTAACGCTGAGCTTTGCGGCAATTTTGGAGCCGCGAAGCGGTGGAAAAATTGTCCGGCTACAGCGACTGGTTATGAAGCGTTTTCCTCAGTCTGCCCGTTTGACGCCCCATTACTCCACCTCATTATTTCTATCTCCACGCGGGATCGAAGATCAGAGGCAACTGTTTCTGGGTGCGCTGAAATCAAATCAAAAGTGTCCTTCTCTTCTGGCTTTGCTTTGCTGAAGTCCAGGGGAACGCCATGAAAGAGAAAGTCTCTCAGGATTCCTGCTCCTAGGACCACATCATAATCATACTTTCGCCCCCCTAAAGAAACCTGCCCGGTGCGCCCTTTCTCTAAGCCCAGTAACTGCCGCACTGCGTCCCTGGCACCCTGACCCTTCTTAATTTTGTATGCCAAAGCCTCGAGACATGAAAAATACCTAGCGATTTGGAACCGAACATTCTTCTCATGGTTTGCATCGTGCACCATGGACAAAACAAATGAGAAATGTTCATCGCAATCGGCACACTTCAGGATTGACGTTATTGATCGGAGAAAGTCTTCGTCTGTATTCCCAAAACCTAGCCTTGTCCGTTTCCTGTTGTTGGGAGGTAATAAACGAAAATAAGATTCGCTTTTCTCCGGTCCGAGAGTCACGTAACCAAACGGTTCAACGTGGTTGCCAGTAGCCCAAGACACAAGAGCCCTCAATCGTTCCAGCCTGTCTTGCACGGAGGCTTCAGCAGCCTCAGGGCCTTTCCACTCGTCGAGGGCAATAACAATAGCTATGCAGGGGTTAGCGTCATTGCCTTGTCCAATCAACTGCTGGACCCCAGCAGCCTCAACGCCCGCGCCACATTCCTTTGCATACATAGCTAACCACTTAGCGGGTGTCTCAAAACCCAAAGGCTGCAAAGGGGCGAACGCCTCAGAATCTGACATCTTCACCGGAGCTTGGAGGTAGCAGCCATAGCAGAGTAGGTGAACACTTGGCCTCTTCTGAATAAAATCCTTCAAGTTACCATCCCTGTTGGATATTGGTTGCCTTCATAACGCCCCGCTTAGGGGAAATAACACGTGGGTAAAATTGGAGCGAAGCGACTGAGCCCACGTGTTATTGTCCCAGGGAGCTTGCGACCGACTACAGCAGTTTGTTAGCTTTCTGCCGATTCAACCTTATAAACTAAGTATCGTTTCAATACACCTTTTGCTGAAGTTACACGCTTCACGTTTAACTTAATTTTACCGCCATTACCGTTTTGCGCATGATGCATTGACCACGTGAGCAGTTGTTTTTGAGCAGAAGTAACTTCATCTTCTAATTTAAAGGATACAGTTCGTTCCAACTCATCATCATAAAACCTGCCAAAAGGGGATAATATATTGTAACGAGTTACATTTCCGACAATTCCGGTTTCCAAATTTGGGTTGGTTCTAATAGAAACACTCTTAAGTGTCTGAGCATCGAGCCTAATAACATTACCGACTTGTTGCCTCTTTATGACTATGGCCATATCTTCACATTGCTTAATTGGTTTATGTGCCTGCTCTAAGGGTATTTCTAAGGCTTCTTCCATTTCGCCTATAAATGGTTCAATTCGTTCATCAAGTCTTTTAACATGCGGAGTTTCAGGAGAGTAATCTAGTTCTAACGTTTTGGACCATGTCCATTTGAGTAAGTCATAGAATACGTTTGCGACGATGCTAGTGCCGATAGAGGTAGCAATTGGATGCTCAACTGCAATAGCGATTAGTTCCTCAAAGCTACCTTTTCGTGATGGATGAATATAAATTTTTGCACCACTCACCTTGTTACCGTGCTTTTTTACTTCTCCTTCGTTCAGCAACGCATGTGTTGTAATTGACAGAGCTTTTGCAAAACCTTGGAGTGATACAGAAGCATCATACATATCTAGTCGGCCATCGTTAGCATCACCATGGTGGTACGAGATTTTGAACTTTATTATCTTAGGGGAAGCCATGATTACTCCTTGTGGCAAATATTCCTAGTTTGAAAGCTAACATTTATATATTGTGCGTGCGCACTTCATAACTAGTTCAATTGATAGGCGCTGACTCTCACGTTACTGAGCTAACCAAGCTTCCGACCTTGAAACGCTCTTAATGAGCAAAAGCAATTTGAGCATGCTCAGTTACACTTCAACGAGCGCACAATATCTAACCTTTATTTTTTTGTTATATCATTGACAGTAAACGACTTAAATAAACAACACAACAACAAAACGCGCAACATTGCCGAAGTTAACGTGCCGTGACTCATTTTCATCACACACACATACTAGCGAGGGGACGGCAGTCATTCGTTGAAGCAGACCGAAAAGCCAAAAGGTCAGCAATTCGCTCAAAGCTGACGGTCCGGTTAGTGCCTGGTGCCGCTTATACTGTTAATGAACACTTTACGAATCCGCTTTAATTTAGTTTTTTTAATGCTTCAGTCACACATCTATTGACGTTCAACAAGTCTGATTCCGATTGTATGGAAATATAGTCACAACCTTTGTAAACCAAATGCATGTAGTTAGCAGTCAGTTCAAATGGCTCCGCAAAACACCGACGTAATTCAATGTCGAAGCCCGTTGACAAGACTGAACATGACTTGCCTTTTAGTTGCCGACCAAGCTCTTTGTTCACAGTTAAAAGATCTGACAAACGATCGAAGAACGTCTTTAGTTGTGCTGACATTGAATACCAATAAACGGGTGAGGAAAACACTAGATGGTCAAATTTAACCAGTTCACGAATAAGTGGTAAAAAGTCATCGTCTTTATTTTCGTGCGTATAATCGTAAGCTGATATTTCGTAATCCGCTAAGTTAAAGAAGGCAGCATTGGTTTGCTCTACAAATTTATCAGTGAGGTGTCGAGTATTTCCGTCTGAACGCGAACTTCCTAGTATGACCGCTATCTTCATTAAAGCCCCTATTGCGTTACACTCTTAATAACTCTCGTTAATAAGTGCCAAAATAAGATTGGGAAAACCTGATACTAGACGACGCATTTGTCTGCTGCAAATCTATTGAAACGGCTTGAGTTTTAGTATGCAATGAAAAAAACTCCCGCTTTTCGCTCGAAGCCGATATGAGTTCGGTGTAACTAGCAAACACGTTCAAAAATAAGCTGGCAACGATATTTTTTACTCAATCGGTAAATAAATATCGGTAATCATTTCGTTCTCTGGAACGTCGGGGAAGAAGCTGACTCGCTCGAAATAAATAGGAAAGTCTCGTAACTCAGCGCCAGTATTTGTTAGCCATGTGGTGTAAAGGAAACTCACGATTTCACCGATCGAGTCATCGCTACCCATATGCCGAACAACCGCGCATCGTCCAGCTGGAATCACTTTGTTGACTATACCGAAGTCATTAGCGGCTATCGGTGTATCAACAGAGCAAGCGATATCGAAGCGATAGTCTTCGGGTGCAGTAACATTCGGATCGTCGTATACCAAATTAAACGTCTTACTTTTACTTGGCGGTAGGTTATTACGCTTTCGCCACTCAATAAATTTTTGAATCGAGTGTCCCACCAAATTCGGTGCCCCCCGATGTTCCATCACCGCGATTAGAGTTTCGGGGAACGCTTTTACTTCAACGTTAAAATTCGTATCACCACTCATCATATCCTTCCTTAGCTGTAATATCGGTTCGTATTTGAGGTGCCAAGGATCCCAATTAGGCTCTTTTCTGAATTCGGACGGACTTTGCTCAAAATATTTTTTAAATATCCGAGAAAACGCTTCGTGACTCTCGTAGCCATTCGCTAACGCAATATCCAGAACTTTCTCATGCTTTCTGTAGGCTAGCTGATATGCCGCTCTTTTAAGCCGTAGCAATCGAATCAGCCTAATAACCGACACGCCTATAAATGCCGAGCACTGCCTGTGAAAATGATACTTCGATAAATACGCAAGCTTGCACAACGTATCAACATCAAGCTCTGAATCTAGATTCGCCTCGATATGATTGATAACTTTCTCGAACCGGCCTTGGTAGTCAGACATAAAAGTAACTCTCCTTAGCGGTTCAATCCTAAAACCGAATCAAAGACCGATCTTGATTAAAATTGCTCAATTCTGTCCGACAACCTGACACTCATTTACAGCCGCAAGCCCCAAATCAATATGTGCAACAATATAACCGTACTGCTTGGCAGAAATTAAACCTTCGTCATATTGAGCTTCTGCGAGGTCATGATCCCAAGCTCGTCCGCATGGTGCCTCTGGAATTGATGTGTCGAGCGTTAGAAGATATTGGTAATCATCATCCAGTTGATGTCCCTTACTAACCACACTTTTAGCGCAGTAACTTAATGCATATTCCACAGCGAACTTATCAACGCTGGGCAATCCGACAAACTCGACGTCACAACCCAGTACACGATTACCCGATTGGTCGGTGTAATACAGTTGCCCCGTGGTGCAAGCTGAAATGAAAAGTGTTGCTATGAAAGTTAGTACAAATTTATAAATCAAAATCAAATCCCTTGTTAGTTATCATCAACATCACGCAACAACTCAATCACCGCATGTGCAGAATTCGTTCGACCTTTTTGACGCCATCGTAATCGCTCTCTTGCCTCTGGGCGAAGCCTAAACTTCGATTTCTTCACTTATATCCTGGCGTTATAACGACCATTCCAGCTCCATTTATGTCTTTTACCGACTGCAATATTGGCATAAGAACATCGATGAAATGGGTAATAATCGGATCTTTAATCACTTGTTCTAAAAAATTTATCTCTGCGTAAAGTTCTAGGATATTAATTCTGTCGAGTACCATTTCACTATTAGGCCGCAGTAACTTCATTGTTTGGAAGTCATAAGCACGGCCTAAGTGATAGAGTCGATACATTATTGGAATGGGTATTTCTATCGGTTCGCCAATTTTTTCGCGTTGAGTATTATCGACAAATTGAATGAGTGTTTTATCTGCCTTCTCATACTTGCTTAGCTCTAACATATTGTTCCATGCGTTGAATCTAGACATAGTTTATTCCCTTTAAATGTAAATACTTTCAACGAAATACATGAGTCCGAGTGTCGCACCAATTATCAAAACATTGATTGAAGCTCTTATAGGCCACCCGAAAGAGCCATAAGAAATATTAAATTTATTCGATGCAACAACGATTAATCCCATCATGCCAAACCATGGTGTAAAAAAGAAAATCGGCTGGGATTTAACGAATGAAACGGCTAAGTCATGAAGTGCGCCACTAACTAAAAATGTCAGAAAAATAGCTATCCATGCTGGTAGAAAACGATTCAGCGGCTTCATCACATTGCGTGATAAGTAATATCCCCAAATCGGATTCCAGTATTGCCAAAAGATTGGAAATGACTTCGCACCTAACGATCGCGATAACATATTTCTCATCGAGCCACTTGCACCTAACAGAACACCATTTCTTTTTTTAACGTAGCTCGATAATGACAGTGTTTTTCGCATGTTTAATCGCTATTTCGGTAATTTATTAAACGTTGGCAAACTCTCAAGTTCGTTATCCCAGCTCGCTTTGCTTGCGATAAATAGGTGGGCATTTGGCACCTTGGAAATCTCTGTATCCAAGCTCCCAGCAGGAACAACGAGCAAGCCCTCAATCGCAGTACTTGGCAACGCAGAGCCGCACGTTTTGCAAAAGCATTTGTTGTGGCGTGTACCGGCAAGTGTAAATGATGTGATGTTGTCAGCGCCTGCCCGCCAAATTAACTCGGCCGATTGAGAGAACAAATTGGCGGCATGCGCCGAACCCGTGTCTTTTTGACAGTGATGACAGTGGCACAGATAGAAGCTATCAAACTCGCCTTTTATCTCAAATTTCACGTCACCACAAAGGCAAGATCCCACGTAATCACTCATTTCGCATCCCCTTGCAAGCTTGGCTTCTATAACCAGCGCCAGAATTGATCAGCATAAACAATAAAGTACATCACTGCGGCAATATTTAATAGAACGGTGAAGTAAAAGCCGACGCGAAAAGATGTTTTGCGGGTTTTATGGCGGAACTGCTGTTGAGCAATTAAAGCACCCGGCCAGCCGCCTAATACAGACAACCAATGTAAGACTTTTTCTGGCGTACGCTGGTTGCTTTGTTGTGCGGCGCGCTTGTCGAGCGCATAAAGCAGATAGGTCACGGCACTCAAAAGTGCAAAAGCCCAAGATACTTCAACCGGTAAATTAGTCATGAGGCTGGCGTATCCAACGCCACCAATATAGCCAAAGGCGATCATCAAAATTGGAAACATCAACCAATCGATGCTTTCTCGAACATAGGCCACGCCCGTTGCTCTACACTTGCCATCAGGTTGCTGCTGCAATTTAAAGGTAACTTCGTCACCGACTTTTGGCTTGCGACGTCGATTTTCAAATTCTTTAATATGCGCAAATGTTTGCTGCTGTGAGCTTGCCATTTGCACAAATCCGAAGCCTTTGTCCTCATTCCATTTCACCAAAACGCCATTGTGTCGCATGCCTTTATGTCCTTATATCGAAACACTCTGCGGATAATCTTTTCGCAATATTACATTTGGGTATCACAAATATCGACGGCGAAACTCAGCTTTACGTTGTTCTTGCGTTCCCTTAGATAACCCTTTGCAACGGTGTGCCGCATGAGCGTCCCATCCCCAAGGCCAGCGTTTAAATTCATGTTCATGACAAGCCGGGCAAACCTTTTTATATTCGTCTAAATTTACATGTGTTTTGAGTAGCTTTCGAGATGGCACCCAAACCGCATCCTGCTTTTCAACATCACCGAACACTTCTAACTCATTACCACGCAAGCTGGCGACCCAGGCGGCACTATAAGCATCGACTTGATCATGCATACTGCCGGCGCTAATTTTCTTTAATACCTTCCAATCTTTCGGCGTTGATGGCCAGCCGGTGTAACGGGCTATCGCTTCCAATTGTAATTTCGGAACGCCTTTACCTGTTTTATGCGGCGCATTTGGTATTAATCGACGGATGTTTGCTTGCGGAAACACCTCTAAAATCGGTGCGAGTTTCGCTAACTCTCGTGCAATCTCAAATCCCGCAAGCATCCATAACTGCATCGCATGCGGAACACGAGCTACCTCCCCACCACGCGACAGATGGTGACGCACTTTGCTGATTATTTCATCAAATTCAGGCTTTGAAGGCGTTTTGTAGCAACGAATGCCTGCTTGGTTGAGTTCGCGTTCAGCAATTCGATAATCTAACGCTTCTGCGCGCGGTCGCAACGGCGAGTCAATGGCAATGCGCTCAGGTTTCACATCATAGAAGTGACAAACATCCGTAATGTATTCACGTATCTGCTGTGCGTAGGCTAGGTTGTATTCGTGCTCAACAACGAGCTTATTGCCATGCCCATACGGCGCCGCAAATGGCAGTTCTTTCACGGGCAACGGAATCAACCGCCCTTCCCGCTTTTCCGCAAATACAATCGGAATGCGCTTCTTCACCGCACAAGAAACATCAACCCCGATATATATAGATTTGGTACCCATTAACGATTCACTTGCTTCGTTTCAATGTTAACCACTTTGTTTGCTGCAAACTGAACCGTGAGATAGTAATCACCACCGATATCACCTTGAACAATGTAAGACCATGATTGAACAGTGCGTCCACCACGACCATATCCATCATTGACACCTATTGAGTCTATGCTGGTATATTCCGGCGAACCTATCTTATTAATTACTTCAATTTTCGACATGCCACACCTAATCAATTCACCACCGGATATACGAAAAGAGCATGCTTCAACTGTTGAAGAATAAAAAACTGCAAAGGCGAAAAATAGAACAAAAATATATTTCATTACGTCATCTCCCTATAAATTCCATTCCATAAACTCAAATTTTAAAACGAGGAGCCCGGTTGCTGTAAAAACGCCAATTCTTCCGCTGTAGATTCTCGCCCAAGAAGCGAATTGCGATGCGGATAACGGCCATATTTATCAATAATAGCTTTATGCTTCAGTTCGAAATCGTAATTATTTTCCAAGCCGGGTTGATTAAATAAAATAACCGCTTGTTGGTGAATCACCACCGATTCACTGTGCATGTATGGCATATAAAGAAAGGCTTTTTCAGCGGCATTAAATTCTGCGTCAATTCCCAACGAAACTGCTTCTTGAGCCAGTGCTAAAGCCATCGGATCTTGCGCAAAAGCCGCAGAGGTATCGCGATAAACGTTGCGGGAGAATTGGTCGAGTACAATAATTTCCGCCAAGCGCCCTTTCGATGACTCACGCCACTGCCATAACTCACCCTGAGCGGCAGCTGCCAGCATACTACCAAAGCGTTTTTTAATGGCGTCATCAAGTGCGTCACTTTTCGCAAACCATTGTTGTGGGGTGAGTTCTTTAAACCAAAAATTTAAAACATCCGCAAAATCGTATATTTTCATGCTATAAATTCCTATGTACTTGTTTGAATGTAACTGTTCATATCTCGGCGCACAAGTTCACAGGAGTCAGAACGCATGAAAACAATTGGGATTATTGGTGGCATGAGTTGGGAATCTACTCAAACGTATTATCGGCTGATTAATCAGAAGGTGCGCGAACAACTGGGTGGCTTACACTCAGCCAAACTTATTCTATATAGCGTCGATTTTGCGGAAATAGAACCGTTACAACATGCTGGTGATTGGGCTGGAACCGCTGATATTCTAACTGAGGCAGCGCAAGCCTTAGAAACTGCCGGCGCCGATTTTATTGTGCTAGCTACTAACACCATGCACAAGGTGGCTCCTGAAATTGAACTAGCGGTGAATATTCCCCTGCTCCATATCGCCGATGCCACTGCCGCCGCATTAGAAGCCCACAATATAAAAACCGTCGGTTTACTGGGCACCAAATTCACGATGGAGCAAGATTTCCATCGCGACCGCCTCGAGTCACATGGTATTTGCGTCGTCGTACCGAAACTACGCGAGCGAAACCGAATTCATGAAATTATCTTCAAAGAGCTCTGCCTCGGCAAAGCCGAACCGCAATCAAAAGCTGACTATCTCAAAATCATCGACACGCTAGCCGGTTATGGCGCTGATGGCATTATCTTGGGCTGTACCGAAATCGGTTTACTTATTTCGCAAACAGACACACCAGTAAAACTTTTCGACACAACCGAAATTCACGCCGACCAGGCTGTCAAATTTGCAATTAATTAAGACAGGACATGCAAAAGAATAATATCACGCTCAAATTTCTAGCCGATGAGCCAGAGCTTTCAGCCACAATCGCCAAGTGGTACTACGATGAATGGGGTTCGGACGAAAATGAGATCACTTTTGACTATATTCACGACGTGGTAATCAACAAAGCATCCAATAAAAACCAGTTACCGCTGAGTATTATTCTGATGGTAAACGACGAGTTGGCCGGTGTGGCTGAGTTAAAGTATCGAGAGAATAAAAATCACCCACAATATACCCATTGGCTCGGTGGTATTTATGTCGATTCAAAATTTCGTGGCTTGGGTCTATTCGCCCAACTGCTCGAACGCGCAAAACAAGTGGCTAAAGAACTCGCGGTAAAAGATCTCTATCTACAAGCCGAGCCTCACAATGTTGCCCTCTACGAAAAGCACGGCTTTCAACAGTTTCATGAAGCCGAGCATGCCGGCATAAAAACCACCATAATGCTCACCCATCTGCCCAAATAAAAAAGGCCGCCAAAAGGCGACCTCTTTCTTTTGTTTTTCGCTAATATCTAATATCTAATAGCGAATATCGCTTTTACCTTTTACAGCTTGCTAGCGTTCTTCGACAGGTAATCAGCAACACCCTTCGGATCAGCCTTCATACCTTCATCACCTTCTTTCCAGCCAGCAGGACATACGTCACCGTGCTTCTGGTGGAAGTTCAACGCGTCAACCAAACGAATCATTTCGTCAATGTTACGGCCTAATGGCAGGTCGTTCACGATTTGGTGACGAACTAAACCGTCTTCGTCAATCAAGAATGACGCACGGAAAGCAACGCCTGCTTCTGGGTGCTCAACGTCGTATGCACGGCAGATAGAGTGCTTCACGTCAGCAACCAATGGATATTTCACTTGGCCGATACCGCCGTCTGCTTCGGCAGTGTTACGCCATGCGTTGTGCGTGAATTGTGAATCGATAGAAACACCGATCACTTCTACGCCACGCTTTTTGAATTCTTCTAAACGGTGATCGAATGCGATCAACTCAGAAGGACAAACAAACGTGAAGTCGAGTGGATAGAAGAAAACAACAGCTTTCTTGCCTTTAATTTGCTCGTGCAAGTTAAAGTTTTCAACGATTTCGCCAGTACCAAGTACAGCAGCTGCAGTGAAGTTAGGAGCCTTACGACCTACTAATACACCCATGGTTAATCTCCATTTAGTTGTTTAAGTTATTCAGCTTCTGGCGCCGGATGACGCGCAGCAACTTCGTTAATTAATTCTTGTAGTTCGCCCTTTTGGAACATTTCCAAAATAATATCACAACCACCTACTAATTCGCCCTCAACCCACAACTGCGGGAACGTTGGCCAATCAGCAAATTTTGGTAATTCAGCGCGGATATCTGGGTTTTGCAAAATATCCACGTATGCAAACGATTGTCCACAGCTCATCAGAGCCTGTGAAGCTTGCGAAGAGAAGCCACAGCTAGGTAACTTCGGTGAACCTTTCATGTACAACAGAATCGGGTTTTCTGCGATCTGTTGTTTAATTTTCTCAACAGTTTCCATGACTACCTCAGGTAATGAGCGTTTCAAACGGTGCGCATTATACCATGTTCAATGAAGACAATCAGTACGCGAAACCGTCATAAAGAAGTTATACTTTAGGGTAAAGTTAACCCTTGAAATAAACTTTTGTGCCACAATCTAACTATATAGTGACGGCAAGTTTTGAATTCAATGGTAAAATAGCCAGAGTTCAAAACAAGTGTTAGAAACAACAATACATTCATTTTTCAATAACAACGGAGAGTCGACATGGCATTTGAATTACCAGCATTGCCTTACGAGAAAAATGCACTTGAGCCACATATCTCAGCAGAAACCATTGAATACCACTATGGTAAGCATCACCAAACTTACGTGACCAAGCTGAACGATGCGGTTAAAGGCACCGATATGGAAGGCAAGTCACTCGAAGATATCATCAAGACTTCTAAAGGCGGCGTTTTCAACAACGCAGCTCAAGTTTGGAACCACACGTTCTACTGGCATTGCTTAAGCCCAAATGGCGGCGGTGAGCCAACGGGCGCAGTTGCTGATGCAATCAACGCAGCATTTGGTTCTTTCGACAAGTTCAAAGAAGAATTCAGTGCACAAGCAGCAGGTAACTTCGGTTCTGGCTGGACTTGGTTGGTGAAAAAAGCCGACGGTTCAGTAGCTATCGTTAACACCAGCAACGCTGAAACACCACTGACTGATTCTTCAGTAACTCCTATCCTGACCGTTGACGTTTGGGAACACGCTTACTACATCGATTACCGTAACGCGCGTCCTAACTACTTAAACGCGTTCTGGAACTTGGTGAACTGGGACTTCGTTGCGAAAAACTTCGCATAAGTCTGATGAGTTCGAACGGCCAATACCCATGCGGTATTGGCCGTTTTTTATGCCCACCGTCCTGATCAATATTCTTGAAAATCACGTAATCATCCCCACTGAAGTTATATAACTTATTTAAAAGTGAGGGCTTATGTTTATTGATGTACCCAATCGTTTTACCGTCGCACCAATGACCCGTACGAGTGCTGATGAGCACGGCGTGCCAACCGCGATCATGGGTGATTATTACGAGCGATTTGCCAAAGGTGGTTTTGGTTTGGTCATCACTGAGGGTGTTTACACCGATGATCGCGCGGCACAAGGCTACGTGAATCAACCTGGGATCATCAATGCTGCGCAAGCTGATGCATGGCGAGGCATTGTTGAGCGTATTCACGCACACGGTAGCAAGGCAATTATGCAACTGATGCATGCCGGCGCCCAGATGCAGCATAGTAACTATGTTGATCAGCCGATTGCCCCGAGTGTGGTGCAGCCTAAAGGCGAACCGTTGAGTTTATACGGCGATGTTCCGGGTTGGTTGACGCCAAAAGAAGCCTCGCTCAGCGATCTTGAACATGCCTTAAATGGCTTTGTCGCGTCCGCCAAGCGTGCCGAAGAGATTGGTTTTGATGGTGTTGAACTTCATGCCGCCAACGGCTACTTGTTAAACGAGTTCTTGAGCACTCATTTCAACCAGCGTGAAGATGAGTTTGGTGGTTCACTCGATAAGCGTATTGCTTATGTCGAACGCGTCTTACGTGCGGTACGCAATGCTGTAAGCGATGACTTTGTCGTGGGTATTCGCATTGGCCAAATTACCGTAACCGACAACGATTATCAGTGGCCAGAAGGTGAAGCAGCTGCGGTTCGCCTCGTACGCGTGCTTGCTGAAGCTGGCGTTGATTTTATTCACACCACCGATACCACGGTTGACCGTAAACCATTTGCGGATGGTAGCGATAGAACGTTAGCAGAAGTGGTTGCGGCAGAAACCAACGTTGGATTGATTATCAACGGCGGCATCGATGAATCGAACTATGCGGATTATGCGGCGCAGTTCCCGAACGCCCTGTTGGCGCTTGGTAAAAAAGCATTAGCCAATCCAGATTTCCCAGAGCGTTTCAAAAACGGCGGAACGATTACGGATCTAGATTTTCAGATGTTGTTGCCAAAAGCAACGTTAGAAAACGAATGGAAGTGGCGTGAAGCACAAGGCGTTGAATAACGCCTTGCCGACCTGAATGCGTTGGTCGAGTAACAGCCGTTACTCGACCAAGTTGTCAGGAATATCACCGCGCATGCTATGCCAGATACGGCCTGACTGATAACCATATTCCCGCACTAATAAAACAGCGTCATCGCGGCGCGAATCAGCTGCCATTTCACTCAAATCAGCGTAATACTTGCGAGCTAATTTGCGCGCATCGTCGTTGGAGAAATAGAAGTTACCAATACGCGAGTACAAGCCTTTAAAACCGTTAAGAACGAGCACGTAAATTGGATTCCCCGACGCCATCGCTAAGTCATGATTCAAACGGTAATCGAACTGACTAAAGGCTTCGGCAGAATCTTCGAGCGTTTCGGCTTCTTTCAATAGCTCAACCACTTTTTCTGGCGCGTTGCGAACCGCTTGACGAATATAGATAGCACTAATATTGGTGCGAGCAGACAATAACTGGTCAACCAATTCTGGCATACCGTCTTCATCAAGGCGTGCCAGTGTTTCAAGAATATTGAGACCAGAAGTTTCCCAGAAGTTATTCACGCGAGTCGGTTTGCCGTGCTGAATGGTTAACCAACCATCACGCGCTAAACGCTGCAACACTTCGCGCAAGGTCGTACGGGTAACACCAATCAGTTCGGACAACTCACGCTCTGCTGGTAAGATAGTGCCGGGTGCAAAATGCCCGTTCCAGATTGATTTTACGATGTATTCCTCGGCAAAACCTGCTGGACTTTGTGCCTTAATAATCATGAAGTGGCCTGTGTTTTGAATAACGTTACCTAAAGTAGGGTTACTATTTGTTATAATCCGTTGCCTGATTCTACCAGTCTTTTCAATGGTCGGACAAGTTTTGTAAAGCTTCTTAACCCAATCTTATCGACAATCAATTTAGGCTCAGGTATCGTTCTTGGCAAATTATTATAAGGCGGTGATTTTATGCTAACTTTTTTGGCCAAACTTCCAACACAGCGGCGCGCGTGGGCAATCCTCTCTGCATCATGCTTTGCATTGTTAGCGGCAGCTCTATTTTTTCAATACCAACTTGGCCTTGAACCTTGCGTGAAGTGTATTTATCAACGCACGGCAGTATTAGGTATCGGTTTAGCCGCACTCATTCCATTGTTTGCACCGCAACTGTTCATAACTCGTCTAGTGGGTTATAGCGGTTGGCTTGTGGCGGCCATTTGGGGCTGGCTGATTGCGCGTGAACACCTCGAAATTCAAAACTCGGAAAATTCTTGGTTTATTGTTTGCGATACCTTTCCAAATTTCCCAAGTTGGATGCCATTGCATGAATGGTTCCCGAACTTCTTTGCCGCGCCTGGACAGTGTGGAGAAATCGACTGGCAGTTTGTCGGTTTGAGTATGCCGGGTTGGATGCAGATTATTTTCGCAACTTACACCGTGATTGGCGTTGCTGTGGTATTAGCGCGCTTGGTTCGATTCAAATCGCTTTAATTGGTGTCGCGTAACGGCCACGTCACAATGCGAAGTTCCAGATCTTCTTCGACGGTATCTTCACTATCGACGAGGCCCGTAGCGCTCATTCCCGCCGCAATCATTGGCTCACGTGAGCCGTCATGGTACAACGGATGCCACGAAGCAAGCCCGCGTCCCTCCGCTAACCGCCGATAGGCACAGCTGGTTGGCATGTAATCCAACTCATACACATTGTCAGGGGTAATGACGACGCAATCCGGTACATGTTGCTTACGATTGGGATAATCGCGGCACTGTGCTGTTTTTGTATCCAACAGGCGACAGCTGACGTCGGTATAGTGAATCACCTCTTCGGCGTCAGCTTCATCAATGAGTTTGTGCAGGCAACATTTACCGCAACCATCACAAAGACTTTCCCACTCTTGGTGGGTCAGTTCGGTGAGTGCTTTTTCTTCCCAAAAATAACCGCTCATGGGTTACTCGGCCGCGCTGACGTTGCCGGTCCATTGCCATTGCTGGTTATCGTTCTTGAGGGTCAGTTCCAATGCGTCGTTTAAACCAAGTGCCGCAACCCCTGCCGGAGTTCCAGTTAACACAACATCGCCTGGTACTAACGTAAATTGTTGTGAAATATCCGCGAGTAAATCGGCAATCGAAAAAATCATCTCGCTTGATTTGCCCTGCTGACGCAGTTCGCCATTCACCTTCAAGGCGATTTCGAAATCGCTTTCCGGGTTAAATTCGACGCGCCCTACCATGGGTCCAAGAACACAAGAGCCATCAAATGCTTTCGCTCGTTCCCACGGCTGTCCTTGTGCTTTTAACTCGCTTTGTACTTGGCGTAAGGTTAAATCCAGCGCAACGCCATAACCTGCAATTGCTTTAAGCGCCTGTTCTGACGTTGCTTTGCGTAGTGGGATTCCAATGTATACGGCCAGCTCGATTTCATGCTGACATTCGCCTTGGTCGGTCGGAATGCGCACCTCTGGCAACCGTGTAATCGACGACGGCGGCTTCATAAATAACAGGGGCCGAGTCGGCACTGGGTTATTTAATTCTGCCGCGTGGTCCAGATAGTTACGGCCGACACAAACGATTTTACTTGGCGGTTGTAATCCCATGCCAGCTTACCTCGGGAAACGAATACGATCAGACAAGTAACCGACCGCAGCCACAAAATAATGCGAGCGGTTCCAACGCATCAACGCGTCGTAGTTGTTGTAGGCCAAGAATACGCGGCCTTGCTGGTCATCAGGAATCACCACCGACGCTTCAATATCGTCACGAACCGGTAAATCCCCGCCATCGTAACGACGCACACCTAAAGCTTGCCATTCTGCTAATGGCTTTTTCACTTTCAATGATGCCAATTCAGCATCAAAGTCTTCTGGTAATTGAACTTGGCGCCCCCAGGTCACGTCATCACGCCAGCCTACTGATTTCAGGTAGTTGGCAGCTGATGCGAACACATCACCCTGCGAGCCCCAGATATCTTTACGACCATCGCCATCGTAGTCCACAGCGTATGACATAAACGAGCTTGGCATAAATTGCGCTTGACCCATGGCGCCTGCCCACGAACCTTTCATTTGGTCAATTGGAATATGGCCTTCTTGAACAATCGTCAGTGCGTGCCACAGCTCTTTTTTGAAAAACGCTTCACGGCGACCTTCATATGCCATGGTGGTTAATGCTGAAATTACGTCCATGCCGCCAGTGAACGATCCAAAGTTAGTTTCAATGCCCCACAGTGCCACTATAAATCGTGGTTGCACGCCATATTCAGCGCCGATCTTTTCTAACAGCTCACGATGCTCAGCGTACATTTCAACCGCTTTCTTCGCCTTCCACTCAGGTACCGCGCGCGGCAAATAGGTATCCAGCGTCAACTTAAATTCTGGTTGATTACGATCTGCCTTCACTGAGCGCTGATAAAACTGTACATCGGCGAATGCGGTTTCTAACGTTTCCGCGCTGTAACCATCAGCAAGCGCTTCTTGTTTGATTTGCTCAACGTAAGCGGCAAAGCCTTCTTCACCTTTCTCTGCCTTTTCTTCTTGCGCCAGCGCCTGCCATGGCAACGCCATCAACACAACCGCTAAGGTTAAACTACGGACTACTTGAATCATGACGCAGACTCCTGTTGTTGTTTCTTATGCGCATCCAATAAGCTTTCTTGTTTGGGTGGCATCTGCAAATAAAATCCCGCTTCGTTGAGATGTTCGGTGAGCTCCTCAACCGTTAATCGTGCTAACTGGCGTTCTGGTTTCAGCGCAATCGTCATCACGTGTATAGGTTGACCGAAGCTTTTCTGCAAAGGTTCAGGGATTTTTGTAAAGTCCGCAGGGTGCGGCATGTAAAGATAGGTGTCAGCCCGGCGTGGGCTGCGATAAATCGCACACAACATGATTAACGATCTCGCTGTAATATCGCTTCCAAAGATGCTTTCAGCTTAGCCCCTCGCCAGCTCCGGTACAAGTCAGGGAGCGACAGGTCAGACTTGGCAACAGCAGGTACTTGCCATTCCCAATGAATTACATCATTGATTTGTCGCCGCGAAGCAATCAATCCGGGCTCGACGCTTAACTCTTTCGCTAAACTCGCTACCGCTTGCTTGATGGCGTTAAATACCGGCTTATAACCCCGCATATCGGTTAAGCGCTCTAGTGGAGCTGGTAAGCTCTTTGAGGCCTGCCCTGCCCGTACCGCTGCTAACAACGATTCACCGGCATAACGAATCGTCACCGGTGATAAATCAGTAATGCCACGCAGATGTCCAAGGTTCTGCGGCATCCGTCGCGCCAGCTCGAGTAACGTATGATCTTTCGCCACGAAGCCCAACGGAATATCAGATTTTTTCGCGCGCTCCAATCGCCACGCCATCAACTCACGCAACACAGCCAGTTGCTGTTGATTGCATTGCCAAGCGTTACCGAAGAATAAATACAGCCACTGCGGCGGCACCTGCTGTGCTCGACGAATGACTTGCTCAGCGCTTTCGGCTTCCACTAAAGCGATTTTTTCTGGGCTTAATTCGGCGCGCAAACGCGGATAAATATCATGTAGGTAATAGACGTCAGCCGCAGCATAATCCAACTGCTCAGCTGACAATGGACGCTGCAACCAATCAGTGCGCGACTGTGATTTATCTAACTCAACTTGATAGTAATGGTTCACCATAGCCGCATAACCCATGGCTTCTCCATGTCCAGCAAAGGCTGCAGCAATTTGCGTATCGAAAATATGAGTCGGAATCTGTCCCATATTTTGGGCCAAGATTTCGTAATCTTCACCGCCGGCATGAATCACCACATGCACATTGGGATCTTTTAGCAATTGCCAGAATGGTTCAAGATCAACACCCGAAACCGGATCGATTAAGACAAGGTGATCGCCTGCGCGCACTTGCAGCAAACCTAAACGGGCATAGTACGTGCGCGTACGGACAAATTCAGTATCGAGAGCAAGGTAAGGTGCTTGCCGAGCTTGCTCGCAGAAAGCGAGCAAGTCAGCGTTAGTGGTAATGAGCTGAAATGGCAACATGCGTTATTTCGACTTTGCCTCTTCTTCGTCACGAAGTTCACGACGCAGAATTTTACCAACGTTTGTTTTCGGTAACTCGTCGCGGAATTCAACGAGCTTCGGAACCTTGTAGCCCGTCATATTCTCGCGAGCGTAGGTAATCAGCTCTTTTTCAGTCAAGCTTTTATCTTTGCGAACCACAAAGATTTTCACTTGCTCGCCTGATGCTTCGTGTGGCACTCCAACGGCAGCAACTTCGAGTACTTTTGGATGATCCGCAATCACGTCTTCAATTTCGTTTGGATACACGTTGAAGCCAGAGACCAAAATCATGTCTTTTTTACGATCCACGATTTTAAAGAAGCCGTTTTCGTCCATCACCCCGATATCACCGGTTGCAAACCAATCGCCATCTTTCATAACTTTTTCAGTTTCGTCTGGGCGATTCAAATAGCCGACCATGACTTGCGGGCCTCGCACTTGAAGTTCACCCGGCTCGCCTTGTGGCACTTCTTTACCAGTTTCGGTATCAACAATACGTACTTCGGTGGATGGCAGTGGAATACCGATAGTGCCATTGTAATGCTCAATGTCCGTTGGATTGACGGTGACAACCGGTGAACACTCAGTTAATCCATAGCCTTCCAGCAAACGTGATTTGGTGACTCGTTCCCAATGCTCAGCAACTGAACGTTGCACCGCCATACCGCCACCGAGCGCAATTTTGAGGTGAGAGAAGTCTAAATCTTTGAAGCCCTCAGCGTGCAGAAGGCCGTTAAACAGTGTATTTACACCGGAGATCATCGAGAATGGATACTTCTGTAACTCTTTCACGAATCCTTTCATGTCACGTGGGTTGGTAATCAGAATATTACGACCACCGTGCTTCATGAAGGTTAAGCAATTCGCTGTCAACGCAAAGATATGATACAGCGGTAACGCCGTCACAATCGTCTCTTCACCGTCATTGACCAGTGGTGCGACGATGGCTGATACCATCTCCAGGTTCGCAACCATATTACGGTGCGATAGCATTGCGCCTTTCGCTAGCCCTGTGGTACCGCCGGTATATTGTAAAAACGCGAGATCATCGCCGCTCATTTGCGGGCGTTGATAGGTTGCTTTTTCGCCTTGGTTTAACGCGGTACGGAAGTTCACCGTATTTTTGAGCGTGAAGCTCGGAACCATCTTCTTCACATATTTGACGACCGCATTCACCAACCAGCGTTTTGGTGCCGGTAGCATATCGCCAATGGCCGTTAGAATGACCTTTTCGACGGGAATGTCAGCTTCTACTTTCTCGAGCGTATGCGCAAAATTATCAAGAATCACGATGGCTTTGGCATTGGCGTCAGTCAACTGGTGCTTCAGCTCGCGCGGAGTATACAGCGGATTGACATTGACAACCACCAGCCCCGCACGCAATGCACCAAATAGCGCAATCGGATACTGCAACAAGTTAGGCATCATAATGGCTAACGCATCACCTTTTTTAAGACCTTGCTGTTGCAGATATGCAGCGAAATGACGCGAAAGTACGTCAAGTTCGTTGAAAGTTAGTTCGGTATCCATATTCACATAGGCAACTTTGTCACCATAGTTTTGGATACTTTGCTCGAAAATGTCGACCAGCGAATTAAAATGGTCCGGATCGATAGTCTCCGGTACACCAGCTGGATAACGTTTAAGCCAAATTTTATCCACGCGCTTCATGCTCCTGAACAATTTATGTCATTTTTATATGTTAATAACGCGCAATCATCGCATATCCGACCAGTGTTGCCTAGCCGTTGTGTGCACGAATCATCTGTGATAATGCGCCAATAATCGCACTTGGCTGCTCCATATGCACGTGATGTCCACCTTCAACTTCGCTGACCTCAAGCTGCGGCACAAACTGCTGCCACTGCTGTAGCGCTTGCTTGAGGCGTTGATGCCCCGTGCTGCCCAAAATCACCTGAAACGGACATTCAATATGTTTTAATACGTCGGCAATTTGTTCTGCGGTCAATCTAACGGGAGATTTTAGTCGTAATTGCCCATCGGCGCGAAAGCGAAAGTCGTTCTCGCCCAGTTGCTCGATACCCCGTTCGACCAACAGTGCCGCCAGTTCGCGGCTAAAATCGCCAGCGTGTTTGCGCGCCATTACTGCGGTTGCTAAATCGCGATAATGAGGACGATGCTTGAATTGTTGCTGCCAGCGGCTTTCAAAGCCTTTGCGTAAATCCTCGGTCGTTTCACTGGCGTCGGATGCCAGTAATCCGAACGCTTCAATCGCCAATAACAACCGCACCTTTTGCGGCGCAATACCGGCGAACATATTCGCAACGTAAGCTCCCATCGAATGGGCGACAATGCTGACTTTCTGCCACTGCTGTTGTTCACAAATGTGCCAAAGGTCGTAAACATAGTCCATAAACGGATAATAGTTGCCCGCTGGGCGATGATCACTGTGACCATGGCCGGCCCAATCGAGCGCAATAAGGTGATATTTTTCAGCGAGTGGACTGTGTAAAAATGCCTCAGCTATCGGCAAAAAACTATGCGCATTATCAAGCCAGCCATGCAGTGCAAGTAGCGGTTCGTCTTGCGGGTTGCCCCAACTGAGCCCGCGAACATTGCCCCACGGCAACTCAAAAGAAACAGGCTCAGCAAACTGCCGAGCCTGTTGATATACCAATGTTTGTTCAGTCATTGAATCTAACAGCTTCCGTTTAATTAATTATCTTTTGTCGGCTTAGGACTTTTATCCATCACCGGGCCGGGATAATAAATACGACGTGGATACGTCGGTTGTGAATACCAATAGTGACGATACCAGAGTGCATCATAATTCACTTCTAAACGCGCTGGTTCTTTACGTACCGGCCACAGGTATTTGCTAGAAACCGTGATCACCGGGAATAAATAGGTGTACTCATCAATCGCACCTGTTTCTGGCTCTGCCACGGTGCCGACAAATGTTACCGAGCTGCCTTGCTTCCACACCATGGGGTCGACAAAACCACTTATTTTGGCACGAAAACGGCCTTGGCTCTGATCACTCGTTAATGGTCGGCCCCAACGTTGGAGATCAAAGTTGACGACCTCAATCACCGTGCCCGAATCTGAGTTACGCACGTCAGCGATCACGCCACCCCAACGCGCTGTTCTGCCAACAGCCGCTTGCGGTTGCTCTAGCGCAGCGCTATACGAAACCAATTGCTCATCATCAGCAACTTGCAATGCGTCCGGAAATGACGAACAGGCACTGAGTAACAATGCTGAAAAAATAGCGGCGATGCGTTTCATAATCGGTACCTCACTGATTTTTAATTCGTACTAGTTATAGCACTTTGATTAAGCTTATGCTCAGTAAGTTCCGGTGTTTTAGTGATTTATTCACGCCCCGGCAACTTTTTCCAAGCCACTTCATTACGTACATACAACGGCTCAAGATCGGCGGCATCAACTGCTTTACCGTGAACCAACGCCCAGTGCAACATATCTTCCGCCAGTGGCAGGGTAACCTCATCAAGTACAGTCACTTGCTGCGCAGGATTAAGCGCATCCGCATAAGCCTGCCAACCAGTACCCGCGCCCATAACTTCACCAACGCCAGCTACCTCAGTCCACCAAGGTTGCGCACTCATATCTGCCAACGGCGCCATCTGCTCTGGAGCCACCTGCTCTGCCATGCCTTGTACGTTGCGAAACGGTGCAACGTACACTTCTTGCATGCGCGCATCGATAGCACTAATGACGACTTGTGTATCGTGCTTGCGAATTGCTTGTTGCGCGAGAGCCGTTAATGTACTGACGGGAAAAACGGGCAAAGTGTGACTAAATGCCAAACCTTGTGCGATAGAAACACCAATTCGTACGCCGGTAAAACTGCCAGGACCGTGGCCAACCACCAACGCATTAACGTCCGCGAGCTTGATGTTCTGCTCATCTAATACTTCTTGCACAAAGCCTAGAATGCGTTGTGAATGCTCACGTGGGGTAATCGCAGCACGACTGACAACTTTGTCGCCAACCTTCAGTGCTACTGAGCATTGTTCGGTCGAAGTATCGAGGGCTAAAACCGCATGTAAGTTCACTCTGCATTCTCCAAAGAATCTAAAAAATCTAGTGCGACCGTAAAGTCACGAGTACGGCGCATTGTTGGCAAGCTTTGCAAAAATATTCCGCCATAAGGTTTGGTAACCAATCGCTGGTCACAAACAATCAATACCCCGCGATCATCTGCATCACGAATCAAGCGCCCCGCACCTTGCTTGAGCGCAATAATAGCTTGCGGCAATTGTACCTGAGCGAATGGGTCAACTCCACGCAAACGACAGTCTTCGACACGCGCCTGTAACAATGGATCATCGGGGCTGGCGAATGGCAGTTTATCGATGATCACGCAACGCAACGCGTCACCGCGAACATCAACGCCTTCCCAAAATGACGCTGTACCGAGCAAAACGCCGTTGCCACTGGCAATAAACTGCTGTAACAGCTCGCGTTTACTGGTGCTGCCTTGCACAAATAACGGTCGATCGGTCTTCTGTTCAAGTTGCTGTGCAATCATCTGAAGCATGCGATGGCTAGTGAATAAAACAAAGGTGCCACCGGTGTGATTGTGCTCAATCACTTGCTCAACGATGCTGAGTAGACTTGCTGGCATTTCACGCTCGTGCGGCTGCGGCAAATAACGCGGCAAACACAGCAACGCTTGTTCGGCGAAATTAAACGGACTGGCTAAACACAAGGTTTCGGCATGATTGATCCCGAGCTGTTCGGTGAAGTGACGAAAATCCTCTCCCACCGCTAGCGTCGCCGAGGTAAATACCCAAGCCATATCGCTGCGATCGAGATAACCGCCAAACTTTTCTGCCACACTAAGTGGGGTTTGATGCAAGGTGACTTGGCGTGCGGTGGTCTCGAACCAAAAGCTATAGCCGGTACGGCTCACATCCTGCAACTGTTCCCACTTGTGAAGAAATTGCACACAACGCTCATACGCATTATCGAGGTCTTGATGACGGCCGAGCGCACTTTTACAGACTTCTCGCAAAAACGTGAGATGCTCGGCAACAACTCCCGCCGTCAAGGTCACTGCCGGTTGCTGCGAAAACTGACGCCAGTTACCTCGCATCGGATCTTTGGGAAACACTAACCGCCAGTCATTTAAACTACCCAGTAACTTATCCGCCGCCTTATCGAGCTGACGTAAATCTTTCACTTCGGTTAGATATAAAACTTTCAGTTCGTGCGCCAGCTCTTGCAATTGGCGGCTCGATACCGCCTCGCCGAAATACTGGCTAGCAATATCTGGTAACTGATGTGCCTCGTCAAACACCACCGCATCGGCTTGCGGCACCAATTCGCCGAAACCGACGTCTTTTAATGCCATATCAGCGAAGAACAAATGATGATTGACCACCACCAAGTCGGCATCCATGGCACGCTTACGGGCTTTTACCAAATAACAATCGTCGTAATCTGGGCAGTCACGGCCTAAACAATTGTCAACGGTACTGGTAACGGACGGTAGAATCGCAGCGTCTTCTTGTAGAATGTTAATCGTGCCGACATCGCCATCATCGGTTCGCTGCGCCCATTTTCTGACTTCGACTAATTGCCCTTGGAGTTCTTTGCTGAGCTCACCACTGTGTGCAACCGCCTGATTCATGCGATGTAAACACAAGTAATTTGCGCGCCCTTTCAACAGCGCAACCATCTTTTTCGGTGCTAAGGTATCCCGTAACGCCGGTAAATCGCGATGATACAACTGTTCTTGTAGCGCCTTGGTTCCAGTTGAGATAATGGCCTTACCGTCATCGAGTAACACCGGCACCAAGTAAGCGAATGTTTTACCTGTTCCTGTTTCAGCTTCGACCACCAGTTGCGACTTTTTTGCCAAAGTTCGCTCAACTGCGGCCGCCATTTCGCTCTGTGCTGCGCGTGGGCGAAAGCCTTGCAAAGTGCGCGCTAACACGCCATCCGCTTGAAATTGTGAAGTTACGTTAGACATGAATTGAGTTCGAAATTAATGATGCGCCAAATGTAACATAAAACCGAAGAGCGTTGTTCGTTGTTCGTGCGCTTCGCTGTTCGTGCGTTTCACTGTTCGGTAGATACATCCTTCGAATTAAAATAAAAATAAAATATACAACTTGATACAAGAAATTATAAAACATCAATATATTAAAGGTTGATAGCGAAGTTATTTTCTATACAATTATCACATCTAACAGCGAAGCGTACGAACAGCGAAGCGCACGAATCACGAACAGCGAAGCATACGAACTTATGTTTTTAAAGCAGCACCACCATCACATACATCCGTGTTAGCCCAGAAATTCTCTGAAGGCTAACTCAAGTATTTTGGGGCTGCCTTCACTGATTTCATAAAAAACCCCGCAAGGCGCCCTTTGCGGGGTTTTTTATTAGGAGTTTTACATGGTAGTCGACAAAAATTCACAGCGTTTAACCATCGCCATTCAAAAATCTGGACGTTTAAGCAAAGAATCCATTGCCTTGCTGCAGGCGTGTGGATTCAAGTTCAGTTTGCACGAGGCTAGATTGTTGGCACACAGCAGTAATCAATCAGTCGACCTACTCCGTGTGCGCGATGACGACATCCCTGGTTTGGTCATGGATGGTGTCGTTGACCTTGGCTTGGTTGGCGAAAACGTCCTTGAAGAAGTGCGCCTTGAGCGCCAAGCGACGCAACTCGCTTGCAAAGTACAACGTTTACGTGCACTTGATTTTGGTCAGTGTCGCTTATCAATCGCCGTCCCCAAAGAAGAAGCTTATGGCGGCATCCAAGATCTCGATGGCAAGCGCATCGCCACCACTTATCCGTACTTGCTACAAAACTATTTGCAACAACGCGGCGTATCAGCCAATAACGCCATTCTAACCGGTAGCGTTGAAGTAGCGCCACGCGCTGGGCTTGCCGATGCCATTTGTGATTTGGTGTCAACGGGCGCAACACTGGAAGCAAATGGTTTGGTGGAAAAAGAAGTAATTTTCCGCTCACAGGCGCAATTAATTCAACGCCCGGAGCCGTTATCCGCTGCTAAGCAAGCCATTGTTGATCAACTATTACCTCGGATTGACGGCGTGCAAATGGCGCGTGAAAGCAAATACATCATGCTACACGCCCCGGTTAAAGCCCTTGAGCAAGTGGTTGAGCTATTGCCAGGTGCAGAGCGTCCTACCATTTTGCCTTTAAGCCACACCGATGAGCTTGTCGCAGTGCATGTGGTGAGCACTGAGAAGTTGTTCTGGGAAACCATGGAAGAGTTGAAGGAAATTGGCTGCAGCTCGATTTTAGTGCTGCCTATTGAGAAGATGATGGGGTAAAGCATGCGCGCATTTCAATGGTCACAACTTACCGACCAACAGCAAGCCGAAATATTGGCACGACCGGCCCAAAGCCAGTCTGCCGAGCTGCAACAACAAGTGGCGGCAATTATTGATGCGGTTGCCAATGAAGGCGATGCAGCGGTATTACGATATACCCGTCAGTTTGATTGCGAGAATTTGAGCAAACTACGATATAGCGAGGCTAAAATTGCTGAACGTGCTGAACAACTTTCAGCTGACATAAAGCAGGCGATTGATACTGCCTATGAAACGATTCGTACGTTTCACCTGCAACAACAGCCTCAGGACATCAGTGTAGAAACTGCGCCAGGCGTTGTCTGCACGCAACGTTTCGAAGCATTAACTGCAGTGGGTCTTTATATTCCGGGCGGTACAGCCGTATTACCATCCACCGCATTGATGCTTGGGGTACCAGCGCAGATTGCCAACAATCCTCGGCGCGTTTTAGTCAGCCCACCGGATAGCAATGGTGAGCTCAGCCCTGCTCTGATGTATGTTGCGCAAAAATGCGGTATTACCGAAGTGTATTGCTGTGGTGGTGCTCAAGCGATTGCCGCGCTTGCGCTAGGTACCGAGAGTATCGCGCCAGTGGCGAAGATATTTGGCCCAGGCAATAGCTATGTGACAGCGGCCAAACAGCAGGTTGCTCAACGCAGTGGCGGTCCGGCCATTGATATGCCGGCGGGCCCATCCGAGTTATTGGTGATTGCTGATGATACTGCTAATCCTGCTTTTGTCGCGGCTGATTTATTGTCGCAAGCGGAACACGGCGCTGATTCACAAGTGATTTTGGTGAGCCCCAGTGCAGCATTAATTAGTGCAACCCAAAGCGCCCTTGAGCAACAACTCGAAGTACTTCCGCGTGCTGCAACAGCGCGCAAAGCCCTCGAACAAAGCTCATTGATTCAAGCCGATTCACTTGAACAAGCTTGCGAAATCAGCCAACGGTATGCGCCTGAACACTTATCGGTGCAATTAGACGATGCCGAACAGTATTTGGCTCAACTTTCCTTGGCGGGCTCGATTTTTGTTGGTCACTACACGCCAGAGTCCGGTGGTGACTATGCAACCGGAACCAATCATGTGTTGCCGACGTATGGCTTTGCACGGAACTACAGCAGCTTAGGTTTATTAGATTTCTATCGCCGCTACACCACGCAAACCGTCACAAAACAAGGTTTAGCGCAACTCAGTAAGGCCATTATTACTTTGGCGGAAACTGAAGGCTTAAGAGCGCACGCGCGCGCCGTTAGCATTCGTTTGGAGAATCAGTCATGACCATAGCGGCATCTTTACAGCGTGCACACTTAGCTGTCTTAACGCCTTATGCTTCAGCACGCCGAAGCATGAGTGGTGGCGCAGTTTGGTTGAATGCGAATGAAGCGCCAACAACACCGGCTCTAGCCGCCAATGAAACACAATTGAATCGGTATCCGAGTTTTCAAAGTGCGGCGCTCAATCAAGCGTATGCAAACTATGCACAAGTGAATGTCGATCAGGTATTGAGCTGCCGTGGTAGTGACGAAGCCATCGATTTATTGATTCGTAGTTTCTGCGAGCCACAGCAAGATGCGATTATGATCACCACCCCCACATACGGTATGTACGCCATCAGCGCGCAAACCCAAGGCGCTGGTGTGGTTGATGTGCCACTGATGAGTGCAACTGATGGCTCCTTGCAATTAAACGTAGATGAAATGCTGCGCGCGTTTACCAGCAGCCAACAACAAATCAAGTTAGTGTTTGTTTGTAATCCATCCAACCCGCTTGGTAACAACGTGAACTTGGCGGAGCTCGAGCGCCTGATTGTCGGCGTCGGTGAGCAAGCTTTGGTTGTAGTTGACGAGGCCTATATTGAATTTGCCGCACAAAGTAACGTGCAACCGCTCAATCACATCACCCAGTGGCTCGCGAAGTACCCACAATTGGTGGTGATGCGTACGCTCTCGAAAGCCTTTGGTCTAGCTGCCATACGTTGCGGCTTTGCCTTGGCAAACAGCGATATCATTGAGGTATTACGCAAAGTCATTGCGCCTTACCCAATGCCACAACCCTGTTTAGATATTGCCGAGCGAGCCCTGTCTCAGCAAGGGGTTTCCGCGATGCAACAAGAACTTGCGACAACTACGGCGCAACGCCTCGCCTTCATCCAAGCAATTTCAGCAAAGCCGTGGGTGAAGAAAGTTTGGCCAAGCTGCACCAACTTCGTATTGCTCGACGTTGATAATGCCGAGCAATTGGTTGAGCAATGTCGCCTCGGCGGTGTGTTAATTCGTAATCAATCATCGCAGCGCGGACTCAATAATAGTGTCCGAGTAAGTATCGGTAGCGAAGCCGAAATGCAGCAGTTAATGGAGGTATTGCCATGAGTTCAACCAGCCCACAGAAAATTTTGTTTATTGATCGCGATGGTACGCTGGTTGAAGAGCCACCGATTGATAAACAACTCGATAGCGTTGCTAAGTTAGTCTTTGAACCACAAGTGATTCCAACGTTGTTAGCGTTGCAAAACAAAGGCTACCGCTTGGTCATGGTATCCAATCAAGATGGCTTGGGTACCGATAGTTTTCCGCAAGCTGATTTCGACGCACCGCATGACTTGATGATGGCAATTTTTAAGTCGCAAGGTGTGCGTTTTGATGACGTACTCATTTGTCCACACTTCGATGAAGATAATTGTTCGTGCCGTAAACCGAAGCTTGGTTTGGTGCGTGACTATCTCGTGCAAGGCAAAGTTGATTTTACCGATTCTTACGTGATTGGTGACCGTGAAACCGATATGCAGCTTGCTGAAAACATGGGGATTCAAGGCATTCGTTATGACCGTGCTGATAATAATTGGCAAGCCATCGGTCATACGCTGATTCAACGCCCGCGGACCGCCGAAGTGCAGCGCACCACGCGCGAAACCGATATCAACGTAGCGGTTGATCTCGATAAGTCACAACCGATTCGTATTCACACCGGCATTGGCTTTTTTGATCACATGTTGGAGCAAATTGCGACTCACGGTGGCTTCTCATTAGCTCTTGAAGTTAAAGGTGATTTGCACATTGATGAACACCACACGGTTGAAGACACGGCCTTAGCGTTTGGCCAAGCACTGCGCCAAGCGTTGGGCGATAAGCGGGGTATTGGCCGTTTTGGCTTTGCCCTGCCGATGGATGAGTGCCGCGCTGAGTGTTTAATCGACTTGTCGGGTCGTCCATATTTGCAGTGGCAAGCTGAGTTTAGTCGCGACAATGTTGGCGAACTGTCGACGGAGATGGTCAGCCACTTCTTCCGCTCACTCAGCGATGCGATGGCGATTTCACTTCACTTGAGCACCACTGAAGGCAATGCGCACCACCAGGTAGAAAGTTTGTTCAAAGTTTTCGGCCGCGCGTTACGGCAAGCGATTGCTCGGGGCGCTAGTGACGAACTTCCATCAAGTAAGGGAATGTTGGCATGAGCGCAACAAACTTAGTGATTGTCGATACCGCCTGTGCGAACTTAAGCTCGGTACGCTTTGCTTTTGAGCGTCTGGGAGTCAAACCAGAAGTGACTGCCGATGCGGCACGAATCGCGGCTGCGGATAAAGTGATTTTGCCAGGCGTAGGCACCGCGCAAGCAGCGATGCGTAATCTACAAAAGCTGGAATTGGTTGAAACCCTAAGGGATTTGCAGCAACCGGTGCTCGGTATCTGTCTCGGCATGCAGTTGCTCACCGACTGGTCAGCCGAAGGCGAAGTGAACTGCTTGGGAGTTATTCCAGCGCAAACAGTACGTTTGCAAGCCGGCGACTTACCGTTGCCGCATATGGGTTGGAACACCGTGACTGCGGTCGACGACAACCCGCTTTTAAAGAATATGGATGCGGAAGCTTGGTTCTATTTTGTACATAGCTTTGCCGTGGCCAAAGACCAATCAACCATCGCGCAATGCCAATATGGCCAAGAGTTTGCTGCGATGATTCGCCACCACAACTATTTTGGTGCGCAATTTCACCCAGAGCGCTCCGGTAAAGCTGGTGCGCAACTATTGAAAAATTTTTTGGAGTTAACTGATGCTGATACCCGCGCTTGATTTAATTAACGGCGAAGTTGTGCGTTTGCAGCAAGGTGACTTCGCTCGCCAGACAACCTATTCGAGTAATCCATTAACGTTGGTTAATGCCTACGAAGAAGCTGGCGCACAATGGTTGCATTTAGTTGACCTAGATGGCGCGCGCGACACCTCGAAGCGCCAACTCGAACTTCTGAAAAAAATAACCTCGAATACCAACATGAACGTTCAAGTGGGTGGCGGCATTCGTACGCAACACGACCTCAAGCAATTGTTCGCAGCGGGTGTGCAACGCGCCGTTGTGGGCTCAGTTGCAGTGCGTGAACCGAAACTGGTACAACATTGGCTACAAGAATTCGGTCCCGATGCGATTGTGTTAGCGCTCGATGTGAACATTGATGATCAGGGCGTGGCTTATGTGGCCACCCATGGCTGGCAAGAAACTTCTAATACCACGTTAACCGAGCTGATTGATGGCTATTTACCCTTTGGCTTACGTCATGTCTTGTGTACTGATATCAGTCGCGACGGTATGCTCACGGGCACCAATGTTGCGTTATACGAACAGCTGAAACAACAGTACCCGCAGCTCCAATTTCAAGCATCAGGTGGTGTCGCTAGCCTTGACGACTTAACAGCATTGCAAGCCATCAATTGTGACTCAGTGATTCTTGGCAAAGCCTTACTGACGGGTAAATTCACCTTAACGGAGGCGCTACAATGCTGGCCAAACGCATAATTCCCTGTCTGGATGTTCGTCACGGAGAAGTGGTCAAGGGCGTACAATTTCGTAATCACGAAGTGATTGGCGCAATCGAACCATTAGCTGAACGCTATGCACAAGCCGGTGCTGATGAACTCGTGTTTTATGATATTACGGCAAGTTCTGACGCGCGCGTGGTCGACAAATCTTGGGTGGAGCGCATTGCTCGACTCATCGATATCCCGTTCACCGTTGCCGGTGGTATAAGTTCAGTTGCCCAAGCACAAGAGATCTTAGCCATGGGCGCGGACAAAATATCGATTAATTCGCCAGCTCTGCGCGACCCAAACCTGATCAACACGCTGGTTGAGGAGTTTGGTCAGCAATGTATTGTGATAGGCATTGATAGCTTCTATAACGCGGAAACCAACACCTATGAGGTGTATCAATTTACCGGTGATGAAACACGCACACAAAAAACAGCATGGCAAACCCGTGATTGGTTGCGCGAAGTTGTCGCGCGTGGCGCTGGTGAAATCGTGTTGAACTGCATGAACCAAGACGGTGTGCGCAAAGGCTATGATATTGAACAACTGCAACTGATGCGTGCGGATTGCCCGGTACCGCTGATTGCTTCTGGTGGCGCTGGCAGCATTGAGCATTTCGAGCAAGTCTTTGCGCAGGCTGATGTTGACGGTGCCCTCGCCGCTTCGGTATTTCATAAAGGAATTATTGAAATCAAAGCGTTAAAACAATCGTTACAGCAGGCAGGCATTGCCATTCGGCCGGTGTAATCTGGCGCCAAGGAGAACAAGATGCGGATTAATCAAACAAACATCGATGCAGTTAATTTCGCCAAAGGTGATGACTTGCTGCCGGCTATTGTTCAGCACGCGCTGAGTGGTGAAATTTTAATGCAAGGCTATATGAACACAGATGCCTTGCAGCAAACCTTAAATACGCAACAAGTGACGTTTTTCAGTCGCTCTAAGCAACGGTTATGGACCAAAGGTGAAAGCTCAGGCAATACGTTGACTTTAGTCAGTGTGCATACGGATTGTGACCAGGACAGTTTGCTCGTGCTCGTGAAACCGACCGGCCCGACTTGTCATTTGGGTACCCGTAGCTGTTTTACCGATGCGCAATCGCAACCAATGTTACAGCGTTTGATGGATACCATTGAGTCACGTCGTGGTGCACCAGTCGATAGTAGCTATACCGCCTCGTTATTTGCCGAAGGAGTGAAACGAGCTGCGCAAAAAGTTGGCGAAGAAGGTGTTGAGGTGGCACTAGCAGCTGCCGCCGGCGATGATAAAGAGTTGCTCAATGAAAGCGCGGACTTGCTGTATCATTTGATGGTGACACTAGCAGCCCGCGACTTAAGCTTAAATGACGTGCTTGAGGTATTACACCAACGGCATCAGTCTTGAATTGTTGCTGACTCACTAAAGTTTGCTGCATGAGCAACTTTGTAACGGCGACTGACAACCAGCAGTCGCCAGCTTAACAACACGGCAGCGCAGCTTAAGCCAATAATAAAGCCAATCCACATACCCGCAGCGCCCATCGCCGGCACAATCCAATCGGTTAATGACAAGATAACACCCAAGCTTAAACCAAATGGCCAGTACGATACGAAGGTAATAAACATCACCACTTTGGTGTCTTTATAGCCGCGCAAGGTTCCCATCGCGATGGCTTGGAACGTATCTGAGAGCGTGAATATCGCCGCTAAGCCCATTAAGGTTGCCGCCAACTGAATCACCGCTTGGTCTTCAGTATATAAGCCAGCAAGCCACGCACCCGCTAGGTACATAATCACACCGTTGATCGCCGCAAACGTCATCCCATAAAACGTTGCCAATTTATGGCTAAGCATGGCATTCGCAGGATTACCTGCGCCGAGGGCAAAACCGACGCGCAACGTAACCGCCATCGACAAACTCAAAGGCACCATGTAAACCAACGAGGAAATATTCAACGCAATTTGGTGACTGGCCACCACGGTTGCACCCAGTGGCGCAATAACCAATGCCGCTGCGGCAAACAGGCTCACCTCAAAAAACATCGAGGTCGCGATTGGGAAACCAATTCGAACGATATACCAAATGTCGTCCCAATTCGGCGCATGAAAGGTTTTAAAAATTGCCAATTTCTTAAAACGCTGCACCACGGACACGTACACCAGCATGCCCAGTGCCATCACCCACAAAACAATTGCGGTGGCAAGGCCACAACCAGCACCACCAAGGGCCGGCATGCCGAACTCACCGTAGATGAAGATGTAGTTCACCGGAATGTTAACGAGTAAGCCCAGTACCCCAATGATCAGCGAAGGCACCGTATGCGAAAGCCCTTCGCAGAAATTGCGCAACACCATATACAGCACGAGCGCTGGAATCCCGAAGCTAACATAAAACAGGTAATCAAGCGTCACCCGACGAAACTCATCTTCGACAGACATGGCGTTAAGAATAACTGGGGCGGCTTGTATTACCGCAAAACATAACACCCCACCAATCATGGCTGTGTAAATGCCCTGTTGCACCATATTGCCGACTTTGTGGTGCTTTCCAGCACCATCGAAATGCGAAATAATCGGCGCCAGTGCCAGCGCAAGCCCCATAATAATTAGCGTCGACGGCACCCAAATGCTACCCCCAACAGAAACGGCGGCAAGGTCAGTCGCGCTCACGCGACCGGCCATTAAGGTATCGACAACGCTCATCAACATTTGTGTGAGCTGCGCGATTAAAATAGGGCCAGTGAGTCGAGCCAGCTTGATTGACTCGGTCCACCAATGATTGGGTTGTTGCACGTCTGTACTCCTAGTCTGAACCGAATAAGGCCCAGCCAGCGTCCAAGGTTTCAAGAAAACGGTTTATTTGGTCGGCGGTATTATACGCCCCTAAAGAGATTCTGACGACCGCTGGTAGTTGCCATTGTTGCAATAATAGTTGTGCACAATGATGACCTGCGCGCACGGCAATGTGGTGTTGGTCTAACCAAGCCGCAATATCAAACGCCTGAAACGCGTCGCTGTAAAACGAAATGGTAGGGGTTGCTTGCGCTCCGCTTGGTAATACGGTTAACCAAGCACGTTGCTGCAATTCTTCAACGAGCTGATGGCGTAAGCTGGCGAGTTGTTGCTGTAAATGTTGTTGCTGTAACCAATCGACCGCTGTTGCGGCGGCGACAGCGGCTGCAGTGTTAGGGCTACCCGCTTCGAATTTGTGAATACCATCAATCAACTCAGCCTCGGTTGCGCTCACGCGCTGGACAATACCGCCGCCGACCCAAAATGGTGCCATCGCATCACGCAACGCATCACGGATATACAATACTGCACAACCGTTTACGCTATAGAGCTTGTGCATGCTAAATACTAGCGCATCGCATTCAAGCTGATGCACATCAATGGGCACATGTGCCGCAGCTTGAGCAGCATCGACGAGCGTCCAAGCCCCCTTTGCCTTCGCTGCTTGCAACAACGGCTGTAGATGAAACACAGTGCCTGTAATGTTGCTGGCGGCAGTAACACTCACCACCCGTGTCCGTGGGGTCAAAAGCTCACGCCATTCGCCTAACTCGCCGGTCTCGCGGTCTATAGGAATATAACGCAGGGTCAATTCATATTGTTTCGCAAGCCGTTGCCACGGCAATATATTGGCGTGGTGTTCAGCGCTTGAAAGCAAAATTTCATCGCCAGCTTGCCACTGCACCGGAAGTTGCTCTGCCAGTCCGTTCAAAGCCGCCGTGGTCGAAGCAACCAAAGCAACTTGTTCGGCGCTTGCGCCAATAAATTCAGCCAACTTAGCTCGTGTGGTTTCTAGCGCCGTAGTCGCCGCCCGCCCCAACTGATGGCTTGCTCGATGCACATTAGCATGGTGTTGCTGGTAATAATCAGTATACGCCTGTAACACGACATCAGGCACTTGGCACGTTGCCGCGCTATCGAAATAAATCAGTTCCGGATGCTGACGTAACAAGGCAAATTGGTTCATGCCACCACTTCATGCGATTGAGTTACAAAAGCAACAATTTCAGGATTCACCAAGTGTGCATGAGTTACCGGCCCCATATGGCCACAATCGAGCGTGACTTCGCTCGCATTTGGCATCACTTGCAATAAATGATGTGCCACACACCGCGCGCTCTCTTGCGTGTGCTGGCCTTGAAGTACTAAGACTGGCATATCAACGTGGCGATAGTCCTGCAACTTATGGGGCTCGCCCATCAGCGCCGCAAAATCCTTGGTCACTTTTGCTGCTTGCATGACCATGCCGGCACGAATGCGCTCCGGTAAAGCATCGAAATAGCCAGGCTGATTCCAATAATCAACAAATGCTCGAGTCGCCGCTTCGCTGTCATGTTGATACATTTGCGCCGCAATTTTTTCAATTTCAATACGCGCTGGCTCATTCGCTTCTAAAACATGAAACGCAACCGGTTCGAACACTACGAGCTGTTGCACCGCAACCGGCTTTTCTAGGGCAATTTTTAGTGCCAAAGCACCACCATAGGAATGACCAACAATGGTCACTGGTTGCTGCCACTGTGCTGCGGCCATAGCTTCTAATACACGCGGTAGCTCGTCGCTAAAACGAAATGCTTCCGGTTCGATATCTTCAGCCGCAGGTGCCTTGCCATAACCCAATAAATCAATCGCTAGAATATCAAACTGACTTTCAAGCTGCTGGATTAGCCCCCGCCATTGGCCACTATTGCTTTGTGAACTGTGTAGCAACAATAGTGGTGGTTTACCTAATACGCCGAAGCGGTGTACGCCGGGTAACAGCATCATAGTGCACCGCCAATAAACACACCAATCACATAACCGGCCTGCAGTAGCAATACCGCAAAAGTACCGAGTACCCCAACGGTGCGTGCCCACGACGGACCAACTGACAACGTAAGACCCAATGCGTGACAGACACGAGCAACAAACAATGCCGCACCGAGAGCATGTAGCAACGCTGCCGATGCCCCTTGCAATTCAATCAGTACCAATAAAATTAACGATAGCGGCACATATTCAGCAAAATTTCCGTGAATACGCACAGCCACTTTCAAATCTTGTGACTCGCCAGTGCCAATACCAACGCGATCGCGCCAACGTAGCCGAATAATATTTACCGACAAAGCGAAATAAAGCAGCGTCAATAAGCCCGCATACAACATGCTGATCATTAACGTCATGTCCATGATTGTTATCCTTTTTTATGAACAAAGAGTGTAAGAACGAACCGTTAGTTTATACAAAAAAGCCCACTCAAGGTGGGCTTTTGAAATCTATTGGTTAACGTGAAGTTTATTTTAGCAAGCTACCTAACTTGTTGCTAATGTCTTCAACATCACCGGTTCCATCAATATTATGGAATTTAACCTGACCTTGTTCGGCTAGTTTACGATAATACGCAACCAAAGGCTCGGTTTGTTCATGATAAATTGCCAGACGCTTACGCACGGTTTCTTCTTTGTCATCATCGCGGATAACGAGAACATCGCCAGTTTCATCGTCTTTACCTTCCACTTTTGGTGGATTATAGGTGACATGATACACACGGCCTGAGCCAGGGTGGACACGACGGCCAGCCATACGCTCAACAATCACTTCATCCGGCACATCAAATTCAAGAACCACGTCAACATCGATACCTGCAGCATGCATACCATCCGCTTGCGGAATCGTGCGCGGAAATCCATCGAGTAAAAAACCGTTTTGGCAATCAGGCTGTGCCACGCGCTCTTTCACCAAGCCAATCATAATGTCGTCTGAAACGAGTTTACCGGCATCCATCACCGCTTTGGCTTGCTTACCTAATTCGGTACCGTCCTTAATTGCAGCTCGTAACATGTCGCCGGTTGAGATTTGCGGAATCCCAAACGTTTTCATTAAGAACTGCGCTTGTGTACCTTTCCCTGCGCCTGGTGCGCCCAACAGGATAATGCGCATGAACAACCTCTTTTACTTAATTTGTTTAATGCGGATAAGTTAAGGTCGAACTTTACCTTGCACAAAGAGGCTTTACAAGTCCGAGCATTGCCGACTTTCGTCGGACAATGCGCAGACTCACACTATTTGCTGAATTTTTCCGCAACTTTGAACGTCAACGTGCTTATGCCTGAGTTAAATCGAGCATCAGCTTGTTCATACGCGCCACAAATTTTGCTGGGTCTTTTAAGCTACCGCGCTCTGCTAAGGTTGCTTGATCCAGCAATACGTGTGCCCATTCGCTAAAGCGGCTGTCATCATCGAGCTCGACAATACGCTGTACCAACGTATGTTCTGGGTTTATTTCAAAAATATACTTGGTTTCTGGCACCTTCTGACCCGCTGCTTCCATCAGCTTCGCCATTTGTGTACTCATATCGTTTTCGTCGGTAACAATACACGCTGGTGAATCCGTTAAACGATGGGTGACGCGAACGGTCTTCACGCTATCGCCTAATGCTTTCTCAAAGCGTTTTAATTGCTTTTTGAACGCTTTTTCAGATTCTTCGTGTTGCTTTTTGGTTTCCGCGTCATCAAGTTCACCGAGATCTAAATCACCACGTGTGACCGACTGGAACGCTTTTTCCTTATATTCGGTTAAATGGCTCATGAGCCACTCGTCAATACGCTCGGACAGCAACAGGACTTCAATGCCCTTCTTGCGGAAGATTTCCAGTGCTGGATTATCACGTGCCGCCTCATAGCTGTCCGCGACAATGTAATAAATCTTCTCTTGTTTCTCTGACATGCGCTCAAGATACGCATCCAAGCTCACTGTCGCTTCGCTGTTATCTTCGTGCGTTGATGCAAAGCGCAATAAACTCGCGATCGTTTCTTGGTTACCGTGATCTTCCGCCGGTCCCTCTTTTAAAACGGTACCGAACGTATTCCAAAATTCTTGATATTTTTCAGGATCGTCTTTGGCAAGTTTGCTCAACATGCTCAAAATTTTCTTCGTGCTACCGTTGCGCATTGAACGCGTGATTTTGTTATCTTGCAAAATTTCACGCGACACGTTCAACGGTAAGTCAGATGAATCCATCAGACCACGAACGAAACGCAGATACGTTGGCATCAATTGCTTCGCGTCATCCATAATAAAAACGCGTTTAACGTATAGTTTGATACCGGTCTGATTATCGCGATTCCATAAGTCCCATGGCGCGCGTTTTGGAATGTACAACAAGCTCGTGTACTCCGACGTACCTTCAACCTTGTTGTGGCTCCATAGCAACGGCTCATCGAAATCATGCGCGATGGTTTTATAGAACTCTTTGTATTCCTCATCAGAGATTTCTGATTTTTCACGAGTCCATAACGCTTGGCCAGAGTTCACCGCTTCCCAGCCATCTTGTTTATTGTCGTCGTCACGTTTTGGCATTTGCACCGGAATACTCAAATGATCCGAGTATTTGGTGATAATGCTTTTCAAACGCCACTCATCGAGGTACTCGTTGGCGTCATCACGTAAATGCAAAATGATATCGGTACCACGCTTCGCTTTGTCGATATTGCGTAACTCGTACTCGCCCTCACCGCGTGAGAACCACTCAACAGCGCTATCAGCACCTGCGGCGCGAGTGCGCACAGTGACGCTATCGGCAACAATAAAGGCTGAGTAGAAACCAACACCGAACTGACCAATCAAGCGGCTGTCTTTTGTCTGATCACCCGATAACTGACTAAAGAAATCAGCGGTTCCTGACTTGGCAATGGTACCTAGGTTCGCCATCACTTCATCACGCGTCATACCAATACCATTATCGCTAATGGTAATAGTGCCAGCATCTTTGTCTGCACTTACACGAACATAGAGTTCAGCGTCGTCAGCTAACAAACTGCTGTCACTTAATGCTTTGAATCGTAGCTTATCAGCAGCATCCGATGCATTCGATACAAGCTCGCGCAGAAAGATTTCTTTATTGGAATAAAGTGAATGAATCATCAAATGAAGCAACTGCTTCACTTCGGTTTGAAAACCGTGGGTTTCTGCTTGACGGGTCTCCGCCATAGTGATTTCTCCTACACTATCTGTCAGTAAATCAACAATGATTAGATGGGTATAGGACAAAGATGGGGATGGCGCTTCGCATTTCAAGCGCCATTTTCATGAAATTATTCGACGTCAGGATAGATTAGTTGTGATCAATCACTTTACGGCCACTGAAAGCATGGCCCAATGTGGCTTGATCAACATACTCCAGCTCTCCACCCACTGGCACACCGTGCGCAATACGCGAGGTACGTATATTGCGTGAGCGCGCTAAATCAGCAATAAAATGCGCTGTTGCCTCGCCTTCGACGGTTGGATTCGTTGCCAAAATGACTTCTTCAATCGCTTCTTGCTGCAAGCGCTTAGCCAGCACATCTAAGCCAATATCTTCGGGACCAATGCCGTCAAGTGGCGATAAATGCCCCATCAGCACAAAATAACAGCCTTGATATTGACCCGTTTGTTCAATCGCTAAAACATCGGCTGGCGTTTCAACAATACACAGCAGGCCACTGTCACGTCGCTTCGCATCAGCACAAATTGCACAGGTTTGCTCTTCGGTTAGTGTGCGGCACTGATTGCAGTGACCGACTTTTTCGACCGCCTCAGTTAACGCCTGCGCTAGGCGCAAAGCGCCTTCACGTTGACGCTCCAACAATTGAAACGTCATTCGCTGAGCGCTTTTGGGGCCAACCCCAGGTAGCAGCCGTAACGCTTGTACAAGCTCTTGAATGGTCGGACTAAGACGCATGCTTCACCTATGCTTAAAATGGCATCTTAAAGCCAGGTGGAAGGTTCATACCGCCGGTAACTTCAGCCATTTTCTCTTTGCTGGTTTGTTCAACGCGACGCACCGCGTCGTTAATTGCCGCAGCAACTAAGTCTTCAATCATTTCGCTATCGTCATCTTCGAATAAGCTCGGATCGATACTGACACGACGTACATTGTGATTACCAAGCATGGTTACCTTAACCATACCGGCACCCGCTTCGCCAGTTACTTCTAGGTTTGCAATTTCAGCCTGCGCTTTTTGCATACGTTCTTGCATCTGCTGCGCTTGCTTCATCATGTTGCCTAAACCACCACCTTTAAACATATCTACCTCTATTTTCTAGCTTTAATCTGGTTTCACAGAGTCAGCTTTCAGCTGAGCTCCAAATTCATTCTCGAGCTGTTGTGCAATTGGGTCTTGTGCCAACGTGTGCTGCGCAACATTCATCCGATGGTTATTAATGCGCTGCTGAATTTCAACTGGCGTCGCCGCCTCGGCATCGCCAACCAAAATATCTCGCAGAACCATGTCAAACTGCTCGGCCATAGCTTCTTTAATGGTGATAACTGCGCCATCATTCAATAGGTAAGCCCAGTTTTTTCGCACCATTAGTACATATTGATCATGTTCTTTTTGCAGCACACTGTTGCGCGCTAATTGGCGAGTTAATCCATGTAAATCAAGCCCATCTATCATCGCCGACCAGCGATCGATTTCGGCCGCACGTTGCGTGCTATCAGTAATCTGCGCATCAATTTCTGGCAACTCAACTGGCGTATTTGCCTCTTCGGAGCTTTCTTGCGCTTGAGCAGCAGGTTCTGATGTTGCCGCTTCTGTCTGTTCGGGAAGTTCGTTAACCGGCTGTGTTTCTGCTGGTTTCTCAGCCGGAATCGCCGGTTGCTTGGTATCTTCAGTTGGCGTATTTACTTCACGATTTTTTTTTTGCGCCAATGCACTACGTGTTGCAAGTAGTGCTTGCAAATCATGTTGCGGCGACTGTTCCGCTTGCTCTGGTGCAGGCTGCTCCGTCACTGATTGTTGCGACTGTTCCGTCACCGATTGCTGTGACTGAGGCGCTTCGTCAAGCGCAGCTTGATAGTCTGGTTCAAACTCGTCCTCTAGCCCATCATTTGAGTCGTACTCAGATTCGGGTTCAAACTCTGGCTCAGCAACATTTGCTTCAGGTTCCGGCTGACTTTCAGGTAACGGCGTACTGAGTGCCGACGGTGGTGGCGTCTTTGCCGTAACTGGTTTCACTTTGGTAACCATTTCAGGCGGCGCTTCAACTACTTCGAGATATTCCGGGCGAAACGCCATTAAGCGCAGCAAGGTCATTTCTACACCACTGCGCACATCACTGGCATAATTTAAATCGCGTCGGCCTTGCACCAAAATGTCATAAAACACCTGCAACAATTCTGCTGGTAACTGTTGTGCCAGATGTTGCCCGGCAGGTTCTAAGCCTGTTGCATGCGCGGTTTCTGGAACAGCCTTGTACAACGCCATTTGATGAATCAGATTCTGTAACTCGGGTAACAAGCCGCTTAAGTCAGGTACCTGACCAGCCACTTGCTCGAGTGTTTGCAGCATAGTTTCAGCATCACCGCTCAACACGTTCTGCATTAAGCTAATTAATTGATAACTTGGCACACTGCCAAGCATTTGCTGCACGCCATGCACCGTTACGGCATGGTCGCCCTGAGCAATAGCTTGATCAGTCAAACTCAATGCATCACGCATACTACCTTGCGCTGCTCGGGCTAACGCCTGAATTGCCGGCTCTTCAAAAGAAATATTCTCAGCACCGAGCACCTGCATTAAATGCTGTGTAATCTCATCCCGTGATAGCGCTTTGAGGTTAAATTGGAGGCAACGCGACAACACCGTGATCGGCAGTTTTTGCGGATCAGTCGTCGCTAGTAAAAACTTCACATGCTCAGGCGGTTCTTCCAAGGTTTTTAACAACGCATTGAAACTGTGCCGTGACAGCATATGAACTTCGTCAATCAAATAGACTTTGAAGCGGCCTTGAGTCGGCGCGTATTGAACGTTATCGAGTAGTTCGCGGGTATCTTCTACTTTAGTTCGCGATGCGGCATCTATTTCAAGTAAGTCGACAAATCGACCTTGATCAATCGCAGTACAAGCGCCGCACTGACCACAAGGTTCCGCGGTAATACCCTGCTCGCAATTAAGGCTTTTCGCAAGAATGCGAGCAATGGTTGTTTTACCAACGCCGCGGGTTCCGGTCAGTAACCAAGCATGGTGTAATCGACCAGTTTGTAACGCATTAAATAGGGGCTTCAACACATGTTGTTGCCCTACTACTTCAGCAAAATTGCGGGGTCGCCACTTACGTGCGAGAACTTGATAGCTCATGGCCAATATCTTCTCAATCTGTCGCTTCAGATAAGTAGCTAACTTACCTTAAAATGAGCACAGGGTATAGTATGGAATCTTGGCTTGTTGTAAACGCTGAGCGCCAGGTAAATCAGCGAGCGTAATAATAAATACGCATTCTGCGATGGTCGCTTGTTGCTTATTGAGCATTTCAACGGCAGCCAAAATTGTTCCGCCAGTTGCTAGCAGATCATCCACCACCAGTACTTTGTCGGCTGCGCTAATGTCCTCAGCGTGCAATTCGAGCTTGTCTTCACCATATTCCAGCGCATAAGTTTGCGAAACCGTTTTGCGCGGCAGCTTTCCGGGCTTACGCAAAGGTACGAAACCGATGCCGAGCGCATAAGCTAACGCCGTAGCGAAAATAAAACCGCGCGCTTCAATGCCAACAATTTTCGTAATGCCTTGATCACGGTAACGTTCAGCGAGAATGTTAATCGTGTGCTGGAAAGCAGCACCATCGGCGAGAAGCGGCGTAATATCACGAAATAAAATGCCCGGCTTCGGATAATCCGGAATCGCACGGATATAATTTTCTATCTGCATCAATCGTCTCAGACAGTTGTTTGTTGCGGGTTACCGGTAGTTGCCGCTAAGTCGTTGAGTAACCCCAACAAGCGTTGTGCTTCTACGGGTTTAGGCAGACACAAGTTTGCACCGGCTTTGTCAGCCAAAGGCTGCACATGTGCGGCATCTTGCGTGGTCATCAAAATAATTGGTGTCTGTTGATAATGCTCAGACTGGCGTAGGCTCTTAATTAAAGCCAAACCATCCATTAATGGCATTTTGTGATCAACCAACACCACATCATAATGCTGACTTTTACTACGGTTTAAGCCGTCGAGGCCGTCATTGGCACAACTTACCGTAAACGGGCTTTGCTCAATAATCTGTAGCAATTGGTCCCGTGTCGCTGGTTTATCCTCAACCAGCAATAATTGGAGTGACATAATCTGCCTATTTAATTAAACAGCTTAAGCTGAAAAAAACTTATACCAAGCTAGAACTGCTGGTAACACTGGTACAGCAAGAAATACAATTACTGCAAGCCAGCCCATTTTTACGCCCGATTCATCACGGAAGTTTTCATCATGTGCCATAAAATACATCCTCACTGACTAAAATTTGCGGTGCGGATCATACTTTAATTGCGACTGGGGAACAACATACCTCGTTGATAGAGTTCCGGCACCGTTGCCAACAAGCCTTGATGCAGTTGCTCGGCGGGAAATTGCGGTAGTTGTTTGGCAAGATGTTCGGCAATTTGCGCTACGGTTAGCTTTGGGTGCTGCAATAAAAAGTCCACCAGTAACATGGTAACCGCATTAAGTTGCAGAAATTTGACGTTAGCCGAAATCATCTCATTGTTAAATTCATCAACACGATAAACGGCTAAATAGCAGGCCTGCTCCAGCGGTTGTTCTGGAACAAGTTCAGGCTGAATGGTATGAACGGGGTAGTCGAAAGCATGCCATTGCAGCGACGGATTGACCTGCCACAATGTGGCTTCTATAGCCGTTTTTAATGGTGGCAAAATACAGGCAGATTCATGGTTATACGCTTCTACCTCCATGCGCTCGTATACGGCAAGCTGATAGCTCCAAGCAGGCAACCAATCTTCGTCATAGTCAGCCAAAAATTCAACAAACTCTGCGCCTATTGCTGAAAATAGCGGTGTCTTTGCTTGGTGTTGAGAAATAAAGGCTTGTAACAAGGTACGCGATTGTTCGGCAGTCAGAATACTAAACAATACCGGGAAACCGCGGGTCACAAATCCGTCGAGGTTATTTCTGACTAAGCGCTCATACACCTGCAGTCGACGTAATTCGGCAACAGGTTGTTCGCTACCTTTCGGATCTCTTAACCAACGCGACCACTGCTCTTGAATACGTTGGAACTCTGTCATGCTACTTCTGTATTTTGTGTTACAGCCTTTATGGCCTCTACTTCTGCCAATAACTCCGGTAACGGCGGAATATTGAAATCACGCTCTAACAGAACCGGAAATGGTCCATGAGTTTCATAGCTAAGCGCTAATAACTCCATGACCTCTTGGCGCACAGCAGCGCCATGGGTGTCAATTAACAGGTCAGGTTCTTCTTCGTAGTGTCCAGCAATATGCCCGTAATTAATGCGCTCTGATGGTAAACCTTGAATAAACGCCACGGGGTCATATTTGTGATTCACGCTATTCACGAACACGTTATTCACATCAAGCAATAAGTCACAATCCGCTTGCGTGAGAACGCGTTTAATAAATGCGAGTTCACTGATTTCTTGCGCCGCAGGAGAGTAATACGAAACGTTTTCTAAAATGAGTTTACGTTCAAGCAATTCTTGGACTCGACGAACGCGCTGCGCCACGTAGTCCGCCGCTTCTTCGCTAAACGGTATCGGCAACAAGTCATAAAGATGACCGTTGGCTGAGCAATAACTTAAGTGTTCGCTGTAGCGCTCTATATTAAAGCGATCGAGAAATGCCTTAACCTTTAGAATGAAGGCTTCGTCAAGGGGGTCTGGACTACCAATTGATAGCGAAAGTCCGTGGCTATACAGCGGATATCGTTCACGCAACCTATCGAGCTGGTAAGAGGCTTCGTAACCACGCTCAATCCAGTTCTCAGGTGCTATTTCCCAAAAGTCTACGGCGGGATTCTGCTGTAATACTTCAGTTAAGAATTCCCGCCGGAGTCCTAAGCCAACTATGCGCCGCACTTCCCTTCGCCACATTTGCCTTCGCCGCATTTACCTTCTTTGGCTTTTTCGTTCATGCGCTCTTTCGCTTTGTCGTCCATTTTTTGCATGGCTTTATCACCGCCACATTTGCCTTCGCCGCACTTCCCTTCGCCGCATTTGCCTTCTTCATATTTCTTGGCATGCTCTTTGGCTTTATCGCCACCGCATTTACCTTCACCACATTTACCCTCGCCGCATTTGCCTTCTTTGGCCTTTTTGGCGTCTTTATTGGCACCGCAACGCATCTCTTGCTGTTGCTGCTGTTGTTGCTGTTGCTGTTGATAGCCACCAGGCAATTCGGTAAAGCCAAAAGGGTTTGCTGAAGCTGCAACGCTACCAGCGCTTACCATCAATGCGCCTACCGCTACTGAAACTGATTTTTTCATCGCTTTCATTTGAATTTCCTCATTTGTTGTTCTTGATCAACAGACTATCACTTTTTATTTTGACATGTCTTGTATAACAATAGTTCAAGACCAATAAAAAACCCCGCTAAGTCGCGGGGTTTTACCAGATATTTAACTGAATACTGTATATCGATTACAGTGAAACACCGCGGTTCGAAGCTTTTTGGCGAATATACTGTTCCCAACTGGTCGCGTTGCGACGCTGGTCACGGAATTTCTTCGCTTCTTGCACGTATTTTAATGCTTCACGGAAGTTATTCTCATAGAAATAAGCTTCGGTTAAAGACATATATACGCGGCCTGGTTCTTCTACATTCTCCTGTAGCGCTTTCATATAAGCATTCGCTGCTTTTGAATATTCTTCAGCGCGAAGATATGCATTGCCTTGACGGCGGAAGAAGTCAGCCTTCTCAGCCTGAGTTTCTTGTAAGTTAGCTGATAAACCGTACATTTCAGCAGCTTTCGCGTACTCGCGCGCTTGCTCGAAACTACTTGCCGCACTTTGATAGTTACGCGCAGTTTTCTCGATGTCGCCAGCATTTAAATGCTTCACCATCAAGGTTGCTGCTTTGTAAGGAATTGACGAGTTAGCATATAACTGGACAACCGCCTTAATTTGGCTTTCCTTGTCCAAGTAACCTGCTAAGTACGCAATTTCTAACGTTTGTAACGCTTTGTCGATGTTTTCAGTCAGCATATAAAGCATGCCTAACTGACTCCACCATACTTTTTCAGTAGGTAGTTTATTCAAACCGACTTCAAGTACTTTAATCGCTTCTTTGTACTGTTCAGTTTCGTAGTAAGCTGCAACTTTCAACACATATGGGTTTTTGTTGACTTCGCCTTCTGCTTCATAAGCTTGAATCGCTAAATCGGCAGGACGAACAATTTTATCAAACTGCTTCAGCTCATAATAAGCATTGGCAATTCGCAAAAACACATCTGGGTCAGCTTCACCAGTAAACTGGAGCCACTTACCGTAATAGGTTAATGCATTACGATATTCTTCAAGCTGTAACGCTAGGTCTGCAGTTAGCTTCAATACTAATGCTTGGTCAGCATGACCTAACACATCAGCATCAGCTGCACGCTTCACTAAATCGTAAGCTTTACGTTCTTCGCCATCGGCTGCATACAGGTTACCGAGGAAGCGGTTGACATAAGCAGTATCAAACTCGCTACTTGGGTCAATTTCGACCAAGATTGCGATAGCACCCTTTGTGTCTTCTTCTTCAGTGTACAAATCCAATGCAGTCATCAAACGACGACCAACACGCTCGCTTACGGTTTGGTTACGGCGACTCTGCTTCGCAGCTTCGACTTGTTCAGCTGATGGCAAGTTGTAATTGATTTCTTGTGATGCGGCAGGCGCAGGAGCGGCTGCCATCACAGTACACAATACACTCGCACTAATTAATGTTGTGAGTTTTTTGTGCATCATCTATTACTCCATATCCAACGTGAAGTCGAGCTGGACCGTTTGACCAGGCTGGCGTACAGCTTTACCGTCAACAACCTTCGGCTTGTATTTCCAACGCAACAAGGCGCGGCGAGCTTCTTGGTCAAATACACGGCGTGGTTCTGAGTCGATAACTTCAACATCAGTTACCCCACCTGTTTCATCGATGGTAAAACGTAATTGCACCCAACCTTGGATACCGTCACGTGCCGCAGCCGGCGGATAACGCGGGTTAATACGTACGATAGGTGTTGCTTCACCATCGCGAACCATGAGTCCGCCCGCATTTAGCCCTGTATCGGTTCCACCAACATCTACCTCAAAACCCAAGTCAAGATTCATACCATCTGAGTCTGACGTGTCAGGCTCGTTTGGCGGAGTCTCAGGCGGTTGCTGAGGTGGAGGCGGAGGTGGTGGTGGCGTACGGCGACGCTGATCCACATCCGAATCCGGTGGCGTTGTTACAAGTTCGATCGGTGCAGTCGGTGGTGGACCTTCGTTACGTCCCTCACCGCCGCTAATCAAAAAAGCCATGAAAGCGAACAGAAGGAACGTAGCTGCAGCACCTAATAGTATTGATACTATAAAGCGCACCATAATTAATCGTCCTCTGCGGCTATGGATATCTTGTCAATACCCGCTTCCTTAATTTGATCCATGACTTTAACGACAACACCATGCTTGGCTTCTTTGTCCGCCTGAATCACTACGATATCAGTTGGCTGTTCTGCCAATAGACGTTCGATGTTCGCGCCTACACGCTCTACATCAACCATACGCTTGTCCATCCATACTTCGCCGTTCGCACGAATAGCGATAAAGATGTTAGCAGAAGGTTTCTTCTCTGCCTGACTCGCTTCTGGCTTGTTCACGTCAATACCAGCTTCTTTTACGAAAGAGGTGGTTACGATGAAGAAGATCAACATGATGAATACGATGTCGAGCATCGGCGTCATATCGATCGCTGCATCTTCCTCTTCACGAAAACGTTTACGTGCCATAATTCTTCTCTCTTAATGATGTGGCAAACTGTCGATCAATCTTTCTTTCGCTCGACGCACCCGTGCTTCTAAGCGAGAGGCGAAGAACATACCTGACAATGCTGCAACCATGCCCGCCATTGTCGGGATAGTTGCCATCGAAATTCCCGACGCCATCAAGCGTGGGTTACCAGTACCTTGTACCGCCATGATTTCAAATACTGCAATCATACCGGTTACGGTGCCAAGTAGTCCGATTAACGGACAAATCGCTACGCAGGTTTTGATCAACAAAATACGCGCATTTAGTTTTTCGTTGGCTTCAGAAATCCATGCATCACGGATTTTGTGAGCGTACCATGAGGTGGTATCTTTCCGAGCGTCCCAGTCGCTGATGATTTGTTTCTTCAGCTTAGGAAATACGCCGGTGAGGAACCAATAGCGCTCAATCATGAGAACCCACATGAGAAAGAGCGCCCCCATGACGACGTACAAGACGTCGCCACCGGTACCCAGAAAATCCCTGATAGATTCCCAGAGCTCCACCAGGTAGACCATAGGATTACTCCTTCTTCTCCGCGTGCGCGGCGACGATACCTGCAGCCTGTTCATCTAATACATGAACAATAGACTTAGCGCGTGATGCCACAATCGCGTGTACAAGAATCAATGGCAACGCAGCAATCAGACCCAATGCGGTGGTAACCAACGCCATTGAGATATCGCCTGCCATGATTTTCGGATCACCAGTACCAAACAAGGTAATTGATTGGAAGGTACCGATCATACCAACAACTGTACCTAAGAGACCGAGTAATGGCGCGATAGCTGCCAAAATCTTGATGATGTTTACGCCGCTGTCGATACGTGGTGTTTCACGCAAAATAGCTTCGTCAAGTTTCAACTCAAGGTTCTCAGTGTCTGCAGTTTTGTTCTCTTGATACACTTTCAAGATACGGCCAAGTGCGTTTTTGTCAGATGGGTTCGCAGTGTTTTTCAACTGAGCGCGCATCTTCGCACCTTCAATACCTAAAGTGATGAACTTGTAGATTGCAATCAAGAAGCCAACAATAAGCGCAACAGTGATTACGTAACCAACTGTACCACCTTGGTGATAACGCTCTTCAAGCGTTGCTTTTTGAGTTGCCAAGTTCAAGATTTGACCACGAGCCGGGTCAATATATAAACCTTCGTAACCAGTTTCAGTGTTTTCAAACGCTTCAACAGTTGCCAAAACGAAACCTTCTGGCTGACGACCTAATGGCTGAATCTCTTCAGCAGCGTCGTTGTAGTTGAAGTATTCGCCGTTTGAAATCAAGTTGAATACACCAATACGAGTTACATCACGGTTTTCAGTTGAACCGTCAAGCAAAGTCACGTCACTGTTGAAAGTTACAACACGACCAGACTCTTTCATTTCGGTCAACCAAGCTAACCAAAGCTCTTCAAGCTCAGCAATCGTTGGCACTTCTTTCGCTTCAGCGATAGTTTCCAAAACGTCTTCACGACCTGGATACTGCGCGCTCACGATAGAGGTTGCGATACGACCGATAGTTTCGCCTGCTGCACCACGTGCAACACCAACGATTTCACCCAAAGTACCAAGAGCGTTTTGCAACTCTTGTTCTTTGTTAGCAAGTGCGATTTCGTTTTCAGCGAATTGAGCTTGTAAACGCTCGCCGCGAGCTTTTTCGTTCGCTAGCTGACGTTTTGCGTCGTTCAATAATGCTTGCTTGTCAGCACGAGCTGAAGTGAATTCAGCTTCACGCTGTGCGTTGATACGCTGTGAGGCAGCACGGTTTTCTTTCACTAGTTCAAGAAGTTGGTCTAGTGATTTCGCTTCATCTTGCGCGTAAGCAGAGCTCGCGCCAGCTGATAATGAGAATGCTGCTGCGACCAGCAAAGATTTCACTAGTTTGTTCATTCTGCACGCTCCGCTGCGTAGATAGGCAGTTTAATCAGATCAGGTGCGGTTTGCTTCCGCGCCATACGAATCGCTTTGGTCAAAGAGCCCAGGTAAGCGTCATCAAGAGCTTCCCATGCGCCCGCTTCTTTGTTGTAAATCCAACCGTTTTTCAGGTCCAAAGATTGAGCCATTAAAGCTGCGCGACCTAAGTGGAAGAAGTCAACAGAGATTTCTTCACCTTCGAACTGCAACTTGCCTTCGTATGCGATCAGACCTGCGCCGTAATCCATTTCAGCTTGATAAGCTTCAGTGATTTGACGGAACTGCTCAGAAGTCGTGACGTTTGAAGCACCCATGATTTCGCGTAAACGCTCAACACGAGCCAAACGACGCTCTTTGTGAATAGGCAGATCTAGCTCCACAAACTGCTCCAAAGCGTCGATCATTTTGTACATCAAAGGAACCACACCTTGCTTGGTCGCTTCGATGCCGTCGATCTGGCGCTGTAGAGAAGCCAGTGATGCATTCTGGTCATCAACGAGACGCTGAACGTGATCATTGTAGACTTTTAAGTTTTCGTATTCGTCTACAACTGCACGGTACTCATATAACAACTCTTGGCTCTGTTCGAACAAAGAATCGATTTTTTGCTGAGACCGTTTGTCAGCAGTGTGAATTTTTGCTTCTTCGTTTTGCAACGTCGAAAGATCTTGGGCAGCTGCGCTAGCGCTACCTGCAATTGCGAACATCCCGATTAGGGCTGCAGCAACTTTGCTTTTATTGATTACTTTGGTCATAGTTCCCAACCAATTTGACTTAACTTTAAGCTCAACGACCTAATGTCGCCAGCCTCCCAGTTATTTGAGTGACGAAAAGAGTTTAATCAACACTTGCAGCTATTACCGACAGAAAGCCGACGGTAATAATGCATCAATACTCCCACGATCGACGCGGCGATGTCAACAACGGATATCAGCTAAAATTAACACTAAATATAGATAAAATGCCGTTTACAGCATCTTAACAGTTGTGCATAAAAGTAACTTCTGACTGCATATTTACCCACAACAGTAGCTCTCAGAAATCTTTATTTTTGAAAGTCATCGAGTTGCGCTAAACTGTGCCATCAACAACTTAAGTTTCATGTCGCCACCAAACGAGCATTTGCATGTCTAATCAAAGCATTTTCAATCACCAGCTGCAAACCCGCCTCGAGCATGAAATCAATGCATTAGAACAACGTATTAAGCAGTTGAATATATCCGAAGAAAATTTTTCTGATTGGTTTGATGCACAATTGTTTAATGCTGAGGCCAGCCAACCGCTTGATTACGTTCATGAGCTTCGACAAACCCTAGTGAGTCTCACCAAAGCAACAACCACCAGCCGTAGCCAGTGGTTGTCAGAACGCCTTGCCCATCAACTGGGCGCACTGCATCAAGCGCTTCGCTGGTTCGAGCACCACCGCTAAGTTAGTCGTCGTGCCGGAAATAAAAACCGAGTGCCTGTCGAACCGCACTGGGTAGCTCAGGTAACGCACTTTTCGGTAACAAATAAGTGGCCATGGCAAAGAAATCTTTGAATACTCGATTTTGTTCCGTCGTACGACGCAAATAATCATGCCCCGAAGAGCCGCCAGTGCCAATCTTAGTCCCCAACATGCGTTGCACCATCATTGCATGTTTATAACGCCAAATAGTGAGCTTCTCATCCATTTCGGCTAACGAGGTAATCACCTGATGAGCAAGATGGAATGCCGGTTCTTCGCGGTACTGTGTAATAAACAGCGCACTTAACATTGCGCGTTGGGATAGACGAACTCGGTTATCTTCCTGTAACGATTTATAACGTTCGTTATTAAATAATGCCGAAAAATTATCCCGATTAACCTGCAAACTGGCCAATTCTGTCTCTAATTGCCCATCATCGGCAGCATTTTGCCGAATAATTTCTTCGTCACGGTCAAGCGAATCTGTTACCGCCTGCTGATAGACGTCCCAAAAACTAAAATCATCAAACTGTAAAAACGGCATACGTGATAGCCACTGATCAACACAATCAAATAAGCTCGGTTGCGTTTCTAGTTCTTCTAAATATGTTCGATGTTCATCGTTCAGGCGGTTATAAAACGATTGTTGATCAAATGCGATACGGGTGTCTCGGGTCAGTCCAAGAATAATTTCGAGTTCTTTAAATTGAATGCTCTGAAAACCGGAGGCTGGAACGAGGTAATCACGAAACTCCAAGAATTCTTGCGGCGTCATCGTCTCAATCACGCCAACTTGGTCATTCATCAAGTCTTGAATTGTCAGTACACGGCGCAGTCGATGCGCAACCAGTTGTAGCGCCCGGTCATCCAATTGTTCTGCGCGAAACTCTTTATAAATCGCCCGCAATTCATGCAAAACTTGCTTAAACCAAAGCTCATACACTTGATGCACAATAATGAACAACATTTCATCGTGCGCTTCAGGCCCGTACATTTTGCTATGCGGTTGCTGAGAATCTAGGAGTTTATCTAATTGCAGGTAGTCGCCGTAATAAACCGGCTTCACATTCTTCGGCATGTCATCCTCGTTAAAAAACAAAAGCGATATTAGATACTGGATATTTGATATTAGAAACACAAGTTTTAACTGGTCTAATATCAAATATCAAATAGCTAATATCGCTCTCGCTTTTCGAAGATTGGGTGGCGACCTCACCAGCCAGCACCCCGGCACCCACATCCCTGACTACGGCTGCTCCCTTCCGGGCCTGACCGGGTTCGCCAGTTCGTGTTGCGGGGGGACCGATGAGGTCACCATAACGGCGGGCATTATCCCTCAAAGCCAGTGTACTCGCAAGGCAAGTACAGCTGACTGCTGAGAAATTAAGCGATTTTGATTATTTCTTTTTAGTTAGGCGGTCTTTTATCGCTTGGCGAGCCGCGTCAGAGCTTAAAGCACGGGCAAAGATCTTCGCTTCACGCTCTATTCTATCGGCTACTGGTTCAGCTGGCTGTTTGATAAGCTTCTTAGCTGCTCGTAAACCACCGTGTGGTTTGCTCGCTAATGAAGCAGCAACTTGTTCAAGCGTTTCGCTCAACTCTTGCGGTGCCACAACTTTATTAACTAAGCCATATTGCAACGCTTCTTGAGCATCAAAGCTATCGCCAAGCAACAGCAACTCAGAGGCTTTCAGGTGACCACATTGCTGCGGTAGCAATAAGCTCGATGCGGCTTCAGGTACTAAACCTAAATTAATAAATGGCAACGCAAAAATAGCGTCGCTACTCGCATACACTAAATCGCAGTGCAGCAAAATCGTCGTGCCGATACCAATCGCTAAACCGTTAACACCAGCTACCAATGGAACACTAAGGCGACTTAAGGTATACAGAAACTCGAACGGTGGCGCACTATCATCAAGATCTTCAATCGCCAAAAAGTCATTTAAATCGTTACCTGCAGTAAAGCTATCGCCTTCACCGGTAATAACCACCGCTGCAATTTTTTCGTCACGATCAGCAGCTTGTAACGCCGAGCTCAGGGCCGTATACATATCCTGAGTCAACGCATTTTTTTTATCTGCGCGCGCTAACGTCAACCACAGAACGTTATGGCGAACTTCTTCTTTTACCAAGTTACTCATGGCCGCGTTTTTCCCAAGCTGCTTTGGTGCCTTCGTATAACGGCAAAATCAACTCCAGTGCCGTTTGCCCATTGCTTGGTAAGGTTTCATTGTAATCACGAATTGGTGTGACACGCTGACCCCATTTAATAATACCAGCACCACAGGTTAAGCCACCGCCGAACACAGCTGAAACAATCGTATCACCCGGCTTCACAATGCCCTGCTCTACTGCTTCACAAAACGCGATGGGTAGCGTTGCTGAAGACGTATTGCCGTATTTTTGAATATTAATGACGGTTTTTTCTTCCGGCACCTTACACATTTTTGCAAGATAGTCGATGAGGCGCTTGTTGGCCTGATGTGGAATCAACGAGTCGATATCGTCGGTGGTAAGACCGGTTTCTTCGAAGACTTTTTCAACTGCGGTATTCATGCCTTTGACAGCGCGTTTGAAAATTTCCTGGCCAACAAAGTTGAATGGCATAATGCCATCGAAACCAAAGCGATTAAAACTCATACCGAATTCTAGCGCTAACACATCACGGGCATCCGCATCACAAGTAACATGTGAAGCTAATAAGCCACTTTCATCGTCGCTCGCTTCAAGAATCATCGCCCCTGCGCCGTCACCAAACAGCACCGCGCTCTCGCGCTTGGTCCAATCAAGAATACGAGTCAAACGCTCGGCACCAATAATGAGAACTTTCTTGTGCGCGCCGGTGCGGATGGCTTGCGTTGCGTAATGCATGCCATATAAAAAGCTACTACAGGCTGCATTCAAATCGAACGCCGCAGCCGTTTTATTACCTAAGTCGCGTTGTACTGCCGACGCTACGTTTGGGATAATTTCATCAGGCGTACAGGTACCGACGATAATTAAATCGAGTTCCTCAGCATCAAGACCAGCCGCGGCTAAAGCATTACGCGCTGCCACAGTTGCCATCTTTGAAGTGCCAACCGCACTCACGCGACGCTCTTCTATGCCCGTGCGGGTACGAATCCATTCATCAGACGTCTCTAAAAACGTCGCCAAATCATCGTTGGTCATCACAGCAGGCGGTAAACATTTACCCCAGCCGGTAATTTCTGCGTATTTTTTCACGAGTTAAAACCTATAGTCATCTGTCGTTTTTCGCTATCATAGCACGAATGTGACCGAGTGAAATGTCCGACCATTGATAACCCAACAACGAGCAACCTATTTATGACTTTATTCACCACTGCCGCCGGCACTTGGCAACTACAACGTTTTCCTGCACGTAGCCACGATACGCTGCAAGCGTGGGAAGCGGCAGATGAATTACTGCATGAGATCATTGTCACCCGCAATGACGAAAGGCCGCTACTCGTGAATGATCAATGGGGTGCTCTGTTGATGCCATTTGCTGGTTTAGACACAGCCAGTTTAAGCGACTCCTATGTGAGTCATTTAGGCTGGCGTCATAATCTCACACTCAATCAATTGCCTAAAACTCTTAGCGCACTGTCGCCACTTGATCAATTGCCGGATGATCGCGACGTCGTGTATTTAAAAATACCGAAGAGTTTAAGCTTGCTTGAATTTCAGTTAGCAAAAATCGCCGCGGAATTGCCTGCCGGCGTACCGATAATTGCCGCTGCCAAAAGTAAGTTGCTTACACCAGCTGTACGCGAACTCTTTGCCAAATATTGCGATGCTGTGGAGGTTTCATTGATTCGCCGTAAATGTCGAACGGTGAATGCTGTGGTGCGTAATACGCCATTAGACGCAGAGCACTTTGTGAGTGCGTGGCAAGTGCCTGAATTGAATCTCACCTTACATCACCACGCTGGCGTCTTTGCGCGCAATCAACTCGACATAGGCGCCCGCTTTATGTTGGACAATATGCCTCCGGCAGGAGCCCAGCAGGTGATTGATTTAGGCTGTGGTAACGGTGTATTAGGTATACATTTTGCTCGGATGTCGCCGGATAGTGACATTACGTTTGTCGATGAATCCTTCCTCGCCATTGCGTCAACGCATCGGAATATTATTGAGAATCTTCCCGCTGAGCACATCACGCAATACCACACCCGCGTTGACGATTGCTTGGCACAAACAGCTACTGACAGCATCGATCTCATTCTCTGCAATCCGCCATTTCACCAAGAACATGCCGTGACGGAGCATATTGCACGCCAGATGTTTAGAGATAGTCGGCGAGTTTTGCGTAAAAATGGTGAATTATGGGTAGTGGCGAACCGTCATCTCCCGTATTATCAGTCGTTAAAGCGCTTATTTAAATCAGTGCACCAAGTCGCACAAAATAGTAAATTCATTATTTTACAAGCACGAGGATGATTATGCGTTACCTGCTTTTAGCCTTCGTTTTTTGTTTCAGCAGTATGAGTTTTGCTGCGCAAGTGCAGCCCAACAATCTCTTCCCCAAAGTGAAATTTATTACCACTGAGGGTGATATCGTGGTTGAACTGGATCGTGCCAAGGCACCGATAACCGTTGAAAATTTCTTAATGTATGTGCAGGCAGGTAGCTATAACAACACGATTTTTCATCGCATTATTCCCGGCTTTGTTGTGCAAGGCGGCGGTTATAATGAAAATTTTGAAGCGAAAACCATGTTTGACCCTATTTTTAATGAGTCCGGCAATGGCAAGCTCAATAACTACGGGACCATTGCGATGGCTCGCACATCGGATCCGCATTCAGCCACCCGCCAGTTTTATTTCAATATGAATGACAACGAATCGTTAAATCCATCCACCAAAGGTTGGGGTTATGCGGTGTTTGGCTGGGTTATCGCTGGTGAGGAGGTATTAGAGAAGCTCGCCAGTGTTGAAACCTCGCCTTATCATGAGCAGACAGGCTGGCCAGACGTACCTAAACAGCCGCCGGTTTTGAAAAAAATTGAAATTGTTCCGCAACAGTGAGTTCTTCAACCCAAACTCCTTGGTATAAAGACCTCGCGGTGTATCGCGAACCGCGCGTATGGGTTATTTTTGGTTTTGGTGTCATCAGCGGGTTTCCATGGGTGCTTATCGGCTCCATGCTGTCCGCTTGGTTACAAGAAGTCGGGGTCGACCGCTCAGCCATCGGGTTATTCGGAGTTGTGTTTGTTGCCTACTCCATTAATGCACTGTGGTCACCACTGATTGATCGCGTCAAAATTCCACTACTGAATCGATGGGTTGGGCAACGTCGCGCCTGGCTTATTTTCTGCCTTATTGGCATTTTGTTTGCCACCAGTGTGTTAACCCAAATCAACGTGGTTGAGCATTTGTGGTGGGTTGCCCTCGCCGCGCTAGTAATCGCAATATTCTCTGCCACGCAAGATATTGCGATTGATGCCTTTCGTATTGAAACCTTTGGCCCGCACGAAGCTCGCCTTCAGTCTGCTGGTGCAGCAATGGCTACCGCCGGCTGGTGGAGCGGTTATAGCGGGCTTGGTGCCATTCCCTTCTTCCTGGTCGACGGTGCTACACTGACCTGGCAAGACGCCTACGTTGTGTTGTGCTTTGTCATAGTTGCACAGCTTTTATTTGTGCTCGCGGTAAAAGAGTCGAAGCGCTATCGTCCGGAACTGCCAAAGTTCAATCATTGGCTCGACTGGCTCCGCAACACATTGGTTGATCCAATTACCGAATTTTTCAAACGCAATGGCTGGCAACTTGCCATCGGCATGCTTGCGTTTATTTTCTTATTTAAAATTGGCGAGGCCTTTTTAGGTCGCATGTCGATTGTGTTCTACAAAGAAGTTGGCTTTAGCAACGATGACATTGCGGTTTACTCAAAAATGGTTAACTGGTGGGTCACCATCATTTTCGCCATCCTCGGCAGTTTCGTGAATTTACGTCTTGGGATTGTGCGAGGTCTCATGTTGGGTGGCATCGCCATGGCCGGCTCGAATTTAATGTTTGCTTGGATAGCCGGCGTTGGTCCGAATACTAACTTGTTGCTAGCCGCGGTAATCATTGATGGCTTTACCGCCGCATGGTCAACGGTTGCATTTGTTGCCTTCATTAGTTTGCTTGCCAACCGTGCGTTTACAGCCACCCAGTATGCGTTATTTGCATCACTCGGTAACTTAGGGCGAACCTTGCTGTCCTCCTACAGCGGTTATGTGGTTAATTGGCTCGATGGTAACTGGCAGCTATTCTTTATTCTCACCGCGGTGATGGTTATTCCAAGTCTTATTATTCTGTTTGCACTACGAAAGTCATTGACTCGATTAGAGCAAAATTATCATCGGGAGCTTGAGTAAATGCATTGGTTAGTGGTTGGTACAGGCGCAGTGGGTAGCTTGATGGCGGTCAATTTACGCCGTGTGGGCGAGCATGTTTCCCTGAAACCACGCAGTGCAACACCTCACCCCATTGAGATTATTCATGAGGCTCATACCTTACAATTCAATACGCAACAGTTACCGATTAACGCACCGACACAAATTTTTGCCGCAGTGAAAGCGTACGACGTCGCTACCTTTTTGGAGGAACTCAAACAATCACCGCTTCCAGATGATTCATCGATTATTCTGAGCTACAACGGGATGCTCGATAACGAGAGTACGATCATGCCAGAACGGGCTTTGCATTGGGTTACAACGCACGGTGCTTATCGTCATAACAATGAAGTTGTTCATGCCGGTGTGGGCGAAAGCTGGTTGGGCTGGGCTCGCGTCGAACATGCTTCAAGCCGTCGTCCAACCGAAGTTTTTAACGTATTAAATAACGCCTTACCATTGCTGAATTGGAGCCCTGCTATTGATCAGCGCCGGTGGCAAAAGCTCGCTATTAACTGCCTCATCAATCCGTTTACAGTGTTACATAACTGTCGTAATGGCGAACTACTTCAGCACGATATTACCGCGCAACAACAGCAAGTCGCTGAGGAGATTTGTTGGTTGGCTGAACATAAAGGCATTCGCTTACACGCTGAGACACTAGTTGAAAGCGCACTCACAGTGATTAAGAATACCGCCCGCAATTACTCATCAATGTTGGTTGACGTACAACAGCAGCGGCGTACCGAAATTGATTTTCTCAATGGTTTTGTTGCGCGACAGTCGCTTCAGGCAGGAAAAGCGGCGCCAGCGAATGAATTACTCTGGCACCGTGTACAAGAATTAGCGAACTGATTACTCGCTATCAGCTTGCTCGTCTTCAATGAAGTCAACAACTTCTAGGCCAAAGCCCGAAAGCGCTGAATAGCGTTTTGGTGAGCTCATCAAGTGCATATGGTGAACGCCCAAGTCAGCGAGAATTTGTGAGCCGATTCCCACATTTCTTGATGCGTTAGAAGCAGCCGCTGTTGGTTTCACTTCGCCACGATCTTCAGCAGCAAAGCTCATCACCTGCTCTAAGATGTCTTGCGGGTTCTGATGCCGGCCAATCACCACCAACACACCATCGTTTTGTCCGATATATTCCATTGCATGACCCAGCGGCCAACTGCGTTTCGCTGCGCGCTCAGTAGCGAACAAATCATTGAAAGTATCTTGCAAATGAACACGCACGTTCACCGGTTGATCGGGTTCAATAGCACCGTGAACCAACGCATAATGAACTTGTTTATCAATCGTGTCTTGATAGGTGATTAATTCAAACTCACCGTATGCGGTTGGCAGTTTACAATGCGCTTTACGCTCAACCGTTTTCTCTTTCAACGAACGATATTCGATTAAATCAGCGATGGTACCAATCTTCAGGTCGTGCTCAGCGGCAAACTTCTCTAAATCTGGGCGACGCGCCATGGTGCCGTCTTCATTCAGAATTTCGACAATCACAGCGGCTGGTTCAAAGCCAGCTAATCGCGCCAAATCGCAACCGGCTTCCGTATGGCCAGCGCGGTTTAATACACCACCTGATTTCGCTTTCAGTGGGAAAATGTGACCCGGCATCACCAAATCAGTCGGTTGCGCATCTTTTGCTACAGCCGCTTGTACGGTGCGAGCGCGATCGGCAGCTGAAATACCGGTGGTTACGCCCTCTGCAGCTTCAATTGAAACCGTAAAGTTGGTTGCATAAGGTGAGTTATTTTGATCTACCATGAGTGGCAAGCGCAATTGCTTACAACGTTCTTCGGTTAGCGTTAAACAGATAAGGCCACGGCCGTAGCGCGCCATAAAGTTAATCGCGGTCGGCGTGACACACTCTGCAGCTAGAATTAAATCACCTTCGTTTTCACGATCTTCATCGTCCATCAAGATAACCATTTTACCTTGACGAATATCTTCAATGATTTCTGCTGCACTATTTAATCGAGTCACGACGTTAAGTCTCCTCTCACCCGGCGCGGAACTGCAATAATTCGAAGATCTTCCGCAACCTGACGAACATCTTTAAAGGTTAATTCTGGCACTTGGCTCATGTGAGAAAATGCCGGTAAATTCAAAAGTCCAAGACCACTGGCGCCAACAAGTTTGGGCGCTAAATACACCACCACTTCATCCACTAACTCAGCGTTGAGCAAAGCACCTGCAAGCTGAGCACCGCACTCAGTCCATACTGAATTGATGTGGTGCGCTGCTAAAGCGTGCATCAGCTCTACTAAATCGATATGTTGTGTTTCGTTGCGTGTGACTGTGATGCATTCAACATGCGCCGGCCAATTGCGTTCAACAGCCGTATCGGGTGCATGGACCACAATCACCGAGGCTAATTCTTGAAACAGCGTTTCGTTGCCGGTTAACAAGCCATGAGAGTCTATAATCACCCGTGTTGGCTGAATCACGGTTTGCGGATGGCGAGCGGTCAACACCGCATTATCTGCCAGCACCGTTCGCGCGGTACTCAATATCGCGCTACTTTGGGCGCGCCAGCGATGTACATCGCGCCGCGCATCGATACTAGTTATCCACTGACTTTCACCATTCGCGAGCGCCGTGCGGCCATCTAAGCTGGCTGCCATTTTCAACCGTAGCCAAGGACGTTGGCGTTGCATCCGTGCCACAAATCCGCAATTAAGCGCTAACGCTTGTTGCTCAAGCACGCCAACAATCACCTCAATACCATGAGCGCGAAGCCGTTCGATGCCCTCACCGCTTACTAACGGATTTGGATCTTTCATCGCCACCACAACAGTGGCAACTTCAGCTTTGATTAACGCATCTGCACAAGGCGGCGTGCGACCAAAATGACTACAAGGCTCCAACGTCACGTATGCGATAGCACCCTTCGCTGCGGCACCTGCTTCGCGCAAGGCATGCACTTCGGCGTGCGGTTCACCAGCACGTTGATGCCAACCTTCGCCAACAATTTGATCATCGGCAACGATAACACAGCCAACCATCGGGTTTGGTGCGGTGGAAAAACGCCCTTGAGCGGCAAGCTCAAGGGCGCGTTGCATATAACGTTGATGGCAAGCGAGCGGATCAGTCATTGAGACGAGCAATCTCCTCGCCAAACTCACGAATATCGTCAAAAGCTCGGTACACCGAGGCAAATCGGATATAGGCAACTTTATCGAGAGCTTTCAGGTTTTCCATCACCAAACCACCAATCACTTGACTGGTAATTTCACGCTCCCCAGTTGCCCGTAGCGATGATTTGACGTTCTGAATTGCTTGTTCCATCGCCTCTAAACTAACTGGACGCTTTTCTAGAGCGCGCAGTAGCCCGTTGCGCAACTTGTCCTCATTAAATGGCTCGCGAGTACCGTCCGATTTAATCACGCGAGGCATAATTAATTCGGCTGTTTCAAACGTAGTGAAACGCTCTTTACACTCGGTACACTCGCGCCGACGACGCACAGAGGCGCCGTCCGCAACCAATCGCGAATCAATCACTTTGGTATCTTGTGTGCCACAAAAAGGACAATGCATCGGCGTGTTCCTTCGCTAATTATTTATAAACAGGAAACTGTTTACACAATGCCTTAACTTGTTCACGAACCCGTTCGATAACACTCTCATCAGACATATTATCAAGTACGTCACAAATCCAGTTGGCGACCTGCTCTGCTTCTGCTTGCTTAAAGCCACGACGAGTAATCGCTGGGGTACCTAAACGCAAACCAGAGGTCACAAACGGTGAACGTGGGTCATTCGGAACCGAGTTTTTGTTCACGGTAATGTACGCGCGACCTAATGCTGCGTCAGCGTCTTTACCAGTAATATCTTTATCGATAAGGTCAACCAAGAACAAGTGGTTCTTAGTGCCGCCTGAAACGATTTTGTAGCCACGCTCTTGCATGACTTTAACCATCGCATTGGCGTTGTCTAAAACTTGTTGTTGGTAAGCTTTAAACTCTGGCTCCATGGCTTCTTTGAACGCCACCGCTTTAGCCGCGATAACATGGCAAAGTGGGCCGCCTTGGCTACCAGGGAATACACCACCATTGAGTTTTTTGTGCAGATCTTCGTCGTCTTTACCTGACAAAATCAAACCGCTACGTGGGCCGGCAAGTGTTTTGTGCGTAGTAGTCGTCACCACATCAGCAAAAGGCACTGGGTTTGGATATAAACCAGCAGCAACCAAGCCTGCAACGTGAGCCATATCGACTAACAAATAGGCACCAACTTCATCAGCAATTTCGCGGAATTTAGACCAATCAACAACACCTGAATAGGCCGAGAAACCAGCCACAATCATTTTTGGCTTGTGCTCAAGCGCTAATTCACGCACTTCTGCATAGTTAATTTCACCCGTTGTTTCATCCAGACCATACTGTACTGCGTTGTACAATTTACCAGAGAAGTTAACGTGTGAACCGTGAGTTAAATGGCCGCCATGCGCCAAGCTCATACCCAGCACTGTATCGCCAGCGTTTAGCAACGCCAAAAATACGGCTGAGTTGGCTTGTGAACCAGCATGCGGTTGTACGTTCGCGTACTTTGCACCGAACAGCTTTTTCGCTCGTTCAATCGCGAGGTCTTCCACCATATCGACATATTCACAACCACCGTAGTAGCGCTTGTGTGGATAACCTTCAGCATACTTGTTGGTCAGCTGTGAGCCCTGCGCTTCAAGTACACGCGGGCTGGTGTAGTTTTCTGAAGCGATTAATTCAATGTGCTCTTCTTGGCGTTGAACTTCGCCAGTCATTGCCTGCCATAAATCTGCATCGTAATCGGCAATATTCATTTCATGTTTTAACATCGGGGCTCCTGACTTCACAAACTGTCAAACGAAAATAAGTGGCGCCTAGTTTACCAATATACTTGGGTTAGCGCCAACTTAAGGGTTAAAATAAACAATTACGATTTTTGCTTAAATATATCGCCTCAAAAAGGAACGCATGCTGTTATGGCACAATACATTTATTCCATGTCGCGGGTCAGTAAAGTCGTCCCGCCGAAAAAGACGATTTTAAAAGACATTTCACTCTCGTTTTTCCCTGGCGCGAAAATTGGTGTACTCGGTTTAAACGGTGCGGGTAAATCAACGTTATTGCGCATTATGGCTGGCGTCGACAAAGAATACGAAGGTGAAGCACGTCCACTGGCTGGTATTCAAATTGGTTACCTGCCGCAAGAACCGCAACTCGATGAAGACAAAACAGTTCGCGAAACGGTTGAAGAAGCCGTTGCTGATGTGAAAAACGCATTGGCTGAGCTCGATCAAGTTTATGCGGCCTATGCGGAAGAAGATGCCGACTTTGATGCGTTGGCGAAAAAACAAGGTCAACTTGAAGCGATTATTCAAGCCAAAGACGGACACAATATCGATAACATGCTCGAGCGTGCGGCCGATTCACTCCGTCTGCCGCCGTGGGATACTAAAATCAAAGTACTCTCAGGTGGTGAACGTCGCCGAGTTGCCATTTGTCGCTTGTTACTCAGTAAGCCAGACATGCTGTTACTTGACGAACCAACCAACCATTTGGATGCTGAATCGGTGGCTTGGTTAGAGCGCTTCTTGCATGACTACGAAGGTACTGTTGTAGCGATTACCCACGACCGTTACTTCCTCGACAACGTTGCCGGTTGGATTCTTGAGCTTGACCGTGGTTACGGTATTCCTTGGGAAGGCAACTATTCATCTTGGCTTGAGCAGAAAGAGAAACGTCTGGAGCAAGAAGAGAAGCAAGAGAAAGCGCGTCAACGTAGCATTAAGCAAGAGCTTGAGTGGGTTCGTCAGAATCCGAAAGGCCGTCAAGCAAAAAGCAAAGCGCGTATGGCGCGATTTGAAGAGTTACAAAGTGGCGATTACCAGAAACGTAACGAAACCAATGAGTTGTTCATACCGCCAGGCCCTCGTTTAGGCGACAAAGTACTCGAAGTTAACCACTTGAAAAAGGCCTATGACGGGCGCGTGTTGATTGATGATTTAAGTTTCAGTGTACCTAAAGGCGCCATCGTCGGAATTATCGGACCAAACGGTGCCGGTAAATCAACGTTATTCCGGATGATTACCGGCAAAGAGCAACCGGATTCGGGTACTGTTGAAGTTGGTGATACTGTACAACTGGCAAGCGTTGATCAGTTCCGCGACAGCATGGTCGACAAAAACACAGTGTGGCAAGAAATCTCCGAAGGCCAAGATATTTTGCGCATTGGTAATTTTGAAATTAACAGTCGCGCTTACGTGGGTCGCTTTAACTTCCGCGGTAATGATCAGCAGAAACACATCGGCGAACTTTCAGGTGGTGAGCGCAACCGTGTGCATTTAGCGAAACTACTGAAAGCTGGCGGTAACTTATTGCTGCTCGACGAACCAACCAACGACCTTGACGTCGAAACCTTGCGTGCACTCGAAGAAGCATTATTAGAGTTCCCAGGTTCAGCGTTAGTTATCTCGCACGACCGTTGGTTCCTTGACCGTATTGCAACGCACATTCTTGATTATCGTGATGAAGGTAAAATTAACTTCTATGAAGGTAACTATACTGATTACGAAGAGTACATGAAGAAAACTCATGGCGAGCAAGCGATGGAACCACATCGCACACGTTACAAGCCGATTGGCGTATAGCGGACAAAAAAGGGCTGTTTAAACAGCCCTTTTTTATGCGTACCTGCTTAGTAAAACTTACGCTTCTCAATCACGCCCGGTGCAAACTGATCCACACCGATAGCGGTCATGCGCAATTGTTCAGTTTTCTTCAAAGCTTTGGCCTCATCAGCGGTAATCACTTCCGCTTTACGAGCCGCTTTCACCAACTCATCACCGCTTAAGTCTTCGGCAATATCACCATGCTTCACTGCTTTGCGAATACGCTTATAAATATTTGCATGTTCACGCATTGCCAAGAACGCCAGCTCCATATGCCCTGTCATGTCTTTTGCATCGTCTTTCCAGAAACACAAGAAAGTATGACGGTCACGGGTAACGCCTGGTTCCATCATGCTTTTCGCAACAGCTTGCAGGTTGGCATCAGACGGTTTGTGATAATGAATACCTAATGGGAAAATTGCTAAGCGCAAGGTCCATGCCACAATTCGGTTTGGGAAGTTCGCAAAGAAACCTTTGAACGCTTCACCAGTTTCATATAGATGATGCTCAAGCGCATATTCAACAAACGGCAGGTCACCAGATTGGCGGCCATCGTCTTCATAGCGTTTCAACACTGCTGATGCCATGTATAAATGGCTGAGCACATCACCTAAACGCGCCGATAGCATCTCGCGACGTTTTAAATCGCCACCCATCACCAGCATGGCCATATCAGCGGTTAATGCTAATGCACGACTCATGCGTGTGAGCTGCTGGTAGTAACGCGCGGTAGGACCGCTCATTGGGCTTGCATTAAACCGTGCACCGGTTAGCCCCATGAACAAGCTTCCGAAGAAGTTACCGGCGGCGAAACCAATGTGTTTCAGCAGTAAGCTATCAAATTGCTGCAAACCCTCGTCTTCATTTGGATTTGACGCCGCTTCCATTTCTGCCAGTACATATGGGTGACAACGTGTTGCACCTTGGCCAAAAATCATTAAGTTGCGGGTAAGAATGTTTGCGCCTTCAACGGTAATCGAAACCGGTGTCGCCATATAACCATGGCCTAGGTAGTTACGTGGACCCAATTGAATACCTTTACCAGCATGTACGTCCATCGCTGCGTCCATTACCTGGCGCCCCATTTCGGTCATGTGGTATTTGGTCATTGCGGTAATCACCGAGGGGCTCTTACCTTCGCACAATGCGGTTACCGTTAAGCGGCGCATCGATTCCAGCGTATAGTTGGTACCACCGATTTTACCCATCGCCGCTTGTACGCCTTCGAACAAACCAATTGGCATACCAAATTGCTGACGGACATACGCATAAGCACCCGTCATACGCTCGGTGACATGTCCGGTTGCGGCCGCAAGTGCTGGTAAACTAATACCACGCCCTGCTGACAAGCACTCCATGAGCATCCGCCAACCTTTACCAGCGTAGTCTTTACCACCGATAATCCATTCAAGCGGAATAAATACGTCCTTCCCGTAAGTTGTACCGTTCATAAACGCTTGGTTTAACGGCAAGTGACGTTCGCCAGTTTCAACACCTGGATGATTCGTCGGAATCAAAGCACAGGTGATACCAATGTCTTTTTGCTCACCCATCAAGCCATCAGGATCATACAATTTGAACGCCAAGCCTAATACTGTCGCAACTGGCGCTAAGGTGATGTAACGCTTGCTCCAATTTAAGCGAATACCAACAACTTCTTTGCCTTCAAACTCGCCTTTACAAATAATTCCAGTGTCTGGAATCGCACCTGCGTCAGAACCAGCTTCTGGGCCAGTCAACGCAAAGCACGGGATGTCAGTGCCGTCCGCCAAACGCGGCAACCAATAATTTTTCTGTTCATCCGTACCATAATGCGTGAGTAGTTCACCTGGGCCCAATGAGTTAGGTACCATGACTGATACCGCAGCACTAATTGAACGTGTCGCAATACGCGAAACAATGTGTGAATTCGCTGCTGGCGAAAAATCGAGACCACCAAATTCTTTGCCAATTATCATCGCGAAGAATTTTTCTTTGCGAATGTAATCCCAAACTTTCTTTGGTAGGTCTGAATCTTGCTGAACAATACGGAAATCGTCGAGCATCGCTAGTAAGGTTTCTAGCTGATTATCAATGAAGGCTTGCTCAGCTTCGGTAAACTGCGGCGCTTTTGTCTGGTGGAATTTATGCCAATCAGGACGTCCGCTAAAAAGGTCGGCATCCCACCATGTGTCACCAGCTTGCATCGCTTCGCGTTCAGTTGGCGATAACGGCGGTAGTACGCGTTTAAAGAATGCAAACGCAGGTCGTGTAATTAAGCTGCGGCGAATATCGGGTACAGCAACAAGCAATACCACCACAACGACTAACAGAATAATAATTTCCATCTCAAAACACCTTAACCTTTCGGTACAACGGGCAGAAAACCATGCCCCAATAAAGCATAGTCCATTATTCGGTGAGTGCGTCCACACCACCGGCCAAAAACGGAATCAATCGGTCAATGACTTGATCGGCTTCAATAGCCTCACCAAAGTCTGCCGCAGCAATCTCACGCAATGCTGGGCCAGAAACTTGCGCAAAGACTGTCGCGCCTAACACAAAGTGCAAGCGCCAGAACATATCAACTGGACTCAATTGCGGATTTGCTAAATGCAATGTGGCCAACAACCGCTGCATGACATCGCCAAAATGATCCATGGTATAGCGACGCAAATGACCTTGGATATCCGCATAGGCATAACCCAATAAGCTCAAAAATATGGTCGGCCCATGTTTTCTAACCTCGCGCAGCTCATTTAACGGTGCGCGAAAACAATCAAACACTGCTCGCGTGCTCACCTGAGGCTGCTCAGCCAGTTGAATCAGTTCCCGCTCAAGGGCTGGCATTAAAACTTCCAGATAACGCGCCATCACAGCTTGAATCAAAGCCTTCTTTGAGCCAAAGTGGTAGTTAACCGAAGCGAGATTTACCTCTGCATCTGCGGTAATTTGACGTAATGATGTCTGCTCAAACCCATGTTCAGCAAACAACGCCTCCGCAGCATTCAGTATTTTATCTTTTGTTGATACTCGCTTTGCCATACAAACGTGTCTCTCTTCTTCGTTTCGCACGTTTAGAACGCACATTTTAAACATGCGTTTTAATTTAAATCAGTTTGTGTATGAGCGCAAGCCAAAGGAAGAGAATATAAGGGAGAGAATAAAAGGATGAAAATATAACAATGACAAAAGCCATGCATGGAGTTTATATAGCGATAATTGCTGCACTTCTTTATTTTCTTTGGAGCTCCCCAGAAACCGAGCAATCGCCACAAGTAACCAAACAAATGGTGGTGGAGAAGGAAATTATTTCCAACAATAATGCTGAAGTTGAAGCCACCATCACAACCACTGACCTAACCGATGCGACTGCACCTGACGAACAACAGGACATAGAGACCGTTGCCATTGAGCGTCGAATTGAGCAACCGGTTAGTTCTGATCGCACCACTAAAAGCGAACATCAACGGGAAATCGAAGAAATAATGCGCAATGCAATTGATGTTGATGAAGTGCAACAGCGGATTCACACCGAATCGATCGACCAAGATTGGGCATATATGATGCAAGATAGTATTGTGCGTTTATACGATGAAAACGAGGAATTACAAGGCGCAACATTAGCTGGCGTCGAATGTCGGACAACAGTATGCCGCGTTGAATTTACCGGCATCGACACCCCGATTGACCACATGCAAAAATTTCATAAGCAAATAGTCAATTCACCGTGGTTTAATACTGGCTATCAGAGCGTGATGATCTCAAACTCGAAAGACAAAAAGCACGCGTTTTATATTGTTCGACCGCAATAACCCATCACAAAAAAGCGCTCAATGTGTTTCACACGGAGCACCTTCTTAATCAGTATTTCACGTAATTAATTGCTGGTATCGAGCGTTGCAAATCCTTTCACCAGTTCATCAACTGCTTTCATTTGTTGTAAATATGGTTCAAGTTTCGCTAACGGTAACGCACACGGGCCATCACATTTCGCTTGATCAGGATCAGGATGCGCTTCAATGAATAATCCGGCTAAACCAAGAGCCATGCCCGAACGCGCAAGCACCGCGGCTTGTGCACGACGACCATCGGCTGAATCTTCACGGCCGCCTGGGCGCTGTAATGCATGCGTTGCATCAAACATCACCGGCGCCATCTGTTTCATTTCATCCATTCCCAGCATATCAACGACAAGATTGTTGTAACCGAAACAACTACCCCGCTCACACAAAATCACATTGTGATTACCCGCTTCGCCGAATTTCTTCAGAATATGGCGCATTTCATGAGGAGCAAGGAATTGCGGTTTCTTAACGTTAATCACCGCACCGGTTTCAGCCATTGCCACAACCAAATCAGTTTGGCGCGCTAAAAACGCCGGTAACTGAATGATATCTGCTACTTCTGCCACAGGTTTAGCTTGGTACGGCTCGTGTACATCAGTAATAACCGGTACGTTAAAGGTACGTTTAATTTCCGCGAAAATCTCTAAGCCTTTATCCAGCCCCGGGCCACGGTATGAGTGAATAGACGAACGATTCGCTTTATCAAAGCTTGCCTTAAATACATACGGAATACCAAGACGCGTGGTGACTTCAACATAATGTTCAGCGATGCGCATTGCTAAATCGCGTGATTCCAATACGTTCATTCCGCCAAACAACACAAACGGCAAGTGGTTACCCACTTGCACGTCGCCAACTTTGATTACTTGCGTGTTTATCACGTTACATTCCTTTATTTATCTATTGCGCGGAGGCTGCTTATCCGGCAGCAATAACCCGCAAAATCTGACCACAAATATAGGCCATATAGGTGCCTAACGCATAACCAAACACAGCAAGAAGCACACCAACTGGCGCTAAAGACGGATGAAATGCCGATGCAACAACCGGTGCAGATGCTGCGCCACCGACGTTTGCTTGGCTACCGACCGCCATGTAAAACACCGGCGCTTTTAATAAACGCGCAACTATGAGCATTAAACTGGCATGAATAATCATCCAGATAGCACCAATTAGGAAATACTTCGGCACATCGACAATGGCTGTCACATCCATATGCAAACCAATTGTGGCGACAAGGATATAAACGAACATCGAACCGTACTTCGATGCACCAACACCTTCAAGCTTACGAGCTGGCGTAAATGACAGAGCGACACCAACCGTCGTCGCAATCACTATCAACCAGAAGAATTTCTTGTCGAGGCTAAAGTCTTTGAGCGCTGGCACATTATCAGCAATATACGGTGCGATGACATCGGCGCCCCAATGCGACAAGCCAGTGACACCAAATGCCACCGCCACAATAAACATCAGATCAGGTAGTTTTGATTCACGGCGATGTTCAGCTTCGTACTGTTCCATACGCTGTTTAATCGCTTCAATGGCGCTAGTATCCGCGCCAATACGCTTATCGATTGCCTTGTTATTGGCAGCCATATACAGCAACACGGCCATCCATAAATTGGCAACAATAATATCGACGGTAACCATTGCTGAGAAAATCTCACCGCCCACTTCATAGACTTCTTTCATTGCCGCCTGGTTGGCACCGCCACCAATCCAACTGCCGGCAATTGTCGTCATACCGCGCCATACGGCGTCAGGCCCAGCGCCACCAAGCATTTCAGGGAAAATAGCGCTAACAATTAATAGCGCAATGGGGCCACCGATAACGATACCCACGGTACCGGTCAAAAACAAAATCAGTAGCTTAGGACCGAGACGTAAAATCGCTTTTAAGTCTAAGCTCAAGGTGAGCAACACCAAACACGCCGGTAACAGATAATCCATAACTAATGGATAGATGCCAGTATTGGCACCATCAACAACACCGAAAGTGTTCAATAATGAAGGGATAAAATAGCAAAGCAGCAGGGCCGGAACCCATTTATAAAACTTCTGCCAAAAACTATTTGAACTGGTTTGCGTGTAGAAAATAAGACCTAGAATAACGGCGAGCAAACCAAAAATAATACCGTCATTGGTAATCAATGCAGAGCTTTCCACAAGAACCCCTTTTATTTTTTATTTTAATGAAGGACGTGCTGGGGGGCCGCCCACGTTTCTAACTGCAAGCGCAACAGCTGTGCGCTTGGATCATCTGGGCATTGTTCGACAAAATACTGGTAATCGTCAACTGCTGCTTGTTGACAATCGAGTTCCTCGAGCACATAACCGCGGTCACGTATTTCGTATGGGTCATCCGGGGATATGGCCAGTAGCATGTGCACCACCGTTAGCGCATTCGCAAATTCACGATCATGAATCATGGCATGCTTTAGCTCAGTTAAGTAGCGCATCAATATCGTCTTTTGATCCGCCGCCTCAAACATGTCCCACGAAAATTCAAGCGCATCATCGGTGACATCTTCGAACCGTTCTTGCACTTGCTGGCCTTCTAACAATTCGCCGTGCAATGGATCAACAAAATAGCTTTCATGGTCAAAATCAAATCGCAATAACGGATAGCCAGGAAAATCCACCAACTCAGTTTGAATGCCAGCATAAGCCGCTGTTTCTTGCAGTAATAACGCCAAACTAATCGGCAAACCGGTACGGTAGCCAATCACTCGATCAAGGAGGATGCGCTGCGCCCCAACAACCGGCTCCGGCGCATCACTAAACCCTAAATCGAAATAAAAGTCCTGAATCACCGCTTGCAGTTTTTCAATACCTGCGAGTGCTTCATGTTTATGCGTCATCTCACGTATTTGTTGATAATAATCACTAACGTACTGGTCACTATCAGAATGAAAGGTACGGCTAATCTCCCACACTATTTCGATAGTTGGGAGAATTTCATGAGCAACATGTTCTAAATATGAAAAACGCATAAACCCTTAATTCGTTATTCGTTATTCGTACGTTCGCTATGCTCACTGTTCGTGCGTGCTGCGCACTGTTCGAAAAGCGAAGCGGACGAACAGCGTAGCGGACGAATAACGAATAACGCTTTATTAAATCAGTGCTTGTTTGCTGAACGCGATGTGAAGCAGGAACATAATCCAGCTCAGCGCACCAACAAAACCGACATAACGCAGCCAGCTCACCGATGCCTTCATCGCTACCAAGCCAAACAAAATATAGCCTAACAAACCAATGATTTTATTAATCAACCATGGTGTTTCCCACGGCCACATCTGCCAGTGAATCAACATACCGACAATCGTCAACAACAAACCGGTGTCGATAATGTGCGGTACTATCTTTACCCACTTTTGATTCGCTATGCCGGCGCCAATGCTGCGCCAGAAAAAACGAAGCATGAATAATACCACACTTATGGCCACAAAGGTGACATGGAGGTGTTTTAGAGCTATGAATGACATCAAGAACGTCCTTTTTAATCGTTATTTTCGGTTAAACGTTGATAGGCATCAGCAACTTGCTGACGCACTTGCGGCTGGTGTTCAAGCAGCCAAGTTTGGTAAAAACTCAACTCATGCTCAACTCGTTCGAGTTGCTCTTTAACGCGAATGATGTCGCGATACGAACGCAGTGCCGACATCACACAGGTAAATAGCTTTTGCGCAGTTAATTCGGTTTTCGCTTTGTAATCATTGATATCATAATTAATAACTACCGAGCGTTCGGGCGCTTGACCCGGCTGACCAGTGCGTAACACGATACGGCTGGTGCGGTTACCAACGGTTTCGCGAATGTATTTGGCGACCTGCAAACCAGCGTCATCGGTGTCCATCACAACATCAAGCAGCACAATCGCAATATCGTCGTGCTCAGAAATCAGTTGCTCCGCCTCACGACGTGAATACGCACTGAGAAAATTCAAACCCTTGCCTTCAAATACCAAGTCCATCAAGGCTAAGCGGGTTACCGCATGCACTTCACGCTCATCATCAACAATCAATACCTTCCAACCTGCTTCAGTTGTGTTGTCAGGTACTTCTTCTTGATCGTTTTCTTCAGCGAAAATGAAATCATTGGCCATCGGTAGTACTCCACTGTCCCATCGTTACTCGCTCCAGATTAGCATAATCACGAATACTCGTAACCGCTTTAAACTGTGCTTGTTGCATCAGTTCACGAACGGCTGCAGCTTGCGTCCAACCATGCTCGATGAGCAGCCACCCTTCGCTGCGTAAATATTGTTTCGAACCCTGAATAATCGTTTCGATATCTGCCAAACCATTATTTGCAGCAACTAATGCGCTTTTCGGTTCAAAGCGTACATCACCCTGTGCCAAATGCGGATCATTTGCATCAATATACGGCGGATTCGACACAATCAGGTCAAACTTTTGCTGCGGTTCTAAAGCGTCAAACCAATCACTTTGAGTTATCGAAATAGAAAGTTTAAGCGTTTGTGCATTTTGCTGCGCCAACGCAACGGCCGCAGCCATTTTATCCACTGCCCACACCTGCCATTGCGGGCGACTACTTTTTAATGCCAGCGCTATTGCGCCGGTGCCAGTACCTAAATCAAGTACTGTAGCCGCTGATGGCATTGGTAGGTTTAATGCTTGTTCGACTAAAACTTCGGTGTCTGGGCGCGGTATCAAGGTACTGTCATTGACAGTCAATGGTAGCGACCAAAACTCGCGTTGTCCTACCAAATGAGCAACCGGCGTACCTAGCTTGCGGCGCTGTACCAGTTGCTCGAAACGCTCTTGCTGTAACGGTTCGAGAATTCGGTCAGCCCAAGTAAACAAATAGGTACGATCACGCTTAATGGTATGCGCCAATAACACTTCTGCATCAAGCTTTGGGGTTTCGCTAAGCGTCATGTGTTGCGTCGCCCAGCGCAATGCTTCTGCAATTGTCATTGGCGTCTTTATCATTGATTCTCAGCAAGCGCTGCAAGCTGATCGGCTTGATGTTCTTGCACGATGGCATCCAAAATCAAATCCAGTGCCCCTTCCAAAACTTCATCTAAGCGATACAACGTCAAATTGATGCGGTGATCGCTGACACGGCCTTGTGGGTAGTTATACGTGCGAATACGCTCTGAACGATCGCCACTACCAACCAAACTACGGCGGGTAGATTGTTCTTCGAGACGACGTTTTTCGTCTTCTGCCTGTTGTAATCGAGCTTGAAGCACCGACATCGCTTTCGCACGGTTTTTGTGCTGCGAGCGCTCGTCCTGACATTCCACCACAAATCCTGTCGGAATATGCGTGATCCGAATCGCTGAGTCAGTTCGGTTAACGTGCTGACCACCAGCGCCCGACGCACGGAAGGTATCCACGCGTAAATCCGCTGGGTTAATTTCGATGGCTTCAGCTTCTGGCACTTCAGGTAACACCGCGACTGTACATGCGGATGTGTGGACACGCCCTTGTGACTCTGTTTCCGGTACACGTTGTACGCGGTGGCCACCGGATTCAAATTTAAAGCGACCATAGGCACCATCACCCGATACGTGAGCGATAACTTCTTTAAAACCGCCGTGCTCACCCTCGTTACAGCTCACCATGCTCACACGCCAACCATGTTGCTCAGCATAACGGCTGTACATACGGAACAAGTCACCAGCAAAAATCGCCGCTTCATCACCACCAGCACCAGCACGGATTTCAAGATAACAAGGGCGATCATCGTTTGGATCTTTCGGTAACAGTAAAATCTGTAGTTCTTGCTCAAGCTCTTCTTGTTTCGCTTGTGCTTCATCCAATTCAACTTTTGCCATTTCGCGCATTTCAGCGTCGTCTTCTTGCATCATCTCTTGCGCCGCGGCTTCATCCGCTTGCGCTTGTTGGTAGCTGGTAAAACATTTCACCAGCTCTTCAAGCTGCGAATATTCTCGCGACAAGCCACGAAACTTATCTTGGTCCGCAATAACACCCGGGTCACTTAATAAGTGTTGTACTTCTTCATAGCGCTCAAGCAGCGCTTCTAGTTTTCGAATAATCGAAGGATTCATCATGCGGTGAGGACCTTACTCGTCATCTGCTATTAATTTTTGAAATACCGCCAAGGTCTCAAAATCACCTGCGGCGCCAGCATCACGCATCATACGCGTCGGCTGGTGAAGAAATTGTTTGGTTAATCTTTGGGTTAATTCCGCGAGTACATCATCAGCGTTTTTACCTGCTGCCAACTGGTTTCGAGCACGCAACAATTGCTCTGCGGCCATTTGCTCCGTGCGCTGACGATAATCCCGAATCACATCAACATGATCAAGTTGACGCAACCACGCCGTAAACGCTTCGGAGTGCTCGGCAATTATAACTTTCGCTTCGGCAGCGGCTTCTTCACGATTGCGCAGGTTTTCAGTGATAATGCCTTGCAAATCATCAACGGTGTACAAGAAGGCGTCGTCTAATTCGTTGACTTGCTCTTCAATGTCCCGTGGTACCGCCAAATCAATCAGGAGAATCGGTTGGCGTTTGCGAGCTTTCAATGCCTTTTCAACCAGACCTTTGCCGATAATCGGCAGCGGACTTGCGGTCGAACTAATAACGATATCAGCTTGCGGTAGTAGTTCGGGTAACTCACCCAGTGTATGTGCCTGACCATGAAACTGTTCAGCCACAGCATTCGCTCGCGCCAGCGTTCTGTTGGCAACCATCAATTGCTTCACGCCGTGCTCGGTCAAATGCTGTGCGACTAACTCGGCAGTATCGCCGGCGCCAACCAATAACACACGCGATTCTGGTAATTCAGCAAAAATTTGCCGCGCCAAGTTGACTGCTGCAAACGCAACGGAAACGGCATTTTCACCGACTTTGGTTTCACTGCGAACCGTTTTTGCAACGCGAAACGTACTTTGGAATAAGCGTTCAAGCACGCTTCCGACACTGGCTTGGTTTCGAGCAAATTGATAGGCCTGCTTAACCTGGCCAAGAATTTGCGGCTCGCCCAGAACTAACGAATCAAGCCCACTAGCTACCGCCATCAAATGCTCAATAGCTGGGCCATCTTCGTAGGTGTAGCAATGCTCACGTAATTGCTCTAACGGAATGCGGTGGTACCCAGCTAACCAACCAATCAACATATCCGTCGAGGTTGCGCCATGACAGTACAATTCAGTTCTATTACAGGTGGACAGAATAACCGCTTCAGCCACGCCCGTCTGTTCACGCAAAGCTTGCAGCGCTTGGTGTAGCTGCTCTGGCGAGAAGGCGATTTGCTCCCGTAACGATACGGAAGCTGTTTTATGGTTAACACCTAGCGCGAAAATGGTCATAATAACGAAAAATTGCGAGCCTCTAACTACTGCGAAACGCTGGCAATTGTACGTGAAAGCCCGCATGATGAAAAGCGCACGAACAGGGATAGCAAAACCAATGAAACGTCTCCTTTTAGTAGTACTCACAAGTGCTTGGTTGACTGCCTGTAGCAGCGTTCCCGAGCCACCCAGCGTATCAGATGTCGATAGCGCGGCAGTTGCTGCACAACAGCAACAACTCAAAAACTTAGCCAACTGGCGATTAAGTGGACAAATGGCGCTATTTGACTTACGCGCCGACGACCGCCATGGTCTTTACATCGATTGGTATTCAAGCGCTGAGCAACTCACCATGCGCTTCTCTCACCCGCTACGCGGCACCTTGGCAAAGCTGGAACAGGCTAACGGTGTCGCTTTGCTCACAGACGAAGATGGCAAAGAATATCGTGCCACAACCGCGCAAGAATTACTGTGGCAATATTTTCGATTGGATTTACCGGTGAATCAGATTAGCGCTATTGTCACGGGTCGCGAGTTACCTGAAATGGTGCAAAAGCAATACCAACTGCAACAATACCAGCAACAACAATATGCGTTGCTCTCAGACTTTACTATGGTTGCCGCCGATCAACTTTGGCGCGCACAACTCGGGCAGTATGAACTGACCGATGGGATATTTTTGCCGTACAATATTAACCTAACAACCGATGCTTGGCGGCTGAAATTGCAGGTGTCACAATGGCGCTTCTAACCTTGCCGGCGGTTGCCAAGTTAAACCTATTTTTGCACATTGTTGGTCAGCGCGCTGATGGCTATCACAACTTACAAACGCTGTTCCAGTTTATCGACTTTGGCGATGAATTATCATTTACCTTGCGTGATGACTCTGAAATCACTTTAAGTTGTACTGAGCCAACGTTGGAAAGCGCTGATAATCTGGTACTTCAAGCAGCGCACTTATTGGCTCAGCATGCCCACAAAACACGACCTGGCGTGCATATACATATTCATAAAAAGCTCCCGTTTGGTGGCGGTTTAGGTGGTGGCTCATCCGATGCAGCAACCACATTATTGGCACTACGGCATCTCTGGCAGCTGCCTTTAAGCGACACCCAACTTGCAGAATTAGGTTTGCAACTTGGTGCTGATGTCCCAGTATTTGTGCGCGGACAAGCAGCTTTTGCGGAAGGTGTTGGCGAATTTTTACAACCGGCACAACCGCCCTGCCCGTGGTATTTGGTTATTCATCCGGGCGTTCAAATTAGTACCCCAAGTATTTTTAAACACCCCGACCTACCGCGCCAACATTTGCCATTGAATTGGCCAAATTGGAGTTGGGAAAATACCAGTAACGATTGCGAAGCGCTGGTCTGTCAACTCTATCCAGAAGTTGCCAAGGCCCTCGACTGGTTGGTAGAATACGCGCCGTCTCGGTTGACTGGCACAGGTGCATGCATCTTCGGTCGCTTTGAGAACGAGACAGATGCCCGTGCTGCGCTAGAAAGGATGCCTGCACAATGGACAGGGTTTGTCGCGCGAGGTCTCAATGAAAACCCGGTCTGCCAGCAACTGCGGCAGGCTTCAACTGTGAACCTAACCAACAAGACTGAGGTTTAGTGTGCCTGACATGAAGCTCTTTGCTGGCAATGCGACGCCAGAACTCGCCCAAAAAATTGCCGACCGCCTATATATCAAACTTGGTGATGCTGAAGTAGGCCGTTTTAGCGACGGTGAAATCAGTGTCATGATCAACGAGAATGTTCGTGGTTCTGACGTTTTCATTATTCAATCAACGTGTGCCCCTACCAACGATAACTTAATGGAGCTTATCGTCATGGTGGATGCATTGCGTCGTGCTTCAGCGGGTCGTATTACCGCCGTCATGCCATATTTCGGCTATGCACGCCAAGACCGTCGTGTTCGCTCTGCGCGCGTACCAATCACTGCGAAAGTTGTTGCTGACTTCTTGTCGAGCGTTGGTGTCGACCGCGTGTTAACGGTTGATTTGCATGCTGAACAGATTCAAGGTTTCTTCGATGTACCGGTCGACAACGTATTCGGTAGCCCAGTATTGATGGAACATCTGCGCCAGCAAGACTTCCATAACCCAGTTGTCGTATCACCTGACATTGGTGGTGTTGTGCGAGCTCGTGCAATTGCCAAGTTGCTCAACGACATTGACTTGGCCATTATCGATAAACGTCGCCCGCGTGCCAACGAATCGCAAGTTATGCACATCATTGGTGATATTCAAGATCGTGACTGCATCATTGTTGACGACATGATTGATACCGGCGGTACCTTATGTAAAGCCGCAGAAGCATTGAAGAAAAATGGCGCGCGTCGGGTATTTGCGTATGCTACGCACCCAGTATTCTCAGGCAATGCGTTTGAAAACATTCGTGACTCGCACATCGATCGCGTCGTGGTCACTGACAGTATTCCATTGAGCCCAGAAATGAAGGCGCTCGATAAGGTACATCAATTAACCTTAAGTGGCATGCTGTCTGAAGCGCTACGCCGCGTCAGCAACGAAGAATCAATCTCGGCAATGTTCGAGTATTGATTGAATTTTGAGGGCGCCAGTGGTAATATTCCGCGCCCTCAAATAAGCAAAACAAGTTTTTGAGGAACACGTCGGGTATTTGGTCGCGAATATCCGGCTTATTTTTATTTAACGGAGACACTCCACATGTCAACTATCGATTTTACTATTCAAGCAGAACTCCGTACGGATACAGGGAAAGGTGCGAGCCGCCGCCTGCGTCGTGCGGAAAAAGTGCCTGCAATTTTATACGGTGCCGATAAAGAAGCGGTATCAATCACGTTGGATCACAACAAAGTGAACAACATGGCTGACCACGAAGCTTTCTACTCGCACATTTTGACTTTGGTTATCGACGGCAAGAAGCACGAAGCAATCTTGAAAGACGTTCAACGTCACCCGTACAAGCCAAAATTAACTCACTTGGATTTCCAACGTGTTGTTAAAGGTCAAAAACTTCATACTCACGTTCCAGTTCACTTCGTTAACGAAGCAAGTGCTGTTGGCGTGAAACAAGAAGGCGGCGTTGTGGTTCACCACATTGCAGACTTAGAAGTTTCTTGCTTGCCAAAAGATCTGCCAGAGTACGTTGAAGTAGATATCGCGAACTTGAAGTTGGGCGAAACCTTGCACTTAACTGACTTAAACATGCCTAAAGGCGTTGAATTAGTTGAGCTGACTAAAGGTGAAGACCACGACCAAGCAGTTGTATCAATCACTGCTCCGCGTGTAGAAAAAGAAGCGGAAGAAACTGAAGAAGTATCAGCTGAAGTTCCGACCGCTAAAGAAGCGAAAGAAGAAGACAAAGACGCTGAATAAGGTCTTATGTCGACCATTCGCTTACTCGTGGGCCTGGGTAATCCAGGCCCCGAATACTCCCAAACCCGACACAATGCAGGCTTTTGGTTAGTCGAGCAATATGCTCGCATGCATGGCCAAACACTCCAGCCTGAAACCAAATTTTTCGGACACACCGCTCGTATTCAAAAAGGCGCCATGGATTTACGTCTGTTGCTGCCAATGCAATTTATGAATCGAAGCGGCAACGCTGTCGCAACCCTCGCTAACTTCTATAAAATTGAGCCGCATGAAATATTAGTTGCCTATGATGAGCTCGATTTACCACCTGGCGTGGCGAAGTTTAAAACCGGCGGTGGCACAGGCGGACACAATGGTATCAAGGACATTGTTGCACGATTGGGAACTCAAGATTTTCATCGCTTACGTATCGGTATCGGTCATCCAGGTGACAAAACTAAAGTCACCGGTTGGGTGCTCGGGAAAGCGCCACAAGCTGATCAACACTTGATGGACGATACCATTACGGAAGCCTGCCGCAGCATCGATATTTTAATGCAGCAAGATCTGCGCGCGGCAACACAGTATTTACATAGTTTCAAAGCACAGAGAGAGAAATAAGCATGGGATTCAAGTGTGGTATCGTCGGCTTGCCGAACGTAGGTAAATCAACGCTGTTTAACGCGCTGACTAAAGCAGGTATTGAAGCTGCAAACTTCCCTTTCTGTACCATTGAGCCAAATACGGGTGTTGTTGCAGTACCCGATCCACGCCTCGACGAACTGGCTAAAATTGTTAATCCACAACGCGTGGTGCCAACCACCATGGAGTTTGTGGATATCGCCGGATTAGTGAAAGGCGCCTCAAAAGGTGAAGGATTAGGTAACCAATTCCTTGCAAATATTCGTGAAACCGATGCAATTGGTCACGTTGTGCGTTGCTTTGAGAACGACAACATTGTTCACGTGGCGGGTAAGGTTGACCCAGCTGAAGACATTGAAGTGATTAATACCGAGCTTGCCCTCGCCGATTTGGATAGCGTTGAAAAGGCGATTCATCGTCAAGGTAAAAAAGCCAAAGGTGGCGATAAGCAAGCTGCAGCTGAAATTGCAGTATTACAAAAATTATTGCCAGCACTTGAAAGCGGCGAAATGGCTCGTTCTGTGACGTTAACAGACGATGAAAAAGCCACGATTCGTAGCTACAACTTGCTGACTATGAAACCAACCATGTATATCGCCAACGTGAACGACGATGGCTTCGAGAATAACCCGTACCTCGATAAAGTGCGCGAAATCGCCAGCAAAGAGAATGCCATTGTGGTGCCTGTTTGTGCTGAAATTGAGTCAGAAATTGCGGAGCTTGATGACGAAGAAAAGGCAGAATTCATGGCGGATTTGGGTCTTACCGAGCCAGGTTTGAATCGGGTTATTCGCGGCGGCTACCAGTTGTTGAACCTACAAACCTACTTCACTGCTGGTGTGAAAGAGGTTCGCGCTTGGACTATCCCAGTTGGCGCAACGGCACCGCAAGCTGCTGGTAAAATTCACACCGACTTCGAGAAAGGCTTTATTCGCGCTGTGGTTGTTGGTTTTGACGACTACATTCAGTTTAAGGGTGAGCAAGGCGCGAAAGAAGCGGGTAAACGTCGCGAGGAAGGTAAGGATTATATCGTGAAAGACGGCGATGTGATCTTGTTCCGCTTTAATGTTTAGAGAGCAAGAGCGATATTAGATATTAGATATTAGATATTAGATATTAGATATTAGTTATTCGAAGAAGAGTTTGGTTCGATGGGGAGCTGAGAATTGGCGCCCCATTCGGACCATGACCCGTCATAGAGTTGTACTTCAGTAAAACCCGCTATTCTTGCTGCTACCAATAGAATACACGCTGTAATACCGGAACCACAGGTCAAAATTAGGTGAGGTGATTTCGGTCCAACGAGTGAAATAAAAAGCTCTTCAAGCTCATCTGGCTTGCGATAGCGATTGTCATCCAATACATCGAGAAATGGCAAGTTGAATGAGCTACGAATGTGCCCACTGCGCATACCCTCTCGCGGTTCTGGCTTTAAGCCGTTGAAGCGATCCGGCGAGCGGGCATCAATAATACTACTTGAACCACTTTGCGTGGCTTTGAGTACGTCTTTTGAGGTCACTAGCCAACTTTTATCGAACTTAGCAACAAAATTACCGCGTGCCGTGCGTGGGAGTGAGTGCTCTGTTGCAGCAGGGTAATTATCCGATAGCCATTGCGGCAAACCACCGTCCAAGATAAAGACATTTTTAAAGCCCATGGCTTTAAAAATCACCCAGGCTCGAGGAGCCGAATAAATTCCTTGGTTGTCGTATAACACCACGGTATCGGTTTTGTTAATTCCCAATTCTTGCAGGGCGAGCGTCACCTGTTCTGCTGACGGAAAGGTATTTGGCAACGATGCGGTAGTATCTGTGAGGCGCTGCTCTAAATCCAAATGAACTGAATTAGGAATAACCGTGAGTTCGTTGTAGTCAAGCGGCGTGCGACCAACCACTTTCCTCATGCTTGCATCTAAGACATGCACATGACTCTTTTTCAGGTTCTCTGCCAACCAGCGGGTCGATACTAAATAATGCGGTACAGCCTCCGGTACCGCATTATCTTGCGCTTTTTCAAGCATTGTTGTTGCACTATCCATATCGCAAAGTCTATCCGGGTCTCGTTATTGATAACCAATCGCGACAGCAACAATCATTGCTATCGCGCAGGCGAATAACAACTTTAACATCAATGGCGCAATGAATTTGAACCAACGCTCGTACGGAACGCCAGCCAAGCCCAATATCCCCATGAGAACAGGATTGGTAGGCACAATCATATTCATCAAGCCATCTCCCATTTGGAATGCGAGTACCGCGATTTGTCGGCCAATACCAGCAGTATCCGCTATCGGCACCATAATCGGCATGGTTACAAATGCTTGGCCGCTACCCGATGGTATGAATAAATTAAGTATACTTTGAATGACCAGCATACTGACCGCACCAAAATACGCACCAAAGGCCTCAACCGGCATCGCTAAGTAATAGATAACCGTATCAAGTACTTGCCCCTGCTCCATAATCATAGCAATTGAACGAGCAAAGCCAATTAATAATGCCGTTGCAGTAAGTTCTGCGGCGCCTTCAATAAACTTATTAGCCGCCTCGCTGGCAGTCATTTGAGCAACGATTGCCGCAAACAAACCGAAGCCTAAGAATAATGCGCTCAATTCGACCAGGTACCAACCATGTACTTTAATCCCCCAAATAAGCACACCGAGTACCGCAACAAAACCTAGTAAAATAATTTTATGACGACCATCAAGTGCCGGATATTCTTCTCGAACATCGCTTTTGGCTGGCGTGATGTCGGCTAAAAACGAAGCTTTTGGATCAGCAGCGACACGCTTGGCATAGCCATAAACATGATGGAAGGCAATCCCGAACAAAATCGGCCACAACATGAGTCGGTACCATAATCCCGACGCTGGTGGCACTTCAGCAACCGCTTGCGCAATCAGTAAAGTGAACGGATTAAAAAGCGACAAGCCATAACCGATGCCATAACCGACAATCAAAATACCCATGGCGGTAATGCCATCGAGCTTCAATGCCCGACACAACGCAACCAACATCGCAACAAAAATAAGGTACTCTTCAGCGACACCAATTAATGCTGAAAAAATCCCAAAAGTAAGCATGCCGCCCAGAATCAGCAAACCGGTTTTATCCGCGAATTTTTTTAGTAGCAGACCAATCAATGCATCCAGCATGCCGGTTGCACGCAAGATACCCATCACCCCACCAATTAATAGCACAAAGAAAATGACCGCCTGTGCGTCACCTAAGGCTTGAGGGATAACGGTAAAGAGGGTCAATGGGCTCAATGTGGGCTGTTCTGCGAGCACAGTGTAAGTACCTGGCTGAACAACTGTTTGTCCAATATCGTTGACCGTTCGCTGAAATTCGCCGGCTGGAATAATCCAAGTCAGGATCAACGCAGCAATCATCATGTAAAGCATCAGCACTAATGTATGCGGTATTTTTATTTTTATCATGGCGGGGAAAACTCGCTCTCATTCTTGTTATTGATGTATCACTTCCTTATGGAATGCTGCGAGTATAGCAAGTAATCGGTTTTGTGTACTAACTGGGAGTTGTTGTTCATCCATTGCTGTCATTAAATGTTCAACCACAGCATTGAATTCCGCTCGCGAAATATTCATACCGGTGTGTACCGTGACCATCGACTCGCCCGTGTACTCACAAGGTCCGCCGGACAACTCACAAATGTGCTCAGATAACATGCGATGGAAACGATCGATATCGACGTTTTCAAAGTGATGAATAATGCGCTCGTCGGCAGCTATTTCCAGCACAAATAATTCCATCAGTTGGCTAATACCCTGCTGCTGGCCAAGCTCATCGTAAAGCCTTTGTTCAGCGGCATGTAATGGCGACATGAACAGGACAATTAAACTAACTAAGTAGACTCGAAGCATGAGAAGTTTCCTTAAAACGTAACTTGAACGGAGCCATAAATTCCATCTTGATCATCGGCACCGGCAATAGATTCTAGTTGCGTGTAAGCCAAGGCGACGGCGATGCGCTTATGCGGAAACCAACCAACGAAAATATCATGCCAATCATGTTCTTCGGCAAAGCCTAGATTATTTGGTTTTTGCCGATACTCCATACCAACCACCCAATGCCGATTGATAAACATACCAACGGCTAGCTCGCCCTGCAGTTTATAACTGTCGTTAACATCACCACCAAAACCAAGCAGGCCCATTTCATTCGCTTTGGTTGCTCTTAGTGTGATATTTGCCAGCCAAGTACGATGAAACAAACCATCGAGCCATACTTTCGCACTGCTGAAGTAAATATCGGTACCCGAATCATCTTTAGCGCCAACCGCAGACGGTAGCTCAAATGATTGATTGCGCTTGTGTTGTAAGCCAATCGCCAATTGGGGTAAATCTCCATATAAAATATCGCCTGCTAGTCGGTATTTTACGCCGTAAATATCTTGCTTTAAGCTGCCTCCAAGGCGCAATAAATCAAACTGCTGTTGCGCAATACTAAACTCCCAACGGTTATCGAATGACACGGTTGCCGCTTTAACCGCTAACTTATAGTCATCGACATCGGCTTGATTATAAGCAACGGTTGCGCCCCACTGCCCCTCTTCAGCATAGCTTGATAATGTCGCCCAGGGCACTAATCCACCTCCGCCACTGCCTTCAACCGAGGTTAAACCGCCCGTTGCAATAATACGGCCAAAATCGGCCATCGCAGTCTGACTGCAAAACATTGCCGCGGTTATCACTACCCCTGCAAGCAAGCTAGTTTGTCTATGCATTCGAATTTTCTCCATGGTAGTCACGCCACCAGCGTTCAAACTGCGCTGCAGCCAACGGTCGACTAAAATAGTAGCCTTGCACTAAATCACAGCCTAACCGTTTCAGAACTTGCCACGCGGCATCTTCTTCAATGCCTTCAGCAACCGTGGTTAAGTTTAAATCGTGAGCTAACAATATAGTCGAGCGCACAATCGTTTCATCCTCTGGTGTGGTTGCTATATTCTGAATAAATGAGCGATCGAGCTTTAATTCATCGGCTGGCAAACGTTTCAGCTGAGCTAATGACGCATACCCAGTACCATAATCATCGATTGCAATTTTAAAGCCAGCCTCTCGTAACTCCTGCAATCGCAATATGGCTTGTTCAGGATCAACCATGACCGCACTCTCGGTAACCTCCAAGGTTATCGATGCTGGCGATAACCCGCGTTGATGCGTTGCAGTTGTCACAAACTCAACTAATTCAGGCCACTGTAAATCAAGTGCCGACAAGTTAATTGCTAGCGTTAAATCGAAGCCTTGTTCATGCCAAAGTTGCAATTGATCGAGTGCCGCCGCACAGACCCAACGGGTAATACGCTGTATTTCGCCGGTTTGCTCCGCTAAAGGAATAAACTCATCGGGGCGCACAACACCGAGTTGTTCATCGCGCCAACGCAACAGAGCCTCTACCCCTATAACTTGACCTGATTGGCACGATAATTTGGGCTGAAAATGCAGTTGCAATCGATGTTCACGAACGGCACTAGGTAGCGCTTGAACAATTTGTAATCGACGCAAGTATTGTTCATCCATTCCTTGACTGTAGGCAACTGCAAAGCGGTTATCTCGTTTCGCTTGGCGAGCACATAGTTGCGCCCGACGAAGGATGCTATCAGCGTCGTCGGCGGCATGTGGAAAAGCTAAGTAGCCAGCGTGGAAACTAAGTAAATAACTCGTTTCCTCAAGCCACCACGGTAACTCCAACGCATTTTTTAATACCGCAATCAACTGCGCCACTTGGGGTTCACTTTGCAACTCGCCAACAACCACAAACTCGTCACCACCCAGATGCCCAACATGCCAATTTGTCGGCACCGCATCGCGCAAGCGTTGCGCAACCATGCGCAATAATTCATCACCAACACGCTGACCAAACCGATCATTCACCTCACCGAACCGCGCCACGTTCAACAATACAACATAGCCACTTTGTGCCGATGCGATAGCCTGTTTTAACAAGGAGCGAATCGACACTCGATTGGGCAAACCGGTGAGTAAATCGTGTTCGAGTTGGAATACAATTTGTTTCTCTCGCTCAGCTATACCACGACGCATTCCTTCAAAAGCATCGCTTAAGGCGCCGAACTCATCAGCACGCTGCAGTGTTAAAGGAGCTCGATAGTCACCTTCACCAAGCTTTTTCGTCGCTTCGGTGAGCACTGTAATCGGTTGACTGATTTTGCGTGCCGTTATGGTTGCTAAAACTCCTGCAAATAAAAGGGTGACTAAGGCAATACCAATATATTGACGTTGCAGAGTAAGGAACTCGTGAGTGGCTTCAAGCTTGTCGGTGCTAAATACAATCAACAAATCTGTTTCGGTGTTTACTGCGGCATTGTTGTCATTGAACTGTGAAATATGGGCGGCGATATCATTCTTCGCAAACACCTGCTGCAAAGAGCCGGCATTCGATGCCATGAGTTCACGCAATTCAGCTTGCAAACTCGTCGCAAAGATAAGCCCGCTACTGCGATGTAAAAAGGTGATGTCAGCATGAGTTAATTGGCGCATCAATGTCGCAAATTCATCGTCAACTGCAAACCCCAAGGTTGCCCACGCAATCAGGTTCGGGGCGTTCACGGGCACTGTCACTATCTGAAAAATCTGTTCTTCTACAGTAACAAACTGGGCTTTGGCTTGAGCATTCGTCAATACTGCTAATGACGGCAGTAATTGTGCTGCATGTGTAGCGGCAATCTCGACGCCTTGTGGCGTCTGCACGACAATGAGATCAGTACCAATGCGCTGACCATGATTCACTAACGCTGAAACAATCGTGTTTTCATCGCCACTGGCAACTGCTTCGCGGAAACCAAAATCTGTCGTTAATACCTCGGCCGCTTGTTGCAACTGTTGTGCACGAACATCAACGAGCTCGGCAAAAACACGCTCACTAACCGCCAATTCGCGTTCCAGAGTTCGTTCAGATTGCTGCGAAGTTGCTAGCCAAATAGCAATCAGCGCAAACAGTAAAACAGCACTCGCTAGCGCCGTAAATACCAACAGTAATCGTGAACGAAAACTTTTTATTTTCATTTAATTATTGTTTTTCCGTTGATTAAATCGTTGTTGTAAGGCCGACATAGGGGGCGGTTGTTGCTGTTGTGTTTGCACCGGCAAAACGACCGTGACTTTTGTCTCCCCCGCTGCCACCGTGACCACGGTTTCGTCGGTTATTGTATTGGCGAGTGATGGATACCAAACATGCAATTGGCTGTCTCCGCGTGGCATGTTTACGCGCCCGGTTGCATCAGTTGTTCGTGAAAGATCATGCGGGCTCACGTAGATATAGGCTTGCATGTGGTCATGAATATTACAGCCAAGCACCGCAATACCCGATTTATCAAAGTTTATTTCGGGTGCTTCACGGTTGCTATAAAGCGGTAATTCAAATGGTCGAGCTTCAGAAAACGAATACACTTGATGTCGAATATTATCGCTATTCGGAAACTTTACGCGGGTATTTTGTGGAATGGCTAGTACATAAGGCACAAACAACCGATCAACTTGATCCATAACTGCTGTGGACGGCTCGGCTGATGTTGCCACGCCATTCACACTAACGACTGCCAGCGCTAATGGTTGCTGATTTTGGTCAAGTACCGTTACCTCGAGTTGTGCAGATGCGGTGATCTTTTCTTGTGCCGCAACGCTAGGTAAACCATGGGCCAACCCAATGATAACGAGCAATGTTATTTGAAACTTGGTCATTGTGTCCCCATGCTTAAAGTAATGCTTAGAAATTGTGCTTATAAAAATAAGCTTATGATTCAATACTCAATTGAATCGACTAAGATAAGCTTACCTGAATGAATGAAACAAATGCACGACATTTGTTAACCCGTAGGGGGCAACTATGCATAAGAGTAGCAGCAAACATACCGAAACCCGCACTGAAACCGATAGCATGGGGGCAGTAGAAGTACCTAAACATGCTCTTTGGCGCGCACAAACCGAGCGAGCGCGGCAGAATTTTCAGCTAAGCAACATGCACTTCCCGCTCGAATTCATTTACACGCTAGCCCATGTTAAAGCGGCCGCGGCAGATGCCAACCTCGAAGCCAAAGCTATTACTAAGCCGCAAGCTGAAGCGATTCACGCTGCCGTTGAGGTCATTTTGTCGGGGCAAGCTGACGATGCGTTCCCACTCGATATTTTTCAGACTGGATCTGGCACCAGCACTAATATGAACATGAACGAAGTGATTGCATCGCTGGCTCAACACCAAGGCCACGAGTCGATTCACCCGAATGATCATGTCAATGCCAGCCAAAGTAGCAACGATGTCATCCCGACAACAATTTTGGTGAGTAGTGTCCTAAATTTGCGCCAGCAACTTTTACCTGCGCTCGCCCACCTGAGACAAATGATTGCCCGCAAAGCCAGTACGCTGACGGAAACTATAAAAACGGGTCGCACGCATTTGATGGATGCAATGCCTTTAAGCATGGCGCAAGAATTACATGCTTGGCGTACGCAGCTGGAGCATATTGAAGATGGATTGAACCAAGCGATTAAGACGGCAAGTCGATTGCCGCAAGGTGGCACGGCTATTGGTTCAGGTATCAATGCGCCAAAGAACTTTGGTGAGCGTTTCTGTCACTTTCTGAGTCAGCGCACGGCGACAGAATTTCATGCTAGCGATAATCCGTTTGCTGGAATTTCTGGGCAAGAAGTTAATTTAATGATTAGCGGACACTTAAACGCGCTTAGTGCTGTCCTGTTGAAAATAAGCAATGATTTACGTTGGATGAATAGCGGACCGCTTGCCGGATTAGCCGAAATTAGCCTCAAAGCGTTGCAACCTGGCAGTAGCATTATGCCCGGCAAGGTCAATCCGGTGATTCCTGAGGCCGTAGCTATGGTGTGTGCACAAGTTGCCGGTAACCATCAAACTATCACCGTTGCGGCGCAACAAGGTAACTTCCAATTAAACGTGATGTTACCTGTTATCGCATACAACCAATTGCAGAGCATCGCATTGCTGAACAATGCCGCACGTGCGCTCGCTGATCAGGCAATCGTCGACTTTACTGTGAATCACGATCGGTTAAATGAAGCTTTAGCAAAAAATCCGATTCTGGTGACCGCATTAAATCGTGAAATTGGTTATAACAAAGCGGCTGAAATTGCTAAAAAAGCCTATCAGCAACAACGCCCTATCCTCGATGTCGCCGAGGAAATGACCGATATTCCGCGTGAAAAACTCGAGCAATTACTCGACCCTAAAAATTTAATATAAGGAGTACACATGACACAGCATATTGTGATTACTGGCGCTAACCGCGGTATTGGCTTGGCCCTTGCAACGCAATTCAAGCAACGCGGCGATAACGTGACAGCGGTCTGTCGCAAGGCGTCAGAGGAACTCAAAGCACTTGGAGTGAGCATTATTGAAAATATTGATGTCACTCATGCCGATAGTATTTCTGAATTGAGCCAACAACTCAGTGGACACTCTATTGATATTTTAATTAACAATGCTGGCTTGCTCGAGCGCGAACACCTCGGGAGCTTGTCCACCGCAACCATTGAGGCACAATTTAAAGTGAATGCAATGGGACCATTGCTCGTGACCGATGCGCTGCGAGACAACTTACACAAAGGCAGTAAGGTCATTATGATAACAAGCCGCATGGGTTCAATGGCGGATAATGGCTCTGGTGCCTATTATGGTTACCGTATGAGTAAAGCTGCGCTGAATGCGGCTGGTGTTTCACTGGCGAATGATTTGAAAGATGACGGCATCGCTGTGGCAATGCTCCACCCTGGGTTTGTGCAAACTGAAATGGTTAACAATGCAGGTGATATCAGCGCCGATACTGCAGCTGAAAGATTAATTCAGCGTATCGATGAACTAACGATTGATACCACGGGTCAATTTAAACACAGCAACGGCGACTCCTTGCCGTGGTAACTTTTACCGTTTCGATTCGCTAGGATACAATCATGACAACTTCTCACTCAAACAGTACCGATGGCGCCAATGTTGGCGGCATTGTTTTGGCCGTCGCGATAATTATTGGCGCCGGATTGTTGAGTTACGGGCTTAGTAATAGTGTACAAAGCTTTCGTAATTTCGACCGCGTCGTTGAGGTTAAAGGCTTAGCTGAGCGAGAAGTTAAAGCGGATACAGCTATTTGGCCACTGAAGGTGGTTCGCGCGGGTAATACGCAGAACACCATTTATGAAGAACTCGATAAAGACATCCAAGCCATTCGCGCATTTTTACTGGTGAATGGCTTCGATGAAGCCGAGCTTTCCGTTTCAGCACCGAATGTACTCGATAAACTGGCCGAACGCTGGGCGACCGAAGATGTTGGATTACGGTACACCGGCGAACAAACGTTGACTGTTTACACTGAAAAAGTCGACCGCGTACGTGAATTGCGCCAGCAACTGTCTGAACTTGGTAAACAAGGTGTTAGCCTGAGCGGTAATAATTACGACAGTGCCGTCGAATATCACTTTAACGGTCTTAATGCGATTAAACCAAGTATGATTGAGGAGTCTGCGCGTAACGCCCGAGAGGTCGCTTTACGTTTTGCTGAACACTCGGATAGTCAGCTCGGTAAAATCCGCAGTGCGAACCAGGGCCAATTCACAATTTACGATCGTGACTCGAATACGCCACATTTAAAAATTGTGCGTGTTGTGTCGACAGTTTCGTATCAATTAGTCGATTAGTCGTCGATTAAATAAGCAAACTATCCGTTTTTTAAGCAATCGCGCAGAAATCATGGATTTTTTGAGAAAAAGAGGTTGACGCTTTCGCCCCTGATTTGCATAATACGCGCCGCACTCAACGAGTGCAGTTTGATGAAAATTTGATGTTGGCTACGTAGCTCAGCTGGTTAGAGCACAGCACTCATAATGCTGGGGTCGCAAGTTCGAATCTCGCCGTAGCCACCAATCAAAGACCCTTTTGGGCGGACGTGGTGGAATTGGTAGACACGCTGGATTTAGGTTCCAGTGCCTCACGGCGTGAGAGTTCAAGTCTCTCCGTCCGCACCAACTCAAACTGTCAGGCGGTATATTCAGTTGGGGTATAGCCAAGCGGTAAGGCAGCGGGTTTTGATCCCGCCATTCCCAGGTTCAAATCCTGGTACCCCAGCCATCGCCACTCTCTTCTTGATGCACCCAGTGTTGGGGTATAGCCAAGCGGTAAGGCAGCGGGTTTTGATCCCGCCATTCTCAGGTTCAAATCCTGATACCCCAGCCATTTTTTCCCCTGTGTATTGCGGGGGTGGCGGAATTGGTAGACGCGCTAGCTTCAGGTGCTAGTGAGCTAACGCTCGTGGGGGTTCAAGTCCCCCCCTCCGCACCACCTCGGTGGTGAACCGCAATGAACAGCAAGAACGCTATTAGATATTAGCTATTCGATATTAGCTAAAACCTAATAGCGTTTTTTTGTTGGCCATCCCCTAATATCTAATATCCAATATCTAATATCTAATATCCAATATCTAATATCGATTTTGCACTTTAAAAGCCGATGGCCTTGCGTACTAGTAGCCGTTTCATTGGCGCGACCCTATCCACTAACGTCAAACCAGCCGCCAGCAAACCGCGAGGCAGGAAATGCTGCGAACGAAAGCCCACATGAATCGCATCCATCGCTCGCATCATTTGCTGATTTTCATGCATACGAATCCGTTCATAGTTCTTTAATGCCTGCAGCAAAGAGTTTGCGGCAAGTTGCGTTGTGAGTTCTTGCACATCAGCAAAACCTAAGTTCACGCCCTGGCCCGCCAATGGATGGATGCTATGTGCGGCATCGCCAATCAATGCAACAGAATCGTGACTGGTGTAGCGCAATGCACGTTGGCGCCGCAATGGAAAACCCGCAAACTTGCTGATGGTGTGTGCACCAATGTGCGGTGCAAAAACTTCACACAAGCTTTGCTTTATCGCATCGCTATTACCGGCAAATTCTTGCCACTGTTGCTGCGAGCGATAATCGATCAAACAAGCTTGGTTTGGTCCTAATGGCAACAGCGCAAAAGGCCCCTGGTGACGAAACACTTCCCAAGTTGCCGCAGGTAATGGCTGTTCAACGTCTGCAATGGCAAGCATACAATGCATATCGTAGTCCCAACCACGCTGACCAATTTGGGCAGCCTTTGCCACTTGTGATTGCGCCCCATCGGCACCCAGCAGCAAATCATATGTGAGCTTCTCGCCGTTGCTTAGCGCCACAGTGCGATCAGCTAAATCAAATTGCTCGACACGCGTTTCGCTATATACCCGAATATTGTGCTCTGAGAATTGCCCCCATAACGCTTCTTGCAAGGCATTATTTTCGACCATTGCACCAAGCGCTGAGCAATCAACGTCGGTATTAGAAAAGTTCAACCGTTGACCATCAACAGTCTGCACCGCTAAATCGGTATACATGAATTTGCGTTCAGCGCGAATGTTGCTCCAAGTAGCTAATTCTTCTAGCCACTCCACATTGCGCAGGTGAATGGATGAAATACGTAAATCCCAATCCCCCTCGCTTGCTGCAGCCTTGCCCGCTTCTATAACGGTTACGTGATGCCCCTGTTTCGCTAAAGAAACAGCAGCACCAGCGCCCACCATACCACCGCCGACAACGACTACGTTCATATGAAAATACCTATTTAACCGGTTAACTTACTTCGCATAATAAAAAATACTGCGCCACAAATACACAGCCCAGCCCATAAATAATCCCAGGTTAGCTTCTCTTTCATGTAAAACAATGCGAATGGAACAAATACAGATAATGTGATCACTTCCTGCAAAATTTTTAATTGCCCAAGATTCATAACTTCATAACCAATTCGGTTTGCGGGTACTTGCAGTAAATATTCAATAAGAGCGATACCCCAACTCGCAAAGGCGGCAATTATCCACGGTTTGTCAGCCATATTTTTCAAATGTGCATACCAAGCAAATGTCATAAAAACATTGCTCAACGTGAGTAAAGTGATCGTGATAAGATAGCGGTTCATTTTTCTCTTCTCTGGGTGCGGTGCAACAACCGCGTAAGGACTTTATGGACACCCCACAACGAACGGTGGTGATCGCTTCTGCTTTAGTACTTGGCGCCGAACTTTGTTTTGCTGGCGTCAGTGCGTTAGTGAAGTATTTGAGCACTGATTTGCCGTCAGAACAATTAGTGTTTTTTCGTAATTTAATGGCGTTTGTCGTATTACTGCCATGGTTATGGCGTAAAGGTCCTGACGCATTCAAAACCAAAGCGTGGCGTTTCCATTTAACACGCGGTTTAGCTGGGCTTGCCGCGATGTATTTGTTTTTCTATGCCATTGCCAATTTGCCGCTGGCACAAGCAACTTTAGTGCTACTATTGTCGCCCTTTATCATTCCAATTATCGGGCGGTTGTGGTTGAACGAGCGCGTTTTAGCGCAAACTTGGCTAGCCATTGGCATCGGTTTTATTGGGGTGTTTATATTCCTTAATCCAGCGCAAGCGCAGTTGTCGCCGATTATTGGTGTGGCATTTATTGCTGCCTGCTTAGCTGCGTTCACCAAAACTTTGATCCGACAGATGTCGGCAACCGAGTCTTCGAGTAAAATTGTTTTCTATTTTTCGACATTGGCGACGGTTATTTCTGCAATTCCACTAATTTGGCGAGGTGAATCTATTGCCAGTGAACATTGGCTCGGTATCATCGCCATGGGTGGATTGGCCGTAGCTGGTCAACTGGGTATGACCAAAGCTTTTGCTCTTGCCCCAGCTGCTCGCGTTGGTGTTTTCACCTACAGTTCAGTGATTTTTGCCGCAATTATGGGCTATTGGTTTTGGGACGAACCCATTACTTTCAGTATGATTTTAGGCGCGGCCGTTATTACGGTAGCGGGATATTTGGCCATTCGCACGCGACGCAAGGCAGAAACTGGTCACAAAGTTGGCAGTTAGGCGTGGTTCGGGCTAAAATAGCAGCCCTTTATAGACGTAGTCATCGTGTGCGGTGTCATCAACGCAATAAGCAAGTGAGCACAGAGGTTTATGAGTAAGAAGTTATATATAAAAACGTGGGGTTGTCAGATGAACGAGTACGATTCAGCAAAAATGGCTGATCTACTCAAAGCAACGCACGGTTATGATGTGGCAGCTGAGCCTGAAGAGGCTGACTTGATTCTGCTCAATACCTGCTCGATTCGCGAAAAAGCGCAAGAAAAAGTGTTCCATCAATTGGGACGCTGGAAGACACTGAAAGACAAGAACCCTGAGCTTGTCATTGGTGTAGGTGGCTGTGTGGCATCACAAGAAGGTGACCACATTCGTCAGCGTGCACCATATGTCGATATTGTGTTTGGTCCACAAACCTTGCACCGACTGCCTGAGATGGTTAAACAAGTTCAAACCAACCATACACCGATGGTTGATATTTCCTTTCCAGAAATTGAAAAGTTTGATCGCTTACCTGAGCCGAAAGCTGACGGCCCAACCGCGTTTGTTTCAATCATGGAAGGCTGTAGTAAGTACTGTACCTTCTGCGTAGTCCCATATACTCGTGGCGAAGAAGTGAGTCGCCCCGTTGATGACGTGCTGTTTGAAATTGCGCAACTTGCTGAGCAAGGCGTTCGTGAAGTGAACTTGTTAGGTCAGAACGTGAATGCGTTCCGCGGCGAACATCATGACGGTACTGTTTGTCGATTTGCTGAGCTACTCCATTTAGTGGCCGCTATCGATGGTATCGACCGGATTCGTTACACTACTTCGCACCCAGTGGAATTTACTGATGACATTATCGAGGCTTATGCCACGATTCCGGAGTTAGTCAGTCATTTGCATCTTCCAGTACAAAGTGGCTCTGATCGTATTCTGACACTCATGAAACGCGGCCATACTGCACTGGAATACAAATCGCAGATTCGTAAGCTGAAAAAAATTCGTCCTGATATTGCCATGAGCTCTGATTTTATTATTGGCTTCCCAGGCGAAACTGACGCTGATTTCGAAGCAACCATGGACTTAATCCAAGCTGTTGATTACGACATGAGCTTTAGTTTCATTTACAGCGCACGTCCGGGCACACCTGCGGCTGACTTACCCGATGATGTAAGCGAAGAGACCAAAAAACAACGCCTGCAATTATTGCAACAGCGCTTGAATCAGCAATCACATGCACATGCGCGCCGCATGCTCGGAACCGAACAACGTATTTTGGTGACTGGCCCGTCGAAAAAAGACCCAATGGAATTGAGCGGCCGGACCGAGAACAACCGGGTGGTCAACTTCACCGGTACGCCAGACATGATTGGCAAATTCGTTGATGTAAAAATCACCGATGTATTTGTGAACTCACTTCGCGGTGACGTGTTGCGCGTTGAATCTGATATGGGATTACGTGTAGATACATCACCCCAAGCAATTCTTGCCCGTCAGGCACGTACACAACCAGACGAATTGGGTGTTGCGACATTTGTGCCGCCAGTAGCCAATTAATATAACGAGGTAACCTTGAGTCAAACTGTCAGTACCCTAGACATCGATTTAGAACCTGCCGACAATCGCCGCATTGCTGATCTTTGCGGCGCTTTGGATGAAAATCTGAAGCATATTGAGCGTCGTCTTGGCATTGAAATTAGTCATCGCCACAATGAATTTCGGCTGATAGGTCCAACCCATACCGTTCAAGCGGGGGCGACAATCCTGCGTGATCTCTACGTCGAAACTGCGACAGTGAAAGGTGAAGAAGGAAAAGTGACACCACAAATGGTGCATTTAGCTGTGCAACAAGCCAAAGTGCTTGAGCAGTCGCCTGATAACGACCCTGCCGCGGAAAAAATGACTCATATAAAAACCAAGCGTGGGTTAATCAAGCCGCGTAACCATAATCAAGCCGAATACGTTCGCGCTATTTTGACTCATGATGTGAATTTTGGTGTTGGCCCTGCTGGCACAGGTAAAACCTACTTAGCCGTGGCTTGTGCTGTTGATGCGTTGGAGCGTCAAGAGATTCGTCGAATTTTACTGACGCGTCCAGCAGTCGAAGCTGGTGAAAAACTTGGATTTTTACCTGGCGATCTTGCGCAAAAAGTAGACCCGTATCTACGCCCGTTGTATGACGCGCTATTCGAAATGTTAGGCTTTGAAAAAGTCGAAAAACTCATTGAGCGTAACGTGATTGAAGTTGCGCCGCTGGCATACATGCGTGGTCGTACACTTAACGACGCATTTATTATTCTCGATGAAAGCCAAAACACCACCTGTGAACAAATGAAAATGTTTCTAACACGTATTGGTTTCAACTCGCGCGCTGTGATCACCGGGGACATTACCCAAGTTGATTTACCGCGTGGTCAAAAATCTGGTCTCCGTCACGTCATCGAAGTACTAAAAGATGTGGACGATGTCAGTTTTACCTTCTTCCAAGCTTCTGATGTCGTCCGCCACCCTGTGGTGCAACGCATTGTGCAAGCCTATGAGGCGTTCGACGAAAACTCATGAACCACGTAACCATTGACGTGCAAATTGCCTGCACTGCAGCGGAATTGCCGTCTGAAGCTTCTTTTGAAGCCTGGGTAGAAGCAGTGCTGCACCACCTCAACAGCACCACTGAAACCGAATTAACCTTACGCATTGTTGATCCAGAAGAGGGCTTAGCCCTTAATCAGCAGTATCGAAACAAAGCGTATGCCACCAACGTATTGTCGTTTCCATTCGAATCACCTATTCCCTTGCCTATCAACTTATTGGGTGATTTGGTTATTTGTGCTGACGTTGTTGCGCAAGAAGCGCGTGAGCAAAATAAGCCCTTAATCGCACATTGGGCACATATGGTTGTACACGGAACCTTGCATTTGCTAGGTTATGACCATATTGAAGACGACGAAGCCGAGCATATGGAACAGCTCGAAAGAGACATTCTGAAAGCACTGGGGTATGCTGACCCTTATGCTGATGACCACGCTGATAACCAGCACTAAACGGAGCAAAAACAGCACATGAGCGATGATAATCCACACTCTACCAACGGTTCTGCGCGTAAAACGTGGGCAACCAAACTGTTGCAACTTTTTACCGGAGAGCCGAACAGCCGCGAAGAGTTAGTTGATTTAATCCAAGACGCCGAAGAACGCGACTTAATTGATAACGACACCAAAGAAATGATTGAGGGTGTGCTTGATGTTGCGGAACTCAAAGTTCGCGACATTATGGTGCCACGTTCACAAATGGTTACTATCGATGTTAATCAAAGCGTTGAGTCTTTTCTGCCTATCGTGATTGATTCTCAACATAGCCGCTACCCAGTGGTTAGTGAGAACAAAGACCACGTTGAAGGTATTTTACTTGCCAAAGATTTGCTCGCTTATGGATTCGGTATGACCGACCATGAGTTTGCCCTGTCTGAAGTCATACGCCCTGCTGTGATTGTGCCAGAGAGTAAGCGTGTAGATGTGCTGTTGAAAGAGTTTCGCTCACAGCGTTATCACATGGCGATTGTTGTCGATGAATATGGCGGTGTTTCTGGTTTGGTGACCATTGAAGATATCCTCGAGGAAATTGTCGGTGAAATCGAAGACGAAACCGATTACAACGAAGATAACAAAGCGGATATTCGCCGAATTAACAAATCCCGCTATTCTGTCAAAGCGTTGACCACCATTGAAGATTTTAATGACTACTTCAATACCACATTCGGCGACGAAGAATATGACACCATTGGCGGCATGGTCGCCCATGGATTTGGTCATTTACCGCAGGTCGGCGAAGAGCTCACCCTTGGCGGCATTTTATTTAAAGTCACCGGTGCCGATAAACGCCGTATTCAACAACTCCAGGTAACCATCACGGATACCAATAACGCTGTAGATGCGGACTAGATGAACACGCGACGAATTATAGCGCTGCTACTTGGTGGCAGCCTAATATTCAGCTATGCGCCCTTCTCTCAGGCGTGGCTGGTGTTACCTGTTTTGGTTGCCTTACTGTTTACCCTGCGCGATACCACGCCATATATGGCTTGGCGTATCGGCTTTTATTTCGGTTTAGGTTGGTTTAGTGCCGGCCTTAGCTGGATCTACGTCAGTATTGACCAATTTGGTGGCTTACCAGTTCTCGCATCGATTGCCGTCTTAGCCGTATTGTTCATCTACTTAAGTATCTTCCCTGCATTAGCGTTGTTTCTGTGGAAATATAGCGAGCGTTGGCTGGGGCGGCTGGCGATTGGCGTGTTACCCCTCACTTGGTTGGTCAGTGAATCGATTCGAGGTTGGTTTCTCACCGGCTTTCCTTGGCTTGAACTTGGTTACACGCAAACCGATGGCTGGCTCGGTAATTACGCACCGTGGTTAGGCGGCGTCGGCATTACGGTCGTACTGTGGTCGATTGCAATTTCACTGTACTGTTGGTTTGAATATCAACGAAAAGAGTTTGGGCTGGTTGCCTTCGGCTTACTCATCATTCCATTCGCCCTACCGTGGATAAGCCCACTGAAATCCACTGGGGAAGAAGCTCGGGTTTTACTTGTACAAGGCAACATCGAACAATCAATCAAATGGAATCCAGATCAACACTGGCAATCTTTGATGACTTATCTGGACTTGAGTCGCCCTCATTATCCAACTCATGACATTATTGTCTGGCCAGAATCAGCGATTACCATGCCCGAACCTTATACCGATGATGTTTTGAAAAATATCGATAAGGCTTTAGTTGATACCAACACCACACTAATTACCGGTATTATTGATTATCAGAATAGCGAATACTTTAATACGATGATTGTGCTCGGTCTCGATGCACCTTATCAACCGGTCGAGCCTTATGCACATGGTCATACCAATCGTTATCAAAAACATCAGTTACTACCGATTGGCGAGTTTGTCCCGTTCGAAGACTTACTACGACCACTTGCGCCTCTGTTCGACTTGCCGATGAGCTCGTTTACGCGTGGAGACTACAAGCAACCGAACTTGCGCGCCAAAGGCTTTCACTTAGCCGGCGCTATTTGTTACGAAATAGCATTCCCGGCGCAAGTTCGAGCAAATGTCTCAGCCAGTACAGACTATATTTTAACCGTGAGCAACGACACTTGGTTTGGCGCTTCACACGGGCCAGCCCAACATATGCAAATTGCCCGTATGCGAGCATTGGAGCTCGGTCGCCCGTTATTACGAGCAACCAATAATGGAATCACTGCCGTGGTCGACGCCTATGGCAATGAGATTGCACGAGCACCGCAGTTTACCTCGACGGCATTAAGCGCCGAAGTTCCTATTGTCAAAGGACAAACGTTGTTTCAACTATTCGGTTCACTCGGCGCATGGCTAATCGCTGTTATACTGGCATTAGTCAGTACTTTGATAGCAGTTCGGCGTAGTCAAACCAGCTCAAAATCAGTAAACTAAGCTTACTCAAGCTACTGTATTAAACTTTTATTTATCCAGCATGGAGAATCGCCATGGAAAACATTATTGCCGCTTTGTTATTTGCCATTTTAGTTGGTGCTGGTTCACTTGGTGTGACTAGTTTGGGCATGTTTGCTTTTCACCGTAACGAAAACCGTGACGCCCAGCAGCGCGAACGCCTTGAATACGCCTTCTTTGGTGTGTTTGGTGTCGTCGTTATGCTGATGATGTGGTACGCCCTTTAATCAATTATTTAGCAGTTGAATGGATAGTCAGATGTCAAAAAAAATAGCGGAACAATATGATCCAGCCGTTGTAGAACCGCAAGTTCAGCAACGTTGGGAACGTGACCAAGTATTTAACGTTACCGAAGATGAAAACAAAGAGAAGTTTTATTGCTTATCAATGTTTCCATACCCGAGTGGCAAATTACACATGGGCCACGTGCGTAACTACACACTTGGTGATGTCGTTGCCCGCTATCAACGCATGCAAGGAAAAAACGTATTACAACCGATGGGTTGGGATGCTTTTGGCTTGCCTGCAGAAAACGCAGCTATCCAAAATAAAACAGCGCCAGCTAAGTGGACTTATCAAAACATCGACTACATGCGTAACCAATTAAAGTCGCTTGGCTTTGGTTACGATTGGTCACGTGAACTTGCAACCTGTACCCCAGAGTATTATCGCTGGGAGCAGTGGTTTTTCACGAAACTATTTGAAAAAGGTTTGGTTTACAAAAAAAATGCGACCGTGAACTGGGACCCAATTGACCAGACGGTATTGGCTAACGAACAGGTTATCGACGGTCGCGGCTGGCGTTCAGGCGCTATTGTTGAGCAAAAAGAAATTCCGCAGTGGTTCATTAAAATCACCGATTACGCTGAAGAGTTGTTGACGGATTTGGACCAGCTAGAAGGCTGGCCTGAGCAGGTCAAAACCATGCAACGCAATTGGATTGGTCGATCTGAAGGCGTCGAAATTGACTTTTCAATTGCCAATAGCGAGCGTCAGTTAACCGTTTATACGACGCGTCCGGATACGCTTTATGGCGTGACGTATATGGCGGTCGCAGCACAGCATCCACTTGCGCAAGAAGCTGCCGCAAACAATCCTGAATTAGCGGCATTTATTGAAACCATCAAAAATACCAAGATGGCGGAAGCTGAACTGGCAACCATTGATAAGAAAGGCATGGATACCGGTGTTCGTGCAGTGCACCCAATGACCGGCGAGCAGATTCCGGTGTGGGTTGCCAACTTTGTCTTGATGGATTACGGCTCAGGCGCAGTGATGGCGGTACCTGCTCACGACCAACGCGACTGGGAATTCGCGACAGCTTATGATCTACCGATTCAAGTTGTCATTGATCCAGCATCTGGCGATGAAGATATCGCTACCGGAGCGATTACAACCAAAGGTACTACCATTAACTCCGGCGAGTATGACGGTCTGAGCAGTGACGAAGCCTTTGACGCGATTGCTGCGCACCTAGAACAGCGCAACATCGGTCGTCGTCAGGTTAATTATCGTCTACGCGATTGGGGCGTTTCACGTCAACGCTATTGGGGCACGCCAATTCCGATGCTGAACTTGCCTAACGGTGAGTCGGTTCCAGTACCGGCGGATCAGTTACCTGTGCGTCTACCAGAAGATGTCGTGATGGATGGCACAACCTCGCCAATCAAAGCCGATGAAAACTGGCGTAAAACAACCTATAACGGTGCGCCAGCCGAGCATGAAACCGATACTTTCGATACCTTTATGGAGTCGTCGTGGTATTACGCTCGCTATTGTAGCGCCAATTTCCATGACGGCATGCTCAACCCTGAGCAAGCAAACTATTGGCTACCTGTTGATCAGTATATCGGTGGTATCGAGCATGCCATCTTACATTTATTGTATGCACGCTTCTTCCACAAGTTATTGCGTGACACCGGCTTGGTTAGTTCAGACGAGCCGTTTAAGCGCCTATTAACGCAAGGTATGGTTTTAGCAGATAGCTACTACCGCGAAGATGCTTCGGGCAAAATCACTTGGTACTCGCCGCTTGATGTTGAAATTATTCGTGACGAAAAGGGTCGTATTACCCAAGCGATTCTGACCACTGATGGCCAGCCCGTGCAACATGGCGGCATGACCAAAATGTCGAAATCCAAGAATAACGGTATCGACCCACAAGTCATGATTGATAAATACGGCGCTGATACCGTGCGTTTATTCATGATGTTCGCAGCGCCACCAGAAGCCACTTTGGAGTGGGCTGACTCAGGTGTTGAAGGTGCACAACGTTTCTTACGTCGCGTGTGGCGTTTAGTGGCTGACTTTGTTGAGGTTGCAGAACAGTCTCGCAGTCAGAATTGGAGCGAATTATCCGACGCTCAACAAGAACTACGCCGCGAAGTGCACCGTACCATTGCGAAAGTTACTGATGATATGGGGCGTCGCCAAAACTTCAATACGGCTATCGCTGCCATCATGGAGTTATTAAATCGCCTGCAAAAAGCACCATTAGCCACCGAACTTGATCGTGGCATTATGGCTGAAGCACTTGATGCAGTGGTACTTATGTTGGCACCGGTAACCCCACATCTGAGCGAAGCGCTGTGGCAAGCACTTGGGCACCAAGACGACGTCAACTTTGCCGCTTGGCCGCAATTCGACGAAGCCGCACTAGTTGAAACATCGGTGCTCGTCGTGGTTCAAGTAAATGGCAAAGTGCGCAGTAAAATTACTGTTTCCGCTGATGCAAACCAAGATCAAGTGACCGCTGTGGCGCTCGCTGATGAAAACGTACAAAAGTTTATTGATGGTAAAACCATTCGTAAGCAAATTTACGTGCCAGGTAAGCTTTTTAATATCGTAGCGAACTAACATAGGTTACCGACTATGCGACAGCTGATTCTGAAGTTAACCGTAATAGCCTTAGCCACAGCCCTAACCGGCTGTGGTTTTCAATTACGCGATGACTATCAGTTGCCACCGGCGATGCAAACAGTCAGTGTACAAGCACCCGCCTTTAGCGAATTTCAGCAAGTGCTTGAGCGCCGTTTGAATCTTGCTGGTGCAAAACTTGATGGCACGCAACAAAAAAGCCTCATTATTGAAGTGCTAGACGACACTCTCGATCGACGCACCTTGTCGTTATCGCAGTCAGGGCAAGTCGCCGAATATGAAATGATTTATACAGTCTATTACCAGTTGATTGAACAAGGCGAAGTTTCCGCGCAACAACAAGTTGAAGTCTATCGCGACTACCAAGATGACCCGAACTTTGCCTTGGCAAAAACACGTGAACGAGAGGTACTGGTTCAGGAAATGCGCGAAGAAGCAGCGCGCTTACTGTTGCGCCAAACGATTGCCTACCTCACGGAGTAATCGATAATGCAGCTCACCCCAACACAATTGCAAGACCAGTTCTCCCAATCGGGACTGCCTGCGGTTATTTGTGTGTTCGGTGATGCTCCATTATTAATCGATGACGCACTTCAACAATTACGTAAAATTGCGCGCCAACAGGGTATCGACGAACGTGAACGGCACTTACAAGACAGCCAGTTTGATTGGCGTTTGCTAAGAGACCAGAGTGCAAGTTTCAGCTTATTTTCAAGTAAAAAGCTTGTTGAGCTAGAACTACCGGAAGGCAAGCCTGGACGTGATGGCGCCGATGCTTTAAGACAGTATGCTCAAGCCCCACTTGAAGATCAGATTCTGATCATCATCGGCCCCAAATTAAAGCAAGAGCAGCTCAAATCAAAATGGTATCAAGACTTAGTCTCGGCTGGGCCCGTGGTGAGTGCTAACAGTCCTGATCGTGCCAGTTTACCCCGCTTTATTCAGCAACGCGCACAGCGATATCGGTTACAACTCAATGCAGAGGCAACACAACTGTTGACGAGTTGGTTTGAAGGAAATTTGCTTGCTCTGGATCAAGAATTACAAAAGCTCGCACTAAGCGATTTACCGCAACCGATATCTGCCGATTCGATTCAGCAAGCCGCTCAAGACCAGAGCCGATTTAATGTTTTTGCCCTGCAAGAAGCCATCCTGCATGCTGACCTAAATAACGCCCTGCATCGCCTCGCTCGCTTGTTAGAAGACGATGTTGAAGAAGCTATTTTAAATTGGATGCTACAACGTGAATGGCAACTCGTATGCACCTTGCAGCAAGCCGATAACTTTGCTGATGCTTGCCGTAAGAATGGCGTTTGGCGTAATCAAGAAGGCCCCTATCGAAACTTTTGTCAACGTATGACAGCTCCGGCTATCAGTAAAGCTGCTGAATTATTGACACGACTTGAGTATGCATTTAAACGCGACTCTGGTGAAGATTACGGTACGCTGGCGACGCATCTTGTTACTCTTTACTGCCAGCCGGATGCCGTGAGTCGGTTACCACAATGATGCGGGCAATATTAGGCGGTACCTTTGATCCAATTCATTGGGGTCATTTAAACGCAGTCAAGCACGTCTGTGAGCTCATTGCCTGCGACCAACTCATCCTGTTACCCAGCGCGCAACCGCCACATCGCAGTTATCCGGGCGCCAGCGCCGAACAACGGCTTGCTATGGCAAAGCTGGCCGCGCAAGAGCTACCTAACTGTATTGCCGACAATTGGGAATTATTGCAACCGCGTAAATCTTACACCCAGTTAACCTTGAGCCAATTTCATCAACGCTGGCCGCACGACACCTTAGTATTTATTGTTGGCGAAGATGCGTTTGCTGGGCTTGAAAGCTGGTACCAATGGCAACATTTACTCGACCATGCGCATATCGTGGTCATGCGTCGCCCGCATTCGCACAATATCTTCAGTGACACCTTACAACAATGGTTAGCCGCGGTTGAAACAAAACACCCTGAACAGTTGCGTGACCAGCCAAATGGTTACGTTTACCTCGCCGAAACGCCCGCATTTGATATCTCGGCTACAGCCATCCGCAATGCGATTCAAACTGAGCAAGCTTGGGCTCATCTTGTACCCACGACAGTTGCTAACTATATCCAAACACATCAACTCTATCGTTAGCTGATTTTTACCATTGCTTCGTGGTAAACTACGCCCGTTTTATGACATTATTTTATTAGCCGAATTATTGGAGCGTGGATCTCTTGCAAGCAGAACAATTACGCGACTTTGTTGTCGACAAAGTTGAAGACCTGAAAGGCCGTGACATTAAAGTACTTGATGTTCATGATCAAACCGACGTTGCAGAATATATGATCATCTGTTCAGGCAACTCAAAAACGCATGTTCGTAGTATTGCCAACTATGTGGCAACTGAAGCCAAACATCATGGTGTTGCACCACTCGGTATCGAAGGTCATGAACATTCAGAATGGGTTCTGGTCGATCTCGGCGATGTGGTTGTGCATATCATGCAAGAATCTATTCGCGACTTCTATGAGCTCGAAAAGCTCTGGGGGCGAAAGTAATGCGTATTCGGCTGATTGCTGTTGGGCAGAAAATGCCTGATTGGGTCAGCACTGGTTATCAAACCTACGCCAAACGTTTTCCAGCTGATTGCCAACTTGAACTCATCGAGATTAACGCTGGAAAACGTGGTAAAAATGCTGATATCGCGCGAATTTTGCGTCAAGAAGGTGAAGCGATGCTGGCTGCTGTTGGCAAGGGCGATCGCATTGTCACCCTGGAAGTAACCGGCAAAAGCTGGACGACACCTCAGCTTGCACAGCGGCTCGAAACTTGGCTCATGGATGGCCGTGATGTTAGCTTGTTGGTTGGTGGGCCAGAAGGACTCGCTCCCGAATGCATTGCAGCAGCTGATGAGCGTTGGTCATTGTCAGCATTAACATTACCACACCCTCTCGTACGTGTACTGATTGCTGAAAGTCTGTACCGCGCTTGGAGTGTTACCGCTAACCATCCATATCATCGCGAGTAATATGAAGCATAAACGCGTCACCATTCGAGATCATCATGCTGAATCTACGCTTTTCGGGCGTCGCGTTTTTGTTAGTCTGCTTATTGTTGTGATTGCCTTTGGTGTATTGTTCACCAACATGTATCGACTGCAGGTCGTTGATCATCAAAGTTTCCAAACTCGCTCCAATGATAATCGTATTAAGGTTGTTCCATTAGCGCCAAACCGTGGCCTAATTTATGATCGTCGAGGGCGTATTCTGGCAGAAAACCAGCCGGTAATGAGTCTTGAAGTAACGCCAGAAAAAGTTCAAGACTTAGAACAAACACTTACTCAACTGCAACAACTGCTCGCCATCGACGATGAGACCATCGCTGAGTTTCACGAGAACCGGCGTCGTGAACGCCGCTTTAATCAGATCATTTTGCTTGACGGTTTAACCGAACAACAGGCGGCGCGCTTTGCTGTGCGCCAACACGAATTTCCAGGCGTTAGCATTGAAGCGCGGCTGGTTCGGCATTACCCCTATGGCGAAGCAATTACTCATGCGCTTGGCTACGTCGCTAAAATTAACCGCAATGATTTAAACAAGTTACGCGAAGAGGACAAACAGGCAAATTACGCCGCCACACGGGTCATCGGTAAACTTGGTATTGAAAGATATTATGAAGAGCTGCTCCATGGCACCATCGGATATCAACAAGTTGAAGTGGATATCCACGGCCGCAATATCCGTACCCTCTCGGTTGAGCCACCTATACCAGGCCAAGATCTTCACCTTGAATTAGACATTGAACTGCAGCAATTTGCATACGAACTACTCGGGGACGAGCGTGGATCGATCATCTTGATGGATCCTCGCGATGGCGCAATTCGAGCCATGGTGAGTAAGCCAAGTTACGATCCGAACTGGTTTGCCCAAGGCATTTCTTACGCACAATACCAGAGCCTGTTAAATTCTCGCCACTCTCCTTTATTAAATCGTTCAACACAAGGCGGCTATCCACCCGCTTCAACGGTCAAACCACAACTTGCCGTGTTGGGTCTCGAAGAAGGTATTATCACCCCAACCACCAAAGTTTGGGATCCTGGTTGGTTCCAAATAGAAGGCGTTGACCATCGCTATCGTGACTGGTTAGCCTGGGGCCATGGCTGGGTCAATGTCACCGATGCGATTGTCGAAAGTTGCGATACGTTCTATTACGATTTAGCGTTAAAAATGGGCATTGATACCATTCACGATGGCATGGTTCGCTATGGTTTTGGTGCACGCACTGGAATCGATATCGCCGAAGAATCAGCAGCTGTCATGCCATCACGAGGCTGGAAGCGGGCTCGTTTCAATCAGCCGTGGTATGCAGGTGAAACCGTTTCGATTGGTATTGGTCAAAGCTACTGGACCACCACACCAATGCAATTAGCCGTGGGAACTTCAGTTATCGTCAACCGCGGCGAAAGACCCGTACCGCGGTTATTGCATGCCATTCAAGAAGGTGAAGTTGTCTTGCCGGCTGTGGTTGAAATGCGCGAACCTGTTACCTTGAAAAATCCCAAAAATTGGGATGTCGTATTACAGGCGCTCAATTTAACTGTGAGTTCGATTAAAGGCACCGCGCATCGTGCATTCAAAGATGCAACCTATACCAGCGGCGGTAAAACAGGAACGGCTCAAGTGCGTAGCATTGGTCAGGAAGAAGAATACAACGCCGAAGAAATTGATGAACGTTATCGTGATAATGCGATGTATGTTGGCCATGCTCCGGCTGAAAACCCTGAGTTAGTCGTTGTTATTGCCGTAGAAAATACGATTGGTGGCGGTGGTAGTGTTGCAGCCCCAATGGCAAGAAGGTTACTTGATTTCTACTTTGAACAGGAACAGCGTTATGCGCAGCAATCAACAAAAGAATAAGTGGCTGCAGCGTTTCCACATTGATGGTCCGCTATTTCTTGGCCTACTGGCGCTAGCGGTGCTTAGCTTAATCACCGTTTATTCCGCAAGCGGGCAAGATCTTGCCATGACAGAACGCCAGCTCATTCGTATCGGCCTAGCATTCACCGCAATGCTGGTGATTGCACAAATTCCTCTCGGTGCTATTGAACGTTTTTCGTTGCCACTGTTTGCTATCGGTGTTGTGCTGTTGCTGGGCGTATTGTTATTTGGTGAATCCAGTAAAGGAGCACAACGATGGTTGAACCTTGGTGTGGTCACCATTCAACCGTCTGAAATCATGAAGCTAGCCGTACCGATGACGATTGCGTGGTTTCTTGCTGAACACGGGATTCCACCGACTAAACGTCGATTAGCTGCCGCATTTATGTTGCTCATGGTTCCCACTTTGATGATCGCAAAACAGCCTGATTTAGGGACATCAATCCTTATTGCAAGCTCAGGTATTTTTGTCTTATTTCTATCGGGTATCAGCTGGCGTTTAATCACCTTTTTTGCGGCAGCTATTGGCGCTTTTATTCCGGTGTTGTGGTTCTTTTTAATGCATGGCTATCAACGCCAGCGAGTATTGACATTTCTTGATCCCGAACGCGATCCGCTGGGCTCTGGTTATCAAATCATTCAATCCAAAATTGCGATTGGTTCCGGTGGTGTTGAGGGCAAAGGCTGGCTTCAAGGTACACAATCACAACTCGAGTTTTTACCAGAGCGCCATACCGATTTTATCTTTTCCGTATTTAGTGAGGAGTTCGGCCTCGTGGGTGTGATTGGCCTGTTCATTCTATACGGCTTTGTCATTGTTCGTGGTCTGATTATCGCCATGCGTGCGCAAAAGGTTTATCAGAAATTACTCGCCGGTAGCCTCACCCTAACTTTTTTTGTTTATGTTCTTGTAAATATCGGCATGGTTTCCGGTTTATTGCCTGTGGTTGGTGTACCCTTACCTCTCATCAGTTACGGTGGCACCTCAATGGTGACTTTGCTCGCTGGGTTTGGTTTACTGATGGCAGTTGCAACGAACCAACGTTTAGTTATGCATGATTAACACAACAAGGAATAACAAGTATGGGTAACTTGAGTAAAGCATGTGTCATTGCCGTTTGCGGCGCGCTAAGCTTAACCAGCCAATTGGCATTCGCGTCCACAGATTATCAACAACAGCGTCAGCAGTTTGTTGAGCAAATGGTTACCAAACACGGTTTTACCGCAACTGAAGTTGAGTCACTATTGGCTCAGGCTACCCGTAATGAAACTATTCTTGAGGCGATTGCGAGACCCTGGGAAGCCAAACCTTGGTATCAATACTACCCAATTTTCCTTACCGAAAAACGCCTACAAGCAGGATTAAAATTCTGGCAAGAACATGAACAAACGCTTGCCCGTGCAGAGCAAGAATTTGGAGTGCCCGCTGAGATAATCGTCGCCATTATTGGTGTCGAAACCTTTTATGGTGAATACCGTGGTAAATATAGCGTACTTGATGCGCTTTATACGCTCGGCTTCCACTACCCGCCCCGTGCTAAGTTTTTCCGCTCAGAACTTGAACAATATATGTTACTTACACGCGAGGAATCTCTCCCAGCGCGAGAGCTAATGGGTTCTTACGCTGGCGCAATGGGTTACGGCCAGTTTATTTCATCGTCATATCGTCATTACGCGGTTGATTTTGACGGCGATAACGTCCGCGATCTGCTTGGAAATATCACCGACGCAATCGGCAGTGTCGCCAACTACTTTGCCGAGCACGGTTGGCAAGCTCATGCCCCTGTGGCAACCAAATTAACCGCGACAGACACCCACGCAAAGCTTGTCAGTAAAGGATTAAAACCAGATACATCAGTTGCAGAATTGAAGCAAAACGGTCTAGAATTAAACCAAATGGGCACAAGCACGGACGAGGCTTTGGCTAAAGTATTCGAATTCGAATTAGCTGACGGTCACGAGTATTGGTTGGGATATCACAACTTTTATGTGATTACTCGATACAATCATAGTCCGCTGTATGCCATGGCTGTGTACCAACTTAGTCAACAATTAAAACAAGCGCGCTAATTCATGATGATCGTTATTCGGTTACTAACAATAGCAGTGTTGATAGTTTTGTTGAGTGCATGTTCAAGTTCATCATCAACAAACTCTCGCTATAGTCAAAAATATGACTCTATTCCGTCGCGGTTACCCACCGCCGACGAGTTGGTTGAGCCTGAACCCTCTTTTGAGCCGCCGAGTCGTCAGGGTAATCGAACCTATTCGTTATTCGGTAATACTTGGCATATTTTGGATGATGTGTCCGATTTCAGTCAGGAAGGCGTGGCATCATGGTACGGTGAAAAGTTTCATGGTCACCTCACATCGAATGGCGAAACTTACGATATGTATGCGATGAGTGCCGCACATAAAACATTGCCACTGCCAACCTATGTGCGCGTAACCAATTTAGATAATGAAAAAAGCGTGGTGGTTCGAGTGAATGACCGCGGGCCATTTCATGGTAACCGTATTATCGATCTTTCCTATGTCGCCGCATACAAACTCGATATGCTCAAATCTGGTACGGCCCGCGTTAAAATTGAAGCTTTGCAACCTAGTTCAGGTAATGAAGTGCTGGCAGTCACGCCACCTTTAGAAGCCGAGTCGATTGAGCAATTTTATATTCAAGTTCATGCTGGCAGTGATACCGAACGATTACGGGCAGAAGCCAGCCGATTACAGAATTTATACCAAGTTCCTGCAACTACTCAGCCAAATAATGGTCTATACCGAGTAGTTTTAGGTCCATTGGCTGAACCACAAACCAATCAGTTACTTGAACAGCTAAGGAAAGCTGGGTATCCCGACGCATTTCGCGTTGCGGTTCCGTAATCTTAGCGTTTGTCGGTAGCATTGCAGCGCAACGTCGTATCGGCCCTGCCATATACTGCTATTGCGGGCATTTTTATGCTATATTCAGCGCCCTTTTCATCCAGAAATAAAAAAGAGAAGAGTTAACATGCGTCGTGTACTTCGTCATTTTTTTCGTACAATTGCCATTACCGCAGTAGCCTTTACTGCTGTTGCCCAAGCAGCAATTGTTCCCCCGGCACCATCAGTCAACGCCAAAGGGTATATCCTGATTGATTACACTACCGGGTACGTCATTACCTCAGAAAATGCCGATGAAGCGTTAGCGCCTGCTAGTTTAACCAAAATGATGACGAGCTATATCATCGGTCGAGAGTTACAAGCGGGACGAATCAGTAACGATGATATGGTAACCATCAGTAACAATGCGTGGGCGAAAAACTTCCCAGAGTCCTCAAAAATGTTCATCGAGGTTGGTAAGCAAGTATCGGTCGCTGATCTCAATCGCGGTATTGTGATTTCCTCCGGCAACGATGCTTGTGTTGCTATGGCTGAACACATTGCTGGTAGCGAAGATGCATTTGCTGATTTAATGAACACCTATGCCGCAGAATTAGGCATGAGTAGTTCGAGCTTTGCCAACAGTCACGGACTTCCTGATCCAAATCAGTACAGCTCACCGCGTGACATGGCTACGCTTGCCCGCGCCTTGATCCGTGATGTACCTGAAGAATACTCGTTATATGCTGAAAAATCATTCACTTATAACAATATCAAACAATATAACCGCAACTCTTTGTTGTGGGATCGCAGCATGAATGTCGATGGTATTAAAACGGGCCACACCAATGAAGCTGGCTACAGCCTGGTTTCTTCTGCAACCGAAGGCGACACTCGTTTAATTGCTGTCGTTATGGGAACAGCTAGCGAACAAGCTCGTAAAGTTGAGAGCAAAAAGCTGCTGAACTACGGCTTCCGCTATTACGAAACAGTTACTGCGTATCAAGCAGGTGAGAGTTTTGTCGATCACCGTATTTGGGGGGGTGAGCAAGACACGGTTCAACTCGGTGTCACTGAACCAGTCGTCATCACGCTACCACGCGGACAGCGCAATAATCTAAAAGCGAACTTTGAACTAAACCAAACTTTAGAAGCACCGATTGCTAAAGGTACACAAGTGGGTACGGTTTACCTGCAGTTAGAAGGCGAAGATATCGCAAGCTATCCATTAGTGACGCTAAATGCCGTTGAACAAGGCGGTATCTTCAAACGCTTAATGGATTGGGCTGAGCAGAAGTTTAGTGGTGAAGGCGAGAGTTAATATCCCCCTGCTAGGTAGTCAATGTGGCTGACATAATCTATTTAAACGGTGACTGGATCACCAGTGAAGACGCAAAAGTCTCGGTTTTTGACCGAGGCTTTTTGTTTGCAGACGGCGTATACGAAGTTATTCCGGTTTACCAACGCCGACCTTTCTTACTCGAATTACATATTCAACGCCTACAACGCTCAGCTGAAGCTATTGGTATCACGTTTATTGAGGCTAACTATTGGTACCAGTTGGTTGATGAATTGATTGATCGCAATAACTATGACAATGGTTTGGTGTACATTCAGCTGACTTTTGGCGCCGATAGCCAACGTAGCCATCTGCCGACGCAGCCTTTATCACCCACGATTTATGCCAGCATGTCTTCGTTACACGTTCATTGGGATACACCAATTCCTGTGAAAGTTGCAGTTTTAGAGGATATTCGGTGGCAGCGTTGTGATATCAAAAGTATTAGTTTGCTCGGTAATATCATGCTAAAACGCGAGGCCGCTAAATTAGGTGCATTTGAGCCATTATTGCATCGTCATGGGCGTATTACCGAAGGCGCTTCATGCAATTATTTTATGGTCAAAAACGGCCATTTATATACACCGCCTGCTGACCACTTGATTTTGGCGGGGATCACCCGCACATGGGTGATACAACTGGCGAAAAGTTTAGCTATCGAAGTGCATGAAGAACCAATGAATGTCAATGAATTGCAACACGTTGATGAGGTATTCCTGACAAGCTCAAGCCGCGAAGTACAGCCGGTTGGACAAATTGATGATATAATTGTCGGCAATGGTCAGTGCGGTGCAATAACTGCACAGATAGCTGAAGCGTTTCACGCCAGCAAACGACATCTCATTCAGGAGTAAAGCATGCAAAAAACACGCTTTGATGAGTTGGTAGAATTTCCGTGTCACTTTACCTTTAAAGTGATGGGACTTGCTGTACCCGAGCTTCCAGATTCGGTAGTTGCGGTTGCCCAGCAACATGCACCAGGTGATTACCTACCAACGGTAAAACCGAGTAGCAAAGGTAATTACCATTCTGTATCAATCAAAGTTCAAGTCACAAGCCAACAGCACATTGAGACGCTGTATCGTGCGTTAGCGGATATCGAAGAAGTTCGTTATGTCCTCTAAATTAGTTATTCGAAGTTTAGGTCGACAACCATACGAGCCGATTTGGGCCGCTATGCAAAAGTTTACTGATGAACGTGACGAAAATACCACCGATGAGCTGTGGGTGTTAGAGCACGACCCTGTTTTCACCCAAGGCCAAGCAGGCAAAGAAGAGCATATTCTGGCACCGGGCAACATCCCGATTGTGAAGGTAGACCGAGGCGGTCAAGTCACTTATCACGGTCCTGGACAGCTGGTGGTTTACTTTCTGCTCGATATTCGCCGGCGTAAGATGGGCGTTCGCCAGTTAGTTAATGCGATTGAAGATGCCATTGTGGCAATGATGGCAGAGTATGGCGTGGAAGCCGCTGCACGTCCTGATGCCCCAGGCGTTTATGTCAATGGTGCAAAACTTTGTTCGCTCGGTTTGCGTATACGTAAAGGTTGCTCATTTCATGGCTTAGCCTTGAACGTCGATATGGATTTGGAACCATTTTTGCGTATTAATCCATGTGGCTACGCCGGTATGCAAATGGTGCAAAGTAAAGATCTGAATGGTCCGCAAAGTGTCAACGAAGCGGCCCTGCATGTAACCCAAATTTTTGCTCGATTATTGGGTTATGAACACACGATAGAAGAAACAGGATTCGCGAAAGATTATGTCAAAGCCAGTTAGAGTTGAACCTGGAGTTAAATTACGCGACGCCGACAAAATGGCGTTGATTCCGGTGAAAATTGTCCCTACTGAGCGCGACCAAATGTTGCGCAAGCCTGAGTGGTTAAAGGTTAAGTTACCCGCGTCTACTCAACGAATTGACGAAATCAAACAAGCGATGCGTAAGCACGGCTTACACTCCGTTTGTGAAGAAGCCTCGTGCCCAAACCTCGCCGAGTGTTTTAACCACGGAACTGCGACGTTTATGATTTTAGGTGCTATTTGCACCCGTCGCTGCCCATTCTGTGACGTTGCACACGGCCGCCCTTTGCCTGTTGATCCTGAAGAAGCAGTGAAATTAGGTGCAACCATTCGTGATATGAAAGTGAAATACGTCGTGGTTACATCGGTCGATCGTGATGATTTGCGCGATGGTGGTGCTCAGCACTTCGCTGATTGTATTCGAGAAATTCGTGAGCAAAGCCCAGGTATCCAAGTCGAAGTGTTAGTGCCCGATTTCCGCGGTCGTATGGACGTTGCGCTTGAAATACTCGCAGATGAAGCACCTGATGTATTCAACCACAATCTAGAAACGGTGCCACGCATGTATAAGGCGGCGCGCCCTGGAGCGAACTACCAGTGGTCGCTCGATTTATTGAAGCGTTACAAAGAAGCGCGCTCTGATGTGCGGACTAAGTCTGGCTTAATGGTCGGTCTGGGTGAAACCAATGAAGAAATCTTAGAAGTTATGCGCGATTTGCGTGCTCATAACGTGGATATGCTGACGATAGGTCAATATCTGCAACCGAGCCGCCATCACCTTCCGGTGACTCGCTATGTCACCCCTGCCGAGTTTGATATGTTCCGCGAAGAAGGTGAAAAAATGGGCTTTACCCATATTGCCTCGGGGCCACTTGTACGCTCTTCCTATCATGCGGACATGCAAGCAGCCGGTAAGGAAGTAAAATGAGTACGCTCATTTGGTGCTTATTAATTGCGGGGTTGCTGCCCATTGCAGCGAAAGCCCCCGTGGTTTACTTTCAAAATCGCGATAAAGGCTATGACAACCGTCATCCTCGTGCCCAACAGAGCCGCTTAACCGGCGCTGGGGCGCGTGCAGTTGCTGGTCATTACAATGCCTTTGAAGCTTTTCCATTGTATGCAGCAGCGATTTTGTTAGTGTTGGTTACCGAACAAATCACTGCACTCAATACCACGCTTGCCATTAGCTTTATTGGTTTTCGTGTGGCATACCATGTGTTTTATCTCGCGAACTGGGACAAACTGCGCAGTTTGGTGTGGCTTTTTGCTCTACTTTGCCCGGTACTGATGATTGCACAAACAGCAATTACCGTGGGTGCGCAATAAGCTCGAGATAAAGCTCAGGCCATTCATTAATATCGTGATATTGCATTGGCGTCATCGCAATCAGCGGGCGCCAAGCAAACTTTCCAGCAACTGCGTTACAGGTTGCTACTGGATGCAAGCCCACCGACTCTGCCGCACTTCCCAAACGCCACTGTTCATCATTGATCTGCGTTGCCAATTGACGCCAATCCGCCACCGCGTGACGCCATGGTAACCGTCGCCAAAGTTGCTTTAATTCGCGCCCAGACATAACCGTGTTGTCGGTAACCACCACGTTGACACTGGCATGGTTATAACGCCCCACACAAAAACCTTCAGCAAGCTCAGGTGCCATGGCGTATTCATCAGCCAAGCCAAGCCAATGGCCTATTTCATGCGCAAATAGAGATAGTGACGCATTAATGGGAAGTATGATTTGATTAGCCGTGCTGCTCGCTATGCCATCACCGGCTCGAACAAAGACAATACGACGCTGGTTCATGTCAATTGTTTGTGTTTGTTGCCACCGACAATCCATGCGTGCGCGAGTACCGACAATGTCGCACTGCAATTGCGCTGCATGATAAGTTTGTATCGAAAAGCAATTCACAAACTGCGCCAGAGGGTGTTGATGCCACTGTGAAAGTTGTTCTAACACCTGTCGTTTTTGCGTCTGTGGCAAATAAAGCGTTACCGGCTCAACAACGCCACACTGTTGATTCTGGAGCGACGGCAGCGGCGCAATGCCATACGCTGCTGCCTCGTGTAAATTACTCGCGTTACTGGCATGACTCAGTACAAGTGCCATCACGCTGGTAAACATTGTCTTCACAACGTTACGCCGTTATCCATTCGTTGCATTGGTTTCTAATGCTTGTTTGCTGCGTTGCAGCTCTAAGCCTGCATAGCGGTATTCTAAGAACATAAACACATTGGTACTCATGGCCAGTCGAAAATACACCGATGCGGCCGAGAAATCACCGTTGAGTTGCTGTAGCTTGCCCAGATAGAAATAGGTTTCGCACATGCGCTCCGCGAGTGTTTCATCTGGCTTTAAATCACGTACCGCAAAGCCGTTCAAAAACGTTTGCTCATCAATGGCGCCGAGCATTAAGTCGACTAGACTCCAGCCCCATTCAGTATTGCCATACTCAACACGACGCTTTGCTAAGTTCAATCTGGCAGCGGTCGCATCGTCTTCCACTTCCGCTAAAAATAGCCAAATGACTCGATATGGGTCTGTCGGTTGTGCTTCAAAATAGTCACGGAAGTCACTAATGGCGAGGTCAATGCGTTCGTCGTAATAAGCGTTTACACCGCGGTTGAGGATTGCATAAGGATGTTCAGGATCAAGTTCTAAAACCCCGTCAAACATCTCATAGGCATAGCCAAATTCTTCTAATTGCGTGTAATGAATCCCGAGGTAATTGTAGGCATCTGCTAAGCGCGGGTTGTACTCTAAAGCGTGGTTAAAATCGATCCGTGCCAACGTGACCAATCCAAGTGCATCGTATAACGAACCGCGACGATACAATAATTCTGCGCGACTTTCTTCCGGCAGTTCCAGATCGCGGGCGACAATTTCATTCAATTTCGCAATCTCTAACTGGTAACGGGCATCCGCTTCTTGTGGCGTCACCACAAATAAATTAGTCAATGCGTTGTCTGATGATTTTCCTGTTTGTGCACACGCACTTAAAAACATCATCAGAAAAATGACAAGCCCGATACGAATTTTCATGAATCACTACCTTGTTGAAAAGCTTCTAACAGCATAATAACGTAGATTGCCTAAAAAAACGAAAATTCAATGTTAAGAAAGCCCAATAAAAAAGCTGTGTCCGGCTCCCCGAACACAGCTTTTCAGCTTTTGATTACGACGGTAACTTATTCGTCGTTTGAAGACTCTTCAGCCGCATCTTGTGCAGGCGCTTCAGCCGGCTTATCAGCAGCATCTTTCATGCTCAAACGAACACGGCCTTGGCGGTCAATTTCGAGTACTTTTACTGGTACAACATCACCAACTTTCAAATACTCGTTCACGTCGTTCACACGCTCTTCAGCGATTTGTGAAATGTGCACCAAGCCATCTTTGCCAGGTAGAATCGTCACGAACGCACCGAAATCAACGATACGTGCAACTTTACCTTGGTAGATTCGGCCCACTTCAACTTCAGCTGTCAATTCTTCAATACGCGCAATCGCTGCATCTGCTGATTCTTGGTCAGTTGCTGCGATACGTACGGTACCGTCATCATTGATTTCGATGTTGGTATTTGTGCTCTCGGTTAATTCACGGATAACTGCACCGCCCTTACCGATAACGTCACGAATCTTATCTGGATTAATTTTGATTGTGGTGTAGCGTGGCGCGTAGCTTGATAATTCAGTACGAGCACCAGAAATCGCATCATCCATCACGTTCAAAATGTGCAAACGCGCAGCTTTTGCTTGAGCCAATGCAATTTCCATGATTTCACGTGTGATACCGTCAATCTTGATATCCATCTGAAGCGCTGTGACACCTTCTGTGCTACCCGCTACTTTAAAGTCCATGTCGCCCAAGTGGTCTTCATCACCCAAGATGTCAGACAACACAACAAAGTTGTCGCCTTCTTTGACCAAGCCCATGGCGATACCAGCAACTGACGATTTAATTGGAACACCAGCATCCATCAACGCTAATGATGCACCACAAACTGATGCCATCGAGCTTGACCCGTTTGATTCAGTGATTTCTGACACCACACGAATGGTGTACGGGAATTCTTCTTGTGATGGCATGACCGCTTGCACACCACGTTTCGCCAAACGACCGTGACCAATTTCACGACGCTTCGGTGAACCTACCATGCCGGTTTCGCCCACACAGTATGGAGGGAAGTTGTAGTGCAACATGAAACGGCTATCAGTGCGACCAGTTAGGTCGTCAATCATCTGCGCATCACGCTCAGTACCTAAGGTAGCAGTGACCAACGCTTGGGTTTCGCCACGAGTAAATACCGCAGAACCGTGCGTACGCGGTAACACGCCAGTAGCGATATGCAATGCACGCACCATATCTGGTTCACGGCCATCGATACGCTTTTCACCGGCGATGATACGGCTACGCACCACTTTGCTTTCCAATGAATGGAATAAGTCACCAATTTCTTTCGCATCCAAAGTTTCGTCTTCGGCAACTAATTTCTCAGTGATTTCAGCCTTTAGCGCAGCGATTTGTTCGTAACGCTTGGCCTTCTCAGTGATGCGGTAAGCATCGCCGATACCTTGCTCAGCCAATTCTTTGATTTTGTTCAATAAAGAATCGTTAGTCGCAGGAGCTTGCCAGTCCCACTTCTCTTTACCAGCTTCAGCTGCAAATTCGTTAATCGCATTGATCACTGATTGCATTTGATCGTGACCATAAACGACCGCGCCTAACATGGCGTCTTCAGACAGCAACTGAGCTTCTGATTCAACCATCAATACTGCGCTTGACGTACCAGCAACAACTAAATCAAGTTTCGAAGTAGCGAGTTCGTCCATGGTTGGGTTCAATACATATTCGTCGTTGATTACACCAACGCGTGCTGCACCAATTGGGCCAGCAAATGGAACACCAGAGATAGCCAACGCCGCAGAAGTACCAATCAACGCAACGATATCAGGATTGATTTGTGGATTAACCGATACGACGGTCGCAATCACTTGAACTTCGTTGTTAAAACCTTCAGGGAATAACGGACGAATTGGACGGTCGATTAAACGTGAGGTCAACGTTTCGTTTTCTGAAGGACGGCCTTCACGCTTGAAAAAGCCACCAGGTATTTTACCAGCTGCGTAAGTACGCTCTTGGTAGTTCACGGTTAATGGGAAGAAATCTTGACCTTCTTTAGCGTCTTTTTTTGCGACAACGGTCACCAATACGGTGGTGTCGTCCATGCTTGCAAGTACTGCTGCTGTTGCTTGACGCGCCATCGCGCCAGTTTCTAATGTGACTGTATGCTGACCATACTGAAATTTCTTTGTAATCGGATTCACGTGTTATTTTCCTTTCTTCTTTCTCTCTAAATTCTAAAGCGCTATTAGCTACTAGATATTAGATACTCGCTAAATGCCGGCTCGCTTTTCTAATATCCAATATCTAATATCCAATATCGCTTTAGTTTTTCATTAAACGAAAAAGGGGCCACAACAGGCCCCTTTGCTCGAACAGTGCTTAGCGACGTAAACCGAGTCGCTCAATCAGGCTTGCATAGCGCTGATTGTTTTTACGCTTTAAGTAGTCCAACAACTTACGACGTTGGCTTACCATACGTAACAGACCACGACGTGAGTGGTGATCTTTTGCGTGTTCTTTAAAGTGGCTTTGCAGCTCGTTAATGTTTGCAGTTAACAAAGCAACTTGAACTTCTGGAGAACCAGTGTCGTTTTCGCCTTGACCGTATTCTTTAACGATTTCCGCTTTTTGTGCCGCAGTTAGTGACATATATTACTCCTGATTGTTTAAGAATGTCAGTGCCAATCACTAATTCAGCACCGACGAAATCGCTGTGGATTATACGCATGAACGCTCGCAAACGCAATGCTAACAGCGGGTAAACTCAGTTTTATAGATTCAGTACGCGCTTTGGTGCGAGCACGCCATTTTGCCAAATGCCAATGCCAATAAATTCACCGCTATCCGATCGAAAAACTCGCCATGGCTCAGCGCTATCAGCAGCATCCAGCGCAGCTCGCGCTGGATTACCACTTTGAAAACGCGCTGCATTTTCGGCATCAATTGAAACCGCCTGAATTTGTCGAATGACACAGTCGTTTGGCTGTAATAAGGCGTCCAAAGCGGCGTAGTCACCGGCCTCAGGGTTGCACTGGTCTGCAACTTCGGCCAATTCACTTAAGCTCAATAGCGGCCCCTCAACGCCTTCTATCCAACTGCGATGCAATTCTTGTACGTATGCCCCGCAGCCTAGATATTGCCCCATGTCGTCAATTAACGTTCGAATATAAGTGCCTTTCGAACACGTCACTTCCAACGTTAATTGTTGCTCTGACCAATCAATAAAATTTATCGCATGAATGGTGATTTGCCTCGTTTTTCTAGGCACTTCAATACCTTGACGCGCATACCAATACAGCGGACGGCCTTCATGTTTTAGCGCCGAATACATCGATGGCGATTGTTCTTGGCTGCCGATGAAATGGTCAATTGCTTGATTGATTCGCGTCTGCGACAAGGTTGCTAGCGCCGCTGATTCGCATTCCCAAGCAATATCCCCCTCGGCGTCGCTGGTGGTTGTTCTCGCACCTAACTGTGCGACAACCCGATAGGTTTTATCTGCCTCTAGGGCAAAATGAGATACCTTTGTTGCCTCACCAAAACACAGTGGTAACAGCCCAGTTGCTAACGGATCTAAAGCGCCCGTATGACCCGCCTTATTGGCATTAAAAAAACGCCGCACTTGCTGGAGTGCGGCGTTTGATGTGATATCACGGGGCTTATCTAACAAAATCACGCCGCTGACATTGCGGCCCGATTTACGTCGTCCCATTTATTCGTCTCCGCTTGAATCCGATTGAGTATCACTGCTGTCATCAGTTTTATCGCTACGCTTTGAATCACGTCTAATGGCTTCATCAACCAGACGTGACATACGAATACCTTCGTTCAACGACGGGTCGTGTACAAAGCGTAATTCTGGCGTGATACGAGCGCGTACGCGCTTGCCCAACAATGAACGGATAAAGCCAGATGCCTCATTCAGCACTTTAAGTGCTGTTTTGACATAAGCTTCATCGTCGTTAAAGAAGGTCACGAAAACTTTTGCATATGCAAGATCTCGTGACACTTCAATATCCGACACAGTGACCATTGATACGCGTGGGTCTTTGATTTCGCGTTGCAATATCATCGCGATTTCTCGTTGATATTGCTGCCCCACGCGATCAGTACGGCTAAAATCTTTTGCCATATTGGTTTATAGGCTCCGCTCTACTTGAATCGTTTCAAATACTTCGATTTGGTCACCGACTTTCACGTCGTTGTAGTTCTTCACGCCGATACCACATTCCATGCCATTACGAACTTCTTGTACGTCGTCTTTAAAACGACGCAACGAATCAAGCTCGCCTTCAAAGATAACAACGTTATCACGAAGAACACGAATTGGAGCTGAACGTTTGACGACACCTTCAGTAACCATACAACCGGCAATAGCGCCAATCTTCGGTGACTTAAACACGTCACGAACTTCTGCCAAGCCGATGATTTGTTGTTTGAATTCTGGTGCGAGCATACCGCCCATTGCCGCCTTCACTTCATCAATCAGGTCGTAGATAACGCTGTAGTAGCGTAAATCAACCGCTTCTTGTTCAATGACACGTTTAGCTGATGCATCAGCACGGACGTTAAAGCCGACAACGATAGCGTTCGAAGCACTTGCCAACGATGCGTCAGTTTCGGTAATACCGCCAACGCCGCTACCAATAATATTCACTTTCACTTCATCAGTAGATAACTTCACCAATGAGTCAGCAATCGCTTCCAACGAACCTTGAACATCAGACTTCAATACAACGTTCAATTCTTTCACGTCGCCTTCAGCCATATTCGCAAACATATTTTCTAGCTTCGCTTTTTGCTGCTTCGCTAGCTTAATTTCACGATATTTGCCTTGACGATAGTTGGCAACTTCACGCGCTTTACGCTCATCTTTTACAGCGGTTGCTTCATCGCCCGCTTGCGGAACACCCGATAAACCGAGAATTTCCACAGGAATTGAAGGCCCAGCTTCTTTAATGTCTTTACCGTTCTCATCGCGCATCGCACGAATACGACCATATTCAAGACCACAAAGAACGATATCGCCTTGGCGTAAAGTACCTTCTTGAACCAAGACTGAAGCAACTGGACCACGCCCTTTATCGAGACGTGATTCAATCACGATACCTTTTGCCATGCCGCTGGCATTGGCTTTTAGATCAAGTACCTCAGCTTGCAACAAGACCGACTCAAGCAATTGCTCAATACCGTCACCGCTATGCGCAGATACCGGTACGAACATCACATCACCACCCCATTCTTCTGGGATAACATCGCGTTGTGCTAGTTCGTTCTTCACACGATCTGGATCTGCTTCTGGCTTATCCATTTTGTTGATTGCAACAACAATTGGTACGCCTGCCGCTTTCGCGTGCTGAATCGCTTCCAATGTTTGTGGCATCACGCCATCATCTGCAGCAACAACCAAGATAACGATATCCGTTGCACTCGCACCACGTGCACGCATTGACGTAAACGCAGCGTGGCCTGGTGTATCGAGGAAGGTAATCATGCCATGGCCGGTTTCAACGTGGTACGCACCGATATGCTGAGTAATACCACCCGCTTCGCCACTGGCGACTTTCGCTTTACGAATGTAGTCGAGTAACGAGGTTTTACCATGGTCAACGTGACCCATAACGGTTACTACTGGCGCACGAGAAACTTGTTGCTGGTTCTCAGCTTCATCACGATCCGCCAGAATCTCTTGCTCAAGCGCATTTTCACTAACCAACACCACTTTGTGCCCCATCTCTTCAACTACCAACGAGGCAGTTTCTTGATCAAGCACTTGGTTAATCGTGACCATTTCACCCATTTTCATCATGGTTTTGATCACTTCGCTAGCCTTCACCGCCATACGGTTCGCTAACTCACCAACAGTAATGGTTTCACCTAGTTTCACTTCACGTTCAACAGGTGCTGCAGGCTTGTTAAAGCCGTGCTGCAACGATGAACGTTTTGAACCTTTACGACGTTTCTCACGGCGAGGCGCTTCGTCACGCTCGTCGTCTTTACCACGACGTTTGGTTTTGTTGCGACGAGCACGGCGTTCTTCGCCTTCATCCTGCTCATCTTCTGCTGCTTGCGCAGTTTGCGAAGTCGTGAAGTGCACTTCTTCCTGCTCAGCTTGCTTACGTTTGGCTTCTTCTTCTTGCCAACGCGCTTCGTTTTCTTCTGCTAAGCGGCGAGCTTCTTCAGCCTGACGTGCAGCTTCTGCTTCCGCTTTTTTGCGCGCTTCTTCTTCTTGCGCTTTGCGTAAACGTTCCGCTTCAGCCTTCGCCTCGTCCGCCTTCTGGCGCTCTTCTGGCGTCATTGCTGCGCGTTTTTCAGCTTCAGCTTTTGCCTTCGCTTTCTCTTTTTCTTTGCGGGCCGCTTCTTGCTTCGCTTTCTCTTCGGCCGCTTTCGCATCAGCTTTTGCCTTCGCTTCAGCTGCCGCTTTCGCTTCTTCTTCTTTGCGCTTGGCTTCTGCCGCTAAGCGTTCTTGTTCGGCTTTTTCTTGATCAGCTTTTTGCTGTTCTTCAAGCGCAGAACGCTTCACGTAAGTACGCTTTTTACGCACTTCAACCTGCACTGACTTGCTGCGACCTGGGCCGCCACCAATACTCAGTGTGCTTTTTTCTTTGCGCTTCAACGTCATTTTGGCAGGCTCACTCGGACCACTACCACCATGCGCCTTATTTAAATGGGCTAACAGGGCCTGCTTTTCATCCTCATTGACACGGTCGCCTGGCTGCTTTTTCATGCCTGCTTCCGCAAACTGTTGCACCAAACGATCAACTGTCGTACCGACGTCTTTAGCTAGTTTATCCAGCGTTACTTCTTCCATAGTCTATAGTACCCCCGTTGATCTTATTCTTCGTTACCGAACCAGCAAATGTTGCGTGCTTGCATAATCAGCTCGCCTGCTCGTTCTTCGGTCAACTCATCAATTCCGGCTAAATCATCGATACCTTGCTCTGCAAGGTCTTCTAAAGTGATGATGCCACGGCTTGCGAACACATAGGCCAAATGACGATCTAAGCCTTCTAAGTTCAATAATGTTTCGTCCGGCTCAGCACTTTCTAACGACTCTTCGTTCTTCAGCGCTTGTGTTGTTAACACCGCTTTCGCACGTGTACGCAGCTCTTCAACGATATCTTCATCCATACCTTCAATGTCGAGTAATTCGTCAACTGGTACGTATGCGATTTCTTCAAGCGTTGAAAAGCCTTCATCGACGAGTACTGAAGCAAAGTCTTCGTCGATATCAAGTTTTGACGTAAACAAGTCGAGAACTTTCTGCGCTTCAGCTTGGTTTTTCTCGGTGAACTCATCAACTGACATGACATTTAATTGCCAACCAGTTAACTGGCTTGCCAAGCGCACGTTCTGACCCGCTTTACCAATTGCCTGTGCCAAGTTACCTTCTTCAACCGCGATATCCATGGTGTGCGCTTCTTCGTCAACGACAATCGACGCAACTTCTGCCGGCGCCATTGCATTAATAACGAATTGCGCTGGGTTATCATCCCACAACACGATATCGACACGTTCACCACCGAGCTCACCCGATACGGCTTGTACACGTGCACCACGCATACCAACACAAGCGCCGACTGGATCGATGCGACGGTCATTACTTTTCACTGCAATTTTGGCTCGTGAACCCGGGTCACGCGCGGCACCGCGAATTTCAATCATCTCTTCGCCGATTTCCGGTACTTCGATGCGGAACAATTCAACCAAGAAATCTGGATGTGTGCGGCTTACGAATAATTGTGCACCACGTGCTTCTGGGCGCACATCGTAAAGAAGACCGCGAACACGGTCGCCAGCGCGGAATGATTCACGCGGTAATAATTCTTCACGATAAATAATCGCTTCGGCGTTGTTACCTAAATCAAGAATAACGTGCTCACGCGTTGCACGTTTGACAATGCCGCTCACTAACTCACCGACTTGATCTTGATATTCTTCAACAACTTTGGCGCGCTCAGCTTCACGGACTTTTTGCACGATAACTTGCTTCGCGGTCTGCGTTGTAATGCGGTCAAATTCAATCGATTCGATTTGCTCTTCAACATAGTCGCCAGCGTTTACAGACTCGTCTTCATACTGAGCTGCCGCTAAACTAATTTCGCGATATGGGTGCTCAAGCGGCTGTTCACTGTCGTCAACTACTAACCAACGACGATAGGTATCAAATTCGCCGGTTTGACGATTGATACTTACGCGAACATCGATATCGCCTTCATATTTCTTTTTAGTTGCGTGTGCAAGCGCAGATTCAAGTGCCTCAAAAATCTTCTCTTTTGACACATCTTTTTCGTTTGAAACCGCTTCTGCAACCAATAAAATTTCTTTTGCCATTGTTTTGCCTCGCCTACGCAATCCTTAGTTGAACTGAGGAACTAAATGAGCTTTCTTAATTGATGACTGAGCTACTTTGAACTGCTCGCCATCAATACTAAATTCAATGTGATCGCCATCAACAGCGGCAATCACGCCTTTAAACTTACGTTTACCTTGTTGCGCCATGGTTAGCTCAACCGCAGCCCTTTCACCGATATAATCAGCGTACTGGCTAGCTTTAAAAAACGGACGTTCCATTCCTGGCGACGATACTTCAAGGAAGTACTCACTGTTGATCGGGTCTTCAACGTCCAAAATTGCGCTCACCTGATGGCTGACATCAGCACAGTCATCAACACTAATTCCATTTTCGGAATCAATGTATACACGCAACGTTGAGTGTTTTCCGGCGCGCACAAACTCGACACCCCATAAGGTGAAGTCTAAGGCGGCAACTGCCGGTTCTAACATGTCAAATAAACGGTCTTCCATTCGAGCCAAGTTTGCTAACTCCTAAAAACAAAAAAAGGGCGTAAACGCCCAGTGTTGTTGACTGCCCACTCAAACTAATATTTCAGAATTAGTTTGCCGCAGCAAAGGTCACATAGTAAAAAGCCCCGAACTGCTGCGGGGCTTTTAAAACACTGGACCCTTTTGTAATTGGTTGCGGGGGCAGGATTTGAACCTACGACCTTCGGGTTATGAGCCCGACGAGCTACCAGACTGCTCCACCCCGCGTCCGAAAACGTGTCCATATTATACGGGTTTCGACTTGAAACCGCAACCGTGGCCGGTTGCTAATTTGGTGCGGATGGCGGGACTTGAACCCGCACGCCCGAAAGCACTACCCCCTCAAGATAGCGTGTCTACCAATTCCACCACATCCGCAAAACTTTGACGCTTATCAAGCGTTTAATTAATTGCCGCCAGGAACGTCGCTGTCGTTCGCTGGAACAGCTGGCACTTCTTCAACTGGCACTTCGATTTCGTCAAACTTACCTTTGGTGTCGCCATTGCCAGAAGACAAGTTACCAAGCACCAAACTCAAGACGAAAAATACGACAGCCAAAATTGCCGTTGTCCGCGTTAAAAAGTTACCTGAACCGCTTGAGCCGAAAACGGTATTTGATGCACCTGCACCAAATGACGCGCCCATATCAGCTCCTTTACCCTGCTGAATCATAATGAAACCAATCAGGATCAAGGCAACAATTAAGTATGCAATCAATAAAATTTCGTACATAACTTATTTACTCCGGGTTTGTGCAGCGTTACAAATCGCGACGAATTGTTCTTCGATTAAGCTTGCGCCGCCTATCAAACCACCATCTATATCCGCCTGAGCAAACAGTTGCTCGGCATTGTCAGCCTTCACGCTTCCACCGTACAGTACTTGCACGTTAGCGCCTGAAGGCCCGAATTTTTCTTGCAACCAGTTACGAATAAACGCATGAACTTCTTGCGCTTGCTCTGGGCTGGCCGTTAAACCGGTACCAATCGCCCAAACTGGTTCATAAGCAACCACTATACGTTCACAGTTATTACAATCTGCTAGAGCTTCTTGTAACTGTGCCGCAACAACATCAAATGTTTGCTGTTGTTCACGTTCTTCAGCACTCTCACCGACACACAGCACAACGGTCAAATTTGACTCGTTAAGGGTGTGGTTTACTTTCGCTGCAATGCGCTTTGCATTATCGCCATAAAACTGACGACGCTCAGAGTGACCAACGAGTACCATACTGGCACCAGACTCTACCAACAACGCTAAGCTATGTTCACCGGTGTGCGCACCACTTACGTGTTCATTGGCATCTTGTGCGCCAAGTTGAATGTTGTCGTAAAACGCTGCTTGTTGCCAAGCTGGGAGTAATACGGCTGGTGGGCATACCACCACACTCACGTCAGCATGCTGCGCTGCACTTTCGCGAAGTGCTTCAGCCATGGCCGTGACCAATTGCCGGTCACCGTTCATTTTCCAGTTAGCTATAACTAACGGTTGGCGTTGCATCTAAACCTCTGACTTCGTTGAGAGCGGCGAGATATTACATAACCTCGCCGCAACTTACAAGCAGTGAATGCGGAAATAATGCATCACTGGTTAATTACTAGCCGCTTCGACTTCGCTCGCTATTTCTTCGGCGAATTTACGAACAGTTTTGGCGTCTTTTCCTTCCACCATGACACGAATCAATGGCTCTGTGCCTGACTTGCGTAAAAGTACTCGTCCATTGTTGCCTAACGCACGTTCGACTTCTTGCACGACCGCCCGCACATTCTCCGCTGCAAGCGGATCTGAGCCGGCATTGAATCGCACGTTAACTAATGCCTGAGGAAACTTCACAAAGTTTTCCAGTAGCTCATCGAGCGAGCGACCTTCGCGCTGCATTGCGGTAAGTACTTGCAAACCGGCAATGATACCATCACCGGTGCTATGGAATTGGCGATTAATAATATGGCCGGAATTTTCACCGCCAATGCGCCAATCACGTTTGACCAACTCTTCCATCACATAGCGGTCACCGACTTTGGCTCGAACAAACGGAATACGCCTATCAGTAAAGAACTTCTCAAGCGCAAAGTTGCTCATCAATGTGCCGACAATACCACCTTGTAGCAGGCCATCTTGCTGCGCTGCACGCGCAAGGATGTAGATGATGTCATCGCCATCAACAATACGACCACTTGAGGTGACCATCATAATGCGGTCACCGTCGCCATCCAGCGCGAAACCCAAATCAGCTTTGTGCGCTAATACTTGCTCACGTAGCGCATCAAGATGCGTTGCACCGCATTTTTCGTTGATGTTCACACCATTTGGTTCAGTGCCAATTTCCCAAATATCAGCACCCAGCTCAGTCAACACATCTGGCGCGATGTGATAGGTCGCACCATGCGCACAATCGACAACAATCTTTAACCCTTTTAAGGATAAGTCCGATGGGAATACACTCTTACAAAACTCAATGTAACGCCCAGGCGCATCATCAATACGACTTGCGCGGCCCATGTTTTCAGACGGCACACAACGAATCGGCTCGTCTAATAACCGCTCGATTTCCGCCTCAACACTATCCGGTAACTTACTCCCTGAATCAGAGAAAAATTTAATACCGTTATCATAATATGGGTTGTGTGAAGCACTGATAACAATACCGGCAGCAGCACGGAAGTTCCGCGTCAGGTATGCTACCGCAGGCGTCGGCATAGGTCCTAAAAACTCAACACTGACACCGGCAGAAAGCAAGCCAGCTTCTAACGCGGACTCTAACATATAGCCTGATAAGCGGGTGTCTTTCCCTACCAATACACGCTGATTACCACTTGCCGACAAGACTGTTCCGGCAGCCCATCCAAGTTTTACCGCGAAATCTGGGGTTATCGGAAAATCACCAACGCGACCACGCACCCCATCGGTTCCAAAATACTTACGCTGACTCAAGCGAATTCTCCAGCCAAGGTTGCTGCAACAACTTTCATTGCATCAACCGTTTCCTTGACATCATGCACACGAATAATCTGTGCCCCTTTCATTGCAGCAATCGTTGCCGCCGCTATGCTACCCGCTAAACGTTCATTAACTTCACGCCCAGTCACTTGGCCGAGCATCGACTTTCGGGACATGCCAACCAATAGTGGTAACTGCATGTCATGAAACGCCTGCAATCGCTGTAGTAGCTGGTAATTATGCCTGACTGATTTACCAAAGCCAAAGCCTGGATCGAGATAAATGTTGTTTTTTTGTATTCCGGTATTCATGCAAGCACGTACACGCTCATCAAGAAACTGTCTTACGTCATTAACTACGTCATCATAACGCGGCTCATGTTGCATCGTGCGCGGCTCACCTTGCATATGCATCAGGCAAACTTTAACTTCGGGGGCCGCTGCTAGTAACTGCTCCGCCCCCTCATCGCGAAGCGCATTGATATCGTTAATCATGGCTACATTCAGCTTCAAAACTTCAGCCATAACGGCGGTTTTGCAGGTATCAACTGAAATAGGAACGGCGAAATTCGCTTTTAATTTCTCAACAATCGGCACAACTCGGTCAAGCTCTTCGGCAACGCTAACACCGGTGCTACCAGGACGGGTTGATTCGCCCCCCACATCTAACCATGCGGCGCCATCAGCGATCATCTGCTCAGCTTGACGTAATGCGTTATCCACTCGATTAAATTTACCACCGTCAGAAAAAGAATCCGGTGTCGCATTTAAAATGCCCATCACTTCAATGTTTGCGCGTGTATCAGCCATCAGTTTGTCCACCATCATTCAAAAAAAAGCCCCGCTTTACGGGGCTTTTCGACACTGATTAACTCGCTGGTGTGTCGCCAGCTGGTTTACTCGTCGATACCGGTTGGCTACCTTCCGCCTTCCCGTCATCGCCACCAGACTTGTTGTTGTCGCGTTGCTGCCAATCACGTGGCTCACGCACATCACGACGGTTCATCAAGTCATCAATCTGATCTGCATCAATTGTTTCGTACTTCATTAATGCATCTTTCATGGTGTGCAAGATGTCGACGTTTTCTTCCAATATCCGCTTTGCCCGATCATAGTTACGGTCGATGAACAATTTAACCTCTTGATCAATTGCTCGCGCGGTTTCATCAGACATATGTTTATGTTGAGTTACTGAGCGACCTAAAAACACTTCATTTTCGTCGTCAGCGTATAACAATGGCCCCATCTTTTCAGATAGACCCCATTGCGTCACCATCTTGCGCGCGATTTGCGTTGCACGTTCAATATCATTGGAGGCACCGGTGGTCACTTTATCGTCACCATAAATCAACGCCTCGGCAATTCGACCACCAAACAGACTTGAGATCATACTCTCCAAGTGCTGCTTTGAATGACTCACACGATCTTGCTCCGGCAAGTACATGGTCACGCCGAGTGCTCGGCCGCGAGGAATAATCGACACTTTATAAACTGGATCATGCTCAGGCACTAAACGCCCGACAATCGCGTGTCCCGCTTCGTGATAAGCAGTCATTGCTTTCTCATCTTCGGTCATCACCATCGAGCGGCGTTCGGCACCCATCATGATCTTGTCTTTAGCTTTTTCGAACTCTTCCATCGCGACAACTTTTTTGTTGCCTCGCGCCGCGAATAATGCCGCTTCGTTTACCAAGTTCGCTAAATCAGCACCTGAGAAGCCTGGTGTACCGCGCGCAATTAATGATGCATCAACATCTTTGCCTAAAGGAACCTTACGCATATGAACTTTCAAAATCTGTTCACGACCACGAACGTCTGGCAAGCCAACCACAACCTGGCGGTCGAAACGACCTGGACGCAATAACGCAGGGTCAAGAACATCTGGACGGTTGGTTGCAGCAATCACGATAATACCTTCGTTGCCTTCAAAACCATCCATTTCCACAAGCATTTGGTTCAAGGTTTGCTCACGCTCATCGTGCCCACCACCTAAACCAGCACCACGCTGACGACCAACCGCATCAATCTCATCGATAAAAATGATACAAGGTGCAGCTTTTTTCGCTTGCTCGAACATGTCACGAACCCGCGAAGCACCGACACCGACGAACATTTCGACGAAGTCTGAACCAGAAATCGAAAAGAATGGTACACGCGCTTCACCCGCAATTGCTTTCGCAAGCAAGGTTTTACCAGTACCTGGAGGGCCAACCATCAACACACCTTTTGGAATTTTGCCGCCAAGGTGCTGGAATTTGGTTGGGTCTTTTAAGTAATCAACCAGTTCGGTCACTTCTTCTTTCGCTTCGTCACAGCCGGCGACATCAGCAAACGTGGTTTTAATTTGGTCTTCGCTCATTAAGCGCGCTTTACTTTTACCAAACGACATAGCACCACGGCCACCACCGCCTTGCATTTGGCGCATAAAGAATATCCACACGCCAATCAACAACAACATTGGGAACCAAGAAATAAAGATTTGCGCCAAAATACTAGGTTCTTCCGGCAGCTTACCGTTTACTTCTACGTTGTTCTCCAACAAGTCATCCAACAACTTGGGATCGTACTGAGTTGGCACCACCGTAGTAAACTGCTCACCACTGCGCGACTGCGCGGTAATCATGCGACCATCGATATCAACCGAACGCACACCACCGTTGTGGACTTGATTGATAAATTGGCTGTAAGCCACTTGTTGACCATTAGCACCGCTTTGACTGAAGTTGTTAAATACAGTCATTAGAACAACGGCTATGACCAGCCATAAAATGAGATTTTTTGCCATATCGCTCAAAGCTGACTACCTCTTGTTTGCATTTGTAGCACGCCCTACAGGGTACTACAGTTTGTAACCGGTCGCTACCAGATACACTTCCCGCGAACGGGCTCGTGATGAGTCTGGCTTACGTGTCTTCACTGTTTTAAAAGCAGCGCGGACATTTTTCAAAAATTCTTCAAAGCCTTCGCCTTGGAATACTTTGACGACGAAACTACCGTTTGGTTTCAATACTTGATGACACATATCTAACGCTAATTCAACGAGATACATAGAGCGTGGTTGATCCACATTGTCATTCCCACTCATATTCGGTGCCATATCGGACAACACTACATCTACGTTTTTGCCACCAATTCGGCTCAATAGCGCACCCAAAACTTCCTCGTCACGGAAATCGCCTTCGAGGAAATCGACCCCAGCGATTGGGTCCATCGGCAAAATATCGCAAGCAATGACTTCGCAGTTACCATGTAGCGAATCCACCACAAACTGCGACCAACCTCCCGGCGCAGCTCCAAGGTCGACCACGGTCTGGCCTTGCTTTAAAATCCGATCTTTCTGCTGTATCTCTTCTATTTTAAATACGGCACGTGAGCGGTAACCCTTTTTCTGTGCCTTTTGCACATAGTGGTCGCTAAAATGTTCTTGTAACCAGCGTTTGCTGCTGGCGGAGCGTTTTTTCGTCATGTTTCTCTTACCAAACTGGCTTCTTCTACCCAGATGGCGGTAGAATAGCGGAAATTCAAGTCATTCGATGGGATATATTACATGGCAACGGCCGTAACCTTAAGCAATAAACAAAAACAACACTTAAAATCATTGGCGCATTCACTTAAACCAGTGGTGCTGTTGGGCGCTAATGGTCTCACTGAAGGTGTGATGGCGGAGATTGAATTGGCGCTTGATCACCACGAGTTAATCAAAGTGAAAGTACCTGACGAAGACCGCGAAATGCGCGAGCAAATTTACGCGACAATCATAGCACACACCGGTGCAACGAAAGTTCAGGTAGTCGGTAAGATTCTGACAATGTATAAACCAAGCGCAGCAGCGAAGATTCAACTGCCACGAGCTTAACTATTTATTGTCGGTGGCCTTTTGCGCTGTGGCGAGAGCTAATGCAACTTGTTGCAGCGCAGTATCGAGTAACATTGCGTCACCTCGACGTTTAAAATAAGCCTCTGTCATAAATTGATGATTGGCTTCGGTCATCGGCACGTTATGCTTTTTCATAATAGGCTCTACATACTGCAAAGCCTTCATGGTATCGGCAACCGACGGAGCGGCATACTGAACCTCGTCTTGCTCAGTGACAACCAAGCTCACATTCGGGTAAAACAGATCCACATTTGGCGCAAACAGCCAATCCAACGACACCCCCTGTCGTAGCATTCCTTCAATCACGCGATCATAATTCAATGACTTACGTCGCTTCCAATTACTATACGTACTCGCTGGAAGCCCCAGCCAGCGCATTACAGCGCTCGCCGTAGTCTGTTTCGAAACTAATTTCAAGCGTTCCATACAGGTATCAAGATCCGGCAATTCCATGTTGCTTTTAGCCATAGTCTGTGGTCTATTTTGCCTAACCTGTCATTTGACACTTCTTTGTCGATTTACGCATCAAATGACATGTTTTTATTATTTATGAGTTATTTTTGGAGTTCGTTGTGAGCTTCATTTTCACTTCACTTGAACAAAGAAGCACTATACCTGATGGATAGCAAACAAATCAAAAAGGAATTAATGCGACGGGGTTATGATTTTTCAATGATCGCGGAGGCTTTAGGTAAAAGTCCATCTTTGATTTCCAAAGTGGCGTCGCGCAAAGCGCGCTCACAGCCGGTTGCCTTGGCGATTGCCAAAGCACTGGGGATGGAGATTGATGAGGTGTTTCCGGATGTCGATGCGTATCATCAAGTACCTATGACACCGGAGCAGCGCAAACAAAAACAGCGCGAACTGGTCGCGCTGTTAAGAAACTAAAAAGCTTAATGATGATGTGATCGGTTAAAGATATTCGACCTTAACAACCTCATATTCAACTTCGCCGTTCGGGGTATTCACTCGAGCAGCATCATCAATCTCTTTACCAATCAATGCACGTGCAATTGGCGAATTAATCGAAATCAGGTTCTGCTTAATGTCGGCTTCATCATCACCGACAATCCGATAGGTCATTTCTTTGTCGGTAACCGTATTATAAACCGTTACCGTTGCGCCGAAGATGACTTTACCTTGGTTGGGCACCTTAGTGACATCAATGATTTGCGCATTAGATAGCTTCGCTTCAATTTCTTGAATACGGCCTTCACAAAACCCCTGCTGCTCACGCGCGGCATGATACTCGGCGTTTTCTTTCAAATCACCGTGCTCACGAGCATCAGCGATCGCCTGAATAATGCGCGGGCGATCTTCCGTTTTTAAGCGTTTCAATTCCTCCCGCAGCATCTCAGCGCCGCGGGTGGTCATTGGAATCTGATTCATCGTTCTAAAACCCTTTTGTGCAACGATTGCAATGAGTTAACACGTGCACGGTCATCCGCCGTATTCGCTTTCACCGTCGCAAATGCTGCATTTAATGTTGTGGTATAGGTTACTTTATTTAAGAGCGCTTCTCGGCGAATATAAACCGAGTCTTCAATGGCTTGGCGCCCTTCAACAGTATTAATAATGTAACTGTACTCGCCGTTCTTAATTGCATCAACAATATTCGGACGACCTTCTTGTAGCTTGTTAACCACCGAGCAAGCAATACCCTCGTCATTGAGTAGTTTTGCTGTACCGCGAGTCGCTTCAAGGCTAAAACCTAAGCCAATCAAGCCGCGAGCCAAATCGAACAGACGCGATTTATCGCCATCACGCACTGACAATAACGCTTTACCAGCTTTCGCTAGAGCTTCACCAGCACCTAAGTTAGCCTTGGCATAAGCCTCTTCAAAGCTTTCGCCAACACCCATAACTTCACCAGTTGAGCGCATTTCTGGTCCGCGAATCGGGTCAACGCCTTGGAACTTAGCAAAAGGAATGACAACCTCTTTTACCGAGTAGTAAGGAGGAATTACTTCTTCCGTATAGCCTTGCTCAGCAAGTGACTGACCTACCATGACGCGAGCCGCGATTTTGGCAAGCGGTAAGCCAGTTGCTTTCGACACAAACGGCACCGTACGGGCAGCACGTGGATTCACTTCGATGAGATAAATCTCGTCGTCTTTAATCGCAAACTGTGCGTTCATTAGTCCATTCACGCCAAGTTCAAAGGCTAACTTGCTCATTTGATCGCGCAGTTCGTCTTGGATTTTGTCACTTAACGAGTATGGCGGTAATGAACAGGCTGAGTCACCCGAGTGAACACCCGCTTGTTCAATGTGTTGCATAATGCCGCCAATCAATACATCTTTGCCGTCACAAATCGCATCGACATCAACTTCAATTGCATTGTCTAAGAAGCGGTCAAGTAAGACTGGTGCTGAGTTTGAAACTTTTACTGCATCCGTTAAGTAACGCAACAAATCGCTCTCGTCATAAACGATTTCCATTGCGCGCCCGCCCAACACGTAAGATGGACGCACAACCAACGGATAACCGATACGTTCTGCTTCACGTAATGCTTCATCAACTTTCGTCACCGTTGCGTTTTCCGGCTGCTTCAAGCCTAAACGGCGTACGGCACCTTGGAAACGCTCGCGGTCTTCGGCACGGTCAATGGCATCTGGGGAGGTACCAATCACCGGCACACCATTCGCTTCAAGTTCGCGCGCTAATTTCAGTGGCGTCTGGCCGCCGTATTGAACAATCACACCTTTCGGTTTTTCAACACGAACAATTTCCAGCACGTCTTCTAATGTAATCGGCTCAAAGTAGAGGCGATCAGAGGTATCGTAATCGGTTGAAACCGTCTCAGGGTTACAGTTCACCATGATGGTCTCGTAACCATCTTCACGCAATGCCAACGCCGCATGAACACAGCAGTAGTCAAATTCAATACCTTGACCAATGCGGTTCGGGCCGCCACCGATAACCATGATCTTATCTTTATCGGTTGGTGCCGCTTCGCACTCTTCATCATAAGTCGAATACATGTAAGCAGTGTCTGAACGGAATTCAGCTGCACAGGTATCAACGCGCTTATAAACTGGATGAATGGCTAATTCATTGCGGCGGCGACGTACTTCAGTTTCAGCAACGTCAAGTAAATCAGCAATACGCTTGTCGGCAAAGCCCTTACGCTTCAATAAACGCAGTGCGTGTTCATCCAAACCTGCCATACCCAGTTTCTGGACTTCTTCTTCGAGCAGTACAATTTCTTCGATTTGAATCAAGTACCACTCGTCGATGCGGGTCAGCTCAAACACTTCATGCACGGTCATACCTAAACGGAAGGCATCGGCAATGTAGAAAATACGTTCTGCACCCGGCTCTTTCAATTCGCGAATCACTTTACCGCGTGCTTCTGGGTCATTCACATCAACCATTGGGTCGAAGCCAGACACGCCGATTTCCAAGCCGCGTAATGCCTTTTGCAATGACTCCTGTTGGTTACGACCAATCGCCATCACTTCACCCACTGATTTCATCTGGGTGGTTAAGCGGTCATTACAGCCAGCAAACTTTTCAAAGTTGAACCGTGGGATCTTCGTCACAACGTAGTCAAGCGCAGGCTCAAATGACGCTGGCGTGACGCCACCGGTAATCTCGTTCTCTAGCTCATCAAGGGTATAGCCAACCGCTAATTTCGCTGCAACTTTCGCAATGGGGAAACCAGTCGCTTTCGAGGCAAGTGCTGATGAACGCGACACGCGCGGGTTCATCTCAATGATAACCATGCGTCCAGTATCTGGACATACGCCAAACTGAACGTTTGAGCCACCGGTTTCAACGCCGATTTCACGTAATACAGCCATCGCTGCATCACGCATCAACTGATATTCTTTATCGGTTAATGTTTGCGCCGGAGCAACGGTGATTGAGTCACCGGTATGAATACCCATGGCATCAAAGTTTTCAATGGCACAGACAATAATGCAGTTATCTGCACGGTCACGCACCACTTCCATTTCGTACTCTTTCCAACCAATCAATGATTGGTCAATCAGCAACTCTTTGGTTGGCGATAAATCTAAACCACGGCGGCAGATTTCTTCAAACTCTTCGCGGTTGTAGGCGATACCACCGCCGCTACCGCCCATGGTGAAGCTTGGACGAATAATTAACGGAAAGCCGAATTCTTCTTGAATCTCGAATGCTTCTTGCAGGTTATGGGCAATTTTTGCATTTGGCGTTTCAAGGCCAATTGCTTTCATGGCTTTATCAAAGCGATCACGATCTTCTGCTTTATCAATCGCATCCGCATTCGCGCCAATCATTTCAACATTGTACTTATCCAGTACGCCGTGTTTATCTAGCTCTAACGCACAGTTTAGTGCAGTTTGACCACCCATGGTTGGCAATACGGCATCAGGACGTTCAACTTCGATAATTTTCGCAACCACTTCCCAATGAATGGGTTCAATGTAGGTGACATCGGCCATTTCTGGATCGGTCATGATAGTTGCCGGGTTCGAGTTCACCAAAATAACTCGGTAACCTTCCTCACGCAGCGCTTTACATGCTTGCGCACCAGAGTAGTCGAACTCGCAGGCCTGGCCGATAACAATCGGACCAGCACCAAGAATTAGAATGCTTTTAATGTCGGTACGTTTTGGCATAGTTACTGGCTCATCAATTCAATAAAGTGGTCAAATAACGGGGCCGCATCATTCGGGCCAGGGCTTGCTTCAGGGTGTCCTTGAAAGCTAAACGCTTTAACATCCGTGCGCTCAATACCCTGTAGAGTACCGTCGAAGAGTGATTTGTGTGTTGCCTTGAGATTTTCTGGCAAAGTCGCTTCATCAACCGCAAAACCATGGTTTTGACTGGTAATCATCACACGGCTTGTTGCTAAATCCTGTACTGGATGGTTCGCGCCATGGTGACCGAGCTTCATTTTCACGGTTCGTGCACCACTTGCTAAAGCTAGCAATTGGTGACCTAAGCAAATACCAAAGATAGGTACTTCTGCAGCAATAATGTCTTTAATCGCCTGAATGGCATAATCACATGGTTCCGGGTCACCCGGTCCATTCGACAGGAATACCCCGTCTGGATTCATCGCTAAGACATCTTTTGCTGGGGTTTGCGCCGGTACCATCGTGACTTTACAGCCCCGGTCCGCCAACAAACGTAAAATATTACGTTTACAGCCATAATCGTATGCAACAACATGGAACTTCGGCTCGGTTAGTTCGCTAAAGCCTTGGCCCAATTTCCAACTTTTACTCGTCCACTCTACTGGTGTGCGGATGGTCACTTCTTTCGCCAGGTCTAAACCTTTCAAGCCTGGGAATCGTTGCGCTAATTCAAGTGCTTTGTTCACATCAATATCGCCAGCCATGATGCAACCATTTTGCGCACCTTTCTCACGCAAAATACGGGTCAACTTACGCGTATCAATGTCGGCTATACCCACAACATTGCGTTGACGAAGATAATCACCCAACGACTGTTCGCGGCGGAAGTTACTCGCTTTGAGCGACATATCACGAATGATCAAACCTTTCGCCCATACGCGATTCGATTCTTCATCTTCGTGGTTTGTGCCGTAATTGCCAATGTGGGGATAAGTAAGGGTAACGATCTGTTCTGCGTAGGAGGGGTCGGTGAGAATTTCTTGGTAACCGGTCATTGCGGTGTTAAAAACAACTTCACCAACTGCGGTACCGCCGGCGCCAATAGCCGTGCCGTGAAAAACAGTCCCATCGGCAAGTACCAAAATGGCTTTACTTGCTGAGTGGCTCGCTAGAATACTCAAGGTTAACCTCCGTACATAAAAAAACGGGTGAATCAAAAAAATGACTTCCCCGTTGATTACCTTGCACCAGCGTCGGATATTCAGAATGCATCCAAAGCTATTTAGCTCGCTCTGAATTTGCACCTCTGAATACCAGTGGAGTGCGCGTTTCAGCTTGCCCGAAATGTTACTGGCAAATTGACCGCATTCTACAGAAATTTAGCCGTTTCGTAAACTGAAAATTAGCGGTCAAGCATACGAATTAACTCAACCGCGCCAGTCTAGATGAATTGTTTTAAAAGTGTATTCAATGCTAAGACATCCGCCATCTCATAATATCCCGAAGGCTGTTCTTTAAGCCATTGCGCAGCTTGAATAGCGCCGCGGGCAAATATTTGTCGGTTACTGACGCGATGAGTCAACTCAAGTCGTTCGCCTTCATGTGCAAATAACACCGTATGTTCGCCAATGATATCCGCAGCTCGCATCACCGAAAATCCGATGGTTCCTGATTTACGCACACCATCGCCGCGCACACCAGCCGAAACATCCTTTAACGTTTGTCCCCGCCCTCGGGCCGCACTTTCTCCTAGCACCACCGCAGTACCTGAGGGCGCATCACGTTTTTTATTATGATGCGCTTCAAAGATTTCTATATCGGTATCCGGAAGAGCCGCCGCAGTCAATTCCACCAGTTGTCGCAATAACGTAATCCCGACACTCGTATTCGCGGCATATAACACGGGAATGCTTTGCGCAGCGTGGTTTAGTTCGTGATGGTGTTGCTGACTGAGTCCAGTGGTGCACACCACAATGGGCACATTCAATTTTTTCGCTAAGGCTAAATTGTCAGGCAACGCCTGCGGCAGAGAGAAATCGATGAGTATTTCGACTTGATTCAACTTTAGGTCGCTAGCATGCTGATATTGTAAACCCGCCCCAGCGTCGTTGGCGCGCACTAACTCACCATATCGATTCGATTGCTGACTGACGATTGCAGCTGTTACTGCAATATCTGATTGTCGGGCTAGCGCCATCACCGCCTGCCCCATACGGCCAGAGGCACCGAGAATTCCAAGTTTCATGAGTCATACTCGTGGTCATTGTTTATGGCTCAAAGCTTAGCGTAAAAGTCATCCATGTTGCCATCATTGTTTTAACCAGCGCGCCTTGTTATCATCAATTCTTCCTTTGCACTTGAAGAAAATATTCGTCACGTGAATAAAACTGTCTTGCTCCTCATTTCGATTATGTTGTTTCATGGACTATTTACATGTTCCGTGGCAGCAGGTCATATCAGCGACAGCGAACATAATATTGATATTGTTTACCAACAACATTCTGACCACCAACAACATCATCAAAGTGACAAACATCAACAAGCAACCGATGAGCATGACAGCGAGCATCAATTCCATGCTCACGTGAGTTGCTTGACTGCTTATGCTGCATTTGCGTTGCCAACCAGTAAATTGGTTGAGCGCATTAAAACTCCCAAATTGTTCATCACTATTGCGAACCCGCAACCGCCGGTTCCGCCGCCTAATTCTTCGGCCGTTTAAACGTCAACTCGGATCAAGTCCGATTCTCATTGATTAACAAAACGAATGGAGAATTTCCATGGCGATATTTCGCTTTGGCCTCGCCTTGCTATTGATTACTTTGATCAATACACCTGCGCTGGCTAAGAATTTAAGTTTGCGTGAAGCATTAACGCAAACCCTCAATCAAAACCCAACATTACTGCAGTTCCCTTACCAATTAAGGGTGGCTGAGGCGACCCGAATGCAAGCTGCATTGCGCCCTAACCCCTCGCTCGATATTGAATTCGAGAATTTACTTGGTAGTGGTTCACAAGAGGGTTTAAGCCATCTCGAAACGACGTTGGCATTTAGTCAGGTTATCGAACTTGGCGGCAAACTCGATTCACGAATCGCAGTTGCCGACGCAGAACGAGAACTGATTGAAGCAGAGTTTAACTATGCCAAAATTGAGATTCTTGCTGAGACGACAACCAGATTTTATCGTTTACTTCTGTTGCAAGAGCTAGAGAAACACCAGCAGATCTATCTATCTCGATTACAAGATACCTATCAGCTTGCGCAGCAACGCTTCAATCTTGGTGGCGCTCCGCGAGGCGAATCGATGCGTGTTGAACTCGCGATTGCAACCAACCAAGCAAAGCTCAAAGAGCTTGGTAATCAGCTGGTTCAGGCGCGCTATGAATTAACCTCGATGTGGGCTGAATCAACCGAATTTAATCGTGTGCTCGGTAACTTTGCTAGTGATATTGCAATCCCGACTCGAGCGAAACTCGAAAGCGCGGTAATGCGCGCACCAGAACTACTCAAGCTCTTTGACTCTGAACGATTACTCACTGCCAAGCTTGAAGCACTGAAAGCGGCAGCAGTTGCTGATGTTCGGATCGGCGCTGGTGTTCGTCATAACGCCGCTAACGATGATTTTGGTTTCGTTTTAAACGCATCTATTCCATTTCAGCTTAGTAATCCGCAACGCGGCAATATTGCGCAAAACCGCGCTGAACAAAATCTTGTGCTAGCCCAGCAAAAAATGCTCCGTGAGCAGCTAAAGAGCAGAGCGAATGCACTCCTTGCCAATGTGCAGGTGCAAACACAAATGCTGACCGATTTAACTGAGCAACTCGTGCCGCGAGCAAAAACACTCGTTGAAACGATTCGTAATGGTTACAGCGACGGTATCTACAGTGTACTGCAAATCTTAGATGCGCAAGAACAGCTTGCTGAACTCGAAAAACAACAAATTCAACGCCAATACGCGACTTATCAAGACCTTCTACAACTTGAGCGTATGACTGGCCAATCATTTATGGAAGCAACCCTATGAAGTTCATGATCCATTTATTCTCACTCATGTTGATGTTAGGCGTCACGACTAACATTGCTACTGCAAGTACATCAGCTCTCACGGAAACGAACGAGGTTGAAGGTCCACATGGCGGTAAATTACTTACCAGTGATAACTTTGACATTGAAATCACAATTTATGAGACAGGTATACCACCGGAGATGCGAGTTTATGCATACAGCGACGGCCAAGCAATCATGCCTACGGATTTCCAACTCACTGTTTCATTGGAGCGACTCGGTGAAGTCACTGACAACTTAACTTTTGTTCCAGAAAACGATTATTTCGTCAGTGAACAGGAGATCTACGAACCTCACTCATACACAGTTAATGTCAGTGCAAGTTACCAAAATAACCAAGTGCAATGGCGATACGAGAATTTTGAAGGTCGCACAGAGCTCTCTAATCGCGTTATCGAAGCCGCAGGCATAACAACCGCAGAAGTTGAACCGAAAAACTTGGTTTTTAAAGAAACAATGTTTGGCATTGTCGCACCAGTCAATTCATTACAACGCGGTGTCAGCGCGCAATATCCGGGAGTAATTACCGAAGTGCTTGTTGATATTGGTGATGCCGTCGAGCATGACCAACCTCTTGCGCGGATTCGTAACGCAGCAAGTGGTTCGATTTATACTTTATTTAGCCCTATTTCTGGCGAAGTGACCGAGCGCAACGCAAATATCGGCGAAGTCGCCAATTCACAACAGTTGTTTGAAATTACGAATTTATCCAAGGTATGGATTGAATTATCCGCCTTTCCAGAAACTATCGAGCAATTATCCGTTGGGCAATCAGTTAACGTTTACGACTTACATCAGCACTTACAAGCGACCAGCGAAATCACCTATATTGCGCCAAAGATGACCGGCGGTCATATCGCTCGTGCACGCACAGTGATTGATAATAGTGAAGGTCATTGGCGTCCTGGCATGCACGTGAAAGCTGACGTGACAACTCATCAGATAAAAGCAGCACAAGCGGTTGCCAAGCGAGCGTTGCAAACGTTTCGCGAGCGCCCTGTAGTCTTTGTGCGCGTAGGCAATACCTTTGAGGTCAGAATGCTTGAGCTAGGTCGCGACGATGGCGAGTTTGTTGAAGTTCTTGATGGTATTGAACCTGGCGCAAGCTACGTGGTTGATAATAGCTATTTACTCAAAGCTGACGTCTTAAAAGACGGCGCAGCGCATGATCATTAGGAGGTAAATCATGATTGACCATCTGATTCGATTTGCCATCCAACGGCGCTGGTTGGTTATCGCGTTTACACTGTTGCTAGCAGGTTATGGTGTATACAACGCGATGAAACTCCCCATTGACGCCGTGCCAGATATCACCAACGTTCAGGTACAAATTAACACTGAAGCAGCTGGCTATTCGCCATTGGAAGTTGAACAGCGAATTACTTATGCCATCGAGACGGCCATGGCTGGCATACCAAAGCTCGATTACACACGCTCGATTTCGCGTTACGCTCTTTCTCAGGTGACTGTTGTCTTTGATGAAGGCACTGATATTTATTGGGCAAGACAACAAATTAGTGAACGCTTACAGTCGGTACGCTCCAGTCTTCCGGATGAAATAGAGCCCGCACTTGGACCTATCGCAAGTGGCTTGGGAGAGGTATTTACTTACATTGTTCGTGCCGAACCAAACGCGCGCGACGCCAGCGGTAATCCTTACACAGCTGAAAGCTTACGAACGATCCAAGACTGGGTTATTCGACCACAACTGGTGAAGGTACCTGGCGTCACCGAAATAAATACAGTTGGTGGTTTCGAGAGAGAATATCAGGTTGCGCCAAACCCCGGAAAAATGCTGGCATTTAAAGTAACCATTGATGATATTTTTAGTGCCCTCGAGATGAACAACAATAACGCCGGAGCCGGATATATTGAGCACAACGGCGAACAATGGTTGGTACGCTCGCCGGGACAAGTTAATAGTCTTGCTGAAATTGGTAACATCGTCGTGACCAAGCGTGATGATGCACCCGTACGAATTCGCGATGTTGCCGAGGTGCGCTGGGGTGAAGAACTACGAACCGGCGCGGCCACCTCAAACGGTGAAGAAGTGGTACTTGGCACCGCCATGATGCTCATCGGCGAAAATAGTCGATTGGTTGCGAAAGCTGTTGCCGAACGCTTAAAAGTTGTGCAACAAAGCCTACCTGAAGGTGTCATTGTAGAGGCACTCTATGATCGCACCATTTTAGTCGATAAAACCATTGCGACCATTGAAAAAAATCTATTCGAAGGCGCCGTGTTGGTCATCGTTATCCTATTTCTCTTACTTGGTAATATTCGAGCAGCGTTGATTACGGCAATGGTCATTCCGCTTAGTATGCTGTTTGCCATTTCAGGAATGGCGACGAATCGCGTATCAGGCAATTTGATGAGTTTAGGGGCAATCGATTTCGGGATCATTGTCGACGGCGCTGTTATTGTGGTCGAAAATGCCCTGCGTCGTTTAGGTCTAGCACAACAACGAGCGGGGCGATTACTCACCGCTAAAGAACGCTTTGAGGAGGTCTATCAGGGCGCGCGTGAAGTCTTTAATCCTGCAACCTTTGGTGTGCTAATCATCATGTTGGTTTACTTACCGATATTTGCACTTACCGGAGTAGAGGGGAAAATGTTTCATCCCATGGCATTCACCGTTATTTTTGCCCTACTCGGTGCATTGCTATTTGCCATGACCTTTATCCCAGCAGCAATTGCAATATTTGTTCGTGGGAAAGTTAAACACGAAGATAATCGGATTATGCGCGGTGCGCGAAAACTCTATGAACCGGGTTTACGCTTTGCACTAAAGCAACCTGTCTTGGTTATTTTGTTTGCCGTCATGCTGTTTGCCGCAACGCTCTTTCAGGCCTCGCGCATGGGAAGTGAATTTATTCCTCAACTCGATGAGGGAGATATTGCGATGCATGCGCTACGGATTCCGGGAACCGGCTTGAAACAATCAATCGAGATGCAAGAAAATCTAGAAGCCGTGATTCGCGAGTTGCCTGAAGTGAAAAGGGTCTACTCTAAAATCGGCACTCCGGATGTTGCCACCGATCCGATGCCTCCGAGCGTTGCAGATACGTTTATTTTGCTTAACCCGCGCTCACAGTGGCCAGATCCAACCAAATCAAAAGAGCAATTTATTGAAGAGTTGAGAGACGTCGTAACACAACAACCAGGTAATAAGTACGAGTTCACGCAACCGATTGAAATGCGTTTTAATGAACTGATTGCCGGGGTTCGCGCCGATGTCGCCGTGCGTATTTATGGCGATAATCTCGATACGCTGAAAGAACTTGGTGATCAAGCCGTCGGGTTGTTACAACAAATTGACGGCGCAAGTGACGTTCGCGCAGAACAAATGACCGGTTTACCAACCTTATCTGTTGTTCCACAACGTGATCATCTCGCCTTACTCGGCTTATCCGTTAACGATGTTCAGCGGGCACTTCAAACAGCCGTTGGCGGTATTCAAGCGGGCATCATTTATGAAGGTGATAAACGCTTTCCGTTGATTGTACGTCTAGATAACAATTGGCGTGAACACATTGAGTCATTACGCCAGTTACCTGTTCCAATACCACAAGCAAAGAACTCGGAGCTTCAGTATGTTCCTCTTGGTGAGGTTGCGCATCTCGAACTTGAATTGGGGCCAAATCAAATCAATCGAGAGTCTGGTAAACGTAATATGGTGGTAAGTAGCAACGTCACTGATCGCGATCTTGGCTCGTTCGTAAACGAAGCGCGTGAAGTGTTGCGTGAAGATTTACAAATGCCAGCTGGTTACTGGGTCGAGTTTGGGGGAACATTTGAGCAACTTGAATCCGCCTCAAAACGGCTTAGTATCGTTGTGCCTTTAACTCTGTTGTTAATTTTGGGCCTTCTCTACAGTGCGTTTAGTTCGTTACGCAATTCATTGATTATATTCACCGGCGTACCATTAGCACTAACGGGCGGCGTGATTGCGCTTACTTTACGCGACATGCCGCTGTCGATATCGGCTGCGGTAGGCTTTATCGCTCTATCCGGAGTTGCGGTTTTAAATGGCGTCGTCATGCTATCATTTATTGAGCAACTGCGATTACAAGGTATGCAACTTCGCGAGGCTATTTTTGAAGGTGCTCGCACACGTTTACGGCCGGTTTTAATGACGGCGCTAGTTGCGAGTTTAGGTTTCGTACCAATGGCCTTCAACGTTGGTACCGGAGCTGAAGTGCAACGACCACTCGCCACCGTCGTAATAGGCGGCATAATTTCGTCGACGTTATTAACCTTATTGGTATTACCAGCCTTGTACAGACTGGTACACCGAGGGAATAAAGCAGTTTAAGTTTTCTGTTGTTGACGCCCGAGCACCACTGACACAGCCATATCACCGGTCACGTTAGTGGCAGTTCGGGCCATATCAATAATTCGGTCAATGGCCGCAATGAACGCGATACCTTCGAGCGGCAGACCAATCGCGTTTAAGGTAACAGTCAACATCACCATTGCTGTTCCAGGGACGCCTGCCGTACCCACTGACGCTAACGTTGCCGTTAACGTAATCAACATATAATCCGCCCAGTCTAGCGGGATACCGTAAATTTGTGCAATAAAGATAGACGCAATAGCTGGATAAATGCCGCCGCAACCGTCCATGTTAATTGTAGCGCCGAGTGGCAAAACGAAGCTCGCGTACTCTTTTTTGACGCCCAGCTTTTCGGTAATCGCCTGGTGCGCAGCTGGAATCGTGCCAAAACTGCTACACGTGGTAAATGCGACCAATTGCGCCGAGAACACCGACTTAAAAAAGAACCAAGGCGACATGCCGGCTAAACGCACCATCGTGCCGTACACGAACACAATGTGCAGTATGCACGCCAAATAAATCGCACCAATAAACGCCGCCAATGGGGTTAAGCTGGATAAACCATAATGGCCCACAACCCATGCCATCAAACCCAACACCCCGAACGGCGTTAATTCGAGAACCATTTTGGTAATACGATACATCACCTGTGCGCCAGCTTTCATGACATCGCCAAACGGTTTAGCCACTTCACCCAACTGATTGATCGCGACACCAACCAGAGCTGCGAATACCACGATTTGAATCACGTTACCTTCCGCCAACGCCGCAATTGGATTGGTCGGTATAAAGTTTAGAAAAACCTCAATCGGTCCAGGAACATCCTTGGGTTGATAGTTTGTATCAGCAACAAGATCGGGCGACGGTGTAACATCCAGTAACTGCGCTACCGACAATCCAATTAAACTGGCAATGACGGCAGTTAACAAAAACAGTCCGATGGTTTGTGCACCAATCTTGCCCGCTTTCTCGCCGCTACCGAGTTGTAAAATTGCACTGACAATTGCAAAGAATATCAGCGGTGCAACGAGCATTTTCAATGCATTAATAAATAGTGTCCCCAGCGGACGCAATGCTTGCGCCACATCAGGGTGCACAACACCAATTAGTACCCCCAGTGCAAACGCACCGAGTACACGCTGCCAAAATGGAATTGCAAACCAAGCCTTAAACATAACACCTCATCAAAATTCAACTTCGATATTGGCTGTTGGATATTCGATATTAGATAAACCACTAATACCTGATACATCGGCTCTAAAATCTATTATCCAATATCGCTTTTGTTGAGTATTGTACTAACGGTGGTGGACGGGCTTTAGTTCATTTTGGACTGACATATAACCAAGTGATAAAATTCCCGACAGAGGACGACCTCTCCCAATCTGGGCCCACTCGATATATTTAAGGGATAACTGACCAGGACGACCTGGCGCTAAAAAAGGAGCGCCGTATGGCTTGGCTCTATCTATTTATTGCCGGTGTTTTTGAAATTATTTGGGCGTTTTCAATGAAGCAATCACTCGGCTTCACCCGCCCTCTCGCATCCACTATTACACTCGTTACAATGCTGATTAGCTTTTGGTTACTTGCTGTAGCTATGCGAACTATTCCATTAGGAACGGCCTACACTATTTGGACAGGAATTGGGGCGATAGGTGCTTTTGCAGTAGGTATTTGGTTTCTTGGCGAACCAGTCACGCCCCTGAGATTGTTAGCTGCCACACTAATTATATCAGGCTTAATTCTAATGAAACTCGCCAGCTAGCTTTCAAACGACGATAGTAGCTGTTGCTAATATCTAATATTCAACAGCTAATATCGTCGTTGCCGTTAAAGGGTGCAGAGCGGTTTGCGGCGTTGCGATGAAGCTTGCTGATAAAGCTGTTGCACCTTCGGCGCATACGCCTCTATCGCTTGAATCCGTGATTGTGGCGAGGGGTGAGTCGACAAAAATTCTGGAGTACCGCCACCACCAGCTTTGGCCATGTTGCGCCATAAATCGGCTGCTTCCAGAGGGTTATAGCCAGCTGCAGCCATGTAATCGAGACCGAGTTGATCGGATTCACTCTCATGCACACGAGAGTATGGGAGTAATACGCCCACTTGCGCACCAATACCCAGTGCCGCCATTGCTAGCGCAGCCGTTTCACTATCGAGGTTTTCAGCAACCAATACTGACCCCAGTTGCAAGCCTAAGCCAACAGCAAACTGGTTAGACATGCGTTCGTTACCGTGGTCGGCAATCACATGACCAATCTCATGACCAATAACAGCCGCCAGTTGATCGCGATTTTCGGCAACTTTTAACAGCCCAGTGTAGACACCGATATTTTCGCCAGGTAAGGCAAAAGCATTCACCTGTTCGCTATCAAATACCGTAACTTCCCACTCCTTGTCACGCCAAGGGCTCGGCAGAACGGCAATCAAATCATCGGTAATACAACGCACATAGGCATTAGTGCGCGCATCGGTACTCACCTTTTCTTGGGCTTTAAGTTTGGCGTAACTATCATCACCTAAGGAGGCTAATTGACCACTGGAGAATAGCATCAGCTGACTACGCCCAGTTGGCGATTCAGTACATGCGCTTAGTAGCGACACGCTCAATAGCGCGGCACCAGCAACTTTCATCCAATGACCCATATCCCCTCCTAAATTCAACTGCGATATTAGCTATTAGATATTGGATACTAGCAAGAGTTTCAAACTTTTGTTCTAATATCCAATATCTAATAGCCAATATCGCTTTTGCTTTGTTATCCGCGAAGGTCGTCGAAGAACTTGCGTACTCCGTCAAAGAAACCCTTCTCTTTCGGACGATACTTACCTGCTTCTTCGCCGGTTCCCATCGACTCCTCAAGCTCTCGCAATAAATCACGTTGCTTTTCAGATAAATTTACCGGTGTTTCAATCACAACTTTACAAATCAAGTCACCTACCGCACCAGTGCGCACCGATTTCACGCCTTTACCACGCAAACGAAGTAATTTCCCCGTTTGAGTTTCAGCCGGTACTTTCAGTTTCACTTTGCCTTCAAGTGTTGGTACTTCAATATCACCACCTAAAGCTGCACGTGTAAAACTCAGCGGTACTTCACAGTATAGATTATTTCCGTCACGTGCAAAGATTGGGTGTTCACGTACATGAACTTGCACATATAAGTCGCCGGCTGGTGCGCCCATTTCGCCAGCTTCACCTTCACCAGTTAAGCGGATGCGATCACCGGTATCAACACCTGCAGGAATTTTAACGGATAAGGTTTTAGTGCGCTCAACTCGGCCTTCACCGTGACACGTGCGACACGGATCTTTGATGACTTTGCCGCGCCCACGACAGTGTGGACATGGTTGTTGTACAGCAAAGAAACCTTGGCGCATTTGGATTTGACCAGAGCCATGACAATGGTTACAGGTTTCAGCGCTACTGCCTTCGCTCGCACCGCTACCATCACAGTCTTCGCAAGTGCTTAGCTTAGGAATTTTCAGTTCAACTTCTTTGCCGCGAACAGCTTCTTCTAAACTTAACTCTAGGTTATAGCGTAAATCAGCACCGCGTTGCGCTTGTGCGCGGCCGCGACGTCCGCCACCGCCAAAAATATCACCGAACACATCACCAAAAATATCAGCAAAGTCAGCTGCGCCAGCACCACCGCCGAAGCCACCCTGACCTTGTTCAAACGCGGCATGACCATACTGGTCATAAGCAGAGCGTTTTTGTGGATCTGACAGCACTTCATAGGCAGCTCGAACCTCTTTGAATTTCATCTCGAGGTCTTTGTCACCTTTGGTGCGGTCGGGATGATATTTCATCGCCAACTTTTTGTAGGCTTTTTTGATGTCGCGTTCGCTGGCATCTTTACTGACACCCAGCACTTCATACAAATCTGGTTTCGACATAATTATGTGGTTTCCGCGTTCCTTTACTTCCTGCCTGATACAAGCACACGGAGGCTACCCCTCGGCAACCCCCGTGTGTTGAACTACAGACACCCGGTGGGCGTGCAATTACTTCTTGTCGTCTTTAACTTCTTCAAACTCAGCATCAACAACATCGTCAGCATCTTGTTTACCGCTGTCACCAGCGTCACCCGCTTGCTGTGCTTTCGCCTGAGCTGCTTCCATCAATTTACCCGATGCTTCAATCAAGGCTTGCTGCTTCGCTTCAATTTCAGCTTTTTCATTGCCTTTGATAGCCGCTTCTAAGTCACTGATAGCTGATTCGATGGCTTCTTTGTCACTTGCCTCAAGTGCATCGCCAGCTTCTTCAAGTTGCTTACGCGTACCGTGAACCAATGCATCAGCTTGGTTACGCACTTGTACCATCTCTTCAAACTTACGATCTTCTTCGGCGTGAGCCTCAGCATCGCGAACCATTTTTTCAACTTCATCATCACTCAAGCCTGATGAAGCTTTGATGGTGATCTTCTGCTCTTTACCAGTGTCTTTATCTTTCGCAGATACGTGCAAGATACCGTCCGCATCAATGTCGAAAGTAACTTCAATTTGTGGCACGCCGCGTGACGCTGGACGAATACCTTCCAAATTGAACTGACCTAACGATTTGTTATCTGCGGCGCGCTTACGCTCACCTTGAATCACATGAACCGTCACGGCAGCTTGGTTATCTTCAGCAGTTGAGAAGGTTTGCGATTGCTTTGTAGGAATCGTTGTATTCTTCTCAATTAATTTAGTCATCACGCCGCCCATGGTTTCAATACCCAGCGACAGTGGTGTTACGTCAAGCAACAATACGTCTTTCACATCACCTTGCAGAACACCCGCCTGCACTGCCGCACCAACGGCCACAGCTTCATCTGGGTTCACGTCGCGACGTGGCTCTTTACCGAAGAAATCGGTCACTGCTTGCTGTACTTTTGGCATACGGGTTTGACCGCCAACCAAAATGATGTCGTGAATATCGCTTACCGACAAGTCAGCATCTTTCAACGCTTGCTTCACTGGCTCGAGCGTTTTCGCAATCATGTCTTCAACTAAAGACTCAAGCTTCGCACGAGTTACTTTGATAGCCAGGTGTTTTGGACCTGTCGCATCGGCAGTAATATACGGCAAGTTCACTTCTGTTTGTTGCGCTGAAGACAATTCAATTTTCGCTTTCTCTGCAGCTTCTTTTAAACGCTGCATTGCCAACGGATCTTTGCGCAAGTCAATGCCTTGGTCTTTGTTGAACTGCTCAACCAAGTAGTTAATTAAGCGGTTATCAAAGTCTTCACCACCCAAGTGAGTATCACCGTTCGTTGCTAAAACTTCGAACGTGTGGTCGCCATCAACTTCATCAATCTCGATAATTGAGATATCGAATGTACCACCACCTAAGTCGTAAACGGCAATGGTGTTATCGCCTTTCTTCTTATCAAGACCATACGCCAACGCAGCCGCTGTTGGCTCGTTGATAATACGCTTCACTTCTAGGCCAGCAATACGACCAGCATCTTTCGTTGCTTGACGTTGTGCATCGTTAAAGTAAGCCGGCACGGTGATAACCGCTTCAGTTACTTTCTCACCTAAAAAGTCTTCTGCAGTTTTCTTCATTTTCTTCAGAACTTCGGCAGAGATTTGTGGCGGTGCCTTTTTCTCATCATTAATTTGCACCCATGCATCGCCATTGTCTGCCTCGACAATTTTAAATGGCATGATGCCAAGGTCACGCTGTACTTCTTCGTCTTTGAATCGACGTCCAATCAGACGCTTGATTGCAAATAAGGTTTTGTTTGCGTTCGTTACAGCTTGGCGTTTTGCAGGTGAACCTACCAACACTTCACCGTCATCAGTGAACGCAACCACTGATGGCGTAGTACGATCGCCTTCAGCATTTTCAATAACACGCGGTTTGTCACCATCAAGTACTGCTACGCAAGAGTTAGTAGTACCTAAGTCGATTCCGATAATTTTACCCATGATTCGTCTCCAACTTCATAATCTAAAACAGGTTTGATAACTCAAATATGGGGTGGCTTTTGCGTATTTCAACACCCCTAATAGGGTTATTAAGAATTTTTCACTACCATCACCATTGCTGGGCGCAATAAACGGCCGCTTAAGGTGTAGCCTTTCTGCATTACGGCCAATACGGTGTTGTTTTCATGCTCTTCAGATGGTTGCATCGCCATTGCTTGATGCAGCTCTGGATTAAACGCATCGCCAACAGCACCCACTGCCTCTACACCAAATTTATTCAATGTGCTGAGTAGATTTTTGTGGGTCAGCTCAATACCTTCGAAGAAACTTTGATTGATATCGTCTGCTTGCTTGGCAATGTCCATCGCACGCTCTAAGTTGTCCACGGTATCTAAAATTTCTCCGGCAAACTTTTCCAACGCGAATTTGTGGGCTTTTTCAACATCCTGAGCCGAGCGACGACGCACATTTTCCATCTCTGCCACAGCGCGAACGGCGCGATCATTAGCATCGTCTGCACGCTGTTCGGCTTGGCTCAAGGCCAATTCCAAAGCTTCAATGCGTTGTTGATTCTCATCACCCGACTCATTTTCGGTTGCCTGAGATTCGACTTGCTCGTCCTGAACCACTTGCTCAGCTTGCGCCTCTGCGCCTTGCTGTTCTTCCGCCTGAGTGGCTTTTGTTGAATCATTCTTGGTCATAACTGCGTACTCTTGGTTGAAATTCACAAATGAACAATAATTTGTTGTGATATAACTATCTGCAGGCAGTTATGGGGTCAGCTGTGAATGATTCAAGTCATCACAGTAAAAAAAGGAAAAAAACATGGCGACAACAGGGCAATCTGGATTCCGACGAATCGCACTGCTCGGTAAGGTGCATCACGAAGCAACGCGTACAACGTTGTTAAAGCTTGAAGAGAGCTTGATGTCGATGGGCTATGACGTGATTATTGAGTCACGCACGGCAGAGCAGTTGAAAACCACACGCGCACAAATACTCCCCCTACACCGCATTGGCGAATCGGCCGATCTTGCCGTCGTTGTCGGCGGTGATGGGAATATGCTTGGTGCCGCTCGTATCTTATGCGAAGCGGATATTGCAGTCATTGGTGTCAACCGCGGTAACTTAGGCTTCCTCACAGATCTTGACCCCGACCATGTGATTGAGCAATTAAAAGCGGTACTCGAAGGCGAGTATCAAACCGAGCGGCGCTTCTTATTGCAAGCGGAAGTTTTTCATAATGGCAAATCAAAAAGCGTTGGGCGTGCCATTAACGAAGTTGTTTTACACTCCGATAAAGTCGCCCACATGATTGAGTTTGAAGTGTATGTAAACGACGAATTCGTGTATTCGCAGCGCTCCGACGGGCTCATAATTAGTACCCCAACCGGTTCTACCGCTTATTCATTATCTGGTGGCGGGCCAATTTTAACGCCGGGGCTTGATGCCATCACCATGGTCCCCATGTTTCCACATACGTTGAGTAGCCGCCCAATTGTTGTGGATGGACATAGCGTCATTCGCCTGCGCGCCGCGGCTGATAACGATAGCCTACAGTTAAGTTGTGATGGTCATGTACGTATGACCGTTCAACCCGGTGATGATGTTGTGATTCAACAACATGCACATCGCCTCTGCTTAGTACACCCGAAAGACCATAGTTATTACCGCGTACTGCGCAATAAACTCGGTTGGGGTAGCCGTTTGTTTTAAATTTTTCGGCCCCTCTTGCATTACTGTATAAATACTGTATAACTACTGTACACATACACAGTGTTTGAGGTGACCTATGCTGCTTCATATGCAAATACGCAACCTTGCGGTTGTACGCCAACTTGATATTGACTTTAACGCCGGTATGACAGCAATTACCGGTGAAACAGGTGCCGGTAAATCTATTGCACTGGATGCTTTAGGCTTATGTTTAGGCGATCGCGCCGATGTTGATCTGATTCGTGCTGATGCCGATAAAGCTGAAGTCAGTGCGACGTTTCATCTCGCCGACCAGCAGAGCCCTGCGTTACTCTGGTTGCATGAGCAAGAGTTGCAAGATGACGAGCCTCATACCTGTGTACTGCGCCGTATTGTAACCCGCGAAGGACGCTCCAAAGCCTGGATAAATGGCTATCCTGTCACCGCATCGCAACTCAAGCAATTAGCGCCGTTACTGGTAAATATTCACGGACAGCATGAGCATCAATTGTTGACACGTCCCGAACACCAACTCTCTTTGTTGGATGCCTATGCGCGCCATCAAGCACTGCTCGACGACGTTCAAACTGCTTTTCAACATTGGTACAGCCTGCGTAAGCAGCAGAAGCAACTGCATCAACAACAAGCAGATATGGAATCGCGCTTGCAGTTACTGAGTTATCAAGTGTCGGAATTGAACGATTTTGCGCTTGCCGAGGGCGAATTTGAAGAGCTTGAACAACAGCACAAGCGCTTAGCTAATAGCGCAGCATTAGTCGAAGATTCCGCTTTTGCGTTGAATGCCATATATGAAGGAGAGCACAACAACGCATATAGCCTGTTACAAAGTGCTTTAACGCGGCTGGAACAACAACTCGATACCGATCCAAATTTGGCAGAAACCGTGCGTATGTTAAGTGAGGCAAGTGTTCAAGTCGAAGAAGCTGCGCGTGAGTTGCGTCATTACCAAGACAATATTGAACTTGATGACGAACAATTAGTTCTTGCCGAACGACGCGTCACACAAGCGATTCAGTTGGCACGTAAGCATCAACTAGAACCAACACAACTTTATCAACATCATCAAGAGTTGTTGCAAGAGTTACAGCAACTTGAAACCAGTCAAGCTGAATCAGCAGACATTGATGAGCGTGTGGAGCAAGCAGCGCACTCGTATCGCAGCATGGCCGCCAAGTTGTCCGCGAGTCGAGTGCAAGCAGCGCAGGAACTCAGTGAACGAATCGCTAAGAGCATGCACCAATTAAACATGCCGCATGGGCGCTTTGTCATCGAAGTCAATCACCAAGCGCAAGCACCAGCGACACGCTTGGGTACCGACGAAGTGTGCTTTACCGTGACAACCAATCCAGGCCAACCATTGCAGGCGCTCGCAAAAATCGCATCGGGTGGTGAGTTATCGCGTATTAGTTTGGCGATTCAAGTCATCACGGCAAGTCAATTAACGACGCCAACCTTAATGTTTGATGAGGTTGATGTCGGCGTGAGCGGTGCTACTGCTGCAACGGTTGGAAAATTATTACGACAACTTGGGGAATCAAATCAGGTTATTTGTGTCACACACTTACCGCAAGTTGCTGCAAAAGCTCATCAGCAACTTCTTGTCGATAAAGTCACAGATGGTGCAAGTACCGAAACCACAATGGTTCGACTCGACCCAGATGCCCGCGTAATTGAACTTGCTCGGCTTCTTGGTGGCGACGAAATTACTGCAGCAACCAAAGCAAATGCTGCTGAATTACTTGCGGTCGGTTAGGTGCATTGTTTATCATCACCAACAGAATCACAAATTAACAGCAGGTGTTATGAAAGCTCTCGTAATTGCAGGTAGTGTATTAATTCTTAGCGGATGTTCCGTTTTTGACAGTTGGGTGTACCGGATCGATATTCCGCAAGGGAACTATCTTGAGCAACGCGACGTTGACCAATTGCGCGTCGGTATGTCGAAAGAACAAGTTGCTTATGTGATTGGTGAGCCAGTCGCTGAAAATGTTTTTGATCAAGATGTTTGGTATTACGTATTTAAATTAAACTCTGGTCGCAGTCGCAGCGAAGATTACCAACACAAAGTCACGTTGACCTTTGAAAATAATCAATTGATCGCCTACGACGGCACCTTTGACCGACCAGAAAACTTCGATACACCGCTGGAACAATAGCCCCGCGCACAGCGCGCCAGCGAATAATCGCTGGCGTGCCGATATTCGGCCTCTGCGGACGACTCAGGTTTAGGGAGCACGATGACGACTGAAAACTCAGGAGTCAACATGTCGGCTCGGGTAATACTTGATGATCAAGAGATTACCAAAAGCCCGACCGATCAACGTCACTATCGCATCGTTGAACTCGACAATGGTATGCGCTGTGTACTGGTGCATGAAGCACAGGCACGTCAAGCAAGTGCAGCGCTGGCTGTCGCAGCAGGTCATTTCCACGACCCTCACCACGCTCAAGGTTTAGCTCACTTCTTAGAGCACATGCTATTTTTGGGCACCGAAAAATATCCAGACGCCAATAGTTACCAAAGCTTTATTAGTGCTCACGGTGGTAATCACAACGCATGGACTGGCACTGAATTTAGTAATTATTATTTTACCGTAGATGCCAGTTATCTCGACCAAGCACTTGATAGGTTTATGCGATTTTTCCATCAGCCATTGTTTTCCGAACAATGGATAGAAAAAGAGCTTCAATCGATTGAATCGGAATTTCAACTCAAGCGACAAGATGAACTTCGGCGTCTCTACCAGGTGCACAAGGCAACATCGAACCCGAAGCATCCGTTCAGCAAATTTTCGGTTGGTAATCTCAGCACCTTAAAAAATCAGCCAAATAACTCACTGCAGCAACAGCTTCGTGACTTTTTCCAACGTTGGTATTGCGCTCGACGCATGACGCTCGTGTTGTTGGGGCCTCAATCTCTTGATGAATTGACAGAACTCGCCAGTTCGCACGCACAAGCGGTAAAAAGCGGTTGTGCGGATATTTGGGATATCGACGAACCACTTTACCTTGCCGAGCAGCTAGGCGTTGAGTTGCACGTTAATCCATTAAAAGATGCACGGCGACTTATCGTTACCTTCGCACTGCCGGGGATTAATGACGATTACGCCAACAAAACCACCAGTTATATTGCACATCTTTTAGGTTATGAAGGTCCCGGCAGCCTGTTTGGCTATTTGCGGGATAAACATTGGATTAATACGCTTGCAGCTGGTGGCGGCATTAGTGGAAGCAACTTTAAAGATTTCAATATTAATATGCAGTTGACCGAACAAGGCATGGCGCATCGTGACGATATTATTGCCGCTTTGTTCAGTTACATTCAGCTGATTCGACAACAGGGTTTAAATGCATGGCGTTACGACGAACGTCGCGTCAGTGTCATGAATGCATTTAATTTTCAAGAACAACCACGGGCAAGTGATCTAGCGCCGCAATTAGCGATAAATCTACAACATTACTTAGCTGAAGATATAATTTTTGGCGATTATCGAATGGATGGATTATTTCAGCCAAAAGCACTTCAGTTTTTGGACTGCATGCGCGTCGATAACATGCGCGTTACCGTCATCCATAAAGATTTACCGACCGATCAGGTCGAACCAATATACGGCAGTCACTACACAGTGCGTCCGTTTTCGACAGAGCAAATTACGAAATTTAATAACGCGAAAGCGATCGATGTTGCGCTTCCCAAACCGAATCCGTACTTAAGCGAACCTTGGCAATTGCAGTCAATTGCGGCAGGTGAACCAACCGGTTTACCCCGCGTCAAACAGACCGCACCAGCGCTAACAAGCTGGCATTTACATGACATTGATTTTCGGCAGCCCAAAGCTCATTTATACCTTGGTTTTCAGCTTCCCAATGTCGTCGCAACCTCAGCCAATTTCGCCCAAGCACGGCTATGGTGTGAAATGATGCTCGATATTTTAAATGAGCAGTGCTACGACGCTGAAATTGCTGGATTGCATTTCAACCTGTACCCACAACAACAAGGCATGACATTGCATGTCACTGGGCCTGCGCATTATGTACCACAGTTGAGTAGCACGTTAATCGAAGCTATGCGCGCACCAACCTTTTGTCAGCAACGCTGGTTGGACTTACGGCAAAGGTTGATGACGAACTGGCGCCAGGCATTGTTGCATAAGCCACTAAATTTTCTATTTTCGCATTTGAATGTTCAGTTACAGCCGCATACATATTCGGTCATCGATTTAGCTGGCGAACTTGAACAGTTTGAGTTCGATAGCTTTTGCGAAACCAGTCCGCACTTATTTGCTCAAGCCCAAGTGCAACTGTTTGCGCATGGTGATATTAAAGAGTACCAATTAAAGCCGGTTGAAGAGGCGCTTAGCGAATGGCTAACGTTAGAACAACCATTACCTCCGATCGACTTGACCCCGGCAGCACTGGCGACATTATCAAGCAAAGTTTCGGTTACAACTCAACATCCTGATCACGCCGTCATAGCAGTGCTCCAATCAATGGAAAATAGCGTTGCACAGCAAGGTGTATTTATGTTGCTTAACCACATGCTACAACCGCGCTTTTTTGCTCAACTTCGTACCGAACAACAGCTGGGCTATTTGGTCGGCACCACGTACTTACCGATGCAGCAATACCCTCACCTACTATTTTATGTGCAGTCATCACGCGTCGATAACGACCATATTGCCAGTGCTATATCTGACTTCTTTGCGCAAATGCCGACGATATTGGCGGATATTACTGAGGAAGAGTTCGACAAAGCACGACAGAGCTTAACGCAACAGCTGACTGAAAAAGACACAAGTTTACGCTCACGTAGCCAGCGCTTGTGGAGCGCAATTACCCAACAAGATCATGATTTCTCAAGACTATCTCGAATTGCACTGTGCATAGAAGCACTCAGTTTGGAACAATTCAAACTTGTAACGCAACAACTATTCAACAACACTTCAGGACAAATGTTTCTGTCCGCAAGCCCCGCGAACTTTGACAGTTCTCGCTAAATTGTTTAATTTGATGAGCAACATAACAAATAGAAGAGCTGTACAAAAAACAGTCACTTTTGGGGAAAAGCGTGCAACGCCTGCAACAGCTTTATTACAGTTTAGGTCTCAGAACACTGACAATTGTTATTGTCTCGGTGTTTTCGTTGTCTTTCCCGTTACACGCCCAAGATTGGCAGGTCGAGCTGATTAACCTGCGGCTCGCCAATCAACCGGTTAGTGCGCAACAACTCGATCAGCGTAACCGCCCACAGCTATACAACACTGAAACACTTTACGTTCCCGATATCCAAGACCCATTCAGCATCGAATTTGGTGCACCCTATGCCCCAAATGCGCGATTACTCTATTATCGGTACCAACTTGAAGGCTTTGATAGAGATTGGGTCTATACAGACAACGAATATCGACGCGCGACCTATACCAATTTAAGTTACGGGCAATATACCTTTAAAGTTGAAGCATCCTACGACGGTGTGGTTTGGAGCGGTCGCCGTCAGATTTTACTTGATGTGGCAGCACCAAGCTGGCTATCACCATGGGCAATAAGTGCATATGCACTTATTTTGCTAGGCATTCTAGCAGCCGTATTTTTTGTTGTGCGCGCGCGCCATCTTGCCATTAAACAACTCAGAAGTAGCGAAGAGCGTTTAAAGTTGAGTCTTTGGGGAAGCGGCGATCAACTATGGGATTGGCATGTTCCCGAAGGAACCATTCATCGACATAACAGTTGGCGCAACCTAAATGAGTTTCCAATAGATCATATCCGCTCTGGTAAGCGCGGTAGCCCAAGCAACATTCATCCGCTTGATCTGCCCAAACTACAACAACAATTGCGAAAGCATTTAGACGGCGCCACCAATTATTTTGAAATGACCTACCGCGTGAAAGCTGACAACGGATGGATTTCGGTACTTGACCGGGGCAAAGTTGTCGAACGCGATGACAAGCAACAGCCGTTGCGCATGACCGGAACCTTGAAAGACATTACCCCACTTGTTGCTGCCGAAGAACGGTTGAAGATGTTAGCGACTTCTATTACCAATATTTCCGATGGTGTTTGTATTTACAATGCCAGCTTTAAAATTATCGAAACCAATGCATCAGTGGCGAAAATAACCGGCTATTCGCGCGATGATATGCTCGGACGACCGTTGCAGTTGCAGCTCTATAGTCCTGAGTATATTGAACAAATTAAGCGCTTATTAAAACAACATGGTAGCTGGCACGGTGAAGTGGAAGATCTGCGAAAAGACGGTAGCTTGTACCAAATGGAACTAACACTTGATGCGATTCGCGATGATAGCGACCGAATTTCACATTACGTGGCTACATTTGCTGATATCACTGAGCGGAAATCGACAGAACGCGAATTACGTCGCCTATCAAATACCGATACACTCACCGGTCTGCCTAACCGTTCTTATTTCCAAGTGAGCCATGCCAATTTAGTGCGTAAGCGCATTCAACACGCTCTACTCCTTTTTGACTTGGATGATTTTAAGAAAATTAATGATTCGCTCGGGCATGATGTTGGTGACCAACTATTGCTCCAAGTTGCTGAACGTGTTGCTGAAGTAGGACGACCACAAGATACCTTTTTCCGTCTCGGTGGTGATGAGTTCGTGTTAATGCTTGAAGATACCAGCGATCTCAGTGTAATCACCGATGTCGCGACAAAGATACTTAAACAGGTTGGCGAAGCCTTTCATGTCAATCAACAAGATATCGTAATTGGGAGTTCCATTGGTATTGTGGTTTATCCCAACGATGGCACCTCGTCACAAGAGCTTCTGCAAAACGCTGATACGGCCATGTATCATGCCAAAAACCGTGGCGGTCACAATTATCAGTTCTTTAATGAATCGATGAATAAAAACGCAGTGCGACGTTTGCAGGTTGAAAACCAATTACGCCAAGCGCTTCGCAACAACCATATTCAGGTGATGTACCAGCCTAAAGTTTCCCTGCGCAATTATGAATTTGTTGGCTTGGAAGCATTGGTTCGACTGAATATTCCAGGTATTGGTTTAGTCAGCCCAAATGAATTTATTCCACTTGCTGAAGAAACCGGCCTGATTATTGAAATGGGCGAGCAAGTATTACGCCAAACTTGTCGTGATATGCGTGAATGGGTCAAGCAAGGCACCGTTCAGGGGCGTGTTGCCGTGAACTTATCGGCGAAGCAGTTTGTGCAGCCCGATTTAACCAAGCGCATTATAAGCATCCTCAAAGAAGAACAGCTGGCACCTGAACACCTTGAGCTCGAAATAACTGAGGGCGTGGTCATGGAAGATCCTGAGCGTGCAATTGCGATTATGACCGAACTACACAATTGCGGTATTCATTTAGCTTTGGATGATTTCGGTACAGGGTATTCATCGCTTGCCTACCTCAAGCGTTTCCCGATTCAAACCTTGAAAATAGATAAAGCGTTTGTGGATGATATTAACGGTGCTGAGCGCGACCGTAATATGGTTGCGTCAATTGTCGCAATGGCGCACAACATGGGCCTAGACGTCGTCGCCGAAGGGGTGGTTAATACAGCTCAAGCGGCAACACTAAGCCGCTTAAGCTGCGAATTTGCGCAAGGTTACTTGTTCGCGGAACCGCTAACCAGCGATGCGTTTTTGGCACATATCAGCGTACCAGCATCGATACATTAGCCCGACCTTGGGCTTTTAACATCGTCATCCGTTTATGGGTAAAAAACATCGGCATGACGAATGGCCCCAATAACAGCCCCAACACGCCCCAACGTTTTGCACCCATTGCATGGGTTAAAGCTTGAATATATAACGTCAGCGCAGACAACAAACAACACAGCGCAATAAACATCTTAACTCCAATTTTTACAACTGATACAACTTAAAGCATCGAGCGCTTAATAAAAGCGCTCGTTATTTTCTGCCATTTTCAGCAACAATGGTGCTGGCGTATAACGCTCACCATGTTGCTTTTGATAGCTCTGTAATCGACGTACGATTTCAGCAACGCCTATGGCATCCATATAACGGAATGGACCACCACGGAACGGTGGGAAGCCAATTCCGAAAATCGCACCGATATCACCATCTCGCGCACTACGAATAATGCCTTCATCAAGACAGTATGCCGCTTCGTTTAGCATCAACAACACAGTGCGTTGAGCAATTTCTTCGCCGCCTAACTTCGCTGACGGGCTGATGCCAAGCAAGGTATACACAGACTCATCAACGGCCTTTCCTGGTTTCTTACCTGAATAGGCATAAAAGCCTTTTTTGTTCTTTTTGCCTTTGCGTTCGTCATCCAATAACTTACCAAACGCATCCGGCGCGCGGAATCGATCGCCCAACTCATCAGCCATAATTGGCGCCACCTTCGCAGCCACATCAATACCGACTTCGTCCATCAACTTCATGGGGCCAACTGGGAAGCCAAATTTAACGAGTGCGCTATCAACAACCTCAATTGGCTCGCCTTCAAGAACCAAACGTGCCGATTCATTCATATAAGGCGCAAGAATACGATTGACATAGAAACCCGCACCATCTTTCACGACAATAGGTGTTTTGCCCTGCTTCTTCGCTAGTGCCACCGTCGTTGCAATGGTTTCATCCGAAGTCCCCGCATGGGTGATAATTTCAGCCAATGGCATTTTATCAACCGGTGAGAAATAATGTAATCCGATCACATTTTCCGGACGCTGCGCTTGCGCGGCAATTTTGGTAATCGGTAAGCTCGAAGTATTTGTTGCGAAAATCGTGTTTTCGCTCGCTACAGCCTCAATATCGGCAACCATTTGCTGCTTCAAGTTGAGATCTTCAAACACCGCTTCAATCACTACATCAACTCGGTCAAAACCACTGTAATCAAGGCTTCCACTCAAACGTAACATCGTCGCTTCAAGCTCAGCGCGCGGCATATGCTTACGTTTAACCTTCTTGTTCAGTAAGTCGTAGCTATATTTCAGTGCGTGCACAATACCTTGCTCTGAAATGTCTTTGATGCGTGCAGGTAACCCAGCTTTCGCAGCGGATACGTAGGCAATTCCGCCACCCATCAAGCCACCACCAAGTACACCAACGCGCTCAACCTGACGAGGTTTCGTATCGCCAGCTCCGGTTTCTTTCTTCATTGCTGTGGTCGCAAAAAAGATATTGCGTAGTTGCTTCGACTCAGGTGTCATCGCTAATTCACCGAACGAACGAGCTTCATACTCAAGTCCTGCCTGAAAACCTTTATCAGAACCATACGCAATCGTATCGATAATTTTATCCAATGCCGGATAATTACCCTTGGCCTTCGCTTGGGCTTGCTCGCGTGCTTTCGAGAAAATAATGCCACGACCAACACCGGTTCCTTCAAGCAATTTATTTAACAGTGAATGACGTACGCGCTTCACTTTTGCTTTGCTTGATAATGCCAACTTCACCGCCGCATCTAATAGAATACTTGGTGGCACCACATCATCGACAATACCCAGCTTTTTCGCTTGCTTTGCGCGCAATTGCTTACCCGTTAAAATAAGAGGTAATGCTTTTTGAATACCGATTAAACGCGGCAGACGCTGCGTTCCGCCTGAGCCAGGTAACAAACCGAGTTGAACCTCTGGCAAACCAATAATGGTTTTATTGCTATCCGTTGCTACGCGGTAATGACAAGCGAGCGCCAACTCCAAACCGCCGCCCAAACAGGCGCCATCAATGGCAGCTACCACTGGTACTTGCAAGGCTTCAATACGGTCGAACATCGCCTGCCCTTGGCGTGCAAGGCTCTCGGTATCAGCTGCGTTCTCACAAGCGTCAATCATGCTAATATCAGCGCCCGCGACGAATGAACCTGGTTTATCACTGATGACCACAACGCCCTTCAGGTCGCGCTGTTGCTCCAATTGATTAAGCACTCCGGCAACTTCTTCGGCAAACGATGCTTTTAAAGTGTTCATCGATTCGCCCGGTACATCAATGTGGATGACCGCTACCTGATCATCGCGTAACTCTAGCGTAAAGGCTTGTTGTTCGCTCATTATTCAGTCTCCACAATCATTGCTGCACCTAATCCACCAGCGGCACAGGCCGTGGTTAAACCGACTCCGCCGCCGCGACGTTTCAATTCATTCAGGGTTTGCGTAATTAACCGCGCTCCCGTTGCTGCAAATGGGTGGCCATAAGCTAACGAGCCTCCCATCACGTTGAATTTATCCATATCGATTTCGCCGATTGCTTCACTCCGGCCCAGTTTCTCTTCAGCAAATTTCTTGCTGGCAAACATTTTCATATTGGCCAGAGTTTGCGCGGCGAAAGCTTCATGCATTTCAATGAGGGTTAAATCACTTAACTTCATACCCGCACGATCCAGTGCGATCGGTGTGGCATAAGACGGCCCCATGAGCATGTCTTCCCACACATCAATAGCACTGAATGCATAACTACGAATGTAACCTAAAACCTCATAGCCAAGTGCTTTGGCTTTGCTTTCAGTCATCAATAAAACCGCACTGGCGCCATCGGTTAACGCGGTACTATTGGCAGCTGTCACCGTACCGTGTTTACGATCAAACACTGGACGCAGCTTCGCATAACCATCCAACTTAGAGTCACTGCGTACTGTATTGTCGCGTTTTAAGAAATCTTTGTATGGTTCTGCATAGGCCGTCATCACTTCGCTATCAAGCTTGCCGGCTTCCCATGCTTCATGCGCTAGGCTATGTGAGCGGTGTGCCAAGGCATCTTGATCGGCACGACTAATATTGTGTGTCTTTGCCATTTGTTCAGCTGTATCGCCCATCGTCAAACCTGTGCTGTATTCGGCAATGGCTGGCGGTACCGGCATTAAATCTTTAAACCGCAAACGCTTTAATATATTTAAGCGTTGGCCTAGAGTTTTTGCTTTATTCAAATCAACCAGTGCATGTGCCAGTGCTCGTGACACACCAATTGGCAAAACTGAAGACGAATCAGCGCCGCCAGCAATACCCACAGAGATATTTCCAACCAACATACTTTCTAGTACGTTGACCGTAGTTTGAAAACTCGTCGCACAAGCACGTGATACACTGTACGCGTCAGTAGACACCGGCAAACTTGTGCCCAAAACGATTTCACGAGCAATGTTCGGAGCCTTCGGCATCTGCACAACTTGCCCATACACTAACTGCTCTACTTCATTTGGGTCCAAGCTGTAACGATTAAGTAGCTCTTGCACCACCATTTTGCCCATGTCCAATGCAGGAACGCCATGGAAATAGGTCGCCTGCTTCGCAAACGGGGTACGCAAGCCGGCGACAATCGCAATGCGGTCGCCTGAAGCAGTGGTCAGATTCTGACGTGCGGCCATAGATTTGTCCTCTGTTGTTTTGTTATGGTCATTCCTTAATCTGGTCTGACCTCATAGATGGTTACAAATTTTAACGGGTCTTTGGCGAGAATTAAACCGTTGTTTTCGGTAAAGTGCGAACATAGAGTATAGCGATAGTATAGAAGTAATATACACAAAGCAGAGGAATCTGATGGCAGCTGAACAGTTTCAAGCATTACGCAACTACCTCGACAGTCAAGTTTTGGGGCAACCTGATTTCACCGAAAGCTTACTCGTTGCCTTACTAGCCGATGGTCACTTGTTAGTTGAGGGGCCTCCTGGACTAGCCAAAACACGAGCCGTTAACGCGCTAGCTAAAGGTGTCGAAGGCAGCTTCCACCGCGTACAATTTACCCCAGACCTATTACCCGCAGATTTAACCGGTACCGATATTTATCGCCCAGAAACTGGGGAGTTCGTGTTTCAGCAAGGGCCGTTGTTTCATAACATTATTTTGGCTGACGAAATTAACCGAGCCCCAGCGAAAGTTCAGTCTGCGTTACTAGAAGCTATGGCTGAACGCCAAATTACAGTTGGACAAAAAACCTATCCGTTGCCGGCGCTGTTTATGGTGCTTGCCACTCAGAACCCGCTCGAGCAAGAAGGCACTTATCCGCTACCTGAAGCACAGCTCGACCGTTTTCTGATGCATCTTAATTTGGATTACCCGAACGCCGATACCGAGCGCGATATTTTGCGTCTAACCCGTGGCGAAGAGTTGCAAGGTCAGGCCGACATGCCGCAACCGTTAAAGCAACAAGATATTTTCAACGCCCGCAAAGAAGTACTGGGTATCTACATGGACGAAGCGGTTGAAAACTACCTCGTTCAACTCGTCATCGCGACTCGTGAACCTAGTTTTTATAGTAGCGACTTAGCACGCTGGTTAAATTACGGCGCCAGCCCTCGTGCAACGATTGCACTTGACCGCTGTGCGCGCGCACGCGCTTGGTTGCAACAGCGCGATTTTGTCACGCCAGATGATATTCATGCGGTTTATGCCAAGGTTTTGCGTCACCGGATTATTCTGAGTTATCAAGCAGAAGCTGATGGTATCGACGCCGACCAAGTGTTAGCGCAAATCATTCAATTAGTTCCAGCACCTTAAATGAGCGCACGTCGTACCCCATTAACACCAGAATTCATCACGCAATGGCTGAACACATGGCGTAGCGACGGTGTTCATGTGAGCAGTCACGAACTGATGTACTACCGTAGCAAAGTCAACGCATTTCAACGGTTTCGCCGGTTGCACCCGCCGCCGGGGCCGTCCGGCGCGTTGCTCAGCAAGTTTAAAGGCCGCGGCATGGAGTTTGATGAATTTCGTCATTATCAAGCTGGTGATGATATTCGCGCAATTGACTGGCGCGTTACAGCGCGCACGGGTACGCCGCATACCAAGCTATTTCGTGAAGAACGTGAACGACCAGTATTTGTGGTCGTCGATTTAAGTGACAGCATGCAGTTTGGAAGCCAGTTGCTATTTAAATCAGTACAAGCTTGCCATCTAGCTGCCTCGTTAGCTTGGTTAGCGGTAGCTCGCGGTGATCGCATTGGCGCGGTGATTACGAGCCAATATGGGCATGTCGAGATAAAGCCGCAAGCGCGGCATCATGGCGTTATGCAAGTGATTCATCATCTTGTTGAACAGCAACAACTCGCGCTGTCCGGTTGGCAGCAACAGCACCGTCATCAGAATGTTTTTGCACAAGCACTGGAGCGACTGCAGCAGATTGCACGCCCAGGCAGTATCATTTATTTAATTAGCGACTGGATGAGCGACGACCCTGCGTTATGGCGACATTGTCTTGCCCTACAACGGCATTGTCAGTTGGTACCGTTTACCATCTCCGATCCACTCGAGCTAGCGTTACCCAAAGTTAATGTGAACAGTCCGTTAGCCATGACGGATGGTGAACAACAGGTTGTCTTCGATACGAATAATAAGCACCAACGTCATGCTTATGCACATTCACAGCAACAACGACTCCATGCGACCCTCAAGCAGTGGCAGCAACTGGGATGTTCGTTGCGTTTGTTCTCCACAGCCGACGCGCTCGAAAATCAATGGCCGGGAGAATTATTATGATGTTGCTCGATCAGCCCATTGAAATAAATGACATTGTCGCAGCACCAGCAGCAACCTGGTGGCCGCTGGCAATCGGCTGGTACATTGTCGCCATAGTCGTTTTTGTGACCATAGTTGGTACTATTGTTTGGAGTGTTCGCGCCTATCGCAAACGTCGTCCGCGGCGACTCGCCCTGCGCCAGCTTCGCCAACACCCTCCGCAAACATTGAGCGACGTCACCTTATTGCTCAAGCAAGCGACATTAGCGTACCTGCCGCACGAACGCACATTATCGTGGTGGGAGTTTCTAAGCGCCCAACTTAGTGCTCGCCAACAACGTCGATATCAACCACTGCTTAGCGCATTATGCGAAGTCAGTTACCAACCCATTGCCGAGCAGCAACCATGGTTGGAGCCTTATCGGGAGTTCGCGGAGGTATGGTTAAAACGAGCGTTACCGCTTTTGAATAAGCAGCAACAGACGCAGCCCAAGGAGCAAGGCGATGATTGATTTCGCATGGCTTTGGGTTGGCTTAATTTGGCCTATTCCTCTTATTTATCGTTGGTTCAGGCGGGCTTTTACGCAACAATCGCAACCGTTGACGGTAACCCACTTGCCAGCCGTCGCTTCAACAGCGATACAACCGACCAGCCGCACATGGTTAAATCTGATAGGGCTATTAGTATGGACGCTTGTTGTTGTTGCCTTCATGCGACCACAGTGGCTGGGAGAACCCATTCCAGCGCAAAATGACGCCCGTGAAATGATGATTGCGGTTGATTTGTCGGGCAGCATGGAAATCGCTGATATGACGATCAATGGCGAGCAAGTCGACCGCTTGACCATGCTCAAATATGTCATGCATGACTTTATCGAACGGCGTGTAGGTGATCGTCTCGGCTTAATCTTGTTTGCCGACACGGCCTACGTGCAAGCGCCAATGACCTTTGACCGCGCAACGGTACAAAAGATGTTGGATGAAACCGTATTGCGCCTAATCGGTGAACGCACCGCCATTGGCGATGCTATTGCTCTTACCGCTAAGCGCTTTGCCGACCGGCCGCAAACCAATAAAATATTAATTCTAGTTACCGACGGTCAAAATACTGCTGGTAATGTGTCACCTGCGCAAGCACTTGAGCTGGCGAAATATTATGGTGTTAAAATTTATACCATCGGGGTTGGTGCAGAAGAAATTATTGTTGATGGCTTTTTTGGGCAACGACGCGTTAACCCAAGCCGCGACCTCGACGAAAACATGTTACGTCAATTAGCCGATGAAACCGGTGGCGAGTACTTTCGCGCACGCAGTACAGAAGAGCTTGAAAATATTTATACCGAACTTGATGCCTATGAGCCGGTGCAAGGTGATAATCAACTGCGGCGACCACAAACCGCCTTATACCACTGGCCGCTGGGGTTAGCTTGGTTCATACTGGCGCTGATGTTACTCCACACAATTCGCGGTTCTTGGAGGCAACATGGCTGATTTCCATTTTTTGAGACCGTGGTGGTTACTCACACTCGTTCCCGTACTCATTGTTACATGGTGGGCGTGGCGGCATGCGCGTCAGCAACAAGGCTGGGCGCAAATAATACCTGCCCACTTGCGCACTATCTTATTACCGCAACAAGGGCAACAAAGCACCCACTTCTCATTGATGCTATTGGCGGGAGCGTTAAGCATTGGCGCTGTTGCGTTGGCAGGCCCCACCTGGCAAAAGCTACCTCAGCCTGTATACCACCTGAAAGCTGGCTCAGTGGTGGTGTTAGACATGTCACTGTCGGTTTACAGCACCGACTTAGCCCCCAACCGCTTAAGTCAAATGCGTTTCAAAGCAACCGACTTAGTTACACAGCATATTGATGGTGATATCGGCCTAGTCGCCTATGCCGGTGATGCCTTTACGATCAGTCCGTTGACCGCCGACGGTGGTAACTTAACTAACCTAATTCGTGCCCTAAGCCCCGATATCATGCCAACGCCGGGGAGTTATCCAGTACGCGCACTGGAACTTGCCGATCAATTGTTACGCGAAGCCGGTTACCCAACCGGTGATATTTACTGGTTAACCGATGGCATCGACAGCCGTGATCAAACCGACATCAGCGATTTTATTAACCGCACGGCGCATCGCCTCAATATTTTGGCGGTAGGTACTGAAGCTGGCGCACCAATTGAACTGCCTGATGGCCGTTTGTTGCGTGATAGCAGTGACAATGTGGTGATTCCTAAGCTAGCGGTCAATGGCCTACCAGCCCTAGCAGAGCGCAGCAACGGGCGCTTCATTCAAATTCGCGCAGATCAACAAGATATCATTTATCTTACGTCGCAGGCCCCGATTGCTCGTGAAGGTGACGAGAGCAATATGCAAGCGGGCGATCAATGGGCTGACCAAGGTCCTTGGTTGATTCCTCTTATTTTATTGTTACTGTTGCCACTGGCTCGTCGCGGTCGCTTACTCAGCTTAGCCCCGTTTATGCTCCTTGTGTTGGTGACATCGCCGCTGCAGGCTGCTCAGCAAGAGCCTCTGGCATGGCATGAAAAATTGTGGCAAACGCCTTATCAGCAAGCTGATCAGGCATTGAAAAATGGTAATTACGAGCGCGCCGCCACCATCACCGATGATGCGTGGCAACGTGGCACGGCCAATTATCGCGCCGGCAACTATGATCAAGCATTAGTCGATTTTTCTCAATTAGATAGTGCTGAAGGATTCTATAACCAAGGCAATAGCCTCATGCAAATGGAGCGTTATGATGAGGCAAAGAATGCCTACGCCGCAGCGCTTGAGCGTCGTCCTGATTGGCCTGCCGCACAACAAAATCTCGATTTAGCTGAGCAGTTAGCTGAACAGCAACAACAGCAACAGCAAAATCAACAAAGCCAAAACCAGCAAGGTCAGCAAAACCAATCTCAGCAGCAAGGCCAATCACAACAATCAGGTGAGCAACAGAACGCTGAGCAAGAGGGCGAGCAGGAGCAGTCCGACACCGAACAGGATCAGCAAAGCCAGCAGCAGTCGGAACAAGACGCTGAAAAATCCTCTGAGCAAGAACAAGCTGAGGCACAACAAAATCAGGCTCAACCAGAGGGGGAGCAAAAGCCCTTACAAGGCCAGTTGGGTGACTCCTCTGAAGAAGAATTACAACAGCAAATGCAGCAATGGCTGAATCGCATTGAGGATGATCCCGCTGTATTATTACGTAATAAAATGCAGTTCGAGGCACAGCAACGCCGCCGCCAAGGCCCGCCTCCAGGAGTTCAGAAATCGTGGTAAATTACGTCTTAAAGTTTGCTCTATTAACAATGGCTATTATTTTTAGTGCAGCCGGTGTTGCGCAAGAAGCCGAGGTGATTGCAAGCGTTGATAAGAATCCCATCATTCAAAGCGAGCCTTTTACCCTCACGGTCACCATTAATGATGACGTCAGTGAATCGGTATGGGACGCAGAACAGCAATTAAAAGATTTTCGCATTTTGAATGTTCGCTCGTCGCGCCGAACAAGCGTGATTAATGGTGTCACCACGCGCACCACCTCTTTCATAGTTAATTTACAAGCCCCAGCCACTCCTGGAATTGTCCGAATCCCGCCAATTCAAATTGGTGCCGCAAAGAGTAATGCCATAGAGCTCACTATTCTTGATGCGGCAACATCAGTCGACGAGTTAGAGCAGCGACCAGCATTTATTCGAACATCGTTAGAGTCAAAACGTGTATATGTGCAGCAGCAATTCAAACTGGTGTCGCGTTTATACTTGAGTGCGAACCTACACAGCGGCAACCTCATTGCACCAAACCTCGCTGAAGCGGAAGTTGTTCAGTTCGGCAAAGACGAAGAGTCGTACGAAATTATTAATGGCAAACGCTACCAAGTCTTTCAACGTACCTATCTAATCACGCCACAACGCTCGGGCGATTTGACGCTTGAAGGACCTGTTTTCGAAGGTCAAATTACCCGCGATACCAATCGTTCGGTTTTTTCTGCAATAGCAACTACACAACCGGTGAGCGCGGTTGCCGTGCCGACGTCCATTACCGTGTTGCCTCGTCCCGCTGACTGGCAGGGCCATTGGCTTCCCTCTGAGCTAGTGAGTGTGAGTGTCGAACGAGCGAATCCAGAACAACCCGTAGAAGTCGGTCAACCGATTACCCTAACCTATCGGGTCACGGCAATTGGGGTGAATACCGAGCAATTACCGGCCTTGTCATTTGAGAATATCGAGAACGCTTCGGTATATCCTGAATCACCAGAGTTTGCGAGTACCACACGCAACGGCCGTGTCATCGCACAGCGGGCCCAAACGGTCGCGGTGATTCCGCGTCAAGCCGGTGCATTTGAAATTCCTGCGGTTCAGGTTGAATGGTTTAATACGCGTCTCGGTCAAGCTCAAATCGCAGCATCAGAGCCAATTACCTTAGAGATAAGCCCCAGTTCACAGCCTGCCACGCCGAATCCAGCTACGGCTGAACCAAAGGCAACTGAACCAGCTCAAGCCTCAAGCGCCGAACAACCAGAACCAGCAGCGAGCGCAGCGGAACCAGCTCTTTATTATTATTTAGCAATCATCTTCGCTTTGTTGTGGCTGCTGACGCTCATTATTTGGGCTTGGTGGTGGCTACGTCGCCCATCAGCGACTAAAAAGGCTGTAGGTCATAGCGAGCAAGATGGTAGTAGCGCTTCATGGCGCCATGTGCAAAAGGTCGCGCTAACAAATGATGCGACAGCGACAGACTTGGCACTTCGCCAATGGGCTCGAGAAACTTATCAGTTGCCGATGCAAGATCTGTTTGAGTTGGCACATTATTTTAGCCACCAACCGCTAACCAGTCAGATTGAGCATTTACAGCGTTGTCGGTTCTCAAGTAGTGGCGCAAGCTGGCTGGAAGGTAAAGCTTTAATAAGAGCTCTTAAGGCGGCACAAAAACATCGGAAAGTTGATAGACAGAAAATACCACAGCTATCGCCTCTCTACCCGAACTAGGTATTAAGCAGAGAACATGAGATGTAAAAAAACCCGGACTTAGTCCGGGTTTTTTCTGCTGGTGTCATTACACCTTATTCAGTCGCGTTACCACGCGCGTCAAGACGAATTTCAATGTCCGCCTCGTTGCGTAACGCTTCAATAAACGCGCCATAATTCTGCTGAGTAAAACTATTCGTCAATTGCTCAGCCATCTGGGCCTGCATGGTTTCATCCACTTCGCCAGCTGTTACCGACGTGAGTTGAACCACAGCAATTGCGCCGCTACTTAACTCTGTTACGGCAACTTGCACTGAATCGGCTGCTGGGACAGCTTGTTCAAACAAGCTACGAATCACTGCGCGCGGAACCTCAGTATTACGACGGTCAACAGCGTCTAATGCAGTTAATTCGGTAGTCACTGATTCGCCGTTACGTAGTTGCGCCGCCAACGCTTCGGCATCTTCACGTGCTGCCGCTTGCGCTTTCTCAGTACGAACGTTATCAAGCACTTGAGCACGAACTTCATCGAGTGATTTAACCGATGCCGGCTGATAATCTACCACACGTACCACGACGGCTTGCTTATCATTCACTTCAATCAGATCGCTATTTAACCCTTCATCAATAAAATCACGGTTAAATACTTGCTCGAGCACCGCCGGATGATTTAAGGCCGATGGCGCTGTGTTGCGGTTAAACCAATCACTTTGACGAACACTTACTGCGGTTTCTTCAGCGACCGGCTGCAACGTATCTGGGATATCAAACGCCAACGCTGATACTTTCTGTTGGAGCTCGTAATACGCTTGCTTCACTTGGTCTTGACGCATTTCAGCCACAATCTCATCGCGAACTTCTTCAAATGATGTTGAAGAGCCTTCCTCGATATCCGTTAGCTTGATGATGTGATAACCAAATGAAGTGCTAACAACACCGCTAATTTCACCGACTTCTGTTAGCGCAAATGCCGCTTCATCGAACGCTGGATCCATTGTACCTGGCTCAATAAAGTCCAAGTCACCACCAGTTTCAGCGGTAAAGATATCGTCTGAATATTCAGCCGCAAGCTCCGCAAAATCAGCACCTTCTGTGAGTTTTGTTAACACTTCTTGGGCTTCTTGCTCGGCCGCTTCACCTTCACCTTCAATTAAAATATGAGCAAAGCGATAACGATCATCGGTCTGATAACGCGACTGATTGTTGTCATACCATTCGCGAACCACTGACTCATCAATTTCAACTGACTCGGCGACGACATCTGCGTCAAGTTGAACAAACTCAACTTTTACCTGCTCCGCAACATTAAAGCGTTGTTGATTCTCTTGGTACCACTGTTCAAGCTCAGCATCTGTCACTTCAACTGCGTCAATATACTGATCAAGTTCAAACGTTGCATAAGCACCGCTGCGTTTTTGATTCACGAGGCGCTGCACTGCTGCGGCTTCGCTTGGTAACGCAAACTCTGATTCAACCATCGCTTGCAATAACTGTGTACGCGCTAAATCGCGACGCATCAATTCGGCAAAGCCGTCTGGCGTGTAACCAAGGCCGCTTAAGGTCATTTGATACGATGTGTTATCGAATTGACCAGCAACTTGGAATGCACTAATTTCACGAATCGCCGCTTTTACCTGCTCATCAGATACGCGTAAACCCGCATCACGCGAGTAGAGCTCAACAAGTTTTTGATTAATTAAATCATCTAATACTTGTTGACGTAATTGCTGATTGAAGCCTGGGTCAGCTGCCAATGTCGCGTAAAAATCGCCAAACTGTTCTTGCTGACGCGCGCGTTCATTCTCAACTGCTCGATCAAATTCAACCCGAGTAATTTCCTCACCGTTAACCACGGCTACTGATGGCTCTGGCTGATTAGTGATATAACCACCAATTCCAGCTAACGCAAAAGTAAGGGCAATCAATACTAGAATCGCTTTCACTATAAAGCTTTGCGACCCTTCACGAATCCTGTCCAACATATCTCACTAAACCTCAATTATTCCCGTTGTTGGGCGGGTATTATATCTGCTATTGCAGAAAAAAAATAACCCGAAGACAAGCTTCGGGTTATTTTCAGCATTTGCTGGCGGAACGGACGGGATTCGAACCCGCGACCCCCGGCGTGACAGGCCGGTATTCTAACCAGCTGAACTACCGCTCCGCTTTTATTAGTTTACTGAATCTTTCAGTGCTTTACCGGCTTTGAAAGAAGGTACTTTAGCAGCTGCGATTTGGATAGTTTGGCCAGTTTGTGGGTTACGACCAGTGCGAGCTGAACGCTCACGAACACTGAAAGTACCAAAACCAACTAATGCTACTTGATCACCTTTCTTCAAAGCGTCAGTTACTGCTTCAATGAAAGAATCTAGAGCACGTCCAGCCGCAGCTTTAGAAATTTCTGCTCCGTCTGCAATTTTATCAACTAACTGAGACTTATTCACAGTATCATCCCCTTAGATTGTTATTATCAGATTTGCATGGTTCCATTGCGTTCTGTTTTTCAATGGGCCAGCGAAGGTTATAACAAGCTTAAACTAACTGTTCAAGCGATAGCGACAGATTAGCAGACATCTTCCTTATTAATCTATCACTCAAGTGGCATGCCAGAGACATCGTTTGTTTGTGTCTGACCAATCACTTTGACTCTAGGCTACCACAAGATTTCGGATTGAGAACCCTTTTTAGCAATTTTTTTAACGAAAGAATGCGGGCTACAGGCAGGTTATGGGCTTGCAGACCGCATTTTTACGTTTTTAGGCCGATTTTTCACCGGTTTTCGGCGCAGATTCAAGCGCAACTGCCAGCACTTCATCTATCCATTGAACCGGCTGAATCTTCAAATCACCCTTCACAGCATCGCTAATTTCTTTCAAATCGCGTTCATTATCCTTCGGAATCAACACATGCTTGATACCCCCCCGGTGTGCAGCCAGTAGTTTTTCTTTCAAACCACCAATGGCAAGTACTTCGCCACGAAGGGTAATTTCACCGGTCATTGCAACATCAGCACGCACCGGAATATTGGTTAATGAACTCACCAACGCGGTGACCATCGCAATACCGGCACTTGGACCATCCTTCGGCGTAGCGCCCTCTGGCACGTGCACGTGAATATCACGTTTCTCGTGGAAGTCTTCAGGGATCCCAAGCTTATTCGCCCGACTCCGCACAACGGTAAGTGCCGTTTGAATGGATTCCTGCATCACATCGCCGAGTGAACCAGTTGAAGTGATTTTCCCTTTACCGGCAACGTTGGTCGCTTCAATCGTCAATAAGTCGCCACCGACTTCGGTCCAAGCAAGACCTGTTACCTGACCAACTTGGTTCGTTTCTTCCGCTTTACCATAGTCAAAGCGTTGTACTCCCAAGAAGTCAGAAAGGTTGTCGCCCGTGATTTCGACGTGCTTAATACGTTTATCCAGCACAATCTTTTTCACCGCTTTACGACATAGACGTGAGATTTCACGTTCTAAATTACGCACACCGGCTTCGCGGGTGTAGTACCGAATAATGCCAATGATTGCATCATCGGTTACCTTGATCTCTTTGTTCTTCAGGCCATTACGATCAATTTGCTTCGGCAACAAGTGACGTTTCGCAATATTCAGCTTCTCTTCTTCGGTATAACCCGACAAACGAATCACTTCCATTCGGTCAAGCAACGGTCCCGGTATGTTCATGCTATTTGAGGTTGCCACGAACATTACATCTGAAAGATCGTAATCCACTTCAAGATAATGATCGTTAAAGTTGACGTTTTGCTCCGGATCCAAAACTTCCAATAAAGCCGATGCTGGGTCGCCGCGCATGTCTGAGGCCATCTTATCGATTTCATCTAACAAGAATAGCGGGTTACGCACGCCAACTTTCGCCATTTTCTGAATCAACTTACCTGGCATTGAACCAATATAAGTACGACGATGACCACGAATTTCGGCTTCATCACGCACACCACCCAACGCCATACGGATATATTTACGACCAGTCGCCTTCGCAATCGATTGTCCCAACGAGGTTTTACCAACACCCGGAGGACCTACCAAGCATAAGATAGCTCCACGAACCTTACTGGTACGCTGCTGCACCGCTAGATATTCAAGAATGCGCTCTTTCACTTTCTCTAAGCCATAGTGGTCTGCATCGAGAATTTTCTCTGCATTGGCTAAATCTTTTTTAATGCGCGAACGCTTCTTCCACGGTACTGAGACCATCCAGTCAATGTAACCGCGCACAACCGTCGCTTCCGCCGACATTGGCGACATCATTTTTAACTTCTGAAGTTCAGCCTGCGTTTTCTTTTCAGCCTCTTCCGGCATGCTGGCGTCTTCAATTTTTTTCTGTAGCGCTTCAAACTCATCTGGGCCGTCTTCCATTTCGCCCAATTCTTTTTGAATCGCTTTCATTTGCTCATTCAAATAATACTCGCGCTGACTCTTCTCCATCTGCTTCTTCACACGCGAACGAATGCGCTTCTCTACTTGGAGCAGATCAATTTCGCCTTCCATCAGCGCCATTAGAAACTCGAGTCGCTCACGCACGTCGGTAATTTCTAATACTTTTTGCTTATCGTTGAGCTTCAATGGCATATGCGCAGCCATGGTATCGGCTAGGCGGTCAGCTTCTTCTATACCCGACAAGCTCGTTAATACCTCAGGCGGTATTTTTTTATTCAGCTTCACATAGCCTTCAAATTGATTGATGGCTGAGCGAATCATAACTTCCTCTTCTTTCTCGTCCATCACCTCAGAATCAAGATAATGAACTTGCGCTCGAAAGAATTCCGACTCGGTTTCAAACTGATCAATCTCAGCGCGCTGGCTGCCTTCCACCAACACTTTCACGGTGCCATCCGGTAACTTCAACAACTGCAAGATGGTTGCGACTGTACCAATGGTATGAATATCAGCTTGCTCAGGCTCGTCCACTGACGCGTCCTTTTGTGCTGATAAAAATATTTGCTTATTTTGCTCCATCGCTGCTTCTAAACAACGAATAGACTTTTCACGCCCGACAAATAAAGGGATAACCATGTGCGGATACACGACGACATCGCGTAATGGCAACACGGGAATGCTTAAGCGTTCAATCCGTTCTTCACTCATAAACTTCTCCAGGTAACCGGTTCGTGACTGTTGTCACTCTATCTTACCTCTTAATATGTGGCGCTCCAGCGAAAGTTCAATGTTTTGCACAAAAAAAGGGCCTAAAAGGCCCTTTTTGCACAATTTTCATGCTAAACAAGCAACTTATTCACCTGAAGCGTGCTTTTCATCCTGTTGATTCGCATAAATTAATATCGGCGATGACTCACCTTTGATGACCGATTCATCAATGACGACCTTACTGACATTTTCCAATGTTGGTAAATCGTACATGGTGTCAAGTAACACGGCTTCAACGATTGAGCGCAATCCACGTGCTCCCGTTTTGCGCGACATTGCTTTGCGTGCAATGGCTCGCAATGCATCTTCACGGAACTCAAGTTCAACGTCTTCCATTTTGAACAATGCGCCGTACTGTTTGGTTAATGCATTTTTCGGTTCGCGCAAGATTTGAACTAAGGCATTTTCGTCAAGCTCAGTCAGTGTGGCCAATACAGGTAAACGACCAATGAACTCAGGAATCAAACCATATTTGACCAAGTCTTCTGGTTCAACTTGCGTTAACGTGACGCCCTCAGCTTTGGGTTGCTTGCTTTTCACTTCAGCACCAAAACCGATACCGCTACCCACGCTAATGCGCTGCTCGATAACTTTATCCAGCCCAGCAAATGCGCCGCCTGCAATAAACAGAATCTTTGACGTATCAACTTGCAGGAACTCTTGTTGTGGGTGCTTACGACCACCTTGTGGCGGCACCGCGGCAACAGTTCCCTCAATCAGTTTCAGCAACGCTTGTTGAACGCCCTCGCCAGAAACATCACGCGTGATCGATGGGTTATCTGACTTGCGTGAAATCTTGTCAATTTCGTCAATATAGACAATGCCACGTTGCGCCTTTTCAACATCGTAATCGCATTTTTGCAGTAGCTTTTGAATAATATTTTCAACGTCTTCACCAACATAACCAGCTTCGGTTAAGGTGGTCGCATCAGCCATGGTGAACGGCACGTCTAAGAAGCGCGCCATGGTTTCAGCAAGGTACGTTTTACCACTACCGGTTGGGCCAATTAACAAGATATTGCTCTTGCCAAGTTCGACCATTTCTTCATCTTTGCCCTTAGCTTCATTATTTGCCAAGCGCTTGTAGTGGTTATACACCGCTACCGCCAACACTTTCTTCGCCATTTCTTGCCCAATGACGTACTCATCAAGGTGTGAGCGAATTTCGTGTGGAGTTGGTAATTTCTTTTGCTCTTCTTGCGGCGCTATATTCTGAATTTCTTCTTCCAGAATATCGTTACACAAATCGACACATTCATCACAAATAAATACCGATGGCCCCGCAATTAACTTGCGAACCTCGTGCTGACTTTTTCCGCAGAAGGTACAAAACAACGGCTTTTCGCCATTACCTTCAGTTTTATCGGTCATTCTATTCTCCGCCTCGTTGCGTCAATACTTTGTCAACCAAACCATAATTTACGGCTTCTTCCGCAGACATAAAGTAATCGCGGTCAGTATCTTTAGCGACTTGCTCAAGATCTTTTCCAGTATTTTCCGCCAACATCCGATTCAATTTGTCTTTGATATCTAAAATCTGACGTGCATGAATTTCAAAATCAGAGGCCTGCCCTTGGAAGCCACCTAACGGTTGGTGAATCATCACACGTGAATTTGGTAAACAGAAGCGTTTACCTTTCGCACCACCAGCTAACAAGAATGCCCCCATGCTGGCCGCTTGGCCCATACATACGGTGCTTACATCCGGCTTGATAAAACGCATGGTATCATAAATCGCCATACCTGCTGTTACCGCGCCGCCCGGTGAGTTAATGTATAAATAGATATCTTTGTCTGGATTATCTGATTCTAAGAATAATAGCTGAGCCACAATCAAATTGGCCATGTGGTCTTCCACCTGACCACAACAGAAAATTACGCGCTCTTTAAGTAAGCGCGAGTAGATATCGTACGAGCGCTCTCCTTTTGCTGTCTGTTCCACTACCATGGGCACCAATTGTGCCATTGGGTCTAGCGCCATATCCGACATAATTTACGACTCCTGAAATAAAAATGGCCCGTATAAGGTTATACGAGCCATTAAACCAAGTTGTAGTCGATGCCGTCAACGTTGTTGTGACGGTATTCGCAACTGTTTTACTTTTTCGGGTTCATCAACTCGTCAAAGCTAGTTTTCTTCGCTTTAACTTTTGCTTGCGCAAGAATGAACTCAATCGCTTGTTCTTCTAATGCAACATTGCGAATCTGTTGCATCATTTCTTCGTTACCTTTGTAGTAAGCGATAACTTCAGCTGGATCTTCGTACGCAGAAGCGTTGTTCTCGATGATCTCGTCGACTTTCTTCTCGTCAACTTTCAACTCGTTACCACGAATGACTTCGCCCAGTAACAAACCAACTTTCACACGCTCTTTTGCTTGTTCTTCAAACAAATCAGCTGGCAGTTGTGGCAATTGTGCCTGGTTACCACCGAAACGCTGCATTGCTTGACGACGCAACACATCAATTTCTTGGTCTACCATCGCTTTTGGCAAGTCGACGTCGTTTTGCTCAACTAAGCCTTTCAACACTTGCTCTTTCACTTTGCTTTGTACCGCATTTTTCAGCTCACGTTCCATATTCTTGCGAACTTCAGCTTTCAATGCGTCAACGCCGCCGTCTTTGATACCGAATAAAGAAACGAATTCGTCCGTTAATTCTGGCAAGTCACGCTCTTCAACTTTCTTCGCCACAATCACAAACTGCGCTTCTTTACCTTTCAGGTTTTCAGCGTGGTAATCTTCCGGGAAGGTTACCGTAATAGTTTTTTCTTCGCCGGCTTTCATACCAATAATTTGGTCTTCAAAACCAGGAATCATACGGCCTTCGCCAAGCTCAAGTGCGAAATCAGTCGCTTTACCACCTTCGAATTCTTCACCGTCTACTGAACCAGTGAAATCGATAGTGATACGCTCACCTTTTTTCGACTTACGCTTAATTTCTTTCCAGCTTGCATGTTGCTTGCGTAGCGTTTCCAACATGTTGTCGACATCTTTATCAGTCACTTCAACATCTGGCTTTTCAACAGCTAACTTGTCTAAAGTCGCAACTTTAACTTCTGGATACACTTCGAAAGTAGCTACGAATTCAAGGTCTTTGCCTTCTTCGTTTACTTTTGGCTCAATTGCAGGCATACCCACTGGGTTGATTTTTTCCTGCATCATCGCTTCGAAGTATTTGCTTTGCATAAGGTTTGACGCCGCACGAGCACGTGCTTCTTTGCCATATAACTTCTGCAAAACATTTGGTGGAACTTTGCCTTTACGGAAACCGTTGATACGACGGTTACGGTACTCGTCTTTTAACAGACGCTTGACTTCGTTTTCGATAACGTCAGCTGGCACGGTGATCGTGGCGCGACGCTCTAATCCTTGGGTTGTCTTTACAGAAACCTGCATTGCTTTGTTACCTCGGCTTCACTATTGGCCTGAGCCCACTACCAACGGGGCCCTTCAAAATGACGCCGCATTATAGCGAAGCCATGGGCCTACGTCGAGTAGCAACGGACATTTTTGCGGCGATTACTCAATACCAACGCGAATACGGCGCTCCTGACAGCGCCTTAGCTGGTTGCGAGATTGCCTTGGGCCTTGGGGTTTACTTCAATACGATTACGACCGCATTGTTTGGCGAAATACACCGCGACATCAACTTCGCGCATTAAATCATCGGTGCTGGTTTGTGGCTTCGGTATGGCGGAATGAACGCCGATACTCACTGTGACACTGCTACCTAGTTGCTGCTCGAGTAAGCGTACACGAGCGAGTACTTTTTTGGCTTGCGTGGTTAATTCGTCAAGTTCTGATTGCGGACAAACAACCATAAATTCATCGCCACCAAACCGCGCCACATACTCACCGGTGCGTTTGAAATGACGTTGTAAAATTTGGCCAACAGCCTTGAGCACTTCGTCGCCATGCAAGTGACCGTGTTCATCGTTCAGGCGTTTAAAGAAATCGACGTCCACCATCAACAAGGTCAATGGATGTTGCGCCCGAATCGCCCGACGTAATTCATGCTCAAGACATTCATCTAAGCCACGTCGATTCACTAAACCGGTCAGACTATCTTGCCGAGCTAACTGGGCTAATTTTGCGTTGGCTTCCAACAGCTGCGCTTCGGTGGCACGCAATTGTTCTTCGGTTTTATGGCGCGCAATGGTATTGGCAATCATATCTGCAACTAAGCGCATATGACGGATATCGCGCTCTAACCATTGCGTCTGTCGATTCACCAAATCACAACCAACAAAACCAACCAGCTTACCTTCCATGTACATGCCAACGGCCATCATTGAGCGGATATTTTCACGCAACAGCTCATCACGAAAACCACCGGCTTCTTCCGGCAATAATTTGGCGTCATCGACTAGGATTTGACCATCGTGACACATGCGCTCAAAAAAATACGGCATAGTTTCCGCAGGAATGTTTTGCAGTTCAGGTTTGTGTGCTTGAATACCGTCGTTGGTCCACTCATAGGTATTCGACATACTCAAATGATCGGGTGAAAACTCAAACACATAGCAACGATCTTTACTTCCCCCGCGACCTAAAAGTGCGAGTGCGTGCTCGATATGCGTCTGACTTTGATCGGGAGTGGAATTTATCAATTGCATGCTGATGACCGAGATCATCAACCCAAAACCTTCCTCTGTAGAAGATGCAGGTGCAGTCGTGGATTGCTTGGACGGATTCTCTAGCATGTATAAAGCTCTTATAGTTGTTATAGCTTGTAGCATTTTTTATACAGATGCTGAAATTATACGCAAATCTCGGTAAAAATCTATGCACTGTAAAGAACTATGCGACAAAACGCAGCGCTAATGATATCGAGAAGAGAATGGTCGGCGAGACTGGATTCGAACCAGCGACCCCTTGTACCCAAAACAAGTGCGCTACCAAGCTGCGCTACTCGCCGACTTCAGAATTTTGAAATGTTGCTGATAAAGCAGAGAAATGGGGTGGCTGATGGGACTTGAACCCACGACAACCGGAATCACAATCCGGGGCTCTACCAACTGAGCTACAGCCACCACTTCATAAATTGTGCCAGGGCTTTAATGGCGCACCCGGCAGGATTCGAACCTGCGACCGACGGCTTAGAAGGCCGTTGCTCTATCCAGCTGAGCTACGGGCGCAATTCGCACTTTTAAGAAATGGTCGGCGAGACTGGATTCGAACCAGCGACCCCTTGTACCCAAAACAAGTGCGCTACCAAGCTGCGCTACTCGCCGACATACTTCTTATAAGTCTTTAAAATCCCGTGCAGGACGCGGCCTGACAACGGGGGCGAATATTACCTGTTGGGCCGTAACGCGTCAAACATTTTTTTGCCCAAAATGTCTGACTGCTGAAAATACCAACAGGCTGACTGAAATTTATTCATTTTGTATTTCAGTCCCCCCTGAATAGACGCTACAACCTTAGCAAAAAACATGCGAAAATAGCAGCCCATGAACTCGACATATCAGCATTCAACCGAATAAGGTGCTCAAAGCAATGACTGCGCAACGTATTGATGGTAAACAAGTAGCTCAACAAGTTCGTGATGAAGTAAAACAAGGAGTTGCCAAACGCCTTGCCGCCGGAGCTCGTGCACCCGGGCTTGCCGTTGTCATGGTCGGCGAAGACCCAGCCTCAGCTGTATACGTTGGCAGTAAGCGTAACGCCTGTAAAGAAGTTGGTATTGTCTCTAAAGCTTTCGATTTACCAGCAAGCACAAGCCAAGCTGAACTAGAAGCACTCATTGACCAGTTGAATGAAGATGCCGAAGTCGATGGCATTTTGGTGCAATTGCCGTTACCTCAAGGCTTGGACGCTCAAGCGATTCTCGAGCGCATTAATCCATTTAAAGACGTTGACGGTTTCCACCCGTTCAACATGGGCCGCTTAGCGCAGCGGAATCCCGCATTACGCCCATGTACGCCGCGCGGTGTCATCACCCTACTCGATTCCATTGGCTTAGACTTACACGGTAAAAACGCCGTGGTCGTTGGTGCTTCCAATATCGTCGGTCGTCCCATGAGTTTGGAATTATTGCTTGCCGGTGCCACTACAACCGTTTGTCACCGCTTCACCAATGACCTTAAAGAACACGTGCAAGGCGCTGATGTGCTTGTGGTTGCTGTTGGTAAGCCCAACTTTATTCCTGGCGAGTGGGTAAAACCTGGCGCCGTTGTGATTGATGTCGGTATTAACCGTTTGCCTTCTGGAAAACTCGTTGGTGATATTGAATTTGATGCTGCAGAGCAACGCGCATCGTACATAACGCCAGTACCAGGCGGTGTTGGCCCAATGACCGTAGCCACACTCATGCAGAATACCTTGCAGGCGTGTGATACTTGGCACGCGCCTTTAAAGTAAGCTCTCTACTCTGTTGTTCTAAACCCTGATAGCATCGGTCCTTTACGCCGCGTTATCAGGGGCCAGAGCGGTTTGCCAATAATCGTCTCACGCAATCGGCAAAAACGCTGCGCTTCGCTATTCATCAACTGATGCCAGTTTTGTAATGCACTTGCAACAAAAGGTATCTCAAGTGGCAAACACCACCAAATTTCAATATCAAGCTGACGTGCGTCAAGCCAAGCTGCTGGATCGTCGCTGTTTTTAGCTCGCTCAATAGCATGATCAATTGAAACTTCAGTCACCCAGTTGTTTAATCTCAGATCAAAGCGCCGCTCAGAATAATTTTTAAACGCAGCATCATCAGGGCTGTGAACAATAATTTTAGCGGCGAGTTTTGCATGGATTAAAGTCTCTAATGTCGCTTTCCATACGTGTTCTCTTAAGCTTTCTAGCTCAGTAGTTGAGTCTTTATCATGCCATTGCAATTTAGTGCTCGCCATACCGGTTGCCAACACATTCAACATTTTGCTTTTACTACCGTGTTGTATTTGTCCTGCACGTAGCACGTAGTGGCTTGTTTGATGCAATGTATGTTGCGCCCAGAAAATCCAAACAAGTTGCAGACTTGCGATAATCAGCCAAGTTATTAATGGCAAAATAATCAAAGCTTCTACAGAGACAGCGCCACATTGATACGCATGATACCGACTTTTTCTAACTGCATTTGCCTTGAAGTTCACATTGCTTCCACAGTTGAATATATTCAGCAAGTCGATCTGATACTTCCTGTAAACTTGTTGTGGGTGTAATAACGTCCTGAGCATAGACTGTTGTGACAATTAGTTCTGTCGTTTTCACTGACGTTGCCTCTAATTCATCAGCTCTGATAGTCTCGACGGTTAGCCGTTGGGTATCTAAATTATTGATGTCAATAATATCGAATTGGCCCATATCTAAGTCGGTTGCCATTGTATTAAGATGAGGGGCATCAGTTTGTTCTAATCGATGCAAATAATCTTCATTGGTGGCATTACTCGGACGCGGCTGCCACACCGGCATAACAACCTCGTTGCCACGAACGAATGCTCCCGCAATCTGTCGCACGAACCATTGCGCCTGATCTAATGAGGGGGCGCTAACACTTAATTCAAGCCAATTTTCTCCAAGCGTAAACTGCCATTCTTGATGCCATGGGAAACGCAATATAGCGAGCTCTTGTTCAGTAAAGAGATCACGAGTGGTAGCCGGGGGTGCACCGTTTTCGGCCCAAAAATCACTAGCCGCAAGGTTGACTTGCTCGGCGTCTACAAGCCATCCCTGCCGCTGTTGCTGCGATGATTTGAACAACCATGCTTGATTAATCATTAATAATAAAGAGCTAACAATCACCACCGCCGTAATTACCTCGAGCATGACAAATCCTTGTTGTCTCATAATGCCTCCATGCAGTATCTACATTGCATCTGCAAACTTGTGATACTGAGAAAGTTGCGTGTCTAATCTTTGTTTTATCAAACGATGATTAATCCATGCACCGTTGTCATACGACTTAATTGCGGTGTTTAAACTGGGAAGCATCACCCCCATACTCGCTATAAACACCGCCAGAATAGCTATGCCAACGGTCGATTCCAGCAGCATAAATCCGCGCGACTTGACCCACTTCACAGTCATCTATCCTTGAAAACGCAGTGTTAATGTATCACCGGAGAAGGTGCTAGAAATCGCATAATCAGTAAAGTCATAAGCTAAACGAGCGCCCTCTGCAGCTTGCTCAATACCGCTTACAGTAATGACATAAACCGACGTATCGGTGCCATCAACAGCAATTGCGATATCACCGCCCCAGGGGTTAATGCTGCTCCCTGCTCCCCAAATTTCAGGTACAGCCGCAATACTAGACATTGCACTCATGCTAATACCGGTTAAGTCACCGGTTCGAGGGCGCCAAAGCTGGGCGCCAGATTGAATAGTAATAATCTGACTTTTGGCCTCGCTAATGCGCGAGTTGCCCACCGCCCAGTCTCGTAAGGCCAATGAACCAATGGTGGCAAGCGCAATAATTGAAAGTACCGTCAGCACTTCGATAAAAGTAAATCCTTTTTGAGATTGCATAATTAACACTCCGTTGTTTTGTGAAAAAATTTAAAAGTTATAGGTCAAACGATACTTTGTTGTGTTATTGCCATTAACATGCTGCCCATACCTCCAAGCACAATAATCAACAAAGCAAAAATAAGGCTGTAACAAAAAGCTTGTAAAGCACTTCGCAACCGCCTTAAGGCCTGCAAAGCATCACGAGAAGCATAACCTGCAACACGCAATAGAGTGCCGTGCTCCGTCGCATTACGGCTACCATTACCCAAGCGAAAGAGCATACGCGGCGAGAGTAATCCACTTGCAAAAATTCGCTCTAATTTTCTCTCTCCTTCGGCAAGCTGCTGGCGCATAAAACTAAAATAATAGTTGAGCTCTTGACTACCGTAACGTTGCATAGCGGCCAACGATTTATCAAGATTACTTCCTGATTGGAGGAGAACGGTTAGCGTCTGCAGAAGTAAGACCGCATGGAAGTAACGCTGAATCATGAACGCGCCGCAACCTGCTAGCCAACGACACCAAGACCATTTGAAACGAATAACCCCTGGCGGTCCCCAAACAAGAATAAATATGATGATCACGCCACTCACCAAAATTGGTAGCCAAAGACTATGCGTCAAAACCAACAGCCACTGGCTCAATTCCGGCCAATCAGATTTAGGTAGCGATTTAGCTAGTTTTGGAATGACTCCGCGCCCGATAAATAAACTAGCGCCAAATGCTAAAATCATCATCGCAATTGGATACAGCAGAGGTTTCCAAAACTCGCGCCAAGCTGCCTGTCGCTCCACTTCAAAAAGTCGATGTTGCTGTAATAGTTGCTCTAATACCCCACTATTTTCACCAACCGCAACCAACATAACGAGATCATGAGCAAACCATTCTTGTAGGGATGTTCCGAGTGCTCGGCCGTGACTAAGCTGCCGGATTAAGTGAGCAGCAATCAATTCTTCTTGGCGTAATCTAAGTTTACGTGCATTCACTAAAAGGTCTTGGCAACACTGTAATGGACTTAACCCATCACCTAAGGCGAGGGCGAAATCTTCAAGAAATGCTAATTGACGTTGTCTACTCAAATGCATTCTTGAGCACCTAATAATTGCTCATCAAGTGTCTGCCAGCCCTGCGCTATGAGTTCGCTGCGACAATTTTCAAACTGCTTTGCTAGTAATGCTTGTCGAATATTATTGTCAATGGGTAAATACTCACTGACAATGCGACGCCCGATAACTCCTACCCCATGGCAACGCGGGCAGCCACGATCGGTGCCTTCGCAATCGATACAAATATTCGCAACTAATCGTTGCGCCAAAATTCCCCGCACAACGCCAAACTGCGCTAATGATTCTGGTGATAGCCCGAGATCGAGTAATCGACTTAACACACCAAATGTATCGTGAGCATGCACCGTTGCAGTTACCAAATGCCCAGTTAACGCTGCGGTGAAAGCAGCTTTGGCTGTTGCCTCATCACGAATTTCGCTTATTGAAATCACATCGGGATCTTCACGCAAGGCGACTTTTACCATATTCGCAAAGTTCAGCTCATGATGTTCCGCAATAACGGGTTTTTGCTCAATCTGAGGCTGAATGATTTCAATTGGGTCCTCTAACGAAATGACCTTTGCAGTTGTCGGTATTTCGGCGTTTAAAGCTGCCAAAGTAGTTGTTTTCCCCTGTCCTGTTGGCCCAGCAATAATCAATAGTCCGGATGGTTCTCTCAAAATGGCTTGGAGTCGATTAACAACATCCGCACTTAAGCCAAGTTCGTGTAAGCGCAATATTTTGCTCTGCTCTCGCTGCAAGCGCATAGTTACCGCAAAGCCATTGCGAGTGGGTGACTTCTGTACACGCAAGCGAATACGCTGAAAGCTATCGTTGTCTAATACCGACAAGGAAATACTGGCACTCGATAAGCGTTGCTCATCAAATAGCTCATGAAAATCCTCAGAGCGCGTATTCAACGCGGCGGCAATAGCCCCCGCCATCGACTCTCGGTTACGCTCAACCTTGCCAACCAAACGACCATGTACACGAAACGATAGCGCCGCATGTGTTGGAGAAAAAAGTAGGTGAATATCCGATGCCTGCAAAACCAAGGCCTGCTGCACTAGATCTTCCAATGATTGCTGTGCGCGGGTGTGATCCAGCTCAACGGTTTCAACATGTGCCGACTGCAGTTCATGGGCGGTGGCATCATGCAATAAATTGCGAATCGAACGAGCATTAGCAAGACACCATTGTGTAACGACTTCACCGTTAAGATTCGCTTGCGTCACAATATTCATCAAGGTCATAAAGTGATGTTGCCATGCCGGCAAGCTCGCGATAAGAGCACCCTCAACACTTATCAATACCGCGACATCATCTTGCATGTACTGATCGCTGACGGCGGAGCACAGCGAGAGACTCGTTTGACTCGCTGATAAACCAGTGAGCGTTTCATCGTTCAATTGATACATACCTACCACCGTTCTGTCAGTGGTAAATCGCGAAAATGCCCAAACCGAGAAATTCTTACCTTGCCTGGTTGTACTTCCGCGATAAGACTCATGGCACCTTGCACGCCATTCAGCAAACGAATCAATTCATCGCCTTTGCGCAAAACCACATGAGTTTTGTCTGCAATCGCAACGATTCCCACTAACTGATAACGCGCTAACTCATCGGCAATCTCTGATTTTTCCTCAGGTGCGGGATTCAATTCATCGATGGCATGTTTTGCTTTGGCGATTTGCAGTTCAAGTTGCAACCGTTTTGCTTCAGTTTGAGCGAGCCGTTCCTTAAGCTCACTTATTCTTAGCTTTTGGATAGTATCGTTGCTATCGAATGTAGCAGTCGTAGCTAACAGAACAGAAAGTGTCCAAATCATAATCGCGCTCCTTGCGAAATCTGCTCAAGTTGTAGTGATAGTGACCAAAAATAACCGCTCGCCTCAGCCTCGGCTGAGACTAATTGAGTCGAATCAGCATGTTGAATTAACCAGTTCAACAATGCGTCCCATTGGTTTGCATCAGTTGGATCAAACGCAGCATGTTCTATTTTCAGTCCAGATTCGCTACGAGTTATCACAAAATCAAATTGCTCTAAATTTACTGCAACAGCATTGCGACTCAGCGCTTGGCTCTGCACCGTTGGTAGTTCGCGTTCCACATAAACCGCGTTACCACTTCTGCGCAAACGCCAATCTGCAGCATTTGGAAGTTGAGCAAATAAATCTTGCTGTGAACCATAAGTAGACTGAAGCCATAGTTCCTCGCCGAATTCAGAAAGTTGCCAACGTTGAACCTGCCAGCCGGCTAAATAACTCACACTGGCAAGCAAATCGTTTAGGTGGCGCAAGTGGCTCGGCGACCAGTGCGGTCTAAGATGTTCTACCGGTTTAACTATTGTCGGCTTTGGCGCTGTCGCGACCTTTACTTGTGCTGGCCAATATACCCAACTCGTAATGACCGCACTGATTAGCGCAAAAATCATCGCGATAATAATCACACGACGCCTCAACCAAATAGGTGACCGGCGAATCGAACGTAATCTGGCACGCCGTGAACATGAGCTAAAGTCAATTTCAGGCATATCTTTGACGATGATGTCGGCGCTAATTACTGTTTCTAAAATTTGTCGTGAATGAGCCCCCCCGAATACCAAAGGGCAACTCATCCCATCAGTTGAAAACCAATGTTTGGCAATTGTAGTAAGACTTTTGATACCCAGTGCATCCGCGTTAAATTGACTGGCTCCAAGCAACGTATCGCCGTTCCAGGCGACACAAATAAGTTGATTCCCTTCCAACTGCACAAACACCGCTTTACTCAATCTAACGTGGTCTCGTACATGTATAGCGAGATCAGATTTCGCGTAATTACAGCAACAGAGCCAATAATGATTGCCTTGCTTCACCAAGCCATACTGTTCAAATCCAAGTCTTCTAGCTTCTGCAAGCCAAGTAAGAATTTGATCGCGTTGCGATGATTGTTGTCGCCAAGCTGTCACACACCAATCAATCATTAGCGCACCTCTCGACTAATGATATGAGGTGTAAGCAATACCAATGTCTCACTGTGGCGTTGTTGCTGTTCATTGCGCCCACCAAGTAGCAAGCTCCACCAGCTTTGCTGTTTTAAGGCGGCATTACGTTGGTTTTTAAGGCCACTCATTAACAGCGTTTGATCATGTGCAACCAGCGCCTTCATAAAAAACTTTTTACGATTGGTATGCGGTGTTTGAATCATCTGAGTGCCAGAGCGAACCTCATCAATTCGCTCCAGATCAGAGAGCTCAGTTGATAACTGCAGAATCACTTCGTTGGCACGAATATTTGGCAATAAATACAATTCAAAACCGGTGGTAACGACACCTGGTTGCAATACATCAGCGCGTCCCACGTTGGCTGTTGCAGCCGAGCCTGCTGCGGCAAGATAAGTTGCATTATCTTCGAGAACAATTCGCGCTATCTGATTATTTAAACTGACAATACGAGGGTGGTTACTGATCTGAACGAGTCCTTGTTGCTGCAATGCGTCGATTAATATCTGAGAGCCAGCAGCTCGTCCTTGTTGTTGCTGCCATAAAACCTGACCACCGCTGAGCGCACTGAGTTGTGCCGAGGCAAATCCTAAAACACCCTCACCACCTGCTGTTTTAAGAACCGCATCCCAGTCAATCGCAAACTGCTGCGTGTCATTGAATGTGACTTCTAAAATTTGTACATCAATGGCGACTTGACGCGTCAACCGTTCATTTTGTTGTTGTAGATAATTTTTCACCTGAGCTACATGATGTGGATAGTCGCGCACTAGCACCGATGTCGAGCTCTGATTAACCGTCAACCGACCTTCCTCGGATAACAGCAAACTTAGTGCTTGTTCTAAATCAGCCCAAACGGATAGCTTCTCATTACTAAAATTTAGATATTGTTCGCTTTGTCGAGTAACGACATTTGCTTGAGCAAAATCAGATGCAGCTGCTTGCCCTTGTTGTTGTTGATCTCGGCTCCCTAAAAAGTAACTGGTATCTCCGGCAATAAACGCGACATCGAACTCGGCCACTTCAAATTCGCGAATAAATAGGAGCTCATCCCGCCACTCCAAATGCCATCGATAACGACTCGCCATACGTTGCAATAGCTCAGCAAGCGAACCGGAAAACTGCATATGCACCGGTTGTTGCGCTAACGTTTCACTATCGAAATACGGCACAACACCATGCGGTTCTAATGCTTTGGATATTAATGTTCCAGCTGCTAAACCTTGGGCTGAAAGTGTCACCGGCTGGGCACTCCATGCCGGCAAACGCGCTGTACTTCGCGACAACGGCGGAACATAGAGCTGTTGCTTAAAACGAACATGCTCCGACTCGGGCTCTAATTCTTGCAGAATTGCTAACCGCTGACTTGCTTGCTCGTGCTGTTGCTGCAGATCCAACTGCTGAGAGCTAGAACAGCTACTAAGCCCGAAACAGAGCAAAGCAACGACGTGGTGTGCTTTCATAGCGCCTCCGCAACCTCATAACGATAACTGACAATCGCTGCATGATTAGCGAACATCGTGACAACAAAGGTATAAGGCGCCAGAATTTGCTCTAACAATGCCTCGGCATTGCTTGCTTTAAGGGTGAAATTGGTCGGCCATTGATAATGAGGAGATACACGCCAGTCTATCGTTTCGACGGCAAACTCTTTACGCAGGAATTGTTCTAGTTGCGGCTGCAATAAACCTTCATGCAATACCAATTGGCTCGCACGACTATCGGTCATTCTTGCAGGTTGCTGTTTGGCTTGGCGAGTTTCTGGCTCTGTTTGTCGTTGCGTTTGCTGTTGCGTGAGCGCAGTAACACCAGAAAATTGGTAAACCGGACATGACGTTGCAAATACTGACGTCGACCACAAGCAGCTCAGCGCTAAGCTGCTTGCGATGACGTACCGATGGACTGACGTCCGACATGGTTTAACAACCATAAAACCTCCTTGTTAACCTCACACTGCGATCCTTCGCAGTAGACTTTTAATCTAGCCCAGCTATGGGCGGCTAACAAGGCGGAGATGGCGCATTGCTGCGCCGATTATCACTTACGTTTTTTACCTTCTTGAACTTCCCATTCACCGTCGCGGTAGAACGCTTGCCAGCCTGTAGCTTTCCCGTTTACTTCGGTAATCACGTACTGTTCTTTGTTTTTGCGGCTGTAACGTACAATGGCTTCGTTGCCGTCATCGTCTTTTTCAGGCGCTTCGGTTAAATAATGAAACTTGCTTGGAATGCGATCTTTAAAGCGTTTCAGCTCGCTCACTTTCACCGCTCGAGTTTCACGTGATCGCGGGAAGGTATTTGCTGACAAGAACACACCTGAAGCGCCATCGCGCAAAACAAAATAGGCGTTTGAGTCTTCACACGGTAGCTCAGGGAACGGCACAGGATCTTCTTTTGGTGGCGCCGGTTGACCGTTTTTCAACAGCTTACGGGTGTTTTTGCACTCGCTGTTAGTACAGTCAAAATACTTACCAAAACGGCCCGTTTTGAGCTGCATCTCACTGCCACAACGGTCACATTCAAGTATCGGACCATCGTAACCTTTAATGCGGAACTCGCCCTGTTCAACCACAAAGCCGTCACATGCTGGATTGTTACCGCACACGTGAAGCTTGCGCTCTTGGTCAATCAAGTAGCTATCCATCGCGGTGCCACATTTCGGGCAACGTTTTTTCGCCCGCAATGCTATGGTTTCCGCTTCATCGTCGTCATCTTTAACGCGCACCGCTTCTTCACCTGGCAACAGGTTCATAGTTTGTGTGCAGCGCTCTTTTGGCGGCAATTCGTAACCTGAACAACCCAAGAACACACCCGTTGACGCGGTGCGAATACCCATCGGGCGACCGCACTTCGGACATTTAATGTCGGTCAGCACCATTTGGTTCGGACGCATGCCGCCTTCTTCAGGGGGCATCTCTGCTTGTTGCAATTTCGCACTGAAATCTTCGTAGAACTTGTCTAGCGTTGCTTTCCAGTTCCGTTTACCTTCAGCGATTTCATCCAGCGCCTGCTCCATTTCAGCAGTGAAGCTGTAGTTCAACAAACGCGGGAAGTTATCGACCAAGCGATCATTAACGATTTCACCCATTTTCTCGGCGTAAAAGCGGCGACTGTCAACGCGCACATAGCCACGGTCTTGAATGGTTGAAATAATCGAAGCGTAGGTTGAAGGACGGCCAATGCCGCGCTTTTCAAGCTCTTTGACCAACGATGCTTCACTGAAACGCGCTGGCGGTTTAGTGAAGTGCTGTTGCGGGTCAAGTTGCTGCAACGCTAATATTTCACCGGTTTTCACGTCTGGCAACGTTGCATCTTCGCTATTCTTCGAGCCAGCCGGTGGTTGTACTTTGGTCCAGCCCGGGAAGCGCAATACTCGACCACGTGCACGGAGTTCGTAATCTGCGGCTTGCACTGAAATGGTGGTGGCATCGTATTGTGCAGGCGTCATTTGACACGCCACAAATTGACGCCAAATTAATTCGTATAAACGCTGCGCATCGCGTTCCATATCACGCAAGCTTTCAGACTTCACGCCGACACTAGAAGGACGAATCGCTTCGTGCGCTTCTTGGGCGTTTTGCTTCGAGCCGTAAACATTCGGTTTCGCTGGCAAATAATCTGCGCCATAGTTCTTGCCAATGTAGTCACGACAGTTCGCGACAGCCTCTTGGCTCAAGTTCGTTGAGTCGGTACGCATGTAGGTAATATGACCGGCTTCGTACAAGCGCTGTGCCAACATCATCGTCTTTTTCACCCCGAAGCCCAACCGCGTGCTCGCGGCTTGCTGCAAGGTTGACGTAATGAATGGCGCCGAGGGACGGCTGCTAGTCGGTTTATCTTCGCGATCAATGACTTTGTATTGGGCACCCTTCAATGTAGCCACAGCGGCGTCGGCAGCTGCCTTATCGTTCGCTTTAAAGGTCTTGCCGAGGTGCTTTTGCACCTGCATACGCAATTCATCTTTATTTTGTGTCGCTAAATCGGCGTAAATGTCCCAATATTCTTCAGGCACAAATGCTTTAATCTCGCGCTCACGCTCAACCACTAATCGCACTGCAACCGATTGCACCCGGCCAGCTGACAAGCCACGTGCTATTTTCTTCCACAACAACGGCGACACCATGAAACCGACCACACGGTCAAGGAAGCGTCGCGTTTGCTGCGCATTAACCCGATCAATATTCAAAGCTGCCGGTTTCGAAAACGCGTCTTGAATGGCCTTCTTGGTGATTTCGTTAAACACCACCCGCTGGAATCGACTGTCATCGCCACCAATCAGTTCGCGCAGGTGCCACGCAATGGCCTCCCCTTCGCGGTCCAAATCCGTCGCGAGATAAACAGCGTCTGCTTTCGCTGCGAGTTTCTTCAGTTCAGCCACAACCTTTTCTTTACCGGGTAGTACTTCATAATGCGCTTCCCAGCCATGCTGCGGGTCGATCCCCATACGGGCAACGAGTTTCTGAAATTCGCGCTCTTGGCGGTAGGCTTCTTTTTGCTCCGGCGACATTTTGCGGACTTCCGCCGGCGGCTTGGTTTTGACGGTCGCGGTTGATTTTGTCGGTAAGTCGCGCACGTGACCCACGCTCGACTTCACCACAAAATCATTCCCTAAATATTTATTAATTGTCTTCGCTTTTGCGGGCGACTCGACAATAACTAACGCTTTTGCCATGCGACTCTCTTTTATCCGTAAGCTTGTAGGATTCTTTTTTTAGATATATCTGTTCTGCGGCCGCTACACAACCACCCTGAACAAAAATCATAAAAATACGTTTTTGCTTTATATCTATGCACGAATTCACGTACACGTGCATCAGACCAATAAAATCAAGGCGTTCAGCCCTTACGCCAAGACCAACTTGCGGGTATAATAGCCAACAATTCAACGCTTGCAACTGCAATGGAGGTTTGTTTGAGCATGCACCACTATGAAGTTAATTTCGATGGCCTTGTTGGCCCAACCCACAATTATGCCGGGCTGTCGTTCGGAAACGTTGCTTCATTAAGCAATGCTAAATCTACCTCTAGCCCAAAATCTGCGGCGAAGCAAGGCCTTGCGAAAATGAAGGCGTTGCATGATATGGGCATGGTGCAAGGTGTGTTAGCCCCGCAAGAGCGCCCTGATATTGCAACCTTACGCCGATTGGGCTTTAGCGGATCAGACGCCGACGTACTCAGTAAAGCCGCGCAGCAAGCACCTGAAATTTTTCAAGCTGTTTGCTCAGCATCAAGCATGTGGACAGCAAATGCCGCAACGGTATCACCAGGCGCCGATACGGCCGACGGTAAAGTTCATTTCACGCCGGCAAACTTAACCAACAAGTTTCATCGTTCATTAGAACCGACAACTAGCGGTCGCATTCTTCAAGCGATGTTTAATAATAGTCGCTACTTTGCACACCACACGCATTTGCCAGACAACGAGCATTTTGGTGACGAGGGAGCCGCTAACCACACGCGCCTTTGTAGTAACTATGGTCATGCTGGCGTCGAAGTGTTTACCTTTGGCCGCTATGCGTTTGACAGTAGCAAGCCAGCGCCACGTAAATTCCCAGCACGGCAAACCTTTGAAGCGTCGCAAGCCATTGCGCGATTACACGGTTTAAGCGATGACAATACCGTGTACATCCAGCAAAACCCTGAGGTGATTGATCAAGGTGTTTTTCACAACGACGTCATTGCTGTGGGTAACCAAAACGTGATGTTCTATCATGAACAAGCGTTTTTAGATACCGAGGCGAAATTTGCCGAAATTCAACGTAAATTTGGCGAAGAACCAGTTCACTTCGTCGAAGTTAAGACGTCTGAAGTTTCAGTTGAAGATGCCGTACAAACCTACTTATTCAACACCCAACTGCTGACCATGCAAGATGGCACTATGGCGATTATTGCGCCAACTGAGTGCCAGGAAAATCCGCGCGTTGCGGCCTACTTAGCAGAGCTCGTGACACGTAACACACCAATTCGCCAAGTGCACTACTTTGATGTCAAACAAAGCATGCGTAACGGCGGTGGCCCTGCATGTTTACGTTTGCGTGTGGCGTTAAACGACACGGAATTAGCGGCGGTTAATCCTGCGGTTATTATGAACGACGAATTATTCGCTCGTTTAAATCAGTGGGTTGATAAGCACTATCGTGATGAACTCAGTGTCGCTGATTTACGTGATCCGCAGCTGTTGATGGAATCACGCACTGCACTTGATGAGCTGACTCAGATTTTGAAACTGGGTTCAGTCTATCCGTTCCAGCTTTAATCGCTATCTAACGAAAAACGGACGCCTTGGCGTCCGTTTTTTTTATGACTGACTGACTTGTCTTATTCGTCTTCGTTGTGAAGCTCTAAATTGGCATCTTCGCTTTGATCGCTACCATGGCGAGCAACATCATTACGCGCAGCATCAAGACGATCCAAATAGCTTTGGTTGATATCGCCAGTGATATACTCACCGTTAAATACCGATGTCTCAAAGCGCGTGATCTCTTTATTTTCTTGCTGAACTGCCGCAATCAAATCGTCGAGTTCTTGGTAAATCAAACCATCCGCTTTAATCAAGTCGTTGATTTCTGATGCTTCACGACCATGACCAATTAACTCGTTCGCACTTGGCATATCAATCCCGTAAACGTTCGGGAAACGAATCTCTGGTGCGGCCGAGGCGAAATAAACTTTCTTAGCACCAGCTTCACGAGCCATCTCAATGATTTGCTCAGAAGTCGTACCACGTACAATCGAGTCGTCGACTAACAAGACATTTTTGCCACGGAATTCAGCACTAATCGCGTTCAGTTTGCGACGTACTGACTTACGCCGTTGGGTTTGTCCCGGCATAATAAAAGTACGACCAATATAGCGATTTTTTACAAAGCCTTGGCGATACGGTAAATCCAACACATTCGCCATTTCCAAAGCGATATCACAGCTGGTTTCTGGAATTGGAATCACCACATCGATATCTAAATCGGCGTAGTCGCGTTTCACTTTTTCGCCAAGTTTACGGCCCATGTTCACGCGTGATGCATACACGGATACTTTGTCGATAAATGAATCAGGACGAGCAAAGTAAACATATTCAAAAATACATGGGCAATGTTGCGGATTATCTGCACACTGACGCGAGAACAATTCCCCATCTTCGCTGATATAAATCGCTTCGCCTGGCTCTACATCGCGAACGTATTTAAACCCGGTACCATCAACGGCAACACTCTCCGACGCAACAATGTATTCGTTGCCATTCGCCGTTTCACGCATACCCAATACCAACGGACGAATCCCCCACGGGTCGCGGAATGCAACGATACCATGACCAATAATCATGGCAACCACGGCATAGGCACCGCGAATTTGACGGTGCACTCGCGCAACAGTTGCAAATACATCTTCTGGTGTGAGGTGCAAACTCTCCTGCTGATAAAGTTCGTGGGCGAACACGTTCAGCAGAATTTCTGAATCTGAGGTAGTGTTAATGTGGCGACGCGCTTTGGCAAACAGTTGCTCTTGCAACTCGTGTGCATTGGTCAAGTTACCATTGTGAGCCATCGCAATACCAAACGGTGAATTCACATAAAATGGCTGCGCTTCAGCAGAGCTTGAACTGCCTGCCGTTGGGTAACGAACATGACCAATCCCAATACGGCCTTGTAGTCGGTGCATATGGCGCGTGTGAAACACGTCGCGCACTAAACCATTGGCCTTACGTAAACGCAGTGTTCCGTTATCAACGGTCATGATACCGGCGGCATCTTGGCCACGATGCTGTAGCATCGTTAAACCGTCATACAACGCTTGATTGACTGGGTCTTTACCTACAATTCCAACAATGCCACACATGCAACGACAACCTCATTAAACATTTTGGGGTAAGAAACTTGAAGTATTTTCCAAGTATTCAAAAAACCACTGAATGACCACACCGAAATGTGGAATCAGATTTGAAGCTTGCCACCATGGTTCATCAGATAAGCCCGTGAATGAATCCATGAAAAATAGCAATGCGGCGACTATTAATACGCCACGTAATGCTCCAAACAGCGCACCTAACAGCCGGTCGGTACCGGTTAAACCGGTGCTCTCAACTAGGCGGCCAATTAAATAATTCACTAGTGAGCCAACAATCAAGGTCGCTATAAACAGCGCTGCGACGGCTGCGGCGTTACGCAGCATCGTATCTTGAATGCCAGTAAACAACGTCGCGAGGTCGAGATAGAAAAACTTTGCGATAAAAAAGGCAGCCACCCAAATGGCTAATGACAGTGCTTCTTTCACGAAGCCTCGGGTTAAGCTGATTAACGTCGAAAGACCTATTACCACTAAAATCGCGATATCAATCCAGACCATTGTTAGCATTCCCTAGCGGATTAAAATTTCGCGCGAATTGTATCAGAAAGGCGGACATTTTGCGCAAATTTATTAAGGTTCGTAGCGAAAAACTCGACCACGGAGATCGGTTAATTCCCGTAACTTTGGTAAATCAGCTTCAAGCTCTTCTTTCACCAAGCCTGGCCCAACTAATAGTTTATTGCGGGGGCCATCAGCGGTTTGAACTACCTCGCGGTAAGCAGGATAGCCGGCCGCACGTAGCTCTTTCACTAAGCGATCAACTGATGCTTGATTGCGGAATACACCGAGTTGAATAATCCAACCTGGTTGTTGTAGCTCGGCGTTGCTTGGCGCCTCTGGCGTGCGTTGTTGTGCGGTTTTAATTGGCGGGGCATCATCAGCATCAAGCTCAAGTGTTTCGACTTGTTCCAATGACGCGGGTAGCTTTTCTTGTTCAGGTACCTTTTGTGCAGGCACTTCGGCTACTTCGACATCCGGCTGTAATGGAATCGTTTCAAACGACTCGCGTTGTTGTTGCGGCTTACCGTCAAATAACTCCGGTAAAATAATTACTGCGAGGGCAATAAGAATAACGCTGCCGACAATTCTATTTTGCAACTGCGAGGCCATGAACTACTCCGTTGTTGGAATTTTCCCTACAGTGTAAAACGAGCCGCAGACCAATACCAGAGGTTGTGTTGATTGCATGGTTAAGGACATCGCTAGCGCATCTTCCTGAGCCTTCTGGTATGCGACGGTCACACTCTCAAAACATTCGGTATAATTCGCTTCCGATGGGGCGTTTTCAAGCAATTGCGCAGCACTTGCGCCACGTGGTTCGGCCAAGCTCGCAAAATACCAACGTGATACCGCTGGCTGCAAAGCAGCGAGTGTTCCTGCAATGTCCTTATCATGCAACATCCCAACAACCGCAAAAATCTCGCGTTGTGGATAGCGATGCGCCAAGGCTTGCACCAGATAGTTTGCTGCATGCGGATTATGAGCAACATCAAGCAACGTATCGATATGATGTTGCTTATCACCGGAAACAAATTGTAGACGCCCAGGCTCTCTTGCCTGATTTAATCCATCTCTAATCGCTTGGTCGGAAACCGGCAATTTACTTGCCGCTAACGCCGCGATGGCGGTTGCAGCATTAGGCAATGGCAACTGCGGTAACGGTAAGTCTTGCAGAAAATTATGACTATCACGAAACTGCCAAGTATCGGCACCGGTCACACGATAATGAAAATCCTGACCAACCCGATGTAATTGAACATCTTGTTCCAGCGCCGCAGTAGCAACTGCATTTGGAAAATCAGGTTCACCCACAATTGCCGGGCGATGCGGCCGGAAAATACCCGCCTTTTCACGCGCAATGCCGGTACGGTCGTCACCCAAAAAACCAATATGGTCAATACCGACACTGGTCAACAGCGCCACATCTGCATTAATAATATTTACGGCGTCAAGGCGTCCACCTAGACCAACCTCTAGAATCCAGGCATCTAAATCACGCTGTTTCATCAGCCACAGCGCAGCAAGCGTGCCAAATTCAAAATAAGTTAATGAGATATCGCCGCGAACCTCTTCAATGGCAGCAAATGCCGCCACGTGTTCCTGCTCAGCTAGCTGAAGGGCATTAATGCGTACACGTTCGGCGTAATGGTGTAGATGCGGTGAGATATATACACCGGTATTGTAGCCCGCACAGCGAAGTATGGTTTCAAGATAACGAACCGTTGAGCCTTTGCCATTGGTTCCGGCAACGGTAAAAACCTGCGCCGAAGTTGTGGTGAGGTCTAAACGTTCTGCAACAGTTTTCACGCGTTCTAGCCCCATATCAATGGCACTAGGATGCAACTGCTCTAAATAACTCAGCCAGGCATCTAGCCCGGCTGAATTAGAGGGTTTCATTGCGGCTGTCATTGCTTAGTATTCGTCAGCAACAGCCGGCAGATGTTGGAATTTTGCCAATAATGCGGCAATTCGATTACGCATCTGACGACGATCCACAATCATATCCACTGCGCCGTGCTCCACTAAGAACTCAGCACGTTGGAAGCCTTCAGGTAATGTCTCACGGACAGTTTGCTCGATAACTCGAGGGCCGGCGAAACCAATCAACGCTTTTGGTTCGGCAATATTGATATCACCAAGCATCGCTAAACTGGCCGATACACCACCCATCGTTGGGTCAGTTAATACCGAAATAAATGGAATGCCTTCTTCGCTCATACGCGCAAGCGCAGCCGATGTTTTCGCCATTTGCATCAATGACAACAAGGCTTCTTGCATACGGGCACCACCTGATGCTGAGAAGCAGACAAGAGGAATGCGTTCACGCAAGCAAACTTCAGCAGCTTTGACAAAGCGCGCGCCAACCACCGATGCCATTGAACCGCCCATAAAGTCGAATTCAAACGCCACAGCAACGACTGGCATGCCTTTTAAGCGGCCTTTTTGAGCGATCAACGCATCTTTCTCACCGGTAGCCTTCTGCGCTGCAGCGATACGGTCTTTATATTTCTTCGAATCACGAAACTTTAGAACATCCTTTGGCTCAAGTTCGGCACCGAGTTCTTCACCTTTGCCGTCGTCAAGAAAGTTTGCGAGGCGCACGCGTGCAGAAACGCGCATGTGATGGTCACATTTCGGACAAACATTCAAGCTGCGTTCTAAATCAGCACTGTAGAGAATAGCATCACAACTGGTGCACTTCGCCCACACGCCTTCTGGAATGTTGCGACGTTTGTTGCTCTTCGGTTTTGCGAGAATTCGCTCTATCCAACTCATAATATTCCGTTGTTAACTTGTTCGGTCATCTGGCGTAATTGCCAATAAATACGCTCTATTAAAGCATATTCTATGAAATCAGTTTAGCAAAAAGTGGTCTTAACAGTCAGGTAGCCACAGCGGACCAGGCGGTAATTGCGGCAGATCAAACTCTTGTGGATAATCCACTTGCACTAAGTACAAACCTTCGGCTTTCGCAGTAGCCGCTGCTAAAGTTCGATCGCGCCCGGCCAATAAAGTCCCCAACCAAGCTGTGGTTTGCTCACCTTTACCAACTTCGAGCAAACTGCCAACAATATTTCGAACCATGTGATGCAAAAATGCGTTGGCAGCAATATCAACCACAATAAAATCGCCAAATCGGCGTACGTCGATTCGTGTCACGCAGCGATTCGGTGAGTGCGACTGGCATTGCGCAGCTCGAAATGCGCTAAAGTCATGTTCTCCGATAAGGTGCTGCGCCGCCTCGTGCATCCGTTGGGCATCTAGTGGTTGATGGTAATGGCTTAAACCGCGCCCAAGAATACCTGGGCGCATTTTTTGGTTGGCAATAATGTATCGATAACGGCGACCGGTGGCACTAAAGCGCGCATTAAATGACTCGGGCACTTCACGCGCCCAGCGTACTGCTACAGAGTCCGGTAAGTTACTATTCACACCCATGGTCCAAGCGGGCATTGCCCGCTCAAACTGGCAATCGAAGTGAACAACTTGCCCGGTGGCATGTACGCCGGCATCGGTACGCCCTGCGCAGGTTACTTCAACCGGATGATTGGCTACTTTACTCAACGCGCGCTCAAGCACTTCTTGAACACAGACAACCTCTCGTTGCCGTTGCCACCCAAAATACTGACTGCCGTCGTATTCAATACCCAGCGCAATGCGCGTACTACTCATTAATGTCCCTGTTCTTCAATCTTTTGCAATAACATTGCCGCTTCACGTTTTGCGTCTTCGTCATCGGTTTGTGCAACCTTTTCAAGCTCCGAACGCGCCAGCTCATACTCATCCATTTCTAAGTATGCACGGGCTAGATCAATCATTCCCGAAGGTGTTTCTTCGTTATCATCAACTTGACCTGACTCACGCTCAAAACGAGGACTGTCGTAATCCGATTCTGCTGATTCAGCCTCTTCAAGCAGCGCATCAATTTCTAAAAATGAACCATCGTCAGTGTCGTCTTCTGCTTCTGATTTAGTTTCTGTTTCAGCACTTAATGCTTCAAGATCGATATCAGCTAAGTCGACATCTTCGAACTGCTCCAGTTCGACTTCTAAATCCGTTACAGGCGTTTCATCGGTCGCTGGCGCATCAACTTCAGTTGCGGCATCATCGATATGAAAGTCTAAGCTCATTTCATCATCGTCAGCTGTTGCGGGCTCAGTTGGCTTCGTTTCAGCCTGCGACTGTTCAGGAGCTACTGGCGTTGCATCGAACTCTAACGATAAATCATCATCTGCAGTAGCTTCCTCCGGTTGCACCTCTTCCGATAAATCGCTTTCTGCTTCAAGGTCTACCTCAACCTCTTTATCTGGTTGAATTTCGGTCTCAATCTCGCTCTCAGCTTCAGCTTCAGGCTCATCGAAACTACTCGCTAGCAGTGTATCCAGATCCGCTTCGTCATCAACGGTTTCATCAATCGTCTCAAATTCATCTTCTGCATCATCTAGTGCGGATAGTTCATCTTCTAGCGTTTCCGGAGCCTCTTCTTCGTCTGCTTCCGCAACCACTTCTTCATCTTCGTCTAAACGCTCAAACTCAGGCATATCAGCCGCTTCTTCGGCCAGAGCGGCTTGCTCAGCTTCCTCATAAGCGCTTAGTTTCTCTTCTGCTTCACCCTGTTCTTGCTGTTGCTCTTGCTCAGCGGCTTGCATAGCACCGTTATACGGACCCAGCGTTTCACGATTCAACCGGCGAACATACAGCACGTACCAAATAATGGCGGCAAGTAGCAATGGAATCAGAATTGCCAAGGCCAATTGGAACGGTTGTAATAACCAGTCAATAAATTCCTGATATTCAGATTGCTGCTTACGCTTCACAGGCTTCGGTTCAGCAGCTTTCGGCTCGGCAACTTTCTCTTTAGTAGCCGATTCAGTCACTGTAGTGCTTGAAGCCTCTGCTTCAGTTGGCTGTGACGCAACCGGTTGTTCCACCGGTGTTGCTTCTGGTTCTGGTGTTGCGGCAACGGTCTCGACTGGAGTTTCGCTTGCTACCGAAGCCGTTTCACCAGCTTCAACTCGGGTCGCGACAATTTCTGCAGCAATCTGGTCTTGTAGTTCATCTTCGGCCACTTGTTCGGCATTAACCTTCAACCGCAACTGCTCAAGCTCCGCGGTTACTGAATCAAGACGATCTTGTAACTGACTATTTTCGCTGTTTAAGCGCTCAATCAATGAAATCGATTCAGCCAATTGGGTACGTAATTGAGTAAGTTCTGCTACATCAAACTCAACACTAGTTTCGGTAGCAACACGGTTCGAGGCATCAGCTTTTGCTGGAACGCTCTCAACCACATCAGTAGCTTCATCGACAGCTACTGCAGCGACAGAACTATCTTCGGTGGTCGTTTGAGGCGTTGCTGATTCAGTCGCAACTACAGCTGTTTCTGTTCGGGTTCGCTGAGCAATTTCAGGAACCTTAAGGTAATAGCCATCCATCATCCGATCAGCGCGACCGTTGATGAAAGCTTCAGGGTTTAGCTCAATGAACAAGTCCATCATTTCATAAACCGACAAGTCCGTTTTGTCACCATAGTACATGGCGATAGACCATAAGGTGTCGGATGAAACGATTGGACCAAATCGATCAGGCTGCCATCTTGAGGTGGCCTGACCTTGCAGCATAGCCGCCGCACTTGTATTCACAAAACTCGCGTCCGCAGTCACGACTGCTGACGAGCCGAGTGCCAGTGCTATTCCGGCAGCCAGTGCCAAGCTATTCCGTTTCATTGAGCTGGTTCCCTCTTTTGTAATCGTTGTAATTATCGGTACCGCATTGAAAGATGGATAGTTTTACATATAGTCGCGAATTAAGTGTTCTGCAATCTGAATACTATTTGTCGCGGCGCCTTTGCGTACATTATCGGCTACGACCCACAAGTTTAAGCCCTGTGGATGAGAAATATCGTTACGCACGCGTCCTACAAAAACTTCATCATGTCCGGCAGCGTTACCTATTTGTGTCGGAAAATCATCGTTATTATCAAACAAGACAACACCCGGTGCGTGACGCAGCAGCTCCTTCGCCTGTACCGCATCAATCGGTTGTAATGTTTCAATATGTATCGCCTCTGCATGACCAAAAAACACCGGCACACGCACAGCGGTTGCATTCACCCGAATGCTTTCATCCCCAAAGATTTTTTGTGTTTCCCACACCATCTTCATTTCTTCTTTGGTGTAATCGTTATCTAGAAACACATCAATCTGTGGAATACAGTTGAAGGCGATTTGACGGCTAAACCGCTCGACTTCAACTGGGCGTCCATTTAATAGCGCTGCTGTTTGCTGTGCCAATTCGTCCATCGCTTCTTTACCGGCGCCCGAGGTTGACTGGTACGTTGCAACGTTTATCCGGTCAATACCTACCGCATCGTGAATCGGTTTGAGTGCCACAAGCATTTGAATGGTTGAGCAATTTGGGTTGGCGATAATGTTGCGGTTACGAAAGTCAGCCAGTGCGTGAGCATTTACCTCTGGCACAACCAACGGGATATCGGGCTCATAGCGAAATTCCGAGGTGTTATCGATAACCACGCAACCAGCATCCGCAGCTCGCGGCGCATAAATTCGTGAAATATTTCCGCCGGCCGAGAAAAAACCAAGCTCAACTTGACTCCAATCAAAGGTTTCAGCGTCTTCTACCGTGATTTCTTCGCCACGGAACGTAACCGTTGAGCCGGCCGAGCGGCTACTTGCTAATGGAAACAGTTGAGCGACTGGGAAATCCCGCGCTTCAAGAATTTCAATCATGTGTTGACCAACCAATCCGGTTGCACCAAGTACAGCTACGTTAAATGCACGTGACATTACTGCTCCTGCTTTTGTATATGTGAAAATGTGAGTTGTCGCAGACGTACCTGCCACGCCTCTTGCGCGAGCCAACTCCCACCAGCAACGGTACCTTGCGATAACTCTGCGCGGGCCGAATAATTGCGCCGTAGCGCATCAAATGTTGCTGGTTCTGGTGTCGCCTGACGCAATAATTTGTCATCGATGCGTATATCATAAATGTCACGCACCCAAGATGCTAGCATTTGCCATGTTGGTGGTTCATTACTCTGCCAACGATACATCCGCACAGCTTCAGGCCACGGTTGCATTAACTCGCTTAACGGCGGCAATTCTGAAGTTAATTTAGCATGCTTTAACCACTGCGCTAGCTCGGAAAATAATCGCCGTGTACCTCCCACTTTACCAGCGACACTGTGCCCGGCAATATGCGCAGTGGCATAGCGTAACCAAGGAAATAAGTCAGCGGCAACTTGCGGTTCATGTTCCCACACATCCAAAACAACATGTAAGCGCTGACCACATTGCATGGCTGCACGCAGTGCCTGCTCTTCAATAACAGCTCCGCGGCTGGCGTTAATCAGAATGCAGTTATCAGGCAACGCTGCAATACTGGCTTGCGTGAACAAATGATAAGTCGGGTATTCACCGGCTTTAGTCATAGGTACATGACAACTTATAACGTCGCTGGCTAGCACGCGGTGCCAATCAGCATGAACATCGACAGGTGCAGAAGTACCTTCACGTTGCAATAATGGCGGATCGTAATAGTGCACATGCAATCCCAACCCGCTGAGGCGTTGGCCTGCTGCACGACCAGTATGACCGGCGCCGATAATGGCAACCTCGCCTCGCGGCAAATTACCTTGTTCTAACGCGATGCAGCTCACTGCACTGGCAACATAGTCACCCACTGCATTCGCATTTACGCCTGGTGTTGATACAAAATCGATGCCGGCAGCTTGGCAGGCTGCTGCATCAACATGCTCGGTACCGATCGTTGCGGTACCAATCCACTTTAACTGTGGCGCTTGTTGCAGCAGATCGGGATCGACTTTGGTTATCGAGCGAATCATCAAAAAATCGGCTTGAGCGAGTTGTTCTGGTGTGGGTTGGCGACCTTGAAACGTCGTCAACGTCAAAGCGACGCCCTGCTGCTGAAGCGCATCCGAAAAACGGTGAGCGAGTTCGGTAACCAACGGCATCGAAGCATCAGCTAAAAGCTGCATCAATCAAACCCTGTCAGATAGCGATGGATGAATTGTTAAAGAGCATACAACAAAAAGGTGCGCATTTGCGCACCTTTTTACCACCGTATGCATGATGAAGATGTTAATTTTATTGATATTTACGCAAAACTAACGTTGCGTTAGTTCCACCGAAACCAAAACTGTTCGACATCACTGTGGTTAATTCAGCTTTTTGCGGTTCACGAACAATGTTCATGCCTTCTGCAGCTGGGTCTAAGTTCTCGATGTTAATCGAAGGCGCAACAAAACCATGTTGCAACATCAACAACGAGTATATCGCTTCATGGACACCTGCAGCACCCAATGCGTGACCAGTCATTGCTTTAGTCGCACTGATGTAAGGTGCTTTATCACCAAACACTTCACGAATCGCTTCCAACTCTTTGGTATCACCAACTGGCGTTGAAGTACCATGCGTGTTGAGATAATCAATTGGCGTGTCGACGGTGTCCATCGCCATCTTCATACAACGCACTGCGCCTTCACCAGAAGGTGCAACCATGTCATAACCGTCTGAAGTAGCACCGTAACCAACAATTTCAGCGTAGATGTGGGCACCACGAGCTAACGCAGTTTCCAACTCTTCAATTACGAGAATACCGCCACCACCAGCTGGCACAAAGCCATCGCGATCGGCATCGTAAGTACGTGATGCTTTACTCGGTGTTTCGTTGTATTTGGTTGAGAGCGCACCCATCGCATCAAATTCCATGCCGAGCGTCCAATGCAACTCTTCACCGCCGCCAGCAAATACGCGATCTTGCTTACCAAACTGAATCAACTCAAGTGCGTGACCAATACAATGTGCAGATGTTGCACAAGCAGAGCTGATTGAGTAGTTCACACCTTTAATTTGAAATGGTGTAGCCAAACATGCTGATGTAGTTGAAGCCATACAACGTGGCACCATATATGGGCCAACACGCTTCACGCCTTTTTCACGCATGATATCTGCCGCAGCAACTTGATGCTCGCCTGACGCACCGCCAGAGCCAACCACCAAACCTGTACGTGGGTTGGATACTTGCTCGTCAGTTAAACCGGCATCTTCAATTGCTTGCGCCATCGCCATGTACGCGTAGGCCGCTGAATCACCCATAAAGCGTAATGCTTTACGATCGATGTGATCAGCTGGGTTCGCCCGTACGGGCCCCCATACCTGACAACGTAATCCCATGTCGGCGAATTCTTGAGAAAATTCGATGCCCGAGCGTCCTTGTTGTAACGACTCCAACACCTCTTGTTTGTTTACGCCGATACTGGACACAATGCCCATACCGGTAATCACTGCTCTTCTCATTCTATTATCCTGTCTTGCTGAGCGCTGCTGTATGGTAGCTCACTTCTTGAAAAAAGTGGTCTGCTTTCCGCCTTTTTACCTAAATATTGTTACACTATGACGCATGTTTCATCGACTGCTGTAGGTTATTTTTGTGAGTCATCAATTCAACAAGCATTTCACCAGCGAACAACCTGCTACTGCCAAGGTTAGCTTTAATCAATTAGGCGTTCCGGTTTCCACTGAATTTGATGATATTTATTTTAACAATGAAAACGGATTAGCCGAAAGCCGTTACGTATTTCTTCAGCATAACGATCTCCCAACACGCTGGCAAACCTCTTTGCATAACACCTTCACTGTTGCCGAAACCGGATTTGGCACGGGTTTAAACTTTTTAGCCTGTTGGCAACTGTTTCAGAACACTGCACCTGCAAACAAGCGTCTACACTATGTTTCCTTTGAAAAGTACCCGCTTCGCCGAGCCGATCTTGAACGTGCATTAAGTGCTTTTCCAAAATTAGCGGGATTAGCTCGAGAGCTACTACAAGCGTATCCATCAGCTCAAACGGGCTGTCATCGCATGCAGTTTGAACATAATCGGGTGGTCGTCGATTTGTGGTTTGGTGATATCCACGAGCAACTTCCCGAGTGGCTTCCGCAGGCACAGAACACCGTTGACGCTTGGTTTCTTGATGGCTTCGCACCCGATAAGAATCCACAAATGTGGCAACCCAATGTTTTTCAGGCCATGGCGAGCAGTTGCCGAAACGCCGGTACTTTTGCAACATTTACAGCCGCTGGAGCGGTGCGCCGCGGCCTTCAGAAAGCTGGCTTTAACGTTATTAAAGCGAAAGGATTTGGGCGCAAACGCGAAATGCTACAGGGTAGCATAAGTAAATCATCACAGGTCGCAGCACCAACTAGCAAATCCGTCACAGTCGTTGGCGGGGGGATTGCCTCAGCATGCCTTGCTTGGTCACTGACGCAGCGTGGTTATACAGTGCATCTGATTACCAGTGGTATCGCCAATGGCGCTTCTGGTAATGCGCAAGGCGCTGTGTATCCCCTACTGCACGCAGAACTCAGTCCGTTGAGCCAGTTTTTTGTTTGTGCATTTGACCATGCGCGGCAGTTCTATCAGAGTTCATACTCGGATTTATGGCATGCAACCGGCGTCATCCAGCTTGCCTTTAACACGATTCGCGAGCAACGGCAGCAGAAAATAGCCAGCGGTGGCTATTATGACAACCATTTGGTTACCGCTATTTCAGCCGAGCAAACACAACAAATTTGGGATGCTTTGCCAGCACAACCTGCGCTGTATTATCCGAGTTCAGGATGGATACCACCGCAGCGCTTAGTGGAGACCATACTGCAGAGCTGCGGTAAATTACTCAAAATCACTAAAGTAACGACCGTTGAATCGATTCAAAGAAGTGCCGCTGGACATTGGCAAGTCAGCGCAAGTGATGGCAAAAATTTCGATGCTGAAACACTGGTCGTTGCTGCTGGAGCTCACACGACAGAGTTGCTTGCCCCGTGGCACATCGTCACTCAGAACGTACGCGGGCAAGTGACACAAGTGGAGGCTTCAGAAACCAGCGCAAGCTGCCCTTTGGTGGTGTGTTACAAAGGCTATTTCACCCCTGCCATGAACGACAATGGCGGCTTAACACACTGTGTAGGAGCAACCTATAATCGCGAATTTAGTGCGGAGAACTATCAACAAGTTGATGCTGCTGATACTGCAGAAAATCTAGCAACACTGCAGGACAATCTGAATCAAGCGTGGACGCAGCAATTGACTGCGGTAAGCGATCGCGCTGCGTTGCGTAATACCACTCGTGACCATTTACCAGCTTGTGGTTGGCTAACGAATAATTTGGGGATGTTAAGTGGGCTTGGTTCGCGCGGTTTCACCAGCGCACCGTTGTGCGCTGAACTTCTCGTAAGCCAGTGGCTCGGCGAGCCACAGCCATTAGCCAATTCGTTAATTAAGCGACTTGAGCCGCAACGGCTTCAAGCCGAGTCAGCATAGCTTGAATGTGTGCCATGTCCACTGGAGCTAATTCGTGTTTCGCTTGTTCAACCGATGCATGCACTGCCGGGAGCACGGCATCAGCACTGGCGTTGTCATTCAATTCAAGCTGCGCCACGACTAAATCGAAGTGGCCACGTAAATAACCGCTAGCAAAGAGTTCATCGTCGGAACCAGTGGCGACCACGTCATCAAAAACTTGTTCGAGTGATTGGATGTAGTCATGAAATGCTGCTGATGCCATAAAATTACCTCTGTTGCGCGATGCTTGTTTTTAGAAGCGCAAGCATACCATAAAGCGGCTATTTTCTGATACACTACAGGCCTCTTTTATTCCTCGAACTCATCAATGATTAGGCGACAAGACATGGCTTTACGCATTGGTTTATTTTACGGCTCAACCACTTGTTTTACCGAAATTGCAGCAGAAAAAATTCAAGCTCAGTTTGCTCCGGGTGAAGTTGAGTTATTCAATATTAAAGATGTACCTCTAAGCGACGCCGAACAGTTTGATGTTATTATTTTTGGCCTTTCCACGTGGGATTTCGGCGAAATCCAAGAAGATTGGGAAAGTCACTGGAGCGATATTGCTGATCTTCAGCTAAACGGCAAAATTGTTGCTCTATTTGGTATGGGCGATCAAGTCGGTTATACCGACTGGTTCCAAGATGCGCTTGGTATGTTACACGATGAGTTAGCGGCAAACCCTGGTACGCAAGGCTGTATTCGTATCGGCTTTTGGCCCAATCAAGGTTATGATTTCGCCGCCTCCAAAGCACTGACCGCTGATGGTGAGTTTTTTGTCGGTTTAGCGCTCGATGAAGACAGCCAATACGAATTTAGCGAAGAACGTATTCAGCAGTGGTGCGCTCAGCTTAAAGAAGAGCTTGCCAGCGTTTAATTTCTTGCTTTCTTGCCGACTCGTCAAAGCGCTGGGCGGCTGAGTGCCCCCATACCGGCCCCGGCCATGCCGGATCTTGTGGGTGGCGCATCACTAAATGCACGTGTAATTGGCTTACGACATTGCCAAGCGCACCCACATTGAGTTTTTGCCCTATCCCAACTTGCTTCAATAGCAAAGAGACTTGCTGTACTTCAAGCGCCAGCTGCTGCTGTTGCGGCGCGGATAAATCCGTAAATTCAACACTATTGTCGACCCGCGGAATTAACATCAACCAATCGTAGCGCTCGTCATCAAAACGCCGCACGTCGCACAAAGGCCAATGTGCAAGTAGAAAGCTGTCGCTTGCCAAGCGCGTGTCTAACGTAAATTTGTCGCCATCAGCCGCGTTCAACGAATTCCCTGCGTTACTTTGCACAGCGAGTTTGTTATAACGGTTTTTTGAGGTTGTATTTTGCATCCAATAATCCATGAACTAGTTATTAAAACGGTGAGCCACAATCATGCTACGCATTGTTTTATTTACGTTTTTAATTTTAACTGCAAGCTTTTCATCTGCGACTTATGCGCAATCCAGCACGCCAGTAACAACATCCGCGGTTGCTCAGTTTACCGCTGAGATGCGTGCTCATGAAGGTTTTTTCACCTTCTATCATGATCAGTCGCAAGGCAAAATTTACTTACAAGTACCGAAACAGCAGCAACAGTTTATTTTTCAAACCAGCTTACCATGGGGGCTTGGTTCAAACGATATCGGCTTAGATCGTGGCCAACTCGGCGCGACACGACTTGCTAGCTTTTATCTTGAAGGCGACAAAATATTACTCCTGCAACACAACACGCAGTTTCGCGCCAACAGCGACAACGAAGCTGAGCGCAAAAGTATCAACGAGGCCTTTGCTGATTCAGTCATTGCCGGCTTCACGGTTGTTGCGCAAGATGCCAATCACGTGCTGATTGACTATACCCCGTTTCTGCTAAGTGACACGCATGGCGTAGTCAAACGCTTACGAGACAGCAAACAAGGTCAATACAAACTCAGCACTGACAAGTCGGTCATTTATCCAGCGCGCAGTAAAGCGTTTGCCGACAATACTGAATTAGAGGCAAAAATTACCTTTAGCGGCGAAGGTACAGGTCAGTATGTCCGCAGTGTTGCGGCTGACCCTGACCATTTAACCATGCATCTACACCACTCATTTATTCGCTTGCCGGATGCACAATATCAGCCCCGCCAATTTCATCCACAAAGTGGCTATTGGTCTGAAACACATCGTGACTATGCGGCGCCGCTTGATGCCCCGACTACCGTGCAATATATTCCACGGCATCGCATGAGCAAAGACCAGCCGATTATCTATTATCTCGATCCGGGCGTTCCTGAGCCGGTGCGTAGCGCTCTATTGGAAGGTGGGCGCTGGTGGGCCGAGGCTTTTGCCGCCATCGATTTACCCAACGGCTTTCAAGTACGCGAGTTACCTGCCGATGCAGATCCAATGGATGTGCGTTACAACGTGATTCAATGGGTACATCGAGCCACTCGCGGTTGGTCCTATGGTTCATCCATTATAGACCCACGAACCGGCGAAATAATCAAAGGTCATGTCACCTTGGGCTCGCTACGCGTGCGTCAAGATATGTTGATAGCACAGGGGCTATTGGCCCCATTTGCTGCGGATACCCCTGAACAGCAGGCTGAGCTAACAGCACAAATCGAAGCCATGGCACTGGCGCGGATTCGTCAATTGTCTGCTCATGAAATTGGCCATACCCTAGGTATTGCACATAATTTTGCCGCCAGCGCAGATGATCGCGCGTCGGTGATGGATTATCCACACCCGCTGATTAGTATCGATATTGAAACAGGTGGCTTATCGTTAGCCGATGCCTACACCGAAGGCGTTGGTTTGTGGGACATGCAAGTCATTGCCTATGGTTATGGTAGCGCTGACCCTGAATCGGTATTAGCGCAAAACCGTCGTTTAGGTTTAAGTTTCATTTCTGACCGTGATGCACGCGCCGCCGGTGGTGCTCATCCAGATGCACACCTATGGGATAACGGTAGCGACGCAGTCACCGAATTAGAGCGGGTGCTGGCCGTTAGAAAAACGGCATTAGAGCAGTTTGGTTTAGGCAATCTCGCTGATGGCCGGCCACTGAGCGAATTACAGAATTTGCTGGTACCCATGTACTTGTTGCATCGCTATCAAGCCGAAGCGGCAGTGAAAATGATTGCTGGTTTACATTACGACTACGCAGTTAAAGGGGCCGGTGAAATTGATATTCGTCCAGTGAATGCCTCGCAGCAACAGCGTGCGATAAGTGTCCTCAGTCAATCATTAAGCGCTGACATGCTTGCCTTACCTGAGCGCATCATCAACCTCTTAGCGCCAGCTGCGTACGGTGAGGGTTACGACCGCGAACGATTTAACGGCTTAACTGGCCTGGTCGCTGATCCAGATACGATGGCTGCGAGCTCAGCACGTTTCGTATTGAATTTGATGCTGAACTCACAGCGCCTTGAACGATTGCAGCAACAGCATAGTCGCGACCAATCAATTCCAGCGGTATCAGTTTTACTCAAACATGTTGCTGATGCTGCAATTGCACCAGCGTATGCAGCCAATGCATCAACGCTAGAGCAACGCTTAGCATTTGAGGCGCTTGATGCGGTTGTTACAACTTATAGTCAAGACAATCTGAGTGCGGCAATCAAAGCGCCGTTGTTTGCGTTCTTAAAAGCCCAGCAACAAAGCTGGCAAAGCGCTGCAAGTTCTGCACATCGTGATTATGCCTTGTATGCCCTAGAACAATGGTTTGCTGGGAAACCTTGGCCGCTCAAAGCGGCGCCAGATTTACCCCCCGGCTCACCTATTTAATCCCATAAAAAACGCCAGCATCATGCTGGCGTTTTCATTTGTCGTAATAAGTGATTACGCTTAGAACGAATAACCGATGTTAACGAACAGCTGACGACCAAACTGGTCATACTGCGAGTACAACATCGCATTACCCACCGCGTAAGTAGCTGATGGGCTACCCATCGGTGGCTTCTTATCAAACACGTTGGTCATACCTAAAGTCACGTCAACATTGTTGTCGAACTTCTTGTTAACCGATGCGGTATGATAAACGGTGGTTGGTGCTTCACTGATGAAGTAAACCGGTGTACCACGATAAGTCGTTTCGTTTCCGCTAGCAAAACGATCGTAATCGTCTACTTTGCTAACATAACGAGCAACCCAAGTATACGCCCAACTATCACGCTCAAGTGCTACAGTTAATGAACCTGAGTGACGTGGGTTACCTAAACGACCAACGTATTGAATTGGCGCACTGTCTTCAAATTGACGATAAGTACGTTCAATTTGAATGGTGTGGTCAAGACGAACACGCAAGAAACCAACATCAGTTTCATCTTGGTAGCTCACAACAGTATCGATACCACGAACCTTTTGGCTCGCCACGTTCACGTAGCCACCATAAACTTCGTCGATACCCCAGTTGCCGCTTTCGCTACCGTCATTACGGGTGAAACGATCGCAGAACGGTTCGTTCTCGAAGTTCTCAGAGGTATAACATAGGTTGAGGATCTGCACGCCTGACAAATCATCAACTTGGTTGTCGATTTGAACACTGTAGTAATCAACCGAGGTTGCCCACACACCTTCAGGACTAGTCCAAACGAAGCCAACGCCTTCTGATACTGATGTTTCAGCACGTAAGGTGCCAGCGCCACCGCCGGTATAAGCGGTACCTGAACCGAAATCTTGCGCGTAATCACCTGGGATACCGTCAGCTTGGCAGTTCGCCAATACCGTTGGGTTAATGGTGCCGTCTTGTTCGCGCTGCGCCCAGTTCCAGCAGGGGTCACTGCGCTGATCAAAGAACGCTGATTGGTCGCCAAGATACAGCTCAAACAACGCTGGCGAACGGAACGAGGTGCCACGTGATGCACGAACTCGGAAGCTATCAGTGACAGCCCAGTTGACGCCCAGTTTATAAGTCGTGTCGCTACCGTAGGTGTTTACATCAGTCCAACGTGCCGAACCGGTGACGTCCAAGCTGTAAATACCGGGCAAGTCACGCAATACCGGTACTTGTACTTCGCCATAGGCTGCAACGGTGGTTTGACGCCCTGCGGTGATACCTGCACTGCTCATTCCCCATGAGTTTTTCGCTAAAGTAGCTTCTCCCGGAGTATCAACGATTTCGTCAGTTTGGTAAGCCATACCAACGGCTGTTGCAACAGTACCGGCTGGCAAATCAAACAAGTCACCCGTTATATACGCATCAACGGTATCTTGCTTATAGATAGTTTTGCCATGGTCAACGCCAAACAAGAAGTCACGCGTACCTTGATCGAAGTTACCGCGCAAATATTCTGGATCGAAGAAATCAATCGCATAACATTCGCGTTGTGAAATTGGCGACAATTCACCTTCACATGGGTCTCCCCAAATTGCGTTGGCAGCCATTTCTAAAGCATCTTGGTAGATGATTTTCGTAGCATACGTGCCGCTACTTAAACTACGCTGCCATGATACATCCCAGTTCCAAAAACCAATTGAACCTTCAAGGCCTAATACGCCACGGGTATAATCGATCGTTGTGGTGCTGCCTGAGTGATCGGTAACTGCAGTTGGGTCAAGCGCAACATAACCATCCCAGCCTTCAACTAAACCATACCAAGCAGGAATGAACGGTTCCCAGAATTGGCGATAACTGTTGATTTGGGTTTCACGACGGCTGTACAAGAGTTCCGAATAGAAACGCACTGTATCTGTCAAATCATAATCAGCTTGACCGTACAATGACCACGCTTCAGTGCGTGGAATCATGGTTTCTAAGTTTTGGAAAGGATGATCGGCATCAGCCCAACCATCACTGGTTTTGTCATAACCGACCGGGAACCAGCCTTCAGGAACGGCGATATCACCTGGATTCTGTGGATCATACGTTGGTAATCCAGCAGCAGTTTTTGAACCGTCATAGTCGTAGTTTTGAATCAGTGAGATATAGTCTTCTGCGCCGTAATCCCACATCCACATACCGTATGGCAAATCGTTACAGTGGTAATCGCCAGTACGCGGGTCAATTGGATCAGCACGCTCTCCAGTTTCCTGATCAAAGTACATGCGCTGACCACAAGCAAAGTGGTCACGGTCGCCACGAGCGAGCTCTTGTTGCAAACGATAATCGGCAACTAAGCGCACCGAACCTTTGCTGTATGCACGGCCGATAGTTCCGTTCAAACGGTAGTTCTCACCGCCTGATTCCATTGGCTGATTAGCGCTAACGTTAAACGATGAATCATCACCTTTTTTGGTAATAATGTTGATAACACCAGCAACTGCATCTGAACCGTATAAAGATGATGCACCATCTTTTAGGATTTCAACTCGCTCAACTGCCGATACCGGAATTGAGTTCATGTCGAATGCAGCAACCTGGCCACGGGTACCTGCAGGGCCGGCACGACGACCGTTAAGCAAGACCAAGGTCCGGTTCGCACCAAGACCACGCATTGAAATAGATTCGTTACCAGCACCGCCCTCTGTCACGCTGCCAACCGACATCGCTGAAGTTAACTGATTTGAACCTGATGCAACGGTAGATGTACGTAATAATTCACCTAACGTGCTTAACCCCTGCTCGACGGCAATTTCAGTTGAAATCACTTCAAGTGGTGAGTCATTATCTAAACCATCAGAACGAATACGCGAACCAACAACGGTAATGCGCTCAGCGCGCTCTTCCGCTTCGACATTTTCTTCCTCATCAGATACGTCTTGTGCCATTGCGCCAGCTGAAAGTAGCGTTGAGGCCGCGCCAAATACCAGCGCAAGACGTACCGATTTGGCGATACGACTATTTTTCATCATCTCTCCAAAATAGAACTTTAGTTATTTTTGTTGTAAGAGCGTCACAGCTCTTATCAAAGCCTCTGCTCAAACGAGCAAAAGGCGGAGCAACCTACCAAGACAACGGAAAAGAACAATGAAAATTAGTTGTTTTGCGGGATATATCCGATAAAAAAAAAGCGCCGCTCAAAAAAGCGACGCCCCTGCTTACTTAATGTACAGCTTGGTTTAATCAAGCTGCGAGAAGAAACTCTCTGGTAACCAACGTGGACGTTCCACCTGATTCGCAATTTCTTGACCAATCGCGAAGTTAATATTGGTAAATGTAACGCCGGCCTCGTAGTTAATTGGCAGATCCGGTTGGTCGCTTGGACGGTGATAATGCTCAGCAAAGAACTTACCCCAAACTTCACCACCATCTTCACCTTCAGTTTTTGAGGTAAAGCCGGTCATCAAGAACACTGCTGGAACGCCCTTCTTCACAAACGGATAATGGTCTGAGCGAGTAAAAATGGCTTGCTCAGGCATTGGGTCTTCGCTTAACTCAATACCGAATTGTCCAGCTGCACGTGCAACCGTCTCACCCAGCGTTGAATGCGTTGAACCGAACGCAATCACATCGGCAAAATCATACAAAAGCACAGGCATATCAAGGTTCACGTTCGCCACAATTTGACTCAGCGGCACAGTTGGATGGTGCGCAAAGTAGTCCGCGCCCAACAAACCACGCTCTTCAGCAGTGATTGATAAGAACATAATTGAGCGTTTCGGCTGCTTCCCACTTTCTTTAAACATGCGCGCAGTTTCAAGCATCACCGATACACCTGAGGCGTTATCCATCGCACCATTGTTGATGTGATCTTCTTGGCTCAAGTCTTTGGTCATCCCAATGTGGTCAGAATGCGCGGTGTAAAGTACATACTCATTCTTTAACTTGTCATCGCTGCCAGGTAATACTGCAGCTACGTTCGGGCTACTGATTTCCTCGTGGCGTGAAGCACGCTGCAAACGAGCTGTTACACCTAAATCGAAACCTTTTGGTGATTCACCCGCTTCGAGCTGAGCGAAAATTTCTTCCAGTGCAACTGGTGCGTTCACGAATAATTTTTCTGCGGCTTCGTGCTGCACATAGGCTGATGCGGCAATGTTCTTGTACGCTACATTTGGTTCACCGTTCGGATGCAACCAACGAACACTCGGCGCCCGTTGATACATGATACTGACTTCAAACGGACGCACTTTTTCACGTGCCGGGGTGTGCAAATTGATAATACCTACGGCACCACGTTCAGCTGCAAATTTAGTTTTGCTGCTATTCAAGTGAGCGCCTTCTTCGCTTGGCAGGTCTTCTGGACGACCACTGACCATCACAACGATTTTGCCTTCAACATCAAGGCCTTCATAATCATTGATACCAAATGCTTCTGAAACTAAGCCGTAGCCAACAAAAACGAGCGGCGCCTCAACATCATCTTTTTCACTATACGCACTCGGCCCAGTGATAAATTCTTTCGGATAATCAAGACTGATTTCGTCATTGCCGGTATTCAACGTAAACGATGCGCTGTTTTCTTCTAAGAAACTGCGACGGAATTTAATACGTTGAAAGTAAGTGCCGTCATCACCGGCTGGTTCTAAACCTAAGCGTTTAAATTCAGTGGCAATGTATTTAGCAGCAATTTCGTGACCGCGGCTGCCAGTATCACGACCTTCAAGGTCGTCACTTGCCAAAAATTCAAGGTGGGCTTGCAAGGCAACAGCGTCAGCACTAACTGCTGTCGTTGTTGAAGATTCATCGGCACAAGCCGAGAGGCTTAGTGCTACCGCAATAGCACCAATATATGAGAAAAATCGCATGGTTAACGTCCAATTATAGTCATTATAAAAAGGTCTCCGACAGTGTAACCAACCTCTGCCGCTCATACTAGCGCTTGCGACAAGATAAAACTTATTGTAATGTTACATTATAACATTACATAAAGCCTTTTATCGGAGAGTCCACCGTATGGTATCGCAGTTTCGTAAAAGCCCATTGGCATTATTCGTAACAAGTTTTGTCAGTATTTCAGCCAGCACTGCCACAATGGCGCAACAGGTCGAGCAAGAAGCTCACCAACACGAAGATACGGAAGTCATTGTCGTTACCGCAAGCCCGCTGAATAAAACGGCTTTAGAGTCGTCGCAACCGATCTCGGTGGTTTCGGGTGATGAATTGCGTGAGCACCATGCGCATACGCTTGGAGAAACTCTCGCGCAAGAACCTGGGGTCAATGCGACCCACTTTGCTGGCGTTGCTAGTAGCCCAATTATTCGTGGCTTGGATGGCCCACGAGTAAAAATCACCCAGAATGGACTTGATAGTGGCGATGTCTCACGTGGCTCCCCTGACCACGCAGTCACCACTGAAACCTCTGTGGCTGAACAAATCGAAATATTCCGAGGCCCAGCCACTTTGCTCTATGGATCTGGTGCCATCGGTGGTGTGGTCAACGTCGTCGACAACCGCATAGCACAAGAATTAACCGGCGGCCATAGCGGTTTTTATGGAACCAAGTTTGATAGCGCCAGTAACTTGCGTGAAGCCACCGTCGGCTTTACCGGTGACCACAACAATACTGTATGGCATTTCGATGCGTTTAAGCGCCGGAGCGACGATTACCAAGTACCTGAGTTCACCAATGATGAAGGTGAAACCGTTGATGAAATCGAAAACAGCTTTATAGATGCGCAAGGTGCCAACGTCGGCGTCAGCTATATTTTTGACACGGGCTATTTGGGAGCGTCTTACGGCCGTTTAGAGCAACAATATGGTATTCCGGGCCACGCCCATGGTCATGCTGAAGATGAGCATGACGAAACAGCCACAACCGAAGAGCACAGTGAAGCGGGCCCTTATGCTGACATGTGGCAAAACCGTATTCAAATTCACGGTGGATGGTTGAATCCATTCAATAATATTGAACGGGTCGAATTGCGTTATGGCTTTACTGATTATCAACATCAAGAAATTGAAGATGCTGTACCAAGCACTACTTTTACCAATAACCTTCACGAACTGCGCTTAACCGCAAATCACGCAGCAATATTAGGCTGGCAAGGCGCATTTGGTTATCACTACTTTGAAAAAGCACAAGAAGCATTTGGTGAAGAAGCGTATACACCAAATTCAGATACTACTAAACATGGCCTGTTTTGGTTACTCGAACGCGACTTCGATGGCCTCAACTGGCAATTAGGAACACGTGTTGAAGATGTGCAAGTCAATGATTATTCATTTACTCCGGTGTCCGCCTCGGTTGGTTTTACTTACCCGTTCGCCGACGGTATGCAAATATCCACGAATTTAAGCCATGCGCAGCGCGCACCGTCAGCCAATGAAATACTTTCAAATGGTGCGCACCTCGCGACACAAACCTATGAGATTGGTTTAGCTTACAGCGTGCATGAAGAAGCCGAGCACGTTTATCATGTCGAAGCGGCCGAAGTCATGCCTGAAGTGGAAGTTTCAAATAATATTGATGTTGGCTTACACCTTGATTACAGCCAGTTTCATATGGATTGGAACGTATTTTATAATCGCGTAAACGACTTCGTGTACGGCGCATTTACTGGGATTAATAGTGCTGATCTCGAACTCGAACATGAGGGCGAGCATATGGATAGCCATGATAATGCACATGATCACAGTGATGGCCTGCCGGTTATTAGTTATGTGCAGCGTGATGTTGATCTCTATGGCTACGAGCTGAGCGCTTATTATGAGTTTAATCGCCAGTGGCAACTCCACGGTTTCAGTGACTACGTGCGAGCCAAAGTTCGTGATGGCGGTGAGAATCTGCCCCGTATACCAGCTCAGCGCATCGGTACTGAACTCCGATACATCGCCGCTAACTGGGAGACGAAGCTTGGTTATACTTGGTACAACAAGCAAACCTATGTCGCACCAACAGAAAAAATAACCGACAGCTTTGGTTTACTCAACGCGCAGCTTAATTGGTTTCCACGCGCACTCACGGCACACAATATCAGCTTATATTTCAAAGCGGATAACCTCACCGATGAACTCGGTTACGTTCATTCTTCGTTTTTAAAAGAAGATGCACCAATGCGTGGTCGTAATTTCAGCATTGGTCTACGTGGTGAATTCTAGGCGGTGAATTCTAGCGCACTGACCGTGCGCTTTATCGCAGTGCAATAAGTATTGCGCTTAGCTTTGATAAACTAAAAGAGTTTTTTCAATGATCAAGGCTAAGTCGCAATGCGTTGTACTCGTGTACTGCAAAATTTATTCGTGCTTTGCACTTTTTTAAGTGCATCGGTTATCGCAAAACCATTACCGCAAAATGCTGTGCAACAAGCGGAACCGCTCTCAATTGAGCGTATCTTTTCAGCACCAAACCTAACCACCCAAGCCCCACAACAAATAAAGTTTGCGCCTTCTGGTCAACAAGTTAGCTACCTTGCAGGATCAACTGCCAGCCCTAACGTACAAGACCTGTGGCTTTACGACGTACGCGAGAATAAATCTAAAATCATCGTCAAAGCTGCTGATTTACTTGACCCCAAGCAGCAATTGTCAGCAGAAGAAAAAGCTCGTCGCGAGCGTCTGCGCATTAGCTCAAGCGGGATTGTCGATTATCAATGGTCACCAAACGGCGATGCGCTGTTGTTTCCGCTTAACGGCGAGCTTTATTTATTTGATATCGCCAGTCAAAAAGTCTCCCAATTAACTCGCGGCGATATTTTTGCAACGGATCCGCGTTTCTCGCCGCAGGGAAATTTCATAAGTTACGTACATGACTACAATTTGTACATCATTGCGCGGCAATCGGGCAAAACCTATCAACTGACCCACCGACAAACGGCGACGGAGCAATTCGCAACAGCTGAATTCGTCGCTCAAGAAGAAATGAAGCGCATGACCGGTTACTGGTGGAGCCCTGATGAACAGCGTATTGCTTTAACTAGAATTGATTTAGCACCAGTTGCCATACAACAGCGCGTTGATGTTTATGCGGAGCGCACTGAGCTTGTTGAACAACATTATCCGGCAGCGGGCGAATCTAATGTCGACATCGACCTCGGTTGGATCGCGGTCAACGAAATCATTCAGCCGAACGATGACGCGGAAATAGCTCGCAAACCGATTAATATTCATTGGTTAAACCTAGCCAAGCAACATGGTAAAACTGGCTATCTTGCGCGAGTTCAATGGTTGCCAAACAGCAACAGCTTAAGTTACCAATGGCAGAATCGTAGTCAAAATAAACTGACGCTATTTTTGTACGCACTAGCCGATAAAACGGCTAAGCCAATTCTCGAGGAAACCAGCGCGACTTGGATTAACCTCAATGACGACCTCCATTTTTTAAGTGATAGCCGCTATTTTATCTGGGCTTCGGAGCGTAGCGGGTTTAAACACCTATACCTGTACCGAACCGATGGCAGCCTCATTCGTCAGTTAACCAGCGGCGATTGGATGGTTGACGCGTTGGCTCATGTGGACGAGATAACCGGTGTGATTTATTTCACCGGTCGCAAAGAAACACCGTTAGAGCGTCACCTGTATCGCGCCAACCTAAACAATAGCTCGCCGGGACAACCAAGTCAGCTTAGCACTCGCGCAGGTATGCATGATGTTGTGTTTGCCGCCGACGGGCGCAGCTATATCGATTACTTTTCAAGTAGCCGTCAACCACCGCAAGTGAGCTTACATGGCCCTACTGGCGAACGCATTACATGGCTCCATGAAAATCGTCTCAATCAAGATCACCCATTGAGTCCTTATTTAGCTACATGGAGCTATCCCGATTATGGCTATTTGGAAGCTGCAGACGGACAACGTTTGTACTACCAAATCAATAAACCGGCGCAAATTGCGGATAATCAAAATCATCCAGCGATTGTGATGGTTTATGGCGGTCCGCGAGCACAACGCGTGACCAATAGCTGGGGCGATTATTTTACCCAATACCTTGTGCAACAAGGCTACGTGGTATTTAAACTCGATAACCGCGGCAGTGGCAATCGTGGTCGTCAATTTGAGAGCGGTATTTATCGCCAATTAAGCGAGCTAGAGGTTGCTGACCAAAAACTTGGAGCGCAATGGCTGTCGCAGCAACCTTATGTTAATGCGAACCGGGTTGGCGTATTTGGCCACAGCTACGGTGGTTATATGGCCCTGCATTTAATCATGCGCGCACCGGAGTTATTTTCAGCCGCCGTAGCAGGAGCGCCAGTCACCGATTGGGCGTTGTATGATACGCATTACACCGAACGCTATATGGGTACGCCACAAGATAACCCTGAGGGATATCGCCAAGCAAACGTTCTCACATATGCCGACGAGCTGAAGCAGCCATTGCTGATTTATCATGGCATGGCTGACGATAATGTCCTATTTACTCACACAGCCATGCTTACGCACCGATTGCAACAATCGATGATTCCTTTCGAAATGATGGCATATCCGGGTAAAGCCCACGGTATTCGTGGTCGCGAGGCAAGTATTCACCGTTACCAGTTGATTACGGAGTTTTTTAATCGGCACTTACGATAAGTTTCGTGAATACGTTATACTAGGCGCATCTAAACCCACAAGGAGTGAACACTGATGCGCTTTTTATCTCGTCGCCTCGTCATGCCCAACGATCTCAACTTTGCCGGCTCATTATTTGGTGGCCGTATTCTTGAATGGATTGACGAAGAAGCATATATCTTTGCCGCCTGCCAACTTGACGCAAAAAGCTTAGTCACCAAACACATCGGTGCAATTGCCTTTGAAACTTCGGCTTACCAAGGTGATGTGGTTGAGTTTGGTTTGGGTGTGAAGAAAGTGGGTAAGACCTCAGTGACGCTGACCTGTGTGGTGCGAAACAAGCAGACAAAACAAAACATTTGTGTCGCTGATGACATCGTCTTCGTGCATATCGATCCAGAAACACGTACGCCACAGCCGCACGGCAAAACCAAAGCTGAGCTCGACGCTCTGCCAATCGAAACGCCAGCGTAAAATTTTACGCAACAAAAAAGCCGCAGAATCTGCGGCTTTTTCTTTTCATCCGGACATTACACTGACTTGTACAGCGTACGTATCCAACGCTCTTCGTTAATGAAGCTCCAAGACCAATCAGCCCACTGCTCGCTCAGGCCTTTCGCAACCGCATCATCCTCGCTTAAGCCTTGCTCTTTCATGGTCATGACTTCTTCGCGTGTCGCTTCAATCATTTGTACCAAACGCAACCAGTCGCTGCGCTTCGACAGCGCACCATGACCCGGAATAATTTGTGTGTCGCCATCAATCTCGGCAATCACCGCACGCACGTTATCAATATAACCTTGTACGTTACCGCCAGAGTTCAAATCGATAAACGGAAAACGGTCAACGAAAAATAGGTCGCCAGCATGAATCACGTTACTGCTTGGAAACCAAACCACCACATCACCATCGGTGTGGCCATTCGGATAGTGCTTCAAGCTAACTGCGGTACCACCAGTTTTCACTTCTAACGCGTTATCAAAAGTAATCGTCGGCAGACCCGCTTGGTCAAATTTTTCATTCGCTGCTAAACGTGTTTTGACATTTTCGTGTGCAACAACTTTAACGCCTTGTTTCGCAAACGCAGCGTTACCATCGGTGTGGTCGCCATGAAAGTGCGTATTGACCAAGGTACGAATAGGTTGATTTGAAAATTCCGCAATGGCCGCTGAAATCTTCTCAGCCAAGCCTTTATATTGCGCATCAATCATCACCACGCCGTCGTCTCCAACGTACACACCAATATTACCGCCCATACCGGTCAACATGTAAACCCGCTCACTTAACTGAGTGGCTTTAATTTCTACGTTCTCCATGTTTGACTGTGCTTGAGCCGTTGTTGCAGTCAACCACAATACCGCACTTAAAAATCCAAGTTTCAAACCACGCATTGAGAATCTCCCATTCATAAAATGCCTGAGTTACTGATGTAAATAACATCCAGCAAAACAAGTGACAGGGGCTGCAGTTGGCTTACCATGCTGCCAATCACCACCCTCGACACCGCTACCAGCAATGTCAACATGCACATATGGCAATGGTTGCTGACTGTCGGTACCGTGCTTATCAAGTCCAGAAGCGATTGCTAAAAATGCCATCGGGAACTGATGTCCGCGCTTCGTTGTTGCTGAAGGTCCATTATTACTTGATAACGTGTCATCCGCTTTGGTGCGCGGACGCACAAAATCATAATCTTCACGTCGTGACCATGAAATTTCCGTTGGGTCGCCGTACACTTCGCCCGCTTCCCATAGTTTTTCTGTCACCTCATTTACGCGCGCAGGTCCGTTCGGGATCAATGCGGTATATGGGCCTTTCGCCAGCGCCGCATGACCAGTTAACGTGGCTACACTAAAGATTTGTGGGCGCGGATAATCAGGCGCTTCCTCACGCAAGTGCGATAACAAATCAGCTAAAACCAAACGGCCTTCAGCATCAGTATTACCGATACGCACACGCACGCCGCTGTGAGCCGTGATAATCTCATCTGCGACAAACGCATCAGCGCCAATGCTGTTGCGAACCACACCAAGTTCAGCCACTACATTTAAGGTTTCTGGGCGCATTTCGGCCACAGTTTTGACGAAACCAGCAACACCTGCTGCGCCGCCTTTATCGCGACTCATACCAGCCATGTGACCGCCAGTTTTCACATCTGCACCACCGGTGTCATAGACAATACCTTTACCTGCAAACATCAAGGTTTGCTCCGCCGCTGGAGCCTTGTATTCAAGTCGCACGACACATGGTTGATGACGTTCGACGCCTAATGAAGCCCGTGCAACTGCCATCAGCAAAGGATATTCATGCTGCAACTGTTGCACATCGTCAATCACCGTCACCCGAACGGGAGAATGGGCAAATGCCTGCTGGCAATATTCTGCAAATCGTGGTGGCGCCATTCGTTCTGGTTCTGTGCCTGCGAGATCACGCGCCACCCGCTTACCGGCTTCAACGGCTTGCAACCAAGTTTCATCTAACGCGCCGACCACACCGACTGCCGTTACGGTTTCAATGGTTTCTTCGCCAAGATGCTCACGTGCTTCAAGCGGTTCATATAACGCCTGGCACAAGCCCCAATAAGCAACCGCTTCAGCTTGACCGTACCGCGCTTCGCTTGGCACCCCAAACACAATAAGCAGAGGTTTGGTTACACCCGCTTGCTGAGCAATGCGTGCTGCAGCTCCAGCTGCATCGCTAATATTACGGACATCATCATAATCGCGCGTTAACGGCCCAGTTGGCGCAGTAATCAAACGGCCACCCGCAACATCTGCAGGCACTAATAACGCTTGCTTACCAACGCGCGCATCAAATTGCAGCGCTTGTGCAACGTACTCACTGAAATCATCTGGCACAGTCTGTGCAAAATCACCCAATAAAATAACTGCATCAAATTCGCGACCAGCCGTATCCGCGTAGCTCTCAAATACTTGTACCGTTGGAAATGCCATAATAACCCTCTCGTTAAAATCAAATTCGATATTAGCAATTGGATATTAGATATTAGTTCTGTTTTCTCAGGTTTGCTCTCTCTTACCTTTCTAATATCTAACGGCTAATATCGAATATCTCGCAGCAAAGCTGCGCCCTACACGCGGCGCCACTTGGTGCCGGACGGACCATCTTCTAATTCAATATTCATTGCCTTTAACGCATCACGCGCCGCATCTGCGCGACCCCAATCTTTGGCCGCACGCGCATCATTGCGTTCCACAATCAATGCTTCAATTTTAGCAACCTCAGCATCATCTCCGCCGCCTTGCAAAAACGCTTCTGGTTCCTGCTCCAGTAATCCAAGCAAATGACCAAACTCGCGCAATTGCGCCGCATACGCGCCAGCCCTTTGTGGCTCCGTTGCTACCGTACGATTCACTTCACGTGCTAATTCAAACAGCACTGATAGTGCCTCTGGCACGTTAAAATCGTCATCCATTGCGGCGTTAAAACGCTCAATTTGAGATGCCGTTAAGGCTGGATCAACAGTCGATTCTGGTGCATCACGTAACGCAGTATATAAACGCTCTAATCCTGACCGCGCCTGCTCTAGATTGTCTTTAGAATAGTTCAATTGCGAACGGTAGTGACTTGAAATTAAAAAGTAGCGCACCGTTTCAGCATCATATTGCGCCAGCACATCGCGAATGGTGAAGAAGTTGCCTAACGATTTCGACATCTTCACTTCATCTACTTGCACCATCCCGCTGTGCATCCAATAATTCACATAATCACTATGATTTGCGCAACAGCTTTGCGCCACTTCGTTTTCATGATGCGGGAATATCAAATCAGAACCACCACCATGAATATCAAAGTTTTCGCCAAGGTGCCGCTTGTTCATCGCTGAACACTCAATGTGCCATCCCGGGCGACCCTCGCCCCACGGCGATGGCCAACTCGGCTCACCCGCTTTCGCTTGTTTCCACAACACAAAATCGAGTGGATCGTGTTTGTTATCTGCAACATCAACACGAGCGCCAGCTTGCAATTGCTCTAGGTTTTGTCGACTTAATTTGCCATACGCATTAAACGTACTGACATCAAACAGCACGTCACCATCGTTGGCAACATAAGCATTACCATTTGCGATAAGTGTTTCAATCATCGCAATAATGTCGCCCATATGCCCGGTTACGGTTGGTTCCACATCAGGACGCACCAAATTGAGCGCATCAAAATCGTCATGCATGGCTTGCGTAAACCGTTGCGTTACTGCATCAATCCCTTCGTTATTTTCCGCTGCACGGCGAATAATCTTGTCATCAACGTCGGTAATGTTACGAACATATTTCACTTGATAACCGCGTGAACGCAAATAGCGCACCACAACGTCAAACGCGACATAGGTACGAGCGTGACCAATGTGACAGTAATCGTAAATAGTTACCCCGCACACATAGAGCTTTACTTCACCTGGCGTAATTGGCTTAAATTCTTCTTTTTGGCGGGTTAACGTATTAAAAACTTTCAACATGCACAGTTGCTCCTGTCTCACTGCATGACCACACTTTTAAATTAGACTGACATAATAACGCAAGGTGCGCCATTGCCACAAACAATGCTAAACTACTGCACCAGTTAAATCTGTAAATGACCTTACTAAATATGGAGCTCCCTCAATGCAGGTTACCCTACACACTAATCACGGCGACATCACATTAAAGCTATTTGCTGAAGAAGCGCCAAAGACAGTTGAAAACTTCCTGACTTATGTGCGCGAAGGTTTTTATACAAATACTCTGTTCCACCGTGTGATTCGTGGCTTCATGATTCAAGGTGGTGGCTTCAATCTAGAAATGGTGCAAAAGCCAACTCACGAACCTGTAGAAAACGAAGCGAATAATGGTTTGAAAAACAACCGTGGCACCGTTGCCATGGCGCGTACACAAGACCCTCATTCAGCTACCGCGCAGTTCTTTATTAACGTTGCTGACAATGACTTTCTTAACTTTAAAAACGAAAGCATGGGCGGTTGGGGTTATTGCGTGTTCGCAGAAGTTGTCGAAGGGATGGATGTGGTGACTGCGATTGAAGCTGTTCGCACCAGTCATGCTGGTTTTCACCAAGACGTACCTGTTGATGATGTGGTCATTAAGAGCGCAACAATCAGCGAGTAATCTATGACGACTTGGTTCATCTCTGATTTGCATTTAAGCCCAGCTCGGCCGGATATCGCCGGGCTTTTTCAGCGCTTTTTGCAAAGCCAAGCACAACACGCAGACGCCTTATATATTCTTGGTGATTTGTTTGATGCGTGGATTGGCGATGATGATACCAGTGATTTTGTTGCCGCAGTGCAAGCTGCATTGCGGCAACTTACGGATAGCGGTGTTCCGGTGTATTTTATTGCCGGCAATCGCGATTTTCTGATTGGCCAACGCTTTGCGCAAATCACCGGCGTTCAATTACTCGACGAACCCAGCGTAATTGATTTATATGACACCCCTACCCTGATTCTGCACGGTGATACCTTGTGCACCGACGATATCAGTTATCAGCGCTTTCGGAAGATTATCCGCCAACGCTGGCTACAAAAACTTCTGCTCGCCTTACCATTGTCGTTACGTATGCGCATTGCCAACAAGTTACGCGCCGCAAGCAAAACGCAACAACCGTTATCTGAGCAACAACTTAAGATAATGGATGCCAATGAACACGCTGTGCGCGAACAGTTTATTCAATATGATGTGCAATGCATGATTCACGGTCATACCCATCGCCCTGCAATTCACCAACACCGTTTACCCAATGGCGAGACAGCAGAGCGCATCGTACTTGGCGACTGGTACACGCAAGGGAGCTTTCTGAAAGTGACAGCTAGCGGAAGAGAATTAATTTCCGACAGTTTCAACTGATTCAACAACACCGCTATGAAACCGAAACTCGGTGTCAGGTGCTTTGATCAGTTGTGCTTCAATTTCACCGAAAAACTGCACGCGCTCGCTAATAGAATGCCCAGCGATTTGTTCTGCCAAGGTTAAATAATCCTCAAAGTGGCGCGCTTCAGAACGCAACAAGCTGACATAAAACCGAGACAACCGCGCATCGACATGTGGTGCTAGCGCGGCAAAGCGCTCGCAGGAACGTGCTTCAATATAGGCTCCACAAATCAGTTTATCGATAAGCGTTGCCGGTTCATGAGTCCGCACATGCCGTAACATGCCCCGCGCATACCTACTGGACGAGATGTTTTCATAAGGAATACCAAGCTCATCCATGATTTCCAAAACCTGATAAAAATGATGCAGTTCTTCTTTAATGAGGAGCACCATTTTGTCGATTAACTCTTGGCTATATGGCGATTCCCGCTTGGGTAACATGGCTTTGGTTAAACGCTCGTGATCAGCAAGCTGGCGCCAATCACCTTGCATACGATAAGTAAAGTCCTCATACGGCTTCAACCAAGCGAGTAACGCATCACCACTTGCGGTATCCACCGCATATCGACGAATAAGCAGCATCGCCGACTGCGCAGCCTTCAACTCACAAACCAGATGATCAATTAACAGTGCTGGTAAGTTTTCCGGTTTGCATGCAACTTCAATCCAAGCCTTCGGCGTGTCACAATGCAAAAATTGACGAATGGGTTGTAGCAACGACTCCACAATAAGCTCTCTTTTACAGCGATTGGTTAAAATTTAATCACACAAAATAAATATGGTTATTCTATTCAAAATGGCTTGACTATGTTGAAAAACCGACCAATATTGAATGCAAGGCGCACAAAAAAGCGTCAACAACAATAATAACAGTAAACACAGACAACAACAGAAGTTGAGGTATGTCATGATTTTAAACCACATTTGGGGTCTCTACGCTCATCCTGTCGATGAATGGAAATCCATTGATCAGCGTCACGAAAGCATGAGTTTTGCTTTAAGCCACATTCTCATCATTGCCCTTTTACCTTGTGCAGCAGCTTACTATGCATCTGCTCACATTGGTTGGAGCATCGGTGCGCGCGAAGTGACGTTTTTAACCCAAAGTAGTGCAACCATGATGGCTGTCGCTATGTACGCCGGTATTATCGCGGCAACCTTTGCATTGGCTTATCTGATTCATTGGATGGCGAAAACCTTCGGTGCAGCGCCAACCTTCACGCAGTCGGTTGAATTAGCGGCTTACACAGCAACGCCAGTTATCATGTCTGGTGTCGCGGCATTGTACCCAGAATTATGGTTCGTCACTATGGTATTTTTAGCTGGTGTCGCTTATTCGGTGTACTTACTGTATTCAGGCGTTCCTATATTAATGCATATCCCAGAAGAGCGCGGATTCATGTACGCATCTTCGGTTGTCACTGCAGGTTTAATCATGATGGTTGTGCTGATGGTAGCCTCAGCCATTATTTGGACCAATGGTTTCGGCCCAGAATACATGTAACACTTGCACAGCTAACAAACACTAAAAAGCCCAGCAGCCAAGCTGGGCTTTTTATATTGTCTACGATGGTAATTGACCTACTCGGCCAACTCATTGCCTAAATAGCGTTTACGTTTTTGTGCCTTCAAACGCTGTATATCAACCATCACTAAACCATCTACTGCATTGGCAAAATCAGCATCAACGTTGAATCCTAAAAACCTCACGCCGCCTTTATCGCATAAATCCGCATATTGCTTATAAAGCGTTGGTATCGCGGCACCTTGATGCGCCAAAAAGTGCTTCAGATGAACCAAGTCATCCGCGTAATCATCACTGATGTCAGGTAATGGTCGACTATTTGGCATAAATGGCGTCCGTGCTTGCGCTAACTGATCGGGATCGGGAAAATGATCACCAAAAAACTGCACCAATGCATCTTGCGCAACACTGGGCAAACTGGCACTCATGGTTACCGGACCAAACAAATAGCGATACTGAGGATGCTGTTGCAGTAATGCACCAATGCCTTGCCAAAGATAATCTAAACTGCGTTTCCCCCAGTACTTTGGCTGCACAAAGCTGCGTCCAAGCTCCAAACCTTGAGTGACAAAATCCTGCATTCGCTGCGGATGATACGCAAACAACGAATGACTGTATAAGCCAGCTAATCCACGTTCGGCGACAATCTGTTGTGCGTCACCTAACCGATATGCACCAGCAATCTCCAAATCCTCAGCGTCCCACAGGATGAGCTGGGTGTACCACGTATCATAATTATCCAGATCACGACGGCGCCCGGTGCCTTCTTCAACCGCACGAAAGGCGATTTCTCGCAGCCGACCGATCTCGCGCAGAATTGGCGAATTCCCGTCGTAACGATATAAATAAATGTGCTTGCCGTCTTGTGTGCTACCTAAACGCTCGCAATCCTCCACGGCTTTTTTAAGTGCTTGGCGGGATTCAGCGCGAGCAATCGGGCGCTGGGTTTTCAAGATACCGCTTTTGTTCTGGCCCAAACGATACACATGGCGGCGGAACATCTTGGCGCGTTGCGCTAACGTCAACTGCTCAACATTGAATGATTTCAGCGGCACCAACTCGCCAATTCGAAAATCGATGTGACCACGTTGCTGCCGAAACATTTCTTGAACCAGCAGTAAAGTCGCTAGCGGCTTGTAAAGCATTGATGCACCGTAAAACCAGGCTGAATTGTGCGCTTTCACATGGATTGGCAGAACTGGTGCTTGTGCTCGTAATGCCATTTTTAAAAATCCCGTGTGCCAGTGGTGATCGCGCACACCTTGTGGTCGCAATCGTGACACCTCGCCAGCAGGGAAAACAATCAATGCGCCTTCACCCTCCAAATGCTTATATAAGCGTTTGAGCGGCTCGCTGCGCACCGCGTTTCCACGGGCTTTAAACACCGGGACAGGAATGAGTAACTCATGCAAAGGCTCAATTGCCTGCAATAAATTATTCGCAAGAATTTTAACGTCGCTGCGTACGCCGCTGACCAGCTTCAATAAAGCAAGCCCATCCAGCGATCCAATTGGATGATTGGCAACGATAATCAACCGGCCTTCGGTTGGGATATTATCTAATTCACTATCGCGCGCGGTAAAACTGAATTTGAAAAAATCGAGCACATGCTCAATGAACTCGATGCCATGAAGATTCGGATAGGCTTCAGCAAAGCGCTTGATTTCGCGCTCGCATAACAGTCCTCTTAATACCCACAACGCAGATTTGTGCAAAAGTTGGTGGTTATTCAAGGTCGGTAAATTCTTATTGAGTAGTTGCTCGACTTCTATCATCGCCAATCTCTCGTTGCCATATATAGGCATCAGCTTAGGTCGCCTTGATGACAGTTGATTGGCAATTTCATGGCAATTCAATGACAGTCAACCGCACAGTGCTACTGTTTAAATAAGAATTCTGGTAGTCTTGAGCCGATCTCAATTGTTTACGTGCACGTCACCGTCCATCACGACGTGATCGAAAGGAATGTTTATGTCAGAAAACAAAAAGAAGCTCAGTCTCACGAGCCGCATTGTTATCGGTATGTTTGCCGGTATTGCTGTTGGCATTTTACTTAAAGCAATTTTTCCAGATAGCACGCTAGTAGAAGGTTATCTAACTAAAGGCTTATTCTACGTCGTTGGCCAAATTTTCATTTCGTCGCTACAAATGTTAGTTGTGCCATTGGTTTTTGTATCTTTAGTCGTGGGCACATGCTCATTGAGTGACCCGAGTAAACTTGGTCGACTTGGCGGCAAATCAGTCGGGTTATATCTGATTACCACCGCGATTGCGATTACCTTTGCTATTGCCATGGCCGTTTTGGTACAGCCCGGAACCGGCATTGAATTAGCTACCGATGCGACGTATGAACCTACTCAAGCCCCTTCTCTTGCTCAGGTGATTATCGACTTATTCCCGACCAATCCATTCAATGCTTTTGCGAATGGCAACATGCTCCAAATCATCGTATTTGCCCTGTTGTTCGGTATTGCAATGGCATTGGTTGGTAAACCCGGTGAGCGGATTAAAACCTTATTCGATGATTTCAACGAAGTCATCATGAAGCTGGTTATTATTTTGATGAACATTGCACCTTATGGTGTGTTTGCCTTAATGGCGAAACTGTTTTCAGAAACTTCATTTGAAACCATTTTCAGCCTCGGTAAATACTTCTTGCTCGTGCTATTCGTGCTCATCGTTCATGCGTTGGTGACTTATCCGATTATTTTAAAAGGCCTAGCCGGCATGAATCCGATTATTTTCTTGCGCAAAATGCGCGAAGTGCAAATCTTCGGTTTCAGTACCGCAAGCTCGAACGCTACCATGCCGGTTACTTTAGAAACGGTGACTAAGCGCCTTGGTGTCCATAACAGTGTTGGTTCTTTTACCGTCCCATTAGGCGCGACCATCAATATGGACGGCACCGCCATCATGCAAGGCGTCGCAACAGTGTTTATCGCCCAAGTCTACTTGGTTGATCTGTCTATCGCTGATTACTTGATGGTTGTACTTACCGCAACATTGGCCTCTGTTGGCACTGCTGGTGTGCCAGGTGTGGGTATGATTATGTTAGCGATGGTGCTTGGTCAGGTTGGCTTACCTGTTGAAGGTATCGGCTTAATCATTGGCGTGGACCGTTTGCTAGACATGACGCGCACTGCAGTCAACGTAACTGGTGATGCGATGGTGTCGGTGATTGTTGCGAAAAGTGAAGGTGCGTTGGATGAGGATGTATTTAACGACGCCAAAGCCGACTTAAAAGAAAGAAACTTATAACAACAAAGACAATATTAGCTGTTGGATATTAGATATCAGAGCGATGCATTCGTGTTTTTCCTAATATCTAATATCTAATGGCTAATATCGCACTTGCTTTTCAACGGATTTCGCGCCAGATGAATTGCGTCAAGCGCCCGTAATCCACCACCGTATCCGAATCTCCGGCCATCGCCTGCGACAATACTTGCTCCAAAACCGGCCACAATAAGCGCGCAATATAGGTGTCCGCAGTATCGTCTGCTGTAGCTTCTGGAAGCTTCAAGGAAGCCAAGCGAACACTTAAAATAGGCTGTCCTTGGTCGAATAAATTCAGCACCACATTATCAAGCTGCGCACGTTTAATTTGCCAAATTAAAGGCTGCGAAACGCGCTGTAACTTGGTTTGCTTGATAGCTGCATCATAAAGCGTGTGTATATTTGATTTGCCTTTGTCCCAATACGCAATCGTGAGTTGGGCATCTTTCGCAGTAATTGCATCAACAATTAATGTATTCTTGGTGCTCCCCAACCATTCGCCTTCTACGACGATAGATTCAGCGCGCAGAACCTCATTTAAACCTTTGTCTAATTCTGTCGCTCGAGTACTCAATCGAATGTCTTCAGCGCGCACTTCGCCCAGCAACGTAATCAGTTCTAGGTTTCCATACGAAAAATCAGCTTCGAAATAATTATCGGCACGCTGTTCTAGCAGATCACCTAATCGTTGCGACATAGTTTGATCAGCGAGTGTTGGTGTACTTGCAATCGCCAACATGGTTGCGACTATCATCGTGCCTAGACTAATCCTCACTGCCTTCTACTCCTCAGCGACGTTGATGACGCTCTCGGTTGAGTTGCTTTTGCGTCGCGTTTTTACGCAACATGACATACAGCGCACCGCTACCGCCATGGTGACGCTGCGCACTGTGAAACGCCATAACTGGCTCGAGTTCTCGCAGCCATTTATTCACGTAACTTTTAATCAAAGCTGGATGTGGTTTGGAGTGCTTACCTTGACCATGAATAATCAACGCTGAACGCACACCCGAGCGATGACAGTCTTGAATAAACTCAAATAGTGCTACGCGAGCTTCACGCAAACTGTGATGGTGTAAATTTAAACTGGCTTCTATCGGGTACTGCCCAAGTCGCAGTCTTTTATACACACCATGCTGTACACCATCGCGCTGAAATGCGAGTGTATCCAGCGGCTCAACCAGTTCCACATATTCGGTGGACAAGAAGTTAATATCTTCTTCAAGTTGTTGCTCTGCCGCCTTACGACGCTCTATTTGCGCGAGAGTAGGTGTAAATGCCGTGCGAATATCAGCAACATCTTCGCCAGCAAGTGGTGTCACATCGGTCATTTCACGGCGAAACAGCTCAAAATCATCGCTCATGGCTTCCCTCACATTCAATTTAATTCACACCACAACTTTGTTAAATCGCTTACTCGTAAGATTAATTTTTACTTAAAAAGTTCTTCACTGCGTACAACACCGCTGAAACGTTACGCCCAACACGCTCGCCAATATTTTTCTTCACTACGTAACGCACTAAGAACATGTCATGGCTCTCACGACGCTCCAGCAGCCAAGCATCGCTGGTGGTCAGTGAATCAACGAGACCGTAATTTAAAGCTTCTTGTGCGGTCCAGTACTCGCCAGTGGCGACCTTTTCAAAATCAAGCTCAGGTCGATATTTACGAATATGTTCTTTAAATTGTTCATGAATATTTTCGAGATCTTGCTTAAATTTACGTCTGCCGTCTTCAGTGTTTTCACCGAACATCGTTAACGTGCGCTTGTACTCGCCAGCTGTTACTTGCTCAAAATCAACATCGTGTTTCTTTAACCAACGATGGAAGTTCGGTAGCTGCGCCAGCACACCAATCGAACCAATAATGGCAAATGGCGCCGCCTGAATGTGATTCGCAACCGAAGCCATCATATAACCACCACTTGCCGCCACTTTGTCTACGCTGACAATCAACTCCAGATCCGCATCGCGTAAACGCTGTAATTGCGCCGCGCCCAAACCATATCCATGCACCACGCCACCCGGGCTTTCTAAGCGCACCATGACCTGCTCGCCGGGTTCTGCTACAGCTACAATTGCATTCACTTCACGGCGCAGCGAATCAACCTCGTGAGCATCCATACTGCCTTTGAAATCAATCACAAAAATGCGCTTACGTGGGGTCGAACTCTTCTCTTGTTTCTGTTGTTGTTTTAACGCCTTCTGTGCTTTTTTTCGATGCTTTTTGTCTAGCAATTCTAATTTCAACCGATGCACACCATCACGCAAATCATCTGAGAGTCGGTCAACCACCAACTCGCCTTTTCGACCTTTCTGCCGTTGCGCCACTTGGCTGATCACGCCAACAATCAACATCACAGCAAACACAATAATCGCGGCTTTAAGAACAAATACAATTAACTCTTGCGCTACATCCCACATTCTCTTTTCTCCATAAAAAAAGGCCGACGAAGCGGCCTTTTTATTCTCGCGTCGATGTTGCTTATGGTTGCACAACATCTGGGTTTTGAACAGGGATAACGGTGTTATCTGTGCTGAACCAAACCGCTGTTTGCGTTTGCATTTCTTGGGTTGCCGCAGGTGATGCTGATGGATCAACAATTGAACCATGGCTACCTTCGGTAAAGCGAACCGCGCCAGATACTGGTGTACCATCAACAGTTACCAGCATTTCTGAAACTGCTTCTAGGCCAAGCGCAGCAATTAACGGCTCGGTACCAGCCAACGGTTTACCCTGTACGGCATTCGGAATAACTTGGTCTGGCAAGTTTTCAGCGCCATCACCAACCACTTCAATTAAGTGAATTGGTGTTTCAGTTGCAACAACCGTTGCCGCATAGTTGATTGGGTCAGCTGAATCAACAACGGTTTGAGCGGCAAAAGCAAACTGCTCAAACACCGAGTTGATACCCGCTTGCTCAGCTGCACTCAAGCTCGCCCAGAATTGGTCGTATACTTGAATCAACAAACCTTGGAAAGCTGGATCAGTCGGCGCAACACCTTGCGCTTCAGCAGTCGCATTCACTGCAGCTGCGAAGTCAGCACTTTGTGCATATAACAACTGGCTCTTAATTACTGGACCGAAGCTGTTCGATGCCAACAAGAAGTTCGCAATGCTGCCACCCGGCGCCATCAACGAGCTACCGTTCACCGCAAACAATGGCGTTGCAGCTTCAAGAGCACCGGTCATTGGCGTGTTTGCTACAGCACTGAATGCTGTGCCAGCAATGGCACCTAATGAATGACCTGCGAAATAAACGCGGCTAGCATCAATTGGTGCGTTGGTCGCATTTAAGCTTAAACGTAAACCAAGTAAATCAGAAACTGACTGACGTAGGTTATCACGCGTGGTTAGCAAACTACCCAAGTTCATGTAAGCCGTCGCTGGACCCTTACCTGAAGTTGCGTTGATTGCGCCAAAACCACGGTCACCATGCAATGGATGGTCAATCGCAACAGTGGCAACACCGTTCAACGCCATCATGCCAGCCAACGATAATACGGTTTCTTTATAAGCAGTAATACCGTGTTGGAAGATCGCGACTGGCCAGCCATCAGCAGGCATAGTAATCGGGTCAAGACCTTGAGCACCACGAACTGCGTTCACAGTTGCCAAATCTGGTACGGTCATCACAGCATTCACAGTCACGTTACCCTGTACCGCTGGTACTGGGTTAAATTTGGTGACGTGACGCTCTTCGTCAACACCAGGAAAGTCCATCGCTGCCACAGCTTCTGGTGTGCTTGCTTGTAAACAAGCTTGTACCCAAGCAGGAATAAACGTCGATGCACCACCGCTTAACCAAGTCGGGTCAATCGACGGAGTATTCATCGGATCAATTGCACCAGCTTGAATCGCACCAAGTACCGACACACCACTGTCACACTTCGCCATCCAGCGGCCACTTAATGGTGCTGTTGGGTTTTCTGTGGTTGGCAATGGTGAGAAGTATGGCAAAGTCACTTGACCACCATAAACTTGTGCAGTGCTTGATACTGCATAAGCAGGGTTAGTCGGCTCGTTTGGCAATGCACCCGCTTGCACCAATGCTTGCGCAGCATTGTAGCCAAGTGGCGCAACGCCAAGTGATGGTGACGGTGTACCCAAAGCAGCTGTCGCAGAGAACTGAGCTGCCATCATGGTTTTCACCATGTGGAATGCATCAGCTGTTGATTGCGTGGTAAAGCTTGACGCGTAAATGACAGTCTCTGTATCAACGCCCGCAGCCGCAAGTGCAGCTTCATGGCTGTTGATTAAACCTTGCAAGCTTTGCGCCGCTGGATCTGATGATACTGGTTCAGTACTGACTGGACGTTTCATCAAGCCATAGGTTTGCGATGGCTTAACTGAACGCCCCAATGAATCTTGAATGTTGTCAGTCAAAACAGCTAAATAACCTGTTTTGGCTTTAAATGGTTTCAACGGGATAACGGCAACGCCACTTGGGCCAGTTGCACGTACAATAAAGTCTTGACCGTGCACGAGTTCTGCCGCTACGGCACAGGTTACCGCAGGGCTTGGCGCTGCGGCACAGCCTTCACTGACATCACTGCCACCCATAATCGTTTCGAATACACGAACTGAACCAGCCGCTTCAAGTGACGCTGAGTCGACCGTGACTTGGTCACCATTTTCATCAACTGGTAACGAGAAGCTGAACGTTAAAGTAGAATGCGTTCCCCAGCCATCAAGACCGTTAATAGCAACTTGTGGGTTGCCACCGTCCGTCGGATCAGCCACTGGGATGTTAAGCGTACCGTCAACGGTACCACTTAAAAGAATGTTGCTCGGTACTGGTACCTGACCATTTGATGGGTCAAATACTGCGCGAGTTGCTGCGACTTGATATTCGGCTTTTACCGATTCTGGCGCATCTTCGCCGCTGCCACAGCCAACTAAGCTGAGTGCGCTACCGATGGCAGTTACAAGCAAGAGTTTTTTCATGAGGCTTCCCCAATCCTTGTTCGTGTTGTTATGTATTGAGCACCTGCAGGATGCTGTTATTCGTTTTGCCTATCATCGCCTTTTTAAACTGGTACGACAAGACGTTTTAATTAACAAAATTTTATACACTGTCTGAGCTTAACTTGAAAGTATTTCTCAATAATTTATACCTTGCTACTGAGAATAATAGCAAAAACCAGTACACTTAGCGTATTCATAAGTTCAGTTACTCAAGAGTGTAAGCCGAAAATGACTGCAATGCATAATGATCTAAAAAACTACGTTATCAAAGAAGGTTCACTGGCAGGTAAAACCATTTTAGTTACCGGTGCTGGTGATGGTATCGGCCGTGAAGCAGCCAAAACCTTTGCCGCATGCGGCGCAACCGTCATTTTGCTGGGGCGCACCGTGAAAAAACTCGAAGCAGTTTACGATGAAATTGTTGAAGCGGGTCATCCAGAACCAGCCATCGTGCCACTCGATATGAAAGGTGCCACAAAATCGCATTATCAAGGTATGGCCGCGACCATTGTCGAGCAATTCGGTCACTTAGATGGCGTACTACAAAATGCAAGTTTACTCGGCGTACTCTCTCCGTTTGAACATATTGATCACGATTCGTGGAACGACATTATGCAAGTCAACGTAACCGCGCAATTCATGATGACCCAAGCATTAATGCCCGCTTTAAAAAAGGCACCACATGCCAGTATTATCTTTACCTCGTCCGGTGTTGGCCGCCAAGGCCGCGCATTTTGGGGCCCTTATGCCGTCAGCAAATTTGCAACCGAAGGCCTTGCGCAAGTGATGGCTGATGAATATGACGGTACCAACATCCGCGTTAATGTCATCAATCCAGGTGCAACGCGCACCACCATGCGTTCCAAAGCTTATCCAGCAAAAGATCCAAACAAGTTGAAAACACCAGCAGATTTGATGCCGACGTATGTATATTTGATGTCCGACGAGAGTATCGGCATCAACAACCAATCCCTCAACGCTCAGTAGCAGCAAAATCGATATTAGCTATTGGATATTAGATATTAGTGCGATAAATCAGATCTCAGGTCTTTAATAATATCTAATATCCAATAGCTAATATCGCACTTGATCTTTATAGGGTACCCCCCTATATTATATACATCATCAAATTGAGGATTTCATGATGCAGCACACCGTTACCCCCCATCCAGATAAGTTAAAACAGAATCTAAAGCAACGTCTCGCACGCATTGAGGGGCAAGTGCGTGGACTGCAGCGCATGATTGAAAATGATACTTACTGCGATGACGTTTTAAATCAAATCGCATCAGTACAATCAGCGTTAAACGGCGTCGCAAAAAAATTATTGACGCAACACATGCATACCTGCGTTAAGCATCGCCTACAAACTGGCGACGAAAGTGTGTTAGATGAGCTCGATACAACCATCGAACGCCTTTTAAAACGCTAAGGAGGATTTCATGACTTCGCAAAAATATCAGTTACAACTCTCCGGAATGAGCTGTGCCGGATGCGCAAAAACAATCGAACGCGCGTTACAAGAAGTCAATGGCGTGACTTCCGTTAATGTCAATTTCGCTAACGAGGTTGCCGCAGTCGAGGCCAACAATGTGACGCCGCAGCAACTCGTCGATGCTGTTAAAGGCTCTGGTTACGATGCGAGTGTGATTGATCACTCACAGCCAGAAGCAGACGATCCGCGTGAACGCGCGCAACAAATCCAGTTTTATAAATTTATTGCTGCCGCAATTTTATCAACGCCGTTGCTGTATACCATGTTCGGACACTTCAGTTGGACCAGCGCAGTTTATGTTCCCGATTGGTTGATGAACCCTTGGGTTCAAATGGCCTTAGCGACACCCGTGCAATTTGTTATTGGCTGGCAGTTTTATAAAGGCAGTTATACCGCGCTACGTGGCGGCGCTGCAAATATGGACGTATTGGTTGCGCTGGGTACTTCAGCGGCTTATTTCTATAGCGTCTATTTAGCAATATTTGCCTCAGAACATGTGATTCATGAAGGCTTATACTTTGAGACCAGTGCGGTTTTAATTACGTTAATCTTGCTCGGCAAATGGTTTGAAGCACGTGCTAAAGGACGCTCGTCAGCCGCTATAAAGCAACTATTAAACCTTCAACCCAAACAGGCGTTACGCGAACGCGCTGACGGTGAAACTGAACAAGTAGACGTTGCTGATCTGACTGTGGGCGACGTTATTCATATTAAGCCGGGACAACAAGTTCCCGCTGATAGCGAGGTTATTTCGGGCAACAGTGCTGTTGATGAGTCCATGATAACGGGCGAAAGTGTTCCGGTAGACAAATCAAAGGGCTCACAGCTAACTGGCGGTACCATTAACAAAAACGGCTTTTTAAAAGCCAAAGTTACCAAGTTAGGAAAAGATTCGGCGTTAGCGCAAATCATTCAAGTTGTTGAGCAAGCGCAAAATTCCAAAGCACCTATTCAACGGCTCGCCGACCAAGTATCAGCGATTTTTGTCCCAGTAGTATTAGTTATTGCGCTCATTACTTTTCTGGTATGGGCATTTTGGTATCAACCCGGTGACTATGGCGCAGCCCTCGAAGCGACAGTTGCCGTATTGGTGATTGCATGTCCATGTGCGCTGGGTCTAGCTACGCCGACCTCAATCATGGCTGGCTCCGGTCGAGCAGCACAAATGGGCGTCTTATTTAAGCAAAGTGAAGTGCTGGAAGTTGCGCATACTGTAACCGCAATGGTGCTCGACAAAACCGGCACTATCACTGAAGGTAAACCCAAATTAACCGATCTCGAGTTGAACTTAGGTGAGCTGAAACAATTCAGTGAAGCAGAAGTAAAGGCCGCTATTAAAGCACTTGAACAACAATCTGAACATCCGCTCGCACAAGCAATTGTGAATGGCATTGATGAGGATGCAAAAGTCATCGACATGACGGACTTTTCGGCGCATGAGGGGCGCGGCGTGTCAGCATTGCTACACCACGATGGAACTGGCGTTCGTATACTCTTGGGTACTCAACGTCTCATGCAAGAACAAAACGTCGATTGCGGAAACTGGTTAGTTCGCAAAGATGAACTTGAACAACAAGGCAAGACCGCCATGCTGATTGGCTACGATAACCAAGTGATCGGTATTGTTGCGGTGGCCGATACGGTACGCAAGCACGCCAAACAAGCTATTACTACCCTACAGCAGCGTGGTCTTAAGGTCATTATGATCACCGGTGATAATCAACGCACTGCCGAAGCAATAGCGAAACAAGTTGGCATCACAGATATTTTCGCCGAGGTGTTGCCAGAACATAAGGCTGAGCACATTACGAAGCTACGCGAACAGGGCGAAATTGTTGCCATGGTTGGTGACGGCATCAATGATGCTCCAGCACTCGCCACAGCGCACGTCGGTATCGCTATGGGTACAGGAACAGATGTCGCCCTAGAAACCGCAGATATCGCATTAATGCGCACCGACTTGCGCAGTCTCGTCGATGCACTTTTCGTGAGTGAGAAAACCGTACGTAATATTCGACAAAACTTATTTTGGGCGTTTGCGTATAACACACTAGGTATTCCCGTGGCTGCCACAGGCCTCTTAGCACCTTGGTTAGCTGGTGGCGCCATGGCACTAAGTTCAGTATCTGTAGTACTCAATGCGCTACGCCTGCAGCGATTACCGATAAAACATCGAAGTTAGCTTGTGTTTAGGCGCTGAAACAGCCACGATAGAAGCATTCGCTATAGTAAAAATGAGGTTTTATGATTGCGGTTAGTCTTGTTGTTTCAGCGACTTTAAGTGTCACCTCGTTAGAGAGTAAGCCAGATGTGCATTGGATTGGCGTGAGCGCGCCAACCAATAATGTGGTTTGGCTTAGCGGCTCAAATGCGACCATCGCTCGCAGCACCGATGCCGGAGAAACTTGGGAATATTTCAATCCCACCAGCGAAAGTCTTCAGTTCCGTGATATTGAAGCACTCGATGCCAACCATGCTTACGCACTCAGTATTGGCGAAAATGGTGACTCGCGTGTTTATTACACGTCTAACGGCGGACGCAATTGGCAACTTCGCTTTCGTGCTGGCTCAAATCAATTTCTCAACTGTATTGCGATGGCAAATAACGGCGAAGCCTGGGTTTATGGTGACAGCATCGAAGGCCGTTGGGAAATGGTACGCAGTACCGATGGCCGCAACTGGCTTTCTGCAAGTAATGTCGTTGACTCCGCACCACTACCTGATGAAGGGGGCTTAGCAGCCAGCGGCGGCTGTGTCCGCTTTAACAACAATATTTGGGCCATCGGCACCGCCAACGGCAGCACCGCAAGACTCTTATTAAAACGCACTTTCGGTATTCGCTTTAAAGCTATCGACACACCACTGCCTGCCGGCCCAAGTGCCGGTATTGCCAGTGTTTGGCCGTTGTCTGAAAAAGAAGTGATTATTGCCGGTGGTGACTTAAACGAACCGCAAACCCAACCGCGCCTCATGCGCTACCAAGACGGTGAGTTTATCGCGCTACCGGAACCTGAATTTGAAGGTGCTTTGTATAGTTTAACAGTGCGCCCGAATGGCGACATGTTAGTAAGTAATCCCAATGGCGCTGCATATCTTAGCAGCGCCGATATGACTTGGGAGCAACTCAGTGATGCCAACATTTGGAACAGTGCTTGCATCAACCAGCGCTGCTATTTAGTCGGTAAGGACGGCTTTGTCGCGCGAATCAGCTTCGATAAGTAAGGCTGTACCTCCCGACAAATGGCTCACATGCGCAAATCCATGACGAGCCAATACCTGCGCGGCAACCGCGCTACGGTGTCCTGAACGACAGACACAAACGATTGGCCGAGTTTTGTAATGTTGACGATGGCTGTAAATAAACTGAGCCAACCGCGTCAGTGGTACGTTAATGACTTCGGCATCGACCGACAATTGACGAACTTGATGTTCTTGCTGTTCACGGACATCTACGACCAATGTTTCAGGCTGTGCCAACCACTCTTGTTGTTGTTCAAGTGAAACATCAACGAGTTGACATGGCGTACAGTCACCAGAGACCTCACAAAGCTTCTCGACCACGCGGAACGCATCATCACGACGAGCAAGCAAGAGCGTTTGCTCATGAACAACCTGAGCTAGCGAAGAAACATCATGCTGTTCACCAATGAAAGCAAAATCAACATGTGGTGATACGGCGTCACTGGTTAGCGGCGAGCTCAACAAGAATACGGGTTCACGCGTTCCCACGCGGTACAGTCGACGTTCACCCACCCGCAAACAACCAAACACGTCAACTTGGCATTCAACTGGCGCTTCACAACCACCCACCGCATCTAATGGCCAACCGACAGCGTCACGCTGAGCGCTGCAACCACTTGCACACAACAATTGCGCAAGCATTGCTGCTGGACTGTCTGACTCTTGAGCTTCGGTGGTCAACACGGCTTTGACGCGATAGTTTTGACATGCAACGAGACGCTCGATGCGCTCTGCTAATTCCGGAACCGGATCGATCACCGCCATTTCGCCGGCAGCTTTATCGATGAGTAAGTAACAGCACTGACTATCAAATCGCAGCTGCACCACCCCATCAAGATCGCTATCAATGTCTTCGTTGGTGTCAGAAACTAACAGACAAGACTGTCTTAGCGCCATCGCCGCATCGCGGATGCGCTCGCAAGCTGCATCGATGATGCTTGCAGATGTTACTGGCCCAAACGACAAACGGATGGCCGAACTTGAACGCCATGTTTCTAAACCCATCGCATCCAGCACAAAGCTGCGTGTGACACCAGAACTACACGCCGAGCCAGAGCTGACGCGAATATTTGCAGCATCGAACACATCCATTATGTCGCGTGATGGCACGCCACGAACGGAGAAATTCAGCGTTGTCGGCACCGAGTCATCCAAATCGTGATTTAATACGAGGGTTGGGAACGCAGAACGCAATGCCGTAAGTAATTTGTCGCGATACCCGTCAAGCACAGCTTGGCTTTGGAAAACCTGCTGCTGTTTATCCAGAAGTAGCTCAAATAGCGCATGTAATGCGGCAATTCCAGGAAGGTTCTCGGTACCCGAACGTTGCCCTTGTTCCTGACCACCACCGATAATTAACGGGGTAAATGGCGCGCTCTCGCGCACATACATAAACCCAATGCCTTTCGGTCCGTAAAGCTTGTGTCCACTAAATGGGGCATAATCAATCGTGGTTTCACTGAGTGCTAGGTTTTGCTTACCCAGAGCTTGCACACAATCCACCATCCACGGCACGTCGGCATTTTCGCCGCGAATAACGCGTTCGAGTTCAACTAGATCTTGCTTCACACCGGTTTCATTATTAACCGCCATGGTGCAAATCATATGCGCGGCACCAACATGTTCGGCAATAAATTGCAGATCTAATTTACCGCGTCTATCAACTGGAATCGCTTTCAATTCAGCGTTCAGTTGCAGCAGTTTGTTCCAGTGCTCGAGCGCTTGTGGGACAGCCTTATGTTCGGTGGCACCATAAAGCAACCAACGCTTGCCACCTAAATTAGTACTATTGCGCGCGGCAGTTAAAGCCGATAACACAGCAGTTTGTATGCCTTCAGTGGCACCACTGGTGAAAAACAAGCGCCCTTGCGGTGCGCCGATCACTTGACGCCCTAGACGACGGGTATTATCGAGAATGTAACGCGCTTGTAGCCCTGTAATATGGCTACTCGAAGGGTTGCCAAACACGTGTTCCATCACGTGTTCCACAGCTTGAGCTATTTGCGGCAACACCGGCGTCGTTGCATTACAATCGAGGTAAATTTCAGCCGATTTCGGGCGAATTTGTACCGGTGTAACCATCATTTAACTCCTTTCAATTAATCGATTCGATTTTCCTGCCACTGCTTTTCTTTCGCAGCTCGAGCTTCTTCAGCCATACGTGCCTTTTTATCATCGCACGGATCTTTGCAGTCACAAGCCTTTTCCATGCCTAACGACGAGATGCCGCCACAACTTCCAGAAATCGACTTACGTTGGGCTATAAACCCCACTGACATGGCCAATACCACCACCAACATGATGACGAATACAGCAATAAAAACGCCCATGTGGACCTCCTGAGCTACTGCTCAAATCGTTTGAATGCAGTACTAGTGTACTCTTTAAATTGATCGTTTTCACGGGTCACTAACAACACGGCGAGACCTTTTTGATTGGCAAACTCAAGTGCTTTTTCAGCTCCCATGACAGTTAATGCTGTCGCATATGCGTCGGCATCCATACAGGTTTCACTAATCACGGTAACCGAAACTAAATTGTGCTGAATAGGATAGCCGGTACGAGGATCGATAATGTGCGAATAGCGCACACCATCTTCTTCAAAATAATTGCGATAGTCACCCGAAGTTGCCACCGCATTATTACCCGGTTCAATGATGCGCTGCACGGCACGATCTAAAGTCACAGGTTGTTCAACCGCAATACGCCAAGGCTGTTCACCAGGTTTAGTGCCCCGCATACGCATTTCGCCACCAATTTCGACCAAATAGTTACGAATCTCCATCTGTTCCATCAGTATCGCAACCCGATCAACACCGTAACCTTTAGCGATTGTCGATAAATCAACATACAAGTCAGGAACAGCTTTGGTTAGCTGATGGTTTTCGACGGTCAAATATTGATAACCAACATGATCACGCACCTCTAATAACTGCTGTTCGGTCGGCACTTGCTCAGGTCGACCTAATGGACCAAACCCCCACAAGTTCACCAGTGGCCCGACGGTCACATCAAGTAAGCCATCAGTTTCTTCGCCGATTTCAAGCGCGCGCCTTACAACTGTTTCAAGGGAACGTGAAATGACTACCGGCTCCGTGGTTTTCCGTTGGTTAAACAACGATAATTCGGAGTTTGGATCGTACGTCGACATTTGGCTATTAACCTGCTCCAAAACGGCGTCAACACGTTCTTTAACGCGTTCTGGCGAATGGTTTGGATTCGCTGTCACGTAACGAATGTGGTAGGTCGTACCCATGGTTTCACCGGACACCGAAATTTGCTGAGGTGCCGGCGTACATGAAACGAAAAAGGCCAGCCCTATCAGGGCTAGCCAGATTCGCAGAGTCGATGACAGATTCATCTTCATCCGATTTATTTCACCTTACAGTTAACCGTTAAGGTTAGCCACCGAAGTCATCCAACAAGATGTTTTCGTCTTCGACGCCCAAGTCTTTTAGCATTTTAATGACCGCAGCGTTCATCATCGGTGGTCCACACATATAGAATTCGCAATCTTCAGGCGCATCATGATCCTTCAGATAGTTCTCGAACAATACGTTGTGAATAAAGCCTGTATAACCTTCCCAGTTATCTTCTGGTTGTGGGTCAGACAATGCCACGTGCCATTCGAAGTTGTCGTTTTCACGTGCCAACATGTCGAAATCTTCAACGTAGAACATTTCTTTCTTCGAACGTGCACCGTACCAGAACGTCATCTTACGATCAGACTTCAAACGACGTAATTGGTCGAAGATATGTGAACGCATTGGCGCCATACCTGCACCACCACCAACGAACACCATTTCTGCTTTGGTATCTTTCGCGAAGAACTCACCGAACGGACCAGAAATCGTCACTTTATCGCCTGGCTTCAAGCTGAAGATGTACGATGACATTTGACCTGGTGGCAAGCTCATATCACGCGGTGGCGGCGTAGCGATACGCACGTTCAACATGATAATGCCTTTCTCGTCTGGGTAGTTCGCCATTGAGTATGCACGAATAACTTCTTCGTTCACTTTTGACTCAAGGTTAAAGAAGCCAAAGTGCTCCCAATCACCACGGAATTTCTCTTCGATATCGAAGTCTTTAAATTTCACGTGATGTGGCGGACATTCGATCTGAATGTAACCACCAGCGCGGAATGGTACTTCTTCACCTTCTGGCAACTGCACCACAAATTCTTTAATGAAGGTGGCAACGTTGTTGTTCGATTTAACCGTACAATCCCACTTACGAATACCGAATACTTCTTCTGGAAGTTCGATTTTCATGTTTTGCTTCACGTTTACCTGACATGATAAACGGCAACCTTCGCGGGCTTCTTTACGGTTAATGTGATCACGTTCGGTTGGTAGAATTTCACCACCACCTTCTTTAATAACCACACGGCACTGGCCACAAGAACCACCACCGCCACATGCTGACGAAACGAAAATACCCGCGTTTGCTAGAGCGCCAAGCAACTTAGTACCTGGTTGCGTGGTGATTTTCTTATCTTCGTCATCATTAATTAAAATCTCGACATCACCCTGAGGGACCAATTTTGATTTAGCGACCATAATCACTGCAACCAAAATCAATACAATCAAGGTAAACATGCCTACGCCGAGCGCTATTAGTGTCAAATCTTGCCCTTGCATCGACTTGTACCTCTACTTAATACGTTATCGTTCGTAACCGGATGAAATTAGAGCGAAATGCCTGAGAAAGACATAAACCCTAAACCAATCAGACCCACCGTCATAAAGGTGATGCCCAAGCCGCGTAATCCATCTGGCACGTCTGCATACTTCAGCTTCTCGCGCACTGCTGCCAAGGCAACAATCGCCAACGCCCAACCTACGCCGCCGCCAATACCGTAAACCACACTCTCAGAGAAAGTGTAATCACGCTCTACCATGAATGATACGCCACCGAAGATTGCGCAGTTCACAGTAATCAACGGCAGGAAGATACCTAACGCGTTGTATAAAGCCGGCACGTACTTGTCCAGCGCCATTTCCAGAATCTGTACCAACGCTGCAATCACGCCGATAAAGGTTAAGAAACGTAAGAAACTTAAATCTGCATCTGGGAAACCAGCCCAATCTAGTGCACCTGGCGCTAGAATGTTGTGGTAAACCAAGTTATTAGCAGGTACTGAGATACCCAGTACAACAATTACCGCAACGCCCAAACCAAAAGCAGTGGTTACTTTCTTTGATACTGCTAAGAAAGTACACATACCAAGGAAGAACGATAACGCTAAGTTTTCAACGAAAATCGATTTAATAAATAAACTGATATAGGCTTCCATGGTCTGCTCCTTATTCCTTCGGCTCTACTTGTTCTTTGCGGAAGGTACGCAGTACCCAAATGAAGCCACCGATAATGAAGAATGCGCTTGGTGGTAACACCAACAAGCCGATTGGTTGATACCAACCGCCCTCAGAAGCCAGTTGCAAAATTTGATAGCCAAATAAGCTACCTGAACCGAACAGCTCACGAATGAAACCAACGGTTAATAGCACCACTGAATACCCCAAACCATTACCGATACCGTCTAGGAACGACAACATTGGTGGACTCTTCATCGCGTAAGCTTCAGCGCGTCCCATAACGATACAGTTGGTGATAATCAAACCAACGAATACCGACAATTCTTTTGCAATACTGTAAGCATAAGCACGCAGAACTTGGTCAACAACAATTACCAAACTCGCGATAATCGTCATTTGTACAATGATACGTACGCTTGACGGAATATGATTACGAATAATTGAAATAAACAAGTTCGAAAATGCGGTTACCAAGGTCAATGCGATACACATAACCACGGTGTTTTCCATTTTCGACGTGACTGCCAACGCCGAGCAGATACCTAGAATTTGTAAGGCAATCGGGTTGTTAGCAAAAATCGGTCCAAATAGAACCTCTTTGACTTCTTTTGCACTCGCCATTAGTTCAGCTCCCCTTTGCGAATTTTATCGAACAGTGGGCCGTATGCCTTATCGCTAAACCAGAACTGCATCGTGTTTTCAACGCCGTTACTAGTTAGAGTCGCGCCTGAAAGAGCATCGACGTCATGCGCTTTGTCAGTCACATTCTTGGTGACGTCAATCGCAACACTGCCATTGTCATAAATTTCTTTGCCTTGCCAGCTTGCTGTCCAATTAGGATTCTGGATTTCGCCACCAAGCCCCGGAGTTTCAGAGTGCTCGTAAAAGTTAATACCTTTGATGGTATTCATGTCTGGCGCAACCGCCATCAGGCCGTACATGGTTCCCCACAGACCATAACCACGAACGTAAACCACAACAGTTTCTAGGGCGCCGTTTTCATCGTTAATAAAGTAAACTTTAGAAACGTTCTCAAGTGCGCCAATGCCCGCTACGTCTTCGCTTTTCTCAAGCTTAGTACCTAAGCCTGCTTTTTTCGCAGAAGCGATTGGGTCATATTCCGTTGCTGATTTACCATCAACAGAGTCAACTTCTTCAAGAGTATTCAAGTTGATTAAACGTGTGTCGACGCGATTATTAAATACTGCCACCACATCTGTTTCTGGTGTTAATAATCCGGCCGCATCTAACACGTTACGTTGCATATCAAGCGCAGCATTTTTCTGCTGAATTGGTTTCAAACCAACTGCAGAACCCGCCACGATGACCGCGCACACTAAACAGAGCGCGATCACGACAAATAACGTTTTGCCGAGTGATTCGTTTTTATTAGCCATTGCGTGCCATTCTCCGTTTAATGTTTGATTGAACAACAAAGTGGTCAAACAGCGGGGCAAATACGTTAGAGAATAGAATCGCTAACATAATGCCTTCTGGATACGCAGGGTTTACCACACGGATAAGTACAGTCATTGCACCAATCAGGAAGCCATAGTAGAACTTACCTTTGTTGGTGAAAGACGCAGATACTGGGTCAGTGGCCATGAACATCATACCGAAGGCAAAACCACCAACAACTAAGTGCCAGTACCATGGCATCGCGAACATTGGGTTCGTGTCGCTGCCAATGACGTTGAATAGCAATGACAATGCCACCATACCGATGAATACACCTGACACAATGCGCCATGATGCAATACGGAAATAAATCAGCGCCAAACCACCGATAAGAATCATCAGGGTTGAAACTTCACCCATTGAACCTTGGATGTTACCTAAGAAGGCATCCCACCAAAGTGCAGTGTCAGCGATATAGTCGGTGCTTGCAGTTGCTTGACCCAACAAAGTTGCGCCAGAGAATCCGTCAACGGCAGTCCATACTTGCTCGCCCGAGATAGACGCTGGGAATGCGAAGTATAAGAACGCACGACCTGTCAACGCGGGATTAAGGAAGTTACGGCCAGTACCACCGAAGATTTCTTTACCGATAACCACACCGAAGGTGATACCTAAAGCAACTTGCCATAACGGCATTGTTGCCGGCAGAGTCAACGCAAACAGAACAGAAGTTACGAAGAAGCCTTCGTTGATTTCATGCTTACGAATTGAGGCAAAGAGTACTTCCCAGAAACCGCCGACAATAAAGGTCGTTGCATAAACGGGAACAAAGAAACAGGCACCGTAGAATAGCTTACCGGCCCAGCCTGCAGTGCTTAAATCACCACCTAAAGCAGTAAACAAACCGACTTGCCAAATATCAGCAAGTTCATAGCCGTTTACCAGCGCCATCGCTGCTTGGTTACCGATGTTGTACATCCCCCAGAACATCGCTGGGAAAGTCATCATCCACACTAAAATCATGATGCGTTTCAGATCAACGCTATCTTTAACGTGAGTAATGCCTTTGGTTACTTTACCTGGCGTGTAAAAGATAGTTGCCGCTGCTTCATACAAGGCGTAGAACTTCTCGTACTTCCCGCCTTTTTCGAAGTTTGGCTCTATATTCTCAAGAAAACTTTTCAAGCCCATGATCAGCCCTCTTTCTCAATTTCGGTCAACATGTTACGCAACACAGGACCGTACTCGTATTTGCCAGGGCAAACATAAGAACACAGCGCCAAATCCTCTTCGTCTAACTCTAAACAGCCCAACTTCTGAGCTTGTTCAGTGTCGCCAGAGAGCAAGTCACGTAGCAAAATCGTTGGCAAAATATCAAGCGGCATCACGCGCTCATAGTTGCCGATTGGAACCATTGAACGGTCAGAACCATTCGTGGTGGTAGTCATCGCAAATAGCTTCTTAGGATTCAAATGCCCCATGTACGCACGGGTCACAGAGTGCTGATTCACACCTGGCTTGATCCAGCCAAAGAACTCTTTCTGGTCACCCTCAGCTAATACGCTAACTTGGTTATGGAAACGACCTAACCACTGATGGGCGTCGTCAACTTTGTGACCATTCAGCACTGAACCAGAAATCACACGGTTGTTACCTTGCGCGAGTTCACCTTTGGTCAGTTCACGTAAGTTCGCACCAAGACGAGTACGCAACAAACGCGGCTTCTTCGCGCTTGGGCCAGCTAATGCAACAACACGATCAGTGAACAGTTCACCAGTGGTAAATAACTTACCGAAGGTAATCACGTCTTGGTAACCAATGTGCCAAACGTGCTTGGTCATGGAAACCGGCTGTAAGAAGTGAATGTGGGTGCCGACTAGACCAGCTGGGTGTGGCCCCGCGAAGCTTTCTAGCTGAACTTTGGCATCGCCAGTATCAACTTCAGCATCAGCTGCTTTTACGACAAATACTTTGCCTTGCGTCAAGTTGCCAAGAACTTTCAAACCGTCAATAAATGCTTGTTTCTGTTCGTTGATAATAACGGCTGGGTCGGCAGCCAGTGGATTGGTATCCATGGCATTGACAAAAATTGCAGTAGGCTCTGCGTCAAGCTTCGGAGAGCGGCTAAATGGACGTGTCCGCAACGCAACCCATTGACCTGAGTTGTTTAATTGCTCGACGACCTTCGCACGATCAAGGCTAGCTAATTCGTTACTGTCGTATTTCGCAAAGGTTTCTTGCTCATCGCCGTCAACTTCAATGACAACAGCTTGCAAAACTCGCTTTGCGCCACGCAGTACGTCTTTAACAACGCCCGCAGCAGGTGCAGTGAATTTAACCCCTGGGTTTTTCTTGTCTTCGAAAAGTACCTGGCCTTTTTTAACGCGGTCTTCAACCTTGACATGCATGGTTGGACGCATTCCCACATACTCTTCACCCAGTACGGCAACGGTGGTGATGGCTTGGCCATCCTCGATAGTTTGCTGGGGCGCACCCGAAATCGGGATATCCAGCCCTTTCTTGATCGTAATCATACGCGTTTGCACTACTCGTTAGGGAAGATTAATCTCACTCCAGCGCAGGCATGTAAACGGAGGTTTAAATGCCTACACTGACCAAATTCTGTCCATTTTCACCTAGGGCGCGCATTTTAGCACTTTTACTTGGTAAAACAAAACCGATATTAGCTATTCGATATTAGATATTAGTAGGCATCGTTGCTTTACTCTCATCCAATTTCTTTTCGCTTTCGGCTTTGTCTTTTTCCAATATCAAATGGCTAATATCTAATAGCGCTTTTGGTTTTTACCACGTGACAACGGGGTTGACGTCGGCGTCGTAATCAACACCATCCATGCCAAAGCCGAACAGTTGCAAGAAATCACTGTGATACCCAGCGTAATCAGCAAGCTGATGGAAATTATCCTGCGTCACTTGATTCCAAAGCGCTTCAATTTTCGCTTGGGTTTTATCGTTGGTTTCCCAGCCGTTCATGAACAGTCGACCGGCTTTATCCAGCACTGGATTTTCAGCGTACAAAGCGTCACGTAATAAACGATGTGTTTGCTCAATACATCCTTCGTGGGTGCCCTCTTCTTTCATCACTTTATAAATCAATGAAATATATAGCGGCATAACAGGAATAGCCGAGCTTGCCTGAGTGACTAACGCTTTAAGTGACGACACATAAGCTTCAAGATTAATGTCAGTGTAACGGGTACGCATGGCGGCCGCGGCACGATCAAGATCTTCTTTTGCTTTGCCAATGGTCGCGTGACCATAAATTGGCCACGTCAGCTTTTTACCGATATAGGTATAAGCTGTCGTTTTCGCATTTGGTGCTAATACGCCAGCATCATGTAGCGCGGCAAGCCATAATTCCCAATCTTCGCCACCCATCACTTTGATGGTTTGTTGAATCTCATCATCATTCGCTGGCTCTAACGTGATTTCTGACACTTCGTCTTTATCAGTATTGTAGGTTTTGGTGGTGTATGCCTGCCCTACTGGCTTCAAGGTTGAACTGTAGACATCGCCTGTCACTGGGTCTTTGCGCTTTGGCGACGCGAGGCTGTAGACAACCAAATCAACCTGCCCGAAATCTGCTTTTATTTTCTCAATGACTTCTTGCTTGATTTCATTTGAGAACGCGTCACCATTGATCGTGTGCGCGTATAGGCCTTCTTGCTTTGCAGCAGTATGAAACGCAGCGGTGTTATACCAGCCGGCAGTTGCTGTTTTCTTTTCCGTTGGTTCTTTTTCGAAACAGACACCTAAGGTTTTCGCGCCAGCGCCAAAGGCGGCATTGATTCGAGTCGCTAAACCGTAACCTGTCGAACACCCAATAACTAACACGCGCTTTGGTACATCAGTTAATGCCGGCTGTTGCTTCACGTAATCAATTTGCTGCTGCACGTGGGCGGCACAGCCTACTGGGTGAGCATTGGTACAAATAAACCCGCGAATTTTTGGATGAATAACCATGTTGTTATGTCCTATTGTTTTGAATTCATATCGATATAAATGGCGGCTAGTGTAACCGAGTGGGACGCCGCAAGTGATCTGAGCTGTTAGCCTTGGTCGAGCTTGCTACCGCCACGACATGCTGGCGACATTGGTACTTCATGCAATTGCTGCCATTCCACTGGGCTGTATACATGCAATGCCAGCGCATGCACCGGTCCGGCGAGCTCATCATTGAGCACCTTATTTACCGCACGGTGACGCTGAAGCAGGCGCAAACCGTCAAATTGTTCTGCGACCATAATTACTTTAAAGTGCGAATCGTCGCTTGGTGTGCCATGCATATGGCTTTCATTGATGACTTCGAGGTGAACTGGCGCGAACTCCTCCACCAGTTTGCTCTCAATTAGTTGTTGTAGCGTTGTCATTTGCACCTCGCTAGTCATTATCAAGTGAACTAAAGCAAATTTTCGAATCTCGCCCTATTTTAGCAAAAGCCTCGATAATATTCGGTTCAGGTTGATTGGGCCGGTAGGCAATTCGATACCATTGCGCTCCGAAGTTGCCTGAGAGCTGATACAACAATACGTCATGTTGGCGATATAACTCGATCAGTTGCTGTAAGCCTTCTTGTCGATTTTCTGGAAAAGCCGATTGCTCACCAACTAAGCGCCAACGATTTAACTCATCCGCTTCTGCCATCAACGCTTCATTAACGCGATCACGGCAAAAACTAAGCTGAATCGCAGCTGATGATAAAGCCCAATTCGCGGTAGGTAATTGCAGTTGATCAATCGATAGCACATATTGTTCAGCTTCATCGCCGGTTGGCTGAGGCTCACAAGCCATCAACAGCATGATTGCGCTGATGAGAGTCGTTTTATGTAAGGCTTTACGCCATTTGACAGAGGTCATAACAGAATTCCACAGCAACCGAAAAATGGTTCTGCAGTATAAAGGCTAAACGAGGAAGAAAAAAGGAGATAGAACATCCGTGTTCAACGGGATAACGTCATTCCATGAGTGCCATCCCAAATCCATGCAGGCATCTTATCTAATAAAAAAACTCATTTCAATTACAATTTGGTAACAAAAGCATAAGTTTTTCATTTTAAAAACGATTTAATTTAAAAAAATGTTAGTTTTCTTCTGATTCTTGCTCTGGACTTACCAACGCAACAATCTGCCACCCTGCCTTTGGCTCAAAGGTTTGATCACTCGAAAACAAATGACAATGGCCACGTTCATCCAGTGCATACAATGGTAACGCTCGATTACCATAGCGATCCTGATAATCATCATAGTGAAACGACTCGGTTAACGCAGTGGTTTTCACTTGAGCGCCTTGAAAAGTCAGGCTAGCTAACTTCGAGAACGTAACTCCTTTACCGAATAGTTTCAGACGCTTACGGTATACTTCAGGTAACTGATTACGCGCCGGTGCATCATGTTCAGTGCTGTGCAATGCAAAAATCTTCTCGGCATCAAACCAGTCCATAAAATGCATGGCCACGACAGGATTAAGCTGACGATACGGCGATAATATCAGCACGTTACCAATACCGGTTAAATCCATATTATTCTCGGCATGCTCAGACGTCGGATTACCGAAGTAAACCGGCAGATTTTCCATCCGCGCTTGCTTAATGTGTTCCCAGTTAGTATCCGCCAACATGACAGGGAATTTATTCTCCTTCAGCGATTTAGCAATTAAGCGAGCGGTTGGATTAGCACCAAATATCAAGAATCCACGTGCGGGCGGCTCACGTAACTTTAATGCATGAGCCAACGGCTTAGCGGTCAAGCTCTGCAAAATAACGGTACTTAAAATCACTAAGAATACGAGCGGCACCAGCATTTCTGCTTGTTCCCAACCCGCTTGTTGCATTTTTAAAGCAAACAAAGCTGAGACAGCTGCCGCGACAATACCGCGTGGCGCTATCCAACTCAGCAAGACTTTTTCTTTGAATTCAGTTTGGGTACCAATCGACGACAGCCACACACTCAGTGGGCGTACGGCAAAGATAATAATCGCTAGGAGTATGACCGCTGGTAAACCAAGAGAATTAAAGGCATCCGGTTGCAGTCTTGCGGCCAGAATTATAAAGAGGCCTGAAATGAGCAGAACCGATAAGGTTTCTTTGAACTCAAGAATTTCATCTAAATCAAGGCCACGCATGTTGGCCATCACCATCCCCATGACTGTCACGGTAAGTAGGCCAGACTCATGTTGCATGGCATTGGACACGGCAAACACGCCGAGCACCACAGCCAGTGTCGCAACATTGCGCAAGTAATGTGGGAAGATATTTCGCGTTAGCGCCCAACCTAATAATTTACCGCCCGCAGAGCCGAGCGCGAAGCCAACGCCGATGGTCGTTGCAAAGGCTTGTAATGCCTGCGTCCAGCCAGCCCCTTGGCTAGCAATAATAAATTCATAAACCAATACTGCGAGCAACGCACCGATAGGATCAATAATAATCCCTTCCCAGCGCAGGATATTGCCAAGACGCGCTAAAGGGCGCACCGAGCGCAGCATTGGCATAATCACCGTCGGCCCAGTAACGACTACCAAAGCACCGAATAAAGCGGCCAATTCCCAGCCAAAACCAATCAGGTAGTAGGATGCGATAGCGATACTCACCCAGGTCACTAACATACCGATGCTGACCAGGTTTGTTACCATTCGACCATGGCCACGAATTTCATCAAACTTCAACGTCAGCGAGCCCTCAAACAGGATGATGGCTACCGACAACGATACCAGTGGAAATAAAATATCACCAAACACGGCGTCAGGATCTAACACACCGAATACCGGCCCAATCACAATACCTACAATAAGTAAGGGCAGAATGGCTGGCACTTTCATGCGCCAAGCACCCCACTGGCACAGAATTGAGAGCACACCAATCAATGCAAGTGCAGACATATTCGACATAAATAATCCTTATATAATTTTTTCCAATCAGTTGTTGATAACAATTCTCATTTGCGTCAAACTATTTGTAGGTACCAAATGCGAATCAATATCGTTCGTTATCTTTTTTCGATATACTTCACCCATCAATACGAGGTATTAAGCTATGAGTTCAACTATGTTGCGCAAAATCTTCACAATGACAGCAGTTGCTGCGAGTTTAACAGCAACCGTAGCACAAGCAGCTACAGTTAACCTGTATTCAGCGCGAAAAGAAGCGCTCATTAAACCAGTATTAGAAAAGTTTACCGCAGAAACCGGTATTGAAGTACGCCTTTTAACCGGTGGTGGCGATGCATTGCTCGCTCGCTTACAGAACGAAGGCCAGAATACGCCGGCTGATTTATTTCTCACTGTAGATGCCGGCAATTTACACCGTGCGGCCGAAGCCGGTGTATTTCAACCGTTAACATCAGCTAAAGCGCTTGAGTCAGTGCCTGCACACTTACACGGAACAGATAATTTATGGGTTGGTCTGAGCTTGCGCGCTCGCCCAATCTTTTATGCTGCAGACCGTGTCGATCCAAGTCAGTTAAGCGGCTATGAAGATTTAGCCAAGCCTGAATGGAACAAGAAAGTATGTATTCGCTCATCTGACAATATCTATAACCAGTCACTCACTGCGGCACTAATTGAGCACTGGGGCGAAGAAAAAACTGAAGCCTGGGCCGAAGGACTGGTTAATAATCTCGCGAAGCCCCCGGTTGGTGGCGATCGTGATCAGTTAAAAGCAGCGGCGGCCGGGGTCTGCGATCTTGCAGTCGCGAACACGTATTATTTTGGTTTGATGCAAACTGGTGATGATGCGGAGCAACGTGAAGCGGCAAGCAAGTTGAAGATTTTCTGGCCAAATCAAGATAGCTTCGGCACACACGTGAATGTGTCAGGTATCGGTTTAACCAAACATGCGAAAAACAAGGCTGAAGCTCAGCAACTCATTGAGTTCTTATTATCAGCTGAATCACAAGCTTGGTATGCTGCCACAAACAATGAATATCCAGCCGTGGAAGGTGTTGAGTGGAGCGAAACCTTGCAAGCTTGGGGCGAATTTAAAGCCGATGATTTATCGATGACTTTCTTGGGCGAAAATAACGCTGAAGCAGTCAAATTAATGAATCGTGCTGGCTGGCGTTAATGCGCTCTAGTTTGTGGCGCCAACTTTCATTAGTCGTAACGGCCGTCGTTATTGGCGTGCCGTTGCTTGTTATTTGTTGGTCGGTGCTACAACTTGCGTGGAGTGACGACACCGCAACCCTTAGCCATCTATGGGCGACTGTGGTTCCCGAATACATTCGTCATTCACTGCTTTTATTAATCGGCGTTGCTGTTGGCGTCATCGTGTTAGGTGTTAGCACCGCATGGCTGACCACCGCATGCCGCTTTCCCGGGCAAAGAATCCTGAGTTGGGCATTGTTGCTTCCACTAGCAATGCCAGCCTACATCACTGCCTACACTTATACAGGCATGCTTGATTTTGCCGGTCCGGTGCAATCATCTTTGCGCGAATGGTTCAATTGGAGTTACGGCGATTACTGGTTCCCTGAGATTCGCAGTCTCGGTGGCGCCATCATTGTGTTAAGCCTAGTGCTGTTCCCTTATGTTTATCTGATCACGCGCGCCACCTTTATCCAGCAGTCGGCTACAACCATCGAAGCTGGACGCAGTCTGGGGCTTAATCCTTGGCAGTGTTTTTTACGCCTCGCGCTACCTTTGGCACGGCCTGCCATTGTGACTGGCGCGACACTAGCACTGATGGAAACGTTAGCGGATTATGGCACTGTCGCCTACTTCGGCGTCACCACTTTTACGACCGGAATATTCCGCACTTGGTATGGTCTTGGTGACCTGCAAGGAGCTCTCCAATTAGCCGGAATGCTGCTGATTGCAGTCATTTTACTTATCTTTATCGAACGTTGGTCGCGTCGCCAAGCGCGCTACGATCAACGCAATAATCGTCCTGCACCACCATTTGAGTTGCGGGGTTGGAAAGCAATCGCCGCCAGCATTGCCTGTTGGTTACCATTAGTATTTGGCTTTATTTTGCCCGCGCTACAACTCACCAGTTGGTCAATTGAACGAGCCGAAGTTTGGCAAGATCCTGACTTTTGGCAACTGACATTTAATAGCTTCGGTCTAGCTGTTCTGGCGGCTGTGTTAGTTGTGACAATGGCCTTATGGTTAGCCTATGGCCGACGCCAAATCCCCACTAAAATAGTACGAACAAGTGTTGCTTTTGCCGGTTTGGGCTACGCCATCCCCGGCCTCGTCATAGCGGTTGGTCTCATGGTGTTTTTGACCTCGATCGATCATCTGATCATTGCGGCAAGCCAAGCATGGTTTGACGTGAATCCAGGATTGCTATTATCGGGTACCATCTTCGCCCTGCTATTTGCCTACAGTGTCCGTTTTCTTAGCGTTTCACTCCAAACTATTCAAGCAGGGCTCGGCGAGATTCGCCCAAGTATGGATGAAGCCGCGCGTATTCAAGGCTATAAACCACTACAAGTATTGCGTAAAATCCATTTGCCGTTGTTACGTCCCAGCGTACTGACCGCACTCATTTTAGTGGGCGTCGATGTATTAAAAGAATTACCGGCAACGCTTGTACTGCGTCCATTCGATTTCAATACGCTAGCGGTTCGTGCATACGAAATGGCTGGTGATGAGCGTTTGCCAGACGCTGGCCCACCTGCATTGATGATGGTTTTGGTCGGCTTGATCCCTGTTATTTTATTGTCTCGCGCTATGTTAAAGTCACAACAGTCGGCGTTAAAGGAGCAAGAATTTGTCCCGGTTACAGCTTGATAAAATTCAGATTAGCTTCGGCGCATCACATATTGTTCGTGGCGTCACGTTTGAATTAAAACAAGGCGAGATTGGTTGCTTACTCGGCCCAAGTGGCTGTGGCAAAACAACCTTGTTACGCGCGATAGCAGGTTTTCAAACCTTACAATCTGGGACTATTCACATTGACGACACCTCTGTGTCCGATGCTAAATACACGCTCGCACCTGAACAACGTGGCGTTGGAATGGTCTTTCAAGACTTCGCGCTATTTCCGCATTTGAATGTCGCTGACAATATTAGCTTTGGTATGCAAAAAGCTAGTGCAGCAAAGCGCCGCGCACGTGTTGACGAATTGCTCGATCGCATCGGTCTACCTGGTTACCAAAAGCGTTTTCCGCATGAATTATCAGGCGGGCAGCAGCAACGTATTGCGTTGGCTCGAGCGCTCGCACCAAAACCTCGGTTGTTATTGTTGGATGAACCGTTTTCTAGCTTAGATGCGGAGCTACGAGAGCGTCTTGCCGTTGAAGTACGTGAACTGCTGAAAAAAGAAGGCATCACTGCACTGTTGGTCACCCACGATCAACAAGAAGCGTTTGCGATGGCGGACAAAGCCGGCGTGATGTATCAAGGCGAATTATTGCAATGGGATACACCCTATCAGCTTTATCACCAACCGAAACATCAATTGGTTGCCGATTTCATCGGCCATGGTGTGTTGTTGCAAGGTACGGTGAACACAGAAGGTTCACTCGCCTCGCCATTGGGTATGTTGGAACACCCGAGCTTGCTACAAGTACCGGCCGGCACACCGGTAAGCTTTTTGGTTCGCCCAGATGATTTGGTACCCGATCCAACCTCTCGGTTGCGCGGCACCATCAAAGCACGAGGCTTCCGCGGCGCGCATAACTTGTACACCATTGAACTTGCCAGCGGCATCGAAATTCTGACCTTGAGCCCGTCACACGAAGAGTTCAACGTTGGGGCGAATATTGGTTTGCGGCCTGAATTTGATCACTTAGTTGTGTTTGCGGCTGACCATTGCGAATTGCCAGGCTTTCATGACCAGGCACCAACAGTTCAGCCGCTACCTTCGGTGTTACCAAAAACGCAATCGGCGTAACAACAAGAATTCGACTACAGCAATAATGAATAGCGCAGCGCTAAATATCCAAAAAGCGTTGCCATGGTCCACGCCTGGCATACCGCCAATATTAATGCCGAATAACCCGGTCAAAAAACTAATCGGCAAAAACACGCCTGCAACCATCGACAACCAGTAAGTATTACGATTCATTTTTTCAGCTAAGTCTTGCTGCAAATGTTCACGTAACATCCATACTTGTTCCAACAACATTTCCATGTTTTCTAGCTCGCGATGGGTATTATCGCGTTCGTTCAAAAGCCATTGTGTCCAATCAGCATCAAACCACTTCGTGCTGTCAGCAGCGAGTTTATCAAGCGCCGTCAACTGAGGGCGCACAAATCGAGTAAGCCGTAACAGGCGGCGGTGTAATTGTGTCAAAGCAGACTGACGTTCACTGGTAGTGCCTTTGGTATCATCCTCAAGCGCTTCCATTTCAGCTTCAATATTGTCTTGCAACTGTTCAATTTTGTTGGTCATTTCATCAACCAAATGCAAAATAAAATCAGGCAAGGTTTGCGGCCCTTGTTCACGTTCTAACGTTTGCTGAATAAGTTGGACAGCTCGCACCGGACGTCGACGGAAGCTATACAAATTACCTTTGAAATAGAGAATTCGTAAACTGACCATATCTTCAGGCTGATCATTTTCGGCTAAATTGACACCACGTAGTATCAACAAGAAGCCATCATTTAAGCGATCAAATCGTGGTCGCGTATCTTCTTCAAGCACCGCATCTATAATCGGTTCTGGAATACCCGCATCGATTAACCATGACGCTAGCCCAGGTATATTGCGCTGGAAATGAAACCAACTTTGTTGCCGGTTATGAAAGTTATCATGAATGGGTTGAGCTGGATGTTGACTAAAGTCCCAGCTATCAATCATAAATTCTGGTCGCGCTAACTGCTTGTCCGCCATAACGAAATCCTCTTCTTTTAGCTACATTCAGTCTAGACTGTTCAAGCCTGCATTCACAAGCACTACTAATTCACGTTAAAATATTGACCAACTAAAAAACACCAAGGAATTCTATGTTACTCGCTATTGCTGCCATTATTGTTGGTTTAGCTTTATTAGTATGGAGCGCCGACCGATTTGTCGATGGTGCTGCTGCAACAGCAAATCATTTAGGTATGCCAGCCCTACTCATTGGTATGGTGATTATCGGCTTTGGTACATCAGCACCAGAAATGGTGGTTTCTGCGTTGGCGTCAATGCAAGGCAATCCCGGTTTAGCATTAGGTAATGCCTATGGTTCCAACATCACGAATATTGCACTTATTCTGGGTATTACAGCGCTTTTAGCGCCAATTGCTGTGGCCAGTCAGGTATTAAAACGTGAAGCACCGATGCTGATTACCATCACATTGCTAGCCGCATGGCCACTCATTGATGGCGTCATCACCACTCTTGAAGCCTGGGTGTTACTTGCAATTTTCGCCAGCTATCTGGGCTGGAGTATTTATCAAGGTATGACCGGTAGCACAGATACCTTAAGTGACGACTTTGATAAAGAAATTAAAGAAGCCACGATGCCAATTGGACGCGCCGTCACTTGGTTAATCATTGGATTGATCTTATTAATTATCAGTTCGCGTATTTTAGTCTGGGGTGCTGTCGATATTGCCACCGCACTAGGAGTTAGCGATTTAGTTATCGGTTTAACCGTGGTTGCTGTTGGTACCTCGTTACCAGAGTTAGCATCAGCCATTGCTGCGGTACGCAAAAACGAACACGACCTCGCGTTAGGTAACGTGATTGGCTCAAACATGTTCAATACCTTAGCCGTAGTGGGGATTGCCGGCGCCATCACGCCTATTTCACTCGAACCACTGGTTTTGAGTCGTGATTGGTTAATGATGACAGTGTTAACGTTCATGTTATTGATTTTCGCGTTTCGCCCGAACAGCCGTCCGAACCGAATCAATCGCGTACATGGTGGTATTTTTGTGGCCTGCTATGTTGGTTACACCATTTACGTATTACAAACAGGATTTATCGCATGAATTTGATCTCACAATATACGGCACAACGCCTTGGTTTCGCCGGACTTGTTCCGTTTATTGTGCTAACGCTCATGGCATTGCTCGACTTCAACGGCGAGCTCGCCATCAGCCTATTTATTCTATACAGCGCCATTATCTTCAGTTTCCTCGGTGGCATTCACTGGGGACTCTGTATGGTTGATGCTGACAGCGATCACCGCCGCAGCCTGCAATGGAGCATGGTGCCTTCTGTTACCGGTTTCGCCGTACTAATCGCAACACAGCTACCAATATGCCGCGACTCAACCCTCGCGTTTCTTGCCGTCTTGGCCCTACTTCATCTATTTTGGTTAAACTACGAACGCCGCAAGCTGAGCACACATTCGTGGTATTTGGAGTTGCGCGGTCGATTAACGTTCACGGTGGTGGCACTGCACGTCATCCTCCTGATCATCAGCCTCTGAAAAGCGAAAGCGATATTAGATATTGGATATTAGATATTAGCGCCGATGTATCGGGTATTTATCTTTTCCTAATATCTAATATCCAATAGCAAATATCTTGCCCTTGGTTTTTATTGCGAATCATTCTTGTTTGCGTTATCATTAGCTTCGTAACAGTACGGAGCCAACTATGTACGTATGTCTATGCAAAGGTGTCACTGATAAAACCATTCGTCGCGCAGTCGACGATGGCTTAAACAGTATGCGTGAACTGCGCCAGCAGTATGGCGTCGGCACTCAGTGTGGCTGCTGTACACAGTGCGCGAAAGAAGTTGTCAAAGACGCTGTTGCTGATCGTAATGCACGATTAAAATCAGAAACTTTATTGCCAGTCGAGGTGTGCTACGCTTAAGCTGTTAAAAAATAACAGTTAGGAGTTGTAGTCATGAAAGGCGACAGTAAGGTTTTACAAGAACTTAATCGCATACTCACCCGCAAGCTTACCGCAATAAACCAATACTTTTTACATGCCCGCATGTACAAAAATTGGGGCTTTGGTGAGCTCAATAGTAAAATCTACAAAGCTTCCATTTACGAAATGAAACACGCTGATGACATTATCGAGCGCATTTTGTTTTTAGGTGGCCTCCCTAACCTTCAAGATCTTGGCAAACTATTCATCGGCGAAGATCCGCATGAAATGCTCCAACTCGACCATAAAGTACAAATGGACGACGTGCTTGCCATTCGCGCTGCTATTGCCGTTTGTGAATCGGCACAAGACTACGTTAGCCGAGATGAGCTGACGGAAATTCTTGAGCAACAAGAAGAACATCTTGATTGGTTAGAAACACAACTGGACTTGGTCGATAAAATTAGTTTGGCGAAATATCTGCAAACCAAGTTGGATAGCGAATAAGGAGTTGTCATGAATCTTGATCACCAAGCTATTGTTGAGCAACTGAATAAATTGCTGGCGTACGAGTTGACTTCGATTGATCAGTACACTGCACACTCACGCATATATGAAGATATGGGGTTGGACAAACTTTACGAGCGTATCAATCACGAAGTAGATGACGAACGCGGTCATGCTGATTTACTTATACGCCGTATTCTGTTTTTAGGCGGCCAACCCAATATGAACGGGCGCGAGCCGCACACCATTGCGAACGAGGTACCAACCATGCTGGCGAATGATTTAGAGCTTGAGTACGGTAATGCGCGCACTTTACGCAGTGTGATCAAATTCTGCGAGCAGGCGGGTGATTTTGTCACGCGAGATATGCTCATTAGTATTTTAAAAGATACGGAAGAAGACCATGCGTATTGGTTACGTCAGCAACTCGAACTCATTGAGAAACTGGGTTTAGAGCTGTATTTGCAAGCGCAAATGGGATAACAGCGCATGGAGCAAATTCTTGCTGAAGTGCAACACCTTTTTGGTTGGTTGCAAACCGAGCTGTTTAAGGTAGGCGAAACGTCGATAACTTACGGCTCTATCTTCCGCGTGGTGATGATACTAATCGTCACCTACATTTTTTCACGTATACTCCAAAACGGACTACGACGCATTGCCAGTTATCGGAAATCAATGGCGCAATCGTCGGTTTATGCCCTCACCCGTATCACCCATTATGTGGTGATGGTGGTGGGTGCGCTCATTGCCGTGGCATCCATAGGCATTGATCTGACGAAGTTTGCGATTTTCGCCAGCGCATTAGGTGTCGGTGTTGGTTTCGGTTTACAAAATCTAATCAGCAACTTCACAGCTGGGATTATGTTGCTGTTTGAGAAAACACTCAAAGTTGGTGATTTTGTAGAACTCGAATCAGGCGTAACTGGTGAAGTAAAAGAAATTAATATTCGTAGCACCATCATCACCACCAACGACAACATCGATATTATTGTTCCAAACTCCGAGTTTGTTGCTGGTCGAGTCACCAACTGGACCATGCGCGACACCATTCGACGCATTAAAATTGGATTTGGTGTGGCCTATGGCACCGACAAAGAATTGGTGCGTAAAGCGGTATTAGAGGCTGCTGAGCGTGTGCCGCATACACTAGATGATGGGAGCCATCGCCCACCACAGGTTTGGTTAACGGAATTTGGCGATAGCTCACTCAATTTCGAATTGGTGGTATGGCTAAAACCGGAAGCGGTAAATCGGCCAAGTGCCGTTAAAGCGGCGTTTATGTGGGAAATCCATACCTCGCTCGAAGAATATGACATTGAAATTCCATTCCCACAGCGCGATTTGCATATTCGTAGTTGGAATGACGATGCCAAAGTGCACACCGAAGCTGTCAGCAAACCAAAAGCCAAGAAACAGAACTCACCAGCGAAATCAAAACCGCGACCAGAAAACGATGCGGCCGATGAGCTCTAAGTTATTGCTTAGTTTAAATGAGCGCTTAATTCGCTAAGCGCTCACGAATTTCATCTATGCAGGTTGGGTCATCGATAGTCGATGGCACCACAACTTGTTCGCCGTCGGCTAATTGACGCAATACCCGACGCAGAATTTTCCCCGAACGCGTTTTCGGTAAGCGTGGCACAATCAAGATTCGCTTCAAACACGCCACCGCACCAATTTCATCACGCACCAGTTGCACTAGACGAGCACTGAGCTCTTCATCGCTCGTAGTAACGCCATCTTTGGTGATCACCAAGCCAACTGGCACCTGACCTTTTAAAGAATCCTGTACACCAATCACGGCGCATTCAGCCACCGCCTTGTCTTTAGCCAGAATCTCTTCCATTTCGCCCGTTGATAAGCGATGACCGGCCACATTTATCACGTCGTCGGTTCGGCCCATAATAAATACATAGCCATCGTCGTCTTTATAGCCACCGTCGCCCGTTGAATAAAATCCCTCAAACTCACTTAAATAACCACCGACAAAGCGCTCTTCGTCATTCCAGATTGTCGTCAAACACCCTGGTGGTAACGGCAACTTGATGGCAACTGCACCTTGCTCATTGGGGGCCAGCTCTTGGCCTTTATAATCAACAATACGAACATCGTAACCTGGCAATGGGAGCGTCGCTGAACCTGGTTTGATTGGGTGCTCGGCGATACCTACAGGATTGGCACAGATCGGCCACCCAGACTCTGTTTGCCACCAATGATCATAGACTGGCTTACCGGTAATTTCTGTGGTCCAATCATAAGTCGGCGGATCGAGTCGTTCGCCCGCCATGTAAATCCGTTCCAGCGCAGTTAAATCATATTGTTCAAGTATTTTGCCCTCTGGATCCTCTTTTTTCACCGCTCTAAATGCGGTGGGCGCACTGAATAATACCGTGGCTTTATAATCTGCGCAGACCCGCCAGAACGCACCAGCATCTGGTGTTCTGACCGGTTTCCCTTCATATAAGATCGTCGTCGCGCCCGCCAGTAATGGGCCGTAAACAATGTAGGAATGCCCAACCACCCAGCCGACGTCAGAAGCGGTAAACATCACCTCGCCTGGCTTGATATCGTAAACCGTTTCCATCGAGTAATGCAGCGCCACCGCATAACCACCCGTGTCGCGCACAACGCCCTTGGGTTTGCCGGTAGTACCAGAAGTATAGAGAACATATAACGGATGTGTACTCGGCACCACGGTACATTCAGCTGGCGTTACCTTTGCCACTTCAGCTTGCCAATCAAGGTCACCCGGCTGGTTAAGCTCTGCTTGACACTGCTCACGTTGATAAACAATCACATTGCTAGGCTTATGGCTAGCTTCAGCAATCGCTTTATCCACCATCGGTTTATATGGAATGACGCGATTGACCTCAACACCACATGAGGCTGTCACCACAACTTTAGGTTGCGCATCATCAATTCGAACCGCTAATTCATGCGGCGCAAAGCCACCAAATACTACCGAATGAATCGCCCCCAATCGTGCACATGCCAACATCGCGATGGCCGCCTGCGGGATCATCGGCATATAGATAACCACACGGTCACCTTTTTTAACGTGGTGCTTTTTCAACAATCCAGCAAACAATGCTACCTCATCGCGTAACTCGCGATAGGTAAACTGTTGTTTGGTTTCCGTTACCGGCGAATCATAGATGAGTGCCACTTGATCGCCACGGCCATTATCAACGTGGTAATCAAGCGCCATAAACGAAATATTTAGCTCACCATCAGCAAACCAATCGGCGGTGCCGTTACTTTTTAACTGGCATGCTGTGCTGGGCTCTTTGAACCAATGCAACTGTCCAGCCTGCTTCAACCAAAACGCCTCAGTGCGTTGGAGTGATGATTCGTATTCGCGCGGGTAACTCATGGTGAAAATCCTTATCTACTGCCACTGCTGTCTAATGTAGCGTGTTACCAGCTTTTTCCCATACGACTTAGGTCTGAAGAAGAACAAATACGATACTAGATGTTGGATATTAGATATTAGAAAAGACAAAGGTCCAAAGCATCGGCGCCAATATCTAACATCTAATATCTAATATCTAATATCTAATATCGCTTTTGTTTTTCAACGCTGTTGATTTAAACCAGGGTTTTCCCTATCATACCGCCACTTCAGGAGAGGTGTCCGAGTGGTTGAAGGAGCACGCCTGGAAAGTGTGTATACGCTAACCGCGTATCGAGGGTTCGAATCCCTCTCTCTCCGCCAGATACAAGAGAACCGCCGCAAGGCGGTTTTTTTGTGTCTGGTGGAGAGTGCCGACTTGATGAGAACGCTTAGGGTTCGACCAAACGGCAGGATTGCCGTTTGGCACAGCCGCAAGGCTGCCCGCAGGGCGAGGGCCATGGATGGCCCGAGTGAATCCCTCTCTCTCCGCCAGATACAAGAGAACCGCCGCAAGGCGGTTTTTTTGTGGTCGTTCGGTAATAGGCAGGTTATCTGCGGTTACAAGCATTGCTCATTTGATGCTCAATTCATATAGTGAAATGATACCTCAAGCCAAACCGGAGTATCATTTTATGAAGTATCTGATTCAAAAATCGAAGTTTGCCGCTGCGAGTTGTTTGCTTGCGTTCGGTTGCGGTGCAGCAAGCATGAATGCCATCGCTGCTGACCGCATTACCGGCAAGCACTTTGCTACCCGTTCCGAGGCAATGGCGCCTCATGCCATGGCAGCTACAAGTCAACCCCTCGCAACCCAAGTTGCACTGGACATTATGCAAGCCGGCGGTAATGCCATTGACGCAGCAATTGCTGCGAACGCCCTGCTCGGCCTAGTGGAGCCTACCGGTAACGGGATTGGTGGTGACCTCTTTGCGATTGTTTGGGATGCTGAGGGTAAGCGTTTGCATGGCTTAAACGCGTCGGGTCGTTCACCAAAGTCTCTCACCTTGGACTATTTTTTAGAGAACGGCTATGAATCCATTCCAGCCCGCGGCGTGTTACCGTTGTCAGTGCCGGGCGCGGTCGACGGTTGGTTTGAGTTACATGAAAAGTTTGGCAAGTTGCCAATGGTGCAGGTATTAGCGCCGGCAGTTGAATATGCTGAAAACGGCTTCCCAGTCACTGAAGTTATCGCATATTACTTTGAGCGTAATGCAGAAGTGCTTAAAAATCAGCCAGGTTTCGCTGACGTTTTCATGAAAGGTGGTTTGCCGCCACAAAAAGGCAAAATGTTCAAAAATCCTGACCTTGCCAATACTTATAAGCTCATTGCCAAAGAAGGTCGTGATGCTTTCTACAAAGGCAAAATCGCCAAAACAATCGATGCTTTTGTGAAAAAACATGGTGGATTTTTAAGTTACGAAGATCTAGCAAGTCATACGTCAACTTGGGTCAATCCAGTTTCGACGAATTATCGTGGTTATGACTTGTGGGAGTTACCACCGAATACACAAGGTATCGCTGCCCAGCAAATTTTAAATATCCTAGAAAACTACGATGTCGCGAGCATGGGTTTTGATAGTCCAGAGTACGTGCACCTGTTTGTTGAAGCGAAAAAATTAGCATTTGAAGATCGCGCTAAGTACTACTCTGATCCAGACTTTAACGAAGTACCGGTAGAAGGTCTGCTCGATAAAGATTACGCCAAGCAGCGCGCTAAGCTCATCGATATGAAACGCGCAGGTAAATCCTTTGAACCGGGCAATCCTCCCACCGAAGGCGATACCATTTATCTGACCACAGCGGATGCTGATGGCAATATGGTGTCACTGATTCAAAGTAACTACCGTGGTATGGGGTCGGGTATTACCCCAACTGGTCTCGGATTCGTGATTCAGAACCGCGGTGAGTTATTCGCTCTCGATAAAAATCATCGCAATGTGTTTGAACCAGGCAAACGCCCATTCCACACCATCATTCCGGCATTTGTCACCAAAGACGGTAAGCCCCTCATGAGCTACGGTGTTATGGGCGGTGCTACACAACCGCAAATGCACGCTCAAATTCTCATCAACATGATTGATTTTGGGATGAATCTGCAAGAGGCGGGTGATGCGCCACGTATTTTACATACGGGCTCGAGTCAGCCTACCGGCGAAGTGATGACCGATGGTGGTGTGGTTAGTTTAGAGAACGGTTTCTCTGATCACACGCGCCGCGAACTTATTAAAATGGGTCATACTCTGCAAGAGGCTGTCGGACCTTACGGTGGCTACCAAGCCATTTGGCGTAATCATGAAGAAGGCGTATATTACGGGGCATCTGAAAGTCGCAAAGACGGTCATGCGGCGGGATACTAATATAAGGAATTAAATGATGGAGCTAGTCCTCACGGCGTTACTGGCGAGTACCATTACCGGTGGTTTAACAGCTGTGGGGGCGCTGCCCATTTTAATCGGAAAAAAGCCTTCCGAAGAATTTAACGATACATTACTAGGTTTTGCTGCGGGCGTGATGCTTGCAGCATCTTTTTTCTCGCTGATTATTCCTTCAATCGATATTTCCACACAGATTTATGGCGAAGGCCCATGGCCAGCTGCCATAGCCGTTGTCGGTATCTTGCTGGGCGCACTGACCATTGCGTTATTTGACCGCTTGGTGCCGCATGAGCATTTTATTAGCGGAGTTGAAGGCCGCAGTAACGCCAAAATTGCTGGCGTTTGGCTATTTATCTTCGCTATCGCCATTCATAACTTCCCTGAAGGTCTCGCCGTGGGCGTTGCGTATGGTAGCGGACAGCAGGAAAACGCTTTTTCACTTGCGCTAGGTATTGGGTTACAGAACCTACCGGAAGGGCTGGCTGTTGCCGTTGGTTTAGTAGCCGTAGGCTACAACCGTTTGAAAGCATTTTTGGTTGCCGCTTTAACTGGACTGATTGAGCCGCTTGGTGGTTTATTCGGCGGCGTATTTGTAAATATTTCGGAGCTATTATTACCCTGGGGACTCGTATTTGCCGCCGGTGCCATGCTATTTGTCATTAGTCATGAGATCATCCCCGAAACGCATCGTCACGGGCATCATAGCCGCGCAACATCAGGTTTGATGGTTGGCTTAGTCGTGATGCTATTTCTGGATGTTTGGTTAGGAGCTGTTTAAACATGCCAAAAGTACTTTTGTTAGGTTACGGTGATATTGCGCAGCGCACCGCGCCATTGCTCATCAATGCCGGCTGGACGGTTGTTGGTGCGTGTCGTAATCCATCGACCAAGCCGGTGATTGAAGGCGTTCAGTTGGTAAGCGCCGACGCGAATAGCGAACACGACCTACGGCAGCTACTTGAACATGAGTTTGACGCGATTGTCATCACGCTCACGCCGTCAAATTACAGTCGCGACGGCTATCACCAAGGCTATGTGGTGCCATGTCGTCACTTACAGCATTTGTTGCATCAACTAAGTACGCCGCCACGTGTTTTGTATGTTTCGAGTACTGGTGTATATGGTCAACGTAATGGTGAGCTGGTCGATGAAGCAAGCCCAACCGAACCGGATTCAGATAGTGGTGAAATGCTCCTACAAGCTGAGCGTGTGATACTTGGGAGTCCCGCTGACGTTTCAGTATTACGCTGTTCAGGTATCTACGGACCGGGCCGCGAGCGGATGCAACAGCAGTTGCGAGACGGTACGGCAGTGATTACACCCGCTTGGACGAATCGCATTCATAGTGATGATGTCGCAGGTTTTATTGCCTATTTGCTCACGCATCCAGGGCATCGTGAAGAGATATATATCGTTAGCGACAACGAGCCATTGTTGCAAGAAGAAGCCTATGCTCGTATTGCCCACAAGATCGGCGTGTCAATCGAACAGCTCAAGCGCACGGATAAAGTAGGTCCTCGCGGCAGCAAGCGTCTCAGTAACTCTAGAATGCGGGCCACCGGCTACCACCTGCTTCACCCACACCTCTAACATCTTGATTCGTTACTGGTTATTCGTTTTGTCTTTTTCGAACAACGAACAACCAATAACGAACAACGCTTTTAGCTTTTAGCTTTTAGCCTTTAAACTCAAGCATGCGATTCAACGGCTTTAACGCCCGCTCAGCAAGTGCTTCATCCACATGAATTTCGTGCTTGGCGCCGCCATTTTCGAGCGCTTCAGCGATAGCCACAAGGCCATTCATTGCCATCCAAGGGCAATGAGCGCAGCTACGACAAGTGGCGCCGTTACCGGCTGTAGGGGCTTCAATAAAGTGCTTATTCGGCGACAACTGCTGCATTTTATAGAAAATGCCGCGGTCAGTTGCCACAATAAACGTATCATTCGGTAACTCTTGACTGGCTTTAATCAATTGCGACGTTGAACCAACTGCATCAGCCATCTCAACGACCGATTGCGGTGACTCTGGGTGCACCAAAATAGCTGCATCTGGATAAACCCGTTTTAAGTCTTCCAGCGCTTTGGTTTTAAATTCGTCGTGAACTATACAAGCACCCTGCCACATGATCATATCAGCGCCAGTTTGCTTCTCAATGTAGGCGCCAAGATGCTTATCCGGGCCCCATAAGATTTTTTCACCGTTCGCATCTAAATGATCAACCACTTCCAGCGCAATACTCGAAGTAACCACCCAGTCTGCACGTGCTTTAACAGCTGCCGATGTATTGGCATACACCACTACCGTGCGATCCGGGTGCTCATCGCAGAACTTAGAGAACTCATCGATTGGGCAACCTAAGTCCAACGAACAGGTTGCCTCGAGCGTTGGCATCAATACACGTTTGTTTGGCGTTAAAATTTTGGCGGTTTCGCCCATAAACTTAACCCCAGCTACAATCAGCGTATCTGCTTCATGTTTCGCACCGAACCGCGCCATCTCGAGCGAATCAGCAACGCAACCACCGGTTTCTTCAGCTAATGCTTGAATTTCAGGATCAGTGTAATAATGCGCAACCAGCACAGCATTTTTCTCACGTAATAATTGCTTAATACGTGCGGTGTACTCTGCCTTTTCAGCGCTTGTTAACGTTTTCGGTTTTGGCGGGAAAGGATAATCTAAACTATCAATTACCCGTGCTTGAATTTCTGCAGTAATGCTCATGGTACCACTTCAATGCATTAAAAAAGTTTGATGATTATAAATCAAATTGGGGCACGAAGGGAAAAAATAAAGTGGTGGGTTGTGCAGGATTCGAACCTGCGACCAATTGATTAAAAGTCAACTGCTCTACCAACTGAGCTAACAACCCACTTTAAAACTTTGAAGGGTTGAAGTGATTGGTGGGTTGTGCAGGATTCGAACCTGCGACCAATTGATTAAAAGTCAACTGCTCTACCAACTGAGCTAACAACCCATCACTTCTGTGTTACACACTTATCTGTGGCAACGGCGGCATAGTTTACTTAAAAAGCCGCTCGTTGCAACTGTAAATTGAAGGAATCGGGTGCGTTTGCTCAATTTGCGAACATTTCCCCGATATTTCTACAGGAATTTTACAAATTATCGAGGCGTTTGCGTGCTAAACCAGCTTCTGTGGAGTTCGCATATTCGCTAATAACCTGATTATATAATTCACGTGCTTTGGTTGTATTGTTTTGTTGCTGAGCAATAATGCCCAACTTCAAAATACAATCACCACGTTTGTTACTATCAGGAAAGTCCGTTACGACTGTCGAGAAATGACCTTTGGCCTGATCATATTTGCTTTCCGCAAACAATAACTGACCTAACCAGTAATGGGCATTTGGCACGTAAGTCGAATTCGGATAATTCTGAATAAATGATTCAAAGGCAGGTACTGCGGCATCGTAGCGCTTATCACGAAGAACCAACTGAATGGCTTGTTCATACGCTTCGTTTTCCGACAAATCAGCTGAATACGTCGCAGAGCTTGCAGTATCAACGGCGGTCGTATTGACTGGCGCTTGCTGTGTCTGTGCAGCAGGCTGCGCAGTTAAACGGCGATCAATTTCTTGATAGATTTCGCGTTGACGTTGCAGAATTTGTTCGATTTGGTAAGCGTGTTCTTCGGTTTTACCACGAAGATCGGCAACCTCATCTTGTAATTGAGACATTTGATCTAACAGTGCCATTTGCGCAGCATTACGCGCGTCCATAACACGTTCGAGTTGATTCAGGCGTTCTTCTAACGACCCACTGCCTAACTTAGAAACCGGTGCCTGCGCATGCAGGACACCGGGAATCAGAAAGGCCAATACTAAGATTACTTTTTGCATTGGCTCAACCAGAGTTACTTAGTAAACGAGTACACCGCGGCGGTTTTTCGCGTAGGCGTCATTGTTTGAAGCATTGATTAATGGCTTCTCTTCACCGTAAGAAACAGTGGTAACTTGGCTTGAGCTCACACCCAAGTTTTGCAAGTACTGTGCAACAGCTTTTGCACGACGCTCACCCAAAGCGATGTTGTACTCAGGCGTACCACGCTCGTCACAGTGACCTTCGATAGTTACGGTAACATTTGGGTTTTGAACTAAGAAATCTGCGTGTGCAGCAAGTACTTGTGCATACTCAGATGAAATGCGTGAATCGTCAAATGCGAAGAAAATCATGTTTTCTTGACGCAATTCAGCTACTTTCTCAGCACGAATTTCTTCAGGAGTTTTCTCACGCTCAACAGCGCCAACATCAACACCTGATTGGTCTTGTGTTTGCTCAACTTGCTGGTTCGTTTGCTGGTCAACAGCTTCTTCAGCACCTTGGTTAGAGCTACATGCTGCAAGAGTCAGCATAGGTACTGCAATGAACAGACTTTTTAAGGCTTTGTTTGCGTTCATGTCCGCGTTCCTTTCTTTCATGTAAGTGATTGAACTTGCTTTAATACATTCGTACTAACGTAAAAACGGTGACCACGACGGTGATTTTACTTCACCTTCTCGCGCAGGTAAACGCGCTTTAAATCGTCCATCGACCGATACCAGCGCCAGTACTTGCTGGTTATTATGGGTGGTGCTGTAAATCACCATACTACCATTCGGTGCCAAACTTGGCGACTCATCCAAAGCAGTTTGCGTTAATACCTGCATCGTGCCATTCGGATAATCCTGACGGGCAATATGATAGTTACCTTGTGTACGGTTAACCATAATCACTTGCTTACCGTCTGGGGAATACGTTCCGCCCAAGTTTTGCTCGCCTTCAAATGTTAATCGGCGAACCTGGCCTGAACTTAAATTTACGCTATAAAGTTGTGGTCTGCCACCCCTTTCTGACGTAAAAATCAGCGAGTTACCATCTGGTGACCAAGCTGGTTCAGTATCTATTGCGTGATGGTTTGTCACTCGGCGAACACGCTTCGTGGCAATATCCATCACGTACAACTCTGGGTTACCATCTTTCGATAACACCATTGCTAAACTCTTGCCATCTGGCGAGAACACTGGGCTACTGTTAATACCCGGAAACTGTGTCATCCGCTCTCGACTACGAGTATAGATGTCCTGAATAAAAATCTCAGGTTTTTTGTTCTCAAAGCTGACGTAAGCCAACTTGTTGCCATCCGGCGACCATGATGGTGACATCAACGGCTCAGGGCTACGTAATAACACTCGTTCGTTAAAACCATCGTAATCGGCAACTACTAGCTCATATGGCTTATCTAATTGATGATTAACTGTAACATACGCTATACGCGTCATAAACGCACCGCGCTGACCGGTTAAGGTTTCGTAAAAGATATCTGAGATACGATGTGAATACTGACGGAACTGATCACCAGAAATAACGCTCGAGCGTGCATCTAAAATATGATCTTCTGAAGTTACCAATTGCCCATTACGCAACACTTGTGTGCCGCTAGTAATTTGGCCACGTAAAATATCAACAATTTCAAAAGAGACGGTATAACGGTCTAGCGAGTGCGGCGCAATGGTTCCCACCAACACCGCTTCAACGCCTAAACTAGCCCACTCGGTATAGTCGATATCAGCCGAGCTTGACGGTTGCTGCGGCATGCCGTTTACCGGAATTGGATTAAACTTACCGCTGCGCATTAAGTCAGCCGCCACCACTTCTGTAAGACCTTGTGGCTTTGGTCCATTGCCTAACCACTTAAACGGTACCACCGCAATTGGGCGTGCCGAGTCAATACCGCCGGTAATGACAATTTCAAGTGAGGCTTTGGCCGGCTGGCTGGAAAACAGCAGGCTAGCCGCGGTTACAACACAAATGAGCAGTTTTTTCATCATAAGCTTCTTCATTTAATCCGCGATAAATGGGAATGTAATATTTTTCATCTGTTCGTACACTTCAGGGTCTTGCGACACTGGCAGTGTACCAATTTTCAATATGGCACGACGGGCTGACTCACAAACAGCACGGTCGCCTTGTCCCTCGCTAACAGAGGTAACAAAGCCGCTGCGCGACAGCGTGATGTTCAAACGACACTCTTTGCCACGCATCGAGTCATCGACAATCCAGTTGCGCTGTACCACATTTTTTATAAGTGCCGTGTAGCGATCAAGTTCGCTCTGGACTTGCTGGCGTCGCGCTGCCGCTCGTGCCTGCGCTTCACGCGCTAACTCTTCTTGCAACTGTCTCTCACGCTCAGCACGCTCACGCGCCTCTTGCTCACGACGTTTACGTTCTTCTTCAGCTTTACGAGCTTCTTCCTCTTTGCGCTTGCGCTCAGCTTCGGCTTTCGCCGCCGCGGCTTCTTCACGTTTGCGACGCTCAGCTGCCGCGGCGGCTGCTTTTTCGGCTTCTTCACGTTCCTTCTTCGCCGCAGCCTTCTCTTGTTCTAAACGACGACGCTCGGCTTCTTGTTGCTTTTGCAACTCACGCAAGCGTTGCTGCTCTGCTTCACGCGCTTTACGCGCTTCTTCAGCACGACGTTCCAACTCTGCTTGACGGCGTTGCTCAGCCAGCTCCGTTTGACGCTCGCGTTCGCGAATCTCGTTCACCCGCTTCTCAACAGCTGCCTGATCAACCGTCACCGCTTGCACAATTTCTTGGTTATCCGGCTGCGGCGCATTTGGCGACGAAAGCTCGACTTGTAGCGGCTTGTCAAACGGCATCTGAAAGTGCATGCCAAAAATCATCAACCCAACGACAGCGACATGCACCAACAATGACAGCACCAAAGGCACTGTCCAATCACTAGGCCATGACCAACTCTTCTTTGCCACTACTCACCACCTGCCGAGTTATCTGTCATCAAACCAACCTGAGGCACACCCGCTTTCTGCAACAGTACCATGAGCTGCACAACTTGATTATACTGCACCGAGCCATCGCCTTTAACCACTACTGGACGTCCAGGGCTCACCTGCAACTCGGCTTGCACTGCAACCGCTAAATCGACAACATCAATCGCCGCATTAGGATCGTTGCTCGTGCTTAAATAATAATTACCATCTTTATCTACCGAGGCAACAATCGGCGGCTTGCTCTCAGGGTCCAATGGTTCCGCAGACGCCTTCGGCAAATCAACCTTCACCCCTTGCGTAATCAGGGGCGCTGTAACCATAAAGATAATGAGCAGTACCAACATGACATCAATGTAGGGTACCACGTTGATTTCCGACACCTGTTTGCGGCGTCGACGTGTCACCGTCATCATGCCGCCGCACCTGCTTTCGCTTGCGAGCCCTGACGCTGCAGAATCGCCATCAGTTCATCCATAAAGTTCACGTACTGATTATCTACTTTTTCAACACGATAACTAAATCGGTTATACGCAATAACGGCCGGGATTGCTGCGAATAGACCCATTGCTGTCGCAATCAAAGCCTCTGCAATACCTGGCGCCACCATGGCTAAGGTAGCTTGCTGAACTGCACCTAAGCCAATAAACGCATTCATAATACCCCATACCGTACCAAACAAACCGACATAAGGGCTAATCGAACCAATCGTTGCTAAAAACGACAAATTGCTTTCCAAACTGTCGAGCTCGCGTGAGTGCACAACGCGCATTGCTCGATACGATGCATCGAGCATCTGTTGCTGGCTAAGCGATTCATTTTTGCGAAGTCGCGCAAACTCTTTAAAGCCAGCATGAAAAATCTTTTCCATACCAGAGGCGTTTTGGGCACGCGCAGATACTTCTTGAAACAACCGTGCTAAGTCAACGCCCGACCAAAACCGATCTTCGAAACTTAATGCCTGTTGTGTCGCAGTTTTAATGACTTTGGCACGCTGGAATATCATCATCCAGCCGACCACAGAGAACGCCAACAGCAACAACATAACGAGCTGGACAACAATACTTGCTTCTAAAATCAGCGCAGTTATCGACAATTCAGTTTGCACGTTTTAACACCTCAAAAATTTCCGCTGGCATTGGTACCGCTCGCACGGCTTCACCAGGCTCTCCTAAATTCACACAAGCCGCTTTAATTTGCGCCTGACACAACAGCGTTCCGTCAGTTCGCAGGACTTGTTGCGCAAAAATTACTGACGCCTTTCCGAGGCGTTCGACCACAACAGTGACCGTCAGTTCATCATTAAATCGCGCGGGCAGTAGCAAATCCAGTTGCACCTGTCGCACGACAAAACCAATACGATGTTGCAGCCAAGTATCTTGCTCAATCCCTAACGAGCGTAACCATTCTGTTCGGGCACGCTCAAGGAATTTGAGATAGTTCGCATAATAAACGATACCGCCAGCATCTGTATCTTCGTAATAGACCCGAATCGGCCATTCAAATGTTAAGTTGCTCAATTTTACACCAGACATTTTTTTATCTTAGCGATCTGACCAATTTTTACAAAACCCTTAAGATTCGAGCCTTATTTTGGTCTGACCAATTTTAGTTAGCGCATTTTTTAACCAGGTATTTTTACTTCGCATTAGTAAATTTTATGTGAAACACAATTTTTCTCGTTTGAATGCTGGTCAGTCCTCCGTATAATACGCTTCAGATATCAGATACGAAGAGACCGGTTGTCACTTCTTCCTGTTATTGTTCCCTGGATTTAACTTCCTTGTTGTTCTGTATTTTGCCCGCTCCCTGAGCGGGCTTTTTTTTACCTAAAATTCAAGTGCGATATTAGCTATCGGATATTTGATATTAGTGAAACCCAAAAACCCGATACTGCAACGCTAATATCCAATATCTAATTGCTAATATCGTCTTTGCCTTTGCCTAAGCCGAAGTGGGCATAGGCGTGTGGTGTTGCAATGCGTCCCCGCGGCGTTCGCTGCAAAAAGCCCTGCTGAATCAAATACGGCTCCAACACATCCTCAATCGTATCTTTCTCTTCGCCAATGGCGGCGGCCAAGTTATCTAACCCGACTGGTCCCCCCATAAACTTTTCAATAATGGCGAGCAGTAATTTACGATCCATGTAATCGAAACCAGCTTCGTCAACATCAACCATAGCAAGTGCCGCTGCGGCCGTTGGCTGATCAATATGACCGCTATTCTTCACTTCGGCGAAATCTCGTACTCGGCGCAATAAGCGATTCGCAATTCGCGGCGTACCGCGTGAGCGACGAGCGATTTCTAGAGCGCCCTCGGCTTCTAAATCTAAGTTCAGGAATTTAGCAGAGCGGCGAATAATCGTGGTGAGTTCTTCCACGTTATAAAACTCAAGGCGCTGCACAATCCCAAACCGATCGCGAAGCGGTGACGTCAAAGCCCCTGCCCTAGTTGTCGCACCCACCAATGTAAATGGCGGCAAATCTAATTTGATTGAACGGGCAGCAGGACCTTCGCCAATCATAATATCCAATTGATAATCTTCCATCGCTGGATACAAAATCTCTTCGACCACCGGACTCAAACGGTGAATCTCATCAATAAAAAGCACATCGTGCTCTTCTAGATTAGTTAACAATGCCGCAAGATCGCCCGCTTTTTCCAGCACTGGCCCTGAAGTTTGCCGGATATTTACGTTTAATTCATTGGCGACAATATTTGCTAAAGTAGTTTTTCCAAGACCCGGCGGACCGAATATTAAGACATGATCAAGCGCCTCAGATCGCTGCTTAGCGGCCTGAATGAAAATTTCCATTTGCTCAACCACATGCTTCTGCCCGGTATAGTCGGCAAGTTGCTTCGGCCGAATAGCACGATCAATAACCTCGTCTTCGCTACTCGCCTGCGGCTGATTAATTCGATCTGGCTCAATCATTGTTCACACCTCGTAGCCCGGCGTTCTACGCCGGGTAGCGCAACGCGCTGTTATTGCCGGCCGTTACACAATGTAACGACACCGCGGAAGCCCATATATTCACGGCGCTACGCGCCACCCGGCGTGAAACGCCGGGCTACATATTTTTCAAAGCGAAGCGGATGAGGGCTTCACTTGGAGCTTCGGGTTCTGCTTTGAGTGCCGCGGCAACTGCTTTTTCCGCCTGCGCCGGTTTATAGCCAAGAGCCAGCAATGCACTCAATGCATCATCACGTGGCGAATTCGCACTTACCGTTGGATTCATATCGCCAAAATCAATCGGCGCTGCATCAGTGGCTGGTGTTGCCGAACCCCAGTTTTTCAAGCGATCACGCATTTCAACCACCAAGCGCTCAGCGGTTTTACGACCGACGCCTGGAAGCTTCACTAGGGTTGAAACATCATCGTGTGTTACCGCATGCACAAATTGATGTGCGGTCATGCCGGACATGATGGTTAGCGCTAACTTCGGCCCGACGCCCTGCGCTTTAATGAGCTGGCGAAACAACGTGCGCTCGGCAAAAGTATTAAAACCGTACAGCAACTGCGCGTCTTCACGCACGACAAAATGCGTTATGACCTTCACTTGCTCACCAATATCTGGGAGTTCATACAAACATGTCATCGGCATTTGAACTTCGTAACCAACGCCGTGTACATCAATAAGAATTTCAGGTGGCTGCTTAGCGATTAACGTTCCTGTCAATTGACCAATCACGCGCGTCCCCTTGTTGTTTTTAGTATAAGTTGTGTTCGTGTATGAGCATGGCACAAAGCAACGGCTAACGCATCAGCGGCATCGGCTTGCGGTTTATGTTGCAATTTCAACATGGCCATGACCATGTGTTGCACTTGTGTTTTATCAGCTGCCCCAGTGCCAACCACCGCTTGCTTTACCAATCGCGCAGCATATTCTGCGACAGGTAAACCGGCACAGGCCGCCGCCACAATCGCCGCGCCACGAGCCTGACCTAACTTTAGCGCAGAATCTGGGTTGCGTGCCATAAACACTTGTTCAATTGCAAATTCGGTGGGTTGAAACTGTGCGATAAGCTCAGCGATGCCATCATGAATAACTTTGAGCTTATCGGCAAGAGTCGGTTCGGCTTCGCCTTTCAGGCTACGCATCACATTGATGCAACCGCTACCAAGGTAAGTAATTTGATTGCCTGATTGGCGAATCACACCATAGCCAGTAAGGCGTGAACCTGGGTCAATTCCCAGAATAATGGCCATGATTCGCTCCTATCAGTAAAGGTCTTAGTCGTTGTCCTTCGCTACAACAACAACGTTCAATTCTGCTAGAGCTTCTGGATTTGCGAGCCCCGGTGCATCCGTTAATACACAGGCCGCAGTTGTGGTTTTCGGGAACGCAATCACTTCACGAATCGAGCTCGCGCCGACCATCAACATGACCAAACGATCCAGACCAAAAGCTAAACCAGCATGCGGCGGCGTGCCGTACTTCAACGCTTCGAGTAAGAAGCCAAACTTCTCTTGTGCTTCTTCTTTGCCAATGCCCAAAATTTCAAACGCTGCTTGCTGCATTTCGTTGTTGTGAATACGTACTGAACCACCACCCACTTCAACGCCGTTAAGGACCATATCGTACGCGTTCGACAATGCCCCTTCAGGGTTCGCCTTCAATTCATCTGGCGTCACGCCAACCGGTGCTGTAAACGGGTGATGAATCGCGTGTAAACGGCCCTCGTGTTCTTCGAACATTGGGAAGTCAACAACCCATAACGGGCGCCATTCGTCACTTACTAAATCGAAGTCATTACCCACTTTTAAGCGCAATGCACCCAAAGCTTCTGCAACCACTGTCGCTTTATCGGCGCCAAAGAAAATAATATCGCCATTGGCCGCTTCAGTGCGTGCCAAAATACCTTCTAACGCATCATCTGGAATAAACTTAAGAACTGGTGACTGAATACCTTCACGACCAGCACTCAAATCATTTACTTTCATCCACGCTAAGCCTTTCGCACCATAGATGCCAACAAAATTGGTGTACTCATCAATGTTCTTACGAGAAATCGCTTCCGCTTTGCCTGGCACTTTCAGCGCAGCAACACGGCCTTTCGGGTCGTTTGCTGGGCCAGCGAAGACTTTAAACTCAACATCTTTGAGCAAATCAGCGACATCAACTAATTCAAGCGGATTACGCAGGTCAGGTTTATCGCTACCGAAGCGACGCATCGCTTCATGCCACGTCATACGCGGGAAATCACCCAAGTCTACGTCGAGCATCTCAGCAAAAAGCTTACGCACCATCTGCTCCGTAACCGCCATCACTTGGTCAGAAGTCATGAACGACGTTTCAATATCAATTTGAGTAAATTCAGGCTGACGATCAGCACGCAAATCTTCGTCACGGAAGCATTTGACGATTTGATAGTAACGGTCAAAGCCAGACATCATCAGCAATTGCTTGAACAGCTGTGGTGACTGTGGCAATGCGAAGAACTTGCCTTTGTGCGTTCGGCTTGGTACCAAATAATCACGCGCACCTTCAGGCGTTGCTCGGGTAAGCATTGGTGTTTCAATATCTAAAAAACCGCTGTCATCTAGAAAACGGCGCACTGCGCTGGTCACTTTGGCGCGGAATTGCAGGTTATGGTTCATGTTTGGACGACGCAGATCCAAATACCGGAAGCGCAAACGTTGCTCTTCACTCACCTGCTGATTGAAATCGATTGGTAGTGGCTCCGCGCGGCTAATAATTTCCAGCTCAGTCGCCATCACTTCGACGGCACCGGTCGCCATGGTTTTATTCACTTGGCTTTCAGGACGCGCACGTACAGTACCCACTAGACGAATACAAAACTCTTGACGTAACTTGTTCGCAGTCTCAAATAGCGCCTGTTGGTCGGGATCAAATACAACCTGCACCAGACCAGTGCGGTCGCGCATATCTATAAAAATTAAACCGCCCAAATCGCGGCGTTTATTGACCCAACCACATAAAGTTACGGATTGGTTTACAAGACTCGTTTCAAGCTGTCCACAGTAATGGCTACGCATGGGATCATCCCTACCACAAATTAAGAATTTACAAAGCTGCACATTATAACGGACTTACACTGAATGTCAGTAACTGTCGGCGCAATTTAGTAATGATACAGCTTCTAGTGCTACTGTTTATAGCCACGTTACGTTAAAATACATGTACTGTCTGTCAGACAAAGATTATTAAGACGTATGACGAAAAAAGATTCGATATTCGCCGAACCGTTGCCGCAAGTAAGCGACTTTGTGTTTGATCAAACCGTGGTGGAAGTATTTCCCGACATGATCAATCGCTCAGTGCCAGGTTACCAAAGTATTTTGCAAGGTATCGGCCAGCTCACTAAACGCTTCGCGCAGGCTGATTCAAACCTCTATGACTTAGGCTGCTCATTAGGCGCGGCAACTTTAGCGATGCGCCAGAATTGCCAGCACCTCAATAATATTCGAGTGATCGGTATCGATAACTCAGAGGCCATGGTTGAGCGCTGCAAGCTTCACTTGCAAGGCTATCGTAGCGACGTACCTGTGAGTGTGCGCTGCGAAGACATCCAGCAGTCTGACATTCAAAACGCTTCGGTGGTGACGATGAACTTCACCTTGCAATTCGTTCCACCTGAGCAGCGCTATGACTTACTGAAAAAAATATACGACGGTTTAAAGCCCGGCGGCGTGTTGCTACTGAGCGAAAAATTCCGCAGTGCCGATGAGCAAATGAATGAACTGCTAGTAGATATCCACCACGAATTTAAACGTGCAAACGGCTATAGTGAACTCGAAATCGCCCAGAAACGTGCGGCAATTGAAAACGTCATGCGCATCGACACGCTTGAGACACATCACGAACGTCTGCGCGAAATTGGCTTTCAGCACACGCAAGTGTGGTTCCAATGCTACAATTTCGCCGCCTTGCTCGCCGTCAAGTAACTGGAGAACTAATGAATTTATTCGCCCAAGACCTTATCGCTGTTGCCCACTCACCATTGCAACACTGGCTGACAACCTTGCCTGCGCAACTGGAAAACTGGCAAAAGGAACAACAGCACGGCGAATTACCGAAATGGCTCCGATGCGTTGCGCAGTTACCTCACATCGAGCCACAACATGTGTCTCTCGCGGATACGGTAACCATCAACAATGACAGTGTTAGCGACGGTGAGCAAAATCGTATTCGTGGCCTGATGATGCAGCTCACGCCATGGCGTAAAGGCCCTTTTGACCTGCATGGCGTGCACATTGATACCGAATGGCGCTCTGACTTCAAATGGCAACGCGTATTACCGCACCTTAGCAACAACGGCGACCTCAGCGGCCGCCAAGTGCTTGATATCGGGTGTGGTAGTGGTTATCACCTATGGCGCATGCTAGAAGCCGGTGCTGACCAAGTATGGGGCATCGACCCGGGCCAATTATTTATGGCACAGTTCATGGCAATTCGACACTTCATGCCAGCCGAGCTTGCCGCTCGTGCACATTGGTTCCCGCTTGGGGTCGAAGATTTACCTGAATTGCGCGCCTTTGACACCGTGTTCAGCATGGGCGTTTTGTATCACCGCCGCTCCCCAATTGACTTCCTGACACAGCTTCGCGCCCAATTAAAACCAGGCGGCGAGCTCGTGCTGGAAACATTAGTTGTAGAAGGTGACGAACACACCGTACTAGTGCCAGGCGAAACCTACGCCAAAATGCGTAATGTTTGGTTTATTCCAAGTACCAAAGCGCTATTACATTGGATGAGCCGCGTCGGCTTCAAGAACGCCCGTGTCGTTGACGAATCTGTCACCACGCTTGAAGAGCAGCGCGCCACCGAATGGATGCAAGGTCAATCACTCGCTGACTTCCTCGATCCAAATGATCGCAGCCGCACCATCGAAGGCTTCCCAGCCCCTCGCCGCGCCGTGATCATCGCCAACCCGTAGCCCGGCGTTCTACGCCGGGTGATGCGCAGCATCGTTATAGCCACGCTTATCCCCCAAGTCGGGGTTGGGGCTAGAGCCAGAACCAGAGCTAGAGCTAGAGCTAGAGCCAGAGCTAGAGCTAGAGCTAGGGTGCCCTAATTTATTTTCAGTGTTCAGTTGCAGCAATAAAGTTACAAAAAGAGGGGGCTAATTTGTAACTTTATTGCTGCAACTGAACGACTTTATTTTGAGGCGATATACATACGCCAGATAGATCATTTTTGATACTGAAATTCACCGATATGGAGCCATAATCGCGTCGAATCTTCGTTGACGCTCGTCCCGAGCGCGTTTCTCCGGAGGTTCTGCCAGTAAACTATCAATAAGTACGATAAAGTGCTCGGCGAGTTCAAGCTCTGCAAGTGAGGCTATTAGTATATCACTTCGAACATTTCCACCACTCTCCATGCGCGAGATAGAAGCGCGGCTACATATTATCCGATCGGATAGGGCTTCTTGACTCATGTGATATTTGCGTTCGATCCGCAATAATTTGGCAAGTTTTCGAGTGAGTTCATTTTGCGACTCGTCGCGATCATGTCCTAGTTTGCTTTCCATGGCTGGCTCTCCGTTTCAAAAATAACAGAGAGTTTAGCTGATTAATTAAGCCTTGAAGCGCGTTGGCGACGGTAAAGCAACAGCCAGCCTGCAACGAAGCCAATAGTGCTACCAAGTGCAATATCCACGACACGAGCTTGCACAAGCTCTTCAAGAGCCAAGTTGCCTAACGCAGATTCAGCTAAGAGTAATGTCATTGGCGTGATAAACACGACGGTTAATCCGTAATGTCGGACAATCAACGTCTCAATAATAAACATCAATACAAACACCGCCAAGGCAACCTGTAGCGGTGACATGTTCCAACTCCACAGCCAATAGGCCAGAGCCATTCCAATAATAGTGCCACTAATGCGATGAATTTTGCGATGACGCATGTCTCGCACGGTGGCGCCTTGCATGATCGCAGCACACGAAATAGGCACCCAGTATGGATTAACCAATCCAATGCCATTGGCTAAGGCAAGACTACCGCCGACAATCATTCCAATCAAAACTGACTCAGTGATAATTTCACGACGAAACACGGGTGCAACAGGCTCTATCGGCTTGGCGTGGTGTGTTACCGGTATCGCTAAGCTATATAGCACCACTAGCACGACAGCAAAAATCGCACCCACCGTTAGCCAACCAATACGCACAGGAAGTAACGCAATATCAAACGGCAGGGTTGCCGCCAAAGCAGCAATCATGATGAAAAAGAAACGGCCGAGGATGTTTGTGAATGGTGAGTAGCGCCTTCAAGTCGTTGCCTATACGGCGCCAGCGTGATGGGCTACTCATATTTCGTCTAGCTCAGTTGGCGAAGCCAGTCTTTGAAGTCCGCTCCAAAGGCTGGATGACGCGCCGCATGTTCAACGAAGGCTTGAGCGTAACCGAGCTTATTCCCACAATCATGGCTTTTACCTTTCATGTAGTAAGCATTCACAGGTTGTTGTTCAAGCAACATAGCCATCGCATCGGTCAACTGAATCTCATTGCCAGCGCCCGGTGGTGTTTTCTCTAATAGCGTCCACAACGCAGCTGGGAACACATAACGACCAACAACAGCTAAATCTGACGGTGCTTCAGCTATCGGTGGCTTTTCAACCAAGCGTTTAATTGAAGCCTGCTCGCCCGGCGCTAATTGCACGCCATCAATATCCGCAACACCATATTGGTTAACCAACTCAGCCGGTACTTTTTCAACCATCACTTGAGCCGCACCTGACGCGTTAAAGTTGGCTACCATCTCGGCTAAATTGTCGCGGTTTAAATCGCAGCTAACAGCGTCAACTAGAACATCAGGCAATACCACCGCAAACGGTTGGTCTTCAATCAATGGACGTGCACAAAGCACAGCGTGGCCAAGACCTTTAGCAACATCTTGGCGCACCGCCATCACAGTTACCTCAGGCGGGCAAATTGCCCGCACCTCGGCTAAAAGTTGATCTTTTGCCCGTTTCTCCAGCATATCCTCTAACTCATAATTCGAGTCAAAGTGGTTCTCAATCGCGCTTTTGCTCGAATGGGTTACCAAAATAATATCGGTTAACCCAGCCGCCGCGCACTCGTCGACAATATACTGAATCAACGGCCGGTCAACCAACGGCAGCATTTCCTTTGGAATTGCTTTGGTTGCTGGCAGCATCCGCGTCCCCAGACCTGCCACCGGAATCACAACTTTTTTTACCATGCTTAACAAATCCTATTGTTTAAAGTTTTATTGCTTTTCAGCTTTAGTGCCTAAGCCTTCATGCTCGGCAACCGCATCCAATTCTTGGTCAACACCTTCAGCAACAGTTGCAGGAGCTGCGCGCTCGGCACCATGCATCCAGTTCACCAACATACCTGAGATGAGCCAAAGAATAACCGCAAATACCAACAAACCAACAGCTACACCACCAAATACTACTAGCAGTCCTGAATATTGCGCTTCGAGACCAATGGCGTTAGCAAGATTAATTGAAAACTCGTATTTGTCGGCTTCTTCACTAAACGCTCCAACCATACCAGCAAGATAGCTGGCGATAGCTGGCATTAAGAACCAAATACCCATCACGAGTGAAGCTAAACGCAGCGGTGCTAACTTAGTCATCAATGACAAGCCAACGGGTGAAATGCACAGCTCACCCAAAGTATGGAACATGTAGGCTAAAACCAACCACATCATGTTTGCTTTGCCAGTGACTTGAATTTCGAACAAGCCGAGAATCAAGAACACGAAACCGATTGAGGTCAGAACTAAACCAACAAATACTTTAATTGGCGCATCTGGGCTCTTGTCTTTTTTATGCAACCACATCCACAAAAATGAGAAGACTGGTGCGAATAACAAAATGAACAATGGGTTTAACGACTGGAAATAACCGGCTGGCACTTCCGTATCACCAATCATTCGGTCGGTGAAACGATCAGCGTAGATGTTCATCAAACCGCCGGCTTGCTCAAACGCTAACCAGAACACGGTAACAAACACAAACAAGAACAAGATTACGCGTAGACGATCATGCTCAACTTTAGACAACGGCTTCTTCACACCACCAGCCGCATCACGATCACGTTTTGCACCAGGAATTTTACCAATATCGCCTAAGAAACGTTGGAAAAATAAACCTTGGGTAATCACCGCAAGCGTCATACCAACACCCGCTGCGAAGTAACCCCAGCGCCAGCCGTAATCAGCGCTCTCACCCAAAGTTGAAGTAACCAACGGAGCGATGAACGCACCGAGGTTAATACCCATATAGAAAATTGAGAATGCACTATCACGACGTGCATCGCCCTGTTGATATAAATCACCAACAATCGTTGAAATGTTTGGCTTAAACAAACCGTTACCGGCAATCAAGATACCCAAACCAACATAGAACAGTTCAATACTGTGCGGCGTGGCAGCAAACAATGTGAATTGCGCTACGGCCATCAAAATACCGCCTAACAAAATTGAGCGCCGCTGACCTAAGTAGTTATCTGCTAACCAACCACCAATCAATGGCGTGAAATAAACAAGGCCGGTATATATACCGTAAAGCGACAACGCATCGGCGTCGCTCATACCGAATCCTGGGTTTGCAGCTTCGGTTGCTGCAACCAAAGTAAGTACTAACAATGCGCGCATGCCGTAGTAAGAGAAACGCTCCCACATTTCGGCAGTAAAAAGCACATACAGGCCCTTCGGGTGACCCCAAAGTTCAGACTTCGCAGGCGCCTGGCTCATAAAATATTCCTCAGTAAATGTAATTATAGTTATTCAAGTTATAACAGTGACGGGCTTTTATAACGCAGAAGCCTTGCATGGTGCAAGGCTTCGAGGCTTAAAACTGGTCGTAAAAATCGTCGTCCAGCTCTTCTTCTTGAGGTGGGGCTGGCGGATTTCCATCATAAACTTTGTCCTGCCAACGCTGAAAATAAGACTCTTTCACGAATGAGTATGGATCCAGTGATTCTTCCAACATCGGTTCAAGATCCATCAATTGAATACGTGCTTCTAGACCTTTGATCATCCATCTTGCCACGCTTGCTGGACCATTAATATTATCCAGCGGGAAGTACATACCATCAACTACATCACCACCGCGATCAACCACCACGGTTGGACCTAATCCGGGTAGCATCAAATATGGGCCATCGGCAACACCGTACGACGCTAACACTTCACCAAAGCCTTCCTCGCGACGCTCAATACCCATTTCAGTAGCCACATCAAAGATTCCCAAAACCCCAACGGTACTGTTGATCGCAAAGCGCCAAAAACTCACACCCGCATCAACCGCTTTGCCTTGTAAAGCGTTGTTTACAAGCGAAGATACCTCATCGAGGTTCTCGACCGCGTTTGACAGGCCTTTACGAACCGGTTTCGGCACATGGCTATAGGCTTTCGCTGCAGGACGAATCACTGCATCATCAAGCTCTTCATTGAAATCCCACACATCACGGTTGACCTGCTCGAATGGGTCTCTTTCGTCAGCCCAAGGATCATCCTGCGGGGCACTAGCGCAACCGCTTGCCAGAAGGACAACTGCAGCAATTGCAATAAACTTATTCATAAAAACTCCGTTTAAAAAACCAAAAACGTTATTCGTTATTCGTACGTTCACTGCGTTCACTGTTCGTCCGTGCTTCGCACTCTTCGAATAGCGAAGCGGACAAACAGCGCAGCGTACGAACAACGAACAACGCTTTTTATCACTTAATCTCTAACCGGACTGTGGTGGTGGCTGGCTCAATAATTACCGGCGTCGCATCCAAATCACCCTCAGCCGCATCGATTTGCTCATCAGCTGATATACGTGCCATCACCTGCCATTGGTTCAATTGACTCATCCGATAATCTGGGAGCATCGCATTGGCATCTGACAAAGTAACCGTCACCGGAAACTCAGTTACTGGCTGACGAACGACCGCTGCCGGCATACCTGGCCCTTCAGCTGCGCGCACATACACAAACAGTGTTGCCCCTTCGGGAATCAGCGCTTTAGAAGCTTCCGCTACGTCAACGGTAACGGTTAGTTCCAACTCGGTTGCTTGTAGGCGTTGTTTCGCATCAGCTACCGCAGTCGCTACTGGTTGATAGCGTTCATCCGTTTCTGGAATTTGTTGTAATAACAATTCCCAAGCGGTAATTGCTTGCTGCCAATCACCACGCTGGAACGCAACAAAGCCCAACAACGACAAGCCTTCTTGATTACTCGGCTCTTGCTCAAGTACCCGACGTAGCAAGGAAGCAGCCTCTGGCATCATGCTGTCATCACCGGTTTGTAATAACAATTGCGTGTAACTAAGCAAAGTGCCAATGCGATTCGGCTCAATCTGGAGTGACTTCTTGTAAGCTTCTATCGCTTGTTCAAGCTGCCCTAGCGCAGTCATTGAACGAGCATAGACTAGCCATGCTACGGCATCGTTTGGTTCGCGCGCCAAGCGTTGACGCAAACCCAACGCGAACGTTTCAAGTTCTTCGCGTGTCGTTTGTGCGTTGTCGTTGGTTAAAACCTTCTTACCTAATTCAGGTAACGCCTGCACGGCTTCATCCGCTTGGCGTTGCAATGACCAACTACCAAACAAACTGTAAAGAACAATCGTTAACACCACCAACAATACCGCCGGCAACCAAATATTGCGGCCAACTTGCTGATCATGCAACTGCTCTAACTCAGAATTTTCAGTAACAAAACGTTTATCTAACTCTGCATTAGCGCGCTCAAATGCATTATCGGTCAGCAAACCGTCTTCGCGTTCTTGCACCAACTCTAATTTACGCTGTTCGTACAACTCGCGGTTCACGTCCAAGCGCGTGCGTTGTTGATCACGTTGCCGGCGCCCAGTTAACAGTAAAAACAAGCCTCCAGCCAAAGCAACGGCTAAAATCAACGCAATATGTACAATCATGATGATTTATCCTGTTTTGAATCGCTTGACTCTGAGTCACGCAGCGTAGCCAGCTGCGCCTGTTCTTGCTCACTCAACTCAACCTCGGCATTATTGCGCGAACGTACCCGCATCAAAATCACACCAGCGCCAACCAATATGACAACAACTGGGCCTAACCATAACACGACTGTGCTTAACTTGACCGGTGGCCGGTAATAGGCAAAATCGCCGTAGCGCGCAACCATGTAATCCACTACTTCTTGTTTACTAGCGCCTTGCTGAATCATCATGTAGGTGCGGTCGCGCAAGTCTTTCGCAAGTGGCGCATCAGAGTCACCAATCGTTTGATTCTGGCATTTCGGGCAGCGCAACTCATCAATCAGCTCACGAAATAGTGCTTCTTTTTTCGGGTCGTCAAATTTATAGGTTTCAAGATTGGCCGCATAAGCAATGCTCCACGAGCTCACCGCTACACCAATGGCAACCAGCAACATGGTGATAAAACTTCGCATCATGGTGTCGCTCCTGCGCTCTCATAAGCCTGCATCAATTCGTTGTACTGTGGCCCTAACACGTTATTCCAAACGCGGTCATTAACGTCGCCAACATGGCGATAAACCACCTCGCCTTGCGCATTGATCAAAAATGTCTCTGGCGCGCCATACACGCCAAAATCAAGTGCCACCATACCGCGTTCATCAAACAAATTAATTTGATACGGGTCACCCAAGGTATTCAGCCAGTTCACCGCTTTTGCACGTGAATCATCTTTATAATTTAAACCAACAATATAGACGCCTTGCGCAGCCAATTGATTTAAATATTCATGCTCGGCACGACAAGTTGGACACCACGTTGCCCATACGTTGAGTAGCATCGGGCGTCCTTGCAACACTTCTTCAGTATGCACTTTGGTGGTGTCGTAAATGTCCGGCAATTCAAACTGCGGAACAGGTTTGCCGACCAACGCTGAACTGAGCTCAGTTGGGTCGGAAAACAAGCCACGTAATAAGAAGATGGTTAGCCATAAAAATGCCAATAGCGGCAGGGCTAAGATCACCCAACGTAATTTGCTACGCTGTGCCATATTCACCTCGCTGTTTGCGCTGCGAACGATACCGTTTATCGCTCATTGCTAAGGCACCACCAAGCGCCATCACCAATGCACCAAGCCATATCCAGCGCACAAATGGTTTAATATAAATGCGCACTGCCCAAGCATCTGGATTCTCATCGTCTTGCAGCGGTTCTCCTAGCGCAACATACACATCGCGCAAGAATCCTGAATCTAAACCAACTTCAGTCATACTCATGCGCTGCACAGTATAAAAGCGTTTTTCCGACACTAAGTCCGCAATTTTTCGCTCGTCCTTGAAAACACTAAATTCCGCATGGTCAGTGATATAGTTCGGACCTTGCTGCTCACTTAATAAATCAAACTGAATGCGATAGTGCTCCACTTGCACTGATTCACCCGGAGCTAATCGTACATCGCGCTCAACTTCGTATTGACTCACCGCAGCAATACCCACCAAAGTTATTGCAAAGCCTAAATGACCAAGCACCATGCCCCAGTGACTACGCCCCAATTTAGTCAGACTCGCAAGCCCTTGACCGCGTTGCTGAATGCGTTGCTTCAGTTCTGCAACCAAAGTCAGCACAATCCACAATGCCATGACTAAGCCTAAAACGGTCATCGCCAATATTTGATCGGCAAAGATATAAGGCAATGCAAAACCAAGTAACACCGCCAGCGCCAAGGCAAGGAATAAGTCAGTTACTAGCGGTTTCATGTCTTGTCGACGCCAGCGTAATAGCGGCCCAAGCCCCATCAGTAGAACAAACGGTACAATTAACCACGTGAACATTTGATTGAAGAACGGCACACCAATTGAAATCGAACCTAACCCAAGTTCTTTATGCACCAGCGGTAACAGTGTACCGAGCAACACCACCAAAGTGGCGGCCATGAGCAAGATATTGTTACCGAGCAACATCACTTCTCGAGAAATCGCTTCGTATTTGGTTTGGCTGTTGACCGCGCCCGCACGCAGCGCGAACAACAGTAACGAGCCACCAATAACCACGGCAAGCAAGCCTAAAATAAACAAGCCGCGAGCAGGGTCGGTCGCAAATGCATGCACTGAGACAATGACGCCAGAGCGCACCAAGAAAGTACCGAGTAAGCTTAAGCTAAATGCCGAAATCGCCAGTAACACGGTCCATGACTTGAACGCCCCACGCTTCTCGGTTACCGCCAGTGAGTGAATTAACGCGGTACCCACCAGCCAAGGCATAAAACTTGCGTTTTCAACTGGATCCCAGAACCACCAGCCACCCCAACCAAGTTCGTAATAAGCCCACCAGCTACCAAGCGCAATACCGAGTGTTAAGAAGCACCAAGCCGCCGTCGCCCAAGGGCGGGACCAACGCGCCCACGATGCATCCAACTTACCGCTCATGAGTGCCGCAATGGCGAACGCAAAGGCCACAGAGAAACCAACATAACCCATATACAATAACGGTGGATGAACGATCATGCCGGGGTCTTGCAATAATGGATTCAAGTCGCGGCCATCAACTGGAATTAACGGCAACGCACGCTCAAACGGATTCGATACACTGAGCATGAACAAGTAGAAGCCGATACTGATAAGACCGAGAACAGCGAGAACTCGTGCCATCATCGTTAACGGCATCCGTCGCGAGAACATTGCCACAGCGGCAATCCAGCCTGCTTGCATCAACATCCACAACAAGAATGAACCTTCGTGCGAACCCCATACGGCTGTAATTCGGTAAATCAGTGGAAGTGCCGTGTTCGAGTTATGCGCAACGTAAGCAATACTGAAGTCGTTGACGATAAAACCGTAGGTTAATGCCGCATACGCCAGTGCGGTGAAGAAGAATTGCCCGTAAGCAAATGGTCGTGCCAGCAACATCGCACCGCTGTGGCCACGCCAAGCGCCCCATAATGGATAAATCGCAAGTAATACGGAGAACGCCAGCGCTAACGCCAGCGTTAATTGTCCAAATTCAGCAATCATTGGTTATTTCCAGAGCTGTCTTGTGGTTCAGAATCGTCGGTTTTTGAGCCGGTGTAATCTGGCTGATTCGGATTGACGTGTTTGATGCCCTTCATCGCCTCAGCTAACTCAGGTGGCATATATTCTTCGTCATGTTTTGCCAATACTTCGGTGGCTTTCAGTACGGTCGGTTCAATCAACACACCTTGTGCGACAATGCCCTGCCCCTCGCGGAACAAATCCGGCAGAATTCCAGTATAGAGCACAGTGACTTCCGGCCCAGTATCGGTTACTTGAAAACTGACTTCGAGAGTCTTCGGATCACGTTTGACTGAACCCTCAACAACCATGCCGCCGACACGAATGCGTTGGCCAACTTCAGGACGCACTTTCGCAGTACCCTTGCCCTCAATCATTTCTGACGGTGTGTAAAACAAATCGATGTTTTGCGTGAGTGCATACAAAATCAAACTAATTGCGGCTGCGACACCAACCACTAAAGATAAAACCCAAGCGAGGCGCTTTTTACGACGTGGAATCATTGGTCACCATACTCCTATGACGCTCTTGCTGTTTGCGACGCGCGATACGTTGCTGTTGCTGCTGCTTCTTCACAGCTAATTGCGCTAGTTTTTTGCGCGTCAACAACCCGTGCACCACTAATATAGCGATAGCTAAAATTGATATCCCAAAGGCCAGCCAAACATAAAACCCATAGCCGCCCATCCAAATCACTTCTTGCCAACTATCAAACGCCATCGTTGGCCTCCACACCTAGCTTCGCCATCGCCCACGGACGATGTAGTTCTTGTTTTAGTATTTCGTTGCGTAGCCGCTGGGTAATCAATGCTGCTGTTAAAAACAGGAAACCGGCGATACTAATCAGCAATGGAATTAGCATTTCTGGCGGCATCGATGGCTTTTCGAATTTAGTAATCGTGGCGCCTTGATGAAGCGAATTCCACCAATACACCGAAAAATGAATAATCGGCACGTTAATAACACCAACTAATGCCAATATTGCCGCGGCTTTGGCTCCGGTGCGTGCATCGTTAAAGGCGTAGTAAAGCGCCAGCACACCAATATATAGGAACAACAAGATAAGCTGCGAAGTTAAACGTGCATCCCACTCCCACCAAGTACCCCACATGGGCTTACCCCATACGGCTCCGGTAAACAACGCAACAAAGGTCAGCGTTGCCCCCACCGGTGCTATGGCCGCGATCGCCCATTCTGCAGTACGAATTTGCCAGACTAATGCAATTAATGCGGCAATCGCCATGCCGGTATAAGCGCCCATCGAAAACATCGCACTTGGTACATGAATGAAAATAATGCGGTAGCTATCACCTTGTTGATAATCCGGTGGCGCATAAAATAAGCCCCATACTAAGCCAACGCTAACAAACGCCAACGCTAATCCGGTTAACCACGGTTGCCATAAACCAAGTAATCGGTATGTTGCCTCGCCTTTTGCGTACGGATGTAACCATTTCCACATGTTAATTTACGCTCACTCGAATTGCTGCTGCGACTGCTAGAGGCGCCAAGGTTAAGGTTAAAAGCATCAGTCCCGCTAATAGTAACACTTGCCCGTAAGCAGAGGTACCCACCAGCGTACTCTCAACTGCCGCCGCTGCAAATATCAACAAAGGGATAAATAGCGGCAACAATAACAAACTCAGCAAGGCGCCACCGCGCCCTAAACTCACCGTCAGCGCAGCGCCAACGGCTGTCATTGCGCTCAACATTGGAGTACCCACTAAGAGGGTCAACATTAACGTTCCCCAGGCGGCAAACGGCAGTTTTAATAATAACGCACAAACCGGCGCGAGGATCACTAGCGGTAAGCCACTAAGAAGCCAGTGCACAACGACTTTGCCAAATGCTAATAGCGGTAATGGCGCCGGTGATAGCACCATCTGCTCGAGGTTGCCATCTAGGAAATCATCGCGAAATAGACGCTCAGAACCAAGTAATGACGATAACAACGCGGCTACCCATATCACTCCAGTTGCAATGCGACCCAAAATATCTGGGCCTGGCCCCACCGCGAGTGGGAATAGTGTCACCACAATCACCACAAATAACAGCGGATTGATAACGTCGCTTCGTCGTCGCAAAGCAACCGCTAGGTCGCGCCGCATAATTGTCGTCATTAACTGCCAAGAACTCGCTCTATTCATAAACGAGTTCCTCGTCGTTATGTTCGATACGAATTTTTTGTAATCGTTCACCAGACCACGAAAGCGGTTGATGCGAGGTTAAAATAATTGAACCACTTTGTTCAAGGTGGCGTTGAAAGCGTTGATGCAATAACTCAATGCCGTAGGTGTCGAGAGCCGTAAATGGCTCATCTAAAATCCACAACTTTGCTTGGCTATACCATAGTCGTGCTAAGGCAATACGCCGTTGTTGGCCGGCTGAGAGCTGTTGTGCGGGAATATCCTCGAGGCCTAATAAGCCAACGGTTTCTAGCAACTGCCATGCATCAACATGCGCGGCACCATCAAGTTGCGATTGAAAGTGGAGGTTTTCGAGTGCGGTCAGTTCGGCTTTTACCGCCGGCTTATGTCCAATAAACAAGGTTTGGCGTTGCCAAAGTTCAGGGTCATCCTGTTGCGGTTGCCCGAATAGCCAAACTTCGCCTTCAAGTGGCTGCAGCAGACCCGCAATAATACGTAGCAGCGTGGATTTCCCTGCACCGTTTGGCCCTTCAACATGGAGTATTTCACCGCCGCCGAGTTGCAGCGAGAGTGCAGAGAATAACGTGCGTCCTGCACGTACCGACGTGAGTTGTTTGGCTTCGATAACAACAGACATTGGAGTTGAGGCAACCTATCGGGTCAACAAAAGTGATCCGATAGTACCACAGGTTTACAAGGCCATATAAGCCTTACTCATCAATTTTCGTCCATTCGAACGTTGTGAACTTCATTCGCACTTAAATTCGAGATGGTCACGCTCGATGGTGTAAAGGTGAAACCGGATTTACTAAAGTTAATCACCGTTGAGGTGCCCGCTGGAATACCATTACACGCATATGAGCCCGTGTCGGCGTTACCTTGTTTAGAATACGTACAGGTTACGTCAACACCGGCGACATTCACGTCGCGATAATGCGTGTTTTTACAGGCATCGCCATTATATTGTAAGCAATAAATTTCGCCGGTCACTGAGTAGAGTGGCGTAGTACCGTCCGACGCCGTTACCGTCACATTAACGCTACTGCTTAGCTCGCCATCCTCAAGCGGGTGAATCGGTTGACTACCTAGAACACTGGCATTACCCAATGCCGCATTCATCGTTACCGTCGCAATGCCGCCGTCAAGCGCGCTGATACGACCGCGGCTGTAAGTTCCGTAGTAATTCTGTTCGGGGTCAACAATGGTTTGAATTGGTTCATTGGTGACATCAGCAACCGCTGTATTGGTGGTTTCCCAAAGGCCCAACAAAGTTAAGTTAACTTCATAAAATGGCACTTTGGCAATCCAATCCGGTTCATTATTCAATATCGACTGACGCACTTCTGCAAGGTGCGCATCGGTCATGTCATCCAAATAAATACCACGACCAATTAGCTGATACGAACCAGGCGCCACCGAAATATCGCGCCCGCTTGGCGCTGTTGGTAACGCTGAGTCCATGACTAACGCCCGAACTACATCGCGCACATATTGCGTATAGGTTTGTGCCCCGACTTCATTGATCAAGTAGCCGGCCGAGGTTGCCGTCACCGCATGGAATTGCCAATCTGGATACATTGCATACCAACCATCGATGCGGCGCATACGGCAGGATTCTTCGTAGACGTTGTTGGAGCCTTGGTTGGCTTCAACTAAATTACCACTCGCGTCTCGATAAAAGTGCCGATGATTCCCGTTGGTTTTGCGGTTAGTGTCGTACTTAAAAACGACCTGCTCATTGACCATCGTGCTGTTATCATGATGGTCGCGGCAACATTGGGTACAGAGCTCTGGTTGATCTGTGACCGCAGGATTGACGATACCGGTCATTTTACGCGTTAGCTGACCACCATTCGGATCCAAGACTAAACGTCCATCTTTTAGCGTTAAACGGTGTGGCGTTTGCGCCTCTGACTCAATGCCGGTAAACATGCAGGAACAGTTAATGGTGATAAAGTCTTCCACACGCTGCGTTTGCGTTGCCTCATCGTAGGTGACCGTATCAAAGCGAACCGTCAGCCGTTCGCCACGTTGCATAACCGTCGGCGTCGGACGCGTGGTTTCTTTCACTTGATACTTGGTAGCCGTGCCATCTTCGGTCAATTTCACCGCGATAACCTCTGGCGCCGCACCAGGGTTATAGGTCACACTCGGCTCGTTACGTGGCGGCGGTGCTGTAACCGCTAAACCACCATCACGCATCGCAATCCGTCCAATCCAACCCTCTAAACTCAGAGTTTGATCTTCGCCACCGCGCATTTGCCACGCCACATCAATTATCACCGATTTTGCATCAGGGGATGGCGGCAACGGGTTAGGTAGGTCGGGGTCACCAGTTGTACGCCATAAGCCATTAAAGTATTGCGGTGCTACGGTCCAACTGACTTCGTAGGTTTTATCGTCTAACGAAACACTATCGGTACCTGCGTCGATGTCGGCATAGACTTCGAACCTTAATTCTTCGAGACGTTGTTGTGCGATTTTAAGCGCTGTCGCATGTTCCGCAGCTCTTACCGAACTTTGCATGAAGGTTCGCTGCAGGCTCACCAAGCCCGTTACGCCAATCGCGATAATGACCAATGCAACAAGCACTTCAACAAAGGTGAAGCCGCGTTTGTGCGTTATGTTAGCTGAATTAGAAATCACGCCAGCTTCCTCCTACTCGAAGTACTCGTTTAAAGGCATCATTACTGATTAAATTCGTCAGCACTTCTTCGTGATAGCGCACCAGCAAGGTTCCGTTCGACAGCGTCGGGTCGAAGTTCGCCATCACTGCGCCATTAATCGTCGCGCCACCATTAAGTTTTAATTCATGGGTTGCCAAATTACCCGGTGTTCGAAATGCAAACACTAGGCCATTGACTTCAGTGTTACCGTTAATCGCCAAACTACCGTCTTGAATAACCAAGGCGACGGGGTTCTCAAGCGAGCCAATATTCACCGACGGCGAACAGTCCCCAACCACCCAAATCAAACCTGTTGAGGCCGGTCCAATGGAATCACAACCGTTAACAATTTGATTAGCAGAGTCGCGTAATGATTGCCATTGTGCTTCAGGCACACCAAACAAATATTCAAGTAAATCATCAGGAAAATTCGGGTCGTTGTCTAAAATATCGACGCCATGGTCGCCGCGCTCACTGAATGGCTGCGACGAACAATTACCTTCGGTATATTCTTGTTGACCGCAAGTGGTGCCACTACCGTTAATATCAACATCACCCTCGGTCCATATCGACAATGGCACACCGTCACCACCGCCGTTAGGATTCGCAACCACTTCAAAGTTACCAGAAACGTTCATACTACCTTTGATGGCAACTGGCGTGTCGGGCGCCGAACGAAGCATCGGTAATACTGCAACTTGTTGGCGTAATGTGCGCGTAGCACGTGTATCTGCTGAAGTAGCCGTCAGCACCACGTCGACAATATCAACATCGCCGCGAATGGTGTCATCGAAACGCGTACTCGATAACGTGGCATTGTATTGGGCGCCACCAATCACGCCCGCAATAGTACGATCCAGATTAGACTTCTCTGCGTTCACTTCCATGACAATCTGTTCAATTGCTGCATCAGCTACCATGGTCGCTTCCTGCATACTGGCGTGATTACGAGTGATACGCTGCTCCTGCACTTTAAAGCGCGCGGTATATAACGTAACCAGAATGATTACAGAGAGTAGAAGTACAGTGATTGTAATTGTGGCAAAGCCCGATTGTTTAAAACGCATTGCGCAGCACCACCTCTGTTGAAAGTTCGCGTGATACTTCGGCGTCGCTTGGCAGTGACACTACCATCAACACCTCAACAACCTGTTCATTAACTTCATCGAGCATGCGCTCGGTTAAAATAAACTCCAGCACATCAACTTGAATTAAATCTGGGCTGGTTAATCCTTCCCAGCCGTCTTGATCGCACGTAGCTCCGCCTTGCCGGCGCTGTACCTGACCGTTGCGCAAGCGATAACCAAACTGTTCTGCAGCGCCATCGTGCACCGCGTCGTTATCAGCATCGTACTCAAACAATAAGCAACTCGATGCAACTTCACTCGGATGCTGCGAAACGCTGATGGAATTATTAAAAGTCGTTACCGCATTATCGGGGTCCACAACTAACAAATGAGCGTTACCCCGGTATCCTGCTCGGCGTAGGTCCCCCATCAGCAAGTCCATTACCGCCGTTGATTCTTCTTGGAGTTGACTCAATTGTAAACTACGCGAATTTGTGCCTAACGTTGCTGAAAATACCGACGTTAGCGCTGCCATTAAGATCAAACCAAGCGTAATCGTGATCATCAATTCGACGAGTGACAAGCCGCGTTGCTTTAACATGCTGGATAACTCCCCACACCGCCCACTTGGCAATATCTCAAGCGACCTAGCGTACTCACCACCACGCGCACTTCACGCTCCACTGCGTTACTGCTGTCGCGCAATTGATAACTTACTGTGCCAGCGTTGCCTTCAGCCAAACCTCGGAGCGCGTCAAAGCGGGTATGATCACCTCCTGAAAATGCTGCAGATGCCATCATCACGCCCGAATAATCAGAACCATTAATCTGTCGCAAAACACCGTCGATAGAGCAATCTTCTGTTAAGCAATCACAATCATTATTGTCAGCGACGGCGGCACACCATTCACCATTTTCGTCATCCCAAACAACGAATCGATTCTCGCCGCTACTCAAAGCATCGGAGCGTGCATACTGCAGCAAGCCATAGGTATCTTGTGCCGCCCCTTGCAAACGCATCGTCCGCGCCATTTCAATGGTCGCAGGCACGCCCCAACCCAGCACAATGCTGAGAATTAACAACGTGATAATAAGTTCGAGTAAAGTAAATCCTTGACGCATTGCGTTTGGTCCAAAATTATCGTACTAATGAACAGATGCACTTAGCATAGTATAAACAGGTGGAATAAATGCAAGTTGAAAAAAAGTTAAGCGGCATGACCTTAATCGAATTAATGATTGTCGTTGCTATCATCGGTATCATCGCAGCCATCGCTTATCCAAACTTTACTGACTACGTTAAACAGAGCCGCAGAGCAGACGCCATGGGCGAATTACTGAAATTACAGATGGCGCAAGAAGAGTATAGATTACGCAATACCAGCTACGCCACTATTGCTGATCTTGGCTTTACATCGTCAAGCGAATTTTACACTTTTAGTACATCTGACATTGCCGCTGAAACATATACGTTAACGGCGACAGCGAAAGGAGCACAGGTTTCAGATACGGAGTGTGTGACGATGAGCATTAATCAAAACGATCAAAAAACCCCCGCCGCCTGTTGGCAGTAAAACCGAAAGCGATATTAGCTATTAGATATTAGATATTAGAGGAAACACAAATACCCGATGCATCGTTTCTAATATCTAATATCCAATAGCTAGTATCGTATTTGGTTTTAAAGTTCAACCACACGGAGTTCTGGTGGGATGGAGAAAGTGATATTTTCCTCGCGGCCGCTGCGTTCTTGCACCGTTTGGCCGCCCCATGCTTGCAGTTTTTTCACCACATCGCGAACCAAGACTTCCGGTGCCGATGCGCCAGCTGTGACACCAACGTTCTCTTTACCTTCAAGCCAAGCCTGATCAATGCAGGTAGCATCATCTATCAAATAGGCCGGCGTGCCCATTTTCTCAGCAAGTTCACGTAAGCGGTTTGAGTTCGAGCTGTTACGCGCTCCCACAACGAGCAATACGTCAACCTCGCCCGCTAAGTCACGCACAGCATCCTGACGATTTTGCGTGGCGTAGCAAATATCATCTTTGCGCGGACCTTGTACTTCCGGAAATTTCTCGCGTAACGCATCAATCACATCAGCCGTATCATCAACCGACAAAGTGGTTTGGCTCATGTAATGCAATTGCATCGGATCTTTAACTTCCAGCTTGGCCACATCATCAACCGATTCCACCAAATAGATGCCGCCTTTTGGATTATTGTACTGACCCATAGTGCCTTCCACTTCAGGGTGTCCAGCATGACCAATCAATACGCATTCATGTCCTTTGCGGCTAGCACGCGTCACTTCCATATGAACTTTCGTTACCAACGGACAAGTCGCATCAAATACGCGCAAACCACGGTCTTTCGCCTCTTGGCGCACCGCCTGCGATACCCCGTGAGCGGAAAATATCACAATACTATCGTCTGGCACTTCATGCAGTTCATCAACAAATACGGCGCCGCGCGCCCGTAGCGAATCCACCACGTATTTGTTGTGCACCACTTCGTGACGCACATAAATAGGCGGCTCAAAAATCTCTAATGCGCGTTCAACAATCGTAATCGCTCGGTCAACACCGGCACAAAAACCACGCGGATTCGCCAAAACAATATTCATAAAAACTCCAAGTACGATATTAGCTATTGGATATTAGATATTAGCGAAAACACAAATACCCGATACATCAGTTCTAATATCTAATATCCAATAGCCAATATCGCTTTCGTCTTTTAAGGGTTTACCTCAATGATTTCAACCGCGAAACGCACACGCTGTCCCGCCAACGGATGATTGAAATCAATCGTCACAAACTGATCATTAATGGCTCGGACAATGCCCGGCAACTCCGTACCATCAGGTTGCGGAAACGTGAAAATCTGACCAACTTCGGGGCGATCTGCGCCGAATTTGGTGGTATCTACTTGATAATAGTTATCTTTGTTCGGCATACCAAAAGCGTCTTCTGGCGCGAGTTCAAACTCTCGCTCATCACCCGCTTTTAAGCCGACCAAGCAAGACTCAAAATTTTCCGTCAACGAGCCGTCGCCCATTCGAAACTTTGCTGGTTTGCCCGACATTTTCGTACTGTCGGCAACCGAGTCGTCGGTTAACTTAATAGTAAAATGCAAAATCACTTCGCGACCGTGTTCGATCGGGAGACGACTGATCATGACTGTGGCTCCTGGCGTTGTTCGAAGAACGCCTCTAACAACATGAGAATGGCACCGATAGTAATCGCCATATCGGCAACGTTAAACGCTGGCCAATGCCATTCATTCACATACACATCAATAAAATCGATAACGTAGCCATACATAATGCGGTCAATAACATTACCAATAGCGCCGGCTAATATCAGCGCAAAGGCAAGGTTTTGGCGCCACATATTGGCCGGATTGCGGCGTAACCAAATCAGTAACACCACGCTTACCGCAATAGCTAAGAATGTGAATAACCAGCGTTGCCAGCCACCTTGATCGCTCAAGAAGCTAAAGGCGGCGCCCATGTTACGCACGTAGGTCAAATTTAAATAGGGCATCACCTCAATGCTTTCGTATAAATCGAAAACACGAATCACCCATTGCTTGGTAAATTGATCCAAAACAATAAGTAATAAGGTTAGCCACAAAAAGCGCAGGCCACTGGCGCGCTTTTGTAAATCAGTTGGCTTATTAAGCAAAATGGCGCTCCTCTCCAGCTCCATCAACGTTTGTCACACAACGTTGGCATAGCGTCGGATGGTTTGCGATAGTGCCAACCTCCGCACGATGATGCCAACAGCGCTCACATTTCTCGTAAGCAGATTTAGTTACTTTTACCCACACGCCATCTAGCTCAGTTGCGACCGCACCTTCAGGCGCATTATCAACAGTAACAACACTGACAGCTGATGTGATAAAGGCAAATCGTAATTCATCTTTCAAACTGCTTAATTGCGCAGCAATATCGGCAACAGCATATACCGTCACTTCGGCTTGCAGGCTACCACCAATCACATCATCACGGCGCGCTTGCTCTAGGGTACGGTTTACTTCATCGCGCACTTCAAGCACTGTCTGCCATAACGCGTTATCGGCTGGACTAACTTTAATCTGTGCCGCTTCACGATACCAACTTTCGGTAAACACATAACGTGCGCGCGCTTCACCATTGGCCAGTTGCTTCGGCAACGCATCCCAAATTTCTTGGGCGGTAAAGCTACAAATTGGTGCCAACCAACGCACCAACATTTCCGCAATATGGTACAACGCAGTCTGGCATGAGCGACGCGCCACGCTGTCGCGCTTCGCGGTGTACTGACGGTCTTTAATCACGTCTAAGTAGAAGCTACCTAACTCAATAGAGCAGAAGTGCATGATTTTTTGCACCACGCCGTGGAATTGGTAATCGTCTAAAGCAGTCAGGATTTCTTCTTGCAAGCTCACCGCACGCGCGACAATCCACTTATCGATAGCGACCATATCATCAGCGGCTACGGCGTGTTTGCTCGGCTCAAATTCGTTAATGTTGGCCAATAAAAAGCGTGAGGTATTACGGATACGACGATAGCTATCTGCTGAACGTTTCAAAATTTCGTCAGAAACGGTCATCTCACCGGAGTAATCTGTTGCCGCTACCCACAAACGTAAGATATCGCCACCTAACTTATTCATGACCTCAAGCGGTGCAATCACGTTGCCGATGGATTTCGACATTTTGCGGCCTTGTCCGTCAACGGTAAAACCGTGTGTTAGTACTTGCTTGTATGGCGCTTGTTGATACATTGCCACCCCAGTCAATAACGACGACTGGAACCAACCACGGTGCTGGTCAGAACCTTCAAGATACAAATCCGCTGGCCACTGTAAACCCGGTGTTTTATTCAATACAGCTTCGTGCGTGACACCTGAATCGAACCAAACGTCTAAGGTGTCGGTCACTTTGCGATATTCTGCCGCTTCATCACCTAATAGCTCTTCCGCTTCTAAATCGAACCAAGCTTGGATGCCATCTTTTTCAACGCGTTTAGCGACTTCTTCCATCAGTTCCAGCGTACGTGGGTGTAATTCGTCATTGTCACGGCGCACAAACACGGCAATCGGATTACCCCAAGTACGTTGACGCGAAATACACCAGTCTGGACGACCATCCACCATACTTTCAATACGGCTTTGACCCCATTCCGGAACCCAGCGCACTTGCTTAATTTGCTCTAGTGCTTTGGCGCGCAAACCTTGTTTGTCCATGCTAATAAACCACTGTGGCGTAGCGCGGAAGATAATTGGCGTTTTATGGCGCCAGCAATGTGGGTACGAGTGATTATAAGCTTCGTGGTGAATCAACCGCCCAGCTTCTTGCAGCGCATCGACAATATTCGGATTCGCTTTCATTACGTGCTGACCAGCGAACATTGGCGTGTCATCTTTATACACACCGTTATCGCCTACTGGGTTATACACTTCAATGCCGTAACGTTGTCCAACAATAAAGTCGTCGACACCATGGCCTGGCGCTGTGTGCACACAGCCTGTACCCGAGTCGGTGGTCACGTGCTCTCCGAGAATGAGTGGCACCTGCACCTCAGCAAACAACGGATGGTTTACCTTCACGTTTTCCAGCGCTTGACCTTTGGCGAAGCCAAGTTTGTGGTAGGCATCGATGCCCCAGCGCTCCATGGCTGACTTCACCAAATCATCAGCCAATACCAAACGCATTGCCGGACGTTCATCGGTCGCTTCAACTTGAACCAACGTATAATCAAGACTCGGATGTAATGAAATCGCGCGGTTTGCTGGAATAGTCCATGGCGTCGTGGTCCAAATCACGACCATCACCTCACCTTCGCCCGAGTGACCTTCAGGGTGATCAAATTTACCGACTAACTCGCTTTCATTCACCGGAGTAAAACCAACATCAATTGCCGGTGAACGCTTATCTTGATACTCAACTTCTGCTTCAGCTAATGCCGAGCCGCAATCGGTACACCAATGCACCGGCTTAAAGCCTTGCTGCATATGACCGTTAGCGATGATTTTGGCAAGTGCGCGAATACTGTCAGCTTCTTGCTGTGGGTTCATGGTGAGATATGGATTATCCCAATCCCCAAACACGCCCAATCGTTTAAAGTCTTCACGCTGACCGTCGACCTGAGTCAGTGCATATTCGCGACACTTTTGACGAAATTCAGCGACACTGAGTTTTTTACCTGGCTTGCCATGTTTCTTCTCAACTTGCAGCTCAATCGGCAAACCATGACAGTCCCAACCAGGAACATATGGCGCATCAAAATCGCTTAGCGTTTTCGCCTTCACGATCATGTCTTTTAAAATCTTATTCACCGCGTGACCAATGTGAATATCACCATTCGCATACGGAGGGCCGTCATGCAAAATAAACACCGGCTTACCCGCCTTCGCTTGGCGAATCAGGCCGTACACGTCATCCGCGTACCACTGTTGCAACATCTGCGGCTCACGCTGCGCCAAATTACCGCGCATCGGAAACTCAGTTTCCGGCAGATTCAGTGTGTGTTTGTAGTCGGTCATTATCTCGGTTCCTTTTTCGGGGTTGTTATCTGCCCCATTACTTATTTCAATTTTTGAATTAGAGTAGGATATTAGCTATTCGATATTTGATATTAGACAAAACACAATTACCCGAAACATCAGCTCTAATATCTAATATCGAATAGCTAATATCGCCTTTGCCTTTTCAGCGTCAGCGGCGATTTGTTGCTGTAGTTGCGCGAAATTCGCGAATTTTTGTTCAGCGCGAATAAAGTGCGTTGGCACCACGCGCAATTGCTGCCCATACAAATCGCCCGCAAAATCGAACAAATGCACCTCGAGCTGCACTCGCTCACCATTTAATGTTGGCCGTCTACCAATATTAGCAACGCCTGCATGCATTTTGCCATCATTGGTTTGCACCTGCACAGCAAAAACCCCTTGTAAGGGTGAACGCAAGCGCTTTAACTGAATATTTGCGGTTGGAAAGCCGATAGTACGACCCTTTTTCTCACCATGCACAACGCGCCCTCCGAAAGCATAAGGTCGCCCTAACATGGCTGCCGCCTGAGTAAAATCACCATCACTTAAACACTGGCGTATTGCGGTGCTACTAACCCGTTGCTGTTGTTGGCGATAACTTTGCGTGTCCACCACTTCAAAGCCAAGCTCAGCGCCCGCGCGTTGCAACATCGCGAAATCGCCTTCGCGACCATGACCGAAGCGGAAATCATCGCCAACCACCAAGAATTGTACGCCGAGCATATCAACCAACACACGTTCAATAAATTCGCGCGCCGGCAGATTAGAAAACTTGCGATTAAATTCAATCACAATATGGCGGTCAATACCCTGCTGACGCAGTGCCATGTGCTTTTCACGAAAATTAGTTAATCGGGCCGGTGCTTTATCCGGTTGAAACAGCTCTTGCGGCTGCGGCTCAAACGTCATCACCGTCGCCGGAACGCCGCGCGCGAGCGCCTGCGCTTTTACCTGCGCCAACACTGCCTGATGGCCCAAATGGACACCATCAAAGTTGCCGATAGTAAGTACACACCCACGGTGCTGAGGTCGAATATTATGAATTCCGCGAATTAACTGCATCAGTGCGTAGCAAGCCTGTCGTTATTTCAGGTGATTAACAAAGCGGCGATTATAACAGGCTCGCCAAACGCTAACCAGACACTAAGGGCTCATTAATACCAGATTCAATAGTTGATCGCGAAGGCTTTGCCGAGTTCGAATGAACAATAAAGCAGTCACCTGATCATTGAAGCGATAAATCACACGGCATTGAGACTTCGCATCAATATATTCGTAGTAATCATCATAACCCAGTATCATTGCTTCATCACATCGCGCGCAGCTCAAAGGGAATGGCTTTACTTTGCTTTCAAAGCGTTTCATGATCTCGGCTAGCCACTCCGACGACGCACGTGAACCAACCTTTTTACGAAGATAATTAAATTCAGCATCGAGTTGAGAGATAAAAGAGTCAGCGTAATTAACTATTGTGGTCATCGAGCGCACCTTTTTCTTCCAGTCCTTTGAATAACTCGTCGCTCGATACAACACGACCAGCCCGAACATCCTTTTCAGCCAGTGCAATCATTTTTAACATCGCCATCTGTTCTTGCATGGCTTCGTATTGGGCAGGATCTTGCACCACATACAAGGGTTCACCGTTCTGGGTCACCAAAACCGGTTCATTCACATCCATGGTCGCAATTTCTTTTTTAAACCCTGACACAGTAGTCACGCGCGGGCGTTTGACGGTATACATGGGAGTTTCTCCTTGTTGGTGGTTACAGGAATAAGAGTAGACGAGATTGGTGAAGAAGTCCAAATAAAGACCAAATAAAGACCGGTTAAAAACAAAAGCGATATTAGCTATTAGATATTGGATATTGGATATTAGAAGGGCGAGGGGCTACTGGTGGAGTAGCCACTCTAGTGCTTGTTGGATAACTTGTGGTTGTTGCAGCGGGACCATGTGATCACTTTCGCTTAGGGGAATATACTGGCCGTTCGATACTGAAGCTTGTTCGGCACTCCAAGCACTGCCTTCCTGCTGCCATTTTTGCAACGCAGCCAATAGCTCAGCATCATCAGCCGCAGCAGCAATGTCTTTTTGCTCAAAATCGCTGTCAATCACACTAACCGGTATCGCGGTGATCATGGGCAGTGTTGCGTAACTGTCTAAATCAGCAATGTATGCGGCAATCTCGCGGGCTCGCGCTTGCTGGTGCGAAATAAGCAAACGCTGCTGCATGATTTGCTCCAGGTAATTCCAGTCAATTGCGGTACCATAGTCACTCGCCCATTGTTTGATGTGTTGATATTCCGCATCGAGTTTGTTTTTGGTTCGCTCTGACCAATTACCAGCAGCTAAATGCGGTAATAGCGTCGCTAAATTGTCTCGATACCAGTCAGCTGGGTAGCCTTGATACAAGCTTAATGAGTGTGCTAATGGAATATCCGGATCAATATACACCATGGCTTCAATATCAAATTGTTCGCTATGCAGCTCATAAAACCAGCGTGCACTAATACTCGCGCTAGCAAAGGCCACCACGGCCAATTGAGTTTCATTGAGTTGCTGCATCACGTGTGCTAAATCGTCGGCAAAACGACGGTAGGACAAATCATCACTACTGCTGCTAAACGCATTACCAAGGCGATCAACACTGTATATCCGATACTGTGCAGCCAATAGCGGTTGCAGCGCAGCAAACCAAGCGCTATCACTGTGATAATTGTAATTAGGCCCAGCTAACAGAATCACCGCCGGACCACGATGGTCCAGGCCCATAGCGCGAACATGAAATTGCCCAGCGGAAGTTTCGACTAAACGCGAATGCTCTGGTAACTCAGATTGCTCAGCCATTGTCAAAGAATGCGGGAAATCTAAGCTGCTATCATCAATTACCGACGCCTTAGCCGCACTATCCGGACCCTGACAACCAAGCAGCGTGAACGCGAGCGTCAATGCGGTGATTATCTCAATAACCTGCTTCATCTTAGTTCCCTCTCAGTCAACTCAAGCCTCAACAACGAATACCGCTTTCGCTTTTACGAATAACCAATAACGAATAACGATTAACGGATCTTCACGCGGAGGAGGATAAGAGAGAGCATATACGTCCCTGCCCCTGCGCCAATCAACATCGACAATTGCCACGCTCGATCAACAAATTCAGCAGCTAGCCACCAAGAACGTGATGGCACCAAATACAGCACGACCGCGACCATCGTCGCCACAGCAAGCGCTACTTTCGTGAGATAAGTTAAGGTTCCAGGGTAACGTTTGAGCACACCGTCGCGCCACAGGTTATAGCCCAACAAACCGGCATTCACAGCGGCAGATAAAGACGTGGCTATGGCTAAACCGACATAGCCGTAAGGAATCGCGAAAACGATATTGAACACCATGTTTGAAACCATGGCGATAATGCCGTACTTCACTGGCCGCTTGGTATCTTGCCGTGAATAAAACCCGGTCGCCAATACCTTCACCAACATAAAGCTCAGCAAGCCCGAGCCATACGCAAATAAACTATAAGAGGCCAAGCGCGCATCTTCTGGCGTGAACTCGCCACGCATGAACAACACCATCAACATCGGTTCCGCAAGCACAATCAACCCGCACATCGCTGGCAAACCCAGCAAGACGACCGTACGAATCCCCCAATCAAGGGTGCGACTAAACTCTTCGGCTGACTTATCGACATGACGTGAGCTTAAAGCCGGTAAAATAACCGTCGCAATCGCAATCCCAAATAATCCAAGCGGAAACTCTAGTAACCTGTCTGAGTAATATAACCAACTAATCGAACCGCTCATCAAAAACGACGCAATAAACGTATCGAGCAATAGGTTAATCTGACTCACTGACACACCAAACAGCGCAGGAATCATCAACGTACGGATTTTGGTAACCCCGGGATCGCGCCATCCCCAGCGCGGCCGCACCAGCAACCCCGCACGTTTTAAAAACGGAATTTGAAATAGAAATTGAACGGCACCGCCAACAAACACACCCCATGCCAACGCGTATTCCGGTTGTTCGAGTTGCGGCCCAAGCCAAATCGCAAAAACAATAATGGCGATATTTAAAAATACCGGCGTAAATGCCGCCACGGCAAATTTACCAATCGTATTTAAAATCGCACCGGCCAGCGCGGTAAAGGTAATAAACCACAAATACGGAAACGTAATACGCAACAAGTCCGCCGCCAGCACAAACTTATGCCCTTGCGGACCATCGTGATACCAATCCAGAAACCAACCCGTACCGAACATCGCCGCCACCACGGGTGATGCAATCACACCCACCAGCGTGACAATCGTAACCAACGTACCTAACGTACCCGCCACCCGAGCAATCAGCAAGCGCTGTTCATCCAGCGTTTTCCCCTGCTTATACTCCGTCAGTACCGGCACAAACGCCTGCGCAAACGCCCCTTCCGCAAACAATCGACGCAAAAAGTTCGGTATCTTGTTCGCAAAGAAGAACACATCGGCCGCCGCCCCAGCCCCCATCAAATTCGCAATCACCACATCGCGCACAAGCCCAAGCACACGCGATATGAGCGTCATGAAGCTGACAATGATGCCGGATTTAGCAAGTGACTTTGACAATGAAACCTCAAGTACGATATTAGCTATTGGATATTAGATATTAGTAAAACCTACTTAAGCGGATTCTACTAGCATCATCTTTTTAGTTGAGTTGATCAAACCATTAAGTAGTCGATATACGAAACGAGTTTCAGTATGTAAACGACACTCGACGTAACCTAATCGAAAACTTATTTCGAGCTGGGTTTCCAACTCAGCAAGAGAACCACGAGCAATATAATAGAATCTTATTTGTTCTCTATAAGAGCCCCTACCAGCCCCTTCCGCTATGTTGCTAGACACAGAAACGACGGCGCGCCGCATTTGACTGACGAGCCCAAATAATTCATGTCCCGGAAAACTATCAGTTATCTTATAGACTGATACACATAAGTCCATCGCCGATTTATAAACTTTCAAATCTTTAAACATTAACACCTCCCTGTATCACGTAACCTTACCCGTTTTTTTCTAATATCTAATATCCAATAGCTAATATCGTCCTTGACTTTCAGTCGGAAAACAGGCATATTCCCCGCCCTACAAAACCATTGCACATAGATAACGAATTTTAGGAGTTCACCTTGGCTAACATTAAGTCTGCTAAAAAGCGTGCGGTACAAGCGGAAAAGAACCGTCGCCACAACGCGAGCCGTCGCTCAATGATGCGTACCTTGATGAAGAAAGTAACTGCTGCAATTGAAGCAGGCGATAAAGCGACTGCACAGCAGGCATTTACTAGCCTTCAACCGGTACTTGACCGTTACGCGACTAAAGGTCTCATCGGTAAAAACAAAGCGTCTCGTCATAAGAGTCGTTTGAACGCGAAAATCAGCGCTCTGTAAGACGCTGTTCGGTTGCGTTACCGACGTACGATTTAGAAAAACCAGCTGCGGCTGGTTTTTTTATGTCTATCATAGCCCAATGTCCTCGTAGCTCAGCTGGATAGAGCAGCCCCCTCCTAAGGGGCAGGTCGCAGGTTCGACTCCTGCCGAGGACGCCAATAAGCAATTCATCGCAGAACTTGATCCATTCGTCGCTCAGTGGTACAAAATCTACACAACTATAATAATAAAAAGTGTAGTAACCATGACCGATGTACAAAAATTGTTCCAGGAAGCTGTCAATTCTTTTCGCACAGAGAATTATTGCGAAGCAGAACTTCAATGCCGGCACCTGCTTCGCTACAACGCCAAACACCCCGATGTGTTGCACATACTTGCTTTATGCCTGCAAAACCAACATCAACCCAAAGCGGCAGCTGAAAACCTCAAGCAAGCGCTCAAACATCATCCCCATCATTGCCCGTCGCGAAAAAGTTTGATTGCGCTCTATCTTCAGCAGGATCAGTACGAGTTAGCACAGCAAGAAATCGACGCGCTCCTTCAAGACCAACCGCAACATTTTGAGCCGTACTATCTTCAGGCGTTACTTTTTCGTAAGTTAGGATTAGCAAACGAGGCGATGGAAGCTATTTTGCGAGCCAAACAGAATCTGCAGCAGCCCTCTCCTGTCGTCGACTACCTTAAAGCTTGTATTTACTACGACCTTGAAAACTATGAAAAAACAGAACAAATTTTGCAGAATCTCGTTCGTCAGTTACCTGAATATATCGATGCGCATGTCGCACTGAATAAACTATATTGGGAATACGGGCCGCACGAAAAATTTCTGGAGTCCTTTCAGCAGGCGCTCGAGCGATTACCACAGTCTCGTTCATTATTATTCAGTTTCGCAACGCATCAATTAATGGCTGGCAAACTCGAAGAAACGTTAGAGCTTTGTCGTAATGTGGTGGATAAACACCCCAAATGGGTTGAGTTTCATCATTTGTTGGGTGTCGCGTATGCTCGCAATCATCACCCTGATAAAGCATTGGAAGCGTATTTAGTTGCGGTTAAATTGAATCCTAAAAACATCCGCCATCAACTCGATTTAGCGATAAATTTGATGCGTCGCGGAGAGTATAAGACAGCACTTGAGCATGTACAGGCTGTCGCTAAGGAACATCCATATAATCAAGAAATGCTTGCATATAAAGCACTGTGCCTACAAGCACTCGGCGAATCGGACAGTTCTCATTCTCTGAATAACTATCAGCAGTTTGTGAAAATCATCGAGCTGCAACCGCCTGCAGGTTACGAAAGTATCGATGAATTTATGCAGGAACTGGCAGATATTTTAACGGGCATGCACCACAATACTCAGCACCCATTAGACCAAAGCGTCCGCCATGGAACACAGACCATGGGGAATTTATTTGCGAATAAGGCGCCGATCATTAACCAGCTGAAGCTGATGATTGAACAAGCGGCAGGTGACTATATTCGAGGTCTACCCGATGATCCACACCACCCTTTTTTACAGCGCAAGAGTGAACGTATCCGATTTACAGGCGCATGGTCCGTATGCTTGAAAGAGCAGGGTTTCCATACCAACCATGTACATCCGGAAGGCTGGCTATCCTGTTGTACCTACATTCAATTACCGAAACAAATTACTCAAGATGACGCAACGCAGGCGGGGTGGATTCGATTTGGTGATCCCGGCTATGAACTACCTGGACTCACGCCTGTAATCGATGCGAAATGTCCCCAAGTAGGATATTGCGTATTCTTCCCAAGTTACTTCTTTCATGGCACAGTGCCGTTCAGCGGACAGGGAGCCCGCATCACGGCACCATGCGATATATCACCGCAGTGGTAAGTAAGAGGTTACTTACCACTTAAGGCTTCACGCAGTGTGTTTAGATGCTGTTCAACATGCTGCACTTTACCTACCGAAGATTGGTACACTGGCTGACGAACCTGCGCACTACTCGCCGTGGTTGACGCTGTATCTTGCGTATGGAATTCCAATACAGAATCTTGCCAATCCAAACCACAGTACTTAATCAGTGCTTTTGCCTGCTTCAGGGTTTCAGTGACTAAATCTTCATAGTTGACCGTTAAGATGTCCTTTTTGAAGAGTTTATGCCATAGCGCCATGACTTCTTGATACTTCGCATAATAATGTCCGAGTTCACGTTGATCGTAAGAAAAACTATAAACTTGGTAGAACATCGTTTTAAAAATTGCATAGCAAGCATCTAACGGATCTCGCTGCAAGTTAATAAACTTGGCTTGCGGGAGCGCTTTTTTAATAAACCCGATATACAAGTAATTAAACGGTAGTTTATCGACGACATACTGTGCATTGCCTGTGACATCTTTCAGTTGCGACAAATAACGTTGACCAAGCGCCTCAAAATCAACCTGCTTCAGAGCCTCGTCGCGTGATAATTTACCGCCAGATGCTAACTCGATTTCATTAATCGCTGATGCGATTAACCACGGAAAATCTTGAAATTCACCAGCGCTCACGACATCGCTATGAGCCGCAAGCATACGCTCGACTAGCGTTGTGCCTGTTCGTGGCATTCCCACAATAAAAATAGGAGTGACTTTTGATTTTGACGGCTTCGCCGAGTAATCAAAATCTTTTGCAACGTTGATTAAAGAATCAATTGCCGTCAACTCCGCTTCTTCGTTGTACTGAACTGTCGCTCGTTTCAATTCGTTCGCTTTCTGTAACGCTTCGAACGACTTATCATAAAATCCTAAATCTTCGAGTTCCTTCGCGAGCGCAAACCAAATTGGCGCATCAGCTGATTCCGATTTCTCCAAACGCGTTTCTAATTCGGCGACATGATTATTATCGGGAGTTTGTTTACGCAGTTGTGAGCGTAAATGGTAGGCATTTGGCAATTTGCCTTCAGTCGCTTTAATGATCCAATCAAAGTTCTTCTCGGCCTGTGCCATTTTATTGAGAAAAAATTGTTGGCTCGCTTGTTCATACCGCACTTCAACATTCTCGGGATGCTCTTTGGCCAGTCCATCAAGAATTTTTAATGCTAACTTCGGTTGCTCGAGTTGCTGATAAATACGTGCAATATGATGTAAAAATTGGGGGCCTGCTTGAACAGATTTCACCGCGCTCTTCGCAAGTTTTAATGCTTCACTACGCCGACGTAGTTGAACGAGAACTCTTAATTTATCCGCAATTAACACCGCGTGATCGGGCATCTTTTCCAGTGCTTTATTCAAATATTCAAGTGCACTTTCAGCATCTTGCACGTACATGGCTAACTGATGAGCGCGGTGGAGTACCGGCACATCTGCTCCCTCTGTTGCACTGCGAATGAGCTGACTTGCCTGTTTAAATTGTTGCTTTGAGGCGAACGCTTGTACTTGCTGAGTGATCTGCTGAAGCGGATCTTGAACTGTCTTGGACTGCATCTCAGTCACCTGTTCCAAAATACTGTTTTGCAATAAAAAGCGGCGACCAAGGTCGCCGCTTCACTTACTTGTTGTTTACCACATCTAATTGAAATTAGAAGCGGAAAGTAACACTTGCGTGGATGTAACGACCTAAGGTGTCATAGAAACCAGCGATAGTGTTCGCGTTAGACGATAAAGTACCGCCAACCAATGGTGGCTCTTTATCCAACACGTTGTTGATACCAACCAACAATGAAGTATTTTCGTTTACTTCGAAAGTACTTACTAAGTCGATGTAGCTCTGTGATGCGATACCACGGCCCAACAACAATTGGTCAGTAGTTCCGTCATAGTCAACACCACCGAAGTAACGCCATTTAACTTGAGCGGTCCAGATATCGTCTGGAGTATAAGTTACCGCTAAAGAGTGACGCCAATCTGGCTGAGGGAAACAGTTTGTGCTGATAGTACCCGCACAATCTACGCCTGCAGCATCAGTGTACTTCTCGAGGTAGTATGAACCGTTCATACGTGCAGTGATAGTACCGCCAAGAACGTCTTCAACGGTGTAGTTAACGTTCATATCAACACCACGATACTTCTCAGTACCAACGTTGATGTTAGTCGCTACTACATAGCCGTCTTCACCACGCCACAAGCTGCCGCCAGCACCACGGGTTACGTTGTCACAGTAAACTGCATCACCAGTTTCAGCACACAAACGAAGGGTGTTTTCAGCACCTAAAGTACCGATAACGTCTTCGATGTCGATTGACCAGTAGTCAACGGTGAAGTTCAAGTTATCCATTGGGTTACCAACAACACCTACGGTGTAAGTGTCAGCAACTTCTGGTTGAAGGTTAACGTTACCACCAAAGATACCGTTGTACTGAGAAGCTGTACTTTCACCAACTTGACCATACTGGTCAGCAGTTACGCCAGTGTTAGCACACTGTGCAGCTGTATACTCAGGAGTATCGCCAGCACATGGGTCTTCACCGCTCCACAAGCCTAGTGAGCTTGGTGCGAACAATTCAGCAACGTTTGGTGCACGAACTGCGCGGTTATAACTTGCACGAACTTTCCAATCAGCAGTTACGTTGTAATCCAACGCTGCTTTGTAAGTTGTTTCGTTACCTGAAGTGCTGTAGTCAGAGAAACGTACGCCTAAATCTAAGGTCATGCTGTCGATGCCGTCACGGCCTTCAGCAATTGGTACGCTCAACTCACCGAACAATTCTTTAACGTTGTAGCCACCCATGATGCTGTCAGTTGGACCACCTTGACCAGCCAACGCACCTTCTTGATAGATGGTGTCAGCGATACGTTCGAAGTCAACTTCACGGCTTTCGAAACCAACTACTGCAGCCATTGGCAAGTCAGATGATGGTAAGCTTGCATCGAATTCACCGGTTACGAAACCGTTCAAGATGCGCTGTGAAGTGATACCGTTCATGATTGCAACACCGCCTAAGCCATCAGCAGCTGCAGCAGTCACACCACCTGGAGTGAACACGTTGTAAGGAAGACAACCGTCGCCACAAGCGTCATAACCATTTGCACCAAGTGCTTGGCCGATGTAATCAACATAGAAGTCGTTGATGTATGCAGTGCTTGAAGAAGTTGAACCATACTGGAATGACACGTCATATGACCAGTTTGAGTTCAAGTAACCTTCTGCACCGAATACCATACGGTATGCACTGTGCTCAAGAGCGTTCTGACGAGGACCACCTTCAACGTTACGCTTACCAATGTAAGCACCTACAGTGTCAACGTTACCAAATGCGTCTTGCAATTGAGCGCGCTGCGCATCGCTGAAGATTGTGTTGTCGAGATCAAATTCGAAATACTGGAAGAAGATACCTGATTCGGCGATCTGAGCAACAGTGCGGTCATGCATGTAGCTCACTTCCATGTATGGACGGAATGAATCATTCACGTCATAGTTTACGAACGCACCCATTGTGTAACGAGTGTCTGGACGCATGAAGTGGTTGATTGGCGCGTAGTTATATACGTCGCTACCTAACTTGTCACGGAAAGCACCGCTTGGGTCAAGCGCCCAGTAGACTTCCTGAGACAGGTCGTATTCACCGTCAACTATTGGTGCGAAGTAGGTGTTTGGTAATGGAGCAGTTGAAGAACCACCACAAGCTGTACCAGCACCGTTCAATGCACATGATGAATAGTCACGAGATTCTTGACGAAGCTCGTTGATTTGACGCCATGTTGCGTATGCAGTTGCGTGACCTTTACCGTCAGCGAACGTGCTACCCATGGTTACGTCGATATTGTACGACTTACCGTCGATGCCGCTACCGCCAGTAGGATAACCGAAACCACGTGCATCCATCAGACCTTGCATGTAGTCGTTACCGTTGCTGTGCTGATAACCAGAAGCACCAACGTTGATTTCAAGACCTTCGAAATCGTCTTTCATCACGAAGTTAACAACACCGGCTACCGCATCGGCACCGTAAGTTGCAGAACCACCACCAGTCAAGATTTCAACACGCTCAACAAGCGCTGCTGGAACTTGGTTAACGTCAGGTGCTTGTGAATAGATACCACCTGATTGCAGACGGCGACCATTCATCAATACCAACGTACGGTTCGTACCTACACCACGAAGGTCAAGTGTTGCAACACCAGACGCACCGTTAGCGATGTATGAAGTTTGCGCAGCTTCTACCTGTGGCAAGCTGTTCATCAAGTCTTCGATACGGGTAAAACCAGAGTTTTTGATTTCTTCAGAAGAAGTGATTTGTACTGGGCTAGCTGATTCATAGTCAGTACGTTTGATACGTGAACCTGTTACGGTAATACGTTCTTGAGCTTCTTCAGCTGCGTCGTCACCAGACTGATCCTGCGCTGCCGCAGTGCCTGTTAACGCAATTGAAGCGCCACCGAACATAAGTGCTAAGCGGATAGACTTAGCGAGTTTATTATTAGTATACATACTGTGTTCTCCCTGGATCACTTTATACGTGATTTACTAGGTTTAAAGTCGGCACGTGAACGCCCTCGTGCGTCGACGATCAAGGCCTTCAAAGCGAAAACCTTGACCGCTCAGTACTCGATACTAATCAAAAAATTCTATATCGGCAACCTACTTAACGTACAAAAATACTGAAATATGATTTTTTTTTGCACATTTAGGGAACTTTTTTTGGTCAATTGGTTATGCCATTTTATTCGCCTATGTACTTATCAAAAAATTCCAGCATCTGTTCCCAACGCTCAATATTATTCTCGGGTTTATAAAAACCGTGGCCTTCGCCATCCTTCATCATCCACTCATACGGATGATTTTGTGCTTTTAATTTGTCGCGTAAACGGAACGCATGTTCTTTTGGCACACGCACATCTCGGCCGCCTTGAATAATAAACACCGGAGCCTTGAGTTTATCGGTATTGTGCACTGGCGATTGGGCTTTGCGCTCTTCAGGCGTTGACGGCAATACTTGGTCTAAGTAGTTACGACCCGCTTGGGCTTCTGAGATATCGCCCTGCTCGTACATTAAATCTAAGTCGTACACACCAACGAAACCGACGGTACACTTATAAAGGTCGGGCTCGCGAATCGCACTTTGTAATGCTGCATAGCCTCCGTATGAAGCGCCATATACACAAATGCGATCGGCATCAGCTACTTTCTCTTTAATTAAGTGCTGAACACCATCAGTCATATCGTTGATCATGGTGGTGCCCCAGTTTTTGTGGCCCAGCTCAAGAAATTCACGACCATAACCACCTGAACCGCGGAAGTTTGGCTGCAACACCGCATAACCGTGTTCCGCAAACACTTTGGCATCACCATCGATACGCGTAATGGTGTCGCGAATGCCGTGTGGGCCGCCGTGTGGAATCAGGATGAGTGGTAAGTCCTTTGCCTCTTTACCTGGTGGTAATGTCAACAAAGCGCGGATGGTTAAGCCATCACGAGTTTTATAAGTGATGATTTCAGTTTTCGGCATCTCTTTAGCTTTTAACCACGGTGTTGCTGCCGCTAGAGGTAATAATTTATTGTTTTCACTGTCGAACAAGTAAAACGTTGTGGGTAAATTGGCCGAACCGACACGGATAATCGCCTGATTGTTATCGTGGGTTACTGAATTGATACTGACTGAGTGATTCGGGAAGCTTTGAATCAAAGCCTGTACGATTTGAACGAATCGTTTATCTTGAATATCTTCAAAAAATACAGCATCAATGCTGTCGTACTCAAATGCCGCACCAACTAACTCTTGTGCCCGACCTTTAGTCAAACTCATGATCGGACTTAAATCAGTTGCCGGATGCTCAGCCACAATTGTTTCTTTTTTAGTTTTTAAATCGAGCGTGGCTATCGCTTGCGTATCTGTTTGACTATTACTTAAGCCAATCACCTTAGTCGCATCTGCGTTGAGCAATAGCGGCGCAAAACCACCTTCATCAGTGTTATAACTTGCAAGCTCATACCACTCTTTATTTGCGCCCTCACGCGCTAGAATAATGGTTCGGTTATCAGCCTGCGGATCGACACCAACCGCAACCCGTGCAATGCCTTCACGATCGACTAATACCTGAACATTAGTGCTGCGATATGCTTTTAACGGAATACGGCCTTCACTGCGCTTACGGCCCGAATTCGTACGCATTCTGTAAATATCCAAATACGGCTCCGACGACATCATCGAACGCGTATAAATCAGAATATTATCTTTTTCATCCGGCAACATATCGAGTAACTGGGCGAATTCATATTCACCGCCATCAGAGCGTGGTCCGGTCAAAATAAGTTGGTTGCCACCATCGGCATCCATCGCAAAGATCTCACCCGTTGGCAATGGCATATCCAAAGAGCCAACTTCGCGTGCCATGGTCATAATTAAACGGTCATCGTTCACCCAATTAAAGCTTGCAACCGACTCATTGCCTTTACCTTGGGTAACCGAAAGAATTTTGTTGTTTTTAATATCGAGAACAGTGAGCTGCACAGTCCCTTCTGGATTTCGAGAGGTGGCTGCGAGATGTTTACCGTTAGGAGAAATTTTCACATCAAGATATTGAGCGTGTTTCGCATAGTTCTCCAACACCTCTTCTTTAATCTCTGCAGCAAATATAAAGGTCGGCGTCAACAACGCAACAATCACCCATAAATTTGAAATTTTCATCCTAGCCTCGTGTTCTAACTTTATTGTTATTATTGTTTTGCAAAAAAAAGCCCCACACCAAGGTGGGGCTTTGGTCATTCACTTTCTTATCGTTTCCTTAGTAGCTTAGAAGCTGTATGAAACGTTGAAGAACGCACGACGACCTAGGTAGTCGAGCTGTGATGCGAACAATGGCGTGTTACCTACAACAGCTGCAGCTGCAGGGCTTACCATCGGCGGTTGCTTGTCAAAGATATTACCAACACCAACAGTCACATCAATGTTGTCATTGAAGGTGGTGCTAGCTGATAATGAATGCAACACATAAGTTGGAGTTTCAGCTACGAAACGTACTGACTCACCACGGTATGTAGTAGAGCTGGTACCGAAGTAACGGTAGTCAGAAGTTTTATCGTAGTAGCTCATGTTCCAGTTGAAGCTCCACTCGTCACGCGTCAAGGTAGTGTTCAACGTACCTACGTTACGTGGGTTACCGATGTAACCAATGTTTTGCTCTGGAGTATCACCAGCGAACTGCTGGAACGAACGCTCGATTTGGTTCGTGTGATCTAACTTGATACGCAAATCGCCGAAGTCAAACGAGTCTTGGTAAGTCACAACAATGTCAACACCACGTACAACCTGTTGAGCAGTGTTCAAGTAACCACCACGAACTTCTAGGATACTCCAGTCACCGTCAGTTGAACCATCGCGACGAGTAATCTGGTTACAGAAAGGCTCGTTTGCAAAGTCATTTGAGGTGTAGCACTGGTTCAATACTGAACCACCAGCAACGCTGGCGATCTGATCGCTGATTACAACGTCATAGTAGTCAACAGACGCCGCGAAACGACCATCGTCAGTAGAGTAAACTAAACCAATACCTTCAGAGATTGAAGTTTCAGCTTTCAACTGACCTGCACCACCACCGGTGATTGAGGTCATTGAACCGCTGCTACCAACCGCTGCTGTGTATGACTCAGGAATACCTTCTGCCGCACAGTTTTCACGTACTTGAGGGTTAGTTGATTCAACCCAGTTCAAACATGGATCTGAGGTTTGACCTAAGAAACCAGTTTGGTTCTGCAAGAACAATTCGTACAGAGCTGGAGCACGGAACGAGCTACCACGTGATGCACGTAGACGGAAGCCTGCACCGATTTCCCAGTTAGCGCTTACCTTGAAGGTGGTGTCGCTACCGTAGATATCAACGTCAGTCCAACGACCAGAAGTTGTTAAGTCTAAGCTTTCAACAAATGGCAAGTCGCGTAACAATGGAATCTGGAATTCAGCGTAAGCAGCGGTAGTTTTCGCTTCACCAGCTGTAATACCTGCACCAGAAAGACCCCATGAGTTACCTGCACGAGTGTTTTCACCAGGTACGTCATTGATTTCATCACGCTGCCAGTAAACACCTACCGCAGTACCAACTGGGCCTGCAGGCATTTCGAACAAGTCACCAGTGATGTAAGCATCAATCGTGTCTTGAGTATACTCAGTGTTACCTTTGTCGTAACCGAACAAGAAGTCACGCGCTTCTTGGCTTGGGTTTCCGTAGATGTTTTGCGGATCGAACCAGTCGTACGCATAACATGCTTTACCAGAGATTGAAGTCACACGGCCTTCACATGGTACGCCCAACAAGGTTTCCTGCGCCATCAACATTGAATCACGCAAAATAATGTCTTGCTCGTAAGTACCATCGTTTTCTGAACGCTGATATGAAATATCCCAGTTCCAGAAGCCGATTGAGCCTTCAAGGCCAAGTACTAAACGGGTGTAATCAACCGTAGTTTCGTTACCATAATGGTTGGTGTAGTGAACTGGCATGACAAAGCTGTCGCCATCAAAACCAGGCACTGTGCTAATTGGTACATAACCAACTAAATCTGCAGGCCAGAACTGACGCGCGCTCTGAGATTTCGTTACACGCTGGCTATACAACAACTCACCGTAAGTAGAAATAGTATCAGTTAAGTCATAATCCGCTTGGAAGTATGCTGAGTTAACTGTGGTTTCTGGAATCATCGTTTGGTCCAAACGGAACGGGTGACCGCCACCGTCCAACAAACCATCAGATTCTTTATCATAACCAGCCCAGTACCAACCGTCTGGTGCTTGAGTCACGTTCGGGTTCGTTTCAGTCACTGGGTCTACGTCGTAGTTGCCATAGTTGTACTGAAGACGACCTGTACCTGCTGAACCAGAGTGCCATAAACCGAAGCCACTTTCGTTACAGTGATATTCACCAGTACGCGGATCGATTGGGTCAGCACGCTCACCAGTTTCGATGTCGCTAAACAAGTAGCGAGTCGAACAGTCGAAGTAATCACGATCTGCACGTTTCAAGCCGGTGTTAACATTGTGGTCAACAACCACACGCCATGAACCACGGTCGAATGCGCTACCGTAAGTTGCGTTTAAGCGATAGGTTTCGCCGCCACCTTCAAAAGGAGCAGAACCAGAAACGTTGACTTGGCCGCCTTCACCTTTCTTGGTGATGATGTTGATTACACCAGCAACCGCATCAGAACCGTACAGTGAAGAGGCGCCGTCTTTCAGGATTTCAACACGCTCGATTACGCTGATTGGCAATGCGTTCATGTCGAATGCTGAAACCGTACCACGAGTACCAGCAGGACCCGCACGACGACCGTTTAGAAGTACAAGCGTACGGCCTGCACCTAAACCACGCATAGAGATTGATTCTGCACCGCTGCCACCGTTGGTAACATAACCAACAGAGTACGCAGATACCAACTGGTCAGAACCTGAAGCAACTGTTGACGTACGCAACAATTCACCCAAAGTGTTCAAACCTTGGTCTTCAGCAAGTTCAGTGGTGATAATTTCGATTGGCGTTGGGCTATCCAAGCCATCGGTACGGATACGAGAACCAGTTACCTGAATTTTCTCAACCGTTTCTTTTGCTTCTTGTTCGTCTTCAGCTTGATCTTGTGCCATTGCAGGAGCTGCAATTAGCGCAGAACCAAAGCCAGCCATCATGATGGCGCGGATTGAGTCTGACAAAAATGACTTTTGAGCCATGTTAAGTCTCCCTGAGATTTTTTATTGTAATTGCTCCGGTGCAAAGCATTTTTTAATAATTAACGTTTGCATCGAAATCTAAGTGTTCTAAGAAGTTAAACTAACTGACATAGAATCCTGCTTAGATAACCACAGTCCATAAGTCTTTTCAATGGATTTTCAACATAATTAAAACGTCATTCGTCGAAATTTGAGAAAAGTTGTCTAGAAAGGCTTTAAATAATTGAACTTTTTTCACTGCCCGCATATTTGTAAGCCTGTGCCAACATCAATTCGGCGCAACCAACCGCGTCACTAAATGCATGATGGGCGTCATACTCAGGTAAGCCATAGCGCGTTCGACAAGCTGAAAGAGTTAACGAGCCACGTTCAATATGATGTTGTTGGCGTTTTAATCGATTCGCTTCAAACCCTAACGTATCAAATAATGCGAGGGGGGCGAGTTGAATATCACAGCTTTTTGCTGCCTGTTTGAGGAATCGCCAGTCAAGTTGTATATGATGGCAAATTAATATTTTGTTACACATTGTTACAGATAAAGCCTGCATGACGTCACACAGTTCTGAAGTCTCGATGAAGTCCTTCTTGACCAGACCATGAATAACAGGTGACTGCTTCAAATCGGTTTTGTCATGCTTTATGAGGTAGTAGCGACCGCTTGTATAATTGATAACGGGCGGGGTCACTTCAACCCACGCAATCGCCAAAATTTGATCGTTTGCAGGGTCTAACCCGCTCGTTTCAATGTCTAACGCAATGTAAGAATGTTCCGTCCACGGTTTACGACGAACTTGGATTTTGTGCCACCAGCGTTTTATTAATGACCACATCAGCCAATACGCCCGAACTTCAAGCCAACGCCCTGCTGGCAATCTTTAATAATTCGAAATGCTGTTTTCAACTGGCGCCGCGTCAAAGTACTTAATTCGTCAGGATCTAACGCATTTTTAGGTTTATCCGTACCCCAAATATCCAGTTGATGTTGCAACCGCAGTTGGGTTAAGAACTGCCAAGCCTCCGCAAGTGACTGGTTGTCTTTACGATTTAATAAATTACTCCCTCGCAATTGCTCTAAACGCTGCAACGTTTGCGGAACCGTTAAGCCGGCCTGCAACGAATAAATGCGCACAATGTCGTTAATTAGTGCAATACCGTAGCGCTTAATGTTAATCAAATCGCTGTCTTTACCCGACTCTGTCCCGCGGAATCGGTTAAATAAGCCCAGCGGCACTTGTACACTCACTTGCAAGCGCGCCAAATTACCTAAGAAGAATTCGTTTTTGCCCAGCCGTGCCACTTCGTCGCGATAACGTTGATACAGCCGCTTGTTGCCATGCACCATGCGCGAGTCGAAAAATATCTGGCAATACATAAGTGCTTTCGGGGTTGGGCTTGTGGTCCAGGTTTGGAAGCGATCGAGCCAACCGTCTAACGTACGACGACAATCTGGATTAGAAGCCATGATATCGCCAGGACATAACGGAATACCGCACTCGTTCAGGCCGGTACAAACGTACTCACCCAAGCCTTTAAACCACTCGAGTTGTTGTTCATTTAACCCGTTGCCAAGCAATAAACCGTTATCCTGGTCAGAACTCAACACTTGGTCTTCACGACCTTGCGAGCCAAACGCAATCCAACAATACGTTCCCGGTGCCACACCGTGATCTTGTTCATACAAGCTGATCAGTTTGCGCGTCATGCTGTCAGTCAGTGACGCTAGGAGCCGGCCAACCATCGTGGTGTCGTGAACGCGGGCAGCAAAGGTTTGCATGTATGCAGGAATATGCCGAGCCTCGGTAATCAGTTGCTCGCGCGTTTCAGCTTTGTTAATGGCGCTAATCAACATCACCGGTTCGCTGCGTTGTTGTCGCATTAAATCAGTATTGGTGATCATGCCGATCGGTTGGTCGTTGTCATCCAATACCGGTAAGTGATGGATGTTGTGCTGTGTCATTAATGTCAGCGCGTCCATCAGGGTTTGACGTCCGTAAACCGTTGCCGGAGCTTGGGTCATCACGGCATTGACTTGAATATCGTAGCTTAAGCCTTGGGCAATCACGCGATTTCTTAAATCGCGATCGGTGAGAATGCCGAAGAGCTTAGAGGAGGTGGGGTGCAGTCCAAGGTCGGCACCCTCTTCGGGGTGCCGACCTTGGACTGCACCCGTTACCATCACTGACGAGACCTTTTTGTCACGCATTACCTGTGCCGCTTCACGGATAGATGCTGTGCTGGACACCGTTACTGGCTCGCGGTTAATCACTTCCGCAAGAGTGAGCTCGAGGGTATCGTAGCCCGGCGACTTTTCAGCAACTGCGGGCCGGGAGGCTGATGCGGCGGTTATATCAGTCAAGTCGTCAGAGTTGCGATTATTGGTAGCGTCGATATTAACAGCGGCTTTGCCGCTACCCGTAGCGTCGGCATTAACCGTGGCTTCGCCACGTCCCGGCGTGGAACGCCGGGCTACCTCGCTTAACAATCGTTGGCCGTGGGCGCGGATGAAGTATTGCTCGAAAGCGCGCACGTTTTGACGAAGCTTGTCGAACATGTCGGCTGAAACGATATAAATAATGCCGTCTTCAATCACCTTCAACTTATTGACCACCGGCCGACCACTCAGCAGCGACGGAAAACCGAATAAGTCATGTGACTCCAAACGCTCAATCAAGTGGCCATCAGGTGCCAGCAAATCAAAACCACCCGAGCGCACAATGTACAATGCCGGACTGTGCTGCTTAAACAACGCATCCACATTATGCTCATTTAAATAAGCTGCTTTAATATTCTGCGCCACCCACTGCCGCTGCTCGCCAGTTAATTCATCAAATGGCGGGCAATCGATTAAGAAGCGCTGAACCTCAGTAAATTCCGGCTGCATTGAAAACCTTAAAAGCGTTACTAGTTATTCGTTAATCGTTACTCGAAAAAGCAAAAAAATCAAAGTCCTTAACGAATAACCACTAACGAATAACGAACAACGAAAAAGCCCGGCGTAAAGCCGGGCTTTGATTATTAGTGCGTCGCACCACCCGCACCGCGCGGATAGCGAATCGACTCCACCAAATCCTGCGTATCTTGCGGCGCATCACCTGTCATCTTATGTACCACATAAGAAACAATGAAGTTCAGCAACATACCAATGGTACCAATACCTTCTGGCGAGATACCGAATAACCAGTTGTCGGCATTATTGGCCGCTGGGTTCACAAACTTGAAGTAAATAATATACGCCAAGGTGAACACGATACCGACAATCATACCTGCGATAGCACCGGTGCTATTCATACGCTTGTAGAAGATACCCAGAATAATGGCAGGGAAGAAGCTCGCTGCGGCTAAGCCGAACGCGAAGGCGACCACCTGCGCCACGAAGCCGGGCGGATTAATACCAAACCAAGTCGACAAGGCAATCGCGACGGCCGCAGCAACCCGCGCCCACATCAGCTCTTGCTTATCGGTAATATTTGGCGTCAAGGTTCGTTTCAGTAAGTCATGCGAAACCGACGTTGAAATAACCAACAACAGGCCTGCAGAAGTTGACAGTGCGGCAGCAACACCACCCGCAGCAACCAATGCCACAACCCAAGCCGGTAAGTTCGCAATCTCAGGGTTTGCCAATACCATGATGTCACGGTCAACAGTCATTTCGTTGCGCGCATCACCTGAATAGAACATCTTGCCGTCTTCGTTCTTGTCTTCCCACGTGATCAAACCGGTTTTTTCCCAGTTTTTCACCCAATCTGGTGCAGCGTCATATTCAACGCCTTGCAAATCAGGACCATTCACGGTGTTAATGAGGTTTACTTTAGCGAAACCAGCAATTGACGGTGCAGTGAGGTAAACCACAGAGATGAATACCAATGCCCAACCAGCTGAACGACGTGCATCACGTACTTTCGGTACCGTGAAGAAGCGGACGATAACGTGTGGCAAACCAGCAGTACCAACCATCAACGCACAGGTAATGGCGAATACGTCAATTTTCGACTTAATACCGGACGTATAAGCAGCCAAGCCCAATTCAGCGGACAAGCCATCTAACCGGTCGAGCAAGTAAGTCCCCTCGCCCGCAACACCCTCAGCGATGGTTGCACCAAAGCCAGTTTGTGGCAGCACGTGACCCGTCATATAAATTGAGATGAATACGGCAGGGACAATGTATGCAAACGCAAGTACACAGTATTGTGCAACCTGTGTATAGGTAATCCCTTTCATACCACCCAATACAGTGTAGAAGAACACGATAACCGCACCGATGAATACACCTGTTGCGATATCAACTTCTAGGAAACGCGAGAATACCACGCCTACACCACGCATCTGACCCGCAATATAAGTAAATGAGATCAAGATTGCGCAGATAACTGCGATAGTACGTGCGGTTTGTGAATAGTAACGGTCACCAATGAAGTCAGGTACGGTGAACTTACCGAACTTACGCAAGTATGGCGCCAAACACAGAGCCAAGAGAACGTAACCACCGGTCCAACCCATCAAGTACACGCTGCCGTCATAACCAGCAAAAGCGATAATACCCGCCATGGAAATAAACGATGCAGCAGACATCCAGTCGGCGGCGGTTGCCATACCGTTCATCACTGGGTGTACGCCACCACTGGCAACATAGAAGTCAGAAGTCGAGCCCGCGCGTGACCAAATTGCAATAGCAATATACAGAGCGAACGTCAGGCCGACGATAATAAACGTGAGAGTTTGAATATCCATGATTCGGCCCCTTACTCTTCGTGAACTTCATATTTGTTATCTAACGCCGCCATACGCTTCACGTACACGAAAATTAGAATCACAAAGGTGATAATTGACCCTTGTTGAGCAAACCAAAAACCCAACTTGAAGCCGAAGAAAGTAAACTGATTCAGCCAGTCTACCAAGATGATGCCAAACCCGTATGAAACGATAAACCACACCGCCAGCAACTTCAGTACTAGGCTGATATTATCGCGCCAGTAGGCTTTTGCGAGTTCTTCGCTTTTGAAAGCCATACGCCCTCCAGATTGTTCTGTTATTGTTTATGTTGTTATGAGTGATTTATTCACTTATAGAATCACATATGCAATCTAGACGGGATATGGCAATAGGGGAAATAAGACATTGGTCTAAGTTGAAAAAAGCTTGAGCGGCAGCTCAGCGCAAAGCGCTGAGCTACGACTGCCGCCAAGCATCCAGGAAGTCTTTATATTGTGCCGATAAACCAATGCGTTTTTGATGAATCGGTTCATGCACCTGCCCCACACTTGAAGTGAATACAGGGCCGTTGTCTTTGTAAAAATGCAGCATGTTCGGTTCGAACGTCATACCTAAGTGAGCGCAGACCTGCTTTAAAGTTTGCTCTGGCTGCTGACACAAATCTTCGTATCGAATACTCAGAACACGGTCACCAAACACATCCAACCAATGCTTCATTAAGCGCTCTTCATGGCGCATATAACTCGCAATATCGCTCGGGCTCCAGCTCCAGTCTGCGCGGCTACGGAAGTTACTCTTAAAACACGACCACGCGACGTCTTCTGGACTACGCTGAATATAAATCGCTTTGCCCTGCGGAAACGCTTGAGCCCAAATAGCAAAATGACGGCTCAATTGGATAGTTTTATCCACCACCAAATTCGCACCACTAAACTGCTGATTAACCACATGTGCATACACATCAGAAATATGATCAATTGCGCCTTGTGGATCACCATGTTGCTTCATAAAACCTGGAAAATCGGCAAAATTGTCATTGCGCAAGTGCATGCTGGCATAACCAATCGCACCGGTTTCCGCAGCGCCTTTCACTTTGGAATGCGCCGCCAACATTTGCCCAAGTAGCGTTGTTCCGCTTCGCGGTAAACCAAGTAACGCGACTGCACGGTTATAGCTGGTTCGACTCTGTGGCAATTTCGCCACCGCTTCGGCACTGTGATTAGCAATAATGTCATTGATAAATTGTTCGTCAGCGCTCGCGGAAAAACGGCTAGCTTGTTGCATGATGGCAGCGCCAGCCGAATACGCTTGGTACGCGTCATCAAAGCGCCCCACATCGCTATAAGCTTTACCTAAGCTGTAATAAAACTGCTGACGATTCTTGGCATCAGCTTCAGGAATTGTCGCGAACGCTTGCTCAAGTTTGTTGAGCAATTCAGGATATTTTTTATAGTCCGTAATACTACTTAATGTGAACCACGTAATGCCCGACTGTGGCATTTTACGCAGCGCATGAATCAGATAATTTCGAGCACGGTCTAATTCACCGAGCTGAGCTTGGGCGGTTCCCGCAAAGTGATAAACACTGGGGTCGTCCAACTCTTTTTTAATCAACGGTTCAATCAGTTTCAGGCCCCGTTGAATGTCGCCAGTTTCTGCATAAACACCAGCGTAATTAATTAAATGACGCAATGTTTGCGGCATTTCTGCGCGATAGATATCCGCAGCTTGTTTCGCTTTGTCTAACTCGCCTATACGAATAGCTAACCCTGCAATTTTTAACCAATCACCGCCTATCTTTGGCTTACGCTCGAGAAAATCATTGAGTATTGCAACGGTTTCCGAACGGTGTCCTTGTCGCACAGCCGTTAAGGCATCATTCAGTGTGTACTGCTTTTGCAAGTGACTATCCTCATTATTATCGTGTTTTGAGTCAGAAAACTTGGGGAAATAAAGCCGGAAACCTGATGAGGTTTCCGGCTACTTTAGTTACTTAATTTAAGCTAAACGCTGCTTAGAAGCGAACGTCTACGCTGAAACGGAAGTAACGTGGCGTTTGATACGCATCTGGCAAGTTATACAAATAACTCTCAGCTGCACTATCCGTACCGTTCGGGTTGGCACCGCCGTCCCAGTATTCTGCAACTTCGTTACGCTCGGTAACAGCATCGTTGTTGAATACGTTGAACACGTCGGCACGCAACACAACTGGAATGTCGTTAACGTTCAACTCGTAGCGAGCTGTTAAGTCAAGTGACCAGTTGTTGTCGGTACGACCAACAGAACCACGTGGAACTAACTCACCGCCTTTGTAGAACGACTCAGCGCCGTACCAAGAAGCGAATACGTCAGTACCGTGAAGACCAAATGCACTCAACGGACGACCAGTTTCCCAACGGAAGTTAGCACCAAGTGTTAACGCTTCAGTGAACTGGTAAGCCGATTGAACTTTCAGCATGTGACGACGGTCGTTCGGAAGGTTACCGTACGCGCCATCAGTCAATCCTGGTTGGTCAAAGTTAGTGGTTAAGCCAGCGTCGGTTTGGCCGTTATCTGAACGTACGAAACCTTCGTTGTTACCCCAGCTATGTGACCAAGTATAAGTTGCGTCAACCATCCAGTTGTCGGCAAATGCACGACGAAGGTTGATATCAACAGCAGCATACTGACGCTTAGCTTCTGGGTAACCTAAGTAAGAACCAGGAATAGTGTACTGGCCGTACTCTAATGGACCATCGTAATCAGGGTCAGTTGTAACCGTTACATCATCACCTGGATTAGTCAGTACATAGTAATGGAAGCCAGAACAAGCAGTACAGCTTGAACCGAATTCAGCTTCTAAGTACTCATTAAAGCCGTAGTCAATCGCGATATCTTCAAGCGAGCTCTTCAGATCACGATACGTTGCTTTAACACCCATGCTCCAGTTGTCAGACAATACTTGCTCAAAGCCTAAGATGAATTCATCTTGGTACATTGGGTCAAAGTCTGCGTCAACGGTTTCGCCAGTACCTTTCAAAGTACCATCAGCGTATACCGCACCAGCAAGGATTTCGTCCTCGTTCACGATTGGCGATAAGTCCTCATTGATACCCAATAATTCATAAATGAAGATGGTGTATAACTCGTCACCCGCCAAACGGATGTTGGTGTTGGTAGCAACTGGTAAGAAATAACGGCCGTAGTTAGCAAACGCTTTAGTTTCGCCATCGCCGAATACGTCCCATGCCACACCGATACGTGGTGCCCACTGGTCAGAAACATCGACGAACTTCTCGCCAGCTTTGTTAAAGTTTTCGAACGTTTCGTTACGCAAACCAATACGTGCCGTAATAGTATCGGTCACGTTCCAAGTATCTTGCACGTAGAACGCACTTGATTTGGTTTGGAAAGAACCGCTGTTCACGTAAGTGTTGAAACGTACTAAAGCACAATCAGCATTCAGCAAGTCGCCTTCAGTTACTGCGTCCATGTTTGCACATGATTGATATTGATACAGCGTGTTACCAACACGTGCAGTTTCTTCAATCGCACTCATGTCTTCGTAATCGATACCGAAGCGCAAGGTGTGATCCATGCTCACGTACCAGTCAACATCGAAACGATAAGCTTTACGCTCATCTTCCATGATTGATGGCGTGTTCAAACCGAACTGAGTGAACTGACGACCAGATGGATAGTGCACTGCACCGACTGGTGTATTTGCAGCATTCACGTTGCTGTAAGTTGCTTTGTTCACGCCGTATAACGCGCTGATAGTAATATCATCAGAAACGATACCGGTGTATTGAACCGCATACGATTGACCACCGCGCTCAAGCACGTAGTCACCGAACAACTCACCACGCGTTTCAGTGCGGCTATCAAAGCCATACTTCGACGTATCGAGGTCGCTTGAGTTATCCCAACCAGTGAATTCAAGAATATGATCTGGTGTGATGTACCAGTCTAACTTCAATGCATACAACACGTCGCTACCATCGCGGTCATACGCAAGCGTATTGCCGGTGTAGTCGCTGGTGCGATCTTTGAAGTTAACCAAACCAAAGAAGAACAACTTATCTTGTACCAACGCACCACTTGCCCACAAGTTGTAGTTGGTTTCAGAAATCTTGTCGTTATGGTTTAAGCCGTAGTACTCGTAACCACCCAATTCTGCGATTGCGTTAGGATCAGTAACGATAGTGTCTGGTGCATTTTCACGCAGTGAATCCGGCTCAAAGTAAGCACTGAAGCCAGCTTCAAACTCGTTCGAACCAGATTTAGTGGTTGCGTTTACAACACCACCGGTTGAACGACCGTACTCAGCTGAGTAACCACCTGTTTTCACTTCAAACGTTTCGTACATTTCGAATGGCAACTCTGCGCCACCCAAGCCGTTACGGAAGTTAGTTACGTTCAAACCGTTCACGTAGTAAACGTTTTCACCAACCGAAGCACCACCAAAAGAGGTCAAATTACCAAACGATGAATCACCTTTGGTTGTACCTGGCGCTAATAGTGCTACCGATGCGATGTCACGAGGAACTGGAACCTTCTCAAGGAAGTCTTGAGTAACAACCAGTTGCGACTCTGATGACGTCGTGTCGATCATTGATACGCTTGAACCACGCACAGTCAATGTTTCCATTGCATCTGCAGTAGCCATCGTTAGGTTGATAGTCGTTGTACCAGCAACACCAACGTTAACACGTTCTTCAGCAACGGTGCCGTAGCCAGACTTCTCAGCTTTCAGTGAGTAAGCGCCCGGTGGCAACAATGGGAAACGGAAGTTACCGCTTTCATTGGTTGTTGAACTACGCGTCAAGCCAGTTTCAAGGTTGGTGATTGTTACCGTTACTTCGCTAACCACTTGACCAGATTGGTCAGTTGATTGGCCTTGTAAATAACCTTTTGAGTTATCCTGCGCCATAGCAGGAGCGGCAACACCAAGTGCAGAAGCAACTGCTGCAGCAGCCAACGTACTTCTAAAGAAAGTACTCTTCATTCTGTTATTCTCCATGGGTTGTTTTTATTGTTCTAAAAAAGATGTGAAGCGGGGAATCCCGTTTTAAGACGCACATCCAATTTGTGACAAAGTGTAACGAAGTGTTACACATACCCTGTTTTAGCAGTAATAGGTGGAAATTTAAACCCCCGAATAAGAAAAACATCATATGACAACAGAGATATTAGCTATTGGATATTAGATATTAGAGAAAACACAAACACTCGGTACAACGGCTCTCAAATCTTGTGGCTAATAGCTAACATCGTCTTTGCTTTTCAGCTCTTGGTGTTAATATCTAATATCTAATAGCTAATATCGATTTTGGTTTTCACATGACACTACTACTCATCTTAGCCTCATTGGCCTATATCGCCCTGCTCTTTGCCGTTGCGCACTGGGGTGATAAACCCAACTCATTGGCCAATAAAATTAGCTATAAACCAATCATTTACAGTATGTCATTGGCAATTTATTGCACCAGCTGGACGTACTATGGTGCGGTGGGTAATGCGGCAACTGACGGCTGGGCTTATATTCCGATTTTACTCGGGCCGTTCTTATTATTTATCTTTGCGTTGCCATTGCTGGAAAAGCTGGTAAGCGTGTCGAAACAGCAGAACATCACCTCGATTGCTGACTTCATCGCCAGTCGTTATGGCAAGCGTCAGCGTCTCGCTTTATTTGTAACTTTGATTGCGGCACTGGCAACAATTCCTTACATCGCGCTGCAATTAAAAGCTGTTGGTCTGACCTTTGTAGTGCTGACCGAAAACACCTCAGCGTTGACCCAATTTTCGATTAATGAGCTCGTCGCCGCCGGAATTATGGCGGTATTCGCCATGTTGTTCGGTACTCGTCACATTGAGGTCACCGAATATCGTAACGGGATGATTCTAGCGATTGCGTTTGAATCCGCAGTGAAGTTGCTTGCGCTATTAGCGGCTGCGGTGTTTGCATACTTCTTATTTAATGATGTCTCACCCGTTAGCATGTGGGAGCAAGTCACCACACCAAGTTCAAAAGCTTGGAGCTGGGAGGCGCTGACCGAGTTTGATTTCATTGTTCAAACTTTTATGGCAGCCGGCGTTATTCTGTGTCTACCGCGCCAATTTCACGTGGCGGTAGTGGATAACGTGAATGTAAACCATCTCAAAACCGCGCGTTGGGGCTTTCCGGTTTATTTAGTTTTAGTTGCCGTCGCCATTGTGCCAATTGCACTCAGTGGCGATCTATTTTTCGGTAACGGCTTTGATGGCGATACCTATGCCCTGCGCCTACCGTTGCTGCATGACCAGACTTGGCTTGCCGTATTTATCTTTATCGGTGGATTTTCTGCAGCAACCGCGATGGTAATTATCGCTTCAGTTACGCTCAGTACCATGGTCACAAACGACGTGATTATGCCGGTGATTTTGCAACGTCGTAGCCGCTTCCCCACAAGCTTTCAAAAGCGCCTCTTGTTTATTCGGCGCGTTGCCATCGCCATCATCTTATTATTGAGCTACTTATGTTACTACTTCTGGGCAGCCGGCACGGGGCTCGTCAGTATTGGCTTATTAGCATTCTCGGTGGTGTTACAACTATTACCGGCGGTATTGGGCGGCTTGTATTGGCGTCGCGGTCACGCACGTGGTGTGTATGTTGGCTTAGGAACCGGTTTGATAGCTTGGTTATTCGCAGTAGCGGTACCGATGTATTTACCGCACGACAGCACCGACACCAGCATCATCACTCAAGGTACTGTGATCAGTTTGGCAGTGAACACCGCTTTCTACTTTGTGTTTTCACTGCTGGCACAGCCGCGCTTGATTGACCGTATTCAGGCAACGGCCTTTGTGAAGCCGCGCACTCGAGTGCAAGAACACACCGTAGGTCGTCATCATCAAGCCACCAATGGCGATATGATGTTATTGCTACAAACCTTTGTCGGCGAGCAACGCACCGCACAGTTACTCGATTACTTTGCCGAAGCACAAGGCGATGACAGCAGCCATACCAATAAAGAAGACGTCGCATCGCGTGAATTCATCGATTACGTGGAGCGCGTGCTCACTGGCGTACTCGGTGCCGCAACAGCGCGTTCGTTGGTTGAAGCCGCGTTACGCGATCGCCGCTTGCATCTCGAAGAAGTGGTGCACTTTTTTGATGACACCACCCAAGCGCTTCAAACCCAACAGGCCATCTTGTTCAGCTCACTCGAGAACTTAGCGCAAGGTATTTCGGTGGTCGATGCCGACTTACGTTTGGTGGCGTGGAACAAGCGTTACCTTGATCTATTTGATTATCCCGACGGCATGGTGAAACCAGGCCAACCTATTGCCACACTGATTCGTTACAACGCCGAGCGCGGTGAATGTGGTCCTGGTGAAATTGACGAACTGGTCGCGAAACGTCTGAAACACATGCAAGTAGGTTCACCACACCGCTTCATTCGTCGCCGTGGCGATGGTCGGGTCATTGAAATGGTGGGCAACCCGCTACCCAATGGCGGTTTTGTAACCTCGTTCACGGATATTACCGAACACGTTGAAACACAACAGGCGCTCGAAGAAGCGAATATCGATCTTGAGCAGCGCATTAACGTGCGCCAGAAAAAAATCCGCGAAATCAACAATGAGCTCACTGAAGAAATTGAACGTCGCCGCAAAGTGGAAGTAGAGCTGAAAAAGGCCACGCAACAAGCTGAAGAGGCCAACGCCTCAAAAACGCGATTCTTGGCATTAGCGAGTCACGATATTCTACAGCCATTAAACGCCGCTCGACTGTATTTGTCAGCCATGGACGAAAACAACCTCAACCACAATAATTTGCAATTGGTGAGTAAACTCGATACCGCATTAGCTTCTACCGAGCATTTGCTGAGTACGTTGCTACAAATTGCGAAAATGGACCAAGGCGCGCTGCAACCAAGCTTTCGCCATGTGCGCTTAAGCACCATTTTGGAGCCGCTGATTCATGAATACGGTGTATTAGCCGAACAACGTGGTATTACTTTAAAAACCAATTTGCACGACGGGGTGGTGTATACCGACCCGACCTATTTGCGTCGCATTATTCAAAACTTCTTGTCCAATGCGGTGAAATACAACCGCGACCAAGGCAAAGTATTACTTGCGGTGCGCAAACGTGGTGAGCACTTACTTATCGCCGTTTACGACACCGGCCCAGGTATTACCGCGCAGCAGCGCCACCGCATTTTTGATGCCTTCTACCGTGGCTCGCAAACCCGTGTTGAAGGGGTCGGTTTAGGCTTGAGTGTGGCGAAACGTATGAGCGAACAGTTGCACTGTGAACTGCGGCTTAAAACAGTTGAAGGCTCAGGTAGTTGTTTCTCAGTACAAGTACCGCTTGGCAACCCTTCGCAGGTTTACGAAAAGCCACAACAAGCCAATACAGCAGACGTGAACCGTGGCATGCAGGTGGTTTGCGTTGATGACGACCAAGAAAACTTAAGCGCCTTACGCGCACTTTTAGAGAAGTGGGGCTGTACTGTCGAAACCTTCACCAGCAGCGCAACCGCGCTTGAATACGCCAGCACCCATGAACGCCCCGATGGCATCTTGTTAGATTATCAATTAGGTGATGACGAACATGACGGCTTAAGTCTAGCGCGAGCGCTACGGCATTACTGGGGTGACACGTTATCCGGTGCGTTAGTAACCGCCATGCGCGATGACTCGGTGCGTAAACAAGCGCGTGAACAAAACTTGCACTTTCTGGCCAAGCCAGTCAAACCAGCCGCTCTCAAATCACTACTGAAATATTTGGAGCGGCAATAAGTTACATGCGCGCGAGTGGCGTCGCGCGACAAATACCATTTTCAAGCGATAATTGAGGCTCAGGAATCACCTCGCAGGTGCTCATTTCCTGAGTCGCTTGAATATGCTCAATACGCAATTGCGTATACTCGTCTATCAATTGCTGCAGCGTCTTCTCATCCGTCTCTTGGGTTGAGTAGGCAATGTAATACTCAGGCCCACCGCAGGCGCGTTTGCCAACAGCCGCCATACGGCACTGATCAAACGAATCGGCGCGAGCAATCCCCACCATCGTACGAATCTGATTATCAAGCTCGGCAATGCGCGCATCGCGACTCGCATCAGCAGCAGGATCGACACTTTGTTCTTGCTCAGTTTCATGGGTCATGGACACACTCCCATCGCTATTGGCTTGTTCGGCATCAACACAGCCAGTTATTGCAACAGCGAAAACTAACATGCCCAGTGCTTGAGTTAATCCTTTAGTCATAGCAACACCTCGTTGAATTACGGCGACAGAATCATCCTATCGCCGTTTTATTATGAATTATAGCAACTTAACATTCTAAGCATGGCGGCGGCGTAACCACACTAAGGGCAGTGCTAACAACACCATTAACCAGCCAAACGCGCCTGAGCTTTTCTTCGGTGGCGTAATACTCACCGACACCGTTTGCTGAGCGGTTGCTAGGCCGTCTGAGACTATAACCCGCACTTGTACCGTGGTTGCCGTCTCAACCGTTGGCGCAGTGAAACTTGCTGTAGCTGAAGTCGCACCAGAGAGTGAAACACCAGAGCCACTGACAACCGCCCATTCGTAAGTCAACACATCGCCATCGGCATCGCTGCTTGCAGAGGCATCAAGCCGCACCGTGTCACCTGAAGTTGCGGAATTTGGTGCATCCACGCTCACGACTGGTGCCGTATTGGTAATTTCGACCGTCACCGTCGCTGTTGCAGTAGGCGAGCCAGCTTCATCAACCAAACGCACGTTGAAACTATCACTGCCCGTATAATCGGCATCCGGTGTATAGCTCAGCGTCGCGCCAGTGAATGTCGCTGAACCATGCGCAGGCTGACTCACCAACACGCCAGTCAACGCGCCTTGTGGCTGAATCGAAATTGGTAGCTGGGCAGCATACTCAACCGGCGAACCGGCATCGGTGCTGGTAATATTCATCAACACCACGTATTCACGCCCTAACTCGGCCGTTGCTGTCGCGAAATCAACTTCAGCAGTCTGGTTGGCGGTGCCGGTTACCGTCACATCCGCGAGCGGGCCAATGTTACTTACCATGACTGGCACATTCATTAACACTTCAGCGCGCTCACCATACGTAAAGCTAGCCGCCAGTGTCGCGCCATCCGTTGGATAGCTACCAATACTTGCAGCCGATGAATAATGCGTTGCACCTACATCACCGCGCAAGTTCTCTAAGCCAATCGCAAGCTTGTAAGTTGGTGTGCCGCTATTCACGTCGACATAGTTATAAATCACTTCATTGGTGCCCAACTTGAACCACACGTTGAAAGTAAAACGTACGCCACTGTCGGTGCTGCCTGAGGCAACCCAACTGCGGGCATTTTGCCATTCCAGCACCAAATAGGTATCCGACCCTTCAGTGACAATGGCGTAATTCATCTCACCATCACCGTTCACGAACTCAAGGTCCGTCCAAAACGGTGCAACAATGCCATTCGGCTCACTCTCATTTGGGAACGAATCAGCGGCAACGGCAGTAAACAATGCGCGGCTTGCACCCAGCTCAACCACACCGTTACTCCACATCGAGAAAACGTTATGGTCAATGCCATCAAAACTCCAAGTAGCACCATCGCCTTCAAGCTCAACTTCCGCTACCAAATCATCACAGCCTTCACTACAAACACTGGAGATACTGATATCGTTGCTGAGCGCCACATCGGCTAATGACATACCGGCAAAAGCAAAACCCGACATTGTTGCAATATTGGCCGCATCCGGCGCATCATTTTGATCGCCCTGCCAAATCACCGAGCCAATCGTTTCTTCAACTGTTAACGCCGTTTGCGTGCTACGTTTTAGCTGTAAATCGATCGTATCGTAATCAACCGCAATACCGCTGCTGGTCGGTAGCGCCACTGAAAAGGTGGTCGCACCATCGGTAAAGCCCAAGCCACCACGCAATTGTAACTGCATTGCCTCGCCAGCTACCGCCGCACCCGAGGCAATCGAACCCGAAATGATCCGTGGGTCATCGGACGTTGAGGTATATACGGCAACCGGCAAACGTGCTGGCGAATAGCCGCCCGAGTTCGCAGTAAAGGTTACGCCACCATACTGCCAACCTGCTTGTGCAAACGCCGTATTCACAGTAATCGTGAATGCCTTGGTTTCGTTCGCTGCCAGCGTAAACGTGGCTGGGAAAGTCGCCGACATATCTGGGTCATCAAAAGTTGCAGTGACATTCCACGTTTGCGCGCTATTTGTTAGGTTGGTCACACTGCGTGTAAATTCGCACATGCCTATACATGCATTGTTATTCAAATAGGCACGATCAAAGCCGATTCCTGAATCGGCCGCAGCAGCCAGATCAATGCGTCCAGCACCCACTTGATGCGGTGTCGCTTGATTGTCGTTGTCACTTTGCTTAATCGCAGGATTTGCCGCAGTCATCAACACCGACTTAATTTGCTGATGCGTCCAGCTTGGTTTGAGATCACGTAATAACGCTGCCGCGCCGGCCACATGCGGGCTCGCCATTGAAGTTCCGCTCAATAACGCCACTTGGCCGCCCGGATAAGCCGACAAAATTCCGGTTCCTGGCGCCGCTACTTCTGGTTTCAAGATCGTACTATCGCGATTTGGTCCCCGCGAACTAGAAGCGGCCAAACGGTCTTGAGCTGATTCATTGATCGTGCGCTCAGGCGGATTAATCGTCACCTGCTCACCTGCGGTCCAGTCGGTTTCAAGTTGGTCGCCGGTAACTTTATCAATCGAAACGCTAGGAAGTGTCGCCGCCCCCATATCCATGCTAATTGAACCGTCAACATTGTTATAAAGCACCATGGCGCGGGCGCCAGCGGCTTGTAAATTATTCGCCTTTTGCTCGAAGGTACAGGTACCGCGCTCTACCAACACAATCTCATTGGTGAACAATCCCGAACTAAAACTACTACAAGCTAGTGGATTCGACGGCGCATCGTTCTTAACAGTGCGAAAAGCACCACTAATCGGGCTTGAAATAGTGAAATCCCCTTGCCCAATTAGCACAGGAATCGCATTACTATAATCACTGTGTTCCATCGTGACCGCAAAGCTGCGACCGGTTTGGGTATTGGCTACCGCAAACATTTCATCCAGACACGCAGGGCATCCCATGCTGCTCTCAGTCGGGCCATCGTTACCGGCAGCCGCGACATTAATAATGCCCATTTCGTCAATAGCGCGCACAATATCGGCTTCGTATGGCGCCACGCCATTATCTAAGCTACCCCATGAGTTGTTAATCACATCAGCGCCGTCATCCGCGGCTGCTTCAAGCGCCTGAGCTAAACTGATCGACGAGCCCGTGGTGGTGCCATCAGCATTCACCCACAGCGCTTTGTAAACCATCAAATTAGCGCCTGGCGCAACACCTGAAAAGTTAACGGCAACGCCATTGAAGGTCGTACTCACTGGGTTACCAGCGGCGGTACCCGCCACGTGCGTGCCGTGACCATCTAAATCTTCCGGTGAATTTAAGAATTCATCTGGGTGCAAGTCAGCACCGGTTGGTGCGAAATAGCGCGCAACCACTAATTTGTCATTACAGAATGACGGTGTGGTCGCACAATAATCATCGGTCACGCCCAAATCTGGTCGGGTATGTCCGTTATCTTCAAACATGATGTGATCTGGGTCGATACCGGTATCTAAAATAGCAATGTTCACCCCAGCACCAGCTTGTGCTTGGCCACCTAAGCGTTGCCATAATTCTGGCGATTCAATAATGCCGTTCGATGTATCTGTTTGCACAAAAACTTCACGGTCGGCATACACACCTTTCACACCTGGCATACCCGCCAACCGCTGCGCTAAATCATCACCGTCATATTCCACCACCATGGCGTTCAACAACAGTTTCATTTGCTGCTTCATCGCCACCGCTGGTACTTTCTGCGCTATCGCCGCAAACACGTCTTTCTGGCGCTTCTGCACATAATTTGAATAATCAGCAACCGCTTGGCTACCAACCTTTAAGCGCTCGTTACCGGTTACACTGGCTGAAGTTGCCGCATAACCAGCAATACCACCTTTGTAAGTCGCCACACTCGGCTCATCGAGTTGAATTAAGTAGCGTTTAGGCGCATTAATGCGCACCTTGGCCTCGTTTGCTTGCGGAAGTTTACGCTGTGGTGCTGGCACGGTGCGCTCGTTCACTTTCACCTGAATATCAGTGGTAAGAGCCGTAGCCGAAGCGCCGCCAGTCAGCAGCGCAGCAATGGTTAGTGCAAGGGTTGTCTGTAGTGTTTTCATAGTTCTTTTTATACTCATAAAAAACGGCGATAGTTCATACTATCGCCGTTTTAGACCAAATTACAAAAGAATAAATTTTGTAATAATTTATTTTAACTTAACCTTTACTACGGCGTAGCCATACCAACGGCAGAGCTAGCAATACGAACAACCAACCCATTGAACCGCTTGATTTTTCTTCTGGCTCAATCGTAATGGTGATCATTTGCTGGCTGCTCGCACGACCATCAGAAACCGTCAGCACAAAGTTCGCTTGAGCTTCTTCAAAGACACGCGGTGCCGTGAAGGTCGCAACCGCAGTATTTGCGTTATTCAACGATACCGTTGCACCGCCAGCGAACTGCCAATTGAAGGTTAAGGTGTCATCCTCGGCATCAGTGGTACCAGATGCATCCAGACGCACAATTTCATCGGCTGAAACTGAACTTGGCGCATTGATATTGATTACCGGCGCGGTGTTTGGATCAGCTAACACAGTCATCACCACATCGCTCGTCGCAGAAGCAAGACCATCGCTCACGGTTACCGTGAATCCAAAGTCAGTGTCCTCTTCTTCAAACAATGGTGCGGTGAAACTAGCCTGCGCTGTATCTGCACCGCTCAGCTCAAGTTCAGGACCAGCAGTTTGCACCCAGCTGTAGGTTAACGCATCGCCGTCAGCATCCGCTGCCGATGATGCATTTAACACCACGGTATCGCCGTTTTCAGCGGTTTCCGGTGCCGTTGCAGTTACGGTTGGTGTTGCGTTGGTAACCGTCATTGAAACCGTATTTTCCGTTGACGTTGCGCCTGAAGCATCGACCACACGATAACTGAAGCTATCGGTACCCACATAACCTGCATCCGGTGTGTAGGTTGCGGTCATGCCATCAAGGCTGACGCTACCGTGCTCTGGTTGCACCGTCACTTCAACGGTTAAACCGCCGTCTGGTTTAATCAGCAACTTCAATTCAGCGTCATGAGATGTCGCGCCGCTCGAAATATTCAAATCTGTTACTAACTCTCGTTGCGGTTTCCCAACACTTTCAGTCAAGTCAAGAATAAACGGTCGACTATGAACACCAGAGCCAGTAGCTGCACCCACAACTCCAAACGTCGGCACAAGAAAATCAATATCAATTTGCATAGACGCAAGTTGGGCATCATCAGCTTTCGCCGCAATTACTTGTCCATCAATGGGGAAATCACCACTTCCATTATAAAATTTTAATTGCCCAGAAATTCCATCGGAGCTTTCCAATCCAATAACACCGTACGTCAGAGCACCAGCTGCAGTAATATCAAGGTAGTTAAAATAAACTTCGTTGGTATTAAGGCGAAACCACGCGTTGAAACTATAACTGGCGCCACTCGTTTCACCCCACTCTTGCACTTTGTACCACTCAAAAATTAACCACTGGTCGGTGCCATCATCATAAATGTTGTAGCGCAACTCACCCTGTCCGCCGATAACCTCAAAATCTGACCATAGCGGCGCCAATAATCCGTTTGGCGTGGTAACATTTGGTAATTCCTGCAACTTCCATGTTGTCGAAACATCCGTATGACCAATCTCAACTAAGCCATTCTCCCAAAATGTAAGCGTCGTAAAATCTTGCCCTTCATATTCCCAAGTACCAAAAACGGAAATATCAATTAAGACTGACTTTTCATCACAGCCTGAGGCACACTCGACATAGGCAGTCACATGCTCACTTAATTCATCAAAACCCACGCCTGCATAACCAAAGTCAAAATCGTCGACAAAAGCTAATTGCCCTTCGGCATCTGCCTGTACACCTATCCATGTGTACTTGTTTATTGAAGCGTCAAAGTATGACGTTGAAGTCGTGCTCAAAATCTCGGTCAGCTCGACAGAATGTTCATCGACCACAAAGTACTTATTACTCGGAAAATCAATCGTCATGATCACATCTTCAGTAGCATGCCCGAGCTTACCTAGCGCCGATATGGTTATTGGTTGTCCGGCGGCAATTTCTCCAGCGGCAATACTTGCATGAATTGCGGATGAACTCTCTGTGGAAGCCGAATAAACGACAGTGGGTTGGTTTGATTGATCGTACTTTTGGATAGTTTTGGTAATACTTGGTGAGGGATTCGTTTCTGTGTTTGTTGGTGGAGCTTGAGGTCTTGCTTGCGATTGGGGAACTAGTGATAAAATTGTCAGTGAAAATAAAATGCCCCAACACGTTCGTTTGGTTAAATACATAAATCGTCCTTAATTTTTAGTTGTGTTTGTACGACATTTCCTGCCGTAAATTAAGAACTTACTGACACACGATTAATAAATACACAGTTAATGAACAATTTTTGTAACAAATTGTAACAAGGTTTAACAAATCAGGTGGGATTAGGTTCGAGTTGTAGACGCTCAGCCAAGAGGACGGCTTGCGTACGGCTGTATACACCTAGTTTACGGAAAATCGCTGTGATGTGCGCTTTCACTGTGGCTTCGGTGATGTTGAGTTGATAGGCAATTTGCTTATTCAGCAAACCTTCATGCAACAAATACAACACGCGATATTGTTGGGGGGTGAGATCAGCGACTTTTTTCGCTAATTCTTGGTCTTCATCGGAGATGTTATCTAAGCGCCCACGCATTTCTTCAGGCACCCAAGTGTCGCCTTGCAGAATCACGTCGATGGCTTCGGCAATCTTCGCTGACGATAACGATTTAGGAATAAAGCCCAGCGCGCCAAAACCAATACATTTGGCCACTACCGCTGGGTCTTCAGAGCCGGAGATGATGGCAACGGGAAGTAATGGGAAATCTTCGCGAATACGAATCAACCCATACAAATCGCCGCTGCCCGGCATGTGCAAATCTAATAACAACAAATCAAGATCATCGTCCTCAGCAAGCCCCGCCAGGGTTGCGTCTAAATCGCCCGCCTCGCGCAACTCAAGCTCAGGATAATGGTTCGCGAGCGCCCCTTGCAGGGCCTCGCGAAACAAAGGATGATCATCTGCAATTAAAAATTTGGCCATGCCACCGTCATTTGTTCAATCGATTTTCGATTAACGAATCTACCACAGACGGATCGGCAAGCGTAGAGGTATCGCCTAAATTTTCAAACTCATTAGCGGCGATTTTACGCAGAATACGGCGCATGATTTTTCCTGAACGCGTTTTCGGTAAATCTGGCGTCCAATGAATAAAATCAGGCGTTGCAATGGGGCTTAATTCTTTGCGTACCCAATCGCGCACTTCTTTGGTCAGCTCGTCGGTAATTTCGGTACCTGCCATCGCTGACACATACACATAAATGCCCTGACCTTTCACATCATGCGGATAACCCACCACCGCAGCTTCAGAAATCTTCGTGTGTTCAACCAACACCGACTCAATCTCAGCCGTACCTAAGCGGTGACCTGACACGTTCAATACATCATCCACACGGCCCGTGATCCAGAAGTAACCGTCTTCATCGCGGCGCGCACCATCACCAGTGAAGTACACATTTTTGTATGCCGAGAAATAGGTTTGCTCAAAGCGTTCATGATCGCCCCACAGCGTGCGCGCTTGGCCTGGCCATGAATCTTTGATCACCAAGTTCCCATCAACCGCGCCGTCAAGTTCTTGACCGTCAGCATCCACCAACGCAGGCTGCACCCCAAAGAACGGACGAGTCGCCGAACCTGGTTTCAAATCTGTCGCACCTGGTAATGGCGTGATCATGATGCCGCCAGTTTCGGTTTGCCACCAGGTATCGACAATCGGACAACGCTTCTCACCGATAACTTTGTAATACCATTCCCACGCCTCAGGGTTAATTGGCTCACCGACTGAACCCAACGTGCGCAATGACTTACGCGTTGAGGTTTCAGCCGCAGCGGTACCTTTCGCCATCAAAGCACGAATCGCTGTCGGTGCAGTGTAAAGAATATTAACGCCGTGCTTATCGACAACTTCACCAATACGACCCACGCCAGGATACGTTGGCAAGCCTTCAAAAATTAATGTGGTCGCGCCATTCGCAAGCGGACCGTACACAATATAACTGTGACCCGTAATCCAGCCCACGTCGGCTGCACACCAGTACACATTATCTTCGTGGTAATCGAACACCAACTCGTGCGTCATTGACGCATACACCATGTAGCCGCCGGTAGTATGCAACACGCCTTTCGGCTTACCCGTTGAGCCTGAGGTGTACAAAATAAATAGTGGGTCTTCCGCGTTCATCACTTCCGGCTGACATTCAGACGGCACGTCTTTAACCAGTTGATCCCACGCCACATCGCGACTGTCATCCCACTCGGTTTCGCCATGCGTGACTTTCGCTACCACAACCTTCTCAACGGTCGCACAACGACCGCCGCGCAATGCTTCATCCACATTCGCTTTCAATGGCGTCGTTTTACCACCGCGACGACCTTCGTCGGCAGTCACAATCACTTTCACGCCGCAGTCATTCACACGGTCAGCAATCGCATTTGGCGAGAAACCACCAAAAATAACCGTATGCACCGCACCGATGCGCGCACAGGCCAACATCGCATAAGCAGCTTCAGGCACCATCGGCATATAAATCGCCACACGGTCACCTTTTTGCACGCCGAGCTTCTTCAAGCCATTGGCAAAGCGTGATACCTCATGGTGCAACTGCTTATAGCTAATCTCTTCACTAACACTTGGGTCATCACCTTCCCAAATAATCGCCGTTTTATCACCACGCTCCGCCAGATGGCGGTCCACGCAGTTGTAGCACGCATTCAAGGTGCCATCTTCAAACCATTTTATGCTCACATTACCCGGCGCAAAGCTCGTATTTTTCACTTTTGAGTACGGGCTAAACCAGCTAATCCGTTGCCCCTGCTCTCGCCAAAATCCTTCCGGATCTTTCACGCTTTGCTCATACATCGCTAAGTAATCGTCATTCGTTACGAGTGCCCGCGCTTTGGCATCCGCCGGCACTTTATAAACGTCATGTTGCATAAAACCTCCTAATGAACTGCAAATTCGATATTAGCTATTGGATATTAGATATTGGAAGAGCCAGAGTTGTTTTGGGTTTTTGCTAATATCCAATATCCAATATCCAATAGCTAATATCGCTCTTGTTTTTTATGCCTATACCTTCAGTTATTGCGCTCGATCAAGCCATTAGACCATAGTCTAGATTGATAATTACGCCTGCATGTTAAAAGCTTAACCCAACGTATATTTGCTGTTCGATATGACCGAGTAGGTGCCACCTACGGTTCTAATATCAAATATCGAATAGCTAATATCGCCTTTGATTTTCACAACAGGAGCACAGCAATGTTGCACAAAACTTTAACCAAATCGCTAGTTGCCAGTGCAGTTTTTGCCAGCTTAGCAGGCGGCTTAGTCACCAAGGCTCACGCAGCAGAAGGCCCAGAGTGGTCATTCAGCGGTTATGTCAAACTCGATGCCATGATCTCTGACTATGGTGACGGTTCAGCCGGCGCCGGTACCGACAAAAACATCGGTCGCCAGTTCTATATTCCTAGCTTAACGCCAGTGGGCGGTCAAGGCGATGACGCCGTAACCGATTTCCATGCGCGCCAATCACGCTTCTTCTTCGACGTGAAGCAAAAGCTTGAGAACGGCGAAGACATCAGCGGCCGTATCGAGATCGATTTCATGACAGTGCCAAGTGGCGATGAGCGTATCACCAACTCTTACGCACCACGCTTACGTCAAGCCTACCTGCAATACAAAAACTGGTTGATTGGTCAGGCTTGGTCAAACTTCCAAGACTTAAGCATCTTGCCAGAATCTGTTGATTTCGTAGGTGCAACCGACGGTATGGTGTTCATGCGTCAACCGCAAGTTCGCTACACCAGCGGCGCTTGGAGCTTCTCAATTGAAAACCCAGAAACCACAGTGAGCTTGGTGAACCCAGACACGGGCGCCGTATCGCGTGCCGCTACCAGCGAAGGCATCATGCCAGACTTCACCGCCAAGTATAAAGGCAAAAGCGGTAACTTCAGCTACAGCGTGGCCGGTTTAGTACGTCAATTAGCGTACGACATCGACAGCGATGGTAGCGACGAAACCGCAACCGGCTACGGCGTCACCTTAGGTGGTAAATTAGCGTTTGATAACGGCAACGACATCCGTGCAAGTTTCACCGCAGGCTCAGGTATCGGCCGTTACATGGGCTTAAATACCTTCAACGGTGGTTACGTTGACCCGAACAACAGCCTCGAATCACTCGACGTGATGGGCGTGACTTTTGCGTAGGGGAGACCTAGGGCTATGTAATCATAAACTTTAGTCCCAAAGTCGTAGTCCGGGTCACGAATAATTGTTAAACCGTAATCCGCATCTAGCATATGTTGATACATTTCTTCCTCTTCCATTCTAGGAAGAATATCTACTTCTCCAAAGCCATTAGTTAAATTTTTATAATAGTTCACTAACCAATCGTTTCTTTTAGGATCAGCTCCTATCAATCTCACTAAATTCGGTTGATCTCCATAACGTTCCGAAATGACTTTTAATAATTTCTTTACTTTATTAACCCCATATTCGGAAAATTGACCTGCACACACAAACGTAAGCCTTTTACGAATAGAGTTGCCATGTGCGGTGATCTTTGACTTTTTAAGTCTTTTTATCAGATTAATACGTTCATCAGAAATACCATTTGGAATCATAATTATATTCCTACCAGAAACACTCTCTAGATGCCTTTGTAAGCCCGGTGTACAAGTAATCGTTAAATAGGACCGTTGAATAAGAAACCATTCTACTTTTCTACTTACCCAAGCTTTTATTGGTTTTCTTCTAACATTACCTCCATAACCTGTCGCCTGAGCAATCGACCAACCGTCACGAATGTCAAGAATGATTCGTTTTCTAAGGCAAAAAAACTTATAAAAGTTCCGAAATGGTGGCATAGATACAAAAATTTTCTGGTTTAAGGATAAATTTCGTGTACTTTCTAACTCCTCAAAATAATTCTTGAAAGATAACAATCTTGAGTACGATGGTTTTCCCGCCATTCTTTCATCAATATGAAATTTTATTTCCATTTAAAATTAAACCTAAAAAATAAATTAAATCAATAAAAATTGGGATTATTTAAAATAATAATCATAAAAAATTTAAATCCGTCATCACAAATTTCGTTCCTGACGGTAATGTGTATAAAAAATTACCAATAGTAGTGATATTTTCGGCACCAAGTAGTAAGAGGACGGCCACGCCAAAGGAATACCGATTATAAATGGCAAAGTGAAAAACAAAGATATGCTATTCTCTCGTTTGAAATAGCGTAAAATAGAAAAAAGTAAAGAGATAGCAAAAATGGAATATATGACAAGCCCCCAAACAGCAAGTATATATAAATGCTCGTTATCCATCGCTCTTGAGTAGTTCCCGAAAAACTCTTTACCATACCCACTAATTAAACCTAAAGGACTCTCCGACATCAAATGCCATATGTAAATAGTTTTCTCACCGCGTGCCTGATAGGAGCTTCTTTCTAGGCCTTGCGAAAAAAGTGTAAACAAATATCGTAACTCGTTGCTGAACATAATAATCACACACGCAGCCAATAGAACAAGTAAGCATAAAAAAAGAACTGCACGCCTTCTAGATATCAAGTAATTTCTGTAGTAAAAGAGAGTGAAAATCAAAGTGAAAACAAAAAATAACAATCCAACAAACGCAGTCTGCGATTGACTCATTAAAATTGTTACGTAACCAATTAAAATATAAATCAAGTCATTCGAACGGTGGCTATTTAATTGAAAGAAATAATTTACCGACAAAATGATGGTTATAAATAAAACCATCAATCCATGAGTCCCTGGGTCTGGGCTAAGTCCGAGTGATCGACGCGATATATAGAGTGCATTTTCGACGTGTGAACGAGTCGAATAAAGATCTGTAGCAAGATCAATTAATCGCCCGCCGACATCGAAAAATTGAAATGAGCTTAGAACAAAATCCGTTAACAGATAAACTTTTAAAATTAGAATTAAATCAGATAGGTTTAGTCGGATTTTTTTTACTGAAATATATATAATTACAAGGAAGAATACTCGACCGTACTCCAAAATATCTCGATAATCGAAATTTTCGATTCCTATAATAAAATATCTAAAAATGAATAACAAAAACAACACTAAAAAGAACACTAACAAACAATAAACATCGAAGCGAGTAACGGATACCCCATAAAGCCCGATTGTAAAAACCACGAGTAAAAAAAGAACTGCATAAAACTCAAGAATATCCTTTGCCGGTGACAAAATGACGACCAGAAGTAAAAGTTTCAAAATGGAATAACTACGTATTCTCAACATAACCAAGGCATCTTTCCTTTAGTCAGATAATGAAAGCAACGTTCAGTGAAATCATTGTATCGGAACGCACCTCAACAACTGATATATCGTTAAGTTCTGATTTTTATGGATAAATCCTATTCATTTAGAAGATTCAAGATCAAAGTTTTTGGGGCTTTCTCTAATTTTTTGTGCGGCGCCGTGCAGAATAGTTTCATCCTTTGATTTTTAGTTTGGGAGGTTCTCGGAATGAATTGCTCGCGTTAATTTTTTGGAAAAAATACTCTCAAAGAGAGTATTAAATGTTTTGTTACCTTAAACAGCCAAAACGCCAATGATTAGAAATATTTTATGCATATTCTGCGTTTACACTAGGTGTAAATCGAACCAATCAGGACTATCTATTGCGTGAAATCACTCAACATGGTTATTATAGGCTTGATTAAGAGTTGGCCTTGTAAATAGTATTTATATGACCTTTTCTCTCCAGCTTTTCGGAATAATCCAATAGAATTTTTGCGGTCTAATCGATAAAGCGCGATACAGGTTCAAAATAGTTTCTGAGAAGCCTATTCATAAATAGGAATGCAATCTATGATTACCTTTCCCGCACCTTTCGTGCTGGATTGCCAGCAACTATGGTATAGCTATCGAATTTTTTAGATATAACGCTTCCCGCGCCAACAACAGTTCCTGTAGCTATGGATTCCATTATTATACTGCCTGTCCCTATCCAAACGTCATTTGCAATTGTTATTTTTCTCAGAACCCCCGGCTGCTGATTGATAGGAGTATCTTTACTGCTAAATCCATGTTGATTTTTACCACTTAGAAAATGACAATACTGGCCTATCAAGATATTATCTGAGAAATCGACTAAGCCAACAGTATTGTAAGGACCAAATCGAACGTTGCTGCCAATTTTAATATTCTTGTGGCTAAATATTACACCGTAAGAGAATAGAACACCCTCTCCAACCGAGTCTAAAGTACGTTTATAAAATTCATATCGAATAGCACTTCCTAATGTGAAGGGAATCTTAGATACTAATATACTTACGTTAATAAATTTTGAGTAACGTGAAATTAGAACGAAAAAATAGACCACCGGAATTAAAAAAATCTTCATTTTATTTACCTAATAAAAATATAAACTATACATATACTTTATTGATCCAGATGTGTATCGCTTCTGGCATACCTTTTTACGGTATCCACATAATCCTCGCTTGAATTCAATATTAACAGCAACACTTTCTAATCAATCATAGTGCTTCACATTTTGTGAATACATCCTCGTGGACGAGGATAGAATAAATTTCATTGATTTCAGAGTTAAAAGTTACTTTTTTAGATCAAGGAGGCTCAGCCGCAAACTCTACAAATAACTTCATTAGAAATGATGCTAGTGAAATAGACCATTTAGATATTCACTTTACTTCCAAAAATTATAAAGTTTGGCGAGGTTGATATGGGGTTTTAAGGTCTTTCTTCTAAACGCCCCCTTTAAAATAAATGCGCACACATTATGTAACGCTCTCTATCCGTTTGAAATTACTCTGAAGCCTCCTGCGGTAGAATCGACCAATCTAGCTTTGAATCTTTTCTTATAAATTAGCAACTAAAATTGACACTTAATGGATTTACCTTTGTTAAATTTCGTACCTACATTTAATCGGGTTTATTTCCCGATTTAACTCGACTAACATTTTTATCGACGCAGGCTAACCATTTTGACAGTTTAAGATCTTTCTATTCGGCTTCTAGTATTATCTAGATTGATTAACGCTAGAGCTCGTATAGCAGCTGGTCACTATCACGATTATAAAACACAAGTAAATTGTATATATTTTCGTTACGGACTACTAGTGGCCTGGTAGTTCCAAAACTCATAGGTAGTCGTTTAAGATTCTGTTTTCTATAATGCGTAATCAACAATACGATTTATTTTCATCTAGAAGTTCTCTGTAATACTTTTGGGGCTAATTTTTTATTGCTCATAAGCCAAATCAGTCAAATGCGTTCTTATTAGATTACATATTAATTTGGTGTCTATTGCCCTATTCCAAAGAGAAACCCCACATTTTCTATTTTCCCCACAAGATATTTTAACGAGACAAGCAATTAAATATCAAAACCTAATACCTCGAGCTATTATCAACTATTCATTTTATAATTCATCTGCTATTTGAAAACTTAACCTACAACATTTGAGTAGCTAACAATTTCTATTGGCCTAGACCTTATTGTTAGTATTTTAGTTATGATTTCCGATAAGAATTCATAAAGATAGGAAAGTATCGTTCTGAAAACATAGCATTCAAAGCGAAATAAACAAACGATGAAATCAATGTAGCGTAAGCAGCTCCTAATACACCCATTTTTTGAATTAAAAATATGTTCAATATCAAATTTAATATCCCTGATAATATATTTATGAAGGCTAAAATAACTGTTCTTTTGGAGAGCACCAATCCCGGGAAAAATATATAACCTGCGTGAATGAGAACAGATACACTCAATATCGGTACTAATGCAGCAGACTCGTTATATTCTTTGCCAGCAACCAAAGCAACCGCAAATTCAGATAGAAGATTTATCGCTAAATACACAATCACACCACAAAATACAAATAACACAAATAGCTTCTGCAGGTCCTTCTTAAGATGTTCGTTCTTGCTATTCGCATAAATTAGTGGCGATAGCGCAGTCTGAAAACCAATAGTAATCAACACCATTACGGATGCAAACTTTGCCGCTACTCCATAAATTGCTACATCATCGTATGACATGTAATGTCGAATCACGATTCTATCAACCATTGTTAGTGTGATAACGCTAATACTTGAAACCACCAGCGGTGATGAGAACTTTAACATTTCAAGCAGTATCTTGGGTTGAAACTTAAAAGTTAAACTATCTCGGATGAGATAAAAACACAAAGTACTAACTATTGACTGACCAATTATCAGACTTGCGAAAACGCCATAAACTCCAAAATCAAAAAACTTGAACACTAATATGGTGGTAGTTGCTACAACAGAAGCATTTAAAAATGACGAATATGCCGCTAATTTCGATTTTAGTTGTGATCTAAAAATAACATTACTTAGATAGCTGAGAGCCGCTGTAAAAAAAGCTAGTAATGCTAATAACGTTAGCATCAGATTATCTTTTGAATCAGTTAAGAACAGACTTACCTCATCTAAAAAAAGAAGTGCTACCGATAGAAAGACAAGATAACAAATTATCGTGAACCAAAAACCGTGAGATATATAAAGCCGCTGAATATCCTTATCGTGACTACTTTCCGCTCCAAATCTGATAACACTTTGCGAGATTTCCAACGCTACGATCACTGTAATAAAACTGCCAACAGCGATTATATAATCATACATGCCAAGTTCCGTTTTAGTTAAATACGAAACATATATTGGTAGCATTAAAAGCCCAATGCCTTTTGTAAAGACAATTGCGAATACAAAGAGCATAGAATCGGAGAAGAATTTCTTAATAATTCCACTACTCATTATTATCGCGCTTCTGAAATGAGTTTTGCGAACCTTTCATATGCCACATCGTCAGCTACATTATTAATTGCCCACAGATATCCGGCTTCTGCATACTTCTTCTGTAGACTCGGTTCATCTAATAACTTCTTTAAATGATCGTACACAAGCCAATATGGAGTTACCATCCATGCCTCGGTTACATTTTCAGATAAAGTTGTTTCTATCTCAGGGTCTGCCGAAGTCAACACAGCACATGAGTTTGCCAAGGCTTCCATAGTAAAGACTCCGGGCATAAATGCATAGAATTCATTTAAAACGATATGTGCTTGCTTTAAGTTATCTAAGATTACTTGATGTGGAACATTTATTAATTCACGATACTCAAACTCATATCCCTCTTGCTGTAACTTTTTAATTGCCGCTCTTACTAAAGGCGTCCCTTTGATTAAGGGCGAAGATGGACCATGCACAATAACTGGCTTAAAAGTACCTACATACTTACCAAGATTGAGGCTGAATAAATTTTTATCTACAAAATACTGACAAGGAAGCGTTTCACTTGTCATATATGACATCTGATCCATGGGTGGATTGAATATAAAGTCTGCATATTTATCAGAAGCTAAAGCAAGTTTATAACGTCTACACTCAGCCTTCGGACTAGCTAATGCTGGATTCGTTATAGCTTGATAGGTTGTCAAAACGTCAATTCCATTTTTTGCTGCATATTCATTAAGTAGTTTAAAAGAACGAATTTCACTCCCCCCGTAGTAACAAACGATTGTCTTTTTTTTGCATTTTAGAAATTTAAATTCCCACTCACGACCATCATCGTAGAAACTACAAAATCCCGAGCTGCCTAAATAAATAAAATTATTGTGGTCTGCAGCAAGCTTCCCCAATAGCCAAGGCCTAACCAATAAAAGATTGAAAATTTTGAACCGATTAGAGGTTGAAAAATCATAATCATATTCAAACTTATAATACTTATTCTTCTCAAAGTTAACCGAGATGCTATTTGGAAGCGCACTTGCTAAATTATAAAGCATGCTGGCTGTCTCAGCGCCTGCTATCACCCATTTTCTCTGAAGTGAGTATGGAAAAAATAATTTATAAAAATAAAAGCTAAACAAAACAATAGCTTGCTGTGTACGAAAGAAAGCTCCTTTGACATAAGCTCTCATTTCAATGCTGCTCCTAGCGCTACTTTATCTGGAAAGTTAACCAGGACCCCCATATCTTTAGCTTGGTAAACCACCATATTTCCTAGGCCTACTGCAGATACACGTCCTTCCTTCACAACTTTTGCAATGCTATCAATACTATCGCATCCACCGTTTGCAATAACCGGTACAGATAACACATCAGTTGCTTGGCGATACAAATCGATATCAAAACCACTCCAACATCCTTCGTTGTCAATATCCGTAAGTAAAATTTCACCTGCGCCGAGGTCTTGCATATACAACAGCCAATCTACTAAATTCCTCGGAGTCTTCCGGCTACCGCAACCGGTCATCACAAACCGTCTTTTGAGCCAATCCTTCTTCACATCCACAGAAACAATGACAGCTTGCGAGCCATATTTCTCCGAAATTTGCTTCACTAAATTAGGGTTAGCGTGCGCGGAACTATTAAGAACAATTTTTTCAAATCCCATAGTAAACAATTGTTCGGCTTGGCTTAACGAGTTAATACCTCCGCCATACGAAAGCGGCATAAAACATTCGTTAGTAATGGTCTGTAATAATTCAAAATTAGGCGGCTTATGGTTTCGACTTGCAGCGATATCTAAAATACAAAGCTCATCAACTTCAAGTTCATTGAATATGCGAACTGTGTTTATCGGATCACCAATATACCGAGGGCTTTTAAAACGTTTGGTTTTGACTAACACTTCACCTTGGAGCAGCAGGCACGGAATAACTCGAGTTCTTAACATTACATTTCCGAAAAGTTTTTAAGTAGTCGCATTCCAAATTTGTGGCTTTTTTCTGGGTGGAATTGAACCCCCATAATATTATCTTTGATTATCCCACAATCGAACTTCAACCCATAATCACATGTCATCAAAGAGTTCTCTGATGAGTGAACTTCGACAAAATATGAATGCACAAAATAAAAACGGACTTCGTCTAAATTCTGAAATCCGTCTACCAAAGAACATTGACGTTCGAAATTGGAGTTAACGACATTCCACCCCATATGTGGAACTCGATATTCCCTCTCAATTCGGCCTCGAAATGCTTTCGTTTCTGCGTCAATATAGCCTAATCCCGCTAGTTTCCCTTCATCTGAGCGAGCTGTTAGTAACTGCATGCCTAAGCAGATGCCTAATACCGGAACTTTCTCTTCTAACGTTTTGTAATCAAGAACTTCTCTAATACCACTTTCATTGACTTTGGTCATTGCGGCGTCGAATGCGCCTACTCCAGGTAGAAGAATTTTTTCGGCATCTCTTATTTCGTCTAGGTTACTCGTAACTTTGCTCTCTACACCAATATACCTAAACATATTGGAAATAGAGCCTAGATTTCCCATGCCATAATTAATAATTGTGATCATTTTGCATCGTCTAGTGGGAAACAATATTTTAAATAGAAACTGGTTGGAACCAGTTTCGCTTTAACAAGGATTTTGAACAAAGGTCGTAGTCTCTCAAATCGCTTTTTATAAGTTTTGAAATCTCTGAACGTTCGCTTCTCCCCCTGAACGATGTCAGTTAAGTCTTGCTCGGTTAAATTCAGACGTTTCCTTACATAGTTTATCAATTCAGGGTCAGCTATCACCGGCTGTCGATAAATCTCTAATGCGTCTTCTTGGCTCATTTTACCGGCACGAACATCAGCTGAGAGAGTCCAGTTTCGATTATCGATATTGAATTTCACTGGATTATAATAAGTATGCAAAAACGCCGCCGAACGGTTTTCTAAATGGTGTCCCCCATAATATTGCCAACCGGTGCGTTCAATAAGTAATTCTCGAGCCTGTTCTTTTGAATAATCTAGGTACCATAATGGACGAATAAACTTCTGTCTATAAACTAGCGCCCATTTCATAAACTGAAAGAAGGTCATATTGGGGTAGGTTCTTAATTTCTTTAAGCGGCCGTACTTCTTGTGAATGTCTTTGATATACTTGCCATCAAAATAGTTTTTGCCCATTGGAGAAACCCCTTCAGCAACAAATGAATGCCCTTCAAGGATATATTTCACCCCGAATTTTGCTGCTGTACTTCGGATTACTTGAACAAAGCCGATATCGGTTGACGCATCAAACTCCGGAACACCTGCAAATAGGAAGGAACGAAATAAGTCTTCTGATTCGCGGTTGTCCAAAACATGCGTATAAAGGTCTATCTTTAATGCACTTGTCACTTTTCGAATATTCTCAGTGGCTATTGCGCTGTTCCATGTATTGTCATAATGAACAGCTAATGGTCTGAGGCCCCACTCAAGTGCTTTTATTAACAAATATGAGGAGTCTGTACCACCGCTTACACCAATAACACAGTCGTATTTTTTGCCTTTGCCATCTTTTTTAATTTGCTCAATAATCGACATTAATACTTGTTCACCCTCGGGTTGCCCAGTACTAAAATCAACTTTCAGTTGTTCGACTTGTCGGCAGTAATTGCAAACTCCTTCAGCGTCGAATTTGATAGCTGGTACGTGCTCATCATAAATACAGGTTTTGCAAATCTGAACTTCTGACATTATTTAAAGATATCCCTAAAACTATTTTATTTGACGTTGGTACTACCAACAACTCGACATGGCGTTCCGAATGCCTTTGCATTCGACGGTATGTCCTTATTAACTAAACTATTAGCACCAATTATCACACCGTCACCTATACGCACACCTTTTTGAATAATCGTGTTTGGTCCGATATAACAATTTGAACCTATATAAGTTGAATCTTTGGCAATTGGAGACTTGCCGCCGGAAATTGATCTAGCGACTGTGTCATGTGTGTATATTTGAACACCTGCGGAAATAGAGCAGTTCGATCCGATGACTAATTCACCACCGCTTCCGTCTAAAATAGTATTCGGCCCAATCCAAGTATTCTCACCCACCTTCACTGTGCCTAGTACAAGCGCCGAATCATAAATACTTGTTCCACTACCGAACCCTAAATAGCCAGCCTTCTCCCACCGGTCACTTAAATAATCACCAACAGGAAGAACCCGGTTAAACTTCTTACGAACTTTTAACCGAGTTGATTGCAAAGACCTTTTTAGCCACCATAGAATCAATTGCGCATCACTTCTTTAATTTAAACTGTCTGATAACGCCTGTACGACTTTTATCGCAGTATTTCTGTCATAAATTTCACAGAACGGTAACGCTAAACCTTGAGTAAACAACTCATGACCAACTAAAGTTGTGACTTGGCTGTTATCGACTGTTGGATAAATATTTAACGTTGTTAAAGACTGTGCACCCAAACTCGATTCAACGCCCTGAGCACGCAATAACGTAATAATCTCATCACGATTGTATCGGCGATCAAGCACAATCATAAATGTTTGCCAACTATGTCCACTATTGGTTTCAGGCAATCTTATTTTGCCTTCGACTACTAACGGCTGAAGTAACTCAATATAGTCTCTCGCTAGAGTCACTCTTCTTTTCAGCCAGTTTTCAAGCTGTTGTAGCTGGTGACGCCCCAAAGTTGCCTGAAAGTTGGTCAGACGATAATTCAAACCTGGGTAAAAAAACTTCATTCCCTTGTCAGTTCTCTCCATACCGTGATTTCGAAACCGACGAAGCTTGTCGGCTAATTCAGCATTATTCGTAACAACGAGCCCCCCCTCGCCAGTAGTCAATGTCTTACGAGGGTGAAACGAAAAGCAACCGATGGTTCCGATAGTTCCCATTTTCCTGCCATCACGAGATGCTCCAATTGCGCATGCCGCATCTTCAATTACTGCTAACGAGTGTTCATTAGCTAATTCAACAATCGCGGACATATCTGCTGGGAATCCAAACTCATGAACGGGCATAATTGCCTTAAGTTTCTCCGGACCCTGCCAATTCCTGACTGTGTCTCGTAGTTTTTTTATATCGATACAGTAATTCTCACGATCGACATCCACTACAACTACTCTAGCTCCGCATACAGCTACCACATTGGCGGTAGCTGGATAAGTGAAATCGGGAACAATAACAGCGTCGCCAGGACCAATCTCGAGCGTTAATAATGCTAAATGCAGAGCGGCGGTGCCATTCGAACAAACCAAAGCATGATTAACATTAAGATAAGTCGCAAGCTCCTTCTCAAACGCTAAACATTCTTCACCGTGCACTAATTGACCAGATCGAATGACCTGATTCATCGCGTCTATAGCATCTTCACCTATATTTGGAGTAGACAACTTAATCATGTTATTCGCTCTTAAAGAAATCGCTGAGCTCTGGAAGTGATGTTAAGTTACCACCAATCCACTCAGCAGTGCGTTTTAGGCCTTCCTCAAGATCAACTTTTGCTTCAAATCCGATTAAATCTCGAGCCTTATAAACTTGAGGAATTCGTAACTCAATATCAGCTGATAGCGCATCACGGAAAATAATCTTTGACTTGCTTTCTGTTACGCGACAAACTGTTTCGGCAAGTCCAAAAATCGTTGTTACAGCGCGGCTGTTACCAATATTAAACGATTCACCGACAGCATTTGGATGCTCAAGACAACATAAAACGCCTTCAACCATATCATCGACATAACACCAGGCTCTAATTTGAGTACCATCACCGAAAATCATGAGGTCTTGATTTTGAAGGGCCTTGCGAATAAAAATCGATAGCGCGCCTTCACCGGTTTGACCTGGACCATATACATTGAATGGACGCACTGTAACTGTCGGTAACCCATATTGATCATGATATGCATGAGCTAAATGCTCGCCTGCAAGCTTCCCAACTGCATACGTCCAGCGAGCTTCACCCACAGCACCAGTACTCGTTTGGTGGCGCTCGTCCACTTTAAAAGCATGGCTACCAAACACTTCTGATGTGGAAAACTCAACAAAACGTTCGATGCCTCCCACCTGGTGCGCCGCTTCTAGCGCATTTGCTGTTCCAAGCATATTAACGCGCATCGTTAAAACAGGTTGTTTAATAGTGGACTCAATACCAGCGATCGCAGCGGCGTGGACTACTAGCTGATGTCCTTGCATTGCTTCTTTCAATTGATCAAAATTCAAAACATCACCTCTCACCTGAGTTACATTCGGGTGATTAGCATATGGCGTGTCTTTTAAAGTATTGCGCGTGTAATTATCGTAAACTGTAATTTCGTTATCGTCAGCAAGACGCGAGATCAACATGCTCGCAATAAAGCCCGCACCGCCTGTAATAAAAATTTTTTTCCCTTTAATCATAGCTCTCTCAATTTTTCTAAGTTTAAACCTAACCTTTTACGGCAGTAACGATTGTTTCGACATCATCAGACATCATATATGGATGCATTGGAATACTAAAAACTTCTTTAGCTAGTTTTTCAGCGATTGGAAAGTCACCTTGTTTATACCCTAAGCCTGCAAATGCCGTTTGCATATGCATGCAAGTGCCATAATAAATATTGCTAGGTATTCCCAAATCTTTTAACTTCGCCATGATTGTTTCGCGACTAGGGTGCTTCAACGTATACTGAGCCCATGAACTAACATACCCCTCTGGGACCGTTGGCGTTTCAAAATGAACAGCTAACGCTTCGGAGTATTGATTCGCAATTTTATTGCGTGCTAACAGTTCACTTGGAAATGCATTCAACTTTTCGATAAGAACGGCTGCTTGGAGTGTATCAAGCCGGCTGTTAAGACCAATACGCACGTTGTCGTATTTATCTTTACCTTTACCATGTACACGCAATGAACGGCACAATGCTGCGTAATCATCATTATTAGTCATGACGGCACCGCCATCGCCATAACAACCTAACGGCTTAGCCGGGAAAAAGCTCGTTGTTGCTATATCCCCAAAACTTCCAGCTTTTCGATTGTTTATGCTTCCACCAAAACCTTGAGCCGCATCTTCAATAAGCTTCAAGTTATATTTATTCGCAATCTGCTCTAGCGCATTGTAGTCAGCAGGTAAACCAAATAAGTCCACAGCGATAATCGCTTTCGGATCTAGTTTACCTTCTTTTAACACCTCTTGTATCTGAGCTTCAAGATGCTCCGGACTCATGTTAAATGTGGCTTCATCAGAATCTACGAATACAGGCGTTGCTCCCGCCAAACCAATTACTTCAGCCGTTGCAAAGAATGTGAATGTAGGACAGAAAACTGCATCACCTTGTTTTATGCCAAGGGCCATCATAACCAGCTGTAATGCATCAGTTCCATTTGCACAGCTAATCACATGTTTTACGCTTAAATACTCTGCAAGTTGATTTTCAAACTCTTCGACTTCAGGTCCCATTATATAGTTACCTTCAGCTAATACTTTGGCTATACGGCCATCAATTTTTTCTTTCAAAGCATTGTACTGTGAAGCCAGATCAATAAATTGCATCATATACTTAAGCGCCTAAAGATATTTTTGAAATAGAATTGCCATTTAAAATGTACTTTGCCCCAGTATGCTGGCAAATCACCTCACCAGAGCCAGTTAGTGGTAAATCAAGTTGCTCACCAAATTCACTCATCCAGCCTATCTGTTTCGCTGGAACGCCAACCATTAGTGCGTAAGCAGGTACGTCTTTGTTGACAACTGCACCGGCCCCTACAAATGCAAACTCACCAACCGTAATTCCACAAACTATTGTGCAGTTGGCACCAAGAGTTGCGCCTTTTTTTATTAAGGTGTCGCGATACTGGTCTTTTCGTTCAATTAATGAGCGCGGATTATATACATTTGTGAAGACCATACTTGGTCCACAAAATACGCCTTCTTCCAGGTAGACATTGTCGTAAACCGAGACATTGTTTTGAATCTTACAATCGTCCCCGATTTTTACACGGTTACCTACAAAAACGTTTTGACCAAGCGAAACACCTCTACCTATTTCCGCGCCTGCGCACACATGAACGAAGTGCCAAACTCGACTGCCATCACCAATTTTGGCGCCTTCATCAACGATCGCCGACTCATGCTTGCTGTAACTCATATTGAATCCACTTGTTGATTGATCAGCAACCGCTCTAGCATCGGATGTTTCTCTTCATCGGTTGCCTTTGACGGTTTCTGGTTACGAATTGATTCGACGGTTTCTACACAGTGTCGAGCATCTTCAATTCCATATCCACGGCCAGCAAGAATTTCTTGGTAACTCACTGTGTGTAAATCAGTAAAGCCTTTAGAAAACTCTAGTTCCTCGCCATCGCAGGTTATCGTTCTATATGTACTTTGCTTGCCAATAACAGACTCGGGTAAATCATTCGCATCAATCGATAAGAACCAACGAACTCGCGCTCGTTCGTATTCTAAAAATCCAGATGCTTTCATGTCATCGCTAAAATGCAACACATTCTTCTGAAGTTTTCCGAAAATAAAGTGGAGCATATCGAAAAAATGAACGCCGATATTCGTCGCGACTCCAAATGAACAACGAGGATCGCCTTTCCAACTCTCCATGTACCATTTACCACGAGATGTCATGTAGGTTAGCTCAACATCATGTTTATGATTTTGAGGACTGCCTTCAACTTTTTTCTTTAGATCAATAATGGCCTGATGATGACGCAATTGAAGAATATTAAACACCCGCTGACCGGTTTCCTTTTCAACCAAAGCTAATTCATCAAGATCTGCACTAGTCGGCACTAGTGGCTTTTCACAAATGACATCACACCCCAGTCGAAGACCGGCTGTAATATGTGATAAATGCATATGATTTGGTGTGCAAATCGAAACATAATCTAACTTACTATCAGCATTTCGCTTTAGGCGCCAAGCATGATCGTAAAAACGTTCAAAGTCAGTAAAAAACTCGCTAGCTGGCGAAATGCTATCGATAACTCCAACCGAGTCATTAATATCATAGGCAACACTTAGATTATTACCTGTATCTTTAATAGCGTGCATGTGTCGTGGCGCGATGTATCCAGCTGCGCCAATCAGAGCAAAATTCTTCATTAGGCTTTTACCACTTTTCCATTAACGTGACGATATTTCCCACGTGAGTCGACAATAATTTGAGCATGTTCATAGATAAGTTCATAGTCGAACTTATCATGATCAGTTGTTAGAACCACTGCGTCAAACGAACTTAATGTAGCCGCAGTCAATTCAACACTATTAAGATCAAAGCTATGTTCGCGCATTTTGGGGAACTTTGGAACGTGAGGATCGCTATAAGCAACTTCAGCACCTTTTGCCTGAATCAGCTCCATAATTTCAACGGAAGGCGATTCTCGCATATCGTCCACATTCTTTTTATAGGCAATACCTAATACAAGAATTTTACTTCCTCGTAGCGATTTATTTTTATCGTTCAATGCATCCATGAGTTTACTGACGACATAATCAGGCATCGCTTGATTGACTTCACCTGATAACTCGATAAAACGAGTGTGAAGTCCGTACTCACGCGCCTTCCAAGTCAGATAAAATGGATCAATTGGGATACAATGCCCCCCAAGACCAGGACCTGGGTAGTATGCTGTAAATCCAAATGGCTTTGTTTTCGCTGCATCAATTACTTCAAAAATATCAATACCCATTCTATCGGCAACAACTTTCATCTCGTTGACCAAGCCAATATTTACAGCACGGTGAATATTTTCTAGAAGTTTTGTTAACTCAGCTGCCTTTGTGGAACTTACTGGGACAATTTGATCAATGGCTTGCTCGTATAAAGCAATACCTATTTCTCTACACGCTTCAGTGTGGCCGCCGACAACTTTAGGAATGGTACGTGTTTCAAAATTCGGGTTGCCCGGATCTTCACGTTCTGGAGAGTAAACCAAGAAGATGTCTTCTCCAACTATCAATCCATTCTCGGTAATTCTCGGAAGAAGAATTTCCTCGGTCGTGCCAGGATAAGTTGTACTTTCCAACGAAACAACCTGCCCCTTGCGTACATATGGCTTAAGCATGTCAGTCGTGCTTACAACGAATGACATATCCGGTTCTCGGTATTTATTCAATGGCGTTGGTACACAAAGAATAAGAGCATCACACTCTGCGACTCGAGAAAAATTACTTGTAGCTTCAAATCCATCTTTTCTCGCGCGTAATACTTTTTCGTCAGCGATGTGTTCAATCCGACTATGCCCTCTGTTTAGTTCATTGACTTTCTCTTTGTCAATATCAAACCCCAATACTTTGAACCCAATATCTGAATATCTTAATAGTAACGGCTGCCCGACATAACCGAGACCAAGTATGCCTATAATACCTTCTTTTCGTTTAAGTTTTTGCAACAGTTCCGTTTTCATCTCTAACCCTATATCTAAAATATGAAAATTAATTTTTAAGACATTAAAACTTTAAAATCGTCGAGCGGAGCAAGACAAAAAAAGCCCCAAAAAAGGTACCAAGTGCGGTCGCTACGATTACAATAAGAGAGCGTCTTGGCTTTACTTTCTGCTCTGGAGCTATTGCTGGATCAATAGTTTGAAATATGTACTCAGGTCGAATGTTTGCCAACATCATTGTTTGAGTCTGTTTTTCTATCAGCTCGAAAAAGACCTGTTGCATATTACTCAACGAAGTCTGCTTAAGTTCGTTCGCAAGAAACTCTAGACTACGCTTCGCTTCGTTTATATCACGCTTTCTCATTTCATCATTGATATCCATGACCAAAAGCTCTACGAATCTTTTTGCAAAAATAGGTGACTGATGATGAATTGAAAGTCTAATAAGGCCGCTTTCTGGCTCTCGCGTTATCGTCAACAAGTTGTTTCTTATATGGTTGACATACTCCCAGCTTGTAGGCTTCGCTTGTTGAACCCAAATATCTTGTTGCGAATCATATATTTCTTCATTAAAAACAAGGCCTTGATTTGGGCTCCATTCTTTAACTGCCATTATTTCGCGCAATATTTGATGTTTCTCAACAAACTCCGTCAAAAATCCTCGAGATTTTAATATTTCCAATGCAATTGTTGTCTTGTCAGCTTGGTTGCCCCCAAGGCTAAGTCCTGCGAAGCTCGCCAGACCACCCAAGCCACCTACCATTCCTGTAAGCCCACGACCTTGACTATCTTCCGAAGGGGCAAGTAACACTTCGGACTTATATATATTGGGTAAACTCAAAGCACAGCTAATTGAGCCGATCGCAAATAAAAATGTAAATGCAGTAATAATCCATTTACCGCGCCACAGCATGGTAAACAGTTCACGAAGGTCTATTTCGTCATCTGCTAACGGGCGATGTTCTATTTCGTTAGTCATAACTGTTCAATTTCCCTTATTAAATTGCAGCCAATGCTGCCAATGCCACACCAATCTGATACACAATCTGAGTGGCTTGAGACCATACTGTCAACCCGTCTTTATACTGCGTATCCAATGGCACCACTATGGTATCGCCAGGTTCTAGTCGCTTATCATTTCCTAAACCGAACCAGCCGCCATCACCTAACATTTGAATACTGCCGTTTGATTTCACAATAAATATACGTTCCTCGTCGGCTTTTTTACGAATCCCGCCAGCGCGACGAATATAATCTTGTGCAGTTAGGCTACCGTCGTAAACGTACGAACTCGCCATTTGCACTTCACCAATAATATTCACGGTATTGCGACGGTTCGGTATGACGAGTTGGTCTCCGTCTTTTAATTCAATATCACCTGATACACCACCCGCTACAATTTGTGGTAAATCAATAATGAGTCGCCCAACTGGTTCTACATTCATCAAGTCAGTTAACAACTGACGGGTTTCATCGTAGCTGCGAGTATTATTTTCGGCGCCAGTAATTGCATTCGTCGCAATCTCTTGCTGCAACTGCTGCGCCAATACACGCATGCGCTCTTTCTCAAGCGTCTTCAATTCTTCGCGAGTGAATATTGCACCTTGAGGGAATGCATAGTCCGTAAACCCACCGGCGCGCTCAACCAAGGCTGATAGTGTTTCACCACGACGCACGGTGTAAGTTCCTGGGAATCGCACCTCGCCCTTAAGTGTCACTTCAACCGTGTTCTGCCATTCCGGAATTTGGAATACGTGCAAACTATCGCGCCCTTTCAACTGCACTTGTTCAGTACCCGCGAGACTTTCGCGTAAATTGACAGTGACGTAGCTTGTTTGTGTTTGCCCATCAACGATTGATGAACGAGTTACCTCAGCACGATCTAAATATGCCGATTCTTTAAAGCCACCGGCGGCTGCAATTAAATCCATCTCACTGGCATTTCTAGCTAACGGATAAATACCCGGATAGCGTACTTCACCGGTGACACTCACAATTGGTAATTCACGGTTATAGCTAAACTGATTGCGAAGTTTCGCTAAAATTGGCTCTAACAAATTGTTACGTGAATACAACGCGTATTCTTCAATTTCATCGCCTTCTTCAATTTCAGAGCGCGCAAACAAGCCTTGTAACTTTGAGGCAACTTCTGATTCGCCAAAAATATCTTTCTCTTTGTCTTCTTCCTCAACACCGGCAAGCTCACGATAATATTTCTTTCGGTATTCACGAAGCAGTTCTTGACGTTCTTTACGTTCTTTCTCGCTTTCGTTCAGTATCCAATCACTTAACTGAAGTTTTTCGTCCGCTACATTCTCGTAACGCGAGAAAATAACAATCTGATCGCGTGGCTTAAGTTCTAAGTTATCTTGAGGTTGCCCAGAAACTGCTCCCGCCACGTCAAACTGATACACATCGATATCACGGCGCAAGTTACGTTCGCGTACAACAATGCCATAGCCTAAATCAGCGCTGCTCAGTAAACCGCTACTCACATTTTTAATAATCTGGTTGACGCGAATACCTTCGCGCCACTCGTAATAACCTGGGCGCGCCACAGCACCAACAAGCATGATGCTTTGGTTCATTTCGCTTGATACGGCATTAATCTCAACTTCATCGCCATTTCGTAGTTGAATGGCGTTTGCTGCATCTAAATCGACCGTTTGAGTAATACGCTGACTGCCATCAATACGTTTCACTCGAATTGCATCGGTATAAGCGCCGGCCTTGGTGCCACCGGCAAGTCGAATCACATCCGTTAAACGACGCTCATTCTTCAATTCGTAAATTGCAGGGCGTAACACTTCCCCATACACCCGAACCATGTCGCCACGAGGAGGAATAAAAACAATATCGCCTTGTTGCAACAGTCGGTCGCCTGAGGCATCGCCTTTAATCAAGAAATCATATAAATCAAGTGTCGTTATTGTTTTACCATCGCGTTTTAATTGAATGTTACGCAGTGATGCAATATCAGAAACGCCGCCGCTGACAATCAACGCCTGCATAATGGTGGTGAGTGAACTAACGGTATAGGTGCCAGGTTGATAGGCTTCACCCATCACATAAATTTGAATACTACGCAGCTCGCCCATGGATACGGCAGCTTGCATACCAATCATTCGGTTGGCGACTTCACTGTTGATCAGTTCCTGAACATCACTAAAACTTAAGCCAGCAACTTGAATGGGGCTTAATTCAGGAATTGTAATGCGACCTTGGCGGTCAACGGTGAGTTCATAATTTTGGCTCTCTTTGCCGTACAACTGAATACTCACCGTATCACCTGAACCCACGGTGTAATTGGACGGCACCGGTGCATAGCTCACCGGAGCAAATGTTGTTGGCTTACCTGCAAATAATTGGTAACCAAATGGCTGCAAACTTTTATCGCTCACATCGAACTGCTTTTCGAGATCTTCTGGCGTGGTCTGTTGCTGCTTTTCATTGGCACTATCACGCGCTTCCATAATTTCAGGAAATTCTTGAGCGGCGGCGTTTGAACCACGATTACTTGACCCGCCTTGCAGCAGGCTTACATCAAAACCATACTGTCGCGCTAACATTTCTTGTTGCGCGCGAGGTAGCTTTTTAAACTGCTCAATTTGTGCTTGGCTGATGGCTTGCGCATTTGCCGTTATCAACGGGTTTGTCGCAGCCATCATCCATAACGATGTTGCCATGGCGGCGGTGAGAAGTTGTTTGATAATGCCTCGCATTATCTGCTCCTTATGGTTCGTTTATCGCGTACGTTTATTAAAATTATGTGTCAGACACGCTACCGCCCGTAGTTTGCGGTAAACCAATGCCCGATATACGTTCAGAAATCTGGAATAATGCAGAGTATGTAACGAATAATTACATGCGCAATTATTATAATTTTGTGAATAATACTACCATGCGCTGGTGGTTGTGAATACCGCTGAACCACCTTTACACAAGTGTTTGTTGGTTATTTAAACAGTCGAATTTATTGATTAAGAATTAACCCTGATTTTTCTCAATCTGCGAGTAATCCACACTTGCACTAACCTGTTGATTTAACCAATCTAATAGCACGATACAGCGGCTTGCGCCGTCTAACTTTATCACTTTCGCTAAGAAGCCTTTGAATGGTCCATCATTTATGGTGACTTTGTCACCTGGCTCGGGTGCTGACTTTAATCTGACTGAATGTTGTTCGTTCAACTTTTGTAATTCAACAATAAGTTCATCATTAACCTCAGCCAGTTTTTGCCCAAACCTTAATATGCTAAGTACGCCGAAGGTATGTTTAACTTTATGAAGGTTTTCTAGCGTATCGGTTAACTGTATAAATAGGTAGCCGGGAAACATTGGTTCGTCTATGTCCACACGTTTACCGCGACGCACCTTACTTGAAGTAAGCATCGGTAAAAATACTTGAATGTTTTGGTTTTCAAGATTCTGAAGCGCGCGTAACTCTTGACGGGGCTTTGTTCGAACAACCAGCCATGGCATAACTTATTACATCCGTTTAATAATACTGTCGGTGCTCGGGTCAAACGTTTCTTGAGCATTCCCATCAATCACTTCAAGAATTTCAACCGCGCATTTTTTACCTTTTTCTACGCCCGGCTGATCAAAACTATTGATGTCCCAAATAACACCTTGCGTAAATACTTTGTGCTCATAGGCTGCTATCAAAGCTCCGAAACTTTGCGGGGTTAACTCATCAACGTAGAGCAAATTGGTTGGGTGCCCACCAACATATGCGTTTCGTGGATCTTGGTGACTTTGAAAGCCTTCCCACATTAGCTTGCGATGCGCTAAGCAGTTACTTACTGCGAGGCGTTGTTGTTCACGCAAAGAACGTTGAACATCTTCACTGAAATTAGGAGCTTTTCGGTGTAATACGGCTATAAAGTCGGCCGTGAAGCTATCCCAACCTTGATGTAAATGCTGGAAAAAAGCGTGTTGTCCATTTGGCCCGTAACCGCCCCAAATGATTGGCCCTGTTGGCGTGGTAATTGATTTATTATCATAGCTAGCCTGTTTGCCATTACTCTCCATGTCCAGTTGTTGCATGTAGCTGGGTAAATAACGCAAACGGCCGTCGTAGGGAAGAATCGCTAAATTATTGATCTCGCGTACTTCACGGTTATACACCCCGATAAGCGCCAACAACAAAGGGATATTTTCAAGCACCGGAGCGTTGGCAAAGTGGTCATCTATCGCTTTTGCACCATCTAGCATTTTACCAAATTGGTTAGCACCTACGGTTAAGGCTATTGACAACCCAATAGCTGACCACAAGCTAAAACGGCCGCCCACTGAATCGGCAAAACTGAGCTGTTGTGCTGGCGGAATACCAAAATCCGTCATGGTCTGATTATTCGCACTTACGCCAATCACATGGCGTTCCAACCATTGTTGTTCTGTTAGCTTTGATTTCGTCCAAGCTTTGACGGTGTTGACGTTGGCAAGTGTATCGATAGTGCCAAAACTTTTACTGGCAATAATGAATACGGTTGTTTCTGGGTCAATGATTGGCAGCACCGCATAAAGCTGACCACCATCCATCGAGCTCACAAAATGAGTATGTAATGTATGTAGGCTATTATCGTCAGCAAATTCTTTTAACGCAAACGAGCCCATCATGGGGCCTAAATCACTGCCGCCAACACCAATATTCACCACGTCGGTTATCACTTTCCCCGTAGCACCCAGCCATTGACCACTGCGCAGCTGGCGTACAATTTCAGTGAATCGATTTTTACCGTTGCCGGCTTTGACCACGTTATGAATACTACGGTTTAAGCAATGACTCACTTTACGGTTTTCGGTTTTATTTTCGAATTCGCCGTTCAGTAGCTGGTGCCTTAACGATTCAAAGTTGGCTGGCAGTTTCTTTTGTGCAAACTCTGCTAGCTCGTCAGGGCTTAAGCCTTGAAAGCTATAATCGAGATTCAAAAGTTCCATTTCAACACTGTAAACAGACGATGCTGGATTGTTGTTTACCATGATTACTTATTTCCTTTATAAAACGTTTTATAGCTCACCAATTCTTAGTCTGTATAAAACGGACTACGCTTATCCGTCGCACCGTATAAGCCGACACCACCGCCAAGCATTTGACCACCATCACGCGTTAGCGGCGTCCAGCTAATGGCACCTCGACCAGGGCTATAGCGCAACTGCAGTATGTCAAACGGAATGCTAATATAGAAGCCTTTGGTGAAGCTGCCTTCGCCGTACTCTTCAGCAGAAACGTTCGTCTTAGCTGCATAAGCACCAACTATTATACCGCTGTCGAATTTATGGTCGACCGATACTTGCACGCCACGGTCACCCGCCAAGAATTGACCAGCTGCGACACGCACTAGCGTATTTGGCATAAAGCTTGGGCGCCAATAGCCAGTTAAGTGGCCGGTTACAACATCGTAATCGCGGAAACCAAAGTGGTTTTCCCAGTCACGCTGTTTCGCATAGTTGACGTCTAAGCCGACGGCCCAGTTGCTATCGAGTTCGCGATACAGCACTTCACCACCAAAGCCACCAAACATTTGTTCTTGGTATCCTACATAACCTGCGGCAAACCAGCTGTCGTCAATCTGGAAGCGATGGACAAGCTGCAAGTTGCGCAAGAATACATCGCTGCTGGTTACATATTCACGTACATAGGTTCGTACGCGCGGCAATGCGCCGGTTTCGTTACCCGTGGTGTAATTAAACTTGTCGTAATTATCTGCAATGCGTGCACTTGCGGTACCGAAAATGTAGGTGTTACGGCTTAACGAATAAATCACGCGTGCATCAACACCCACCTGATACATATAAAAATCTTCCGGCCCACCAAAGCTTTGGTCTAAAAACGGCTTCACACTGACAGTTGGCAAATCCGCGAATTCAAAATCATATTTATAGAGTGTATCACCCGGCGTTTGGGTCGCTTCACTGCGGCTATAGGCCTGTTGTGTTGTCGCATTGATTGTTCTACGCGCAATGGCATCTTTAAATATGTCAGCGTCAATATTGTTTTGCGCCAAATTAGTGGAGCCGATTTGATCCACAAACTGATACGTTTTAACCGAGTCTGGCACTTCAGTCGCTAACACACGAGCCATTTTTTCAAGGCCAAGTTCACTGTCACGATAACGATATTGGTTGCCATAGAGCGTTAGCGTTTCTTTGTCTTCGCTCAGCGCGATTTCACTTACCCAAGTGCTGGCATCCGAGTTTAGAGCAATGCGTAACTTGCTAAGCTCTTCTTGTTGCTCGAGTTGCGCAATATCCTGCATGCGCGGTGGCGCTGGCGGACGTTTTGGTGTATCAATCTTCGGTTGCACTGCGTTAGCTAGATTCGTACGGATGGTGAAGCCAAACATAAACGTATTGCCACGCTCATAGCTCGCTTTGATACTCATGTTGTTGCCGAGGTCGTATTCTAGGCCATAGTTCCAGCGTGAGTCTTGCGGCACGGTGACTCTTGATGGTTCATTACGATAGTTATTACTGTCGTATTCAACTTTGATAGTGAGCGGGTCCCACGGCGTTTGGTACTCAACTCCTCCGAACCAAGCGGTATTGCCCTTAAACCATTTATCGACTTCGAAATCACCGCCTGTGCCAGTAGTTCCAGATGGACGATTACAAAACTCATCGGTAAGTTTACAAAATGGATTAGTGATATTGGCATTTTTACCCAGATACCCCCACCCTAAGCCAGCTGTGAAATCAAAATTACCGATACGCTTACTTGCCGCGATGTATTCGCCAGCGAATAAACCTGTCCCGGCGACATCTCGGACGCCAACACTCGTTTCCGGCAGCCAGCGGCTCTCTTCGGTTAACCGTAGTTTTAAATCGACACCACGATCTTTGTAGGTTTGATCGCCTGAGAATCCTTCAAACTGGCTGTAAAGTCGCGTGCGGATATCGTTATAACGAATGGTTGCTTCTAGCCACGGGAACAACTGCAGGTTTAACGCCCAACGGCGATATTCTTCTTGATCATGATAGGTGAAACTAAATTCACCTTGCTCAGCGTGGCGGCCACTTGGCATTTGCAATAAACCAACGCTACCGAAATCGCTGATAGACGGGCGGAGTTTTTCTTTAGGCTCGCCTAACCATAAAGTCGGCGGCTCAATTTTAGTTCCTGTTTGTGCGTCGGGTACATATTGGCTGAGCGTAGTGAAGTGCGCTCTGCGTTGTGCACCTAATGTTGGTTGCAATGGGTTCCAATATTTCGCTAACTGCACCAGTTCTTGGTTAATGTGTTTGAATTCATTGGGTAGTTTTCGCTCGTTGAATAGCACTACCAATTTTGCACCAGCCGAAAATTTCTGGCTATGCGCGTTGTGTGGATCAATATTGATGATTTGAACATCGCCTGCGGCACTAACTTGTACTACTTTGCCATGTTGCGCTATCGCTTCAATGCGATCGTGAAAATTCTCATTAACGCTGCTTTCTCGTGCAGTAAAGTTTGGATGATAACGCATCACAAACGGCACCCACACCGCGCCTACAACTTGCAAGTCTGCAAACTGATGCTCCGCAATCGTCGGCATCAATAACTGATAGCGTTTTGGTTGTTCGGCGCTACCTTGGGGTAGCATCGGGTTTGCATGGATATTTAAACGCGCCTCATCAAAGTTACTGCTTAGACTACTCTTTTTATTGATATCAACGCCGTAGGTAATATCCTTTGGTCCTTGCTCAACATGACCTCGACCAATCGGTTCTGCCCCAACTAACGGCCAATCAGCAACCTGCACGGCCATGCGATTCATTAGTTGCGCATAACTATCTTCACCTTGCTCGCGAAAATGCGCTTGCAGTGCATATAAATCTTGAGTGAGCTTGCGTTGTCGCTGTGTAATCTCGAAATGCTTTTCGGCACTGACTAGACGCACACCCGGCCAAAATATTTCCTCACTATTTAAGTTCGCTTGCTCAAACACTTGTGACAAACGCGGACTACCCGCGAATTGGATTTCTGGTTGATATTGTGGCCCCTGAATTTTTACTGCCACAGTTGCTTGCTGTGCGTTAGCAACGAAGCTGCCCGAACCTAAAACGAATGCAATAGAAGCGGCAATAACTGAGTGATTTTTTATTTTCATGTTGGTTTTCATTTCTCAGCTATCCCTTCGTTGGTGTAGGGCTTAACTTCTTCAATATCGGCATACACGTTTGGTGGCGCGATAAGCTGACGTGACTTAACGATTCTGCCACTATCAGTATCAATGAAAAACGTATTAGTAAACGCTTCATTGGTTTCTTCAATTTTGATGGCTTTAAAGGTTGCGCCAGTGGCCAACGTCACTTGTTCGGCTTCTTTTTGGCTAAACGTTGACTGATAGTGATACAACCGGTCATTGATATGTTCAGGCGTTGCTGTCGTCACCCAAACGTCCCGCTCCCATTTTTGGGGACAATGCGCAGTGGTTGTTTTATTGATAATCGCTATTCGAATGCAGGCTAGAGGATCATTGTCTAATTGGCTAGTTAGGGCTATCGCACCACTCATGTTGTTAGTGGCAATAATGCGGCCATGTTTGGTATGGATGATTTCATCTCCACCAGTGCGCCATTTGAGCACGCCCTTATCATCGAATGCCAATGCCATAAATGCGCGCGGACGCTCGGTGACTTGAATATAGCTACCGGCGTATGGGAATTCTTCGATCTCTTGCAGGCTGAGGGTCACGTCTTCTGGAGAACTGAACAATGCCGACGTGATTTCTGCATAGTTTTGGAGGCGCACACTGCAGCCGCCAAGCGCGAATGAAATGACTATTAGAAACAAAATACTGATGGATAGCTGTTGGCGCGACGTCATTTATGTCAGTTCTTAGTTTATAGTTATTGAGCCGACGAATAGTAACATAATTATTACGTTTCCCCAATAAAAAAGCCGCAAGCTTGCGCTTGCGACTTTTATTTTACTTCAAACTAACTTACATACCTGCAGTAGAGGTAGTGGTACCAGGTGCAGTTGAAGTAGTAGTACCTGGGTTAGTTGGCTCTTCTGGCTCTTCCGGATCAACTGGATCAACTGGCTTTGGAGCTACGAAGTCGTCGTCGTCGTCAGTTGCAACAACTAAAACGGCTACGCCAGCAACACCAGCTGCTACCATTGCACCAGTAGTGAACGCAGCACCTGAACCAGATGCTTCAGCGCCACCAGCTTGACCAGATGCCATTGCAGTTGGCGCTAACGCCATTAATGCAGCAGCAAACAATGCTGATAAAGTTTTCATAGTATATCCTCTTCCTTACGTCTTTGATTGGCCAATCAGCCCACGTCTATGTGGGTGATTACTTTGAAATCTATCAGGTTGTTGCATAAGTGTAAAGGCGAATTTTGTAAGTCAGAGGTGGGGTGCAGTCCAAGGACTGCACCCTCTTCCTTTAGAAGTGGAAGTTACCACTCAGTGCAACATAGCTGTTGTCGGAGTCAACGAGCGTATAGCCAAGGCCGAGGCTGAAATCGCGGTTGATGTAATACTGGCCGCTGATGCTCCACTCTTGGTCGCTGTCGTCGTAGATGTCGACGTGGCGCACGTTGGCGTCAACTTCGAAGGCGTCGGTTAGGCGGGTACGCATACCAATTTGCGCGTTCCAGCCGGTGTCGTCTTCACTGAAGTCGCCAGCACCAGAGGTGTCGATGTCGATTTCGTTGTATACCAAGCCACCGCTGACATAGGCCACCATGTTGTTCATTTGGTAGAACTTGAAGCCAAGGTTGCCGTACAGCGTGCTGGAGGTCGCGTCGACGTCGAAGCCGCTAACGGTATAGTCGTCGGTGGCGTAGATATAGTTGACGTCAAAGAACCAGTCTTGGTTGATTGAGCGGTTGAACTGCAGACCGGCGCCGTTCAAGGTTTCACCGTCGAGGTCATAGTTGACGTAGCTAACGCCGAGTTTGTCGAAGCTTGGCTGCTGTTGTGTTTGTTGAGCCTGTGCGGTTGTCGCAGTGGTTAATGCGGCAATTACAGCTGCGGCTACTGACATTTTTGTTACGAAAGGTTTCATTGCTCTCTTCCTTTTGTTGAAGTCCTGGCTTCAGCATAGGCGAGAGGTGGGGTGCAGTCCAAGGACTGCACCCTCCTTTTGCTCAGAATTTACGTGCTTTCTTAGTCTTGCTTGTGCAAGTGCACATCCATTTGAGGGTATGGAATGCCGATATCGTTTTTGTCTAATGCGATCTTAATTTCACGCATCAAATCCCAATACACACCCCAGTAATCCGAGCTCTTAACCCACGGACGAACAATGAAATCGACCGATGAGCTGTTTAACGCATGCACCTGAATATTCCACGCTGGGTCTTTCAGCAAGCGGCTTTCGGCTTTCAGCACGCTTTCAAGCACTTCTTTGGTTTTGTGCAAGTCGGCATCGTATGACACGCCGATGAGCAGATCGACGCGGCGCGTATCTTCTCGGTTGTAATTGGTGATCGGCGAGCCAGTAATCTGCGCATTTGGAACAAATACGACCTTGTTATCTGGCGTTTTCAAGATAGTTTGGAAGATGTTTACTTCCTCAACGGTACCTGACACACCACCCGCATCGACGTATTCGCCGGCTTTGAACGGACGGAACAAGATGATCAACACGCCAGAGGCCATATTTGACAGTGAACCCTGCAAAGACAGGCCGATTGCCAAGCCGGCAGCACCTAAAATGGCGATAAATGAAGTGGTTTCAACACCGACTTGCGACAATGCCATCAATACTGCGGCAATGAAAATAACCGAGCGAACAATGGCGCCAAGGAAACTAATTACGGCTTTATCGGTGCCGCGCTTTTCCATGCCTTTGCCCATTAATTTGGCAACCGAATTCGCCACAATCTTACCGACAATTAAGATGATAATTGCGACGATGAATTTCACCGTGTAGCTGAGAATTAGCTCTTGATTGTCGCTAATCCAGGTCATAACTTGATCCATAAATACTCCTTTTTACCATTTAAAGTTGTAGCGGCCTTGAGCGTCTGGTTTTCCGATGAAAACTAACAACTCGGAAATTGGCTGTGGTGTTTGCAGCGTTGGTTTTAGACTGCCGGTTAAGCTTACTTGCAGCGCATCGATACGCCCATTTACTTGTGCGTCTAAACGTAAACCGACGATGTTATTATCGTCGATTCTAACATTTATGCCATTTTCAGCGTTGCATGTGAGCGTTGCTAAATAATCACCAAGCTCATGCCACTGTTGATTGATGCGCATTTCTGTTTGCCGTGTGTTGATTGTACCAGCTAACGCATCGCAGATCTTTCCGCTATTAAAATCAGATACTTGATAATCATTGATATCAAGTTCGAAGTTACCAGCCATAGTGATCGGTACGGGCAGCTTTAGTTGTTGGATCGCCGGCTGCATGGCCCCTTTGAGATTACCTTTGAGTTGCGCTTGCGAAAGGCCGGCATTAATTTCGGCAGTGCCGTAAAGATAATTCTTCGACGGAATATCGAGTGCGATTTCAGCTTTCGCCAAGAACAACTTCCACGGGTTCAGTTGCCACTGCACATCTTCAAGAACTAAGGTGCCGCCGGTTGGCAATTCGGCGCTAATATTCGCCTTGCCGTTCCAAATCGTTCCGGCGGTGGAGGAGACGTGCAGTCCCTGCTCCGGAGCTAGGCCTGCACCCCACTTAACCACCGAAGCTGGTGTCAGCGCCACCAACGCGATTACGTACAACGGGATTAACCACAATAACCAACGCCACGACATCATTCAGCCACCTGCAAACGGCGCACGCGCACGATACCCGGTTCGCCGCCTTCTGTTGCATCAAGATGCTCAATGACGAGTCCGGCTCGCGTTTCGAGGTTTTCAATCAGCTGCAATAAGGTGTTAAACGGCACTTGGTCTATCACGACGACCAAACTATCCGATTGCGGTTGCATGCGTGTGACTTCAATTTTGGCGGCGCTGGCGAGGCGTGTGACGCGCTCGCTCATGCTACCTGACATGCTGGAGGTGGGGGTGCTGTCCTTGGACTGCACCCCTCCTGTTTGCGCAAGGTAGCGGCCGGTGTTTTCACGCACCCACTGCAATAACTCTTGCTGCGCATCGATTTTTGCTTCGCGCTCGGCGATGCCATCAGCTAACGGTTTCCACGCAATGAAATACGCCAGCGTAATCACAAAGAGCACTACGGCGACACTTACCAGCAGCTTCTCGCGCTGATTCATTTGATTTAACTGTGCTTCGAGACCCGGCACGCGCTGCACAAACTGCTGTAACAAATTAGCCATCATGCGTCCTTCTTCACAGTTAATGCGCCGCTAACAGCACCGCTTTGGTTATTCACAGGGCCTTGCTCAACAACGACTTGTCCGCCTTGATTCGCGACTTTACGGAAATTCTCTAAGCTCGCAAAACTGTTGGCTGTTACTTGCATGCGTAAGGTTTTATCGTCGTAACGAATCAGCTCAACTCTGACATCGCGATTGGCTTTAAACGCACCTTCAAGATGCGCTAATAACTCAAGCGGCGATGATTTCGTGCCCTGCATCCCGACGGTTTCCAAATGACGATTCAACTGCGACCGAACATTCACAATACGCTTTTCGTCTGGGAACGCATCGCGGTAGGTTTGCTCGATGGCCTGTTCAAGTTGCTCACTTTGCTGACCCAGTTGCACGTAGTTAATCACCTGCGTGGTATAAGCAATCGCCAACAACACACCTGCGGCAATCGCGGCTGGTTTGTAAGTGCTTGCTTTCACGCTTTTGCGCTTCTTACTTTGTGAGCGGAAATCTTGTTGACGTAAATTAATCATCGGTGGCGCCGCTTTACGCGCATTATAGGTCGTCGCAACCACGCTCAGTGGCACCTCAATATCCATTTGCTCGACCGGTTGCAGCAGCATACCTTCTGTCACGACCGGTGCCAGTGCCGTATCTGTTGTGAAACCAGTGTATTGGCCGATACGCACAATAACCGTATCGCCCAGCGTGAGTGAGGTGGCGTGCAGTCCTTGCTCCGGAGCGGGGTCTGCACCCTCTTGTTGATCTGCGTTTTGCGGTTGTGCAATAGGTGCCGGCACCATGAAAATATCAGGGTAGATTTCATCGCACTGAATATCAGCAGTATCAAGCGCATTCAGCCAATTTTGCATGGCGTCGCGGGCGACAACAGCAACGTGCAGTCCAAGGACTGCACCCCCTTTTTTCGCCGGAGGCCAGGCAAAGTGCAACTCGCTAATGTCCTGCGCCAACTCATCTTCCAGCGCATTCGGCACCACTTGCGGCAACATGCGAATCGCGCTACTTGGCAGCTCCACTTGAGTCAGCAGCACGTCGGTGCCCGGCGCATAACAAATCACCTCGCGACTGCGCGCATGATCAGTCAGTTGGTTCAACTCGGACAGATCATTCAGCGTTCCGCTTGCAATTAATTCGCTTTGCGCTGGGCTCCAAATCAGCCAGTGCAGTGGCTCGCGTTCTGCCGAGCCCAAGCGGATAAATAGTTGTTCCATAATCTAAGGTTCTCCTGCGCCGCGATACAATACTTCTGCGGTCTCGCTGGTGATTAAAAACTGGCTTTCGGCCGCCATCATGAGGTCACCATAACCAATTTTTGCGTTTAATTGAAAATACTTACTCTTCACATCTAAATCGTCAAGTGCGCCGCCGATGGTTTGCGCGGTAACGCCCGATGGCGTCACACCGCCACCAAAATTCGGCCGCGTCCCGCGTGTCGCCGCATCATTTAAAGCGCCATTATTACGCGCATCATCCATACTTTCATAGCCATCTTGCCGACGCGACGCCAGGTAACTTGCGGCATCGCCCCTCGACATGGCCCCCACAGTGACGGCTTGCAATAGCTCTGGTTGATTTTTATCTACGGTATTAATGTTCAGTTTTAATGTGTTATCTCGCGGTATCACACAAACGTACGGTTTAATTTGGTTATAAATACGCGCTGTCACACCCCGCACTAAGCGTAATTCGCTCACGTGAACCAGCCAACTGTTCGCCGCGCGATATGGGAACTGCAAGCTTTGATAATCGACCGACTCGGCGCCATAACTGCCATCAATGTCGTCGTCGCTATCGAGCCAATCCGCTAACGAATCGACAATGACATCGGCTGCGTACGGTTCCATATTTTCGTCTGTCGCCATCAATAACATGCGCAATTGTGCTTTGCGGCGCTCGCGCAATACGTCGGGTGCAATGGAGCCACCGGTGTTGCCGCTGGTGTTCGCATTTGGATTCGTGTTGGTACCGGAGGTATTCCCAGTTGTGTTGCCCGTGTTCAGCGCTTGCGGAGGTGGGGGTGCAGTCCCAGATCCGGCCCCTGCTCCGGAGCGCGAGCCGCTCCCATCTTCCACGCGTAACGAATTCAAATTAAAACAGCTATGTAAATCTTGAATTTCACCTTTAATGGCGCCGCCATCCACCGGGTAAATACTGTCGCTTTTGCTTTGCTGATACCACATCTGTTGCTGGTGAACGACGCCGTCACTCTCGCTAATTTCGCGTTGTAGCAATTCGCGTACAATCTCTTCAGCACTGAGCCAATACCAATACGCTTGTTCGGCTTGTTGAAAATTGCCAGTGCGCAACACGGTAGTTTGTAAGCGCCCACTTAAGGTAACCGCCATAACGGATACCAGCGCCACCACGAGCAATACCATCAGCAAAGCAACGCCGCGTTGGCGTTTTACAGTCAGTGCGCTTGCGCCTGTTAGACGTGTTCTCACGTTATGGCGACGGCTGGTCATCTAAACCTCCGTCATTAATTAAAAACACCCGCTTGATGGTGCCCCATGCTTTCGTTTCTAGCGTGATTTCCAGCGCCGGTGGTAAGCCTTCGATGTCGTTGATGTCGTTCGAATTATTCCGCTGCGAGGTGGGGGTCTGTCCTTGGACTGCACCCCTCCTTAGCGGTTTGGCGGTGAAAGCGGTAACGCCTTCCAGCACAATGCGCGATACCGGTTCCGATGATTCGCTCACATCCACAAAATTAAAATGCTCGCGGACCAAGTTACCTTCTCGGATCACATAAGCAACCGGCTGCAATTCACTGCGCGGGAACAATCCCAGCGGATTAAACCAGCCGGAACGGACAAAGCCTAAGCGGCCTTCATCGATGAATATATAACGCCCCGTAGGATTATCTCTAGCGACGATTTGGCGAATGTCTTGTTCTAAAATCAGCATACTGTACTGGAGCTTTTCGAGCCGTGCGATAGCCGCTTCGCTCTGCTCACTAGTACGCATAATGGCGTTAATCACTGCGGCCGAAGCCAAGCCGATCACCGCCATAATGACAACGGTGACTAGCACTTCCACTAAGGTAAATCCACGCCGGCGTTGCATCATGGCTGCGCCTCATTAGCACCAGAACCAGAGTCCGGTCCAAGGTAGCGGCTTAATACCACCAACGCGCCGTCATTATTATCCGCTGACTGAGGTTGCTCTTCGAATACCCGCACGGTCACATAAAACACGTCTGCAGTTTGTGTTTTCAATACTTCTGAGCGCCAAAACCATTCTCGAGAACCCACCATTTCCACTCCAGTTGCGCCGTTTTCGGGTGGATAATCCAAACTCACTCGCGCCATTGCATTAGCGCCGGCATATTGAGCCATCGACTTATCTTGCATGTAATTTAAGTCGTTTAAGTGTTGGCTGGTGGCGGCCACAGCGGCCAAAGCCGCGAGAGCGAAAATGCCCAGCGCAAACATCACTTCAACTAAGGTGAAACCGTGCTGACGCTTAGCCATTAATCTTCACGCCCCACATCTCGTTTCAGTTCGATATCAACGCCATCGGTACTAGCAATTTGCCAACTGACCGGCTCACCCAGTAATCCAACGTTACGCACAAACAATTCAAAGGGTGGGAGATCGCCGCTACCAAAAATAAATAATTGGGGTGTGGGTTCACTCGGTGGTTCGTCGTCATCAGAACGCGTACCGAGGTCGTCATCCTCCACCGCGAATACTTCGTTGAGATCAGTGTCATCTTGCTGCAGGAGTTCAAGATCGCCAGCTTCTACGGAAATCTCAATGTTTGTATCCAGCTCGGTTCGGCGCAGGCCACGATGGGAGATATTTTGCCAGCGACCATCGGTGAATTCTAAAAATCGATAGGTATGGCCATTGTCGATGCGCAGGCCTAATACCGCGTGGCGCACTAATGCATATTCGCGAGCATAGCGGATGCGTTCGTATAACACGCGGGCGCTTTCGGCCGTTTCATCGTCGTTGCGATCGGGCACCACAAAGCTGACGGTGAGCGCCAGCATACCAACAACCGCCATGATGACCATGACTTCGACGATGGTGAAGCCTTTAACGCGGTTGATTCGGCTTCTGCGGTTCGCGGCATGATTTGTGGGTATCATCATGAACGGCCTTCGGCCACCCGGCGTAAAACGCCGGGCTACTCGATGTTCCAGTTGCCGATATCGTCGTCGGTACCGGTTTGACCGTCAGGACCAGCCGAGAAGATGTCGAAATCACCGAATTCACCTGGACTTAATAACAGGTATTCGTTGCCCCACGGGTCGGATGGTAAGCGCTGGATGTAACCGCCGCGGCGGTAGTTGCGTGGGCGCGGGTCAATGTTTGGCTCTTCGGTAAGGGCTTCAAGACCTTGTTCGGTGGTCGGGAAGGTGCCGTTATCAAGGCGGTATTGCGCCACAGCATTTTCCAACGAAATGATATCGGTGCGTGCTTTTTGGCGGTTGGCTTGGTCAGCTGAACCGAGCACGTTGGGCAGAATTAATGAAGCCAACAGGCCGAGTATGGCGATGACGACCATTACTTCCATAAGGCTGAATGCGGATTGTTTTTTCATGGTGTTCCTCTGTTTAACACTAATTATGGTTGGCATACGGGATGCCATAAATATTTGGCATTCGGGATGCCACAAATATTAACCGTGCTTCGCACGTCCCGGCGTGAAACGCCGGGCTACAGTCCTACGCTTTGGTTGAGCGCGAGTATGGGTTGAATGATGGCGAGCACGATAAGTAAGACCACGCCAGCCATGACAACGATCAGCGCTGGCTCAAATATTTTTAGCGCGACGTTCATGGTGGTTTCGAAATCACGGTCTTGGTTATCGGCGGCGCGCCCTAACAATTGTTCCAACTCGCCTGATTTTTCGCCGGCGGCAATCATGTGTAGCATCATCGGCGGAAATAATTTGGTTTGTGCTAAGGCAGCGCGTAGCGACGAGCCTTCACGCACACGGTCGCAAGCCTCTTCGACCGCAATTTGCATGGCGCGGTTGCTTAACACGCGGCCGGTTATCCGCAAGCCATCTAATAGCGGTACTGCTGAGGCGGCCAAAATACTCAAGGTGCGTGCAAAGCGTGCGGTGTTTACCCCTTTGATGACGCGCCCAACCAACGGCACTTTTAATAGCACCGCATCAAATTTATCGCGACGCGACGGTTTACGTAATAACTGTCCGCCAACAACTAAGCCAACCAGAATTATCCCCAGCAGGAAGAGCCCATAATTTTGTAAGAAACCACTGACAGCTAACAAGAACGTCGTGGTTGGCGGTAATTCTTGGTCGAGGCCACTAAATTGTTCAACAATTTGTGGCACTACGCTAACCAGCAAGAAAATAATCACGCTAATGGCAACCAGCGTCAAAATCGCCGGATACACCAAGGCTTGCACTAACTGGCCTTTGAGGCGGTTGCGCTGCTCGGTGTAGTCAGCGAGACGGTTCAATACTTCATCAAGATGCCCTGAGCGCTCACCTGCTGCGACCATCGCGGTAAATAATTTATCAAATACATGTGGGTATTCGGACATCGCTTCGGCTAACGAATACCCTTCAACAACTTTTGAGCGAACCGCCATAATTAACTTTTGCAGGCGTGGTTTGTCGGTCTGCTCCGACACCGCAAACAAGGCTTGTTCGATTGGCAATGCAGCCGCAACTAAGGTGGCCAGTTGGCGGGTGATCAAAGCTAAGTCGGCCGCGCCAATACCGCGCGTTTGTAGGCGCTTCAGGAGGGGTGCAGGCCCAGCTCCGGATCCGGTACCGGAGCGAGGACTGGTCCCCTCCTCTGCCAATTCGACAGCAACCGGAATCAAGCCCTGCTCACGTAACTGCGCACGCACTTGGCGCTCGGTGTCGGCTTCAATAACACCTTTCGTTTTGCGTCCGCTGGCGTTTAACGCCTGAAATGCATAGGCTGCCACCGGTTACTCCTCGCGCGTGACGCGCAACACTTCTTCTAAAGTGGTGACGCCGGCAATCACTTTCGCCAAGCCATCGTCACGAATTGACGGTGCCGAAGCGCGCACGTATTTCTCAATCGCTTGCTCGCCATGACCGTTGTGGATCAGCTCACGCACGCGTTCATCCACCACTAATAATTCATGAATACCGGTTCGGCCGCGATAGCCGGTGTGGTTACACTTGTCGCAACCGACCGCACGATACAGCTGCGCTCCACCATCAACGGCACCATCAGCAACATATTCCAGCTCATCGGCAGACGCTTGATACGGCTCTTTGCAATCGTCACACAAGGTACGCACCAAGCGCTGCGCTAGCACCGCCAACAACGACGATGACAGCAAAAATGGTTCCACGCCCATGTCTTCTAAACGCGTAATCGCGCCAGCGGCGGTGTTGGTGTGCAACGTCGACAATACTAAGTGCCCCGTCAAGGACGCCTGCACGCCAATTTGTGCGGTTTCAACATCACGTATCTCACCGACCATCACCACGTCAGGGTCTTGCCGCAAAATCGCACGTAATCCGCGGGCAAAGGTCATGTTCACCTTCGGATTCACCTGCATTTGGCCAATGCCTTCAATGGAATACTCAATTGGATCTTCCACCGTCAAAATATTACGGTCGCGTGAGTTGATCTCCATCAAACCGGCATACAAGGTGGTCGATTTACCCGAGCCGGTCGGGCCGGTTACCAAAATAATGCCGTGAGGCTTTTTAATCAGTTGCGAGAAAATGCGGCGATTCGCTTCGGTCATGCCAAGCTGTTCGAGATTCAAACGCGCGTTATTCTTATCCAGCAAACGCAACACCACCCGCTCACCGTGATTCGATGGCATGGTGGATACCCGCACATCCACTGCGCGCCCAGCAATGAGCAAGCTAATACGACCATCTTGCGGCACCCGCTTCTCGGCGATATCCAACTGCGCCATGACCTTGATCCGCGACACCAGCAACGAGCTCAATTTACGGTTCGGGCGAATCACCTCGCGCAATACGCCGTCGATACGAAACCGCACCAACAGGTCTTTCTCAAAGGTTTCAATGTGAATATCCGAAGCGCCTTCTTTGATGGCTTCCGAGAGCATGGCGTTGATGAGTTTGATGATTGGTGCGTCATCTTCGCTTTCCAGCAAGTCTTCGGTTTGCGGCAGCTCATCGGCCAACGAAAATAGGTTGCTTTCGTTGCCAATATCTTCCATTAGCTGCTTCGCTTCCGACGAATCGCGTTGGTACGCCTGCGTCAAAATCGCTTCAAACTCATCGGCGCTGTGTTCTTGCAATACAAACGGGGCGCCCAAAACACGGCGCACTTCGAGCAGCGCTTGTGGCGTGACGCCGTGACGCGCATGCACCACCGCATCATTCGCAGTGCCATCATCTGCGGCATCAGCGTAGGCCACCACCACGCCATGGCGTTTTGCAAACGCAAATGGCAACCGTCGCGGTGCCACTTGCGCGGCCACATTCGCGATATCAGTCATTGCCACTGCCCTTTTTCTCTTCTTCCATGTACTTTTCAAACGACGGCGGCAACGTTAACGGGCCATCCCACTCCGGCAATACCGGTTGGTCGGTTAATGGCATCAATGAAATGCCATCTTCGTCGGCTTTAATTTGTTCAGCCCGAATATAATTGTATTTCCGTGACGAGATCTGCGTTGCCGCTCCGCTATCACGTACAATGGTTGGGCGTAAAAACACCATCAAGTTGCGCTTTTGACGCGATGTTGAGGTGCTCTTAAACAGATGTCCCAAGAATGGAATGTCGCCTAAAATCGGCACCTTTGATTCTGACTCTTGCACGTCTTCGTCAATCAAGCCGCCTAATACAATGGTCTCGCCGTCGTCGGCCATCACCACAGTTTTCAATTCACGTTTGTTGATGGTGATATCTACTGCGGTAGCGCCGCTAATACTCGACACTTCCTGCTCAATCACCAACTGCACGCCGCTACCTTCGTTAATTTGCGGGGTAACTTTTAATTTAATACCCACATCTTCACGCTCAACGGTTTGGAACGGATTATCGTTGTTCGAACCCGTCGTCGCACCGGTAATCGTCGGCACCGATTGACCGACCAAGAACGATGCTTCTTCGTTATCCACCGTCATAATTGACGGCGTCGCCAAAATATTCGAGTTGGTATTGGTGGTCACGGCTTGCAAAATTGCGCCCCAATCGTTACGCACCACACCAACCATCATGCCGTTCACATTCTGCAAAACCTGCGCCAATAGAGACACGTCACCCGGGCGATCCGGTTCGCGGGTTTTTACCACGTTGCCATCAACAATCGTGGTGGTTTCCGTACCCGGTTGCTCACGGGCTAAATATGCACCCGCCGCAACCTGACCAATCGGTGCCTGACGGCCATTGTTGTATTGCACCATACCGCCGTCTTCGCTAATCCATTGCAGACCGAAATCGACGCCATCGCCTTCCATGATTTCAACAATAATCGCTTCAACATGTACCTGTGCACGACGAATATCGAGCTGACGAATCACGCCTTCTAAGCTGGCTAACAAATCTGGCTGTGCGGTAATCACCAAGGAGTTGGATGCATCATGCGCACTAATTGAGATTTGGCCATTGGACGAGCTCACACGACGCGCCGCGGCAGTGGTGCCAGCGGCAGCCGACGCTGACTCTTTCTCAGCCTGTAAACTTTGGCTGACGCCCTGCAGCACTTCAACAAGCTCTTCAGCTTTCGCGTATTTCAAGTAGTAAACGCGGGTGTTGCCTTCGGTTTTCAAATCTTGGTCAAGCTGGTTAATCAGCTTCATCACGCGCTCGCGGGCACGCGGCTCGCCGCTAATCACTACACTGTTGGTACGCTCGTCGGCAACGATTTTCGGAATCAATAATGGTGGTGTGCCATCGTTGGCTTTTTCAAACAAGCTCAAGGCAATGCGCACCACTTCGGAAGCCGATGCAAATTCAAGCTTCACCACGGTTACGTCTTGGTCGCCGGCACGGTCAACGCGCTCGATAATCTCAACCAAGCGTTGTACAGTCTCGCTGCGACCGGTAATCATGATCACGTTCGACGGATCGTAGCTCACCACGTTGCCGCCACCACTTTGGTCGTTCAGCAATCGTAACAGTGGCGCGAGTTCACGCACGCTGACGTTAGCAACCGGCACCACGCGCGTAATCAGCGTATCGCCGCCTAATGAATTGTCATCCACCACTGGAATCGCGCCGTTGCGGGCGTCTTTATCGCGCATGACTTTAATCACGCCCGACTCCATTTCAATGGTGGCGAAGCCGTACACATCCAACACGTTCAAGAAGAACTGCCAGTATTGGCTTTCGTTCATCACATCGTAGCTGCGCACGTCAATACGACCGCGCACATCCGGGTCAATAATGATGGTGCGGCCCAAATTACGTCCGACCACTTGAATAAATTCGGTAATATCAGTGTTTTTAAAGCTGGCGGCGTATTCAACTGGCTCATCTGCCGTTTGGCGTTGCTGCTGCGTTGCTTGGCGTGATTGCTGTGCGCTCACATCGTGGAATGTTCCCGAGAGCGCGGCGCCGAGTGTGATGGCCAATGCCAATGAGGTTTTACGCATACTTATCCCTTAATTTCCTTGCTCTTGGTCTTGCACAACCTCAGCAGGTAAATCTCGAATATCGAGTTGCAAGTCGACCGGTTCATTGCCGCGCAGCACGGTTACCGTAGCTTGTGTCATATCACCGAGTTCGCTGGTGACTTTCATCGCGGTACTTATGTTCGTTAAATCTTGGCCATTAATAGCCACTGCCAAGTCGCCGTCACGAAAACCGGCTTGGCGGAATAATTCTGGATTTTTACCTGGGCTCAAACGATAACCACGAATACCGCTACCGCCGCGCACAGGCATGATTTGAATATACTCCAGTAAGCTTTCTGGATTCACTGCCGACGCGGTGACTTCTGTCGGTGCATCACTGCGACGCGGGCTTGAGCCACCATCACGCACGGCACGACCTGAGGTGCGAACTTCTGCATTCGACATATTTGCCATGGTTAATGACAGTCCATCGCTCAGTTCGCCGATGCCCTCGAGTTCAAGGGTTTCAAGACGGCCGTTGTTATCGAGGATCACGCGGTCTGCGTATATTTCTTTAATGAGTACCTGTGTGCCTTCCAGCTTATCACCCACCACATAAACTTCTTGATTGCCGCTACGTTCAATAATTGCTGCGGAGCGCTCCGGCACATTCGAAGCGGATACACCGAGCAGTCGGATATTCAAAGACGTTTTTGGGGCATTGGAAGACGCTTGTGGCGCATTGGTACTGGCGGAGCCAAATAAGTCGAGCGCAATAATAGACCGTGCTGAATAGGAGGTGTCAGCACCTTGGTTGGCGATTTGAATGGGCCCCGAAGGCACCTCGCTGGCGGGCGTTATCAGCTGCCAGGTAAGTTGCGCGCCAAACCAAACTGCCGCGACTGCGCAAACCGCAGTGATCAGTGCGTTGACGTGCGTGTTCTGTATCTGCATGGGTTAATACTACGCTTTCGTTATAATTATGTGACAATTGCGTCTTTTGGTCATTCTAGCCTTACTATACACAAGAGAACAGATCAAATTCGAGGATTCTGGTATAATGCCGCCACTTTTTTACACAAGTATGACAGACGTATTATCACCATGAGCAAAAACGATACCCATTACCCAACCGATCAGCTGTTGCGCTATACGTTTTTAGAGCAAGACGTGCGTGGCGAACTGGTGCAATTGAGCACCAGTTATCAACGCATGATTCTAGGACACGATTACCCGGCGCCAGTTCAACGTTTGTTGGGTGAATTAATGGCGGCCACCTCTTTATTAACCGCCACGTTGAAGTTTGAAGGCCATATTTCGATTCAAATTCAAGGCGATGGCCCAGTGAATTTTGTCGCGGTGAATGGCTCGCATCATCAGGAGCTACGCGGGATTGCTCGTGTGCGTTCAGACATTGCTGACGATATGAACGACTTGCGTACGTTGATGGGCGCGAAAGCGGTGATGGTGATCACGTTAACGCCACTGGAAGGTGAGCGCTATCAGGGCGTGGTCAGTGCCGATAACGATTCGATTGCGCGCGTTGTCGAAGATTACTTTATGCAATCTGAACAGTTACGCACGCGTATTTGGCTATTTGCTGACGGTGAGCACGCTGCTGGAATGATGCTGCAGGTGATGCCTGCAGCAGGCACGACCTTGGAAGCCTTCGAGCACCTTGAGCACCTCACCGACACCATTAGCGCAGTTGAATTATTTACTTTGCCAGGCGAGCAAGTACTACATCGCTTGTACCATGAAGAGCATGTTGAGTTGTACCCCGCTCAGCCGGTTAGCTTCAAGTGCGGCTGCTCACGCGAAGGCACGCTCGAAGCTTTGGCATCAGTGTCGCCCGAAGAACTACGCGAAATCATTGCCGAAGAAGGCGCCGTCGTGATGACCTGCGACTACTGCCAAACCGAGTACCGCTTCACCGAACAGGACCTGTAGCCCGGCGTTCCACGCCGGGTGGCGCAACGCGCCGTTATTATCTGGGGCTTCCGCGATGGTGGTAGCCCGGCGTTCCACGCCGGGTGGCGCAACGCGCCGTTATTATCCGGGGCTTCCGCGATGGTGGTAGCCCGGCGTTCCACGCCGGGTGGCGCAACGCGCCGTTATCATCCGGGCATTCTGCAATGCCATACATTTCACAAAATTCGAGATTAACGGCACCACGTGCCACCCGGCGTAAAACGCCGGGCTACGCTATCTGGCGCGCAGCAACGTAAGCCAATATCCCACAGCAATATAAACTCGCCCAACCCGCCTTTCTGCGCAACACTCAACCTATGAGAAACGTTCGCAGATTTTTCGAGCGCGGTTACTACTTTTTCACTGTATGTACCTATCGCCGACAGCCAGTGCTAACTCGCCCCGACGTCATCGCAGCGCTACGCAATGCCGTGCGCGAAACAATGAAAACACATCCATTTGAAATTGAAGCCTGGACAGTAATGCCTGATCACATTCATTGTGTATTAATTATCAAAGATGATTTCGTTCCATTACGCTGGGGAAAAATAAAAGCGTTAACCACCAAGGCCCTTCCGGAATTTTCCTCAAAGTCCCGAAGAAATGCTAAGAATACAGAAGCTAGACAAGCACATGGGTATGGAAAATTATGGCAACATAGCTATTGGGAACATGAGATTCGCGATGAACGCGAATATATGATGTATATCCTCTACTGCTGCTTCAACCCAGTAAAACATGGTTACGTAAAGAATGCGTGCGATTGGCCGTACTCAACCTTAAATCGCTATTTGAGCGAGGGGCGTTATCCGGATGATTGGAAATACATTACGCCCGCTTGGCTTGACGATAATTTCAGTGATTATCAAGAACCTTAACTATTGGTTTTTAAATTTAATTAGCTCGCGCCGCTCTTTTTTATCGGGTTTGTGGTCAGGGTGCGGATTGTACAACGCATTCATTTTACGTAGTTCGGCTTCTTTTTCGCGGCGTGCAATAGAGTCTTCAGTTTCACGGTAGAGTTCTTGAGCTAACGGCGCGCTGAGACGGTTTTCGCTTAAGCCCAAAACTTCCACCTCATAGATATCATGGCCGCGTGGGGCTTTGACAATTTGCCCGATGGCGATGGTTTTTGAGGGTTTGCAACGTTGACCATCAACAGACACTTTGCCCGCTTGCACGAATTGGCGCGCAAGCGAACGTGTTTTGTAAAAACGTGCGGCCCAAAGCCATTTGTCGATTCGTACGGGGTCCATGTTTAGTACCTCGGCGTCGTAGCCCGGCGTTTTACGCCGGGTGGCACGTAGTGCCGTTAATCTCGAATTTTGTGAAATGTTTGGCATTGCAGAATGCCCCGGGTAATAACGGCGCTTTGCGCCACCCGGCGTAAAACGCCGGGCTACCAACATTGGGGATGCCCCGGGTAATAACGGCGCTTTGCGCCACCCGGCGTAAAACGCCGGGCTACCAACATTGGGGATGCCCCGGGTAATAACGGCGCTTTGCGCCACCCGGCGTAGAACGCCGGGCTACCAACATTGGGGAAGCCCCGGGCAATAACGGCGCTTTGCGCCACCCGGCGTGGAACGCCGGGCTACCAACATTGGGGATGCCCCGGATAATAACGGCGCGTTGCGCCACCCGGCGTAAAACGCCGGGCTACTTTTTCTTCTTGAGGAATTTCATTAGGCGCTTGCGCTTGCGGGTTTGCGAGAGCGTCAGCTGGTTTTTGCGGCCGGCATATGGGTTGACGGATTCGCGGAACTCTATTTTGATGGGGGTACCCATCACGCCTAATGATTTGCGGAAGTAGTTCATCAGATAGCGTTTGTAAGAGCCCGGCAGCGAGTCAACTTGGTTACCGTGAATAATCACGCGCGGCGGGTTGTAGCCGCCTGCGTGCGCATATTTGAGTTTGACGCGGCGTCCGCTCACCAATGGTGGTTGATGATCTTCGACGGCGGTTTCCAAAATACGCGTAAGCTTAGCGGTGCCGACGCGAGCAGATGCTGACGCGTAAGCTTCAAGTACCGATTCGAACAAGTTACCGACGCCACTACCGTGTAGTGCCGAGATAAAATGCACGCGGGCAAAATCGACGAAGCCTAGGCGACGGTCAAGTTCACGCTTGATTTCTTCACGGTGATCATGAGACAAGCCATCCCATTTATTGACGGCAATCACGATTGAGCGACCGGCGTTCAAGGCAAAACCAATCAAGTTTAAGTCTTGATCAGAAACTGTTTCGCGCGCGTCAATCACAGCAATCACCACGTTCGCGTCTTCAATCGCCTGCAAAGTTTTAATCACCGAGAACTTTTCAACGGTCTCGTCAATACGGCCACGGCGGCGCACACCAGCGGTATCGATTAAGATGTATTGGCGACCTTCACGCTCCATCGGAATATAAATTGAGTCGCGCGTGGTGCCCGGCATGTCATACACCACCACCCGTTCTTCACCGAGAATACGGTTAGTGAGCGTTGACTTACCGACGTTCGGGCGGCCGACAATAGCGAGTTTTAATGGCAGCGCATCGTAGTCGATTTCGTCGTGACTACGGTCGCCCAACTGGCCAATGATATTACCTTCGTGATCGATGATATTGCCATCGGCATCGACGATATTGCCGTCGCCATCGTAAACGTTGCCGTCTTCGTCGGGTTCGACAATATTACCATCAGAATCAATGGGATTGCCTTCAGCGTCGAGGTTGACCGCCACGTCGTCCGAACCAGCGTTGCGCACGCGTACGTCCGGATATTCATCCAGCAGCGGGTCAAAACATTCTTGCAGGAGCTGTTCGACGCCACGACCATGCGCAGCGGCGATACCATGCACATCACCTAAACCGAGTTCGAAGAAGTCGGCACGAGCCGCGTTGGCGTCAATGCCATCGATTTTGTTAGCAACCACGTAAGCTTTTTTGCCAAGGCGACGCAAGTGTGTCGCAATGCCCATGTCAGCCGCCGTGATACCGTCACGTGCGTCAACCATGAACAGCACGACGTCTGCTTCATCGATAGCGCGCAATGACTGTGATGCCATTTCAGCATCAATGCCTTCTTCGTCACCGTGAACACCCGCGGTGTCGATGACAATAAATTGGTAACCGTCGTAGTTGGCCTGGCCGTATTTTCTGTCTCGCGTTAAGCCAGGAAAGTCTGCAACCAAGGCGTCCCGGGTACGGGTAAGCCGATTAAATAAGGTTGATTTGCCCACATTTGGGCGCCCTACCAGGGCAACTACGGGTAACATATAACGTTAAATCCTTACCGCGAGTAAACTGCCGTCGCGTAACTGAACATAAAGGGTGTCGTCAACCACAATTGGTGCGGTGTATACGTCTTCACCCACTTCTAAACGGCCTTCGGTTACGCCGCTTAGTAAATTGATAAAATGCAGATAGCCGAATCGATCGCCGACCACAATGTAGTCACCAAAACGCACTGGCGCGGTAACGTTACGGCCGGTGTAGTCGTTGTTTGACCACAACTCTACGCCGCCTTGGGCATCTAACGCTGAAATGGCGTCATCCGCATCAGTAACAAACAAACGGCCGCCAGCGAATAACACGTTTTGATAGGAGGAGTAATCCCGACGCCAAGCGATTTCACCGGTGTTGGCCTCGATTGCCGCTAAGGCACCGTTATACGCCACATTGTAGACGAAACGGCCAGCAAGAACTGGGCGTGAGTCGACATCAACGAGACGTTGTAATTCTGTGGTACCGCTTGGAATTGCTAACCGCGCTTCCCACGCTGGTTGACCATTTTCGGCAATCAATACAATGACTTTACCAGTCGAGGTGCCAACGAAGATACCGCCCTGCTCGTACACTGGCGATGATGTACCGCGCAATGACAATGCTGGTGTTTCTGAGGTGTGCTTCCACAACTCTTCGCCGGTTTCTTCATTTAGTGCAATGACTTCACCGGTCGAACCTTTGACCACGACAAAACCACCGCCAATAGCTGGGTCAGACATGATTTCAGAGCGCACCACTTGATGCCACTTGACGCTACCGTCAGCAGCGTTAAGCGCAACCACGTCACCGTTTTCGCTGCCTAAGTACACTACGCCGTTAAGTGCTGATAAACCACCCGCAATACGCATCGGTTCACCGGCGCTCCACCATGAGCTTTTTTCTAAATCTAATACCGAACGCAAATCAACGCGCCATAGTTCGTTGCCAGTTGCGCGGTCGAATGCTTCCACTACGCCACGGCGGTCAGCAGCAATAATACTGTCGCCAACAATCACCGGATTGAGGTGCGAGAAGAACGTATCGATGCCGTCACCCACACTGGTATCCCAAACGACGCGCGGATTAATTTGCGCATCAAATGATTGCAATTCTTTGTAGGTAATCTCTTCGGTGCTAAACAGCGAACAACCACCGACGAACAGAGTTGCGAGCGCTGCTAGACCTAAGGTTTTTACTTGTTTCATGAACCCGCCACAATGCTGTTGAGTTTGATCTCGGCGATGCCTTGCGCACCAGCGTCGAGAGCGGCTTGATAAGCTGCACGTGCACCCGCGTTGTCACCTTTTGCTAATAAGATATCGCCTTTTAGCTCAGCGGCTTGTGCTTTGAAAGCTTCAACTGATTCAGCCGCTTGGGCTGCAGCTAGCGCAGCGTCGTACTGCTCTTGCGCCAACAATACGCGCGCTTGGCGAATATCGGCGACAGCGCGAAGTGCGGGTTGCGCGTTGTCACGTACCGTTTGCAATGCACTGACGGCCGTCGCTAAATCATTGTTATCCACGGCATGCTTAGCAAGCTCTAACGCTGCTAAAAGCGCGTAGGTGCTATCGCTTGAGTTCACGAACTCTTGTGCTGCCGCTGTGCTATTTTCTTGATCAGCTTCAAGTTGCACTAAAATGCTCTCAAACTTTTCAGAAGCAGCTTCTTGGTCAGCACGCACTTGGGCGTCGTAGTAGCGCCAACCGTAGAATAGTGCAAAGCCTACTACGAGGCCGGCGACGATGCCTTTGCCGTGTTCGTTCCAAAACTGTTTAATTCGTTCGACTTGTTGTTCTTCAGTTTCCATTTTTAACTCCCGGTAGCCCGGCGTTTCACGCCGGGTGGCACTAGGTGCCGTTAATCTTAATTTTTTCTGCAATGTTTATAATTGCGACTTCCGCAATCTTTATAATTGCTAAGCACTGACACCGCTTAAGCCCATATATTTACGGCGCTGCGCGCCACCCGGCGTGAAACGCCGGGCTACAGTTCCTCTATGCTGTTTAGCAGCTGCGAGGGGATGGTGCGGTCGCGCAGGTGCTTTAACTCGAAATCGGTGTCGCGAACGAGCAAGGCATAGGTGGCGCCTGACTTGTCGGCTTTCGCCAATTTCTTTTTCATGTTCTGGGTGCCGCTGTGCAACTGTACTTTCAGTTGCGGCTTGGCACTTCGAATTTGTTCGGCAACGGCTGGGGCGATTAGTTCCGCCGCTTCAGTTGCCGCAATCACGTAAATATCAATGGCTTGCTCAGCTGGAATTTTACCTTGCGATTCCAACAATAAAACCAAGCGCTCCATGCCCATAGCAAAGCCAACCGCTGGGGTTGGTTTACCACCGAGCTGTTCCACTAAACCATCGTAACGCCCGCCGGCACAAACAGTACCTTGCGCGCCTAGTTCGGTGGTCACCCACTCAAACACGGTGCGGTTGTAATAATCGAGACCACGTACCAAGCGCTCGTTCAAAACGTATTTAACGCCAGCAGCATCAAGACGCTTACATAGGCCATCAAAGTGCTCGCGTGATTCGTCGTCCCAATACTCCGATAACTTCGGCGCATCTGCAAGTACCGCCTGAGTTTCTGGCGATTTGCTATCAAGTACACGCAATACGTTGGTGTCTAAACGGCGCTTCGAATCTTCGTCCAGCTTATCTTCATGGGCACGCAAAAACTCACGCAATGCCTCGCGATAACGCGCACGCGCTTCATTTGAAGCCAATGAGTTCAGTTGCAATTCGACTTGCTCGCTAATGCCAAATGCTTGCCACAACCGTGCTGAGAGCAGAATCACTTCAGCATCGATATCCGGGCCATCCATACCGAAGGCTTCGATACCAAACTGATGAAATTGGCGATAGCGGCCTTTTTGCGGGCGCTCATGACGGAACATTGGCCCTAAGTACCACAAACGTTGCGTTTGGTTATACAGCAAGCCATGTTCATTACCGGCGCGTACGCAACTCGCTGTGCCTTCTGGGCGCAGGGTCAGGCTGTCACCGTTGCGATCATCGAAAGTGTACATTTCTTTTTCGACAATATCGGTGACTTCGCCAATGGAGCGCTTAAATAGATCGGTGCTCTCGAGCACCGGCATGCGGATTTCTTGGTAAGTATATTGGGCTGCGACCTGACGGATCACGCCTTCAACGTATTGCCACGCTGGCGATTGATCCGGCAGGATGTCGTTCATGCCGCGAATTGCTTGAATATTTTTTGCCACGTTCGAGTTCTTTTCTGCTTAGGGTCTACTTAAGACGGAAATTTATTACGAAAAATGGCGCATAGTATACCGCAGCTTTACGCTTGCTTCACGGGAATCTGTTCAGCTTCTAAACGTTTTACCTGTTCACGGATACGTTTTTCGAGTTCATCAACCAAATCGGCGTTGTCGAGACGGTCTTTCTGGCGCTCACCGTTGAGGTAAAAACCGCTCTTGTTCTTCGCACCAGCTAGGCCGACATGCGAAATCAGCGCTTCACCTGGGCCGTTCACCACACAACCGATAATTGATACATCCATCGGCACGGTCACGTCTTCAAGGCGTTGCTCTAGCGCATTGACGGTGCCAATCACATCGAATTCTTGGCGTGAGCAGCTTGGGCACGCGATAAAGTTAATGCCGCGGCTACGAATGCGCAGGGATTTTAGGATATCAAACCCAACTTTGACTTCTTCAACCGGGTCGGCCGCCAGCGAAATACGCAAGGTATCGCCAATGCCTTCGGCCAATAGCATGCCAAGGCCAATGGACGATTTTACTGAACCGCTGCGCAGGCCACCGGCTTCGGTGATACCTAAGTGCAACGGCTGCTCAATTTGTTTTGCTAATAGACGATACGACTCAACCGCTAAAAACACATCAGAGGCTTTCACGCTCACTTTGAAATCTTGGAAATTCAAGCGATCGAGAATGTCCACGTGACGCATGGCTGATTCCACTAAGGCCGCAGGTGTTGGTTCGCCGTACTTTTCTTGCAGATCTTTTTCGAGCGAGCCGCCATTCACACCAATACGAATTGGAATACCGCGGTCACGTGCCGCATCGACTACTGCGCGAATGCGCTGCTCATTACCGATGTTACCCGGGTTAATCCGCAAACAGTCGACACCGTACTCAGCCACTTTCAAAGCGATGCGATAATCAAAGTGAATATCGGCCACGACCGGAATCGGACTTTGTTGCTTAATGAATTTAAACGCTTCAGCGGCATCCATGGTCGGTACGCTTACCCGCACCAAATCAGCACCGGCATTGGCAATCGCTTGAATTTGCTTGACCGTCGCGGCCACGTCGGTGGTCTCGGTATTGGTCATGGATTGCACAGCAATGGGTGCGCCATCGCCAATCGGCACGTTACCGACGTAGATACGGCGTGAAGGTCGACGTTTGATGGGGTTTAAATGCATAAATTCGTACGCTTCGCTATTCGTTGTTCGTACACTTCGTTGTTCGTGCGCTTTGCTTTTCGTTAGTTCCGAACAGTGCACTTGTGCACGAACGAATAACGAACAGTGAGCGTAGCGAACGGACGAAGCACGCTTTTATCAGTTTAAAGTCATGGTGACGCTGCGGTTGCGGCGATAGTTGCTCAAATCAACCGGTTCACCATTATACGTCATTTCGACGAATTCTGGTTTGCATAAAATGATATCAAATGGAGGCTCGCCCGTCAGCGGCATTCTGTAGCCGGCTTCTTTGACGCCAATCGCGATATCGGTACCGGTGCCGTCGGTGACTTTAATCCAGCAGGCGCCGCTGAATTCCATGATTAAGCTAGCTTGATTCGCAGCAACATTTTCGCTTACAACGGGCGCTTCACGGCTGGTGTCGGCGACGACTTCTGGTTCATCATCGGCATTCGATGTTGTTGTAGAACGCGAGGTTGGCTCCGGCTCTTCGGTCACCACTGGCGATTCTTGTTCGTTATCGACTGCGGTGACGACTGGGCTGTTGGTATCCGCCGTATTGTCAGCTTGACTATTGGTATCAGTGTTACCAGCATCATCAGTTGTACGAACCGGTTCTGGCTCTGAAGTGGTCTGCAATTGTTCGCGTACTTGTTCTTCGGTGCGACGCATTGGTTCACGCTCGGTGATTTGCTGACTTGTGCCTTTATTACTGCTGCCATTCGCGTTGGCAAACATGTCGCCGGCGTTGCTGTCTTGCCACCACCACACCACTGCCATGGCAATCACAATCGCGATAATCAAATAGCTAATGAGCATCAAACGATTATCGTTGCGCTCACGCACTTTGCGCTTCGAGAAGCTTTGCATGGTAATCGTACTTGGCGCTACCTCACCAAAGCCCATTTTGCTGTAAGCCTCGAACACGCGCGCTTCGTTGACATCCAGTGCCTTACTAAGCGAGCGCAAATAGCCACGCACGTACGTTGGCGACGATAATTTGTCGTATTCGTCGGCTTCCATATACTCAACCACGACCTTGCGTAACCGCAGATTATCGGCCACTTGCTGCGTAGTTAAGCCTTTCGCTTCGCGCGCTTCACGGAACATTTGCCCCGGTGTTTCGCCGGTATATGGCTCCGGCTGTGGCGCAGCCTGTTCTTCGCTATTTTCATCAAATAAGTCTTTATCTTGTGCCATGGGGTATCGCTATTTAATAAGTTTTAGATAATCAGTCGCTTGCTGCGATGCAGGAAAGCGCTGCACAAGCAGATCGCCGAACTGTTGTCGTTTATTCTTCTGGTTCTGGACATGGGCTAACTGCACTTCTAACCATAGATACTGTGCCGATAACTGGGGGTAATTACTGCGACGCTCGATCATGGTTGCCGCTTTGTCGTAGCGCTTTTGCTGCATTAACAAAGTAGCGTAATTCTCTAATATGGTGACGCCACCACCGCTGTGATTTAGCGCCAATTCATAATATCTATCCGCGTTGGCCATATCGCCTTGCTCGGCAGCACAACGAGCAGCGTTCTCGTAGGTGCTGGCAACCTTGACATAGCCTGGTTGCGCGACGGCTTTGCGAAACATTTGGTCGGCATCATTGTAGCGCTGCTGACCACATAACAACACGCCTAAATTGTTGTAGTTGTCACCATCTTTCGGTTTTAAATCAATAGCTTTACGGTAGTGCGCTTCGGCGCTTTTGAAGTCACGTACTTGCTGATAGTAATACGCAAGGCCGGTATAAACGTCGGCGTTATCGGGAGTATATTCGCGGGCGCGCTCTAAATTAGCTTTGGCTTGTTCAAAATTACCGCTACGTAAATACTGCAAGCCAAGCGCAAGGCGGGTTCGCGAAGCTTCCTCGGCATTGAACTGTTGAGCTGGTTGTTGCTTGCCATCGACAGTGCGCTGACTGACGCAACCGGTTGTTGCGAGCACAGTAAACAGCACAAGCAGTAGTATCCGCATGTAAATCCCCCTGTAAAGAAAGCTATCTTAACCTTTATCAGCGGCAGATCAAGCTGTGCGGCGTCAAAGCCGTGTTAAGTTTGTCTTAAGCAGGGGTATTCTGGACGCTTATACAGCTTTCACTTGAATGCCGTCACCACCGCGCTGCGCTTGCTGCTTTTTCAGAATGCGCTTGGTACGGTCAATCACATCACCCACTAGCTGACCACATGCGGCGTCAATGTCGTCGCCTCGAGTACGACGAACCACCACAATGTAGCCCTTTTCCATCAGCACTTTGGCGAACCGATCGATGCGTGAATTGCTCGAACGACCATAGTCTGAACCTGGGAATGGATTAAACGGGATGAGGTTAATTTTGCACGGCGTATCTTTCAGAAGCTCTGCGAGCTCAGCCGCTTGTTCCATTGAGTCATTGATGTGATCAAGCATCACGTACTCAATGGTGATGTTTTTATTGGCTTTGCTACCGTCAATGTAATCACGGCTCGCTTTTAAGAATTCTTGAATGTTGTACTTCTTATTGATTGGCACAATTTCGTTACGCAACTCATCGTTCGGTGCGTGCAAGGAAATAGCTAATGCCACATCAATTTCTTCTTTCAATTTGTACAACGCTGGCACCACACCTGAGGTGCTGAGCGTGACACGACGTTTTGATAAGCCAAAAGCATTGTCATCGAGCATCAAGTCCATGGCTGGTACCACATTGTTCAGGTTGAGCAACGGTTCGCCCATGCCCATCATCACCACGTTGGTTACCGCTTTTACGCCGGTGTCGCCAAAGGCGCCGAGCAATTTGTTGACGCGCCAAACTTGACCAATGATTTCCGCCACTTTGAGGTTACGGTTAAAGCCTTGCTGCGCCGTTGAACAGAATGTGCACTCTAGTGCACAACCCACCTGCGAGCTGACACACAAAGTGGCACGGTCACGATCTGGAATCCAGACGGTTTCCACATCCTGACCGTCGAATAAGGTCATCGCAAACTTAATGGTGCCGTCTGATGATTGCTGCTGCATACGCACTTCAGGCGCGCGAATTTCGGCTACCTGCTTGAGCTTCTCTCTTAAGACCTTATTGAGATTGGTCATTTGATCGAAGTCGTCGACGCAATAGTGATAGACCCACTTCATCACCTGGTCGGCGCGAAACGGTTTTTCACCCAACTCTTTGAAGAACGCGCGCATACCTTCGCGGTTCAAGTCGAGTAAGTTCACTTTTTTGTCTACAGCATTCATATAAAACCTTAAGGCGTTGTTCGTTATTCGTGCGTTCGCTTCGCTCACTGTTCGTGCGCGCTTTGCGCTGTTCGGAAAAACAACCTACGAATAGCGCAGCGGACGAACAGCGAAGCGATCGAATAACGAATAACGCTTTTTAATTAACGGGTGCGGGCGCAGAGTTCTTCTTCAGTGAAGAAATAACCAATTTCGCGAGCCGCTGATTCTAACGCGTCAGAACCGTGAACCGCATTTTCATCAATAGATACAGCATAGTCTGCACGCAAAGTTCCTGCCAATGCGTCAGCTGGGTTAGTTGCACCCATGATGTCGCGGTGACGTTTTACTGCGTCTTCGCCTTCAAGTACTTGCACCATGATTGGGCCAGAAGTCATGAAGTCAACCAAAGCGCGGAAGAAAGGACGCTCTTTGTGTTCAGCGTAGAAGCCTTCTGCTTGTTCGGTGCTCAAGTGCATCATTTTCGCTGCAACGATACGGAAGCCCGCAGTTTCGAAGCGGTTGTAGATTGCGCCGATGACGTTTTTGCCAACTGCGTCTGGCTTGATGATTGATAAAGTGCGCTCTAAAGCCATGATTTTCTCCAATCGAAGTTAAATATAAAAGGGTCAAAATTTTAGTCGCGCGGATTATACATAAAACGTATGACAAGCGAAAGGAGGGGTGCAGTCCTTGGACTGCACCCCTCCTTTTACTTTTTCGAACAAGGTAATCGAATTTTCGAGTTATCCGAACTCTTACATACATTCGTGCATGTATGTAAAATATCGCCTTGTGTTGGATAGAGTTTTTAGCGCTTGTTGTAAGGATGTAGGCGTATGAAAAAAATACAAAATATTGCATTTGGTTTGTTGTTTTTTGTGGTTGTGTTGATGGCTGCGATTGTTCCCAAGGCGCATGCCGATGAGGCGCATCTGGCGGTGAGCTACTCAACCGAGCATCTCAATGGTTTGCGCGCAGGCTATCGTTGGACCGATGGCCCGAAATTTTTGCCGCAAAGTTGGTTCGATTTGATTGGTTCACCGCGGGTACATTGGGAAGCGGCGGTCAATACATGGGTCAATTCGCGCAACTCGCATGATCGTATCAATGCGGTGACTTTTAGTCCTGTTTTGCAGTGGTCGCTGACCGCTGGTTCACAGCCGCTGCTATTGGAAGCTGGAATTGGTGTGTCACTGCTTGATGATCAGCGGATTTCAGACCGCGAGTTGTCGATTTCATTTCAGTTCGAAGATCGAATTGCGTTGGCTTGGCAATACGACCCAATTAGCAAAGCGCGCTTGAGTTTTGGCTATTCGCACTATTCTCAAGCTGATATTAAACGCCCCAACGACGGTTTAGATTTGTGGGTTCTCACTTGGCACGTGCCTATTTAGAGAAAGGAGGGGTGCAGTCCAAGGACTGCACCCCTCCTCTTGCGCTTTGGGTGGAACGGGCGTAAAGTGTGGGCATCTAGACGTCCATATAATTTAATGAGGTAGTTATGACGCAACAAATTACATTAGGTGGCGGTTGCTTTTGGTGTCTTGAAGGCGCCTTTAAGCAAGTGCGTGGCGTACTGAAAGTTCAGTCCGGTTACGCTGGTGGTCATAAAGCGGAACCGACTTACGAAGAAGTCTGTAAAGGTGATACGGGTCACGCTGAAGTGGTTCAAATTACTTTTGACCCGGCCGCGCTGAGTGTGCGTGAAGTTTACGAAATCTTCTTTGCGTTGCATGATCCGACGCAGGTGAACCGACAAGGAAACGATGTCGGTACGCAATATCGCACCTCGATCTTCTATCAAACTGACGAGCAAAAGCGTTTAGCAGAAGAAATTATTGCTGAAATGGAACGAGAGCAAACGTGGGATGCGCCGATTGTGACGACCATTGAGCCGCTCGAGAAGTTTTGGCCGGCCGAGGAATATCACGAGAATTACGTGGAGCGTAATCCAGAAAACGCTTATTGCCAGGCGGTCGTGCATCCTAAATTGGCGAAATTCAAACGTACTTTTGCCGAAAAGCTTGACGGTTAATTTGGATGAAAAGGAGGGGTGCAGTCCTTGGACTGCACCTCTCCTACTTAATAATACTGCGCAGGATTTCGATGTCGCCCGCACCCACGCCGTGGTGTTTGAAGTAAACCTGCCATTCTGCGACTAACTCTTGTACCTCTTTCACAACCGCCCGAGCTTTATATGGCTGTAGGCCAAAACGACGCGACTGCGATAATACGTTTTCCACCGTGCCGGCACGCCCGTCATCACCGATTCCAAAACCATGCTCTTTGCTATTGCTAATGGGGAGAACGTCATACGCCGGCGCCAAGCGCCAGTGACGCTCTTGTAAATGCCACAACATGGCATGATTTCGTGCATGGTCGTCGGTATTACCAATCAGCACGTTAAATACCATGCGCTTGAATAACTCCGGGGCGTCGTCTGCTGACGCACTGTGCTTACGCAATAATTCTGCGAGCGCGCCATAGGAATACCAACTGCGTAATGCTGCCTCGTTGACATGGTCGTCCATCAATAGCGAGTTTGCACTAATGAAGTGATGCGATACTGATTCGCTCTCGCCATCCAGTCGTCGATCGAAACGCTTTACCATCAGCACATCTTCTTCACCTTCAAGCAACCGCACGTCAGCAGTGCGAACACCATCGAGCTCTGCTAGCATCTGCATGGTGGCGTACTCAACTCGAGCCACATTATAAAGATCATCAGCTCTATTAAACTTCAATAAATACGTCTGATTGTTATCTACCAATAGTGTTTTAGGCCGGGCTCCGCCCATTGAATCGCCGAATTGAAATGCTTTTTTTACTTCAATACTGACGTCTTCAGCATTCAGAATCGCTTTTTTACCACGTAGCAATAAGTCTAAATCTGCCAACGTATTACGAGATTGCTTCGCCTTTGCTTTGCTACGCGACAAACTAAAGCTTATTGCACCGACACCCATCGTGGCACCGGCTATCAAGAACTCGAGCTCGTTTTGTGGCTTGGTTCGGCGTAATTGCAAGATGAGTTTGCGCCCCCAAGCATCGGCGCCGGCGTCACTTAATACACCGAAGATACCTTTGTTGAGTTTGGTGGTAAAAATCTCTTGGCTTAGTGGCAAGTGAATGGGATCAAGCGGGAATGCATCCTTGCGTGCTAAATATGACTTTCCGTAACGCAATTGGCCTACTTTACGCGTCACGTCATAACGAAACTTCGCGCAGATGACTGGCTCTTCCTCCAAGCCTTCAATAAACACGTAGGCTTCAGAAATCATTGGAGAAGTCCTCGATCGGTTTACGACGCTTGCGCTCTGGCGCATCGACTACTTGCGCGAGTTGCTCATCAACCACATCAGTGAATTCTCCCAGCAAGCCGAGTAATTCAAGCGCAGATACGAGCGTCATTGCATTCACGCCCTGCCCGTTTTCCATTCGGTAAATGGTATTCACGCCACAGCCCAAGCGCTTAGCGAACTCTTCTTGATCCATAGTTTGCGTGCGGTGCTTCTTGATCAACTCACCGACGGATTGCAGGAATTGCTCTGAATTCATAAACCACCAAATATCATCGATAAATAGCTAATAAATGAATTATGGTGGATAAATTAAAATCGTGCAAGTTTTGAGCGGGAGGAGGGTGCGAAAGGAGGGGTGCAGTCCTTGGACTGCACCCCACTTACTTAGTGATTTTCTTTGGCGTGGTTAATGCTGTACTTGGGTATTTCAACTACAAGATCTTCGCCGTCCACGCGCGCTTGGCAGCTTAAGCGTGAATCTGGATCGAGGCCCCAGGCTTTGTCCAGCATATCGTCTTCGTTTTCTTCGATTTCATTCAACGAATCCATGCCTTCACGAATGTAAACGTGACAGGTGGTGCAGGCGCACACTTTCTCGCAGGCATGTTCGATGCCGATGCCGTTGCGTAACGCAACGTCTAGTACGGTTTCGCCGTCGGCGGCCTCAATGGCTGCGCCTTCTGGACATAATTCTTCGTGCGGTAAAAAAATAATCTTCGGCATAAAAGCAACCTCTTGTAGCCCGGCGTTCTACGCCGGGTGGCACATCGTGCCGTTAATCTAAAATTTTCCTGCAGTGTCGGTGAATTAGCATTGGCTTTGAATTCGGTTATAACGGTGCTTCGCACCACCCGGCGTAAAACGCCGGGCTACGGCACTACAGTTCGTCGACTTTGCTGCCGGAGAGGGCTTTACGAATGCTCTCGTCCATGCGGCGGGCTGCGAAATCATCGCTGGCTTTATCGACGGCTTCAATAGCTTTTTCAATGGCGTCGGTGTCAGTTCCGTTGCGGGCAATACGTAAAGCTTCCATAGCATCATCCAATGCACGACGCTCGCTGTCGCTTAACAAGGCACCATCTGCGGCTAATGCACTGCTCAATGCTTCCAACACGCGGTCGGCTTCCACTTGCTGTTCGCGCAGCATACGCGCCGCCATGTCTTCTTTGGCGTTGGTCATCGATGATTGAATCATTTTGGTGATGTCATCATCGCCTAAGCCATAAGAAGGTTTAACCTGTACCGATGCGGTAACGCCGCTCGATTTTTCCATCGCGGTAACGCTTAGCAAACCGTCGGCGTCCACTTGGAACGTTACCCGAATATGTGCGGCGCCCGCTGCCATCGGTGGAATGTCGGTTAAGACGAAACGGGCCAAGCTTCGGCAATCATCGACTAACTCACGTTCGCCCTGTACCACGTGGATCATCATGGCGGTTTGGCCATCTTTAAACGTGGTGAATTCTTGTGCTTTTGCCACTGGGATTGTGGTGTTGCGCGCCACAACTTTTTCGACCAAGCCGCCCATGGTTTCAAGACCGAGTGATAACGGAATCACATCGAGTAACAGCATGTCTGAGTCTGGCTTATTGCCAGCTAAGATATCGGCTTGCACTGCGGCACCAATTGCCACAACTTGGTCCGGGTCGATGGAGGTTAATGGCTCACGTCCAAAGAACTCGCCAACCGCTTCACGAATACGTGGCACGCGGGTTGAGCCGCCGACCATGACGACATCGAGGATTTCATCGGCACTGACGTCGGCATCTTTTAGCGCGCGACGGCAAGCTGCGAGTGTGCGACGCACTAATGGCTCGATGAGCTCGTTAAATTTTTCAACAGACAATGCAATGGCTGCCTTCGATTCAACACCGTTGACTGGTTCGATATTGACGGCTTCACCACCCGGCGAACCTTCTGCATCTATTCGAGATTCACGGTGCTGCGCACCACCCGGCGTGGAACGCCGGGCTACGTCCGTCAATTGCTCTTTTGCGGCTTTGGCAGCGTTGACGAGGTCGCGTTCGGTGCGGGCGTCGACGTTGTCGGGTAGTTGCCACTCTTGCTTGAGCCAATTGACAATGAGTTGGTCAAAGTCGTCGCCACCAAGGGCACTGTCACCGCCGGTTGCTAATACTTCGAACACACCGCCTTGCAGGCGCAGAATAGAAATATCGAAGGTACCGCCGCCTAAATCGTACACGGCAATCAGACCTTCGCGGCCAGAATCTAAGCCATAAGCGACAGCGGCTGCGGTCGGCTCATTTAATAAACGTAATACTTTTAAACCAGCTAATTGCGCTGCATCTTTGGTGCTTTGACGTTGTGCATCATCAAAATAGGCTGGGACGGTGATAACGACGCCCGTCAGTTCACCGCCTAATGAAGCTTCGGCACGCGCGGCTAAAGTGCGCAAGATATCGGCTGATACTTCAACGGCATTTTTTTCACCAGCAGCAGTGTGGAACACCGGTACACCGTTGTCCGTTTCGCTCATGCGATACGGTAAATTCGAGAAATTCTTTTGCACATCGGCAATCGTACGGCCGATAAAACGTTTCACAGAAACGATGGTGTTTTCGGTTTCAATGCTTTTGTCAGCATGCTTCGCCAGTGCTTCGTGCCCAGTCAATACTTCATCGGGACCGTAATAAACAACGGACGGTAAAATGGCGCGGTCTTGCTCGTCACGCAACACTTTGGCTTCGCCACTGCGAACGCTGGCAACCAATGAGTTGGTGGTGCCTAGGTCGATGCCGGCGGCAAGTCGATGTTGGTGGGGGGCGGTGCTTTGGCCCGGCTCCGCAATTTGTAGTAAAGCCATTTAAAACCTCTTTTTAAATTACAAGAGCGATATTAGCTATTAGATATTGGATATTAGAAAAAGCGCTAAACATCAGATCTAATACCTAATATCTAACGGCTAATATCGAATTCGCTCTTCAATCTGTTCGAGTTCGTGGTGCAGTTTGTGCATAAACTTCAACTTACGCACCGTATTTGCTGCCTTGTCATTGGCATCACTATTCAGCTGCTGTTCAAGCTCTGATTGCAAATCACGCATCTGCTCTTGCAAATCTTTGTAGGCCGCGTCAAGCGAATCAAAATCATCAACTTCTTCAATGCGCTCGCGCCATTCCATTTGCGCCATGAGAAACTCAGGGTCTTGCAAGGTGGTTTGCTCATGGGCGAGTTCAATGCCACGTAGCTCGAGTAAATACTCAGCGCGCGACAGCGGTGAACGCAAGGTTTGATACGCATCATTAAGTTGGGAAGTACGTTGTACTGCCATCAACTTATCGCGCTCGCTGCCGTTAGCAAAGCGATCGGGATGCATGGTTTGTTGTAGTTTTCGGTAGCGCTGTTGTAATTCCGCCGCATCCAAATTGAATGCGGCGGGCATATCAAACAGTTCAAAATGATTCATTTTTTACCTGTTAAACGTTGAAGCTCTCGCCGCAACCACATTCGCCTTTGGCGTTCGGATTACGGAATTCGAAGCCTTCGTTTAGGCCTTCTTTGACGAAGTCGATTTCGGTGCCATCGAGATAAACCAAGCTCTTGCCATCTATGACAATGTTCACGCCTTTGTCTTCAATGATGGTGTCGGTATCGTCGACTTCATCAACAAATTCCATCACGTAGGCAAGGCCGGAGCATCCGGTGGTTTTTACACCTAAGCGGATACCAACACCTTTACCGCGTTGTTCCAGAAACGAACGGGCACGCTGCGCCGCTGCTTCAGTTATGGTAATTGCCATTTGTGAACCCAATTAACCTGCGTGTTTCTTTTTGTAGTCAGCAATTGCTGCTTTGATTGCGTCTTCAGCCAAGATTGAGCAGTGAATCTTCACTGGTGGCAACGCTAACTCTTCAGCAATTTGCGTGTTCTTCAATTGCTCCGCTTCCGCAATAGACTTACCCTTCACCCATTCGGTGACCAGCGAGCTTGAAGCGATTGCAGAACCACAGCCGTAGGTTTTGAATTTTGCATCTTCAATGATGCCGTCGTCGTTAATTTTCAATTGCAATTTCATCACGTCACCACAAGCTGGTGCGCCAACCATACCGGTTGCAATTGATGGGTCGTTTTTGTCGAACGCGCCTACGTTACGCGGGTTCTCATAATGGTCGATTACTTTTTCGCTATATGCCATACCGTGTTACCTCTTTTAGTGTGCCACCCATTCGACCTTGGTTAGATCGACGCCGTCTTTGTACATTTCCCAAAGGGGTGACATGTCGCGTAGACGACCAATTGAATTATTAATTTGCTTAATGGCGTAATCCACTTCTTCCTCGGTGGTGAAACGACCGAAGCTAAAGCGAATTGAGCTGTGCGCTAACTCATCGTTGCGCCCTAACGCACGTAATACGTACGACGGCTCAAGACTTGCTGAGGTACAGGCAGAACCTGATGATACCGCTAAGTCTTTCAATGCCATGATCAAGCTCTCGCCTTCAACGAAGTTAAAGCTGATGTTGAAAATGTGCGGCACCGCATGTTCTTGGTTGCCGTTCACATATACTTCTTCGATATCTTTTACACCGTTCCACAAACGGTCGTGGAGCATTCTGAAACGCTCGCTTTCGGCAGCCATCTCTTCTTTCGCAATGCGCGCTGCTTCACCGAAGCCAACGATTTGGTGTGTCGCTAATGTGCCTGAACGCATACCACGCTCATGACCGCCGCCGTGCATTTGAGCATTCAAGCGCACCCGTGGCTTACGACGCACGTACAACGCACCAATGCCTTTCGGGCCATACATTTTGTGCGCTGAAATACTAAATAAGTCGACTGGCAATTTTTCCATGTCGACATCAATTTTGCCGCAGCTTTGCGCACCGTCCACGTGGAAAATCGTTTTGTTGGCACGACACAAGTTACCGATGGTTTCGATATCTTGAATCACGCCGATTTCGTTGTTAACGTGCATGACACTTACCAGCACCGTGTCTTCACGCAGTGCGGCTTTGAATGCGTCGATGTTAATCAAACCGTCTTCTTGCACATCTAGGTAAGTTACTTCGAAACCTTCGCGTTCCATTTGACGGCAAGTGTCCAATACCGCTTTGTGCTCGGTTTTAATGGTAATGATGTGCTTACCTTTTTTGCTGTAGAACTCTGCTGCACCTTTAATCGCAAGGTTGTCAGATTCAGTCGCACCTGAGGTGAATACGATTTCACGCGGGTCTGCGTTGATGAGTTCTGCGACTTGATTACGGGCAATATCAACCGCCTCTTCAGCTTGCCAACCGAAGCGATGCGAACGCGATGCTGGGTTACCGAATTGCCCGTCTGGGGTCAGGAACTGCATCATTTTCTCAGCAACACGCGGATCAACCGGTGTGGTTGCTGCATAATCAAAATAAATCGGTAATTTCATCAAGCTACTCCTCTTGCCAGACTGCTTACTGGCTCAATGCAATTTGGTTTTCGCGTTTTTTCTGGTCGGAAATTATCTTGTTTTGGCGTAAGGCCACTTGCGCAATGTCTTCTTGCTTGACCAGCTCTGCCAACGTGATGTTAGCCAGAAAATCTTCGATACGTTCACTCAAGTCGGTCCATAACGAATGCGTCAGACACCGACTTCCGCCTTGGCAGCCGCCTTTACCTTGGCAGCGCGTGGCATCAATGCTTTCATCCACCGCTTGAATGACAGCACTAATTGAAATTTGATGGGCTTCTAAGCCTAAACGATAACCGCCACCTGGTCCGCGTACACTGCTTACCAGACCTTGTTTACGCAAGCGCGCAAATAATTGTTCAAGATAACTCAGCGAAATACCTTGGCGTTCAGAGATATCTGCCAACGGTACTGGACCTTGTTCTGTATGTAGCGCGACATCAATCATCGCGGTAACGGCGTAACGGCCTTTTGAGGTTAAGCGCATAGCGGTGTTGCCTCCATTTAGTTAGGCCACAATTTTGCCATTCCCGAGTGTTTTAGTCAAGTATTAGCGACAAAGTCGCTAATACCGTAGCCCGGCGTTTCACGCCGGGTGGCGCGCAGCGTCGTTATTGCCTGTTATCAGGCGATGCTCTCAAATTATTGCCTGTTATCAGGTCATATTTATGACCAGACAATTACCGCCTGCGGCGTCCCGGCGTGGAACGCCGGGCTACTTTATTTTCTTGTCGATTGAAGTCAGGATGCCGCGCAGGATATTGAGTTCCGCTGATTCTGGGCGCGCCCGATTAAACAATCGACGTAGCTTTGCCATCACCTGACCGGGGTGGTTTTTGATGATAAAGCCCGTTTCGCCTAAGGTTTCTTCAAGGTGCACATAGAAGCGCTCCAGATCTTCAGCGAGTGGGTACTCACTTTGCTCACGGTCTGGTTGCGTGTCGGCTTCTAAAAATTGCATCCGCACTTCGTACGCCAACGTTTGCACCGCCATGGCAAGGTTCAACGAGCTGTAATCAGGATTCGATGGAATATGCACATGGTGTGTGCACTGCTGTAATTCTTCGTTGGTTAAGCCACTGCTTTCGCGGCCAAACACCATCGCCGCCGGATAATTCGGCGCTTCCGCTAACACTTTGGCAGCCGCTTCTCGCGGGCCCAACAATGGCCAATCTAATGTTCGGTTACGGGCACTGGTACCTACCACTAAACCGCAATCCGCAATTGCTTCGCTTAGCGTGCTTACGATCTTCGCGTTATACAACACATCGGTCGCGCCAGCGGCAAGTGCCGATGCATGACTATCCGGCTCCTGCACTGGGTCGACGAGATAAAGTTCGCTTAGCCCCATGGTTTTCATGGCGCGAGCCACGGAACCGATGTTACCGGTGTGGCTGGTGTTGACTAGCACAATTCGAATTTTTTCCAGCATGACTTAAACCCCAACTTCGATATTAGCTATTCGATATTGGATATTAGAAAAAGCCTATCACAGCGCTAATATCTAATATCCAAGTGCTAATATCGTTTTTGCTCTTAACGAAGTGATTCAGGTAAGTGCGGGCGGGCTTTGGTTAACAAGTGCTGCACCACTTTCGGATTACCCGCAACCACGTGACCACTGCGCATAAAGCTATGACCGCCCGAGAAGTCAGTCACGATACCGCCTGCTTCACGCACGATCAATTGACCGGCGGCGATGTCCCACGGCTTCAGGCTGAATTCCCAGAAACCGTCGATACGACCGTTGGCAACGTAAGCAAGATCTAACGCTGCTGAACCGTCACGACGCATGTCCGCGGTGTGCTCAAATAGCGATGCGAATACCGCCAGATAATCTTTGGTCATGTCTTTGCGTTTGAATGGGAAGCCGGTTGCTAATAAAGCACCGTTGAGGTCGCGCTGTTTGGTGACGCGCAAACGCTTGCCGTTAAGCTGAGCGCCTTGGCCTTTGGTGGCCGTGAATAGTTCTTCGCGTAGCGGGTCATAAATGACCGCTGCGTGCACAACCCCTTTGAATAAATAGGCGATTGAAATGGCGAAGTGAGGAATACCGCGCAGGTAATTGGTGGTGCCGTCGAGTGGGTCAATAATCCACTGATGGTCGCTATCTTTGCCAACCACTTCACCGCTTTCTTCTGCTAAGAAGGAGTGATCTGGGTAGGCTTTTTGAATGGTGCGAATGATGGCACTTTCAGCCGCTTTATCGATTTCAGTGACGAAATCATTTTGGCTTTTTGTTTGAACGTTAAGGTCAACTTCTACGCCAAAGTTTTTGACTAAAATTTTGCCGGCCGCACGCGCTGCGCGCACCGCTATGTTTAACATCGGATGCATACCAATTACCTGTGCTGTGAAAGAACAATTTTGTGGGCGCGGATTATACGTAGAACGATGCAGTTAAGCAAGTGTTCACTTTTCAAACAGCTCGTGTTATAACCATGTTGCGCTATGCAAAAAAACAGGCACAAAATTAGAACAACAACACAATAAAAGCCGGAGGATCCAATGGATCATTCAGAAGAGCTAAAGCAAGTTGAATCTAAGTCTAGCAAGAAAGCAGCCCCTCGTAAGTGGCGTGAAATTGAGATGCTGAAAGAAAAGTATCGGTTACGCGACGAACTCCAAGATATCGATTTTGAATTCGATGCCGAATTGGATGAATTAGACCTATAAAGACAAAAACGATATTAGCACTTGGATATTAGATATTAGCGCTGTCTTGGCCTTTTCCTAATATCCAATATCTAATAGCTAATAACGGTTTTGCTCTGCTGCGTGAGTAGCTCGTTGGTGCGACGGAAGTGACCCGCGGTGAGAAAACCGCGATGCGCCGACAAAGGCGATGGATGCACTGTCTCCAACACGTGATGGCGCTTGCGGTCAATCAAGGCGCCCTTCTTTTGTGCGTGAGCGCCCCACAACAAAAACACAATCCCGTTACAGTGCCGATTAATTTGTTCCACCACTTTATCGGTAAACGTTTCCCAACCCCAACTAGCATGCGAATGGGCTTTGCCCTGCTCTACCGTTAGCACGGTATTCAACAACAACACACCCTGCTGCGCCCAATGTTCAAGGTTACCTGACTCAGGTATCTGAAAATCAAGATAATCGTGCTGAATGGCTTTGAAGATATTACGCAGTGACGGCGGGTGCTTCACCCCAGCTGGTACTGAAAAACATAAGCCATGAGCTTGGCCTGGGCCGTGATATGGGTCTTGACCGAGTATCACAACCTTCAAATCAGCTAGCGCAGTCAGTTTAAATGCTTGAAATACCTGGTCGCTTGGTGGATAAATTTGTTTACCCGCATTGCGCTCGGCCTGTACCCGCTGCATGAGCTCAAGAAAATACGGTTGATTCTTTTCATCGCCGAGCAGGTCGCTCCAGCTGAATGCCTGTGCTGTCATTTATGGGCTAACCTTTGTATTATTGTGCCACTATCTACTCGATATCCTAACATCGAGATGAATTGTGATACCAACAAAAGAGAGCATTTCATGAGTAAGCCCTACCCGCCAATGAGTGTGTTTGTGATTACGCTCAACGAAGCCGAGCATTTAGATGAGGTTCTTGAGAGTGTTCGTGGCGTTGAAGAGATTGTCATTATCGATTCAGGATCAACGGACGCTACGTTGGAAATCGCCAAAAAGCACGGTGCTCGAATTGTTCACAATGACTGGCCTGGTTATGCGAAGCAAAAAGCTTTTGGTATTGAGCAGTGCACGCACAACTGGGTACTGAACCTTGATGGTGATGAAGTACTGCCGAAGGGTGGCTTGCAAATGATTCGTGAGCGTATTGCCGAGGGTGATATTAACGGTATTTGGATTCACCACGATGATATCTTTATGGGCCAAAGCTTAAACAAGGCGCGGCATCACAAATACCGTCGCGTGTACCGTAAAGATCGTAGCCGAATGGATACCTCGGTATTAGTGCACGAACACATTCAAGTAGATGAACCGACAGGCTATTTGCCAATTTATTTGAAGCATTATGGGTACGACTCAGCCCACGGCTATACGGATAAGCTCAATAAGTATTCGAAACTTAAAGCCGAGCAACGTATGGAGCAAGGTCGCCCCTGCAGTTTGCCTCGGCTGTTAGTAATTTTTCCGTTAATGTTCTTGAAGTTCTATCTCGGCAGGCAGATGATCTGGTCGGGCTGGCGAGGGTTTATCAAGGCAAACATCGACGCATTTCATTTTTTCTTAACCGAAGCGAAACTTTACGAAATGCAGTACCGTCAAAGGCATCAGCACGATGAGCCAAGAGATGAGTAATTACATGTCATAAGGGGGCACTGTGAAACAGTCTGAACAGCCTAACTTCAAGATATTTATCATTAACTTGGCACATTCAACTGAGCGTTGGCAGCATGTTTCGCAGCAACTCGATAAACTTCAATTACCCTACGAGCGTATTGACGCCGTAAACGGCAAGGTTCTGACCGACTCAGAAATTGAGACGGTTTTTTCGACTGCGCTCGCGGATAAATATTTCCACTACCGTTTAACTCGCGGCGAGATTGCTTGTTATCTTTCCCATATTAAGGCTTGGCAGCGTATTGTTGATGAAGGTCTCGATTTTGGCATTGTGCTTGAGGACGATATCAATTTTAACGCCCTATTCGCTGAGGTTCCGCAACGTATTGCAGCCTTTGAGAATGCATGGGATGTGATCAAGCTTGCGGCGCCATTTAAAGATCAACCGTACGACATCATTGAATCCGATCGGCAACTTAACGTGGTTCATTATCGACGCAAACCACCAATGGGGGCTTGTGCTCAAGCAATTAGTTATGCCGGCGCACGTCAGCTGTTGCGTTCACGTCCACCAATTTTCAGACCTGTTGACGTTGATCTTCAGTGGTCGTTTGAACTTGGCATTCGAACGTTCGGGTTGGTGCCTTACACAGTGGATAACACGCACCAGCATGGCAGTGAAATATTTGCCGTCGAGAACAGACATGATGTTCGCAAAAGTGGATGGCGCCGTTTGAAGCATCAGGTTGGTTTGTATTTTGATAACAAAAAAGCGCGACGTCGAACGCCGCGCTTGTAATATATCACCGTTGCTTCTTGGTTATTTGTGCTCTTCAAACCAATGCAGGATATAAGCCACTTTCGCCATTAAGTTTGACGGGCGTCCCGCAATACCATGAGGCGCATCTGGAATACGAACCATCGCGGTTTCTACCCCTGCTAACTTCAGCGCTTGGTAATACTGTTCAGATTCTGAAATTGGCGTACGATAATCTGACTCACCGGTTAGCAACATGGTTGGTGTTTTCACATTGCCCACGTAGCTAATTGGTGAATACTTCATGTAATGTTCTTGATTCTCCCATGGCAAGCCAGGGAACCAATATTTGGTGAAGTAATTGTACATATCAGCCGTGAGTACAAAGCTATACCAGTTAATCACTGGTTTAGCGACAACAGCACCGGCAAAACGGTCAGTATGACCAACAATCCAAGCTGTTAACACACCACCACCGCTACCACCGGTAACATACAAACGTTCTTCGTCAATGAAGCCCTTTTCAATGACAGCATCAACGCCGTCCATTAAATCGGTGTAATCTTGGCTCGGGTAGTTATGATGAATTTCTTGCGCGAATTCAACGCCGTAGCTGGTGCTTCCGCGTGGGTTGGTGTACAGCACCACATAACCTTTCGCTGCCATCAACTGAATTTCAGCTGCAAATGAGCCGGCATATGCGGTATGTGGACCACCATGAATTTCTAGAATTAGTGGGTATTTTTTAGTTGGGTCAAAATTGGGTGGATAAGCAATCCAGCCTTGAATTTTGTAATCATCATGGCTGGATTCGTACCAAATTTCTTCAACACGACCTAGCTCTTTGTGAGCTAAAGCATCTTCGTTCAGGCTCGTAAGCTTACGTTTGATTTTACTGGTTTGCAGCATCAAATCGGCTGGTCGATAAGGGTTGGCCATGGTAAATACCAGATCGCCACTCTTACTCACATCGAAGCTACCACCACTATACGGACGCGTGTAACTCAAACCACCCATTGCATCCGTTAATACACGTCGGCTACCACTGAGACTTTGATAAGCAATGTTACCTTTACCTTCTTTATCATAGCTAAAGTAAAGTCCACGGCTATCGTCTGACCATTTTACGTCGTCAACCGAGTAGTCAAGTTCGGTCGTCATGAGCTTCGGCACGCCGTTACCGTTTAAGTCCATGACATACAGGTGGGTTAGCTGATAACTCTTATAATTATCATCGTAACCCAGCCAGGCGAGTTTCTTACCATCAGGACTAACCTGCGGTGAACGATCTGGTCCGTTGCGATCGGTAAGTTGCTTGATTTCGCCATTTTCTAGCGCAACTTGATAGAGCTCAGAATTATTCGGCTGCTCAAAGGCATCATCACGACGATTCGCTGAGAAAATAATATTCTGGCTATCACCTGTCCACGTCAACTGGCCACCGTGATTGAAATCGTCATGGGTGATTTGGCGCGGCGTACCGCCACTAGCTGGAATCACGTAAATTTGTGTGAAGCCTTCTGGCGCATAGCCCGCACCATCAAAACGATAGTTGTCTTTGTCAATATAGCGCGCTGGCTCGGCCCACTCCGCGCCTTTTGGCTTGCCCGGCAAGCTAACCGGTGCAGGCTTGCTGCTCGGGGTAAACATGGTAAACGCTAGCCATTTACCATCTGGTGACCAAGTTAGGTTACTTGGGCTGCCGGTTAAACGTGTAACTGGCGCATGATCACGCGTGTCCGTCCAATACAAATGGATTTGGTTAGCACCTGTTCGGTTCGATACAAATGCTAATGTTTTGCCATCAGGTGACCAGGTAGGTGAGTGATCATTGGCGGTACCGCCGGTTAGCGGGCGCAACTCACCTTTATTATCCACGCGCCATAGATTACCTAAGCGACGGTCGCTCATGATATCCATGTAATTGCGCACAAATACGGTATAAGCACCGTCTGGATGAATGGTGGGTTGACTGGCGTATTCGAGCTGAAACACGTCTTCAAGCTGAAGGGTGTTGTCGGTGTTGGCGAAGGCGCTTGTCGCTGCCAAAGCCAAGCTAAGCGTTAAGAGTTTTTTCATCGCTGAAACCTCGTTGTTCGTTATTCGTGCGCTGCGCTGTTCGTCCGTGCTTCGCACTGTTCGTGTATTAAAGATAACGAAACAATCAGAAAGTGAAATAATAAACCCGCCGAAGCGGGTAGATAATGCGCCCAAATACACTCCCGAATAGCGCAGCGCACGAACAGCGTAGCGCACGAAAACCGAACAGTTTAACGGACGAAAAAAAACCCGCCGAAGCGGGTTTTTTCTTAGAAGCTGTAGCTGAAGCTGACGGCTGCGAAATCGCGGTCATCGGCTGCATCAAACTCAGCACCGTCGGTGATGTTATAGCCAACACCAACCTTGTATTTGCTAAGGTAGCTGAAATCGACGCTTAAACCGATTGTCTTACGACCTTCGATAAAGTTTGAGTTCGCTGAATAACCTTTCACGTCGTGACCAAATGCTAAGGTTGGCGTCATGTTCCAGCCAGAGAATACGTTATTGTATTCACCGACAATACGTGCGCGGTAACCCCATGAAGTCGCAGTGACGAACCCTTCACAGTTAATGTCTGCAGTAGCGGTTGGGTTGCCTAATGCCGCTTGGTCAGCAACGGTCAAACACTTACCAAACACTGGGTTACGACCGTAGCGCTGCTCGTCTAAGCCCGCTAAACCGTGAACCTTGCTGACTGCTACTTCACCGATAAAGGTAATACGGTCAGCGCCAAGTGCTTGGTCAAAGAAACGTACACCCGTCAACTGCCACTGGCTCACATCATACTTGTCGTAACCTTCTTGCAACTCACCTAGGTTAGTAATAGTACCGGTTTCATCACGCTCAATGCGGTTAGAGAACGTGCTCGGTACGCCTGCACGTAAACCGGCCGTCAAGATTTCAGTGGTGTTGATTTGCACTGGCATGTCGAAACGATGGCTAACTTCACCACCAACAGACCATTCACCAACCAAGGTTGAAGCACTGAAACCAATGATTTCTTGGTCTTCAGGGAATTGCAACACATAGTCAGGACCAGCAATTGGAATACCATCTGGGTGGCTTAGCGCAGGTGATGGCTGCTCAACCCAGTTATACAAAGAGAAAATTGGAGTCTGCGTGTGAATGTTCATGTAGTACACACCGAATTCAGTGTCGATGTCGGTTGCATAGTGACGCAACGCAAAACCGTACTGACCGCCATCGTCTGGCTCGATATCAGGGCGACGCTCAAGATAAGTACCAAATTGGATTGATTCCAAATCGCTCAAGCTTGAGCTTGGCACACCGGCTACCAGAGTCGGGTTAAGGGTAATTTTGTTACAGCCTTCACCGCCTAAGATATCAACCGTAGAGAAGAAAGTACCACAACCATCGAGTTTGTAGTCGTCCCACTCATATTGATAGAACATGTCTAAGCTGGTTTCGCTGGTCAAACCTAAGTTGACGTTCAACATACCAACTGGCAATAACGCTTCTTTAATTTCAACACCAGGACGACGAATCGCGTTCACGTCTACTGGGTTAATGGCGTTCACGCCGTTGAAGATGAAAGTACTTTCACCCCAACTGAGTACTTGGCGACCTAGGCGCACGTTAACTGGCACATCGCCCATGTCAAAGTAGCCATAAACGAAAGCGTCAAGCAACTTGATTCCTGAACCGGTTGACCAATCGTCAAGACCGTCGTTATCAAGCGTTACGTTTGGATAGTAATTGGTAGAAGTATGGCCGTGTGCAACTTCCTCATTCTTGATGACATCGTCATACCAGTATTTGAAACGAATGAAAGCACCGTAGTCGCCACCATCGATACTTAAATCGTGCACACCTTTAATAACAGAAGAGACCATGTCGCCTTTGTCATAGTTCAGGTTACCGTCATCGGCTGTACCTGACTGACCCAGACCACCTGCCATGTTACCTGGGTGGATGAAGCGCATGTCACGCTCTTCCATACGCCATGCGGCACCATAGGAAATAATGGAATCGAACTTAACGCGGAAGTCACCTACTTCAAACTCCGCTGCCTGGACGCTTGCTGTTCCTGCTATTGCCAGCGCGATAGCTGACGCGATAGGTAATTTTTTTAGCATAGTTGTTCTTCTTTTCATGTTAGCCACCTAATCCGATTAGGATGTTATAGGTTCAATCATGTCCGATGAGTTACAAATATGCAAGTGATTCGTTAGGAAAAAAACAAAGTCGATATTAGCTATTAGATATTGGATATTGGAATGGCAAGTTCGATATTGGATATTGGATATTGGATATTGGATATTGGATATTAGATAGAGCCCGACATTTCAGGGCTAATATCTAATATCCAAGTGCTAATATCGTTTTTGAATTCAAAGGTGGCGTAGGAGTGCGCCGTGATCTGGGTTGCTAATCACTCCCTCAGTGCGCAACTGCTTCGCCAAGTGACTCACACAGGACACATAATCACCGTGATTTTTCGCGTCGGCGTCGCAGGCCAGTACTTTGTCAGTCACAGAGCAGCCGACGCTATCGACACTGTTCGTCACCCCAGTATCGGTGGCGCCGACTACAACGCTGCGACTCATATCAGACGCTGGACATGCGTCCACATCATCATTGATACCGTCACCGTCACTATCCGCTGTGAGGTAATTCACTTCCGTGACAGGCCCATAGATGTAGACCACATCGTCACCATCGGCTGTTTCCACGTTTGAAAACAAAGTAGCGTTCACGTACCGGGGAGTGTTTACGAAACGTGGAAACTCAGCCGTTGATGCGAACAAACTATCACGCGGTCCGCGCAAATTGAGGTTAAGCTGGCTGTTAAAGCCCGCTTCGGTGAAGCCGGTCATTGCCCAACTGGTGTAGTTGGAACGGTTACCATAATCGAAATATAGCGTGTTGGTGGTTGGTGCATTGAGCTGACTTGCAGTGAGCGGTTGACGCACGGTTAAGGCATTGCCCGCACTATCATAGACGCTTACGGAAACGCGCTCGATAGCGTCGGAGTACTGACGCCACGTGCTGGCTTGATAAACCAACGGCATTTGCGCACCTTGCACAATTTCAAGGACATATTCGCCGCCGTCATACTGCGTGACGCCAGCTGGATTGAGGCTATAGCCAAAGTTGATTTGGCCGCGCACTTCGATTGTTTCGGCGTGCGCTTCTGGTGCATTGATTAAAGTTAGGGCGGTGGTCAGGGTTAATGCTGTCAGAGACTTTATTGGTGTTATTTTCATGCCTTGAGCATCCTTCAATATTAACGTTGATATATGATCATTGACGTATACGAATGTTATAGCAACGGTCTCGAGAACTGTCCACGCACTTTGCATAGTTAAAAAACCGCAAAGACGATATTAGCTATTGGATATTGGATATTGGATATATAGAGAGGGTGGATATTAGATATTTGAGGGGATGGGTATTGGCTAATGGTTGAGCGAATGAGATAAAGCCCGAATCATCGGGCTAATATCTAATATCCAATAGCCAATATCGCTTTTGTCGTTTTAAAGCTTTTGCTCTAGCTCTGGCAGTACATCGAACAAATCAGCGACTAAGCCATAATCTGCCACTTGGAAGATTGGCGCTTCTTCATCTTTGTTGATTGCCACGATAACTTTCGAGTCTTTCATACCGGCTAAATGCTGGATAGCACCGCTGATGCCGACAGCAATGTAGAGCTCCGGGGCAACGATTTTACCGGTTTGGCCAACCTGCATGTCGTTTGGTACGAAACCTGCGTCAACCGCGGCACGTGATGCACCGACTGCAGCGCCAAGTTTATCAGCGACTTTTTCAAGCAAGTGGAAATTCTCACCGTTTTGCATGCCGCGACCACCTGAAATGACGACGCGTGCTGCGGTCAGATCTGGGCGTTCGGATTGGGCAAGTTCTTCGCCCACAAACTCAGCTTTATCATTACTCACGACGTTGTCGATCGATTCAACACTGCCATTACCGCCCTCAGCTGCGACCGCATCAAATGCAGTTGCACGAACGGTGATCACTTTGATGGCGTCTTCAGACTGCACGGTTGCGATAGCATTACCGGCGTAGATTGGGCGCTTGAACGTATCTGCGCTTTCTACTGCGATAATGTCCGAGATTTGCGCAACATCAAGCAGTGCAGCAACACGCGGCATGAAGTTTTTGCCGGTAGTTGTTGCTGGCGCCAATATGTGCCCGTAGTCTTTTCCTAAATCAGCAACCAGCTGACCTAAGTTTTCCGCTAAGAAGTGGCCATAAGCTGCATTATCGGCGAGCAATACTTTGCTTACGCCGTCGGCTTTGGCAACTTCGTCAGCGACTGCTTGGCAACCTGCGCCAGCAACGAGTACGTGAATGTCACCGCCAATTTGCTTCGCCGCAGCTAAAGTTTTTAGCGTAGCGCCATTGAGTTGTGCGTTGTCATGTTCGGCAATAACGAGAATGCTCATATCACTTTTGCCTCATTTTGAAGTTTTTCAACCAATTCTGCGACGTCTGCTACTTTGATACCGGCGCTGCGTTCTGCAGGCGGTTCAACTTTTAGCAATTTCACAGTACGAGTCACGCTAACGCCCAATTCATCTGGCGTGGTTACATCAAGCGGTTTCTTCTTCGCCTTCATGATGTTCGGCAATGACGCATAACGTGGTTCGTTCAAACGTAAATCGGTGGTGACAATAGCTGGCAATTGCAGCTTCACCGTCTGTAGACCACCGTCAACTTCACGCGTCACATTCACACTGCCATCTGCAACGTCTACTTTTGATGCGAAGGTGCCTTGCGGCATGCCCGTCAGCGCACCCAGCATTTGACCGGTTTGATTGTTGTCAGAGTCGATGGCTTGCTTACCCAGAATAACCAATTGTGGTTGTTCTTTTTCCATCACACCTTTTAGCAATTTGGCTACCGCAAGAGAATCTGGCAGTTCGTCAGTTTCAACTTGAATGGCGCGATCAGCACCTAAAGCCAATGCTGTACGCAACTGTTCTTGCACCGCTTTCGGGCCGATGCTCACAACCACGACTTCTTCGGCAATGCCTTTTTCTTTGAGTCGTACTGCTTCCTCGACAGCGATTTCACAGAACGGGTTCAGGGCCATTTTTACGTTGGCCAGATCAACGTCTGATTGGTCCGCTTTCACGCGAACTTTCACGTTGTAATCAATGACGCGTTTGACCGCCACTAATACTTTCATGTTGTCGTTCCTGTTGTTTAAAGTTCTGTTCAAATGAATTTGAGACCGAGCAAGATTAACATTTTTCGGCACAAAAATGGTACTCTTACGGGCGTTTTTATTGATTAACCTGACGAATTAACCCTTTTCACTAGGAATTACATGTACGGCATTTTAAGCGAATCTGATCTGTTGGCACTGCGCGAGCAACTTGGTTCTCGTGAAAATCGTATGCGCTATTTGGTGCAATTGGCGAAGCAAGCCGAGATACCTGATGGCTTTCGTACCGACGAGCGCGAGGTGTTTGGCTGCGAGGCGCGAGTTTGGGTGCAGGTTCAATGGTCTCAAGACCAGTTGGCGTTAACGATCGATAGTGAGTCACGTACCGTATTGGGGCTATTGATGGTGATTCGACAAGCCTTACATGGAGCTAACTCAAAACAAGTTGCTGACTACTCGTTAGATGGTCACTTTGATGCGCTTGGCCTAGCTGACTTTGTCACGTCGTCGCGTCGCAATGGCTTGCGTAACGTGATCGCTAAATTGAAAAGCAGATAACGGCGCAGCGCGCCACCCGGCGTATAACGCCGGGCTACAATTTTTTCAGGAGGAGTGCGGTGGCGTGCATGGCGAAGGTGGCGGTGACAGGCATCGCGGCACCGAAGCCTGTGGCACAATTCATGCGCATACTGCCAGCACCCGGTTTGGCGTGAGACCATTCGCCATCACCCGTTGGATATCGCAATTGCTCGGTTGAGTACACGGCAGTGACGCCAAACGAGCGTTTAGGATTCTTCGAAAAATTAAAGTCACGACGTAGCATTGAACGCACTTTTGCTAATAGCGGGTCTTGCGTTGCTTTGGCTAAATCGGCCGACTTCACTTGGCTTGGATCAACCTGCCCGCCAGCCCCACCACAAGTTACCAGTGGTAATTTCCGGCGTTTACACCATGCAATCAATGCCGCTTTTACAGTCACACTATCAATTGCATCTAACACAGCGGTGACGGGTTCGCCGAGATATTCGCTAAGATTATCTGCGGAAAGAAAATCATCAATGACGCGCACGTCGCAATCAGGGTTAATATCTTTTACCCGCGCCGCTAATACCTCGGTTTTAAGTTGACCAATGGTGCTGCTAAGAGCCGGTAACTGACGGTTGATATTGGTTACGCATACATCATCAAGATCAATTAGAGTGAGCGCACCAATACCCGAGCGCGCTAGCGCTTCTACTGCCCACGAACCAACGCCACCGAGGCCAATTACCGCAACGTGGTGGTGCTGAAATGACTGCGCGGCGGTGGTTCCGTAAACACGTTGAACACCGGCAAATCGCTCTTTACTCATGACCTTGATAACTCAGCTGAAGAAAAACTGCGGCATTCTACCAGTTTTATCTCGATTTTCACACGCGCTGACGACCACGTTTAAGCGTCGATTGGAACCAATAGACTCTCGTGGATATAGCCTTCCGTGCCACTGGCCAAGCGAACATAAAACCAAGCTTCAAACGGCTTTTTCTTTAATATGGCGACATGTTCATTGGGCCCCACCGAGGCAACCACCGCCGTTTGTGTCGAGGTTCCAGCTCTCACGTTTACGTTGCTGTTTGCCTCAACACGATACATCACGCCTTGGGCAACGAGTGTCTCGTTGGTAACCCATTGAACGTCATTAAAACTTGTTAGTGAACGGTAGTAATCACCGAGAGGCAACTCACCAAGCACCTCGCCGAGTTTGCGTCCCCAACCGTCTTGGGCAGCCGCCGGTGCACTTGCGATGAGGCCTATCGCCAATACCATGGCAGATGTCATGTTCATTATTCCGCGCATTAGTCATCGCCTCCAAATAAACTCAAGCCAGCTTCCAATAAACTCGCCGCGTGCTCCAATGATTCAAATACGAGCGTACTCATCTCGCTATCGACGGCCGCTTCAAATTGTAAAATCGCATTACTACCGTTACCGGCGATAATTTGATTAATGAGCTCCAACGCAAGGTCTTCGCCAGCTCCTTGCGCCAACTCCTTCATGGTCTCATTTAACTCATCAAGAATATCTTGTTTGACTTGCTCTGAAACGCTTTGACGTGATGGTGGCACCTGGTTTTGGCGGGTATTGAAGGTGTCACGAAGCATCGCCGTGGCACTAATATGGCCAAAGGCGTCGGCACTTGCTTTGAAGTTACTCGGTAACTGCGGTTGCCGTAACCCTGCACGCCAGACTTGTTGTTGATTAACTCGATAGAATACGGTGGCTTCAATCGTTGGGGCCCCAGAGGTCAAGCGCCCAACTGGCAATAAATGAAACTGCAGCTGTTGTTGCTCAAAGTTAGCGAGTGCGGCATCACTAAATAGTGCCGTACCCTGCCCGCCTTTGCTTTCCTCGGGAAAGTACGCCGACATAATTGTCGCTAGGGTGTGACGTAATTGTTTTGCAAACGAACGGTGGAATACATGATCTTGCGACCGATCAGAGATTTCTTGAAAGAGCCGTTGAATAAAATAAGAGTGCGCCAATTGTCGCACTATTGGCTGTTGTTGCTCGGTTAATGTTCCGTGCAATAACTGCTCTACGAATGCCAAAAACTGGCCAATTTGCTCGTTGACAAATTCTTGGGCACTGTCAACTTTCGCTAGCTGTTGCCGAATCGCAGCAAAACTAGTGCGTTCATTTGCATATCTTTCCGAAACGTCACGCAGCGTGAATGCATTGATGCCAAGTGCACCCCAGCGCTGCTCAAATTCAGCAAGTTTTGCGCGTTCAAGTGCATTCAAACTGTCATATTTGGTCAGTTCATTATCTGGACCAGTATAGCTATACCAACCTTCTTGAACCTGAATATCGAGCGCTAACCCTGCTGTTCGTTGCGTTTCGCGCTGCGAAAGTTGACGATTAATGAGTTGCATAAAATTAGCAACCAGATACAGCTTGCTATAACGCTGATAGGCGCTGGCATCACGTTGTTGCAAGGTACTACCGGCATTACGATATAACCGCTCCAGTGTTTGCACACGCTGACGATAGGTTTGGAAAATGGCTTGATGCTCGTGCTGGATGATTTCTACGATTTTTCGCGGCGGCCAGCGATAACTTTGGCAAAACTTAAGCGCCTTTTCATAAGCCCAAACGGTGCCGTGCTCACGCGCGATGTCGAGCTGCTCTTGGCACAGTCGATTGCGACGCGGAAAATACAAGACGCCACCCAAATTCGACAACCCGCCGAACTTACGCTGAATGAAAAACGCGAGATAGGTTGCAGGGAAAATCCACCACCAAATATGCAATAGCCAGCTGGCACCAGTTGGCGGTACAAAAGCTAAGTTTGCACTTTTGGCTAAGTCATCATTAAAACGTCGAAACTCTTTGGTTGTTGGATTGTACAGCCCAACCTTCGCCCGTTTCGCCTCGGTGGGTGCTAACTTATTGATTGCCCACGCATAGTGATATCGGGTGCCACTGGCATCATCACGTAAGGTGGTGGTGTAGTCGGTATGCACAACATACGACGGCGGACCAAAGAGCATACCGAGCAATGCGGCGAATACCGTTAGCAGGATAAAGCCTCGAAATTTGCGGGATTTAAAGAAAAAGAATACTGCTAGCAATAAAACTGCTAAAGCTATCCAAGCTATTGCTGACATCCGAGCTCTCGATTGTTGTTATTATGAACTTAGCTGGATGTTAGCAAATTGTTTTTCAAGAGATAAGGGCTAAGACGATATTAGATATTAGATATTAGATATTAGAGGTCGAGACGATGGTTGTTCGCGATCTCGCTAATGAGATCGTTGGGTACCAGTTGTTCTTTGGCGAGCTTTGGCCACAGCGATACCGCCTGTGTTGTTTCCTCCAGAATTCTATCAATGCGCTTGCGAGTAAATAGCGGACTCACTTTTTCGAGGCTGTACAAGTCGGTGCGGGTGAAATCCTCACGTTTGCCATTCAGTTGCATCCAATGTTGATTGACCCATTTACTGCCGGGCTTGTAGCTGTACGCGACATCATACGCAGGTGCTAATTGCCAGCGGTTTTGATGGTATAGAAATGCGAAATTTTTCGCATGATCGTCATGATTGCGAGCCACAATATTAAACATCATGCGGCGCAATAACTGCTCTGCCTCGTGCGCGTTCAGTTTTAATTGGCGAGCAACGGCAAATAACTCGGCGTACGAGAAACTACCCGGCTTTTTGAAGTCGACATGAGCGATACCTGTCAATGTTTGCACATGCAGCTTTTCGTTTTCGCGCCGATCAAAACGTTGGGTCAGGAAGTGGCGCCGATCACCTTCGTCAAGCAAATGACATGGCATCATCTCAATTCCGCACTCACGCGCCATGAGGTAATAGACGTACTCCATTGCACCGAAGCCTTGTGGGTCGTCGAAGGTTTCACGTTGGACACTGCGTTCAGTCACCCCATCAAACTTCATGATGTAATGCACAAAACCTTCAGGGGCGTCAGTTTGCCCTGAGCAGACTTCAGTGAAGTCGCCACTAAATGCGAGTACCGCCTTGGGTCTTGCCCCACCAGCACTCATCCCAACCGAAAGTAGCGATAACATGGCTTCTTGATCGGCTTTACCGCTCGGGTCAAGTTCGACGTGAAATTGTGAGCGCTTGTTGAGTACTTCTTGCGCCACTTTAATGAGCTCTTTGATCTCAACGTCTTGCGATTTTTCAAACCCCCGCAGTCGCGTCGCCGGTCGATATTCAAGCGCCCCCATGCCGCGCTTACCGGTATATTGCAAACGTTGCAACGGCGTAATATCGCTAGGTTGTCTGCCTTGGCTGGCAACCCAGGTATTGAGCACTGCGTTTCCAAAATCATCGGGCAATGAATCGGCCGTTAATCCCGGAAGCCCGTAAAACGTTTCAAAGTTTAACTCTGGGAAGCTATAAATTTGTTTTCGTAATGGCATTTTCAGCGGTGCCAACTCAATACCACTGGCTAGAAAGTCTGGCGTATATTCAAACGCACCGACACCTCTTTCGGTATCGAAGCTTAATGCCCCGACTTCGTGGTCTTGGTACCATACGCCAATGACTTCCATTACCATGCGTCAACATCCAGTTCGTCGTCATATTCTTTGCCACGGCTACCCGTTGCGCGTTGACGCTTTTTTCCCTGCAGCTTTTTCAGTTGCACAGGCGAAATAGGCTGTGGCGGTAAGAAATTGTTTAATTGCTCGGTTAGTTCGAGTGCCTGCATTAATGCCACAAAATTCTCAAGCGTTGCTTGGCCTTTCTCAGCATTCAGCACAATCTTACGTGATACCCCCGCCTGCTCTGCAAGCTCTACTTGGGTAATATTCGCGTTAAGTCGCGCTTGTTTGAGGCGTTCGCCGAGTTGTTCGGCTTGGGCTGACGGTGAGAGCATGACTTTACGTCCGTTATTGGTTAATCGTTATTGGTTATTGGTTAATCGTTAAAGCGTAGACCTTATACGGAATAAAGTAAAGTGCACTTACTAGCACATTAACCAATTAAATTGATATAAATTTCAATTTATGGAACATTAAATTAATCATACAGGCAATTAATTAAGCTTGATATTATTTAGTTTAAAGAGCCAAAAATGGCACTTTATTTGATTTTAAACCAATTAAAGTTACCTATTCGATACATTATAAATACTCGATAAAAGACAGCTTTTGAGAAAAGGGTATATATACATACCTTTCTCTCGCTTTGGTTATTCGTGTTAAGAAGATCTGGGGTTTGCTGCAATGCCGAGTCGTTACACAATGCTCTCTTCGAATAACCAATAACGAATAACGAGTAACGGCTAACTATTAGCCCCAGATATTCACGGCGCTTCGCGCCACCCGGCCTTGCCTTGCACAGGGACGCCGGGCTACACGCTGAATGGGTAGGCAATTGGTGGATGGTGTTTGTAATTGTGGACGGCGAAGTCGTCCATGGTGACCCAGGTCTCTAGGTCTTCGAGAGTTTTGATGTCTGGGTTGATTTCGAGTTGTGGCGCTGGGTATGGCTCGCGCTTTAACTGCACGTCGCGCATCAATTCTACTTGGTCTTCGTAGATGTGAGCGTTGACTATTTTATGGTAAGCCACGCCGGCTTTGTGGCCGGTGATTTGCGCCATGAGCGCTAAAAATGTAAACACTTGTACTTGGTTAAAGTTAAGGCCCAGCGGTACATCGCATGAGCGCTGGTAGCTAGTTAAGTACAAGGTATCGCCCAGCAGTGAAAAGTTGTGGGTGTGCATGCATGGGCGCAGGCAGCCCATGTGGAATTCGCCTGGGTTATAGAAGCTAATAATTTCGCCGCGATCATCAAGGCCACGTGACAGGTTGTCGACCACTTTACGTAGTTGATCAACGACGCCGCCATCAGGCTTTGCCCAGGCTCGACCTTGCACGCCATAAACACGGCCCATGTCGTCTTCGCCTTTGCGGTGCGGGTTAGCTAACCAAGCTTCGTTTAAGTTCGCGTTCGCGTCCCAAGTGGGTGTGCCGATTGCGCGAAAGTCTGCCGCATTTGAATAGCCGCGAATGTAGCCGAGTAGTTCTGCAATCGCCGCTTTCCAATAGCTTTTACGAGTAGTAATTAGCGGAAACTCATTACGGTCGACGCGATATTCAAGGTCAGCGTTAATCACAGTTAGGCAGCGTTTGCCGGTACGCTCATTTTCAATCCACACGCCTTCATCGACAATACGTTGGCATAACTCGAGATACTGTTTCACGCTTTCGCTCCGTTTTTATTATTTTTATACGCTAACAATATTAACACGGCGCCCGCCAGAATCATCGGCGCGGACAACCACTGCCCCATCGACCAACCGAAGGTTAATAATCCCAAGTGGCTGTCAGGTTCACGGGCGTATTCCACCACGAAACGCGCCAAACCATAGCCAATCAAGAATAAGCCACCGATAGCGCCAACTGGGCGCGGTTTGCGGCTATACAATGCCAATACAATAAATAACACCAGCCCTTCAAGCAATGCTTGATAAAGCTGTGAAGGATGGCGCGGTAATGGCCCCGCTGCAGGGAAAATCATCGCCCACGGAACGTCAGTAACACGACCCCACAATTCACCATTGATAAAATTACCGATTCGACCAGCGCCTAAACCTACTGGAACCAGCGGGGCGACGAAATCACCGACGGCAAGGAGCGATTGCTTCGTCTTTGCCGCAAATATCCAAAGCACCGCGATAACACCAAGCATACCGCCATGAAACGACATGCCGCCGCTGGTGATATCGAATAAATAAAGTGGATTTTGGATGAAATACTCAAATTGGTAAAACAGCACATAACCGATGCGGCCGCCCAAAATGACACCCATAAACGCCCAAAATAACAAATCGCTGAAGCGCTTCTCGGTCCAGCCTTGGTTCTCGTAATGTGGCATCCGACACTGACGATTCCCCCACCACCAGGCAAACAGAAAACCAACGAGATACATTAAGCCATACCAGCGCAAATCAAGCGGCCCGATGCTCACAATAATCGGATCAATATTGGGATGCACCATATAGTCGGCTGACAAATTCGCTGTTTGCATGAATTATCCTATCGCTAGTTTTATTGAAATAATAACCAAGAACACCGCAAATCCGCGCTGTAAATGTTTCACCGGAAGACGCTGCGTTAAACTGGCGCCAAGCGGTGCACACAGCATGGAGGTAATTGATATCGCTATCCATGCCTTAACATGCACGTAGCCGAGCAGCCCGTCGGCGCCTTCAAGTTGTTGGCCTAGCACGATAAACGCGATAACTGCGCTTAAACCAATGCTCAAGCTACCAATGGAGGATACCGCAATTGCCTGACGGATGGGAACTCTTAAGCGTTGTAATAGCGGTACCGTCAGCGATCCACCACCAATACCTACCAACGCAGATAAAGTACCCATAGCGGTGCTAATCAGTGCCATCAAACGCTTTGATACGTCGGTAAGCGGTTCACCGCCGCGTTGCGGAATCAACATTCGAATCGACAGCAACATGAGCACACCGGCAAAGATACGCTGCAGCCACTCAGGGTGGATTAACGTGGCCAGCCAAGCGCCCAAAACGGCGCCTACCATTAACCCGGGAATTAAACGGCGTACCCAAAAGAAACTGACTTGCCCATGCTTTAAGTGAGAACGCGCTGAACTACTGGTCGTCATGATGATGGTTGCGAGCGAGGTTGCCACAGCCATTTGCACCACCAAATCGGGGGCGACACCCAGCAACGGCAGTAAATAGATGAGTAAAGGAACAATAACAAGGCCGCCGCCAATGCCGAGCATGCCGGCAAGTAAGCCTGCCACCATGCCTCCGGCTAAACACCATAACCAGCCCGTTAAGAGCACTGCTTCTCCTTAACCACCGGCACGAACAAAACCGCCGAGGCCGGCGTTTTCCAGTGCCATGATAACGTGTTGTTTCACTTCTTGCGGGGAACGCGCGGCGAGTGCGCGCTGTAAAACCTGCTCTAAATCCGCCGCGGCAATATGCCGAATAATCCAGCGGATACGATCTATATTATAGCTATTCATGCTGAAATTGCGGTAACCCATAGCAAGTAATAACAACGCACCACCTGGTTCACCGGCTAACTCACCACATACCGACACCGGCTTGTTCAGTTCATCGCAACGTTCAATAATTTGCTTCAAAGCGTGCAATACCGCCGGATGGAACGCGTCATAGAGGCTTGCTACACGTGAATTGTTACGGTCGACTGCCAGCATGTATTGGGTTAAATCATTGGTGCCCACTGAAAAGAAATCGACTTTATCGGCCACACAATGTAACTGATAAATCAACGCAGGTACTTCGATCATTACGCCAATTTGAGGCTCAAATAATTGCTCATCAACGCTGCATTGCAATTCTTCGGCAACTTCATGGTAGGCCTGATGAATCATGCGAACAGCTTCATCAACTTCTTCCGCACTGGTGATCATCGGTAGCAAAATACGTAAATTATTGCGCCCCACAGAGGCCCGCAGCATGGCACGAATTTGCACCAAGAAAATTTCTGGATGATCAAGTGTCATCCGAATACCGCGCCAGCCTAAAAATGGATTCTCTTCATCCATGGGTAGATATGGCAACGGCTTATCGCCGCCGACATCGAGCGTTCGCATAACGACCGGTGCACCGCGGAACTGCTCGAGCACCGCACTGTACAATTCTTCTTGTTCATCTTCTGTTGGCAAGCGCTCACGCATCATGAACGGAATTTCGGTACGATAAAGCCCAACGCCATGCACGTTCAAATCGTTTAACCAATCGCGCTCGGTGTTTAAGCCAACATTCAAATTAAGTTGAACACGCACACCATCGGTAGTTTCGGCTGGCAGGTCACGCGCCTGCATTACTTTTTGCCGCAGCGCTAATTCTTCATCCGCAAGTTGGCGATATTCATTTTCGACCTGTAATGGCGGGTTAACAAAGACATCACCGTTGTAGCCATCGACAATCAGTGTTTCGCCACTGACTTCATTCAGCTCGATGTCGTCAACCCCAAGTACGGCTGGAATACCCATGCTACGCGCCATAATAGCAGCATGAGAATTACCCGAACCGCGAAGCGATACCATGCCAATAATTTCAGCCTGCGGTAGCTCCGCTAACATGGTTGCGGTGACTTCATCAGCAACCAAAATACACTGCTTCGGCGGATTAAATTTGCGCGCTTCGCGGTTCTGCAAATGAGCGAGAATACGATTCCCTAAATCACGCACATCACTGGCGCGCTCACGAATATATTCGTCATCGAGGTTCTCAAACTGATTGACCAACTGCTCAACCACCAGTTTTAAGGCCGTTTGCGCGCGCCAGCCATCATTAATCGTTTGCTCAACCTCTTTACCAAGGCTCGCCGAATCCATCATGGCGTGGTAGACGTCGAAAATCGCTAACGTCTCTTCGGCTACCTGCCCTTTCATGCTATCGCTAATGGTTAATAGTTCTTGGCGAGTGCGGGCAACAGCGGCGCGAAATGCGCGGATTTCATGTTCCGGCATATCACTTCGTTTGGGCGTCACTTCACTAAGACGTGCCGGTGGTTTCACTACAAACGCTTCACCGATAGCAACGCCCGGTGCCGCAGGTAATCCTTTAATTGTCTGTAACCATGGGGACTGCTTAGCGGTTCTCAACAAGCCTTTTGCCTCAGCGTGAGCAATCACCACAGCTAACTGTGCTGCGAGTGTTACCACAAAGGCTTCTTCATCGCGGGTGAAGGCTCGTGCCTGCTCTTGTTGCACGGCCAGCACACCAAGCACGCGGCGACGATGAATCACCGGCGCTGCCAGCATCGCTTTGTAGCGATCTTCAACCACGTGTTCCAAGCGTAAGAAAGCTGGGTGCTCCGACGCGTTGGCAATATTCAACGGTTCTTCACGCGAGGCGGCAAGGCTGATCACACCCTCACCAAAAGGAACATGAATCGGTTTATCGGAGCGAATTTCTAGGCCATCAGTTGCCGCTAGGGCAAATTGATGTTGTTCGTGATCAGCAAGATAGACGGTACAGGAGTCAGTGTGCAGGGCTTCTTTAACTTGGCGCACCATGGTTTGTAGCGCCAGCTCGAAATCTGGCGCTTGATTCACAGCTTCAACGATGCGTTGTAGTACTCGAAGCATAGGCTGCCTTGTAGATCACCAACGGTTTGTTTAAGAACGACGGCGGCGCGGTGGCTTTGAACGGCGTGGCATTGCGTTCATCACAACGGCAGAAAACTCTTTTAGAACCCGTCGATAAACTTCTCGTTTGAACGACACAACTTGCCGCACAGGGTACCAAAAACTTACCCACCGCCAATCATCAAACTCAGGATGTGACGACTGCATGACGTTCACATCGCTCTCGTTGCATTTTAACCGCAGTAAAAACCATTTCTGCTTTTGACCAATACAGGTTGGTCGTTGTTCGCGTCGTACCAAACGCTTTGGCAGTCGGTAACGAAACCAATTGCGACTGGTATAAACAATTTCGACTTGCTCGGGCTTAAGCCCTACCTCTTCCCAGAGTTCACGGTACATAGCTTGTTCAGGCGTTTCGCCATCATCAATACCACCTTGCGGAAATTGCCAGCTATGTTGCCCGAATCGACGCGCCCAAAAGACTTGTCCCTGCTCGTTGCAGATAATGATTCCTACATTGGCGCGAAATCCTTCTGCGTCTATCACGCGAGCGCCCTCATAAATTCGACATATGGCTTGGATTTTTCCATAATCGCGGCATGAATGAAAGGATTAATCCGTTTAGACGAGGTAATTGTGCAACTCAAACAGCTCTTTGATCAGGCCAGCGCGCTCGCTGGGCTTAGTTTTGCAGAGTTGGCGACGCAACTGGGCATGACCGTGCCTAATGATCTGCGCCGCAACAAGGGTTGGGTTGGACAACTTCTCGAAGCTGCGCTCGGCGCCAGCGCCGGTTCACAAGCATTACAAGACTTCCCCGAACTCGGTGTGGAACTAAAAACTATTCCGCTTGATGCCCAGGGCAAACCGCTCGAAACAACCTTTGTGTGCACCACCCCGCTCATTGATGTGCATCAGTTAACTTGGGAGACCAGTAACGTACGCAACAAGTTGCAGTGTGTACTTTGGATTCCCATCGATGGCCGCCGCGAGGTGCCATTAGCGGAACGCACCATTGGTACCGCCTTTTTGTGGCAACCCAATACCAAGCAAGAAGCGCAATTGCGCGCGGACTGGCAAGAGCATATGGACAAAATTGCACTGGGTGAAGTGGAATCGATTACTGCACACCAGGGCGAAGTATTGCAATTACGTCCGAAAGCAGCCAATAGCCGTGTGCTAACTGAAGCCATTGGTGCGAACGGTGCGGTCATTCAAACCTTGCCACGCGGCTTTTATCTAAAAACCCAATTTACCGGTCAAATCATTCGCGAGACGTTTGGTTTGTCCGATCCGGCTCGTGCCTATGACTGATACGTCGACACCCGAACGCATTGTTTATGTGCAGCCGCTCGCCCGCGCGCATGGGTTCGGATTTAATGCGCTTGGCGTGGTCATTTTTGCCGTAACCATGTTTTTATGGCTTACCGACACCCCCATTATTGCTGCCGCATATGGGTTGCTATTTATCACGAGTGCAGTGTTGATATTTTTAGGCAGTGCCAAAATTTTTGAGCCCCCAGTGAGTATGAGCATCACACCACAGGCAATCACGTATTTGCACCGGCGTGGAACTTGGCAAATTCAGTGGGATAATATTCTACGTTTTGATATCCCTCGATTGCATCGCGGTCTTGAGCTCGAATCTATGCCTTATATTGGTTTTCGTCTGCACGATATAGAACCTGTGCTGCAGAGTATTACCCCGCGGCTTGCCGTGTATTTACTCAGCGAACAACGGCATTTATTGATTGCCGCCCTGCGTCATGAGCGACCAGATTTACGTGAGTACTCGCCATATTTCGAAGTTCCAGACCGTTATAAGGGCGCGTCGGGTACAGAGTATCGCGGCGTACAAGCGATGTTCGCGGTAAGATGTGAACACTTTCGCGAATTATTAGGTTATGATTTGTTTGTTTCGGCGACGGCGCTTGATCGCCCCCCGGAAGAATTCATCACGTGGTTACAACAGTTGAAAAACACAAGAACGTGATTCGTTATTCGTGCGTTCACTTCGTTCACTGTTCGTCCGTTCGGCTGCGCCTCTCTGTTCGCGGTTATTATTGTCGAACAGCGCGTAGCGCGGACGAACAGCGAAGCGTACGAATAACGAACAACGCTTTTGATCAGTAAGGGTTTTTTTATGCAAACACTTGGTTGGCGCGAATGGGGTTCACTCCCCGAGCTTGGCATCGACGCCCTAAAAATGAAAGTAGATACCGGCGCACGCACCTCTTGTTTGCATGCCTTTAAGCTTGAACCGTTTGAGCGCAATGGCGAGAACTGGTTACGGATTTGGTTGCATCCAGAACAACACAGCGACCGTGAATTGATGTGTGAAGCGAAAATTCACGATCAACGCGAAGTGACAGATTCTGGAGGTCATACTGAGCTGCGATATGTTATTCTATCGACATTACATTTAGGTGAGTTTTCGCAACCGATTGAGTTGACGTTGACGAACCGCGACACCATGAAATTTCGTATGCTGTTGGGGCGCCAAGCCATGCGCGGCCACTTTGTCGTGGACCCTGACAAATCTTATTTACTCGGCCAGCCTGGAGCTACCGCATGAGAATTGCAATTTTATCGCGAAACCCGCGTCTTTATTCAACCCGCCGCTTAGTGGAGGCTGGCGAAGCGCGAGGGCATATTGTTGATGTGCTCGATCCGCTACGCTGCTACATGAATATCAACGCCCGCGAAAGCTCCATTCACATGAAAGGTAAAGATCTGCCGCAATACGATGCGATTATTCCACGTATCGGTGCATCGATTACCTTCTTCGGTACTGCTGTGCTGCGCCAATTTGAAATGATTGGCACGTATCCGTTAAATGAATCTGTAGCCATTTCACGTAGCCGCGATAAATTGCGCTCACTGCAGTTGCTGAGTCGCAAAGGCATTGGCTTACCAACGACTGGTTTTGCAAGTCAGCCGCAAGATATCCCCGATTTGATTGAGATGGTCGGCGGCGCACCGCTGGTTATCAAACTACTCGAAGGTACCCAAGGTATTGGCGTGGTACTTGCCGAAACGCGCCAAGCAGCGGAGAGTGTTATCGAAGCCTTTATGGGGCTGGAATCGCACATCATGGTGCAGGAATACATTAAAGAAGCTGGCGGCGCCGATATCCGCTGCTTCGTGATTGGCGATAAAGTTATAGCGGCCATGAAACGCCAAGCTAAGCCTGGCGAATTCCGCTCAAACTTGCACCGTGGTGGTTCAGCTAGCCTAGTAAAATTAACACCAGCTGAGCGCGCAACCGCAGTGAAAGCCGCCAAAACAATGGGCCTGAATGTTGCTGGTGTAGATATCTTGCGCTCCAACCATGGCCCACTCGTGATGGAAGTCAACTCATCGCCAGGCCTCGAAGGTATTGAGGGCGCGACTGGCAAGGATGTGGCTGATCAAATAATCAGCTTCATTGAAAAGAACGCAAAAGCGAATAAAACCAGAACCAAGGGTAAGGGCTAACACCAAAAGCGTTATTCGTTATTCGTGCGTTCACTTCGTTCTCTGTTCGTGCGCTCTTCGCGCTGTTCGAAGTTAACATCGATTAGTAAGGCGAAGCCGAACGGACGAACAGCGAAGCGCACGAACAACGAAGAGCGTAGCGAACGAATTTTATGAAGCATAAATCTTTTCAGTTAGCCAACCAGCGCATTGCTCCTGGCTCGCGGCACAGCGTCAAAATACCTGCTGCGCGGTTGTATAACGATACACCGATGGACTTGCACGCCGAAGTATTTCATGGAGTGAAGCCTGGCCCGAGGTTGCTGGTCTGTGCGGCGATTCACGGCGACGAACTTAATGGTATTGAAGTGTGTCGGCGCTTAATGGGTGAGCTGGATCCGTTGCAGTTGGCAGGTACGGTGATTATTGTGCCGATTGTGAATGTGTTTGGGTTTATTCAGCAATCGCGCTATTTACCCGATAGACGTGATCTTAATCGATGCTTCCCAGGCTCTGAACGAGGTGCATTGGGTAGCCGTTTGGCGCACTTGTTCAACGAAAGTTTGGTGCAAAATGCCACGCACATTATCGATTTGCATACCGGTGCTATTCATCGCAGTAATTTGCCGCAGATTCGGGTTGATACCGATAATGGCGATGCGCTAGAAATGGCTGAAGCGTTCGGTACCCCGGTTATTTTGCATAGTAAGGAGCGCGATGGCTCGTTACGCTCGTTGGCGTCTGAATTGGGTATTCCGCTGATTCTTTATGAAGCCGGCGAAGCGCTGCGTTTCGATTATGCTGCTATTAAAGCCGGCGTTACTGGCGTACAAAATGTGATGAAAAGCCTGAAAATGTTGAAGGGCCGGCGTAGTCGCAAGAAAGTGAAGCCGGTTGTGGCGCATCGTAGCGCTTGGATCCGCAACGAATATGATGGTTTAGTGGTACCCAAAGTAGAGCTTGGGCAGACCATTAATAAGGGGCAAGTTGTTGCGCAAACAGTGAACCCGCATGGAGATGATCTGCATGCGATTAAAAGCCCATACCATGGTATTGTAATTGGCATTAGCAACATTCCGGTTGCCAACGAAGGCGAAGCTTTGTTCAATGTGGCACAATTTGATGGTGAGCGCATTGAGCACGCCAGCGAAAACGTTGATGTTTTCGTGGAAGCGTACGATCAGAAACCAATATAACGTTTAGAGAAGCACATATTGAAGCATTTGAGTCCACCTTCACAACTTGTTCTGCGCCAGCAAACTCGACTCGAAGATGAGCCGTTGCTGGTTGTTAACGCTCCTGATGCGGAGTTAGCCCAGTTATTACCGGTGGTTAGTTGCTGGCAATGGCACGCTGGTTACGCGCAGAAGTGGCAACGCCAAGCGCCCGAAATTTTGCACCATTTTGGTGCTGACGCCCCGCAAGCCGGCTCTGCTAAAGCTGCACTCGTTTGGTTACCGAAAGAAAAGCAACTCACTCTATATGTGCTCGAAGCACTGCGTCATGTGTTACCCGAAGGTGCAACCATTTGGTTGGTTGGCGATAATCGCGGTGGCATAAAGAGCATTCATAAGCAATTTCCAGATACGGTAGCACCGGCGCAAAAAATGGCCGTGGGGAATCATTCCCTGCTGTTAAGAACCAGTGTGAATCAGCACGCTGAGCATTTTAACGTTGAGGACCATTTTGCTTACGTGGAGTTAGACCAGCCACAACGAAGCTCGCCGTTGAAATTAGCCAGTTTACCGGGCGTATTTGCGTTCCCAAGTATTGATACCGGTAGCGCAATTTTACTACAGCACCTGCCAGTGTGGTCACAAGGTAAGGTACTCGACTTTGCCTGTGGACATGGCGTTCTCGGTGCTTGGCTTAATCGGCAATCGCCAGCCCTAGAAATCACTTATTTGGACGTGAGTGCACTAGCCCTACGGGCAACTGAACGTACCCTTGAACTCAACGGGTTGGATGGTTCATGCCTTGCCAGCGACGGCCTCGACAAAGCATTAGGGCAATTTAATTACGTGGTGAGTCACCCGCCGTTTCATACCGGCATTGCAACTGATTATGAAATTGGTAAGCAGTTTTTACGGCAAGTCTATGACCATTTGTATGGGCATGGTGAGCTCTGGTTGGTTGCGAATCGCTTCCTGCCATGGCCAGAGCTCATCGAACAAGCATTTGGTCACTGCGAGCGTGTGGCCGAAGATAACAAGTTTGCGGTTTATCGTGCGACGAAGAAAAGCACGACAAAAAACCATACCAAGCGACGCTGACGAGGTATGGCTACGATGACGTTTAAAGTCAGTTCAATCAAACGCAGCGTCACCAGCTTAGTCATTTTAATTACGACTATCTCGGTGGCGTTGGCGTGTATTGTCCTGAGCTTTAACTTCATTCTCGATACCCATCAGCGCTTACTTCGTCAAACCGACGAAGTTGCAAGCTTTATTGCGGGCAACGCAAACGCTTTCATGGTTTACAATCAAGCCGACTCGGCGGAGCGCTGGCTGCGCTCATTTCAAAGCTCGCCATTAATCAAACATATTCACCTATACCGTCACGACCCAGACAGTGACTCACTAAGTTTCTTCGCCAGTTACTACGCTGAGCAAGAAGCTTCTATTCCGGTGCGTTTTGAACGTGCACGCACACTAACTCAAGCGCGCTTTACGGACACCTATGTGGAAACTGCACGCCCATTGATGGTTGAAGATTCGCTGCAAGGCTATGTCTACATCCGCACATCACGTGAAGATTATGACCAAGCACAGTTGTTCTCGCTGGCTATTAGTGCGGCAATTACAACGGCGAGTTTAATTTTAAGTTGGCTGATGTCACTGTGGCTGCGGCGTATTATCACGCAACCCCTCGATGAGATGGTTGAGAGTATTCAAGATATCGCCCGCGATAAAAAATATGGCACGGCACTGCACGAATTTGAACTGCAAGAGCTCGATCGTGTGGCTATTGCGTTTAACTCTCTCTTGAGCCGTATTCAGCAACATATCAAGCGCCAAGAACAAGCTGAGCGCCAAGCCAGTGACTTGAATGCTGAACTTGAGCTGCAAGTGAAACAACGGACACAAATGCTATTTGAGTCCAACCAAGAATTGCAGCAAGCGCTTGCCACCGCGCACCAATATCAAAATGAATTGGTGCAAGCGGAAAAAATGCAAAGTTTAGCCAAGCTGGTTTCTGGTGTGGCGCACGAAGTAAATACTCCGGTTGGTTTGGCGGTGACGTCAACATCGATTCTGCAAGATAACTTGGTCTCGATGAAACAGAAGTTTGCGGAGAAGAAGCTGACCAGTCAGGAGTTTCAGCGTTACATGACATCCTTTGATGAAAACTTAGCGCTGATTAGTCGTAATATTCGCCGTACCGCTGACTTAATCAGTAACTTTAGTAAGTTATCGATGGATCAGTTCAGTGATGAAGATCGTCCCGTACAGATTGCTAAATTCTGGGATGATATCGAGCAAAGTTTGCGCAGTCGTCATCCCGAGTTGGCGCAGATTCAACTGAGCGCTGAATTCCCAGAAGATCTTACAGTGAATGTGCGACCGGGTCCGCTTAATCAAGTGATCAATCAACTGGTTCAAAACGCATTACAACATGCATTCGCGCATACCGTGAAGCCGAGCATTAAATTTGAGTTTCGCTATCACGCCCTCGAAGACGATGCTGAACGCGGTGAACTCGAGTTGAATTATTATGACAACGGGGATGGTATTCCAAATGAATTGCTGAAAGTGGTGTTCGACCCCTTCGTAACAACGAAACGTAGCCACGGAGCCGCAGGTCTTGGTTTGCACTTGGTATATAACTTGGTGGTTCATGCGTTACAAGGCCAAATCAGCCTAGCCAGCCCGTCACAGCGCGGTACCGAGTTCCATATTAGCGTGCCGGTAAGACAAGTCGCACCAAGCAAGTAAACTTTTGTAAGAATAGTTGCATGATTATGAAGCTATATATAAAATCGCATGCTACACTATATTTCATTACCAAATTTCAACACATGTTAACAGATTCTTGGAACCCTCTATGAGCGCCAGATTACTAATCGTTGAAGATGAAGTTGTCACACGAAATACGCTAACTCGCCTATTTCAGCAAGAAGGCTATGACGTGTTTGATGCTGCCGATGGCATGCAAATGCAACGCATTATGGCTCGCCAGCAAATTGACCTCGTGATTATGGATGTCAACTTACCCGGTAAAAGCGGTATCGAACTTGCTGAAAAGTTACGCGAGAACGACAACATTGGCTTAGTATTCCTGACTGGTCGCGATGCTGAGGAAGATCGCTTACTCGCCTTGGAACTGGGCGCTGATGATTACCTCATCAAGCCTTACAATCCGAAAGAACTAATTATTCGCGTGCGCAACTTGTATCGTCGAATCGAAGCACTGAAGAGCCAGCAGAAAAACGTTGGTCATGACAGTGTGGTGTATGAATTCAATGGCTGGCGTTTAGAGAGCGACAGTCGCTGCTTATTCTCACCAGACGGTAAAATGTTCCGTTTACCAAAAAGTGAATATCGCGCGATGGAATTATTCCTGACTAACCCAGGTAAAATCCTTGACCGTGAAACCTTAGTGAAGAAAATGCTCGACCGTGAATTGCGCCCGAATGACCGCACCGTTGATGTTGCCATTCGTCGCATCCGTCGTCATTTCGAAGCACAACCTGATTCACCAAATCTGATTACCACCATTCATGGTGAAGGCTATCGCTTCATTGGTGATGTTTCAATTCAGCACCTTGAGCAACCGTCGTTAAATGCCCCGAGCATGTAACCAGCGACGTAATTGATGCTGGTGCAGTGGCAATTCAATCGCCCACTGCTCCAGCAAATCATCTGCATCATCCCAGTGCCAATCTTCGCGTTCTAAGCGCTCCATTTGACTTGCTAATTGACGTAACCCAACAGCGCGACAGGCGCCTTTCACTTTATGAGCTTGCCGACGTGTTTCTATTTCGTCACGCTTTTTTACGAGATGTTGAAGGTGGTCTAAATAACCGGCAATGTTGTCACTGAAGGTATCGTACATTTCGTGTACACCTTCATTTCCGAGTAGCTCGTGGTACTGCTCTAATAATTTTTCATCCAACATCGTGGTTTCCTTATCCATATTTTTCGATTCACCTAATCGAAAACTTTTCCTTCGGTTATAAACCCAATCTGGCAAACTACCGTATTGAGCATAATTCTTGTATACTATCGCCCCCTTTCGCAGGGATCAGTATTTTTAACGTTTGGAGCCGTACAAGCATGCCAACAGCTACACCAACAATGATGCCAGACATCGCCAATCAAACTCGCGCACAAACCGAGGGCAAACTCGATTGGGTCGGCATGAGCAATATCGAGATGCCTCTGGTAGTCGGTGCTGCACAAGAACCTGAGCGCCCAGTCAGTGCGCATGTTGATGCATTCGTCAATCTTACCGATCCGAAAGCGAAAGGCATACATATGTCTCGCTTGTATCTATTGTTGGAAGATCTATCAAACAATGATGTATTGAGCCATCACTCACTCGGTAAATTATTGCATGACTTTATAGATAGTCACGATGGGCTTGCAGATCAAGCTTACGTGAAATTTAGTTTCGATTACCATTTGCGCCGTAAGTCGTTGATCAGCAAAAAACAGGGCTGGAAAGCGTATCCGGTGACGGTAACTGGTCGTTACGACAGCGGCAAGTTGAACCTCGAACTCGGTGTTGAAGTACCGTATTCAAGCACTTGTCCATGCTCAGCGGCGCTTGCCCGTCAGTTGATTCAAGATGCGTTTGCCAACCAGTTTGGCACTGATGCTGAAGTTGATGCCGAATTAGTGCACCGTTGGTTGGGTACCACACAAGGTATCGTGGCAACGCCACACAGCCAGCGCTCCATTGCGCAAGTGAAGGTCATCATGGGTGATAACGTGAGTGAATTGCCGATTATTGCCCTAATTGATGCCATTGAAGATGCGTTGAAGACGCCGGTACAAGCTGCCGTAAAACGCGAAGACGAGCAAGAATTTGCACGCCTCAACGGACAAAACTTGATGTTCTGTGAGGACGCTGCGCGTCGCTTACAGCACGCATTGAATTTACAGGCGCAATTCTCTGACTTCTGGGTTCGTGTAAATCACTACGAATCACTCCACGCACATGATGCGGTCAGTATCACCACCAAGGGCGTTCCTGGCGGTTACAAAGCTTAACCAATTTATCGACCTACTAATCCGGCTGCGGTATACTTTGCGGCCGGATTTTTTTGTTTTATAACGTAATGAAAACCTTATACGAGAAAGGCATGGAACCTATTGATATCGTTGGAATTGGCAACGCGCTCGTTGATCAGGAATTTGAAGTCACAGACGAATTTCTACAGCAGCATCAAATTGAAAAAGGCATGATGACACTGATAGAAGATGAGGACCAAGAGCGCCTTATCAAGTTATTGGCTCAACGCGGCGAATTAAAGAAGCAATCTGGCGGTGGTTCTGCAGCCAACTCGTTAGTGGGTTTTGCCCAGTTTGGCGGCAAAGCATTTTATTGCTGTAAAGTTGCTGATGACCACGCTGGCAAATTTTATTGTGAAGATTTGGAGCAAGTTGGCATTACCACCAATACAGGTAGCCAAAAGCACGAAGGTAAAACCGGTCGCTGTTTGGTGATGGTCACCCCAGACGCCGAACGTACGATGCGCACCTACTTGGGTATCACTGCCGATCTATCTGTTGACGAGCTTGATGAAGACGCGATTGCGCGCGCTCAGTATCTCTACATTGAAGGGTACCTGGTCACCTCAATGGTCGCGCGTGAAGCTATCGTTCGCGCGAAAGAGATTGCCCGTGCCAACGGTACGAAAATCGCTGTCACCTGTTCCGATCCAGCCATGGTGAAGTATTTCCGTGATGGCATCGATTTGATTCTTGATGGTGGCGTTGACGTTCTATTCTGTAATGAAGAAGAAGCTGGGATCTTAACGGGCACCACAGACGTACAAGAAGCGCTGCAGCAATTACAACAGCATGCCGATTTGGTCGCGATTACACTAGGCAAGAACGGCGCTTTACTAGGCGACGGCGAACGCCAGGTGGTGATTCCTGGCGTAAAAGTTAAAGCGGTTGATACCAATGGTGCGGGTGACATGTTTGCTGGTGCCATGATGTATGGGCTCACGCGTAATTATTCATTGGCGGCATGTGGTTTGTTGGCGAGCCATGCGGCAGCCGAGGTGGTATCGAATTTTGGTCCTCGGTTGAGTCTTGATCGGCAGCAGCAGTTGTTGATTCGCCTCCAGCACGAACCCGAATTTAATTAAAAGCAAACATGATATTAGCTATTGGATATTAGATATTAGCCCTGATGTTTCGATTTTCTCTAATATCTAATATCCAATAGCTAATATCGAACTCGCTTTTTGAGTAACGAATTAAGAGGTATTTATGCAAGATTACAAAGTCGCAGACATTAGCTTGGCCGATTGGGGCCGTAAAGAAATTGCTATCGCAGAATCTGAAATGCCAGCATTGATGACCATTCGTCGTAAATATGCTGATAGCAAGCCGCTATCTGGTGCTCGCATCATCGGCTGCATTCACATGACCATTCAAACTGCGGTTTTGATTGAGACCTTGATTGAGCTTGGTGCTGAAGTGCGCTGGTCATCTTGCAACATCTTCTCGACGCAAGACCACGCAGCAGCAGCTATGGCAGCCGCTGGTGTGCCAGTGTTTGCTTGGAAAGGTGAAACTGAAGAAGAATATGAATGGTGCCTCGAGCAAACTTGTCATAAAGACGGTGAGTTGTGGGATGCCAACATGATTTTGGATGACGGCGGTGACTTAACCCTGCTGATTCACGAAAAATATCCGCACATGCTCGATAAAATTCACGGTATCACCGAAGAAACCACAACCGGTGTGCATCGTTTATTGGAAATGCTCAAGCACGGCACCTTAAAAGTACCTGCAATCAACGTGAATGACTCGGTTACCAAATCGAAAAACGACAACAAATATGGTTGCCGTCACTCGTTAAACGACGCGATCAAGCGTGCAACCGACCACTTATTATCAGGTAAGAAAGCTTTGGTCGTTGGCTACGGTGATGTTGGTAAAGGTTCAGCGGCAAGTCTGCGCCAAGAAGGCATGATCGTCAAAATCACTGAAGTGGATCCGATTTGTGCTATGCAGGCATGTATGGACGGCTATGAGGTTGTATCGCCGTACATCAATGGTGTTAACACGAACTCTGCCGATGGCATCAATCGCGACTTGTTGCAAAACATCGATTTGATTGTCACCACCACCGGTAACGTCAATGTGTGTGACCGTCACATGTTGGCAGCGTTGAAATCAACTGCTGTGGTTTGTAACATTGGTCACTTCGATAACGAAATCGACACCAAATTTATGCGTGAAAACTGGCGCTGGGATGAAGTGAAGCCTCAGGTGCATAAAATTCATCGTAGCGATGATGAGAACGATTACTTGCTGTTGTTATCAGAAGGCCGTTTGGTAAACTTAGGCAACGCAACGGGTCACCCAAGCCGTATCATGGATGGTTCTTTTGCCAACCAGGTATTGGCGCAAATGCACTTATTTGACGAGAAGTTTGCTGATTTGCCAGCGGCTGAGAAAGCTGCCAAGTTGCGCGTTGAAGTATTACCTAAGCAATTGGATGAAGAAGTTGCGCGTTATATGGTGCAGGGTTTCGGTGGTGTGATGACGAAATTGACTCAGCAGCAAGCTGATTATATTCACGTGGCTGTTGAAGGACCGTTTAAGTCCGACGACTACCGCTACTAAAATACGAAAACGATATTAGCATTTGGATATTAGATATTAGCGATGCCGCTCTTACTAATATCCAATATCTAATATCTAATATCGAACCTGGTTTTTATGATTGAATATAGACAAATGACGGCCGCCGATTACGCGGCCGTACTTGAATTAGGCAACCGCGTACATGGCGATAACTACTTAACGCCAGAGTCGCTTGCGGATTATGATCAGCGCGGCCGCGTTGGCGATATCAACCTGAATTGGTTAGCGTTTGCCGATGGCAAATTGGCCGGTATTCGGCTGACGTTTGCGCCGGGCAACTGGGATATTGATGGCCATTGCAGCCCATCTGATTGGCCAGTGCCAGCTGAACAACTGTGCTACTTCAAGTGTGTGGCCGTTGACCCCGACGTACGTGGCGGTGGTATTGGTCGTGGCTTGCTTGACCATTCGATTGCTGAAGCGAAAAAACTCGGATGCACGGCGGGTTTAGCACATATTTGGATGCAGAGTCCTGATAACGCGGCGTTCGAATACTTCACCCGCTGTGGAGGTGAATTGATTCAGGAGCACGATAAGCGTTGGTATGACCTATCCATTAACGAAGGCTACCACTGCCCTGTCTGCGACGGTGTGTGCTATTGCACCGCGGGTGAGATGATACTTAAATTTAATTGATTCAATAAGGCCTGGTGCAATGTACGATCCTCTTCACGACAAAAATCCAGGCCCCAATCAACCCTATCCTGCCAGCTATTGGCACGCACACACCCAAACTTCGTGGCCGCAATGCGCCGACACCTTACCTGAACAAGCTGATATTGTGGTGATTGGCGCCGGCTATACCGGTCTGAACGCTGCCCTTGAGCTCGCTGAGCGCTTTCAACAACGCGTTGTTGTGGTGGAGGCGAATCAGCTCGGCTGGGGGTGTTCAACGCGCAATGCCGGCTTTGCAATGCCAGGCACTGGTCGCTTGGGTTATGTTGCTTGGAAGAAACGCTGCGGTGAGGCCGTCGCGCAAGCAATTCAAAATGAATATCAACTCGCCTTTGAACGTCTTGAGCGTCACCTGCAGGCTTGTCCAGAACAGCTGCAAGTCCAACGTGGTGGCTATTTGAAAATTGCTCACAAGTCCGCAGCAATAGGCGAGCTTGAGCAACAATATCGGGCGTTATGCCAATATGAGCCGAACACAAACTGGCTTGATTACGACGCAATTCAGGCCCGAGTGAAAAGTCCACAAGCGTTTGCGGCCATTCACTTTCCGCAAAGTTTTGGAGTGAACCCACTGTTGTTGCTTGCAAGTGTTGCACGGCAAGCAGTCGCTGCCGGTGCCACCCTAGTTGAAAATGCACCAGTTGAACATTGGCAAACACTCAGTAACGGTCAGCATCAATTAACGACGCCACGCGGCAGTATTGTTGCGAACAAAGTGATTGTTGCCACTAATGGTTATACGCCTAACCATTTACACCCAGCCATTCACGGACGCAGCCTACCGGTTCTCTCGAGTGTCTTGGTTACGCGCCAATTAACTGATTCCGAGCGCGCCGCCATTGGTGTTGCTCCGCACGAACTCGTCATGGATACTCGCACACTCAAATATTACTTCCGGCTGTTGCCCGATGGTCGCCTATTATTTGGTGGACGCGGTGCCATTCGTGGCAAAGATGCCCACAAGGAGCGTTATCAGCGCCATTTATTGAGTGCTATGGCTGATACTTTTCCAGCGTTAAAGCAATTGAGCCAAGAGAAACCTGAATACAGTTGGAGTGGTTGGGTATCGGTGGCGCTAGATGACTACCCGCGCATTTATAGCCCAGCCGCAAACGTATTTACGAGCATGGGCTATTGTGGCGCAGGGGTGACGTTTACGCAGTTAGCGGGTCAAAGAGTCGCACAGTTAGCGATGGGCGAGAAGCTTCCAGCGCTACCGTTTTATGAGTCGCCGTTACCGAAGTTTCCTCTGCCGCAACTGCGCCGCCTCGGCCAGTGGCTTTACTATCAAATTCAAAGTCGATATTAGCTATTGGATATTAGATATTCGAAGTGCAAGTTCGATATTAGCTAATGGATAATGGATGTGATGTAAACGGGTATTTATTACTTTTCTAATATCCAATATCCAATAGCTAATATCGTTTTTGGGTTTAAAGACCGAAGACGACTTTTTCGCTGGCGAGCATCCGACCAATCACGCGAATAATCAACAAACTCACAATTGCCGTTACCACCCCACTCACCACCAACGGCAACCACTGCAACGCCTCGCCCTTAATAATATCGAGTAGCGCTTGGTGTTGTCCCGTCAGCGGCAAATAGTACAGTACTGGGTTCTTAAGGCGCGCAAATTCAACGCCAAATACCGCAAGCATCGGTAACATCAGCAAAAATGAGATATACGTTTGAGCTTCTTTAAAGCTTTTTGCGCGGAAGCTGACAAACAACTGCAGTGCGGTTGCAAATAACGCTAATGGCGCCAGCATCAACACCATCAGCAACATCATCGGCCATTCAATGGCGACGCTAATCCCAATATCGTGTAGTGGCAAAAAGCGGAAGATTAGCGGTATCAGCACGACACTCAAAATGCCACCAAACATCGCAAAACAACTCGCTGCAAATGCTTTACCAAGCACCAGCTGATGCGAACTAAGCGGTTGTGACAATAGCAGTTCGAGTGAGTTACGTTCACGCTCACCGGCACTGATATCAATCGCTACATTCATACCTGAAAAGAACACTGACAACAGGATAAATATCAGGACACTGCCCATGAGAATAGCCGAGCGCGAGCCTTTGGTTGCCGTGTCGTGTTTCACTAAGTCAATAGGCTGCACCACGCGTGGGTCGAGCCCGCGCATTTGCATACGAATAAACGAGAGTTTACTACCGTAGCCTTCAATAGCTTTCTCAATACGGCGAATATCCGAACGTTGTTTAGTCGCACTAAAGTCAGCGGTTAACGTAATCGGCGCCGGCTGCGCTTTAGCGATATCATCGGCCCAACTCTCACCGATCACTAACTCAATAGGTTGCTGCCCTGCTGGCCACGCCTTTTCACGTTCAACAATACCTTGCTGTTGTAAATATTCGATGAGTGCCGGTGCGTGTTCTGCGCCTTTAATATCGATTTCAACATCACTCGGATCCGTCAATTGACTGATCATGACATAAAAGGCAACAGCCATTAACAATGGGCCGAAAAATGCGTAAGACATAGCGGCCATAACTGAGCGTTTATCACGAATAGCGTCTTTTAATTCTTTGCGCCAAACAATTCCTATTGGACTGCGAACAGACTTGCTCATGCAGCGATTCCCTCATCGGTTCCGATTATTTTTACAAACGCTTCTTCGAGCGCTGATTCACCCGTTAACTGACACAGTTCGTCGGTGGTGCCTTGTGCTGCGACTTTCCCTTTCGCGACTACAACAACTTGGTCACAAAGGGCCGCTACTTCTTGCATGACATGGCTTGAGAACAAAATACTGGTGCCTTGACTACGCAGCTCACGTAATAAGTCGCGCAAAATTCGGGTACTCATTACATCGAGACCACGGCTAGGCTCATCGAGAATAAGATGCTTCGGACGATGCACAATGGCTTGTGCAAGCGCAACTTTCATACGCTGCCCTTGTGAGAAGCCGGTTGCCTTTCGGTCGGCAATCGCAAGCATATCGAGGCGCTCTAGAGCTTCCTGTACAGCCGCCTGCCCGGCGTCTTTTTCAAGTCCATGCAGTGCCGCAAAATAAGCGACTTGCTCGCGCGCAGTTAAACGCTCATAAAGGCCGAATTTATCTGGGAAAATACCGATATTGCGACGCGCCTCTAACGGCTGTTTGCTGGCATCGATCCCGTCAATTAATGCTTGCCCGCTGTCTGCTTTTAATAACCCATAAATGGTTCGAAGGCAGGTTGTTTTACCAGCGCCATTCGGCCCTAATAAACCCGTAATTTGCCCTTCTGGGGCGGTAAAAGTAAGCCCGTCTAACGCGGTGACTTTTCCAAATTGTTTACGCAGTTCTGTCACTTGAATCATGGTCGGGTACCTTACAAGCCTTTGCCGTTGGCATTGAGAACAAACGGCATTGGTTTTTGATTTTGCAAACAACTGTCATCCAGTGCCGCAAGATCGAGTGTATTGATAAACTGCGTCGCTAATTTATTCGCGCATGTATGGCCGGCGATAGTATGCGAGCCATTTGGGGCAATCAGATGACGGCTATTTGGTAGCGTTTGCGCTGCTAATGCGCCCCACGTTGGTGGCGTTACTGGGTCTAAACGACCTGACAATAACAAGCTTGGAATATCACTCGCAACTGGTTCAAACCATGACTCAGGGCGTGGCACCGATGGCCATACCGAACACATTTCAACAAATGCATCGGCAGTACGCGAACCAATGAAATCGTTATCGCCATCTGCTGCTAACAGCTCATCGGTTGCACGTGGCAAGTCTTCGCTACAAAGCACCGATAAGGTTAATCCCATATACATTTCAGACTGCGACATGCTGCTGCCAATTAATCCCACTAACGGGGTGTAGTTGCCGCGATGCGTTTGTTGAATTGCATAAGGCAATAATTGTCGTGTTACTGGATGATATAGCCCGACACGCATAACCGAAGTAAAACGACCGGCGGTGATCAGAATATCCGTTGGTTCATTAGTCAGCGGGTCATTCACGGTCAACGGCACCGGCTCTTCTTCCAGTTTTGCCAGAGTTTCCGCGTAAGTAGTTTTCAGTTCAGGAAAGGTCGCTTGGCAAGCTGCCGATTGCGCGCAATGTTCTAACAACAAGTTAAATGAATCTGCGCCATGACGCCCAAACGGCCCGACCACAACTTCTGGCGGTGCCACAGCATCTAATACCGCAGCTCGCACAGACTCCGATGCTTCACGCATGTAGACTAAACCGGCTCGTGTGCCATACGAACCGCCGTATAAGTTAACTTGCGGGTAACCTAAATGCTCACGCACTGCTTCGAAATCACGAATTGCATTCACGGTGTGGTATTGGGTGAGGTCTTCATCTTTATATTGCGCTAAACATTCGCCTGCGATTCGCGCTAAATCGATATCATCATCCGCTTTGACCAACTCATCAACATGACTAAGCTCGCAACTAAGAGGATTTGAGTTCCCGGTACCACGCTGGTCGATTAACAGAATGTCTCGTTGTTTACGAACATCGCTAAACATGCGGTTAATCATAGCAGCTAGCTCAGTTGCGGCTTGCCCTGGCCCACCAGCCAAAATCAGCAACGGATCCGCTTTCTTGTTTTCACTTACGGCAGGTAAAACAGCATAATTAATTGATATTTGGCGCTGCTCTGGTTGGTCATAGTTTTCGGGAACCATGAGCGAGCCACATAAAACTTGCTCACTAATATTTTTCAAATAGCACGAGGTGAGTTTTTCTTGTTGCTGAAGCGCAGGTGATTCTTGACTGGCATCGTCTTGTGACGCTGCAAAGGCAGCTTCTGGAGTACCGATGTATAGTGTTCCCCCTAGCAAAAGTGCTAGAGCTGATATTCCCTTATTTCGCATGATTTGTTATCCGGTTGTAACAACTGTGCCCAGTCTATCCTTTCTCGGTGGTGAGTGGAAAGCTGCAAACTGTAAAAGTTTGTTTTAGTTTATTGAGATACTTGCTGCAATCGTTCTTCGATAACTTGGCGAATGCTATTTTGCTGAGGCAGCTGACGAGCCCAACTCACATCGCCGACATCGTACAAATCACGAATCAGTACACTATTGGCAATAAAGCGGCCGATTTCCGCAGAGCCGCTGTGGTGGGCAAATTGAATCATGCTTTCACCATTACAGCGAATACGTGGGTAAATGTCACGGATGCGCAAGCGATACTCGCGCAGTTTGTTACGGAAATCCTGTGAGTTGTTGTGACGTACTTGGCTACAAAACAGTAGCGCAACATCATCGCCGAACGTCGCGAGTGCTGGCTGTGCGCCGGTAGCTCCGCTTGTCAGCAGTAATGCTGTACTCATAACCGTCAGTAAACTCTTTTTTGCCGTACCAAAACCGTTCATACACTTTCACTAAATCACTATTTGAAAGGTATGTTAACGACCACAATAGGCGTTCGCAACGGATTAAAATGTTAAAAAACAACCGCCGTTAACGGGTTTTTTACACTTTATTTGGCTTAGCGGTCAGCTGTTTCGCGCTCGTAAACTTCTGTTACAAATGGGTAGGGATTTTTTTCATCGGCAGGATGCTCAACCGATTCAACCAAATTCCATGTTGCTTGCGCATGATAATCTGGGAAAAACGTGTCGCCGTCGGTTTCCAACTGAATTTGGGTAAGATAGAGACGATGCGCATGCGGCAAAAACTCCGCATAAACATGCCCTCCCCCAATAACCATCAACTCTTCGGTATGACCAGCGGCATGCACAGCTTGCTCTGGGCTACTGACCCAAATCACACCTTGCTCATCGGTATACGGCTGTTGGTATTTGCGACTTAAGACAATGTTGGTGCGCCCTGGCAATGGGCGCCCAATCGACTCGTAAGTTGTGCGCCCCATAACCACTGGTTTACCGAGCGTCACACGTTTGAAATGTTGAAGTTCTGCAGGGAGATGCCAAGGCATTTTGCCGTCTTTGCCAATGACGCGATTGGCCGCCATAGCCGCCACTAAAGCAATATGCATAATAACCTCGTTATTCGTGCGCTTCGCTATTCGTGATTCGTACGCTGCGCTGTTCGAAAAATGCGCAGCACGCACGAACAGTGAGCGAAGCGAACGTACGAATAACGAGCAACGCTTTTATTTTTGGTAGATCACTTCGACGTCGTAATCATCGTCGTCGTAGTCATCATCGTCATCATCTTCGTCTTCAAACGCTTCAAGCTGCTGCTTGTGGTAATCATCCCACTTGAACTCAACACTGGCCTTGGCTTCCGCTTCCATTTCTTCTGGCGTTTGCTTCGGCAATGATTCTAAGTACGCGATGATTTCTTTACATAGCGCATCTGTGCCGATGTTTGATAGGCCTGAGATTTGGTAAACAGGACCATCCCACTCAAGCGCTTCTTTGACGCGTTCGATGCCTTCGGCAATTTGCTCTTCACTTAGCAAATCAACTTTATTGACCACTAACCAACGTGGTTTCGCCGCAAGTTCCGGACTGTATTTTTCTAGTTCGCGTACAATTTTCACCGCTTGCTCAGCTGGATCAGTTTCATCATACGGTGCTAAATCAACAAGATGCAACAATAAACGGCAACGCTCAAGGTGTTTCAAGAAGCGAATACCTAAGCCTGCACCTTCAGCGGCACCTTCAATCAAACCTGGAATATCGGCGATAACGAAGGTTGCATGTGGCACTGGACGAACAACACCGAGGTTAGGAACCAAGGTGGTGAATGGGTAATCAGCTACTTTGGGTTTAGCTGCTGAAACAGAGCGAATAAAGGTTGATTTACCAGCGTTAGGCATACCCAAGAGACCCACATCAGCAAGCAACATGAGTTCGAGTTTCAGGGTGCGGATTTCACCTGGTGTGCCCATTGTTTTTTGGCGTGGCGCACGGTTAGTCGAGCTTTTGAAGCGCGCGTTACCCAAACCATGGAATCCACCTTTGGCAACCATACGACGTAAACCGTGGCGTGTTAAATCACCTAACACTTCGCCGGTTTCTTGATCAGTCGCGCGGGTACCTACTGGCACTTTTAAGACTAAATCTGCACCGCGTTTACCGGTACAGTTTTTGCCGTGACCGTTTTCACCACGCTGGGCACGGTGGAAACGCTCAAAGCGGTAATCGATCAGCGTATTTAGGTTTTCATCGGCTTCTAGATAAACGTCGCCGCCATCGCCACCGTCACCGCCATCGGGACCGCCTTTGGGGATATATTTTTCACGTCGAAAACTAACAACGCCGTTACCGCCGTCGCCTGCTTCTACGCGAATTTCGACTTCATCTACAAACTTCATGATTTTACCTATCTGCTTACATGAAAAAACCCCGCCACTCCGGACGGGGTTTCAATACTTCATTGTTAGCCGTATTTGAGACTTAGCGTAGCTGTGGCGAGATTCACCGTCGCTGCGCCACGTCCCGGCGTAGAACGCCGGGCTACGATTATTCAGTTACGATGCTAACGTATTTGCGGTTCTTAGGACCTTTCTCCGCAAAAGAAACTTTGCCGTCCGCCAATGCGAACAAAGTGTGGTCACGGCCGATACCGACGTTGTCACCAGCGTGGAATTTAGTACCACGTTGACGAACGATGATGCTACCAGCTAAAACTGACTCACCACCGAAGCGCTTAACACCCAGACGTTTACTTTCTGAGTCACGACCGTTACGAGTTGAACCTGCGGCTTTTTTGTGTGCCATGTGTCGTTACTCCTTCAATTAACCGTTAATACCAGTGATTTTCACTTCGGTGAACCACTGACGATGACCTTGACGTTTCATGTGGTGCTTACGACGACGGAACTTGATGATGTTCACTTTGTCTGCACGACCATGGTTTACTACTTCCGCCTTAACAGAGCCACCAGAAACAAAAGGTGCGCCGATTTTCACGTCGTCACCGTTCGACAGCATTAATACTTGGTCGAACTCAACCACATCACCAGTGGCTGCTTCCAGCTTTTCCAGGCGGACGATTTGGCCTTCAGTTACACGGTGTTGCTTACCGCCACTTTGGAATACTGCGTACATGTCTTTCTCCGATTTTCCCCGAGGGGGCTTATTTGAATTAAATTCAGGGCGCGAATTATATGCCCCTACGGGGCGAAATGCAACTACGATATTAGCTATTGGATATTAGATATTAGAAAAGCAAGAACGATATTAGCTGTTAGATATTAGATAAAACACAAATACCCGATACTTCGGCACTAATATCCAATATCTAATAGCTAATATCGCTTTTGTTTTTAAGCGATGCGGTCGACGGCGATGGCTGCTAGTGCATGCAGCGCCTCGCGATACGGCGACTCCGGCAAATGCGCCAACTGTTGCTGTGCCAATTCTGCTTCTTTTAGCGCACGGTTACGTGTGTATTCAAGTGCGCCGGTACGTTGCATAGCTGTCAGCACTTGTTGCAATTGATCGCGTCCGTCACCTTGTTCAATCGCAAGACGAATCATTGCGGCTTCATCATCATTGCCATGCCACATGGCGTATAACAACGGTAATGTTGGCTTACCTTCAGCGAGGTCATCGCCAGCTTGTTTGCCCATCGTTTCGCTATCTGCGGTGTAATCCAATAGATCGTCAACCAACTGAAATGCAGTGCCGAGGTGGCGACCATAGGCAGCTAATGCATCTTCAACTTGCTGTGGTTGCTCCGCTAACACGGCGCCAAGTTGTGTGGCTGCTTCAAAGAGCTTGCCGGTTTTGCCGTAGATTACATCAAAGTAGCTGGCTTCGGTGGTATCGGGGTCGTTGCAGTTCATTAACTGCAATACTTCACCTTCCGAAATGATATTGGTGGCATCGGCGAGAATCTTCATCACCTTCATGGAATTCAACGTCACCATCAGCTGAAACGCGCGGGTATAGAGAAAGTCACCAACCAGCACACTTGCTTCGTTACCGAACACGGCATTCGCGGTTTCTTTGCCGCGGCGCAATTCTGATGCGTCGACAACATCATCATGTAATAAGGTAGCTGTGTGAATGAACTCAATAATAGTCGCAAGGGTGAGATGCCCTTGCCCTCGATAATCGACAGCGCGAGCGGCGGTCACGGCAAGCAGCGGACGCAAACGTTTGCCACCACTATTGACAATATACAGACCCAATTGATTGATTAGTGCGACATCCGACTGAAGTTCAGCACCAATTAGTTGGTTCACTCCGGTCATGTCGTCGGCCATCAAGGCGTTGATTTCTGATAACTTCATAGCTTCAGTGTGACTGTTAAATTAAGCCAAAGATTGTACACGAAATTAGCGAATGAACACAGTCGATTAGCTACTTGGTATTGCGCTTCAACGCAAGTTTTTCGGCAAAAACTAGACTAACTGCGCCTATCGCCCCGCCGACATGTGCAAATACAGCAATTGCATCGCCTGTTTCTGGTTGATCCCAGTCCATCAAGATTTTTATTACTAAGGCGGCGAACACGACACCACCTATCCAATTTCTATTGAGCGCATCTTTGAGCGCTGCATAAGCGAACAGGCCGTAAAGAGTGCCGGAGAAACCAGCGTAGACTTCGTACGTAGGAGCCCCAAAGAGTTCGACAATACTGCTGGTGAGTAATATGGGTAAGCCAACTAACCAGTTGTGCGGTGTTTTTAATTGATCAGGGAATAGTAACCAAGCTATCCAGACACCGGCGATGTTGAACCATAAGTGCGGTGCATCGTGATGCATGAACTGACTGGTTATAAGCTGCCACCAAAAACCATCCATCACGCGCGGATAGCGCATTAATAAATCGTCGTGCCAAGGTGTGAGAAAATAAAAGCAACAAAAAAGCAGAGCACTTATCACGATGGGTGGTAAGACGCTCTGCTTAGGCATTGTGAAGCTGTTCTTATTTAACGAAATCTAAGCCGATTTGAATGTCGTTTTTCAGACCATCCAACATGTCAGCTTTCGCTTTTTCTTCATAAGCACTGAGTTCGCCGTATGACAGAATTTCTTCAACACCATTCGCGCCTAGGCGAACTGGGTGAGCGAAGAACAAAGCATCTTTGCCATCAGTTTCAACGTAGGTGCATTCAACAACGCTGTTGTCGCCTTGTAATGCTTTAACCAAAGATAGACAGAAACGCGCCGCTGCTTGACCCATTGATAAGGTCGCTGAGCCGCCGCCAGCTTTCGCTTCAACAACTTCAGTACCAGCGTTTTGGATGCGCTTGGTTAAGGCTTCGATTTGCTCATCAGTGAAGCTCAGGCCAGTTTGTGACAACAATGGCAAAATAGTCGTGCCGCTGTGACCACCGATAACTGGAACGGTTACTTCAGCTGGGTTTTTGCCGTGAATTTCAGCAACAAAAGTTTCTGCACGAATCACGTCAAGTGTGGTCACACCGAACAATTTGTTCTTGTTGTATACGCCTTTTTTCTCAAGCACTTTCTTCGCGATAGCAACAGTTGTGTTGACTGGGTTGGTGATAATACCAACACAGGCATTCGGGCAGTTGTCAGCAATTGCTTCAACCAAGTTAGCAACGATACCAGCGTTGATGTTAAATAAGTCTGAACGATCCATACCTGGCTTACGTGGTACACCGGCTGGAATCAATACGATATCGCTACCAACTAATGCTGATGCTAAATCGTCTTTGCCGTAGCCTTTTACAGACACCGCGGTTGGAATGTGGCTGAGATCAACAGCAACACCAGGAACAACAGGCGCTACGTCATATAACGCTAGCTCAGAACCAACCGGTAATTGGGTTTTCAAAAGTAATGATAGTGCTTGGCCGATACCGCCAGCTGCACCTAAAACTGCAACTTTCATCTCAGACTCCATCCAGTTATGTGGGGAAATTTTAGGCCGAAAACTTTACTCTTTTTACGCCCAAATTACAACCAAGGGCGCTGTTATGCGCGCTCTGAAATCCTTGCGTAACTCTTGCTTAAGTCTGCCGCACGTATATGATGGACGATTATTTTGAGAATTATTTTGCACGACGAATTGAGCGATTAACATGCCAACTAAAAAAACCGAAGACATGATTGAAGCCTTCAAGGCGCTATTAAAAGAAGAGCGATATGGTTCGCAAGGTGAAATAGTCGACGCCTTGAAGGAATTGGGTTTCGCAAACATTAGTCAATCGAAAGTGTCGCGTATGTTGAGCAAATATGGTGCCGTTCGTACGCGCAATGCACGACAAGAAATGGTCTACTGTTTACCCGCCGAACTTGGTATTCCAAGCACCCGTGCGCCATTAACCCAGCTTGTTTTAGATATACAGCATAATGATGTGATGGTGATTATTCGCACCACACCAGGCGCAGCTCAATTGATTGCTCGCTTGCTTGATTCGGTTGGCAAAAAAGAAGGCGTGTTGGGCACTATTGCGGGCGATGACACGATTTTCATTGCACCACTGAAGGTGTCGGAGATTGATTTCACGCTACAAAACGTGAAAAAGCTATTTGAAGAGCAACCACGATATTAGCTATTGGATATTAGATATTAGAAAAAAGATAAATACCCGATACATCAGCGCTAATATCAAATATCTAATAGCTAATATCGCCTTTGTTTTTCTAATATCCAATATCTAACGGCTAATATCGCTTTTGTTTTTCAGGAACTCGATGGAGGGGGCGAAATAGGCTGCGTTAGCCGTCGCCTCAATGTAATCCAGTAACGGATCATACTCACCCTGCTCATCCGCTATATATCGATTACGCAACCATTGCACCACATGCTTTGGCTTACCGGTAAAGTACATCGCCAACTGGCCTTGCTCGCGCAAATTACCCCATGGCATGTTTTGGCGCAGTAACTCTAATGGCTGGTCGTTGGCATCAATTAAGCGAGCTTTTTGAGTATGGGTGACCATACTCAGAACGGCTTCGCTAATCCGTTCGCCGGTTACTTTTTTACGCCCCATCACATGCTCTTGAATTTCCGTGCTTAATTGTTCCCAGCGGCGCAAATCGTAGCGGAATTTTTGGGTGAAGACATAACTGCCACCTTTGAAAATAGCATCATCGGCAACCACAGATACTTCGCGTCGACGCATGCCTCTCGGGTTATCAGGGGCGTCAATAAAACCGAGTAAATCGCGGCCATCCATAAAGCGGAAGGTATTATTTTGTTCGACTAATTCGACATCGTGACCGAGCCACTCCATGAGTGTGCGTGCTGCTTGAAAATTCACGTCAAATCGATCAGAGCGAATGCAAAGCAATAAATCAGCTGACTCTCGCGGTGTTTGTCTATCGCCGTCACTCAAATCCGGAAAACTAGCAAGCTGTAGCGGACGCACGTCTGGATAAAGTACATCCCAATAATCACTGCCAATGGCGATAAAGCCGTTGAGCATCGACTCTGAGAAACGTACGTCGAGGTCATCGATGAGCTGTGGCACCCGCGCTAATTTACGGCGCATATAATCGGCATCATCGGTCATAACATTCAATAAAAGCGTTATGCCGTGTAGATTGGGTTCTGCATAAATGCCGGTTTGCGCGTTATTCATAGATTCCTCATTGGCCACAATTTAGCGCGGTTCCTCGCCGAAATTAACGCATCAATCGCAATGCTCTTGTGGTAAAGGTTTGGTTGTGCCATAGATTGGTTTTAATTGATAAATGATTTTTACCATAAATTGACACGTTTGTTGATGCTTGTTGATATAAAAGTCTAGCAAATTCATGTCATATTAAAACGTTATAACTCATTGAGCCAACTGCCGGAGATATCATGCGTTCAGATTTAACCGTTGTGTCACGCAAAAAACCACTGTTTCAAGCGACCTTATTAGCAACCTCACTCACTTTTTTACTCGGCGGTTGTGCCGCGACACAAGAACCGAAACCTGATACCGCAACGAAACAAGTTGTTGAAAGTGCAGATAGCCGTTATCAAACGCTGGCCAATGATATTTATGAAAAGCTACAAGCGCAGAATCCATGGCAAAGCGATGTGCTGCCGGATATGTCGGCGGAGTTATTAAAGCAGCGAGCTGATTCACAAAAAGTGTGGCTTGCGCAACTTGAACAAATTGATGTCGAGGCATTATCTCGCCAAAACCAAATTAACCATCGCATGCTGACCTATCGATTGAAAAACGATATTGATGGTTACACCTACAAAGAACATTACATGCCGTTGAATGCTGAAGGCGGTTTTCATAGTAACTTAGGCTTTATGGTGCGTAATGCTAGCTTCCGTAGTTTCGAAGATTATCAAAATTATCTGCAGCGTCTGCGCTCTATCCCACGCTACATGGCGCAGCAAACTGATTGGCTGAAAGCGGCATTAGAAGAAGGCTACACGCAACCGAAGGCGGCGATGCAAGGCTTTGAAGAAAGTATTGCGGCTTACATTGTGCAAGCACCACAAGACAGCCTGTTTTATCAACCGTTTCAGGCCAACAAACCCGTATTCGTGAACGCCGAGCAGTGGCAAGAATTGCAACAGCAAGCGGCACAAATAATTGATGGCTTAGTGCTTCCAGCTTATCAAGACTACTTTGATTTTATGGTGATGGAGTATCTGCCTAATAGTCGTGAAAGCGTTGGCGCGAGCGAATTACCGAATGGTCGCGAGTACTATCAAAACCGCATTAAACACTACACCACGTTAGATTTGACGCCCGAAGAAATTCATCAGCGCGGCCTCGACGAGGTGAAGCGGATCCGCAATGAAATGGCGGTAGTCATTGAAAAAACTGGTTTTAAAGGAAGCTTTGAGGAGTTCACGGATTTCTTACGAACTGATCCACAATTTTATCCGAAAACCGCTGATGAATTATTGAAAGAAGCATCGTTTATTGCCAAAAAAGCCGATGGCGAATTGCCGAAGTTCTTTAAACTGCTACCGCGTCAGCCATACGGTGTCGCGCCGGTACCTGCAGAGATTGCGCCAAAATACACAACGGGCCGCTATGCCGGCAGTAATCGAAGTGATCGCGCAGGCTTTTATTGGGTGAATACCTATGCGTTAGATCGCCGCCCGCTCTATCAATTAGAGGCTTTAACCTTGCACGAGGCGGTGCCAGGTCACCACTTACAAGGCGCGTTAGCGCGAGAAATGGACGATCTTCCTGACTATCGTCGCTACACCTATATCTCAGCCTTCGGTGAAGGTTGGGGTTTGTACTCTGAGTGGCTCGGTAAAGAAATGGGCTTTTATCAAGACCCGTACAGTGACTTTGGCCGTCTGAGCTACGAGATGTGGCGTGCCGCGCGCTTAGTTGTTGATACGGGTATGCATGCCATGGGTTGGCCCCGTGAGCAGGCAATGGATTTTATGGCGTCAAACACGGCATTAAGTTTACATAACGTCAAAACAGAAATTGACCGTTATATTACGTGGCCGGGCCAGGCGCTCTCTTACAAGCTTGGGGAAATGTTAATTCGGCAGTTACGCACCGAAGCAGAAGCGGCACTGGGTGCAGATTTCGACCTACGTGAATTTCACCATGTGGTACTTCGCAACGGCAGCGTCCCTCTCGACATTCTCGAACAAGAAATCCGCAACTGGATAGATGAAACCGTAGCCCGGCGTTCCACGCCGGGTGGCGCATAGCGCCGTGATTGCATGGGGATAATTCGGTGTTGATGCGCCGGGTAGCGCGTAGCGCTGTGATTGCTACTTCGCCGGAAACAGCACTTCCGGAGGGAGCGGTTCGTCGGGGGTAAGCCCAACACCTTCAGGTAACACTGTACCGCGGCCATCCACCACTTCTTGTGGCGCATACATTGATAAACCAACCACCCAACCATTGGGTAAGTTCTTCACAGTCGTCGGGGCGAATGCGCCCCGCGAATTCTGCCCGCGCAACACAAAACCACGAAGCCGTAAAGCCTGTGCGAGGTGTTCGGCTGCACTTGCCGTGACTTCGGTAATCAAAACGGTGCCACGTTGATGAAGCTCGCCTAAGTTAGGCGTGCGCTGCTCATAAACCGCCTGTTGCCGTATTATCGTTAACGGCTCATCGCGACTAACCAAACTATTCGCAAGCTGACTCGCCAGCAGCAAACTGCCACCTTCATTAAAACGCAAATCAATTAAGAGCTTTGGTTTTAAGCCCGTCGCCTGTGCGGTTAAGCGCAGATCGTCTTCAATGTCACGCAGGGCGCGCTGCAAACAGCGTTGTCCCGCCTCGCTATAAGCCGCGTCGGCTGCGTATAAATGCAAACGCTGCACACCGATATAATATTCGCCGGACGCTAGTAACCCCCACCACAACCCTTCGTTGCAACTTTGACTGAGTCGACTATTACGCAAATCTCGCAACAGCTTTTGTCGGGAATGCTCACGCTGGGATTCGCCGACGGCGAAATCACTGACGCGGTGATAACGCTGAATATCGTTTGCCAGCACAAAAGCATGTTCATCGCCACTGTCTTCCAAAACCTCGCTGACAACCTGAAATAGAGCTAATTTTCGGTCCAACTTCGGCATCGATGTCGCTTTATCAAGCAGGCTTGCCTCGTAACGCCAGCGTAATAGGTCTGCTTGTGAAAGGCCATGTTGAAATTGCGCCAGTATTTCAGCAACGGTGTCGACGACTGCGACGGCACTGGCATCTGGCGGCGTATCGCAATGACGTGGTAGAAACGGTTCACGCGTAAACATCACCGGGAGACCATCCGACAACCGTTGCAGTACTAACGTGCGCTCACCAGCACCAATCCATATGTGTTGGCCGGGGTTTTGTGAACTGGAAAATACTCTCGGAAGTAAACCGGCGTCAGCTGCCCAACACTGGCTTGGTGTCCACTGATAACGTGTGACAATTGCATCATCAACAACGAGGTAGCTTTGGTAATGGCTGGACCAATACACGCCGTCATTGAGGGTCAGTGATGGTGGCGGCGTTGAGCTACTGCATGCGGCAAGTAGCCCAATTAATCCGCAGAGAATCCATTTGAATGCGCTCAAAGCACAGTGACTCCTGAGTTTGCTGTGCTTTAGAGCGTAGCGCTACAAATAGCGGTCGTAAAGCATTTGTAGTGTTGCTTGCGCAGCGAGTTGGCCTTGCTCTGCCCATAACTCAAGCTCTTCCTCAATGACTTCGTAGCCACCCGGTTGAGCTGTTACGCCGGCAACTTGGCGCGGACGTTGCAAATTATAGCCGCCGGCGCCAGCGCGATATTCCATCAAACCTTGCGGAATTGGAACACGATCATCGGCCAACAAGGTGGCATCTTCCAAAGACGTCATCGTTATTTGATAACCAATCGGCTCAAAATTCAGCTTGGTTTCGCGATAAGGCATAACTTCTAGGAGCAGGTTCGTGTGCTTACGTAGCATGTCCATTTCAAGACGTTGATTATCGTCTTGTGGATTTCGTTTTGAATCCGCGCGAATTTCAGAATCCAATAAGCGCATGGCGACGGCACGATTGACCAAACGCACGCCGTACTGCATCAGGGTGCTTTGATAGCCGCGTTGATATTCATCCCATTGCGCTGCAGTGAGCATCGTTGAACGGCGCGGATTTGCATAGCTGCGTTGTTCGACTCCCACTTGCACACTTTGTGATTCCGGAACGAATGTCCCCTCAGTGCCCGTTGCTTGAGCATTGACACTCACGCGGCGCTGCATGTGCCAATCCGACACCATATCACTGAAAGGCTCCCCCACTAACATCACTAACTTGGGTCGGCCTGCTTTATCGTAAGCCGCCTTAAACGTAGCTTGATCAACATTGAGCAAGCTAACTTGTTGTTGTTCTGCGGTGCGCGCACGATCAAAATAGCTGTCATTCAGCATGGGTTGTGCGGGCGCATCTTGCGCATTGGCAAAGCTGCTACCCAATAAGGTGGCAGCCGCACACAAAGTATAAATATGCACGGCTTTCATATTATCGACCTTCTCTAAGTTCTACCAAGAAATACTCGGCACGATCATTCAATGAGGTTTCTTTATAAATCGCTGTACCATTAGCTGGCACATAGACCCGTCGCCACATCGATTCGTCCATCAGTGGTGCTTGGTTTGCATCAAAAAACAACGCTTTGCCTTCAATCTGCAAATCGTAATCTGTACGGTTGCGGATCATCGTCCAAACTTCGAGTTGTCCCGTCGCTGTGTTACTGATGCCGCTACGATCAAGCGTCACTTTTACGGTTTCGCGAACACGTTCACCCAAAAAAGATTTGGTGATATCGGTACGGTTTAAGTTGTGATCAATAAACACAATAGTGTTCATTTCATTGGTGGTTGTGCGCTGTACTGGATGTGCGCCACTATAACCATTTTGAGTGCTACCACAGCCGGCTAACGTGAGTGCGATACCTGCTGCAATCAATAACTTACGTTTCATTGTTGGGTTCCTTATTGTTCTTATCGGGCCCGTGAACTGTGCCAAACGATATGATTACCCTGCGGATCTTGATAGTGTCGAAACACACCAGATTGCAAGGCGACTGGATTGCCATCGATATCGGTATAACTGGCCTGCCATTGCGAGACATCGGCAATGTTGGCGCGCATCGTCGAGGTATGCACCGCGTCAGGTAAACGTGACCAATAGCGAATATCAGCACGCGGCTTCACATTCGCAGATAACGCCATGCTTGCCACACCAATTAATGCCAGTGTATTCCCCACTTGACCACTACTACCGCCAAGTGCCGGTGAAAATACCCGTGCGGTGACGCCAAGCTGAGCTAAATCGCGACCAAGATCTGCGGTGGTATTCGCAAACGCAGCCTTGCCTTCAATAATTGCATCAACCGGACGACCACCTCGCGAGGTTGCTTGCCAATAAACACTCTCAATGGGTGCTAACTCGAGTTGTTCAGCCCCGGTGTCGAGAACAACATGTTTTTCTTTGAAGTTTTTACCCGGGCGGAACACTAATTCATAATGTCCCATGCCATCGGCAAGTTTCCGCGGTGAAAACCCTGTTTCCGCAAGGATCAACACATTGTCATCGGCCGCAGGGATTGGAAAATCAGGACGTAAAGCGCGAAGTTCATCGTAGGCTTCTTCAGCTAACACTGGACTTCCCATTTTCTGAGCTGACCAGCCAGCCAAAAGCATCATGACCGCAAAATCACTACGATTTTGTTCTTCTTCAGCAAATGCATCTTGCATTAGACCACTGACAAAACTCGCGCGGGCATTGTCGTATTCGCCATCGATAAGATAAATGAGGCCGCGATAGTAGTAAGCCATCGCCCGCTCATACGGTTCCCCTTTAAAATCTTTACGACCTTCTTCGTGCCATAAACTGCGTGCTTGTGTCGCCGCTTCATTGTCAGCATAGACCGTTTCAATGGTTTCTAATGCGGCATCAAAATTCTCACGTGCTAGGTCAAGGTCGCCACGATAAAAAGCTGCAGTGCCGATTTCCATGCGATTCAGAACTTCATTACGCTTACCTTCTTGAAACAGCTTACGGTAAAGCGGTTGTAGATAAGCTGGCTTGTCTGCAACGGCGTCTTGTTCTTGGGTGTTCAGCGCTAGAGGCTGGTACTGCGCTGGCCCAGTGCTTGTGCACCCAGCCAACGCCAATACCAATGCTGCACTAGCGATAGATAACGTCGTCTTGTGCAGTTTTTTGGAATTCATACATGCCACTCCAGACATAGGTTCCGAGTTCAAGGTCTACGAGTTCAAAGGTGATCTGATGATACCGAGAACGCTCTTGGCTACGGGTATCCATGGCATCAAGTGACATGATGCGACCAACTAAACGAAAATCAGCGCCAGCAGTAGCCTGCGTAGAACGAATAGTGCCACCATCAACGACGCCCATACGTTTCAATTCACGCTCTTTCTCTACCATATCGGCGTACTCACGACCGACAAAAACGAGACGGCCGTTCGAGGCGCGGTTCAAATTAATGCGCAGCCGATCGGTTAACATGTTTTTGTTGATTCGAGACGAGCTTTCGTTGGTGAAGTATTGGCTATCAATAATGATTCGCGGTGCAACCTCACGACTGACAAGCTGTGGATTGCTGAGCATATCGCGCATCATCTGATCGGTTACTGCCATGATATCTTGCGATTCAACGCCAACCCCTTGCACCTTGCCTGGCGAACGCGCATCTTCATAGACAGTTGCGCGACCAGCGCTATTATCAATTGTCGTACTTGAGCAGCCGGCAAGCACAAGTGTGCTTGCCAAGGCGGCTGTCATCACTAAATATTTCATAACAAATGCCTTTGATTGGTTAACTTAGAAATTAAAAACCTGCTTGCGCAGAAGCTTGATAAAGCGACTGGGTATACACTGTTTTCAATTCTGGGTAGATCGACATCGCGGATTCGAGTGCATCTTGATAATGCGGATGCGCTGAATGTGTGACGTACATCCATACCGAAAGCTCATACAGGCTGTTGAAAGAAATATCTGAAGTACCACGGATAACTTCTTCACCACCGGCCATTTCTAAAGCGACTTCACGGCCAACTGTATTACCGATTTCTTGACCCAACCAACCACCGATAAATGGAATGTTTTCTGCAAGCTTTTGTCCAGCGTAAGCACCGGCCATACCGCCGATTGCAGCGCCCATTTCAGCGTTACGAGCATTGTTAACCCATTCAGCTAACACGCCGTCTGAAGTGTACGGGCTCATGTATTCCCCGCTATTGTCTTGAATAGCTGGAGGAGCAGTTAATTGGTAAGGTTGCGCGAGTTGAGGACCCATGGCGCAAGCACTTAAAGTAAGGGCGGCGAGGGCCACAAGGGCGAGTTTGAGTTTGTTCATTGGAGCTCTCCGTGAGCTGGAATTATTGTTGTTGTTTTACATCTGCGTACTGCGTAAGCAGTTACGTTAAGATTATGCAAAGATTAAGTTATCGCAAGATAAATTTATAATTTTTTTTAACAGATTGAATTTTTGGCAAAAAAAAGAGCTCGAGGGGAGAGCTCTTTTTATAGACTGTTGTGGCGAGGTCGCGGACACCGCGGATGCGAGGTCACGGACACTGCGGATGCGAGGTCACGGACACTGCGGAAGCCCCGGATATTAACGGCGCTTCGCGCCACCCGGCGTAGAACGCCGGGCTACGCCACGTTAATGGTTGGGATGATGTTGGCTTTGGCGGCGGCTTCTGCCTCGCGGAAAGCGTCCATCTGATCGAAGTTTAAGTACTTATAAACTTCGCCAGCCATCGCGTTAATATCTTGCGCGTATTCCATGTACTCTGCAGGCGTTGGCAATTTACCTAAGATAGCGCCTACTGCAGCCAATTCAGCTGAGGTTAAGTACACGTTTGCTCCGTCACCTAAACGGTTCGGGAAGTTACGCGTTGACGTCGACAATACAGTAGCACCTGGCTCAACACGTGCTTGGTTACCCATACACAGTGAACAACCTGGCATTTCAGTGCGCACGCCGTTGTTCGCGTAGATGTTGTAGTAACCTTCTTCGCGTAACTGCGCTTCGTCCATCTTGGTTGGTGGTGCAATCCACAAACGCGTGTTCAGCTCTTGGGTGTTCTTCTCAAGCAACTTACCTGCTGCGCGGAAGTGACCAATGTTGGTCATACATGAACCAATGAACACTTCGTCAACTTTATCGCCAGCAACTTCACTCAAGAATTTCGCGTCGTCTGGGTCATTCGGGCAACAAACAATTGGCTCTTTGATATCAGCCAAATCGATTTCGATGACAGCTGTGTATTCAGCATCAGCATCAGCACGCATTAATTGCGGGTTCGCTAACCACTCTTCCATCTTACGTGCACGACGCTCGAGCGTACGTGAATCACCGTAGCCTTCGTTGATCATCCAGCGCAACATGGTGATGTTCGAACGTAAGTACTCAGCCACTGATTCTTCTGACAAGTTGATAGTACAACCTGCAGCTGAACGCTCTGCTGAAGCGTCTGATAATTCGAATGCTTGCTCAACCGTTAAGTGATCCAAGCCTTCAATTTCAAGAATGCGACCCGAGAAGATGTTCTTCTTACCGCGTTTTTCAACGGTCAGTAAGCCTTCTTTAATGGCAAACGCAGGAATAGCGTGTACTAAGTCACGTAACGTGATTCCTGGCTGCATTTCACCTTTGAAACGCACCAATACTGACTCTGGCATATCCAACGGCATAACGCCTGTTGCTGCCGCGAACGCGACTAAGCCAGAACCTGCTGGGAACGAAATACCCAATGGGAAACGCGTATGCGAGTCACCACCCGTACCAACGGTGTCAGGTAACAACATACGGTTCAACCAGCTGTGGATAATACCGTCGCCCGGACGCAAGCTGACACCACCACGGTTCATGATGAAATCTGGCAAGGTGTGTTGCGTTTCGATATCGACAGGCTTCGGATACGCTGCCGTGTGACAGAATGACTGCATAGTCAAATCAGCGGTGAAACCTAAACATGCCAAGTCTTTCAACTCGTCACGGGTCATAGGGCCAGTCGTATCTTGCGAACCTACAGTGGTCATTTTCGGTTCGCAATAGGTGCCTGGGCGTACGCCTTCCATACCACAAGCTTTACCAACCATCTTCTGCGCTAAGGTATAACCTTTGCCAGTGTCAGCCGGTTGCTCAGGCTTCAAGAACAAGTCAGATGGACCCATACCTAAAGATTCGCGAGCTTTCTCAGTCAAACCGCGACCGATGATCAGGTTGATACGACCGCCAGCACGAACTTCGTCTAGAATCACGCGTGAAGCGTAGTCGTATTCAGCAATAACGTCGCCCGCTTCATTTTCGATTTTGCCGGCATATGGGTAAATAGTGATCACATCACCCATGTTCATTTTTTCAACGTCTGCTTCAAACACCAACGCGCCTGCGTCTTTCATGGTGTTGAAGAAGATTGGTGCAACCTTGCCACCAATACAGATACCGCCAGCGCGCTTGTTTGGCGTGCCTGGCATGTCTTCACCGATGAACCAAAGTACTGAGTTGGTTGCTGACTTACGCGATGAACCGGTACCTACAACGTCACCAACGAATGCAACTGGGTGACCTTTTTGCTTCAGCTCTTCAATTTGCTTCGCCGCATCAGTCACGCCTTCGCGTGGCATTTTGTACATTGCTTTGGCGTGTAACGGAATATCTGGGCGCGACCAAGCATCTGGTGCTGGTGACAAATCGTCCGTGTTAGTTTCGCCAGTTACTTTGAATACCGTTGCTTTAATCGCTTCTGGCATTTCGTCACGGCTAGTAAACCACTCGGCATCGGCCCATGATTCAATTACTTCTTTCGCCAATGCGTTGCCGTTTTTCATTTTCTCTTCCACATCGTGGAAGGCATCAAACATAAGCAATGTGTGCTTCAATTCTGCCGCAGCTAATTCGCCCAGTTCCGCGTCATCAAGCAACTCAACCAACGTCACGATGTTATAACCACCGTGCATGTTACCGAGCAATGATACCGCAGCATCTTTGCTGATAACTGGGCTGCTGGTTTCGCCTTTCACGATAGCTGACAAGAAGCCAGCTTTTACATAGGCTGCTTCGTCAACGCCTGGAGGCACACGCTCAGAAATAAGTTCAACCAGGAAGTCTTCTTCACCGGCTGGTGGGTTTTTCAATAATTCAACTAAATCAGCAACTTGCTCTGCTGTCAGTGGTTTTGGCGGAATGCCTTCTGCGGCCCGCTCTTCGACATGCTTACGATATTCTTGCAGCACTGGGTACCCCTTTTGCTGTTGCGGTTTAAAAGTGCGCAGAATTATACGAGGTTTTGTGACTGAATAAAATTCATAAGGGGATATATACGTCAATCTTTGCGATAAAAGCTGTGAATGGAGAGCAAAAGCGATATTAGCTATTGGATATTAGATATTAGAGAAAACATATATACCCGATACATCAGTTCTAATATCCAATATCCAATAGCTTATATCGTACTTGGTTTCCAACAGTTACGCTTTTTTACAATTCCGACATAAACCTTTCACAAATTTGGACTATCTTAATAGATGACATCTCGTGGGGGGATTAGTCATGAACACACATCTATTGAAAGGTCTTTTCTTAGCTGCAGCACTTACTTCTGCAGCCCCAGTTTTAGCTGAATCCGTCGAGTCAACCGAATTTGTTGATATGCCAGTGTACCGCTTTGTTTATTCTGCTGAGCGAGCTATTGGTAGCTGGGATCACAGTGTCGATATTGCGCGTAACGATATTCGCAACGAGACATCGAATGACATTAAAAGCGACTCGCACTTGAGTTTACAAGCTACTGGGGCGGCATTACGCGTGCAGTTTGGTTACGCAATTTATATTCCAGAAATTAAGCAGCCCTTAATCTGGAAAAAGCTGGTTTAAATACAAGTACGATATTAGCTATTAGATATTGGATATTTGCGCAAAAGTAGCGGGTATTCGTTTTATTCTAATATCTAATATCCAATAGCTAATATCACTTTTGATTTTCAAAAGTAATCCCAGATTATTTGGGCGGCGGGGCCAGCTATACGCTCGGCTGAACGCACCAAATGCACCTCTAAGTGAACTTGGTTGATGAAATCGGGAATGTCGATTCGCACGAGATCACCGCGCGCCAGCTCATCCACAATAATATCTCCCGGCACGATGCCCCACCCCATACCAGCAACTAATAATTCACGTTGTGCAATGGAATCATTCACACGAATGCGCTGTTGTCCGGGCATACGGATCATTCTATCGAGGTTTATGCCGACGTCTTGGTTTTGCGGCATGAGCATCGGGATATCGAGTAAATCACGGCGCTGTTTAGGCAGCCCATGCTTGGCTGCGAGGCTTGGCGAGATAGCAACTAAAAGTTCGAAAGGCCGCACAAGCTTGGTTTCAAAGTCACCATGTTGGCGAAACACGGGTAGCCACGGTGTCAGAGCTAAATCCGCCTCACCTTCACGCACCGCTCGTAATGATTTTAATTGCGCTTCGCCATTCAATAATAAATCAGTTGCTGGATAGCGCTCTTGCACGGCTCGCATCGCTTTAAACAAACTGGCCGGCGCACAGGTATGATCGTAAGAAATGCGTAATAGTGGCTCCGCTCCTTCGCGTAATTGTTGCGTTAAGCTTTGCAGCCGTTGCTGTTGCCTCAATACTTCTCGCGCCTGCCGCAGAAACTGTTCGCCAAAAGCAGTGAGTTTTAAACGATAGCCATCACGGTCAAACAATGGAAAACCTACCTCGTCCTCAAGCTTTTTAAGTGCCATACTGACAGCAGCTTGCGTTCGATGCAGTTGCTCGGCTGCACCTTGCAAGGTACCCGTTTCACTTAACGCATTGAGCATTTGGAGCTGCTGAATTTTCATGAATGATTATCCTTATTAAACTTTACTGAATATGTAGTCAAGATTAATTCAATATAAATTAACAAGAAACAAGGTAAAATCAAGTGCGATATTAGCTATTGGATATTAGATATTAGGGAAAACACACATACCTGATACATCAGTTCGAGTATCCAATAGCTAATATCGAATTGGCTTTTCTAATATCTAATATCCAATAGCTAATATCGTCGTTGCTTTTAAAGGAGAATTTATGCGCATTCAGGCTTTAATGCTGACCGGACTTGCCGCCCTCACCAGCTTAGTTGGCTGTAGCGAAGGCGTTGCGCCCGTTGCTCAGGAAGAAGTGGTGCAGCCGGTGAAGCTCTACACGGTTAACTTCTCTGATGATCAGCGGATTCGTCATTTTCCGGCGGTAGTTGAGGCGGCGCAAGTGGCACAATTGGCGTTTCGCGTTGGTGGTGAAATTACTGAGTTTCCGGTTAAGGCTGGTAATGAAGTGAAACAAGGCGAGTTGATTGCCAAGCTTGACCCGACCGACTACCAATTGGTGTTAGATCAAGCGCAGGCACGGTTTGAATTGGCGCAAGCTCAGTTTCGTCGGACCGAAAACCTCGTCGAACAAGGGGTGATTTCACCACAGCAATTCGATGAAGTGAAGTCCAATCTAGAAGTAGCACGAGCCAATTTGGAAACGGCACGCGCGAATGTGCGTTATACCGAGTTACGCGCACCTTTCGCGGGCACTGTGGCACATGTTTTTGTCGAACGTTACGAAACGGTGCAGCCACAGCGTGCGATTGCCACATTACAGATGAATAATGCGATTGATGTAAGTATTCGCGTACCAGAAGGGTTGTTTGCGCGGGTACAACGCAACACGAATTATCAGCCGGATGTTATTTTTGCGGCGGCACCTGAGCAAAAATTTAAAGCGACACCGAAAGAGTGGGACACCACTGCCGACCCCGCAACCAACACCTACAAGGTCGTGTTCACGTTACCCACACCCGAAAATTTAAATGTGTTGCCGGGGATGTCAGCGATGGTCGCGGTGGATGCTCAAGCGGTTTCGCAGCAACTGGATGCGGCGCTGATTGTACCCGCATCGGCGTTATTTTCGCCACCAACAAAAGCCCCAGACCAAGGTCATTTTGTGTGGGTATATGACCCGCAAACTGAGCGCGTGACTCAGCGTGAGGTCAACGTGCGTGCGTTGACAAATCGCGGAGCAGAAATCACCGACGGTCTCGCTGCCGGCGACCAAATTGTGATTGCCGGTGTTCATGCGATTAGCAATAACCAACGTGTGCGACCTTGGGTGAAGGAGCGTGGTCTGTGATGAATATTGCACGCTTCAGTATGAAGCGCAGCACCACCAGTTGGATGCTGCTGCTGATTCTTTTGTTGGGTGGCTTGGTGGCGCTACAAAATATCGGACGTTTGGAAGATCCGGAGTTCACCTTGAAGCAAGCGATGGTGATTACGCAATATCCAGGCGCTACAGCACAGCAAGTTGAAGAAGAAGTGACCTACCGGCTTGAAAACGCGATTCAAGAGCTCAGCTATGTCGACCACATTACGTCGGTCTCACAACCGGGTTTAAGTCAAATCACTATCGAAATGCATAGCACCTTGCGTAAGCATCAAATGCCGCAGGTGTGGGATGAGTTGCGTCGTAAAGTCAACGACTCGCGCAAAACCCTACCGCCTGGTAGCGGCGAGCCGATGGTCAAAGATGACTTTGCCGATGTTTACGGTATGACTTTTGCCATCAGCGGTGACGGATACAGTTATCAAGACATTGCTGACTACACCGATTATTTGCGCCGCGAATTAGTGCTGGTTAAAGGCGTCGGTAAAGTCATGGTGGCGGGCAAACAAAACGAACAAGTTATTGTTGAGGTTTCGCGCGAGAAGCTAGCTAACTTTGGCATTCCGCCGCAACAACTCGTCAATCTGTTACAAACCCAAAACGCGGTTAGCGACGCTGGCCGGGTGCAGGTGGGTCAAGAGCGTATTCGTTTACAAACCAGCGGCGAATTTAATAGTGTGGACGAGCTGGCCAATTTAATGATCAGCAATCCTGGCGCTGACGAGCGTATTTTGCTGCGCGACGTCGCAACGGTAACCCGTGAATACCAAGAGATTCCAACGCACTTAGTACGCTACAACGGGCGCGACTCATTATGGTTGGCGCTGTCTTTTGCTGAAGACGTGAACGTTGTTGAAGTTGGTGCGCGAGTAATGCAAAAGCTGGATGAACTGCGCTATGCCCAGCCCGTTGGTATGCAAGTCGACAAAATTTATGACCAACCTTCCGAAGTTGATCATTCAGTAAATAACTTCCTCATCAATCTTGCTGAAGCAGTCGTGATTGTTGTGATTGCGCTACTATTGACCATGGGCTTGCGCTCCGGCGTGCTGATTGGTGGGGTACTCCTCATTACCGTTCTCGGTAGCTTCATTTTTATGTATCTGATGGATATCCAATTGCAACGGGTATCGCTTGGTGCGCTGATTATTGCGCTGGGTATGTTGGTTGATAACGCCATTGTGATTGCCGAAGGTATGCTAGTTGGCGTCCGGCGTGGCTTGTCGCGCATTCAGGCAGCCAGTGACGTCGTCCAACAGAATATTTGGCCCTTACTGGGTGCTACGGCTATTGCCGTGATTGCGTTTGCGCCGATTGGTCTTTCGCGCGACGCAAGCGGTGAATATGCAAACTCACTTTTTTGGGTATTGTTTATTTCATTGCTATTAAGCTGGTTTACGGCGATCACGCTTACGCCGTTCTTAGGAAATATTCTATTCCGCAAAGACGCACGTGCGCGCTCGGCTCGCGAGCAACCTGAAGATGACGACCATGTTTATAACCACTGGGTATTCCGGGGTTATCGTGTGATGCTTCATCGTTTCTTGGCATGGCGCAAAACCACGATTGCGGTCATGTTACTGTTACTCATTGCGGCGGGTTACGGTTTCACGACCATTAAGCAATCATTTTTCCCGCCGAGCACAACGCCCATGGCATTCGTGGATTTGTGGTATCCGCAAGGTACTGATATTCGCGCGACGGCACAGCAAGTGAAACAACTTGAACATTACCTCAACGAACAATCTGACAGCGACGGATTGGTGTTTACCGCGGCAACGATTGGTCAAGGTGCTCCGCGCTTCACGCTAACCTACTTAGTTGAGAAGTCTTACGAAAGTTATGCACAGCTGATACTTCGCGCTGACAACACCGACCAACTCGAACAGGTATTGCTCGATTTCGAAGACTTCTTACGTACAGAGCAACCTGACGTTGAATACAAAATGAAGCCTCTTGAAATGGGCCCGACCCAAGCAGCCAAAATTGAAGCTCGTTTTAGTGGGCCTGACCCTGTGATATTGCGTCAATTGGCTGCGCAAGCTAGAGAAATTATGGCGCAAGACTCAGGCGTTCGTAATTTAAGGGACAACTGGCGCCAGCGTACGAAAGTATTAGTTACCGATTTCAATGAGGCGGCGGCACGGCGGTTGGGTATAACGAAAGCCGATGTAGACGACGTTCTTAAACGCAATTTTGCCGGGCAAACCGTTGGTATTTATCGCGATGGCACCGACTTGCTACCGATTGTCATGCGAGCGCCAGCTAACGAACGTAGTGACATTGATAATTGGCAAGAACTACAAGTGTACAGCTCGGCGCTCCAGCAGCATGTGCCGTTAGGTCAGGTCGTTCGCGATGTGCAACTCATGGCTGAGGATAATTTGATTGTTCGTCGTGACCGCAAACGGACGATTACGGTGATGGCGGATCACAATATTTTTGGCGATGAAACCCCAGCGATGGTGCTTGCTCGGGTGCGCCCTGCGATTGAAGCAATCGAACTGCCAGCGGGTTATGAGCTGACTTGGGGCGGCGAGTTTGAGGCTTCCAATAAAGCCACCGGTGCGATTTTCCAAGCACTGCCGTTAGCGTTTTTGGTGATGTTTATCATTACCGTATTGCTATTTAGCTCGATTCGTCAGGCCGGTGTGTTATGGACCACCGTGCCGTTGAGCGTCATTGGCGTCACCTTGGGCCTTGTGCTGACCAATCAACCCTTCGGATTCATGGCATTATTGGGCTTTCTGAGTCTCTCCGGCATGTTGATCAAAAACGGTGTGGTCTTGCTCGAGCAGGTTCGCGTGGAATTGCACTCTGGCAAAGAAGCGTTGCAAGCGTTAGTTGATGCATCAGTCAGCCGTGTGCGGCCGGTTACAATGACAGCAGCGACCACCATTGTCGGCATGATTCCATTGTTATTTGACGACTTTTTTGTCAGCATGGCCGTAGTTATCATGTTTGGTCTCGGCTTCGCCACCTTGTTAACATTAGTGGTGGTTCCTGTCATGTATGCTTTGGTGATGCGCGTTAAATGAACATCAATGTGTTAGGTGCCAGTGGTGGCTTAGGTGGGCTCACTGGCACTACTTGCTTGCAAGTGAATGAATCGCTCTTGATTGATGCCGGCACTGGCGTCACGCAGTTGTTACTGAAACAAATGCAGCAAGTACGGCATATTTTTTTAAGCCACAGCCACAGTGATCATATCTGCTGTTTACCCATGTTACTGGGTAATCTCTTTAACGTTGCCGATGCCAGCTCGCCAGTGACAGTGTATGGTTCCCACGACACCCTAGAGGCACTGCGAGAACATGTTTTTAATTGGGTGATTTGGCCAGATATGCGGGAGCTCCCGTCCAAAGACAAACCCTTGTTGCGTCTGCAGGAAATCAGCGCCGGTGAACAGATTTGTATTGGTGATGTGTGCATTGAGCCATTTCGTACCTACCACACTGTTCCCACCTTCGGTTTTGCAATCCGCAAAGAGAACCAAACCACGGCGTTTGTAGCCGACACGGGTTATGCCGACAGCGTGATTGAGAATATCAACGCACTGGGGCCACTCGATGACATCATTTTTGAATGCTCATTTCCGAATGAACTTGAATCGGTTGCGAATCAATCCTGCCATTTAACGCCGCAGTTATGTTTGCGATTGCTTGAGGGGCTGCATTCACAGCCCCGCCGAGTATGGATTAATCACTTGAAACCTGATGTGGCTGATGCGGTGCATAAACAACTTCGTGAACTTCAGCCACCGCAAGGGTGGCAGGTGCTGCTTTAAACGTTATTCGTTATTCGTTATTCGTTATTCGTGAGTGGCACTTTAAACAAAGTGATACTTCTTTGCTACGAATGAGAATGTATTGTGAAAGTTGAACTGGTTACTAGCTTGAAGCGCCGAGCTACCAAAATTCCCACGACGTGGTCGCATACCTCCTGAATTACCAAACTCGGTTTATCGTGAATTAGTCGTCCCGCCGTGTCGCATTTTTTGTAAATGCGAACAGCAGCGGGTTATCATTGTGCATGTGATGCGAGACGAGCAACAGTTACGCCTGTTTATGCTCGGCACGAGCTAACGTGTAGCGGTGATACAACCAATACACGGCTGGTAGCACGAATAAGCTAAGTAGTGGCGCAGCGACCATACCGCCAATCATGGGCGCTGCGATGCGCTGCATCACTTCACTTCCGGTACCGTGGGTGAGCATAATTGGCAACAAGCCAGCAATAATAGTAATTACCGTCATTGCCTTAGGCCGAACACGCTGAACCGCACCTTCCATAATCGCATCGTGTAATCCTTGTTCCGAGCGCGACTGACTGTCACGCCAGGCGTTATTGAGATACAACAGCATCACGACCCCGAACTCAGCCGCGACGCCTGCCAGTGCGATCATCCCGACCACGACGGCAATGGATAAGTTGTAACCAAGCAACCAGATGAACCATAAGCTTCCGGCAAGCGCCAGCGGCAAGGTTGCCATAATGAGCACCGCTTGTTTAAAAGAACGGAAAGTTAAGTAAAGCAGGATCAGAATAACCGCTAGGGTGACTGGCACGACTTCTTTGAGTTTCGCTTGAACGCGTTGCATTGACTCATATTGCCCTGACCAACTGACGCTGTACCGCGGTGGAAGTTGGTACTCACTTACAAGAGGCTGTGCTGCTGTTAATACATCACCAACTGCAACATTATCGGCGACATCGACGAAGACCCACCCCGTTGGGCGAGCATTTTCGCTACGGATCATGGCCGGCCCGACGGTAACTTCGACGCTAGCAACTTGTTCCAGCGTTACCCATGCACCATCTTTGCTCACTAAGGGTAAGGTTTTCAAACGCTCAACATGATCACGATCTGCACGCGGATAACGTAAGGTAATTGGATAGCGCTCAGTACCTTCGACAGTTTCCGCAATCGTCGCACCACCGATACCGAATTGGATGGCAGTTTGGATATCGGCTTGGCTTAAACCGTAACGCGCTGCACGAGCTAAATCAGGACGAATTTCAATATAACGTCCGCTTGCTGGGCGTTCCGCAAATACTGATTTAACTCCCGCAACATCCTGTAAGCGCTGTTCTAGGTCGGCACCAATACGCTGAATTTCACTTAAGTCAGGCCCTGCGATTTTTAGACCCAGTGGCGTTTTCAAGCCGGTTGAAAGCATATCAATGCGCGTTTTAATTGGTTGCACCCACGCATTCGTGATACCTGGCACACGTACGGTGGCATCCAATTCAGCGATAATATCGTGAATAGTAAAGCCTTCTCGCCACTCACTTTGCGGTTTCAGCTGAATGGTGGTTTCGAGCATGGTTAACGGCGCTGGGTCGGTTGCCGTTTGGGCGCGACCGGTCTTACCAAACACGGTATCAACTTCAGGTACTTGCTTAATCAACCGATCGGTTTGTTGTAGCAATTGACCAACCGCCGCAGGGCTAATTCCCGGCATTGTGGTTGGCATATATAGTAAATCACCTTCTTGCATGGTTGGCATAAACTCGCTACCAATCTTGCTATAAGGATAGTAAGCACTCACTGCCGCCAGTATCGCAAAGACAATCGTGAATCGCGGCCAATTCAATACCACATTTAGTAAGGGACGATACAATGCAACCAGTAGCCGTGTGATGGGATTACGCTGCTCGCTGATAATTTTACCACGTACGAAATAGCCCATTAACACCGGTACGAGTGTAATCGACAGCAATGCGGCCGCAGCCATCGCAAACGTTTTCGTGTATGCAAGCGGTGCAAATAGCCTACCTTCTTGCTGCTCTAACGCGAACACCGGAACGAAACTTAAGGTAATAATGAGTAGCGATAAAAATAGTGCAGGACCAACTTCCGCTGTGGCTTTTGCCATAACCTGCCAATGTTCAGCGCCACGTGGTTCATCGCCATGCTGTTCACGGTAACGCTCAAGATGTTTATGCGCGTTCTCAACCATCACAATGGCAGCATCAACCAATGCACCGATGGCAATCGCAATACCGCCAAGGCTCATGATATTGGCGTTGATACCAAGCCAACGCATCACCATAAAGCTGATCAGTACGGCCAGCGGCAACGTAATAATCGCCACCAGAGCCGAGCGCATGTGCAATAAAAACAGCACCGTTACCAGAGCAACAAAGGCCATCTCTTCAATAAGTTTATTGGTTAAGTTGTCGACTGCGCGTTCAATCAATTGCGAGCGGTCATATACCGGCGTAATTTCAACGCCTTCCGGAAGGCCTTGTTGCAGAGTTTTAAGCTTATCGCGCACACGTTCGATGGTTGCTAACGCGTTCTCGCCATGACGCATCACCACAATTCCGCCGACCACTTCGCCTTCACCGTTAAACTCAGCGATACCGCGACGACTCAGCGGCCCACGACGTACTGTCGCCACGTCATCCAATGTGATGGCTGTGCCTGCGCTGCTACGCACATTGAGTGGCAACTGACGTAAATCGTCGAGCGACTGAATATAGCCGGTACCGCGCACCATAAATTCTGCTTCAGCCATTTCCACAATACCGCCGCCAACTTCTTGGTTAGCTGCTTGAATAGCTTGACGGATATCAACAATGGTTAAACCATAAGTTTGCAGGCGCTGCGGCTCAATCACCACTTGATAGGCTTGCACCATGCCGCCGACTGTCGCAATCTCCGATACGCCGCTCACGCTTTGTAGCTCTTGCTTTAAGAACCAGTTTTGCAAACTAGTCAGCTGACCCAGATCGTGCGTGCCTGTGGTATCGGTAAGCACGTATTGAAATACCCAGCCGACACCGCTGGCATCAGGGCCTAGTTCAGGCGTCACGCCAGCTGGTAGTTGCTGTTGTGCCTGACTCAGATATTCAAGAACTCGGCTGCGCGCCCAATAAATATCGGTGCCATCTTCAAACAAAATATATAAATATGAATCACCGAAAAACGAGTAACCGCGTACTTCAGATGCGCCCGGAACCGCAAGCATGACGTTCGCTAGCGGCCAAGTGACTTGCTCTTCAACCAGTTGCGGCGCTTGACCCGGATAACTTGTTTTCACAATCACCTGCACATCGGAAAGGTCAGGTATCGCATCGAGTGGTGTGGTGGTCATCGCGCGCCAGCCAAACCACGCCGCAAGCATGGCGGCAATCAGCACCAGCATGCGGTTGCGTAGCGAGGCATTAATGATGTGCGTGAGCATCAGTTGCCTCCTGTTCGCCGGTTGCGCGGCTATTTAACAAAGTCGCTTCTGAATCTAATAAGAATTGACCGGAAACAACGACTCGCTCACCGGCTTCGAGACCGTGCAAAATTTCTGCTTGGTCGCCGATCACCAGTCCGACGTGAACGTCACGTTGCTCGAACGTATTGTCAGTGGTTTTCACGATCACGCGATTGTTTGCACCGGTAACAATCAGGCTACTTAGTGGCACCGTCAACGCTTCACGCTTGGGTCCACCATATAACTCAACCTGCGCTTGCATACCAACTAATAAGCTATTACCCACTTGGCTATTGGGAAGTTTAATCCGCACGCGCTGCGTTCTTGCACGCTCATCAAGCGATGGATAAATGTATTCGATTTCGGTTTCGTAACCGTTGAGGTTCGCCTGTGGCAAAGTCACATCAACCGGCGCGCCTACGCGAAGCCAATCGCTGTATCGCTCAGGTACATCGGCAATGAGCCAAAAACTTTCATCACCTGTAAGTGTGAGCATGGCTAAACCTGGCTCTACGTACATGCCTTCTGCAACGTTAAGCTGCGTAACAACACCTGCCTGCGGGGCAAACACGGGCACGCGATACATGATTTCGCGACTCTGCTCGATTTCCTTAATAAGTTGCGGAGCAAAGCCAAGTAACTCAAGACGTAGCTTGGCATCGCGCACTAATCTCGCATTGCTCGCACTGTTGCTCAAAACTTGAAGTAAATCCTGCTGCGCCACCACAAGTTCACGGCTGTATATGTCATAAATACGATCGCCTTTCTGGACTTGCTTCCCTTCGCTACGCACATAAAGCTTTTCGATCCAACCGGCGGCGCGGGCATGCACATGATGGCGCGCGTTATCATTCCAAGCCACCTGCGCGATGGTTGGGTAATAACGCCACAACGTATCGTATGTCACGGCGGTGGTACGAATGGCAAGATTTTGCTGCATCGAACCACTCACTTGCACCGACTTCTCTTCTTGGCGCTGCCGCGGCTCAAGATCCATGCCGCAAATCGGGCACGTGCCGGGCTCATCACTGATAATATGACTGTGCATTGGGCACACATATTCGGTGCTTTGTTGAGACTGTTCGCTTTGTTCGCTGTGATTATGGTTGAGTTCGAACTCTTGCGCGTGACCCTGCGGCAACGCGAATGCCAAACACAGTATTGCAGTGAATAAACGTAAAATTGTCATAAGAAAACCTGCCAATAAAAATTAAAACGCACAAGCATCGGTGCTTGCGTTGCAACGAGTTTTAATTAGGCAGACATTGGAGGGCGCAGTTGGCCTTCTTGACGCGACAACGGCACAGCTTGCAGGCTTGGCCATTGCTCGAAAATACTTAGGTTAGTTTGTAATTGAATCGCGGTAATCAAACCACTGGCTGAAGAGCTACAGTGATGCTGACAATCACCGCAACTGTTATCGCAGTTGGTGTGAGGGTTTGCTGAAACTTGTGCCTTTTCAGTATCGCAACAATCGTGATTGGCATGAGTGCCTTCCATGTCTTGATCAGATATTTGATGTTGCATGTGCTGATCTGGCGTTACTGGCATAGCTTCCCATGCTTGCCCCGAAAACGGCGCCAGCAATAAGCTTACAATAATCATCAGTTTCAACAATATTTGCATGGCAGATAGTATAAACCCACTTCTGGGGTAATTACCAGAAGTGGGTTTTGCACTTAATTAGCCAACTTGCCTTACCAAATGGTAACGCGCTCTTCTGGCGGTAAGTACAACTCATCGCCTGGCTTCACATCAAAGGCTTCGTAAAACGCTGGAATGTTAACGACAGTACCGTTAACGCGATAGTCTGCTGGTGAGTGCGGATCGCTCAGCACTTGGTTACGAACGAATTCGTCACGTGCTTTGTTTTTCCATACTTGTGCCCAGCCTAAGAATACGCGTTGCTCACCGGTAAAGCCGTCCATGACTGGCGATTCTTTGCCGTTCAATGAATTGACATAAGCACGATAGGCAATGGTTAAACCAGCCAAGTCACCAATATTCTCACCCAAGGTCAATTTACCGTTGATGAAGGTTTCTGGAATCACTTCATAGCTATCATACTGAGCAGCTAATTGTGAGCCACGCGCATCAAATGCTTCGCGGTCGCCGTCAGTCCACCAGCTATTCAAGTTACCGTCGCCGTCATACTTCGAACCTTGGTCATCAAAACCATGGCCTAGTTCGTGACCGATAACCGCACCGATACCGCCGTAGTTCACAGCGTCTTCAGCATTCATGTCAAAGAATGGCGGTTGCAAGATACCTGCCGGGAACACAATTTCATTACGCACTGGGCTGTAATACGCGTTCACGGTCTGTGGTGTCATACCCCAGTCTTCTTCTTTAACCGGCTGGCCAATTTCAGCGATATTCTCTTGGTAGTCAAACGCGTACGAACGCTTCACGTTTTCGACCAAGTTATCGTCAGAAACAACCAAGCCTGAATAATCGCGCCATTCGCTCGGATAGCCCACATATGGGGTAAACTTGCTGAGTTTTTCGAGCGCTTTTTCTTTGGTCTCGTCAGACATCCATTCAAGATCTTTAATCGACTCGCCATAAGCCACAATCAAGTTGTCGACCAACTCTTCCATGCGCGCTTTGGCTGCCGGCGGGAAGTATTCTGCAACGTATAACTGACCCAACACTTCGCCTAATGCGTTATCGGTTGCGTCTACACCACGTTTCCAGCGCGGCTCTTGCTCTGGCGTACCACGGAGTACTTTGCCGTAGAATGCGAAGTTACGATCGTTGATTTCTTCAGTGAGCATTGACGCAAAGCGGTTCACTGTGCGCAATGTCATGTAATGCTTCCACGTTTCAACGCTCACATCGTCGAACATGTCGCCAAATGTTTCAAAGTAGCTCAACTGAGACACAATGTATTGGTCAGCAACGTCAATACCGGTGATTTTTGCGTAGGTTGGGAAATCAAAACTACCCATCAACGCAACCATTTCGTCGGTTGATTTTGGATTATAGGTCGCTTCTGCGTCGCGACTTTGCACGCGGCTCCAATGTGCTTGAGCAATTTTGGTTTCGAGTTCTAAAATCGCATCCGCTGCTGCTTCGGCTTCTTCGTAATCCACCAACGCCAAAATATCTTTGATGTAGGCTTTATAAGCGTTACGAATCTCAACGAATTTCTCTTCGTCTTTGAGATAGTAATCGCGGTCTGGCAAGCTCAAACCTGACTGACCCATATACAGTGCATTGTAATCAGGGTTTTTCTTGTCGCCGTAAACATAGAAGCCAAATGGACCACTGACGCCAATTTTCGCCAGCTCAGCGAAGCGTTCAACGACATCGGCATGAGTTTCAACTTGTGCAATGGCTTGCAAGTCTGCTGCGATTGGCGTGTAACCCAGGCTATTTAACTTTTCGACGTCCATATAGCTGTTGAAGAAGTCACCGATTTTTTGAGCATTTGAGCCCTCTTCCGCTTCTTGAGCTGACGCGGTTTCAATCAGTGTACGTAGACGTTCTTGATTACGCTCACGCAATTCAAGGAACGAGCCGATACGTGATTTGTCGGCTGGTATTTCAGTATTTTCATACCAGGTACCATTCACGAATTGGAACAGATCGTCTTGTGGGCGTACGTCGGTATTAAAAGCGTCTAGACGCAAGCCTGAAGTCAGTTGCTGCTGTGGTTGCTCTTGCTTGGCTTGTTGGTTTTGTTGTTCGGTGGTTTGTTGTGGCGAGCATGCAGCTACGCCTAACGCGAGCGCAACGCTCAGCGCAATAGTACTTACTTTATTCATAGGTTCCCCGTTTATCTTATTGACCAATCGCTTTGTCAGTAAATCTCTAATAACCTTTCTACCTTAAGCCATGCGCCTTTTGTGTACAACACAAAAGCTATGCTAAGTACCGCAGCTGCCGGATTTTTTGTCGCAAATTGTTTCGGGAAGGGAAAGAAAAAACCCCGTGAGGTGAGTCACGGGGTTTTGGTATTAACTACTTTTTCGCTTTTTTGTTCGGGAGGTCGGTGATTGAGCCTTCGAACACTTCAGCGGCCAAACCTACTGATTCGTGTAGGGTTGGGTGCGCGTGAATGGTCAGCGCAATGTCTTCTGCGTCGCAGCCCATTTCGATGGCCAAGCAGATTTCGCCGAGTAACTCACCCGCGTTTGAACCAACGATAGCACCACCGATGATGCGGTTGTTTTTATCGAACAACAACTTGGTGAAGCCGTCCGTTGCGCCTTGCGCAATCGCACGGCCAGAAGCTGACCATGGGAATACGGCTGCTTCGTACTCGACGCCTTGCTCTTTCGCTTCTTTCTCGGTCAAACCTGCCCATGCCACTTCTGGATCAGTATAAGCAATTGAAGGAATCACTTTCGGATCGAAGAAGTGTTTCTTACCGGCAATGACTTCGGCAGCAACGTGGCCTTCGTGAACCGCTTTGTGCGCCAACATTGGTTGACCAACGATGTCACCGATCGCGAAGATGTTCTTCACGTTGGTGCGCATTTGGTTGTCAACTTCAATGAAGCCACGGTCAGTCACATTCACGCCAGCATTTTCTGCGCCAAGTTTCTTACCGTTTGGTGCACGACCTACGGCAACCAATACCGCGTCATACTTCACTGGCTTCTCTGGAGCTTTGTCGCCTTCGAAGGTCACGTGAATGCCGTCTTTCTTAGCTTCTACTTTCGCCGCTTTGGTGTTCAACATGATGTTGTCGAACTTCTTCGAAATCGACTTGGTGAATGCTTTGATAATGTCTTTATCAGCTGGTGGAATCAGCTGCTCGGTCATTTCGACTACGTCAACTTTCGCACCTAGTGCGCTGTATACACAGCCCATTTCTAAACCGATGATACCGCCGCCCAAAATCAACATACGACCTGGAACAAATGGTAATTCTAACGCATCCGTTGAATCCCAAATACGCTCATCGTCGTGCGGTACGAATGGTAATTTAATCGATTGTGAACCAGCGGCGATAATCGCGTGCTCGAAGTTCACCACGGTTTCGTTGCCTTCTGCGTCTTTTACTTTCAGTTGTTTGTCGCTCGCGAATTCGCCAACGCCATTCACAACTTTCACTTTACGCATTTTCGACATTTGACCTAAGCCACCGGTTAACTGACCGATAACTTTTTCTTTATGAGAACGAATTTTGTCGAGGTCGATTTTTGGTTCGCCGAATTCGACACCTTCAGCGCCCATGTGCTTCGCATCTTCAATATGCTTGGCAATGTGCAACAATGCTTTCGAAGGAATACAACCGACGTTCAAACAAACGCCGCCTAAGGTGCTGTAGCGCTCAACCAATACGGTTTCTAAACCTAAGTCAGCAGCACGAAACGCTGCCGAGTAACCACCTGGGCCGCCACCGAGAACGACAACTTGGGCCTTCACTTCTTTGCTCATATCAACCTCGTTAGAATTCGGTAAAAACTCTTCGGTAAAAACGTTGGGGCTGATTATAACAGCCCCGGCACGATTTGTTTAATTTATAGAACTAATTTGCGAATGTCAGAAAGCACTGCGCTCAAGTACACACTAAATCGCGCGGCTACGGCACCGTCAATGACACGATGGTCGTAGCTTAAGCTCAATGGCAACATCAAGCGTGGCTCGAAGTCTTTGCCATTCCATTTCGGCTTCATCTCACTCTTCGATACACCCAAAATTGCGACATCAGGCGCATTCACAATCGGCGTAAAGGCTGTACCGCCAATGCCGCCAAGGCTAGAAATTGAGAAACAACCGCCTTGCATGTCTTGCGCTTTCAGCTTGCCGTCACGCGCTTTCGCACTGATTTCAAGGAGTTCGTCCGACAATTCATAGATGCCCTTCTTATCGACATCACGAATCACTGGAACCACCAAGCCATTTGGCGTATCGACCGCAATACCGATGTGCACGTATTTCTTCATGATCAGGTGTTCGCCATCGTCCGCCAGCGACGAATTGAATACCGGATACTCGCGCAATGCTTTGGCAACCGCTTTCATAATGAATACTAACGGGGTGATCTTCACACCGTCTTTTTTCTTCGCTTGCAGCTCGTTTTCCTGCTTACGGAAGGCTTCAAGCTCAGTGATATCCGCTTCATCAAATTGCGTGACATGTGGAATCGTCACCCAGTTGCGGTGCAGATTCGGGCCTGAAATCTTCTGGATGCGCGTTAATGGCACTTCTTCAATTTCACCAAACTTGCTGAAGTCCACTTTCGGTGGCGCAATCACTTGTAAGCCGCCAGCACCTTGAGCGACACCACTAGAAGCTGTTGCTTTCGGGCGTGACAATTCATACTTCACGTACTCTTGCACGTCTTCTTTCAAGATGCGTTCTTTGCGACCTGAGCCTTTCACTTGGTTTAAGTTAACACCAAACTCATGAGCCAACCGGCGCACAGCAGGCGATGCATAGGCCAAGCCTTCCGCTTTCGATTTTTTGTCGAGCGGGTGATCAGGAACCGGAGGTTTACGCTCGGCGGATTTGTCGGGGTCTTTGCCGTCGTTGGATGCCTCAGCTTTAGCTGGTGACTTTTCTTCGTCTGCTGAGCCGGTAGATTGGGTGTCAGACCCCGCTGGCGCGGCGTCAGACACCGGAGCGGCGGATACTTCGAGCATCACAACGAGTGAGCCTTGTTTAACTTTGTCGCCGACTTTGACTTCCACTGACTTCACCACACCCGCTTCTGGGCTTGGTACGTCCATCGTTGCCTTGTCGGTTTCAAGAGTGATCAAACCGTCTTCAGCGTTGATTTCGTCGCCTTCACTCACCAACACTTCGATCACGTCGACTTCGCCATCTTCGCCGATGTCAGGGACTGTGACTTCTATCACTTTCTTCTCGCCGCCTGCTGGCTTGTCTTTGTTTGATGACTCTGCTGCGCTAGGTGATTCATCTTCGTCTGCTGAGCCAGTAGGTTGGGTGTCAGACCCCGCTGACGCGGCGTCAGACACCGTTTCATCTACTGCGTCAGACTCCTGCGCTGCTTCGAACATCGCCAACAGGTCGCCTTCTTTGATTTTGTCGCCCACTTTGACTTTCATTTCAGCGACGACGCCAGCAAATGGCGCCGGGATATCCATCGACGCCTTATCGCTCTCAACGGTAATCAGCGAGTCTTCTGCTTCAAGGCTATCGCCTTTGCTAACTAATATCTCGATGACTTCAACTTCATCACCGCCCACATCGGGGGCTTTTACTTCTTTTAAATCTGCCATTATTGCCTCCGCTCCCGTTGCTTACGCGTACAGTGGGTTGATTTTGTTCGTATCAATGCCGAAGTCTTTGATAGCTTTTTCCACTACCTTGGCATCGATATCGCCCGCTTTCGCCAGCTCAGTCAACGCAGCTACTGCAATGTAATGTGCATTCACTTCAAAGTGACGACGTAAATTATCGCGGCTATCTGAGCGCCCGAAGCCATCTGTACCCAATACACGATATGGTGTTGGTACCCATGCACGGATCTGGTCAGCGTACTGTTTCATGTAATCCGTTGCGGCAATCGTTGGGCCTTTCGCCTTGCTCAATACATCAGTGACATAAGCGGTTTTCTGCTTCTTACCTGGGTTGAGCATGTTGTAACGCTCAACGTCATAGCCATCGCGCGCCAATTCGTTGAATGACGTCGCACTGTAGACCTTCGCAGTAATACCGAAGTCATCGGCTAATAATTTCGCCGCTTCGCGTACTTGTTGCAAAATAGTACCCGAGCCTAACAACTGAACTTCACCCTTGGCACTTTTCGCTTTGTGCGTTTCGAACTCGTATAAGCCTTTGAGGATTCCCTCTTCCACGCCCTCTGGCATTTCTGGCTGTTGGTAGTTCTCATTCATCACGGTGATGTAATAGAACACGTTCTCTTGCTCACCATACATACGACGTAAGCCGTCTTGAACAATCACTGCCACTTCATAACCATACGTTGGGTCATACGTGATGCAGTTTGGCACGGTGTTGAACAAGATATGACTGCTACCGTCTTGGTGCTGCAAACCTTCGCCGTTTAGGGTCGTGCGTCCAGCCGTACCGCCGACCAAGAAACCGCGCGCTTGGCTATCGCCTGCCGCCCATACCAAGTCACCCACACGTTGGAAACCAAACATCGAGTAATAAATATAGAACGGAATCATCGGCTCATTGTTGGTCGAGTAGCTGGTTGCGGCCGCCACCCACGACGCCATGGCGCCTAGCTCATTGATACCTTCTTGCAGTACTTGGCCTTTTTTATCTTCACGGTAATAAGCAACTTGATCAGAGTCTTGTGGTTCGTATTTCTGACCTTGACTCGAGTAGATACCTACTTGACGGAACAAACCTTCCATACCAAAGGTACGTGCTTCGTCAGGGATAATCGGCACAATACGCTGACCAATTTTCTTGTCTTTTAACAACGCTGTGAGAACACGAACAAACGCCATGGTGCTTGAGATTTCACGCTCACCAGAACCTTTGGTCACTGCCTCAAATGCTTTCAACGAAGGAATTTCAAGCTCAACCGTCGTTTGCGGTAGACGCTTCGGCATAAAGCCGCCAAGCGACTCACGGCGCTCGCGCATATACTTCATTTCTTCGCTGTCTTCAGGGAACTTGTAGAACGGAATGTCTTCAAGCTCGCTGTCTTTAATTGGAATGTTAAAGCGGTCGCGGAAGTGTTTGATCGCTTCCATATCCATTTTCTTCACTTGGTGCGCAATGTTTTTACCTTCACCAGCGGCACCCATACCGTAACCTTTGACGGTTTTCGCTAAGATGACCTGCGGACGACCTTTGGTGTTCACCGCTTTGTGATAAGCAGCGTACACTTTCATTGGATCGTGACCACCGCGGTTTAAGCGCCAGATATCCTCGTCGGTGAGGTTCGCGACCATGGCTTTGGTTTCTTCCGTTTTACCGAAGAAGTGCTCACGGGTATACGCACCACCTTTCGCTTTGTAGTTCTGATATTCACCGTCAACGCTGCTTTGCATGATGTCGGCAAGTTTACCTTCGGTATCGCGATACAGGAGAGGATCCCAATAGCGGCCCCAAATCACTTTAATTACTTCCCAGCCCGCGCCACGGAACGTGCCTTCAAGCTCTTGAATGATCTTGCCGTTACCACGTACCGGACCGTCTAAGCGCTGCAAGTTACAGTTCACGATGAAGGTCAGGTTATCCAAACCTTCGCGGGTTGCTAAGCCAATTGCACCCAAGCTTTCCGGTTCATCCACCTCACCATCACCTAAGAAACAGTACACGCGCTGATTTGAGCAATCTTTGATGCCGCGATCAGTGAGGTACTTCAAGTAACGTGCTTGGTAAATCGCCTGCATTGGGCCCAAACCCATAGATACTGTTGGGAACTGCCAGAAATCAGGCATCAAGTGCGGGTGTGGGTATGAAGGAATACCGTTGCCATCCACTTCTTGACGGAAATTGTTTAATTGGTCTTCGCTAATACGGCCTTCCAAGAATGCGCGCGCATAGATACCTGGACATGCGTGACCTTGAATGTATAGATAGTCACCGCCGTCTTGCTCGGTTGGCGCACGGAAAAAGTGGTTGAAACCAACATCGTACAGCATGGCTGATGACGCGAAGCTGGAGATATGACCGCCAAGCTCTAGATCTTTCTTCGAAGCCCGCAAAACCATCGCCAATGCGTTCCAACGAATCGCCGAACGAATGCGATGTTCGATGGTGCGGTTACCTGGCATTTCCGGCTCTTGGCTGGCCGGAATCGTGTTGAGGTAAGCCGTGGTTGCATTAAATGGTAGATACGCACCGCTACGGCGAGCTTTTTCAATTAAGCTTTCGAGCAAGAAATGGCCACGTTCTGGGCCGTCTTCTTCCAACACGACCTCGAGAGCTTCAAGCCACTCGCGCGTTTCTTGCGGGTCGATGTCGTCTTTTAAATGGTCAGTCATACTTCTGTCCTTACCCTTGCTGAGTTCGGCGTAGCGACCGCTGAATCCGCGACTGTTCACGGTTCGAGGCGAGCAACGCATGTTCAATATAGGCTAGCAACTGATGACAAGCTTCACGCGCTTGTTCGGGTTCACCAGCCGTGATGGCAGCAACAATTTGCTGCCGATGTTCATGTAACTGCTGCATGACCCCGGGCTTGTGCGCGAGGTCATGCAGGTTTTGCTGAATATTTTTCTGCAACAGTGGCAGCATACTGCGTACCAAGTGCAATAGGATCACATTGTGTGACGCTTCGGTAATACGCAAATTGAATTCGGTCAGTGCCTGCGCCTGTGCGGCAAGCTCCCCACCTGGGTCCTTTTGTAATGCCTCAAACGCCGCAGCAATTGCTTCAATATCTGCGGCAGTGCCGCGCATGGCGGCATAATACGACGAGATACCTTCAAGCGCATGACGAAACTCAAGCAAATCAAATTGTGATTCCGGATGTTGCGCCAGTAAGTCTAGCAAAGGTTCAGCAACACGCTCTTGCATGTTATCGCACACGTAGGTGCCGCCACCTTGACGTCGCTCAACTAAGCCGCGGGCTTCGAGTTTTTGAATAGCTTCGCGCAGGCTTGGCCGCGATACCGAGAATTGCGCGGCTAAATCGCGCTCAGACGGGAGCCGCGCTCCTGCTTCGAGCGTGCCGTCGACGATCATGCCTTCAATGCGGTCCATGATGACGTCGGATAGTTTGGTTTGCTGTATGCGCTGGAAAGTCATAGTTAACGTCAAACCCGATATTAGCTATTAGATATTAGATATTCGAAGAGCCACTTCGATATTTGCTATTGGATATTAGACAAACAACAAATGCCCGATACGTCGGAGCTAATATCTAATATCCAATAGCTAATATCGCTCTTGTTGGTTTTTGGTCATACCAATAGACCAGCATTTTAGATCAGTGGCGTAGAAAAGCCAAACAGATTCCGCTTAGAGCCAGCCGCCAATCGTCAATAACGCAACGAAAACGATATATAACAAGAAGTTACGCTTCACAAGCGCGGTAGTGGTCGGAGCAGTGAGGTCCTCGGCAAGCTCTGCAACTTTGGTCAGTGCAATAAAGTTATTTTGTGGTTTATTGCCGATGGAGTTGAGCCACGTTGCCATTGCTTTTGAGAAATTGCCGACAAGTAAGAAGCCTAAGGTCATCAAGCGTGTTGGTAACCAATCAATCAGTTGATTGACTAATTGCCAGCGCGAATTATGTGGGTGACGCATGTCGCGCAGTGTGGCGTACACCAGCGCGCCAGCTACGCCAAGTAACACGAAATAAATCATCACCGCAAAGTAATGGCGCAAGTGTATCCACAAGAGTAGGTGTTCGACCGGTGCAGCTTCGTTGCGGCCTGATGCTTGTTGCAGCAATCTCAGTTGCTTTGCTTGTTCTGCGCCATCTTCGTCTTGCTCTGCTTGCAGATAGGCTTTGTATGCTGCGCGTGCGGCGGGTGCTTGAATAGCACTGAGTAGTCCGGCGCTGCTGACTAAAAACGTAAGCAGAACGTTGTCGAGCAGGAGGAGAACAAATCCAATAAGCAACGCAGGGATAATCGCCCAGAGCACGTATCCGAGATCATGCTGGCGCCAGTCTTCCAACTTGGTATTGCGTACTTGCCAGTGTTGCCAGTGTTGCCAGCGCAGAATAATACGGCGCCAGTGCAGGTTGCGAGTAATCTCGAGCGTTCGTTCTAATGAATACGCAAGCAATATTGCCAACAAGTACATGCTTATACCTTTTCGCTAACAAGTTGTTTGAAGTATGACCAATCAAATGCTGGGCCTGGGTCGGTCTTGCGCACCGGCGCAATATGTTGGTGCCCTACTATACGATGCCGCGTTAACGCTGGGTAGTGCTGCAAGAGTTGTTCGACCACTTCCGCTAAACGCTGATATTGTGCTTTAGTGTACGGCTGCTCGTCGGTTCCCTCAAGCTCAATGCCAATACTAAAATCATTACAATGGCGGCGACCGCAATATTGCGAGCGACCCGCATGCCATGCACGACGATGAAATGGGACGTATTGTAAGAGCTCGCCGTCGCGTCTAATTAGGCAGTGGGCGGAAACGCGTAGGCCTTCAAGTATGCTGAAATCTGGATGGGCGGTCGTATCGAGCGTACCCATAAATAGGTCATCAATATACGGCCCACCAAACTCCCCGGCTGGCAAACTGATTCCATGCACCACCAGCAAGTTAATATCTTCTGGATCAGGACGCTCGTCGGCATGCGGTGATTCGCGCTTGGTTGCTTGTTTTAACCAGCCGTTGTTAATCATAGAACATCTCAAAGCCTCGTTGGCAGCATACGTTGATGTATTATTCCGTGAATGACTATGGTGTTTTGCTCAACCATGTAAAAAATTATATGACTCTCAAATGGATAACTCTGATATTTAGAATCTAAATTTATATTCAGTTTCCCTAGTTGAGGAAATTCACATAATAGCTTTATTGTCGATTCGATTTGTTCAATGTAATCATTCGCTTTTAATACTCCCCATCGACCAACTGTATACTCCCGAATTTCCACAAGGTCATCTAGTGCTAACGGCGTAAATTTATAATCAAGCATCAGTCATATTTACCAGCGAGTATATCCGTGAATACAGTTTCTCCATCGTGAAGCAGACCTGCTCGCGCTTGCTCTTCAGACGCTTTCAGCCTTGCTTTCAGTGCTTCGAGCTTCATGTGCTCAATTAATTCATATTCTTCAACTGACATCATCACAGCAACTGGCTTACCGTTCTTATTTATTCTTACGGGAGCGCTCTGCACACTCATGATGAGTTCGCCGAAATGCGTTTTCGCTTCATTGGCGGTGACCGTCTTCATATTAACTCCGATTAAATCGAACGATTTAATTAAATTAGTCCATTTCATCAAGCTATTCCACTTTAAATTTTGATAGTAAGATACTTTTAGGTAATTTAATTTGATTACTTTTTTCGATGTAATTATATTTAATTACTTTATTGCCTTGCTTTATTATCTAAGGAACTCATCACATGCCTGCTCAATTTGCTGCGTTAATGGGAGATATCGTTGAATCTCCTAATCAAAGCGCTGATAGCCGCCGACATCTCGGTGCGCATATTGAGCTTGGGTTGAGGCTGATTCATGACTATATCCCACTTTCATATGAAGTTTTTCGAGGGAGTCGCTTCGTTATCGAAACCGAGCACGCCGAGCAAGCCGTAACAATTGCGTTATTGCTACGCTTGTTTCTTAAATCCAAGCAGCAACGGGAAGATTGGGATGTACGCATTGGCGTGGGCGTTGTAACTCAAGATGCTAGCGAGTACACGACGAGTAAACACCGCGCTGAAAAGCTTGCTGAAAAAGCGTTGAGAACAATTAAAAAAGAACGTTTGTGTATTCAAACTGAAAACAACGACCTAAATGAGCGATTATCTCTGACAACCAAATTCGCCGATGCGTTACTTACAGCCTTAACAACAACGCAAGCGCAAGTGCTTAGTTACTATCTGCGATTTATGCCAATGACCCATCAGGCTTTAGCAACCAAACTCAATAAGTCACGCGTTAATGTCACGCAAATACTCAATAGTACGCATTACAAATTGTTTGAACTGTATTTGTTAGAAACCCGAGAAATTCTAAGTATGCGTGAATAATCACGAAGCGCCTTGTGAGAAGAGGCTGGTCGCCCTACAATAAGCTCAATTTTTGAATTCGCTACATATATATGAAGGCACACCGATGGACACTCGAGTCGACTCTACTCTTTTAGCATCTGATCGTGAGCAAATGGTGCAACGCGCCTTGCAGGAAGATTTAAACGGCTTAAGTGCCGAATTAGATATTACCGCGCAATTGATTCCAGCAACGGAACAGGCTCGAGCCACTGTGATTACCCGAGAAGATGCTGTGGTGTGTGGTGTCGAGTGGGTCAATGAAGTATTCAAACAACTTGGCGACGCCGTTGCGGTCACTTGGCATGTTGCCGATGGTGATGCTGTTGATGCCGATACGGTACTATGCGAGCTTGAAGGTACAGCCCAAGTGATCTTAACCGGTGAACGTACCGCTTTGAACTTTCTACAGACCTTGTCTGGTGTTGCCACGACTACGGCACATTATGTTCGCCACCTAGAAGGCAGTGATACGCGCCTGTTAGATACCCGCAAAACAATTCCTGGTTTACGCACCGCATTAAAGTACGCCGTGGTCTGTGGTGGCGGCTTTAATCACCGGATTGGCCTGTACGATGCCTACCTGATTAAAGAAAACCACATCATGGCCTGTGGCGGTATAGTGCAAGCAATACGTAAAGCTCGCGAACTAAATCCGGGCAAGCCCGTCGAAGTGGAAGTCGAAAATTTAGACGAATATCAAGATGCTCTGCAAGCAGGGGCAGACATCATTATGCTCGATAATTTCCCTTTACATGATATTTACACCGCAGTAGAACAACGTACAGGTCAGACCCGCTTAGAAGTGTCCGGCAACATAACGGATAAGCGTTTGAAAGAACTGGCCTTAACCGGCGTTGATTACATTTCATCCGGCGCTCTAACAAAAAATATACAGGCCGTTGACCTTTCTTTAAGATTTCAAAAACTTTAGCTATTGACGAATTTAAATCATCTGCTATGTTTTACATGCAATGCGCAACTAAGCACCAGAAATGGGCTTAGGGGCCAGGCATGCTTTAAAAGGCAAAGCCACCGAGAGGTGGTGACGCAAAACCTCCGGTCCAACTGGGATGCTATATAAATTTCCAGCGGATAGCGGGGCTGCAGGCTAAAGTCTGGTGGATGAAGTAGCTTTCCGATACAAGTCGACAAAGCAAATACCACTTGTTCTTTCGGCTGATGCAGAAGACTTGTAGTGGTCGTTAAAAGCGGCCATCCAAGTGCTGAATTGCATCTGGATGCTACTTTTTAACAACTACAATAACTAAATAAGTTGAAATTACTTTCGGGAGATATTTCATGAAAGCGCAAGTACAAAAAGGTTTTACCTTAATCGAATTGATGATCGTTGTTGCGATTATCGGTATCTTGGCTGCTGTAGCAATTCCTATGTACAGCGACTACACCCAGCGTGCTAAAGCTGGTACAGGAATGGCTGCACTTGCATCATATAAAACCGGTATTGCTATGTGTTATCAAAAGCGTGGAATCTTTGACGCAGATAACTGCAGTACTGCTGGTCAAGACGGAATTCCGGGCCGTATAGATTTAGATGGTACGACCGTATCAGTAACGGGTGTTCGCACTGCAACAGTTGCAACTGCGCAAGTCCCAGTTGACGCTGATGGAGACGGAACTGCGGAAGGTACCGATGATGTGACAGGTATTATTGCTGAATTAGATGCTACCGATACTGACGGCTCATATATTGTTGTAAATCTTACGCCAAAATTGGTCGGTGGTAATATGTCTTGGGACATCACTTGTTCAGACTACGACGCAGAAGGCAATTCTCGTGTAGATGGCTGTACGGGTGAAGCTGTGGCAACCACAGTTCCAGCAGGTTAACTTTTTAATTTGACATTTTTTATCTCAAGATTGAAAGTTGCTCAGTTGGCTCCCTAGGGAGCCAACTTTTAAATATTCAGATAAGGTAAATCATGCTGCATCACTCCCTCGCGGCGCTGTTGCTGCGTGATAAATTAATCCCTGAAGATAAGCTCACCAAATGCAGTGAGTATGCTTGGGAAAATAAACTTCCGTTTAGTGCGTGCTTAATTGACCAGAAGCTTATTTCGCCAAGCGAACTCGCCAATTTTTGTTATCTCGAATCAAACGCCCCTTGGCTCGATCTCGACGCCTTTAATCCAGATTACATTCCACAAGAATTTATTAATGAACGATTAATTCGCAAGAATCACGCGATTCCGCTGTATATGCGCGGCAACGTGCTGTACGTCGCAGTTTCGGATCCAACCCGCATTGAAACGCTTGATGAATTCCAGTTTCGTACCCGCATGCAAGCAGAAGCGGTATTGGTGGAAGAGAGCAAGCTCCAAAAACTCATTGATAGCGTTCTCGAAAATGACTCCTCGGCATTGGGCGTTACCGCAGAAGATGAACAAGAGTTGCGGGATATTGACGCTGAAAGCGAGCGTCAAGATGACACCGGTGCCGTTTCGGCGGATACTAAGAACGATGCGCCGATTGTCATCTACATCAACAAAATGCTCTTGGATGCGATTAAACGCGGCGCATCAGATTTGCACTTCGAACCGTACGAACAGGAATATCGCGTACGATTTCGTATCGACGGCGTACTCCATGAAATTGCTAAGCCGCCGGTACAGCTGGCGGGACGTATCGCGGCGCGTTTAAAAGTTATGTCACAACTTGATATCGCGGAACGGCGCTTACCGCAAGATGGTCGTATCAAACTCAAGTTATCGAAGCACAAAGCGATTGATTTCCGGGTGAGTACCCTACCAACGCTGTATGGTGAAAAAATTGTACTGCGGATACTTGATGCTGCGGCGGCCATGATTGGGATTGAATCACTTGGTTATGAGCCTGATCAGCAAGAGCTTTATGAAGAGGCGTTGGAAAAACCGCAGGGCATGATTCTGGTCACCGGTCCGACTGGTTCTGGTAAAACCGTTTCGCTATATACCGGTTTGAACATCTTAAATACCCCGGAGCGCAATATTTCTACCGCGGAAGACCCGGTGGAAATCAACTTGATGGGTATCAACCAAGTGCAGATTAACGTGAAGGCTGGTTTAACCTTCGCCGACGCGTTGCGCTCGTTCTTACGACAAGACCCGGACGTGGTCATGGTGGGTGAGATTCGTGACTTAGAAACCGCGGAAATTGCGATTAAAGCGGCACAAACGGGTCACTTAGTACTCTCTACCCTCCACACCAACTCGGCCGCAGAAACCTTAACACGTTTGATGAACATGGGCGTGCCGTCGTACAACATTGCTGGTTCAGTCACATTAATCATTGCGCAGCGCCTTGCTCGTCGTTTATGTAACACCTGCAAAGACGAAGAAAAATTGCCGAAAGAAGAAATGTTGCGCCAAGGCTTTTCAGAAGAACAGGTAAAGACTGCGAAAATATTTAAGGCGGTCGGTTGCGATCAGTGCACCGGCGGGTATAAAGGTCGTACAGGTGTATACGAGGTTATGCCCATTACAGATAGCATCGCTGATCTTATAATGCAGGGAGCTTCATCGTTAGAGATTGCGAAACAAGCACGGCGCGATGGCATTAATTCATTGCGTCAGTCGGCGTTGCTCAAAGTTTTAAAAGGTACCATTAGCCTGGCGGAAGCCAACCGTGTCACCAACTTCTAATTAAAATAATCAGAATAATAAAGGTGCTGTCATGGCCAAAAAGCCGCAAGCCATCAAAGAAATTTCCGAGTTTGCCTGGACCGGCATCAACAAACGCGGCCAACGTGTCAAAGGTTTGATGCGTGCCGACAACGATAAACATGTCCGCGCCAAACTGCGTGATCAAGGCGTCACCCCAAAAACCGTCAAGAAAAAAGGCAAATCGCTGTTCGGTAATAAGAAAATTACCGGCGGTGACATTGCGCTTTTTACTCGTCAAATCGCGACTATGTTAAGTGCTGGCGTCCCGCTTCTGCAGTCATTGGAGATGGTCGCCAAAGGGGTCGAAAACCCAAAGATTCGGGATCTCATGCTGACCATTGCCAACGACGTTGGAGCGGGTTCTCCGCTGGCATCGGCACTACGTAAGCACCCTGCCATTTTCGATACGCTCTATTGTGACCTCGTGGAGTCAGGCGAAGACTCTGGCTCACTGGAAACCATTTTTGATCGTATAGCGACTTATCGTGAAAAATCCGAAGCGCTTAAAGCGAAAATTAAGAAGGCCTTAGTATATCCGGCGTCGGTTATTGTCGTTGCGCTGGTAGTTACCATCATCTTGTTAGTTTTCGTGGTACCGCAATTCGAAGCTGTATTTAAAGATTTCGGTGCTGAGTTACCCGCGATGACACAGTTCGTGGTAACGCTCTCGGAAATCGTACAAGCGTACTTTATGTACGTTGCTGCAGGATTCGTGGTTGCTGGTTGGTTGTTTAAGCGGGCATATTCGAAGAGTCAAAAGTTACGCGATAAAGTCGACGCCTACTCGCTGAAGATCCCTGTCATTAAAGAGATTCTCAATAAGGCCGCCGTCGCGCGGTTTGCTCGAACATTGTCGACGACGTTCGCCGCTGGTGTGCCATTAATTAATGCGCTTGAATCTGCGGCCGGTGCGTCAGGCAACGCTGTTTACCGCGATGCCATTTTCCGAATTCGTGAAGAAGTCACCACAGGTATGCAAATGAATACCGCGATGCAATCCCAAGATTTGTTCCCAACGCTTGCCGAACAGATGGTATTCATTGGTGAAGAATCCGGCTCACTCGACGATATGTTAGCGAAAGTTGCGAGTATCTATGAGCGCGAAGTAGATGACCTCGTGGATAACTTAACCGCCCTACTCGAGCCGATGATCATGGTCGTCATTGGTGTGCTCGTGGGTGGCTTGATCGTGGCCATGTACTTGCCAATCTTCTCGCTCGGTAAGGTGGTTAGTTAACATGGAATTTATTGTCGATTACCCGGCGCAAACTTGGTGGGTCACGGTTTTCGGTTTGTTGCTCGGGCTTGTTGTGGGCAGCTTCTTAAATGTGGTCATTGGCCGTTTTCCGGTCATGATGCAACGCCAGTGGCAGCGAGAGTGCGCAGAAGTGAATGGCGTTGAGCCACCGCCGCATGAAACCTTTAACCTCGCCAAACCAAACTCGCATTGTCCGAAGTGCCAAGCGGCGATTAAATGGTATGACAATATCCCCGTTATTAGCTGGTTGCTGTTAAAGGCAAAGTGTCGCAGTTGTGGCGTACACATCTCGGCGCGTTATCCGGCGATTGAACTCTTAACAGGCATGATTTTTGCGGTTGTCGTGTGGAACCTCGGCTTCACATTCACGACTTTCGTTTATTTATTCCTCGCTTGCCTGCTGATCAGCATGTTCTTTATTGATGCCGACCACATGCTATTGCCGGACCAAATGACCTACTTGATGCTATGGACAGGGCTTGGGTTTGCTATCTACAGCGGCCACCTTCCATTAAAAGATGCCGTGATCGGTGCAATGGCGGGCTATTTAGCGCTGTGGAGCGTCTACTGGGGCTTTAAACTGCTGACTGGCAAGGAAGGTATGGGTTACGGCGATTTTAAGCTCTTAGCTGCATTTGGCGCGTGGCATGGCTATCAATTGCTGCCGGTCACGATTATTGCGGCCGCTGCCAGCGGCGCCGTGATTGGAATCGTGTGGCAGAGCATCAACCGCAACAAACAAGGTCAGCCGATCCCGTTTGGTCCATTTTTGATTTGCGGCGGCGTGATTGCGATGCTTTGGGGTGAGCCCCTCATGACCAGTTATCTCAACTGGGTTACACGTTAATGTTCGTGGTTGGTGTTACAGGTGGCATTGGTAGTGGGAAAACCACGGTCACTAATTTATTTCAGCAGCACGACATTGTTGTCGTGGATGCCGATGTTATCGCTCGTCATATTATGGATAAAGGTGGTGAAGCACTCGCCGCAGTGAGTGACCGTTATGGTCAGCAAGCATTGTTCGAGGACGGCACCTTAAATCGTGCCTGGCTGCGTGAGCGGATTTTTCAACACCCTGAAGACAAACAATGGCTCAATGAACTCACGCATCCGCTGATTCGGCAGCAAATTCTGACACAATTACAGCAAGCGCAATCACCTTATGTGATCTTGTCGGCACCACTATTGGTCGAAAACCGTCTAACGAAGCTGTGTGATCGGGTATTGGTTGTGGATGTAAGTGAAGCGACCCAACTAGAACGCACGCAACAACGCGATGATGTCAGCGCTGATCAAGTGCAATCGATTATGAACGCCCAGGCCTCGCGCGAACAGCGCTTACAGGCGGCTGATAATATTATTAATAATGAAGCTGACGAAGCGCAATTGGTTGCGCAAGTCGAAAAACTTCACGAGCTTTACCTACGTTTAGCACTCGCGAAACGCTCAACTCATTGAAACTTCTTAATAAGCGGCTATGATAGTGCAGATGGATAACAATAATAATCATGCAACCATAGTCTACGAGTACCCGCTTTTGGAGCGGGTGCGTACGTATTTGCGCCTGGAACATATCCTGCAAGCCTTACAACCGGACACCCCGGTGACGTTACAGAACTACACCCGATATTTCAGTGCGCTCTTCGCTATTCTCGATTTATGTGAACGCAGTGACGTGCGCACCGACGTACAAAAAGATTTAGAGCGGCGCAAAGCGCAATTAAAAGTTTGGGCGCAACACCCTGATGTGAATCAGGATTCGTTAGAGCAGACTTCAAATCATGTGAATCACGCCTTGCAGGCGATTCAACCCATCAATCGCGTCGGTAGCAACCTCAAGCAAGATCGGTTGCTCAGTGCAATTCGTCAACGCTTTGCCATGCCGGGCGGCACCTGTAATTTTGATGTGCCGCAGCTGCATTTTTGGTTACATCAACCGCAGCAAGTACGTGATGGAGACGCCGCGCGTTGGTGGTCTGAACTTGAGATTTTGGTGAATGGTCTGCTATTAGAGTTGGAGTTGATGCGCGGTCAGGCACGGTTTCAACCGGTAAGTGCACCAAACGGTTTATTACAAGAAAGTACCGAGCCGTTGAGTCTATTGCGTATTCGAGTGCCTGCGGACTTAGCGGCGTATCCAGTGATTTCAGGCCATAAACAGCGTTTCAGTATTCGCTTTTTACGCTATGAACCTATCAACGGCAAAGCATCCGTCGACGAACAAGTCGATTTTGAGCTTGCGCGGTGTCCATAACACCCTAAGTTATACTTTTTCGAATTAGTAACGCGCGTTCTGCGCAAGCAATCGGTCGATAATCGGCTGGTTAGCGGCTGGAAACGGATAAGCGTCGAGTTGATGCAACGGTACCCAGGCCCATTCCTGACCTTCTTGTTGGCGAACAGCACCCTGAAAATCAGTCACCACCCACACATCCAACAAAACCTGCTTATCTGGATAATCAAAGCTAATGGCAGTAAATGGCGCAGCGGCCGTAACCGTGATATTGCACTCTTCAAGTAACTCACGGCAAAGAGCTTGGTAGACATCCTCGTCGGCTTCAACTTTACCGCCGGGAAATTCCCATTTGTTACCTTGGTGAAGGTGGGCGTGACGACGACTAATGAACACATCGCCGTCAGGGTTTTGAATCACCCCGACAGCGACGTGGATACGCTTAGATGCGGCCATGGCACTGTTTAAATTTCTTACCAGAACCACATGGGCAAGGATCGTTACGACCCACTTGAGCTGCCGCTGCGGCTTGCTGTGGTGATGGCTCAGCACCGCTGGTTGGCACGCCTTCGTGCTGATATTCTTTTTGCTGAGCTGCTTCTGCGGCACGGCGCTTCGCTTCAACAGCTTCCACGTCTTCTTCGGCACGCACGCGCACTTTGCTCAGAATCGTCACTACTTCAAGTTTCAGCGCTTCTAACATCTCAGCAAATAACTCAAATGCTTCACGCTTGTATTCTTGTTTTGGGTTCTTCTGTGCATAGCCGCGTAGGTGAATGCCTTGACGCAAGTGATCCATTGCCGCCAAGTGCTCTTTCCAGTGCATATCGAGGCTTTGCAACATAATGGTTTTCTCGAACTGGCGAATCACCTGCTCACCAACCATTTTTTCTTTGTCTTTATAAGCTTTTACGAGCTCATCAAGAATGCGTTCACGGAGGATTTCTTCATGCAATTTATCGTCTGAATCCAACCATTGTTGAATCGGCAACGGTAACGCGAAGTCGGCACGTAAACGCTCTTCAAGCCCTTCAATGTCCCACATTTCTACCAACGACTGTGGCGGAATGTATTCACTGATCACACGGTCGATAACGTCTGCACGAATGGCTTCAATGGTTTCAGAAATATCGCCTTCATCAAGCAACTCGTTGCGTTGCTCGTACACCACTTTACGTTGGTCGTTGGCAACATCATCGTATTCAAGCAATTGCTTACGAATATCGAAGTTTCGACCTTCAACTTTACGTTGCGCGTTCTCAATCGCACGGCTCACCCACGGGTGCTCAATAGCTTCACCGCGCTTCATGCCTAAACGCTTCATCATGGTCGCCATGCGCTCTGATGCGAACATGCGCATCAAGCTATCTTCGAGTGACAAGTAAAAACGTGACGAGCCTGGGTCACCTTGACGGCCAGAACGACCACGAAGCTGGTTATCGATACGACGTGATTCATGGCGCTCGGTACCGATAATATGCAAACCACCCGCTTCGATAACGGCATCGTGGCGCTTCTGCCACTCCGCCTTCGCTTGCTCGATTTTTTCTGGGGTTGGGTCTTTCATGTCAGCAATTTCGGTCTGCAAGTTGCCACCCAACACGATATCGGTACCACGACCCGCCATGTTGGTTGCAATCGTTACCGCGCCCGGCAAACCTGCCTGCGCAACAATTTCTGCTTCACGCGCGTGGAACTTGGCATTCAACACGTTATGCGGAATTTTTTTCTTCTTCAACAACCGCGAGAGTAGCTCAGAGCTTTCAATCGAAATGGTACCGACCAATACCGGACGCTTGGCAGTACGGCACTCTTCAATATCAGCCACTATCGCTTCATATTTTTCTTCGGCAGTGATGAAGATTAAATCAGCGCGATCATCACGGATCATTGGACGGTTGGTTGGAATCACCACCGTTTCTAAGCCGTAAATCGACTGGAATTCGAATGCTTCGGTATCTGCCGTACCCGTCATACCTGCCAGCTTGGTGTACAAGCGGAAGTAGTTCTGGAACGTAATCGATGCCAACGTTTGGTTTTCGTTTTGAATCTTCACGCCTTCTTTGGCTTCAATGGCTTGGTGCAAGCCCTCTGACCAACGGCGCCCTTCCATTGTCCGACCGGTGTGTTCATCAACAATCACAATCTGGTCTTCTTTGACAATGTAGTCGACATCTTTTTGGAACAAGTGATGCGCACGTAATGCGGCATTCACATGGTGCAATAAGGTAATATTTGCCGCTGAGAACAACGAGTCATCTTCAGCCAACATACCGCGTTCTTTCAAAATCTCTTCGACATGTTCTTGACCGTGTTCGGTCATATGTACTTGCTTTGATTTTTCGTCAACTGTGAAATCGCCGTCGCCGCGCTCTTCTTCGGTGTCTTCTTTTTCCTGACGCACCAACAGCGGAACAATCTCGTTCATCTTGATGTACATGTCAGAACTATCTTCAGCTGCACCTGAGATAATCAGCGGTGTCCGCGCTTCGTCAATTAAAATGGAGTCAACTTCATCCACAATCGCATAATTTAAATCACGTTGAACGCGCTCTTGCGGGCTAAACGCCATGTTGTCACGCAAGTAGTCGAAGCCGAATTCGTTGTTGGTACCGTAAGTAATGTCGGCAGCGTATGCGGCACGTTTATCGGTTGGATTCATTCCTGGGATGTTGAAATCAACCGTTAATCCAAGGAATTCAAACAATGGGCGGTTCGTTTCGGCGTCACGGCGTGCTAAGTAATCGTTGACGGTTACAATGTGCACGCCCTTACCGCTTAATGCGTTTAGGTAAGCTGGCAGAGTTGCCGTTAGCGTTTTACCCTCACCGGTACGCATTTCAGCAATGCGGTTGTCGTTTAAGATCATCCCGCCGACCAATTGCACATCGAAGTGCCGCATTTTAAATACACGCTTCGATGCTTCACGCACTGTCGCGAACGCTTCAACGAGTAGATCATCGAGTTTTTCACCCTGCTCGATTCGTTGCTTAAACTCGACGGTTTTTTGTTTGAGTTCTTCGTCGCTAAGCGCTTCAAATTCAGGCTCAAGTGCGTTGATTTGCTGAACTTTCTTTTGCAAACCTTTCAGAATACGGTCGTTGCGGCTACCAAATACCTTGCGGAATATACTACCTAACATGTGAATCTATGTTCCTGTTGTAACAATCGAACGGCCTTAGTCGGCCGAACGATAGACATATTTATATGGGTCGATTTGACGATTGTTGCGCAGCACTTCGTAATGAACGTGTGGCCCCGTAGAGCGACCAGTGCTTCCGAGCAGAGCAATTTTTTGCCCGCGGGTAACAACATCACCTTCTTTCACCAATAATTCTTTGCTGTGGCCGTAGCGAGTTTTCAACCCACCACCGTGATCAATTTCAATCAACTGACCATAACCTGAACGCTCACCAGCCCATGTGACGACACCGGCACCAGTTGCATATACACCCGCACCTTCTTCTAAACTGGCGAAGTCGAGACCTTTATGCATGGCAGGACGACCATTGAATGGATCTTTACGAATACCGTACTGTGACGAAAGCCAACCTGAATCAACTGGACGCCCGGCAATAAAGCTCTCTGCTGAGATATGGTGACTCATCATCACTGACTCAAGTAGCGACAACTGTTTTTGTTTACTGGCAAGTTCACCCATCATGCCTTCGATTTTGTCGATGACATCGCGGCCATCGACTTTAGGCGCATCAGTAATGGACGCTTCAGGTCCCCCCATGATCTCAACCAGCGGTTGCTCAAAGGCAAATTCGCCGTTATCAAGATCAGCAACCGATGCTAGCCGTTTACCAAGTGCATCGAGGCGACGCAGTTGCGACTGCATCTCACCCAAATAGATGGTCATGGCGGTGAGTTTTTTCTCGGTTTCGTCTTTTAGTTCACGTACAGCTTGCTGTTGTGCAGCCAACGCGATTTTCTCTTCTGTAATTTTTGCGCGTGCGGCTTCTGGATTTAATCCCTGCGGCTCCCACGGCTTTGTTACAGCAAGTACACCAAGTGCAGCTAAGCCGGCCAGCGACATCAAGCGTCGACGGCTCAGCTCAAAGCTGAATTTTACTTTGGTGCCTCGGTAGAAGACTGATAAACTCATGCAATCTCTCGCTGCTAATTATAATTAAATGGCACGCAAACATGGCTCGAAAACGACCTCGCGATATCCAACAACTGTTTGGCGGTCAGCGCTTACAGCGTTTTACTGACTTTACAGAGCAATACCAACGCTGGCAACAGCAATTGCAACAATGTTTTGTTGCATTGCAGCTGTCGCCGCTGTTGGCTCATTGTAAAGTGGTGTCGGTTCGTGCGCACACCCTCGTGCTCGAAGCCTCATCGGCAGCCTTAGCCAGCCGCATAAAACTTCAGCAAAGCCGCATTATAACGCATTTTCAAGATGAATCTACGGGGCATATCTCTCGTCTTGAGGTGCAGGTGCGTCCAAAAATCAATACGCCTTCGCCTAAGCTTGCTGAAACAGCGCCGCAACCCACTCAAAATGCGGAAAAAAATGATGATGAGACGGTGGCGAAATTACGGCAGCAAGCGGCCTTGTGCGAGGAACCGTTGCGGTCGCAATTGCTTGCGCTGGCGGCGAAATACGAGAAAAACTAAGAGCAAGAGCGATATTAGCTGTTAGATATTAGATATTGGCAAAAGCGAAAAAGACCGCTTCCAGCTTCAGCCGTAGCGGTCTTGTCTAATATCTAACAGCTAATATCGTCGTTGTTTTTCTACGCGATAACTGGGTTGGCGAAAGCGATTGGTGCTGCTTCCACTTCGTCCTCAAAGGTCACAAATTCCCACGCTTCTTGATTCTGCAGAACCGCACGCAATAACTGATTATTCAGTGCATGGCCCGATTTGAAGGCGCGCAAGTTACCCAGAATTGCATAGCCACCCATATATAGGTCACCGATAGCATCAAGAATTTTGTGTTTAACGAACTCATCGTCGTAACGTAAGCCGTCGCTGTTCAGAATACGGAATTCATCCAGCACCACGGCGTTGTCGAAGCTACCACCTAAGGCGAGGTTATTCGCACGTAGCATTTCGATGTCTTTCATGAAACCAAAAGTACGCGCACGGCTAATTTCTTTAATGAAATTGCTGCTACTGAAATCAATGCTTAGTACTTGGCCGGTGTCGGCAATCGCCGGGTGGTCAAAGTCGATCGCAAAGTCGATACGGAAACCGTTATGGGGTAACAGTTCCGCCCACTTATCGCCTTCTTCAACCCGAACCGGCTGTTTGATTTTGATAAACTTTTTCGCTGCGCCTTGCTCTTCAATGCCCGCGCTCTGTAGCAGGTATACAAAGGGGTGAGAGCTTCCGTCCATGATCGGGATTTCGTGGCTATCTACTTCAATAACAAGGTTGTCGATGCCCATCGCTGCGACCGCCGCGAGCAAATGCTCAACGGTAGATACACGCACGTTGTCATCGTTAATCAGACAGGTACACATACGCGTATCCCGCACTAACTCGGCGTTAGCTGGAATATCAACCGCAGGATTCAAGTCAACACGGCGAAACACCAGACCTGCATTCACAGGTGCTGGGCGCAGCGTGAGCTGAACCTTGTTGCCTTTATGCAAACCAACACCAGTGGTTGCAATCGGCTGCTTGATTGTACGTTGTTTAATCATGTCTGTTCTTCTCTAAGTTAAAGAAGTTTCTAGTCCTTTGACTAGCAAAAGGCGCAATAGTTTACCGGATTATCTAAAAAACCGCAAGAAAGCCCAGTTTCTAATCGACTTGTCGGCGTAAAAATGCCGGGATGTCGAGATAATCCATATCTTTGCCTTGATTTGCCTGAGGTTTTGACGCTGGCTTTGACGCCACCGGCTCTGCCTCCATCGGCTCTTCATCTACTTCTGGTTCAAGCTGGCGAGCAGTTGCCGTATTGCTGTAGTTACTGCTACTAGCTGCACTACTACCGCTACGGCTGCCATAACTTGGCGCTGGTTCGCGACGATTAACCAGCGAAATATCAGGCTTTCGCTCACCACCAATACCGGTTGCAACAACGGTGACGCGCAACTCTTCCGACATATCCATATCGATAACGGTACCGACAATCACGGTCGCGTTTTCAGACACAAAGCCTTTCACGACGTTACCGACAATCTCGAACTCTTCCATGCTTAAGTCCATGCCAGCGGTAATGTTCAACAATACGCCACGCGCACCAGAAAGATCGATGTCTTCCAATAGCGGGCTGTTGATTGCCATTTCAGCTGCTTCTTGTGCACGGTCTTCACCACGCGCCACGCCGGTACCCATCATTGCCGTACCCATTTCGCGCATGACCGCACGTACGTCAGCAAAGTCGACGTTGATTAAGCCGTCACGAGTAATGAGGTCAGAGATACCTTGAACCGCGCCCAATAATACGTCGTTTGCCTTAGCAAATGCATCTAGCAAACTGGTGCCTTTACCTAAAACTTTCAAAAGTTTTTCGTTCGGTATGGTAATCAGTGAGTCAACATGACGACCCAGCTGTTCAATCCCCTCTTTGGCAGCAGCCATACGGCGTTGACCTTCGAATGGGAATGGTTTGGTTACCACTGCCACGGTCAAGATGCCTAATTCACGCGCGACTTCAGCAACCACAGGAGCTGCACCGGTACCGGTACCACCGCCCATACCAGCGGCAATAAATACCATGTCGGCACCTTGCAATTGCTTGCGAATTTCGTCGCGTGCTTCTTCAGCAGCTTGGCGACCCACTTCTGGATTGGCGCCAGCACCGAGTCCTTTGGTGATATCACTGCCAAGTTGAATCGTTACGTGAGCGCCGTGATTACGCAATGCCTGCGCATCGGTGTTAGCGACAATAAATTGTACGCCTTCAATCGACTCACTGATCATGTGTTTCACGGCGTTGCCGCCGCCGCCACCGACGCCGATGACTTTAATCACCGCATCAGTATCAAAGTTGTTGAGTACTTCAAACACTTCTTCTGACATGTTAATTCTCCTTTAACCTGCTTATTGTACTACCCCTAAAGTCATATCCAAAATGTTGTTTTAATTAAAATTCACCCTTAAACCAGCTCAATAAACGTTTCCCCATTCCTATAACGTTCGTTGAGCTCGCTTCAGTTTGACGATTTTGGACATCTTGTTGGCCATAACGTAACAAACCAACCGCTGTCGCATAGGTTGGATCTTGTACGTAATCGCTCAATCCGTGCATGCCAAGTGGCTCACCCAAGCGCACTGGCATTTGAAATATTTCTTCAGCAAATTCAATTGCACCTTCCATACGGCCGCAGCCACCGGTCAGCACAATACCTGCCGCTATTTGATCTTCTAAGCCGCTTTGCGTGATCTGGTCGCGGATCAGTTCAAATAACTCTTGGTACCTCGGTTCCACCACTTCGGCCAAAATATGGCGCTCCATGCTTCGCGATGGGCGACCGCCCACCGAAGGCACTTCAATATGATCATCTTTGCCAACGAGTTCGCGAAGTGCACACGCGTATTTGGTTTTAATCTCTTCAGCGTGATTCAATGGCGTCCGGAATATTTTCGCAATATCGCTGGTTACCTGGTTACCCGCCGCTGGAATCACAGCCGTATGGCGCAATACACCGCCAGTATAAATATTGATATCAATCGTGCCAGCGCCCATATCCACTAGCGCCACGCCGAGATCTTTTTCATCGTCGGTTAGCACCGCATAGCTTGATGCCAACGCCGAGAAAATCAGACGGTCGACACTTAATCCGCAACGCTCGACTGCCTTTTCAATATTCTTCGCCATGTCATTGGCGCAGGTAATAATGTGAACGCGAGCTTCCATACGCACACCGGACATGCCGATTGGGCTCTTAATACTCTCTTGCGAATCGATAATAAATTCTTGCGGCAACACATGAAGAATGCGGCGTTCTTGCGCAATCGGAACTGATTTCGCGGCATGAATGACGCTATCGACGTCGTCTTGCGTCACTTCCGCTTCGTTGATTGGCACCATGCCTGATTCATTTTGGCAGGCAATATGACGACCGGAGATATTCAAATAAACCGAAGCAATGCGGCAGTCGGCCATCAACTCGGCTTCTTCTACCGCCCGTTGAATCGACTGCACCACTAAGTTCAAATCGTTGACGCCACCTTTATCCATGCCGCGCGCAGCTGCAGCACCAACGCCAATGACGCTGATGTCACCGTCAGGCATCACTTCGCCTATCAGCGCCACCACTTTGCTGGTACCGATATCTAGCCCTACTACCATGTTCCGTTCTGCCGCTTTTGACATGCTACTTTCTCTCTTCTTCTTCTTTCCACGCCACCGCAACGCCGGTGTCATAACGTAAATCCACATAATCTATTGGCTGCGCTTTATGGCGAACGATGGTCGGGAACACATCAATAAAGCGTTGTACCCGTTCCAACAAGCCCTCGCGGCCTAAACGCAACTGAATGCCGGACAGCAACTCGACATCCACTGCAAAACGCTCTGTCAGCGTCAGCGCCACCACTTGGTGGCCGTTAATCTGAAGCAGTTCGCTAACTTGCTGATACTGCTCCACCGTTTCTTTCACTGCGTGTTCTGGGCCATTTAACTTCGGTAACAACACGTCAATAACTGACTTGTCGACCTCGAACACTTCACCCGCTGCGCTCACTAAAGCGTGTGGTCGCATCGCTTCATTCCAGTGGCCAAGCGGTTTTTGCTCAACCAAAAACACTTTTAAAATATCCGGCCATTCTTTGCGCACGGATGCTTGTTCTATCCACGGCTCGGCTTCTAAGCGCTCGCGAATGACATTCACATCCGCCGAAAAAAAACTACCGAGCTCTTCGCCTGCCAGCGCATCACGTACCTGATTGCGCTCTAAAAACCTCAATTCGCCTTGCACCACTAACCGCTTCAATGGCACTTCGTTGGCGTCCATCGCCAAGTAATACAACCACGCGACGCCCGCTATGGCTCCGATGACGACGCTGAGAAAAAAACTAAATCCCAGCCAAAACTGCCAGCGGATTGCCGCCACCCTACACCTCGCTAAGTTCGAGAATGCTTAAAACCAGTTGCTCGAAGCTCATGCCCACCGCTTTTGCTGCCATCGGTACCAAGCTCTTGGTGGTCATGCCTGGCACCATGTTTGCTTCAAGTAACTTAAAATTACCGTTGTGATCGCACATCACATCAATGCGACCCCAGCCCTTGCCGCCAACCGCATGAAATGCCGTTACAGCCAATTGCTCTAAGGCGCGTTCTTCAAGTTCGCTTAAACCTGCAGGGCAATGATATTGCGTATCTCCCGCCTGGTACTTCGCGTCATAGTCATAAAATTCATGAGTCGACTGCACACGAATTGCCGGTAAAGCACGGTCGCCGAGAATCGATACGGTATACTCAGGACCACTCAACCAGCTCTCAACCAAGGCTTCACGATCGTATTTGTGTGCCAAAGCAACTGCTTGCTCAAGCTCTGCAGCATTGCGCGCTGGGCTCATGCCAATACTGCTACCTTCTTGGGCCGGCTTCACCATCACCTTGCCGCCCAAATCAGTGATCAGCGATTGCCAATCGATAGCACGCCCACGAGCGATGACAGCACTTTGCGCAACTGGCAAACCAGCGGATTGCCACACTTGCTTCGTGCGTACTTTATCCATCGCCAGCGCGCACCCTAACACGCCACTGCCGGTGTACGGAATGCCTAAATATTCGAGTGCACCTTGAATAGTGCCATCTTCACCACCGCGCCCATGCAATACAATAAATGCCCGGGTAAACTGTTGTTCGACTAACGCCGTCAATGGCTGTTCAGCTGGGTCAAAACCATGCGCGTCAATATCTTGCGCTTGCAATGCAGCGAGAACGGCCTGGCCGGAGCGCAACGACACTTCGCGCTCTGCTGAATGGCCGCCGTACAATACAGCGACTTTGCCAAACTTTGTCTTCGCGACCATTACTTGGTTTCTCCTTGCAAGTCTTCAGCTTTCTGACGCAACTCGCTTGGTGCCAATTCAGTGGCAACTAAATCGCGGGCAATCGCGCCAATGTTGCCAGCGCCCTGCGCCAATAACATATCTTGCGGTTGCAATACATCAGCGAGTACTTTGTAAAGTGACGCTCGGTCACCCACATAAATCGGTTCCATTTGCCCGCGCATACGAATTGCGCGCGCTAAAGCACGGCTGTCGGCACCTGTCACCGGTGCTTCGCCGGCACTATACACATCCAGCAGCAACAACACATCAACTTCGCTTAACACATTGACAAAATCATCAAATAAATCGCGCGTTCGCGAGTAACGATGCGGCTGAAACGCCATCACGATACGGCGATCGGGCCAACCAGCGCGCGCCGCGGCAATAGTCACCGCAACTTCAGACGGATGATGACCGTAATCATCAACTAACAGGACGTCACCAGTCAGACCGTTGTGTTCGCTAGCAAACGCACCGAGGTGCTCAAAGCGACGACCGATGCCACCAAATTTTTCCAATGCTGCAATAATGGCGTCGTCACTGACACCTTCATCGGTTGCCACAGCAATCGCAGCAAGCGCATTCAAGGCATTGTGTTTTCCTGGCAAATTCACAGTGACTTGCAATGGCTGATGGTGAGGTCGATACACGGTAAATGAGCTCTGCCCGCCATGTTGCTGATAATTTGCGGCACGCACTTCGGCATCTTCGCTAAAACCATACGTGATGATTTGGCGGCCAACACGTGGGAGTAAATCGCGCACTACGGGATCATCGACACACATCACAGCCAAACCATAGAACGGTAGGTTGTGCAGAAAATCGATGTAAGTATCGAGCAACTTATTAAAGTCACCACCATAGGTGTCCATGTGGTCTGCTTCAATGTTGGTCACCACGGCCACCATCGGTTGTAAGTGCAAGAACGACGCGTCGGACTCATCGGCTTCCGCAATGAGATATTTGCTGGTGCCCAGTCGTGCGTTCGTACCGGCACTATTAAGCAAACCACCGATCACAAAAGTCGGATCTAACTGGGCTTCGGCAAACACACTCGCAATTAAACTGGTGGTTGTGGTTTTACCATGCGTACCGGCAATCGCCACGCCATGCCGGAAACGCATTAACTCAGCTAACATCTCCGCACGACGAACCTGCGGAATCATCTGTTCTTTCGCCGCAACTAACTCTGGGTTATCCGCCTTGATAGCAGATGAGACAACAATGACGTCAGCACCCTCAATATTTGCCGCAGCATGACCAATAAATATTTCTGCGCCGAAGTTACGCAAGCGTTGCGTATTGGCGTTTTCAGCAATGTCAGAACCAGCAATGGTATATCCTTGGTTCAGTAGCACTTCAGCGATGCCGCCCATACCGGCGCCACCAATGCCGACAAAGTGAATGCGACGCACGCGGCGCATTTCCGGCACACTGACGACTGTAAATGGGGCTGACTTCTCTTGCTTCATTACTATTTGCCTACGTTAATTTGTTCTGGATTTGCCCAACGCTCACATTGACTCACAACCACCTCTGTGGCATTCGGATAAGCAGCTTGCGCTGCATTCTTTTGCATCAGTTCGCGGGTTTCGCGATCTTGCAGTAACTCGTTTAGTAGCTGCACTAATGGCGTAATTTCTTGTAATTGCGCTTGTGGCAATAAACGTGCCGCACCAGCGCGAACTAATTCATTGGCATTCGCCGTTTGATGATCATCGACAGCGTGCGGTAATGGCACGAAAATCGCTGGCGTTGCAACCACAGCGAGTTCAGCCACAGTCAGCGCACCTGCTCGGCAAATCACTAAATCAGCTGAGCTGTACGCGCTGTGCATATCATCGATAAAATCTTCGACGACTAAATTTGCAACAGTTGCATTGCTGTATGCTTGTTGCACCTCATGGCTCCGCCCTTGACCACATTGATGGTGGACGCTCAATTGTTGCTGAAGTTCAGCACTTAACTGCCCGATTGCCGCAGGCACTGCTTGGTTCAATGCTTGCGCACCAAGGCTGCCGCCAACAATAAGTAAGCGCACACTATCACTTGGTGCTTTATTCCCATTTGGCTTCAGCCAGTCAGCACGCAATGGGTTACCGACCACTTCGGCATTTGGTAGTTGCGCTTTTGCCGCCGCAAAACCTACCATTACGTGGTCGGCAATACGCGCTAGTACTTTATTGGTCATGCCGGCTACGGCGTTTTGTTCATGCACCAATAATGGAATACCCAGCGAACGAGCTGCTAGCCCCGCTGGACCACACACATAGCCACCAAACGACAGCAATAATTGTGATTGGTGGTTTTTTAACAAGTGTCGGCATTGACGAAATGCCTTAAATAAGCGCCACGGCGTACCCAACTTGCGCAACAGACCATGCCCACGCACACCTTGCATGGTAATTTGTTCCAATTTAAAGCCAGCGGCTGGTACAACCTTGCTCTCTAAGCGTTGCTCGGTGGTACCTAACCACACGACTTCCCAACCATAGCCTCGAAGTTGCTCAGCAACGGCTAATGCGGGGAAGACATGACCACCGGTTCCGGCAGCTGCGATCATGATGCGATTCATGCAGCACCTCCGGCTTTTGTGGCGCTGCGTCGACGCGGCGCAACTTTAATCTGACTAACGCGAACCTCATAATCGACTCGCAATAAAATGCCGATAGCCACACAGCTAATCAGTAAGCTGGTACCGCCATAACTAATCAGTGGCAATGTCAGGCCTTTGGTCGGCAAAATGCCAGCAGCAGCGCCAATATTGACCATGGCTTGAAATGCGAACCAAATCCCAATGCCATAGGCGACAAAGCCACCGTATTGATGACCGGCATGCAGGGCTTTGCGGCCAAGTTGCATGGTGCGAATCACCAAGGCAAACGACAGCACTAGAATTAATACAATGCCAAAGAAGCCCAACTCTTCGCCGACCACGGCCATAATGAAGTCGGTATGCGCCTCGGGCAAGTACTGTAATTTTTGAATACTGTTACCAAGGCCTTGCCCGAACCAATCACCTCGACCAAACGCCATGAGTGATTGGGTTAACTGATAACCGCTACCGAAAGGGTCTTCCCACGGGTCTAAAAAGGACACAACGCGACGCATCCGATATGGCTCTTTAACAATCAGCAAAACAATTGCCGCTGCAAAAGCAATCATTACGCCGAAGAATTGCCATAACCGCGCACCAGCCAAAAATAGCATCCCCACCGCAATACACGACATGACGACTAACGAGCCAAAGTCTGGTTGTAAGAGCAGCAACCCGGCGAACAAGAACAGCACCAATAATGGCTTCAAGAAGCCTTTGAGGTTTTCTTGTACCTCACCAACTCGGCGGGTTAAGTAGCTCGACATGTAAATAACAAAAAATAGTTTAGCGACTTCGGCCACTTGCAACGTGAGCGGACCGAGTTTAATCCAGCGTTTGGCGCCATTTACTTCATGACCAATAAACAACACCATAATCAGCATGCCCATTGAAATGAGTAACAGCGAGCTACTGCCGCTCGACCACCACTGGATGGGCACTTGAATCACCGTCAACATCAGCGCAACGCCAAGGCCAACATAAATGCCATGACGAATCATAAAATGGAATGGATTACCGGTAAGTCGCTCGGCTACTGGAAACGAGGCTGACGTTACCATGACCAAGCCAATCGCCATGAGCGCCAGTGCCAACCAGAGGAGCATACGGTCATACAAAAGCGTACGGTCAGTGGCGATCCACCAATCACGCCAGCGTTGCGAAGGCGGTACACTCATCGCCTCAAGCGACGACTGGATACCAAGTTCCAGCTGCTGCTCGGCGCTATGTGATGTACGCGCTTTATGCGCTCTTGCGACCATAATGGGCCTCCACTGCGGCGCGGAATTGCTCACCACGCTGCTCGTAGTTCTTAAACATATCTAAACTGGCGCAAGCTGGTGACAACAACACCATACTATTTGGCGTAGCCAATTGCGCGGCTGTTTCAACGGCTTCTTCGAGTGTTTTCACCCGCACTGCATGCTCGACTTGATTGGCGATTCGCTCACCATCTTTACCCAGCACAATCAGCACATCCACTTGCTGCAAAGCGGCACGGAAATGAACGAAGTCAGCACCTTTACCATCGCCGCCAGCAATCAGAATCAATTTCCCTTTAACCAACTCGCGGGTACCGAAAATTGCCGCTTCAGCGGCGCCAATATTCGTTGCCTTCGAGTCGTTAACCCACTGTACTTGCTGATACTCACCGATGAGTTCACAACGATGCGGTAACCCTTTGAACTGACGCGCGGCCTCCAGCACCTGTTCTGGCTCAACGCCAAAGGCATACACTAATGCCAGCGCAGCTTGCATATTGAGCAGGTTATGCACACCAGTAAGTTGTAACTCGCTGGCTTTTAATATGGGTTTGCCAGCAAAACTAATCGCGATTTCGCCGTTGTTATCAACGAGGCCAAATTTATCCGTGCCATCTTCAGTGCTCGGCGATAAACCAAAGGTCAACTGTGCATTGAGGGGCACCAATGATGGCGCAGTCATTTCTTGTTCACGATTCCAAACAGCGACATCAACGCGGTTATAAATACGATGTTTGGCGTTGGTGTAATCACGTAAATCGCTGTAGCGGTCCATGTGATCGTCACTAATATTCAAAATAGTTCCGGCACGCAGGTGCAGGTCATGCATCAACTCAAGTTGGAAACTTGAAAGTTCAAACACAAACACATCCGCTGGCTGCCCCACTAAATCTAAAACTGGGACGCCAATATTGCCGCCCATCGCAACTTTCTTGCCCACCGCAGTTAGTAATTCAGTCACTAATCGGGTTACCGTTGACTTACCATTGGAGCCGGTAATACCAATAACCGGCTTGTTGGCATGGCGCGCAAATAAATCCATATCACCAACAACTGGAATTGCGGCGTCTATGGCTAATTGCAAAGCTGGCGTACGCAAATCAACACCAGGACTCACAATCAGTAAGTCCATTGCTAAAACATGTTCAAGTTCGAGCGCGCCGGTGTGTATCTCGAGTTCAACGTCGAGGCTCTGCAATTCTTTCAGCCCTGGCGGCTCTGCACGCGTATCGAAAATAACCGGCGTAATATCGCGCTGCAGCAAATAGTGCACACACGACAACCCAGTCTGGCCGAGGCCGACCACACCGATTGTTTCATATGTATCTAATGCTGCTAGTTTCATCTGTTATCTCAGTTTCAAGGTTGCTAAACCAATCAATACGAACACCAAGCTTAAAATCCAAAAGCGCACGATGACGCGCGGCTCCGGCCAGCCTTTTAATTCGTAGTGATGATGAATAGGTGCCATGCGAAAGACCCGTTTGCCGCGCAATTTATACGAACCGACTTGTAACATCACACTCAGCGTTTCCATCACGAACACACCACCCATAATGAACAGCACGAGTTCTTGTCTCACCATCACCGCAATCACACCAAGTGCTGCACCTAGCGTCAATGAACCAACATCCCCCATGAATACCAGTGCTGGGTAGGTGTTAAACCAGAGGAAGCCGAGACCAGCACCAAATATAGCGGTACATACAATCAGGAGCTCACCGGAGAGCGGTAGGAATGGGATATTTAAATAACTGGCAAAATTAGCGTTACCTGAAGCATAAGCGAAGACACCCAATGCACCAGCGACCATTATCGTTGGTACAATCGCCAAGCCATCAAGGCCATCGGTCAGGTTCACAGCGTTACTGGTACCCACAATGACGAAATAGGCCAACAAGATATACATGAGGCCAAGTTGCGGCATAACATCTTTAAAAAATGGTACCAGCAACTGGGTTTCTGCACCCACAGTTGCATGCGCGTATAAATAGACTGCTGCGAGCGTCGCGATAAGCGATTGCCAAAAGTACTTCCAACGTGCCGGCAAACCGCGCGGATTTTTTTGGACGACTTTACGGTAATCGTCAACAAAGCCCACTGCACCAAAGCCGAGTACAACGGCAAGTACAACTTGCACATAATGATTCGTTAAATCAGCCCAAAGTAAGGTTGAAAACACGATTGAAGCAATAATCAACACACCACCCATGGTTGGTGTACCGGCTTTGCTCAAGTGACTTTGTGGACCGTCGTCACGCACCGCTTGGCCAACTTGTAAACGTTGTAGATATTTAATGAGGGTCGGCCCCATCCACAACGAAATCAATAATGCGGTCAACACACTTAAAATCGCGCGCATGGTGAGGTACGAGATGACGTTAAACGCACTCGCAAATTGCGTGAGGTATTCCGCTAACCACACTAACATGCGTGCTTTCCTTCTGTTGAAGCCATTGGTTTTAATTCTTCCTGACGTTCTTTAAGAGCCTGCACCACGCGTTCCATATGCGCACTGCGTGACCCTTTCACTAAAATGGTAATAGGTGCTGGTGCTTGGTTGACTGTTTCGACAATCGCCGTCACCGCATTTTCCAATGTTGAAAAGTGGCGTCCACCACGACCATTAAAGACTTCACTCGCACTTTGACTAAGCACGCCTAAGGTATATAGGTTATCGATACCGGCGGTAATGGCATAAGCGCCGACTTCTTCATGATATTCGCGCGCTTGGCTGCCTAACTCGCCCATGTCGCCGAGTACCATCATGCGGTAACCGGGATATACTGCGAGCATGTCCAGCGCAGCTTTCACCGAGCCAACATTGGCGTTGTAGGTGTCGTCAATCAGTTGAATATGATCATTCAAACGGATCACATTCAAGCGTCCAGCAACTGGCGTTAATTGCGCTAATGCGGTCTGTGCATCGGCGAGCGCACAACCTACCGCAACTGCAGCACGAATGGCTACTAGTGCGTTGTCAACATTGTGTAAACCAGGCAGGTTCAGTTTAATATGGCCGGTTTGTGATTGCTCACCAGTCAATTCGATATCGAATTCAGCACAACCTTGGGCGTCAACTTGCACGTTTGTTGCACGCACGGTTGGCTGTTGTTCACCTGAATCTTGCACCCGCCCAAAGGTTTCGTGCTTGGTACCCGCCAGCATTTGCGCCCAACCTTGGGCAAACTGCGAGTGCAATGGCGTGAGTGCAAGACCATGCGGCCCGAGCCCACGGAAAATTTCTGATTTCGCACGATACACACCGTGAATATCACCAAAGCCCTCAACATGCGCCGGTGCCACGTTATTGATAATGGCAACATCTGGTTGCGTGAGTCGTGTCGTGTATGCGATTTCACCCAGGTGATTAGCGCCTAGCTCAATCACTGCAAACTCATGTTGTGGCTCAATCCGCAACAAGGTTAATGGCACGCCAATGTCATTGTTGAAGTTACCGGCTGTTGCGAGCACCTCGCCACGCTGACGCAATATTGCGGCAAGCATTTCTTTCACGGTTGTTTTCCCGCTGCTGCCCGTAATAGCGACTGTTTTTGGTGCGACTTTCGCTTTCACGGCCGCGCCGAGTAATCCCAGTGCATAGCGAGTGTCATTGACAATAATTTGGGGTGCTTTGGCACAAACGTCATCGGTTAGTTCACGCTCAACCATAATCGCTGCCGCACCGCTTTGTAGCGCTTGCGCAGCGAAGTCATGCGCGTCAAAATTTGGCCCTTTTAAAGCAATAAACAAGCAATCTTGCGGCAGCGTTCGTGTATCTGTGCTGACCTGATCGATCGTGCGGTTAGTACCGACTAAACGCCCTTCAACAGCAGCGGCGATCCATGCTAAATCAATACGAATCATGAGAGCTCCTCCGCGGCTGGTGCGGCGATGATTTCAGCAACCAAGGCTCGCTCGTTATAATCAATACGTTGTTGTCCAATTACCTGATAGTCTTCATGACCCTTACCCGCTAACAGCACAACATCATTAGCTTTGGCTTGGGCAATAACTTGGCGGACGGCGTTTTCGCGCCCCATAATCACCTGCACACGCTGGCGAGTTGGCATACCGGCCACGATATCCTGCACAATTTGCTCAGGTAACTCGGTACGCGGGTTGTCATCAGTCACGACGACCCGATCTGCCATGTCGGCAGCAACCGCACCCATTTGGGGACGCTTGCCGCGGTCTCTGTCACCACCACAACCAAAGACACACCATAATTGGCCAGCACAGTGCCGGCGCAATGCACCAAGAACTTGCTGGAGTGCGTCTGGCGTATGAGCGTAATCAACAATCACCAGAGGTTTGCCGTTGCTACCACCAAAGGCCTCCATACGCCCAGGTACCGCATGTAAATCATTACAAGCAGCGGCTACTTGTTGTGGTTCGTGCCCTAAACTAATCACTGCGGCCATTGCCGCAAGCAAGTTGTACACGTTAAAGCCGCCTAGGAGTGGTGACTGCACTGCTAATGTTTCGCTGTGCTGCGCGTCATAGCGCACATGCAAATTAAACTGGGTGCCGTCATGTTGGTATTTCACTTGCTCAGCCCAGATACTGCGGGCGGCGCTTTGTGGCGTTAAGCTGAAGCGCCAACTATCGCTACGATCAGGTAACCAAGCGGCAACCGCTGAGTCATCTGCATTTAACACGCTAAATTGGGTATCTAACTCGGTGAATAAGCGCCGCTTCGCGCCCGCATAGTTCGCCATAGTGCCGTGATAATCGAGGTGATCACGACTGATATTTGTTGCCACACCAACTTTAAAGTGCACAGCTTCAACGCGGCGCTGTACCAGTGCGTGTGATGATACTTCCATCGCCACCGCCTGCGCGCCTTCGCTACGCATGACATGCAATCGATGTTGCACGGCAATTGCATCAGGTGTGGTGTGTGTTTCAGGTAACAAGCGACCAGGAAAGCCTGAGCCGGTTGTACCAATCACACCACAAGGCACGCCAAGCGACTCAAGCAATTGCGCCGCAATGTAGGTGACCGAGGTTTTGCCGTTGGTACCCGTCACGCCAATCACCTGCAGCGACTGCGAAGGTTCATGGAAAAAGCGCCCGGCAATGGCCGACAGTTTGTTCTTTAATTGCGGCACTTCAATTACCCAAGTGCGGCCGCGCAACTCCATGCCGACCGTTTCTGAGTCGGCTAGTACAACAGCAGCACCGGCTTGAATGGCAGCATCGATATATTGACGACCATCCACTTGATAGCCAGGCACCGCCACAAACGCATCATTCGCTGCAACTTGTCGACTGTCGAGCTTCAAACCGCCGACTTTTACAGCCGGAAGTTGTAACGGATAATCTGGGAGTAAGGTCATCAGATCAATCATCTGAACCTCCAAAACCGGCAGCTTTTAACTGCGCATCGGCCAAATTATCTGGTGGAATGTTCATCACGCGTAACGCATCACTCACAATTTCAGCAAACACAGGTGCTGACACCTCACTGCCATAATACTCGTCGCCGCTCGGTTCGTTGACGGTCACCACCACCGCTAAGCGCGGATTACTGACTGGCGCAATACCAGCGAATAAAGTCACATACTCTTCGCCATAGCCGCCAGCAATAGCCTTCCGCGAAGTACCGGTTTTCCCAGCCACGCGATAACCGCGCACCTGCGCACGCTTACCTGAGCCATTGGCAACCACGCTTTCAAGCATGGCTAACACAGTCTTTGCTGTATTTTCTGAAATAACCTGTTCACCTTCCGGCGCACCTTCGCGGCGCTGAATGGTCAGCGGAACACGCTTACCACCGTTGCCAATTATCGCGTACATTTGCGCTAATTGAAGCGTGGTGGCGGACATACCATAACCGTACGACAACGTCGCAATCTCAAAATCGGACCAGCGTTGCCGATTCTGTAAAATCCCAAAACTCTCACCCAACATGGCAACCCCTGTATCATTCCCAAATCCCACCGCTGCGTAGGTATCTAACATGTTGTTAATTCCCGTAGCTAGTGCGATTTTGGCAGTGCCAACGTTGCTAGAGTTCTCTAAAATTTGTGTAATTGTTTGCTCACCACGATTAATCGGATCGCTCACGCGGCGTCCGCCCAAGCGTAACCAACCCGGACTGGTATTAATCACATCATCAGGTTTAATCGCGCCCGCTTCTAACCCGGCAATCACCGCTAGTGGCTTCACCGTTGAACCTGGTTCATAGGCATCAGTAATCGCCCGATTACGCAATTTATGTGGCTGCAAATCATTGCGGTTATTAGGGTTGTAGGACGGGCTGTTGACCATTGCGAGTACCTCGCCGGTTTTCACGTCTAGAATCACTGCCGAGCCCGAAGTCGCCTGGTGATAGCGCACGGCCTTTTTGACTTCGGCATAAGCCAGTGATTGCAGACGTTGATCAATACTCAGCGTCAATTGTTGTGGTTGTTGCGCTTCGGTCACCCGAATTTCTTCAACAACCCGTCCTGCCGCATCCTTGCGATAAACTCGCTCGCCGGGTACACCGGTGAGCACTTGATTGTAAATCGCTTCTAAACCTTCAATACCGAGTCCGTCGATATCGGTAAAGCCCACCACATGAGCGGCAATTTCACCAGCTGGATAAAAGCGACGCGACTCTGTTTTGAGATAAACACCAGGGATACCCAGCTGCCGCACAAAGTCAGCAACGCCAGGTGTCACTTTACGTTCCAGATAAACGAAGCGACGCGACGGATCGGCTACTTTTTCAAGCAAGTTGTTTACGTCGGTCCGGAACACTTCAGCAAGCGCTAACCAACGTTCGCGATTCGCCAAGCCGTCCCCTTCATGAACCCGCTTCGGATCCGCCCAAACGGTTTGTACTGGCACGCTAACCGCTAATTCACGGCCATTACGGTCTAAAATGCTGCCACGTTGTACGGTGGTTGCATCGGCGCGAAGCGAACGACGGTCACCTTCGTAGATCAAGCGCTCAGGCTCAATCAATTGAATGTATGCGGCGCGTGCCACCAGCGAGCCAAACACGCCGAATACCACTAACAAGGCGAAGTAGAAACGTCCCTTGCTCAAATGTGGTTGCGCTTTTTTAACAGCGCGGCGGTTTGGCTTCGGTGTTATTGCCATGGCACTAGCACCTCCTGCTCGGCTTCAGCGCGCACCATATTGAGGCGTTGCTGGGCAATACGCTCAACGCGGTTATGTTCGGTTAAGGTATTCTGTTCAATTTGTAAATGGCGCCACTCAATATCAATCTCATCGCGTTGTGAGAGGAGATCATCACGCTCAATAGTCAGCAATCGATGGCTGTGTGAAACGTAAATCACTGCCATGGCGCTACCGATGACCATTAAAAACAGCAAAACCAACACGAGGTGTTGGCGCAAATCTTCAAACAAAACTGTCAATAACGCTGGTACTCGGCTAGCTTTCATAATCTAACCTCGCAGCAATTCTTAGCACGGAGCTCCGCGCTCTGGGGTTCACTTTAATTTCTGCGGCCGATGGTTTGATGGCTTTGCCAACTAGGCGCAAAGTTTGGCCGCGATCGAAGTCCGCGTCTCGGATTGGCAGCCCGGCTGGAATGGGTCGACCCTGTGCTTGCGCTCGCATAAAGCGCTTCACCATGCGGTCTTCGAGACTATGAAAACTAATCACCGCAAGCCGCCCTTCTGGTTTCAAACCACTCACGGCGGCAGTTAAGGCCGTTTCGATTTCATCGAGCTCGCCGTTGATATGAATACGGATACCCTGAAAGCTGCGGGTAGCAGGATGTTTGTGTTTGTCCTTAAATGGCACCGCCTGCGCAATTAACTCGGCAAGTTCACGCGTTGTTGAGAGCGGTTGTTCTTCACGTTGTTTCACAATGGCTTGCGCGATACGCCAAGCAAAGCGCTCCTCGCCGTACTCACGCAGTACAAATGCAATGTCATCAGCGCTTGCGGTATTAAGGAAATCCGCTGCGGTCATACCGGTGCTAGTATCCATGCGCATATCGAGTGGACCTTCGCGCATGAAACTAAAACCTCGCTCAGCATCATCCAATTGTGGGGAGGAGACACCGAGGTCAAATAAAATACCGTCGAGCTTGCCGCGCAATTGCTGCGTTTCAAGCACCTCGTCTAAGCGAGAGAATGGCGTGTGGATAATGGTAAATCGCGGGTCGTCACGCAAGGCTTCAGCAGCAGCGATGGCGGTGGGGTCGCGATCGAGTGCGTAGAGTTTACCTTGCGAGTTTAATTCGGCCAGAATAGCGCGTGAATGCCCCCCTCTACCGAAGGTTGCATCTAAATAAATTCCGTCTGGTTTGATCGCAAGAGCCTCTATGGACTCTTGTAACAACACCGAGACGTGTTGTTGCGCTTCTGTTGTCATTATAATGAGAAGTCTTGTAGTCGATCACTGTGTGCCAAGTCGTCTTCTTGCTCCGCTGCCATATCGGCTGCGATTTGCTCTTGCCATGCCGCTTCAGACCAAAGTTCGAACTTGTTGAGCTGACCAATGATCATGATCTTTTTGCTCAAGTCAGCATGTTGGCGCAGTGTTGGTGCGATCAAAATGCGACCATTTTTGTCCATTTGGCAGTCTTCGGCGTGACCCAGTAGCAAACGCTGGAGACGACGCTCCGCGGGGTTCATGCTTGATAAGGTGGTGAGCTTCTGTTCAATCAATTGCCATTGTGGCAATGGATACAGCAATAAACAGGGTTGCTTGATGTCGATGGTGCAGACCATTTGCCCGTCACAATCCAAAAGCAGACTCTTGCGATACTTTGCTGGTATCGCGAGCCGACCTTTGTCATCTAGACTGAGTGCTGCTGCGCCACGAAACATATTATTTGATCCACTATTACCCACAAATCCCCACAATGTGACAGTCTAGGTGCCGATCTTTCCACCTGTCAAGAAAAAATGATGTGTTTGCGATGTGTAACAGCGCTTGACGGAAAGGATTAGGTAAAGGATGATGCGAATACTATGTCAAACAGCATATAATTCTAATAATAAGCTTTCTCATATAAATGAAGCAGATAGATGTTGTGAGTTTTCCAGATAAGTTCGGTAAGCAGTCCGAACGATGGCGTTTATTGCGCTACCTTGTTGTTGTGCTATTTATTGCATCCGCTTTGTTGTACGCGGTGTACTTGGTTGTCGACGGCGAGCGACAGCAGCAACTGGAAATAGAAAAACGTCGAGCTAGCGAACACTTAAGCTCGATGCGCGGCCAAATAGAACAGCGCCTGCAAGCCAACATGCTCGCGTTACGTGCCCTGCGTCCTGAAATTCTATGGCAAGATTCGCCCGACCGTGTTCGTCTTCAACATATCATCGATGAGTTTCTCTCTTCTAATCTCGACATCATGCATGTCGCGCTTGCGCCTGATTTAATCGTTAAGTTTGTTTATCCGGTTGAAGGTAACCAATCCATGATTGGTTTTAATTATCGCCTTGATACCGATCAATATGCAGGTATTTTGCGTGCCGTCGCCGTCAAAGATGTGGTGTTGACGGGGCCATTGCGGCTGACGCAAGGTCGTGATGCGCTGATTGCGCGGATGCCCATCTTTCGCAACGACCGGTCATTGTGGGGCGTCGCCTCGTTAGTGATTGATCATGTGCACTTACTTGAAGGCGTCCGGTTTTATCAACACCCAAATTATTCGTTTGCCATTCGTCATGCAAAAAATGACTTAAACCCGAATCCAATCCCGTTTGCCGGCAATGCCGATGTGTTCAATGCCGACGCACTCACTGCCGAAATTTCCTTCCCACGCGGTCGCTGGGAGCTCGCTGCGTTTCCGCGTGATGGCCAATGGGTTGCCACCAACGCCGACTTTTGGTTGCATTGGGCGATTGGCATTGGCCTTACAGCGGTAATCTTATCCGCATTCTTGATGCTGATTTTTACCCAGCATCGCTTACGTGGCGCTATTTCAACGATTGCCTATCAAGCGCGTTACGATGGCTTAACCGATTTACCAAATCGTAATTTCTTCTCGGAACAACTGGGCGCCGATATTCGATCAGCATTGCGCAACCAGCAGAAATTTGCATTGTTAGTGCTCGACCTTGATCACTTACGCGAAATCAACGATGTGTTAGGCCATGAAGTTGGTGATGCGCTATTGCAGCGGGTTGCGGAACGTATTCGTACCAGTATTCGTGAAGATGATTTATTAGCACGTATTGGCGGCGATGAATTTGCCATTGTACTACGTGACCTCAACGACCCGAGCGAAGCCGAAATTCGTGCCAAAGCGATTATGAACGATCTCTTGCACACGCTCGATATCGAGCACAACCATATTAATATGACCGCCAGTACCGGTATCGCGATGTTCCCGCATGACGGCCAAGAAGTGCAACAGCTATTGAAGCACGCCGAATTAGCGATGTACGCAGCCAAAGCGCAAGGCGCAATGAGCGTGCACTTTTTTGATGAGCAACTGCGCCAAAGTACCGAGCGCGATATTAATTTGCACCATCAAATTATTAAGGGCATCGAGGCGGAACAATTTGAAGTGCATTATCAACCCGTCATTGAAACCGAAACTGGGTTACTGACACGTTGTGAAGCGCTTATTAGATGGACTCACCCAGAACGCGGCGCGATTTCGCCAGCGGAGTTTATCCCGATTGCAGAAAAAACCGGTGCGATTATTGGGTTAGGTGATTTCGTATTACGTCAGGTGGTACGCGATTGGAAGAAAATGCATGAAGCTGGTCTTGATTTGGCCGTTGCGCTTAACCGTTCGCCGCGCGAATTTAATGACCGCCAAGCAGCAACACACTGGCTTAACGTGATTGCTGCGGCCGATGTTCCAACCAACCGCCTGATGTTCGAAATTACCGAATCAATGCTCATGCGCAATAAAGAACGACAGTTCGCTAACTTAAGAAAGCTGCGCGATGCCGGTATTTCGTTAGCTATTGATGACTTTGGTACCGGTTACTCAAGTTTGAACTACCTGCGCTCCTACCCCATCGATGTGATTAAGATTGACCGTAGCTTCTTGCATAATGTACCGCATCAAGGCCAACAAAAAGCGCTAGTTGAAGTGTTGATTCGTATTGCTCACACGTTGAATATGAGTGTGGTTGCTGAAGGCGTTGAGCATGAACAACAAGTTGAGTTCTTACAACAGCAAAAATGTCATTACCAACAAGGCTTCTTCTACGGCCGAGCGATGCCACTGAACGAGTTTATTCGTTTTACTCAACAATTTAATCGCGATGTATTAGAGGGTCGTTCTGATACTGAAAAAGATGTGTCGGGAGCCAGCCGATAAGCCGGGTTCTGTCGAGGACAATCATTCGTCTAGCCACTAGATCACTCTAGCGTTCAAGCAGTCTACCCGGGTTCAACGCGGGCCGCGCCAATGAACCCCTATTTGACCTTGCTCCGGGTGGAGTTTACCGTGCCACGAACTGTTGCCAGTCGCGCGGTGCGCTCTTACCGCACCCTTTCACCCTTACCTGATCCTACTTGCGTAGGCCATCGGCGGTTTGCTCTCTGTTGCACTAGTCGTCGGCTTACGCCGCCCAGACGTTATCTGGCACCCTGCCCTATGGAGCCCGGACTTTCCTCCCCCTATGCTAAGCATAGGCAGCGATTGCCTGGCTGACTCCCGGAGCGCATTCTACTGGTTATCTTGCTCGAGCGCCAGCTGATACAGTGTGTTTTTGCGCGCCCCATGAATTTCTGCGGCAAGCGCGGCGGCCTTTTTCAAAGGAAGTTCTTTGCGCAACAAATTTAGTGTTTTTAACGCCGCAGGATTGACGTCATCAGCTTCAACTTCAGGCGCGCCGCCAAGAATTAATACCATTTCACCACGCTGTTGATTACTGTCACTCAGCACTTGCTGTTGTACTTCAGCAATTGTACCGCTTAAATAAGTTTCAAATTGCTTGGTGAGCTCACGTGCCAGAACAAGTAGACGCTCGGTGCCGATCGTTGTGACCATATCCGCTAAGGTGTCGACAATGCGATGTGGCGATTCATAAAAAACCAAGGTCCGTGTATCTGTGGCCACCTGCTCGAGCCGTTTACGACGTTGCTGCGGTTTGGCTGGTAAAAATCCTTCGAAACTAAACCGATCAGTCGGTAACCCCGCACCAGATAACGCCGTGACAAATGCACAGGCACCCGGTAACGCAACAACCTTTAGACCAGCTTGACGACATTGTTGGACTAACACATAGCCAGGATCAGAAATTAGAGGCGTGCCGGCATCACTGATAAGCGCAATGGTTTCGCCCTTTTGTAATCGCTCAATGACTTGCTCTGCGCGTTGTCGCTCGTTGTGTTCATGCAATGCAAACAAGTTGGCACGAATACCAAGATGCTGCATTAACTGTCCGCTATGGCGGGTATCTTCAGCAGCAATAGCATCACAAGAGCGTAGGATTTGAATTGAACGCTCCGTCATATCCGCCAAATTACCTATGGGTGTTGGCACAATATATAAACAGCCAAAGGTTTCGGTACTCATGTTAACCCCTTGTAAGAACCTCGCGGCGCGATTGTGATGCCTTGCCGTACGGTTTATAGTATGACCCATTGCAGAAACTATGGGTAAATTCAAAATGTCTGTTGCTATTGTGCCAAAGAAGCTCCTGTTGTGCATGGTTATTGTCGCACTTTTCAGTGGACTCAATGGCTGTTCGTCGGGGCCGCGTGCGCCATCAACACAACCGGAGGCCAGTGAATCAGAATCTGAATTTACAGCAGTTCCGTTAGATGAACGTTTTCGATCTGCACAGAGCTGGCTCGCCAATGCCCGATTGATGACCGGCAGCGAACAAGTTGATGCATTATTACAAGCGGCGGCGACGTTTCAACGCGACGGCGAATGGCAACAAAGTGCAGCGGTGATTGCGCAAGTTCAACGCCACTTTGAATCAAACGAACTCAGCAGTGCGCAACAGCAACTGATGGCGTTGTTAGAAGCGCGTTTCGCTGGCCGCGAAGAGCGTTGGACCTACGTTGAGTCTTTACTCGAACCGCTACTTAAGCCGCGCTTATCAGTAGATTATCCAACTCAGACTCTTGAGCTTGCATTAAAATCAGCAAGCGCCCAGCAACATTGGGAAGAAGCCGCTAGCTATCATCTACAACTACTAAATGTGGCACCGGAGAGTACCTCACCCGAACAAGTTTGGCAGACCTTGCGTCAAGTGAATAAACCTGAACGTATCGTGCTACCACCGAGTTTTGAACGCAGTGAAGAAGTAGCTGGTTGGTCGGCATTGGTTAAGTCTTTGCACCAAATTAGTGCGGCGCCTGAACAGCTGGATTCCACACTAACCCAGTGGCAGAATGAATTTGCAAATCATCCGGCTCAATTCGTCGTTGATAATTTAATAGTGTTGACCGCACAGCCGCGCCAGACCGCACTCGTTTTGCTCCCATTAACAGGCCAATATGCAGAGCAAGGTTTAGCCGTGCGTGACGGTCTAATTAAAGGTTTAAGCCGATTACCGCAAGTACACGCGCAGTTTATTGATACCAATACGCTAGATTTCGCATCGCTACCTGAATTACTCCAGCAATACCAAGCGAATGTGCTAATCGGTCCATTGTTGAAACCGAATATAGCGGCTATTGATGCAACGCTACTACCTGAAGCGTTACCTTGGCTAACGCTCAATGAGCCGAGTGGTCAACTCGCCACCACATTATCGCAACAATACTTTTTTGCGTTAGATGCCGAGACAGAAATTCGTCAAGCCGCCAAACATATGGCGCAACAAGGGCATCGCCATCCCATTGTATTAGCGCCAGCGACGGAACGCGGTTCGCAACATGCGCAAGTATTCAAAACAGCTTGGCAAGAACAGTTTACTGATCCCGCAGCGATTTCAATGGGCGATTATCGCAATACGGAAGAGATGAAATCGGCAGTGCAAGATCAACTGGGGGTAACAGCCAGTGAAGCGCGAATTTACCAGGTAAAAATCGCCGCAGGTAAAATTATTGTGGATGCGCAAGCGCGCAGTCGAGCCGACGTCGATGCAGTTTACTTAGTAGGAGGCATTGAGCAAACCCGCCTGCTTAAGCCTTTTATTGACGTCAACATCTCACCATTTATGAAAGCGCTGCCTGTTTATGCAAACTCGGGTAGCCACACACTGCGTAACGATTTAAGCGAGAATGATCTCGACGCGGTGCGCTTTACCGATGCACCATGGCTATTGCCAGGGCACAGTGAAGCACAACAACTCGAAGATTTACTCGAGTTAAGAAGCAATTGGGGCTACAGTACAGCGCGCTTAGTCGCCTTTGGCCATGATGCGTTACTGTTGAGCCAACGATTGCCACTATTACAGACGATGCCGGGCATTACTGCCCAAGGGCTAACAGGAGAGCTAACCGTTCACAATAACCAAGTGATTCGCGAGTTAAACTGGGCTCGTTTCGACGGGCACGAGGTTGTCGCTGGTCAGTAACTCAATGAGGGACAAGGAATGTCACGCAAAGATATGGGTAAGGACGGGGAAGATCTTGCCCGTGGATTACTTGAGCGTCACGGTTTAGAGCATGTCGAAAGTAACTATACTTGCGATATGGGCGAAATTGATTTGATCATGCGAGAAGCGGATACTTGGGTATTCGTTGAAGTGAAAAGTCGCAGTAACGAGCAATTTGCCAGTGTCGTGGAACAGATTACCGCTGCGCAGTGTCAAAGAATCAGACGTTGTGCTCAACTCTTTCTTATACAACAAAATTTGAATGAGCACGTCACGCGCATGCGCTTTGATGTGGTCGCCATTGTCATGGACTATGAGCAAGCGCAGTGGTTGCAAGATGCGTTTTAACGAGGTGATATGCAGGATCCTATAAAAACCTTATTTACTGAATGTATTCAAACTCAAATTGCTGCGGCTGACATGTTGCAAGAGCCCATTGAGTTAGCGTGCAACCTATTAGTCGAATCACTCCTGAATGGACGTAAAGTCTATTGCTGTGGTGAAGGTCTTGCCCATGCAACGTCACGCCATTTTGCGCATATTATGCTGACTGGCTTGAGTTTCGAGCGCCCGCCGTTTCCGGTAACATCATTGCACGCCGACTACGGTGCGCTTGAATACAATCGGATGTTTGCACAACAGATACAAGCGGTAGGCCAGCCGAACGATGTACTTATTGTATTTAACGCCGCGGAGCGTGCTCCGCGTGTTAGCCGTGCGATGGAAGCGGCACTCAGTCGCAATATGCTGATTATTGCACTCACGCAAAATAGCGATGTAGATATTGCCGGCTTGCTCGGTCCTGATGACGTTGAAATTCGTATTCCAACCAGCAATGCCGCACGTGCAAGTGAGCACCTGTTACAAATTTCAAATATGCTGTGCAGTGTCGCAGAACAACGAATTTTCCCTCAGGAGACAGATTAATGACCGAACGTCGGAAGTTTTTGCCTGTAGCGGTATTAATCACCGCATTAGTTGTGAGCTTAAGTGGTTGTGCCGCGGCACTCGTCGGAGCTACCGCAGTTGGCATTTCAGCTGCCACGGACACCCGCAGTATTGGGACTCAAATTGATGACCAAACCATTGAAGTGCGAGTTATCACCGCACTGAAGGGCGATGATCGCCTCGACGATTCACGGGTACAGGTCGTGTCTTTCAACCGTTCAGTATTGTTACTAGGTCAAGTGACAAATAGTTCTTTGCGCGACTTAGCAAGCCACATCGTGCGCAATACGCAAGGTGTCGACCGCGTTCACAATGAGCTGAAAGTCGCCCCTGTAATTTCTCTCGGTCAGATCAGCAAAGACACTTATATCACGAGTAAAATCAAAGCGAAGTTTATCGCAAATGAAAATATCAAAACCAGTGATATTAAAGTCGTAACCGAAAACGGTGAAGTGGCATTGATGGGGTTGGTTGAGCGTGATATCGCGCGTCAGGCAATTGATATTGCGCGTAACATTAACGGTGTGACTCGCGTCATTGATGCCTTTGAATAAAGGCAATTAGACTCTTATTTAACGACGCGCAAATGTGAGCCGGAAGATTTTTTCTTCTGGCTTTCTTTTTTCTGTGGCTTAGCACTTTGCTCTTCAGACTTACTACCGGATTCAACTGGCTTTGGAGAAACCGGCGCTACGGCAGCAGGATTGTCATAAAAAGGTTCCGGTTCAAACATGCTCCCGGCGCCATTTTCACGTGCGTACATTGCTAAAATTGCCCCCATTGGGACAATAACTCGGTGCGGGTCGCCTGAGAATCGGGCATTGAATTGAACCGCATCGTTGTCAGCAATGAAGTTAGTGACTGCGGTAGGGGAAATATTCAAAATAATTTGCCCATCTTGGACAAACTGCCACGGCACCTGACAACCAGGATAATCAGCATCTACCGCTAAATGAGGGGTTAGCTGATTATCCAGAATCCATTCATACATCGCCCGCACTAGGTACGGGCGACGTGGTGTCATCGCCTCATCACTCACCGACCTAGATCTCTCTCAACATCGGTAAGCGACTCTTGGAATGACTCACGCTCAAATACGCGAACCATGTAGGCTTTTACTTCCTTCGCACCAGTACCTTCTAATTGGATACCATATAGCGGCAAACGCCACAGCAACGGTGCCAAATAGCAATCGACTAGGCTGAACTCTTCGCTCATGAAGAATGGTGAATCAGCGAACAATGGTGCTAGCGCAAGAATACCTTCACGCAGTTCTTGACGTGCTGCATCTGCGCCTTTACCACCTGCCAAAATTTTATCCGCAAGCGCATACCAATCACGGTCGATGCGATACATCATCAAACGGCTAGTACCACGTGCAACCGGATAAACCGGCATCAATGGCGGATGCGGGAAACGTTCATCAAGGTATTCCATGATGATATGAGCGTTATATAGCACTAACTCACGATCCACCAACGTTGGCAATGCATCCGCATATGGGTTGAGTTGCATGAGATCTTCTGGGAGATTATCTGGCTCCACAAAAGTAATCTCAACGCCCACACCCTTTTCAGCAAGCACGATACGTGTTTGATGGCTGCGTAAGTCATTTACGCCCGAATATAAGGTCATCACTGACCGTTTGTTTGCCGCAACCGACATGTTGTTCTCCATAAAACTTATTTCACATCCTTAAAGAATTCACGTTTCAGCAGTACCGCGAATACTAAAAAGACTAGTAAGAAACCGAACACATACCAACCGATACGACGCTGTTCCAACATCATTGGTTCACCGGTGTAAACCAAGAAGCTAGTTAGGTCGAGTGCGGCTTGATCGTACTCAGCATCTGTCAGCATACCGCTGCCGTCGGTTTTAATGCCTACGTATACATCTTGCATTTCACCGTCAATCATTCGCTGTTCGGTGGTTTTGCGCGGAATACCTTGTAGCTCTTCTAATACGTGCGGCATACCCACGTTCGGGAACACAGCATTGTTTACGCCAAATGGACGTGATTCGTCAACATAGAAAGAACGTAAATAGGTGTAAATCCAGTCCGCACCACGAACTCGCGCTACTAACGTCAAATCTGGCGCTGCAGTACCAAACCAGTTGCCAGCATCTTCAGTGGCCATGGCGTTGGTAATGAGATCACCGACTTTTTCACCCGTAAACTGAAGGTTTTCAACGCCTAACTCTTCTGGGATTTCTAAATCACGGAAAGTACGGTTGTAGCGTTGATACTGCATTGAGTGACAACCCAAGCAGTAGTTCATGAACAATTGTGCACCACGTTGCAACGACGCTTTGTCATGTAAATCAACGTTTGCTTTGTCCAGTGGTACTGTTGGGTCAGCTGCAAAACTTGCAACTGACCACAGTGATGCTGCTACCAGCAGAGTATTTTTGATTAACTGTTTCATCACTTAGTAATCCTCTCTGGAACTGGCTTCGTGTTTTCATTCTTACTGTAGAACCACAGTAAAACGAAGAAGGCGAAGTACAAGAAGGTGAAGATACGAGCGAACATGGTGTAAACCTCTGTCGCTGGCTTCAGACCCAGATAACCGAGTGCAATAAAGCTAATTGCAAATACAGTCAGGTTTACTTTGTGCAACGCACTACGATAGCGAACAGAGCGCACTTTACCGCGATCCAACCAAGGCAGTACAAATAGTGCGACAATGGCACCGAACATCAAAATAACGCCCAGTAACTTGTCAGGTACCGCACGCAAAATTGCGTAGAACGGTGTGAAGTACCATACCGGTGCAATATGTGCTGGTGTCTTCAACGGATTCGCCGCTTCAAAGTTTGGTGGCTCAAGGAACAAGCCGCCCATTGCCGGAGCAAAGAAGATAACGTAACAGAAGAAGAACAAGAAGATTGCTACGCCCACTAAGTCTTTCACGATGTAATACGGGAAGAATGGGAAGGCATCAACAATGTCATACTTCTTAGTGAAGCGCTCATGGAAGGTAAACTTCGGCTTCTCTGAATCTGGCACTGAGCCCTTCGGTTTCTTGATTGAAACACCCTCAGGGTTGTTCGAGCCGACTTCGTGTAGCGCGATGATGTGTAAGAACACCAAAATAACCAGTACTAATGGCAATGCAATGACATGCAGTGCAAAGAAGCGGTTCAGTGTCGCACCCGAGATAACGTAGTCACCACGAATCCAAAGCGTTAAATCATCACCGATGATTGGAATCGCACCAAACAACGAGATAATTACCTGCGCACCCCAGTATGACATTTGACCCCATGGTAATAGGTAGCCCATGAAGGCTTCAGCCATTAACACGAGGAAGATCAGCATACCGAACACCCACAGCAGTTCGCGCGGCTTCTGATACGAGCCGTACATCATGCCACGGAACATGTGCAAGTAGACCACCACGAAAAATGCGGACGCACCGGTTGAGTGCATATAGCGAAGCAACCAGCCGTACTCGATATCACGCATGATAAATTCAACTGATGCGAAAGCGCCCTCAGCTGAAGGTACGTAGTTCATGGTTAGCCAGATACCAGTCAAGATTTGGTTGACCAAAACTAACGTTGCTAGCACACCAAAGATGTACCAGAAGTTAAAGTTTTTTGGAGCTGGATATTGAGCTAAGTGGATATTCCACGTTTTGGTCATCGGAATACGTTCGTCAAACCATGCAATGAGTTTATTCATTAGGCTTGCTCCCCATCTTCACCCACCAAAATGGTGTTATCGTTGATGTAGTAATGAGGCGGAACCACCAAATTATAAGGGGCAGGAACGCCTTGGAACACTCGACCAGCGATATCAAAGATAGAACCGTGACACGGACAGAAGAAACCAGTCTCAGCGCCCTCTACATATTCACCCATTCCTGTATCAAGGAACTGTGGTGAACATCCCAAGTGTGTACAGATACCGACAGCGACAAAGAATTCTTCTTTGCGCGAGCGGTGAATATTCTTCGCATATTCAGGCTGCTGAGGTTCTTCAGAATTAGGGTCGCGAAGTTGGTCACTCACGGCTTCAAGCGATGCCAACATTTCAGGGGTACGACGTACCACCCAAACCGGTTGACCACGCCATTCAACACGAATCAATTGACCCGGCTCGGCTTTTCCAATGTTCACTTCCACTGGGGCACCCGCGTTTTTAGCTTTTTCGCTCGGGTTCCACGACGCAATGAAAGGAACGGCAACACCAACCGCGCCCGCTGCACCGACGACAGATGTCGCGACGGTCAGGAAACGACGGCGGCCTTTATCTACAGGCGCATTGCTCATCCACTTACTCTCCAGTTTGGACGCTTCGCGAGACATCGCCGCGAAGTCAGTAATTAGCTGCTGCGATAGGTTCACCCAAGTGATTTTAGGCGAACGGCAAAAAAATGCCTTCAGATGATAAAGAAATGCCCTGATTTTTACAAGGATAAAGACAAAAAACCCGGCACAAAGGCCGGGTTTTTGATGCAGTCGAGATTTCGAAGAATTAACGCTTCGAGAACTGTGGACGCTTACGTGCTTTATGCAAGCCGACTTTCTTACGCTCAACTTGACGCGCGTCACGAGTTACATAACCCGCGCGACGTAAGTCACCACGTAAAGCTTCGTCATATTGCATCAGTGCACGGGTGATACCGTGACGCACTGCGCCTGCTTGACCACTTGCACCACCACCTTTCACAGTGATGTATAAGTCGAATTTTTCAACCATGTCTACCAACTCAAGCGGTTGACGAACAACCATACGAGCGGTTTCACGACCGAAGTATTCTTCTAAAGTGCGGTTATTGATGCTGATGTTGCCGCTACCTGGACGCAAGAAAACGCGTGCAGTTGAGCTTTTGCGACGACCAGTACCGTAGTATTGATTCTGTGCCATAGTCTTCATGCTCCGTCTTAAATTTCAAGTTGTTTTGGTTGCTGAGCGACATGATTGTGCTCTGCACCAGCGTACACTTTCAGTTTACGGAACATGGCACGACCTAGTGGACCACGAGGTAACATACCTTTCACCGCTTTCTGAATTACCATTTCAGGCTTCTTAGCAATCAACTTCTCGAAGTTGATTTCTTTGATACCACCTGGGTAACCCGTGTGTGAATAGTAGATTTTGTTTTGCGCTTTGCGGCCAGTTACAGCAACTTTTTCAGCGTTAACGATGATGATGTAATCACCAGTGTCAACGTGAGGAGTGTACTCAGGCTTGTGCTTACCGCGCAAACGACGGGCAACTTCAGTTGCCAAACGACCTAAAGTTTTACCTTCAGCGTCAATAACATACCAGTCACGTTGTACTGTTTCTGGTTTTGCAACAAATGTACTCATTGAGAATTACTCTTTCTTTAAGGTTCACGACAGTAGTTCCGGGCTTCCCCGCGAACCACAACAACCGTTGTGGTTGAGCCACAAATTCGGTTAGTTGTACCTGTAACGTGGGCTGCGCGGATTATAGGGAAAAGCGCTTAAAAGATCAACGACGATATTAGATATTGGATATTAGATATTAAAACATCGACGACGATATTAGCTATTGGATATCAGGGAATAGCGGGTATTTGTCCTTTTCAAATATCCAATATCTAAGAGCTAATATCGTATTTGCTTTTAGGTTTTGAGAGCGGTGATGATTTCGGCGCTGCGTTCCCACATACTTGCCAACTGCATCAACGCCGCCCCTTCCGTTGGTTCTAACTCGTTTGCTGCGATGCGATTTAACCATGTGTGACGGAGCAAGTTGCGCGTCGCGCGTATCGAGCTCACAAGAGAAGCCCAGTTTGCTTCGGGACGATCTTTCATGTCGGCGCCGTTAAGTAACTCGAGTAACTGTTCGCGGAGTTGGTGGTTCAAACTGGCGTCAATTTGTGTCGGTGTTGCGGCACGTAGTTTTTCGACAATATCACGTAGATCGCGCAAGCGAGCATGGCTGGTATGCAGTTCGGCAAGCAGCAATGCTTCATCGCCATGCAGTTGTTTGGCGCTTAGCTTGGTCAGATAGGTTTGAATATGAGCTAACAATTCACCGGTTGCGATATCTTCCTCGGTTTCCTTTAAAGCGCCTTCATCTTTGAGGAGCATGCGCAGACGTATAACATATTGACGCAATACGCGGTTGAGCTCCTGCTGTATTGCGTTCAGGCCCATTGAAGGAACTTCTAAAACGGTTTTATCGAGAAAACGTGGTTCACCAGAACGTAATGGCGGTAACCGGTACCAGCTCTCAACTCGCCGGAAAATACGCTCATCAAGAAACCACATAAGAACTAAGCCGAGCACATTGAATAATGTATGAAAGATAGCGAGGCCGGTACTAATATTGGTGACCTGCTCGCCCCCTGAAAGGATTTCAGCAACCCACCACATTGGCACGAGCAATATCAATGCCACAACAGCGGTGACAGCGTTCATCAACACATGAACTGCCGACAAGCGCTTGGCGTGAGCAGTCGCACCAATACTCGCAAGTAGTGCGGTCAGTGTGGTTCCAATATTGGCGCCAATGACAACCGCTGCACCGGCTAAAGGTGTAAATGCGCCGCTGACTGAGGCCGTTAAGACAATTGCTAGTGCCGCTGACGAGGATTGCATCAAGGCTGTCAGCAACACACCAGCAAAAACGGCTAATAATATGCTTAATGGCCCACTCACAGAAAACTGCTCTACCGGCATGATAGTGACAAGTTGCTCGAAAGCATCTCGTAAAGTGTCTAAGCCGACGAAAAGAACACCAAATCCAGCGATAGCTAACCCGACACTGCCTGATGGAGAAGAGCGACGCACCAATTGCAATAGCATTCCGAGGCCAATAAGTGGCCATGCAATCATGCCAACATTAAACTTCAAACCAATTAACGCCACAATCCAGGCTGTCATGGTGGTGCCGACATTACTGCCGAAAACAACCCAAGCAGCTTGTTTGAGCTTGAGCATCCCAGCATTAGTAAAGCCGAGCAAAGCGACAACTACTGCGCCAGAAGCCTGCACCAGCGCCGTGACGGTAAACCCGGCAAATGCTGCGCGCAACCGTGTCTGTGTCGAACGCTCTAAAAAGCTTTGCAAATGGGTGCCGGCGGCAGCTTTAAGCCCGTCGGTTAGCAGCTGCATACCAAGGAGTAGCAGGCCAAGTCCACCCAATGCTAAAGTCCAATCAGTCAACGTCATGGTTTATGGGCCAGTCCTAAATATTCGTGGCTTTGCATTTCAAGTAAGCGACTTACACAGCGTTTAAATTCGAAATTCAACTTGCCTTGCGTATACAGCTCGTCCAATGGCGCTGCACCAGACATGATCAATTTGACGCGACGCTCATAAAATTCATCCACTAATGCAATAAAGCGCCGTGCCGCATCATCGTTTTGGGCGCCCATTTGTGGCACTTCGCTAATCAGTACCGCGTGGTAACACTGCGCTATTTCAATATAGTCGTTCTGTGAACGAGGACCACCACAAATGGCGTCAAACGAAAATAACACCACATCGTCGCACTCCATCCGTACCGGAATATTGCGATTATTCACCACAATGTAACCGCGTTCGTCGCGGTTACAATGGTCCGGCGCCAACTCGGTAAAATAACGCTGTAAATTTTCATCGGCGCCAGCATCAGCTGGAGCATGGTATATTTCAGCACGAGTTAGCGTGCGTAAACGATAGTCGATACCACTATCAACGTTGATCACTTGGCAATGCTGTTTGATTAGTTCAATTGCAGGAATAAAACGCTGCCGCTGCAGACCGTTACGATACAGCTCGTCAGGGACGATATTGGAAGTTGCAACTAACACCACGTTGCGCTTGAAGAGCTCTTGCATTAACGTGCCGAGAATCATGGCATCGGTTATATCTTGCACAAAAAACTCATCAAAACAGACCACTCGCGCTTCGCTGGCAAGCTTGTCTGCAATAATTGGTAGAGGATCGCTACGCCCTTTTAGCTCCTTCAGTTCGTTATGCACACGATGCATAAAGCGGTGAAAGTGAACGCGAAGCTTGCGCTCAAACGGTAAGGTTTCGAAGAATGTATCAACCAAATAAGTTTTACCGCGACCAACGCCACCCCAAAAGTAAATCCCCTTTGGCGTGGGCTGACCACCACCGAAAGTCTTCTTCAAGCGACTCAATAAGCTCGACTTAGCTTCAGCTTGATGAAATAAGACCAGTTCGTCATAAAGCCGCTGCAATTCCTCTACAGCTCGACGTTGCGCGGCGTCCGGCTGGAAATTGCCAGTCGCTAAATCCTGCTCATATTTTAATAATGGCGTAAGCTTGTTCGTTGTCACTACCACTTCGACCCTGTTCTAGATTATGCTAGTAGACAGTAGTTTATCATGCGAAATGCATTTTTAAGGAGTTTTTATGAGCTGGATTGTTGGAATTTTACTCGTCATAGCAGGCGCAATCGTTGGTTTTTTTGTGGCGCGTTACTGGCTCGCAGAGCATTCGGATGAAGCCGAGTTAAACCAACAAGTTACCCAAACCAAACAACAGCTTGCCGATTATCGTCAAGAAGTTGCCGAGCACCTTGCAACTGCTCAAGCTCTGGTAGGTCAACTCGAAGAAACTCAAGACAAGCTAAAAGCGTATTTACATCACAGCGCGGACTTATTACAGCGTGAGCAAGAGCAGCCAAGTTTGCCATTTTTTGCGGAAGATACTATTCGCGAATTGCGAATGGCAAACAAGGTAAAGGGCGAAAAACGCCGCTCGGATGATAAGGCGCCAAGTGATATGCCGCGTGATTACAGCGACACCAAATCCGGCCTATTCAAATAACCCCCAAAAATGATATTAGCTATTCGATATTAGATATTAGGACTGATGAATCGGGTATTTCTGTTCTCTCTAATATCTAATATCGAATAGCTAATATCGCCTTTATTTTCTGTTTTACATCTTGAAACACATCCACGGTGAACTTATTTAATCTGAGTCAGTCTTTAACTGCATCTACCTGAAATTATTTCGAGCCCTGCTAGCGACATCTTCTAGCAGAATTTGCATGTATAGGAGTTAACTCTGATGAAAGTGAAGTTCATTGCGGTTCTGGCATTGGCAAGTGCGTTAATTATTGCACCTGTTTCAGCCGGCATTCCTTTTTTTGGTGACAAAAATGAAACGCCTACGCTGGCCCCTATGCTTGAGGAAGTCACCCCTGCGGTGGTGAATATCTCAGTAAAAGGTAAGCGTGAGGTGCGCCAGCGCATTCCAGATATGTTTCGCTTTTTCTTTGGTCCAGGTGGCCCTCGTGAGCAAGTACAAGAACGTCCATTCCAAGGATTAGGTTCTGGCGTCATTATCGATGCTGATGAGGGTTACGTGGTCACAAATAATCACGTAATTGACGGCGCGTCTGAGATCATGGTGACCTTGAAAGACGGACGCCAATTTGATGCCACGGTTATTGGTACCGATGATCGCTCGGACATTGCACTGCTTAAAATAAAAGACGGCGAGAACCTCACTGAAATTAAAATTGGTAGTTCAGCTGATTTACGTGTGGGCGATTTCGTTGTCGCTATCGGTAATCCGTTTGGTCTTGGCCAAACCGTGACCTCTGGTATTGTCAGTGCGTTGGGGCGCAGTGGCTTGGGTATTGAAGAGATTGAAAACTTCATTCAAACCGACGCGGCAATTAATAGTGGTAACTCTGGCGGCGCATTGGTGACGTTAAAAGGCGAGTTGATTGGTATCAACACGGCTATTTTGGGACCAAACGGTGGTAACATCGGTATCGGTTTTGCCATCCCAGCTGACATGATGAAGAATCTTGTTGCGCAGTTGGTTGAGTTTGGTGAAGTGCGTCGTGGTGTGCTTGGTGTTCGTGGTAATGATTTGACTCATGAAATTGCCAAAGCGCTCGAACTGAAGGCGAACCAAGGCGCTTTTATCGCCGAAGTCATTCCGGAAGGAGCGGCCGATAAAGCGGGTTTGAAATCAGGCGATGTTATCGTTGCTGTGAATGGTGAAAAAATTCGAACCTTTGCTGATTTAGGTGCGCGTGTTAGCACAATCGGTGCCGGCAAAGAACTGAGTATTACGGTTTTACGTGACGGTAAAGAGCGTGATTTCGATGTGGTGTTAACTGCTGACGAACAGGCAGTAACGGCGGCTGCTCTGCATCCTGCACTTGATGGTATTACCTTGGTTCCGGACGAACGCGGCGGCCTCAAGGTTACCGAAATTGAAGAAGGTTCATTAGCGGAGCGCTATGGTATTCGCAAAGACGACGCCATTATCGGTGTGAATCGCAGCCCTGTGAATAGCATGAGTGAGTTACGTGAAGCATTAAGCAACGCCGGAAGCGTGGTCGCTCTGAATATTCGTCGCGGAAACTCGCAATTATACCTTGTGTTACGTGGCGGCTAGTTAGCTACGCTGCGAATGTTCAAAAGTAACGTATGACAAAACGAAGGCAGTTGAGATACTGCCTTCTTTTGTAAACAGTGTTATGCTTTGCAGTATTCTTAATCAATAGGTTACAAGTCGCTATGCAGCTACGGCAATTCGCTTGGTATATTGTTCGATCAGTCATTCTTGGCCTCGCAGTCGCAGCTATCGTGATTTATGCCCTACCTCACCTGCGTGAACAGTTCACTGGTGATTCACAGCAATCAGAGCAACCATTTAGCTTCTCCACAGCGGTTCAGCGCGCTGCGCCAGCAGTGGTAAACATCTACAGTATCGGTTCAACGCGTGATTCGTATTACTCGCGCCGACCGAACACGCTAGTGCGCTTAGGCTCTGGTGTTATCATGGATAACCGCGGTCACATACTCACCGCGTATCATGTTGTTGCCGATGTGAATGAAATACAGGTCGCATTGCAGGATGGCCGTAATTATAGCGGTCAAGTGATTGGTTATGATCGGATAACCGATTTAGCGGTGGTACGTATTGAGGCGGATAACTTACCAACGATTCCTCAAAATGAAACGCTGACAACCCAAGTTGGCGACGTAGTTCTTGCCATTGGCAACCCTCACAACTTAGGTCAAACCATTACACAAGGTATTATCAGTGCGACCGGTGGACGTATGGGGGTCATTAACTCTCACGCAGATCTGATTCAAATGGACGCAGTGATTAATGAAGGCGCCTCCGGTGGTGCCCTTATTAATAGCCAAGGTTATTTGGTGGGAATTAACAATGCGCAATTTCGTGACGCCCGCGGCCAAGGCATTGATGGGATTTACTTTGCCGTTCCCTACCCGCTGGCACGTTCAGTGATGGACACGCTGATTCGAGAAGGTGAAGTTGTACGCGGTTATTTGGGTGTACAAGCAGGTGAAACGCCGCAATCCAGTCCCTATACACAGCCCGGAATTTTCATCACTGGCGTCGACCCAAACAGCCCAGCAGAGCGAGCAGGCTTGCGCGCCGAAGATTATATTACGGAAATTAATGGTCAGCCGATGCAGTCGGCAGCAGAGGGCTTAGCACTGGTTGCTAACACCAAACCTGGCACCACTTTGCAGGTTCAGTTTTTACGAGACAATAAAGAAGAAACAACGGCAGTGACGATTACTAAACTGCAGTAAGAAGAAACGCGTGAGATCAATTCACGCGTTTAATATCGGCTCCAAGCGCGGAAAGCTTTTTCTCAATGGTTTCATAGCCGCGATCAATGTGATAAATCCGCTCTACAACCGTTTCGCCTTGAGCAACAAGTCCAGCAATAACCAGCGATGCTGAAGCGCGCAAATCGGTACACATCACCTGAGCACCAGTAAGCTGTTTCACACCTTTCGAAATTGCGGTGTTGCCTTCCAACTCAATGTTCGCACCCATACGACGCAGTTCCGGTACATGCATAAAGCGATTTTCAAAGATGGTTTCACGAACCCAACCGGCTCCATCAGCAATAGCGTTTAGCGCGCAAAACTGAGCCTGCATGTCGGTTGGAAATGCAGGGTGAGGCGCCGTCACGATATTGACTGGTCGCGGACGTTCAGTTGCTTGAATACGGATCCAGTCTTCGCCTTTGGTAATGGTTGCACCGGCTTCAGTTAGCTTTTTCAATACCGCATCTAACATGGTTGGATCGGTATTACGGCATGTGACATCACCGCCTGTCGCCAAAGCCGCGACCAAAAACGTACCCGTTTCAATTCGATCCGGTTGCACGCGATAGCTGCCACCATGAAGTTTTTCTTTACCATAAATGGTGATGGTATCCGTACCAGCGTCACGCACATCGGCGCCCATACTGTTCAAAAAGTTCGCTAAATCTTCAACTTCAGGTTCGCGCGCAGCGTTCTCAATGACAGTGACTCCTTCAGCAAGAGTCGCTGCCGCCATCAAATTTTCGGTACCGGTAACGCTAACCATATCCATCAAAATGGTCGCACCTTTCAAACGGCCGTCAACTTTTGCATTGATGTAGCCATTTTCTACGGTGATGTCTGCACCCATTTGGCGTAAACCTTCGATATGCAGATTCACCGGGCGTGCGCCAATGGCGCAGCCACCAGGCAATGACACTTGCGCTTGGCCGAATTTAGCCAGTAATGGGCCTAATACCAAAATCGATGCCCGCATTGTTTTCACCAAGTCGTAACTCGCGACATGATGATTAATACCTTGTGGCTTAATCAGATAACTATTGGGTCCCAACGTTTCGCTCGCAACACCAAGCTCACCTAATAGCTTCAAACTGGTACGCACATCTTGTAATGCCGGTACATTGTCTAATTGCACATCTTCAGATGGTAATAACGCCGCCATGAGTATCGGCAGTGCCGAATTCTTGGCACCAGAAATAACCACTTCGCCGTGCAGAGGAGTACCGCCGCGGATAACTAGTTTTTGCATCGTTTACTCTGCCGCTTAACTGAGCATCGCGAGCTTTTTCTCGCGTTGCCATTCGGTCGGGGTATAGGTACGAATTGATACAGCGTGCAATTCGCCGCTAGCGATTAATTCTTTGAGCGGTGCATAAACAACTTGTTGCTTTTTAACCCGCGAGAGTTCGGCAAACATTTCACCAACCACGGTAATATTCGCATGGCTGCCGTCAAGCTTTACCAAAACTTCAGTTACATCGAGCTCATCCAACAATCGCTGTTGAATTGATTCTGCTGTCATCATATTCATTTAATCGCTTTTATTTATTTGTGTGTTCATTCAGTTGTAGTAGTGCCGACACACCACTAACCTGCACCATGGCGTGCAGCTGTTGGTTCGCATGAGTTATAGCGAGCTCACGTTGATCTGCTAACACTGCACGTTTGGCTTCAAGCAGCATCGCCACGCCGGCTGAATCTATTTTGGTGACGCCTTGCAGATTTAGAGTAAGCACTTGCTCACCGCTTAGCCAGCTCTTACGTTGCTTCCAAAGTGCAGGTACAGTCATCCGATCCAATTCACCGATGAATTGAATTTCGTTGTCTTCACCACGCTGCCACTCGCAAGTTTTCATTATTCGGCACCTACGCCATCATGCGGCTTCACTGATTCTTGCGCCTTTTCGCGTAACAATGCAATCGTGCCATCAATCCCGTTACTACGGATCACTGCGCTGATTTCCGCTTGCTTACTATTCAGTAAGCTAACACCTTCAACGACGAGATCGTATGCTTTCCAAACGTTATCGCCATTGTCATAACGCATTTTAAAATCCATACGCACGGGTGGACGACCTTCTTCAATCAGTCGCGTGTTAACAACCACCATGCGGCTACCTTCTTCAAACCGACCAGAGTCACCGAACTCGATGGTGTGCTTGGTCTCGTCATATTGGGTAAATGCACCCGCGTATGTGGTGATTAAGTAATCACGAAATACTGTGTAAAATTCTTGCCGTTGCTCTTCGGTAGTATCAGTTAAGTTACGACCTAACACACGCTTGGCGGCGTAAACGTAATCCACATATGGCATCATTTCTTCGCGAATGACGACACGAATATGGTTGATATCTTGATCAATAAGTTCACGATCTTGCTCAATTCGCTCGATAGTTTTATTCGCGAGTTTCTCCAATAAGATGTATGGATTCTCGTCACGAATTAACTCGGCCTGCGCAACACCACTACCGGTAACTGCAACTACCGCAACTACAAGTGCTAACAACCATTGTTTCATACGTACTCCTTAATCTTTACCCTGACTAAATAGGAACTGCCCAATTAAGTCCTCTAATACCAGCGCTGATTTCGTGTCATAAATCTGATCGCCGTCTTTTAACATCTCAACGGTGTCGTCAATAAATCCCGGATTCAAGCCGATATATTGCTCACCTAATATTCCTGAAGTCAGAATTGAGACCGATGTTGTATCAGAAAATTCACTGTATTCTTGGCTAATTGTCATCTCAACCAATGGTTCATAATAATCACCGCTAAGTGAAATCTTGCTGACACGGCCAACAACAACACCGCCCACTTTGACAGGCGAGCGTTCTTTTAGTCCACCAATGTTGTCGAACTTTGCATAAAGTTTATACGTTTCACCATTCGTCACAACACTTGTATTGGCTGCTTGCAAGCCTAAAAACAACAATGCCAGAACGCCAATAATGACAAAGAAACCGACTGCGAGTTGTGTATTTCTTGATTCCATAGCTCTTATCCAAACATCAATGCTGTTAATACGAAGTCGAGGCCGAGCACTGCTAAGGATGCAGTGACTACCGTCGATGTTGTGGCACGACTTATACCAACCGAAGTCGGTGTACAGCTGTAGCCTTTATACAAAGCAATCCAGGTGACCACAAACGCGAAAACTAAACTTTTGATAATGCCGTTGACAATGTCTTGGCCCCATTCCACATTCGACTGCATGACCGACCAGAACGCGCCATCGTCAACACCTAACCAACGTACCCCGACTAAATAACCGCCGTAGATACCAACCGCCGAGAACACCAAGGCAAGAATTGGCATGCTGTAAAAGCCCGCCCAAAACCGCGGTGAAATAACACGACGTAACGGGTCAACTCCCATCATCTCAAGGCTCGACAACTGTTCGGTCGCTTTCATTAAGCCGATTTCTGCCGTTAGTGCTGAGCCAGCACGACCGGCAAACAGCAACGCAGTGACCACTGGACCGAGTTCACGAAGCAACGACAGTGCCACCATCGGACCCAGTGATTGCTCAGCACCGAAGTCCACCAATATGGTGTAACCTTGCAAGCCAAGCACCATACCGATAAATAGGCCGCTGACGACGATTATCACCAACGACAAGACCCCAACCGAGTACATTTGCTGCATCAACAGCGGCCACGATTTACGCAAGGTAGGTTTTCCCACTAACGCTCGCATCAGCATAAAAAACGCTGCTCCGGCACCTGCAATCGTATTTAGGGTGGTTCGCCCTAGTGCGGCAACTCTATCGAGCATTGTCCACCCCCAATAATTCATCTTCGAGCGATGGTGCGGCATAATGAAACGGCACAGGACCATCGGCTTCACCATGTAAAAACTGATGAACCAAAGGATCGTCAGAGGCTTCTAGCTCACTTGGCGTACCATGACCAACAACCTTTTTATCCGCAATAATGTAGACGTAATCGGCAATGGTCATAACTTCCGCAACGTCGTGCGTCACCACAATGCTGGTTAACCCCAGCGATTGATTCAGTTCTTTAATCAACTTCACGATAACGCCCATTGAGATTGGATCTTGTCCAGCAAATGGTTCATCGTACATGATGAGTTCAGGGTCAAGCGCAATTGCCCGAGCCAGTGCCGCACGCCGTGCCATACCACCGGATAACTCAGCTGGCATAAGATGACGTGCACCACGCAAACCAACCGCTTCAAGCTTCAATTTAACGATGGTTTCAATAATTTCTTCAGGGAGCTGGCTATGCTCACGAATTGGAAACGCAACGTTGTCATACACCGTCATATCAGTGAACAACGCACCGCTTTGAAACAACATACTCATTCGTTTGCGCAGTTCGTATAAGTCTGAACGCCCCAACGCATGAATATTTTCACCAGCGAAAGTAATTGTCCCTTGCTGAGGTCGCAACTGTGCACCAATTAAGCGCAACAAGGTTGTTTTACCGATACCACTTGGCCCCATCACTGCGGTGATTTTGCCTTTGGGTATACGCATGGATAAACCGCGATAAACTTGATGAGCGCCGAACCCGTGCGCGAAGTCAATGTTGTCGATAACAACTAATGCTTCGTCGTTACTATGAGTTTGTGGCTGGTTGCTCGTTGATTTTTGAGCCGTCTGCATCGCCTTGATATCTCCCTTTTCGAGCCCGCTAGTGTACCAGATTTAGCGCTTTTTCCAAAGATTAAGGCGGTAAAAATTGTGACAATTCGTTAGTTTCTATGCTTTTTACGTCTGCATTTCGCTTTTCGATCGGTTATTATCTGAGTTTAGGACAAGCAATAGCACATGCCATCACATTGGGTCGGAGCAAAATCAGTTATGACAGATTCCAGCAACCGTTCATTTCGCGAGCTTGGCGAGCGCGTTATTGATATCGAGACTGCCGCCGTTTCTGGTTTAAAACAGTATCTCAACGGCGATTTTGAGCACGCTTGTGAGTTGCTCTTAAATTGCCGTGGCCGCGTGATTGTGATTGGTATGGGTAAATCTGGCCATATTGGCGGAAAAATTGCAGCGACACTGGCGTCAACCGGCACACCAGCCTTTTTTGTGCATCCGGGCGAAGCAAGTCACGGTGACCTTGGCATGATAACGGAACACGACGTGGTATTGGCGATTTCCAATTCCGGAGAAACTGGTGAATTGCTGGCTATCGCCCCACTCATCAAGCGCCGCGGCGTTAAGCTGGTCAGTATGACTGGCAACCCGAAATCAACGCTGGCCGACATTGCGGATGTGCATGTTTGTATTGCAGTTGAGCAAGAAGCATGCCCGCTGGGGCTAGCACCCACGTCGTCTACAACGGCGACTTTGGTCATGGGCGACGCCCTCGCTGTGGCACTTTTGAATGCTCGCGGTTTTACTGCTGATGATTTTGCTATGTCGCACCCAGGCGGAAGTCTTGGCCGCCGATTGCTACTACACATTCATGATGTCATGCATGATGGTGAACGCATGCCGATGGTTGCCGAACAAGCGACGATTTCTGAAGCTTTATTAGAAATGTCACGCAAAGGTTTGGGAATGACCGGTGTTGCAAACATCGAAGGAAAGCTCGCAGGTATCTTTACCGACGGCGATTTGCGTCGTATCCTCGACCAGCGAATCGATCTGCACAGTACCCCAATAGCGCAAGTGATGACACGTCAACCTGTAACCATTAAACCCGATGTGCTTGCTGCGCAGGGTTTGAAGTTAATGGAAGACCGTAAAATTAATGGCCTGTTTGTTGTCGATGAAAACGGTATCCCTCAGGGCGCCTTGAATATGCATGACCTTTTGAAAGCCGGAGTGATGTAATGGAAATGATCAGTACCTGGTACGGCGACATTAATGCGACATTATTTGATCGATTCCAGCAAATTAAACTGGTGGTTTGCGATGTCGACGGGGTGTTTTCTGACGGCTGTATCTACTTGGGTAACCAAGGAGAAGAACTTAAAGCGTTTAATACACGTGATGGGTTTGGCGTCAAAGCACTGCTGAATGCTGGCATCGAGGTTGCTGTGATTACCGGGCGACGTTCGGCCATTGTCGAAAATCGTATGACCGCGCTGGGGGTAAAGCATATTTATCAAGGCCAAGAAGATAAATTAACCTGCTTTGAGCAGTTGTTGACCAAGCTAAACTTAGATGCACATGAAGTTGCCAGTATCGGTGATGATGTACCTGATGTTGACATGCTCAAGCGCAGTGGCGTTGGTGTGTCAGTGCAAGATGGGCATCCGTTTGTGCAACAATCGGCAGATTATGTCACCGCACAACGCGGCGGTTACGGTGCCGTGCGGGAATTAAGCGATTTAATTTTGTTGGCACAGGGACAATTACAATTGCACGGTGGAGTGAGCCTGTGAATCGGAATATTCTGGTTATCATTGGCATTATCTTTCTCGCAGCGGCAATGCTGATTTGGCGACCGTTCGATGACAGCGTGAGTACCGAAGAACAGCAGGGTTATCGAGAAATAAAACCTGACTTTACCGCCAAAGGTTTAATTGTGCGGGTATACGGCGAACAAGGTGAACTTGCTCACAAAATAGCTGCCGAACAAATGACGCACTACAGCCCCATTGGACTAACCGAGTTAATGGCGCCAACTTATATTGTGCAGCTCGATAATAACGGGCCGATGTGGCAAGTTGAAGCCGAACAAGGTTCGTTTTATGCAGATAAAACACTGGTATTAGAACGTAATATTGAAATGACGAGTCTGTCTGCCGAAGAATTTGTCGAACGTATTGAAACCAGTTATTTGACAATTAATACGCGCGAAGAATTGGTTATCACCGAACAGCCGGTGTTAATTATTGGTCGTGACTTCACGGCAAAAGGTGAAGGAATGCGTGCCGATTTGCGCGCCCAAACATTGGAAATGACAAAACATGTTGAAACGATTTATACCGGTCGTAGTGCTACTAGCAATTAATGCTATAAGTGTGAATGAGAGCGCTGCGCAAGGTCGCGAAGACTTTGATAAGCCGATTCAGATTAATGCCGAACGTGAGTCATTTGATGTGGCCAAAAAAGTAGCGGTGTTCGATCAAAATGTCGTGATTCGTCAGGGTAGCTTATCGATTCGTGCCGATCATCTTGAAGTGACACGTCGTGATGATCAAACGGATGTATTCACCGCCACAGGTAGCCCCGCTGTTTATGAGCAGCAGTTGGACGATGGCTCGCCCATCACGGCTGAAGCGGAAATAATTAGTTACGATCAAAGCCAGCAATTATTGACACTCTCTGGCAATGTGAAGGTCTCGCAAGAAAATAGCGTGATACAAGGTAGCGAGATTATCTATAACTTTGCGACGCAACAGCTTTCAGCTAACCGTAGCGAAGATGATGCGGATCGTGTGACCACCATTTTTATGCCAAAGAAAAAGAGCGACAACCAGAATGAGCCGACTAATCGCTGAGCATCTCGCGAAATCGTACAACAAGCGGCAAGTAGTAAAAGACGTCAGTCTAACCGTAGAATCCGGTCAAATTATCGGCTTGCTGGGCCCGAATGGGGCTGGTAAAACGACTACTTTCTATATGATTGTTGGCTTGGTCAACAACGATAAAGGTCGCATCATGATTGATGACGAAGATATTTCGTTGCTTCCAATGCATGAGCGTGCGCGCCGCGGTATTGGGTATCTGCCGCAAGAGTCCTCAATATTTCGAAAATTGACCGTACGTGACAATATCATGGCGATCTTAGAGACGCGCAAAGACCTCGATGCCAATGGCCGTGAAGAACGTTTAGATGGTCTGCTCGAAGAGTTTCATATTGGCCACATTGCGAATAGCCTCGGGATGAGCTTGTCCGGCGGTGAACGTCGTCGCGTCGAGATTGCTCGTGCTCTTGCCGCTGACCCAGCGTTTATTTTGCTCGATGAACCGTTTGCAGGCGTCGACCCCATTTCAGTTCTCGATATTAAAAAAATTATTGAGCATCTGAAAAATCGCGGCATTGGAGTGCTAATTACTGATCACAACGTACGCGAAACCCTCTCGGTTTGTGAAAATGCTTATATTGTTAGCCACGGTGAGTTGATAGCGACCGGTGACGCCCATACCATCTTAAATAACCAACAGGTTAGAGACGTGTATTTGGGCGAACAATTCACCCTCTAGGTGGTTTAATGAAACAAGGTCTGCAGTTTAAGTTCTCTCAGCAGCTGTCAATGACTCCACAGCTGCAGCAGGCGATTAAACTGTTGCAGCTTTCAACGCTGGAACTACAGCAAGAAGTTCAACAAGCGCTTGAAGAAAATCCCCTACTTGAACTTGAGCAAGCCGAAGCGGAGGGCGAAACCGCAATCAGCGACGATGAATTATGGGATAGTCCTTGTTCTGCTTCTTTAGGTCAGTCAGCATCGAGTTTCGATGGCGAGGATTCAGTATTTGAAGGCGCCTCAAGCACAAGTTTGCACGACCATCTAATCTGGCAAATGCAGCTCTCGCATTTTTCTACTGTTGATGAAGTCATTGCCCTCGCCATCATTGACGCCATTGATGATAGTGGTTACTTAACCGCCTCGCTTGACGACATCATTAGCGCCGTCAATCAGCAGTTAGACGAGCCAGTTGAGCTCGATGAAGTGGCTGTTGTACTTAAGCGTATTCAACATTTTGACCCTATCGGCGTCGGCGCTCGCGATGTCGGTGAATGCCTCGCCTTGCAACTTCTACACTTACCCACCGATACACCGTGGCGCAATGAAGCGTTTACGGCAGTTCGTGAGCATTTAGCTCTTTTGGGCAGTCGTGATTACCGAACGTTGGCGCGGCGATTACGCTTGAATGAAGACGACTTAGCCGCAGTCATTGAGCTCATTCAACAACTACAACCGCGACCGGGCGAGGCGTTCAATCAAAGTGATGACGACTATGTGATTCCGGATATTTTAGTGCGCAAAAAAAATAATCGCTGGATGGTTGAGCTAAATCCAGAAAGTGTGCCTAAACTTAAGGTAAATGAAAGTTACGCGAAGTTATGCCAAGGATCGCGCCAAACTGATGACATGCAATACATACGCCAGCAAACACAAGAAGCCAAATGGTTTATTCGTAGCCTTGATAGCCGCAACGAAACGTTGCTCAAGGTAGCCAACGCTATTGTTTTGCGCCAACAAGGCTTCTTTGAATACGGTGAAGAAGCCATGAAACCGATGGTTTTAGCGGACATTGCCAGTGCGGTTGATATGCACGAATCAACTATTTCACGAGTAACCACGCAAAAGTATATGCATTCGCCGCGTGGTGTGTTTGAATTGAAGTACTTCTTCTCTAGTCAGCTTGGCACTGATACGGGTGGAGAAGCTTCATCAACGGCGATACGCGCGTTGTTGAAAAAGCTAGTTGCTGCGGAAAACCCGAAAAAGCCGCTGAGTGACAGTAAATTGACTGAACTCCTAGCGGAACAGGGTATCCAAGTAGCTAGACGGACCATTGCGAAGTATCGAGAGGCACTCAATATTCCGCCCTCGAGTCAACGCAAACGTCTTATCTGAATCTTGGACAACAGAAGGAAGATGTTATGCAAATTAATCTGACTGGTCATCACGTAGAAATCACTGACGCCTTGCGCGAGTATGTTGATAGCAAATTTAGCAAGCTCGAACGTCATTTTGACCACATAAATAACGTCCATGTCATTTTAAATGTTGAAAAGTTGACGCAAAAAGCGGAAGCTACGCTGCATTTGAATGGCGGCGAAATTTTCGCAGATTCAGAGCATCAAGATATGTATGCCGCCATCGACGGGTTGATCGACAAACTCGATCGGCAGGTTATTAAACATAAAGAAAAGATGAAACGTCACTAAATCATGGATTTATCCACCTTGTTAAGCCCCGACTGCACGCGCTGTGCAGTCGACGGCTCAAGTAAAAAGAAAGTACTTGAGCTCATTGGCCAACTGGCCGCGCCTCGCCTGTCTGGCACTACCAGCTTCGATGTCTTTGAAAGCCTGCTGAATCGCGAACGATTGGGCAGCACCGGTATCGGTATGGGCGTTGCAATTCCACACGGTCGGTTAGCGAGTGCTAACAAACCTGTAGCAATACTCATGACGCTATCAGCACCTATCGATTTCGACGCCATTGATAATCAGCCGGTCGACATTATTTTCGCGCTATTGGTACCTGAAGACCAGCATGAGCAACACTTGCAAACTCTGGCGTCGGTGGCACAACGATTAAATGATAAGAATTGTACGCGGGCTTTACGTGATGCCCAGAGCGATCAAGAATTATATGACCTGTTCACGGGTTAAGTAGAAGCATCATGCAATTAATTATTGTCACAGGCCGATCCGGCTCCGGGAAAACTATTGCGCTGAGAGTTCTTGAAGATCTCGGCTATTACTGTGTCGATAATTTACCGATTACTCTGATGCCTACACTTGTGCATGCAGTCATTGATCAATATGACAAAGTTGCGGTCAGTGTTGATGTGCGCAATTTACCTGCCGATCAAAATGAGCTTACCGAAGCGCTCGATTTTCTGCCCAGCAAAGTTAAACCAGAAATTCTCTACATCGACTCATCGGAAGCAATTTTACTAAGACGCTTTGGCGAAACCCGTCGCCTGCACCCGCTCTCACAAAAAGAAATGCCATTGGCGGATGCCTTAGCCGCTGAAGCAGCGATGCTTGAGCCATTGGCGGAACGCGCAACTTGGCGTATCGATAGTAGTGATTTGAGTGTTCATCAGCTCAGCGAACAAGTGTCCGAGCGCGTGCTTGGTAAAGCCGCTTCACGATTAATTGTGGTGTTTCAGTCCTTTGGCTACAAATATGGGCTACCGCCTGATTTAGACTATGCATTTGATGCGCGTATTTTACCCAACCCGCACTGGGTGCCAGAGCTCAAGCCATTAACTGGCAATGACCCGGCAGTACAACATTTTTTTGAGCAGCAGCCGCTAGTAACTAAGTTTATTCATCAGCTTGAAGTGTTTTTTGAAACCTGGTTACCACATTTTCAGCGGAGCAACCGAAGTTACTTAACCATAGGCATCGGCTGTACGGGTGGCCAGCATCGCTCGGTTTATATTGCCGAACAACTTGCCAAGCGTTTCGCTGAACAACCATTCAAGGTGCAAGTGCGACATCGTGAATCAAGTCGCCACGCAAAATCATGACGCCTAAAGCTCTTTAAAGGTTTTCTTATGACCGATGTCATCCGTCGCACCGTTACCATCCGCAATAAGCTCGGCCTGCACGCACGCGCCGCAACCAAGCTTGCTAAGCTCGCTCATCAATTTGATGCCCAAGTATCCATTGTACAAGGCGAACAGCATGTGGATGCCTCGAGCGTCATGTGTTTACTGCTATTGGCGAGTGGTCAAGGTCGTGAGATTGATATCGTTGCTGAAGGTAACGAAGCAAGCCAAGCCGTTGATGCTATTGCAAACTTAATTGAATCTCGCTTTGATGAAGAGCAATGATGCGGTAAACTTCTCTTATTACTGAGGGTTTAACGTATGCTAGCTGAAGTCGCCGACAAAGAATTTGCCGAACAACGCATTCAGGAAGTTTCTGAATCGTTAGCTCGTGGCATGTACGTGCAGGCGCGACGTCAGCTTCATAACCTGCCGGCCTGGGATGTTGCCCTTCTTCTCGAATCATCCCCGCCTAAAGCCCGTGCCATCATCTGGCAATTAGTTGATGCCGACGAGCATGGTGATATTCTCGAGGAACTCTCGGAAGAAGTTCAGAAGTCCGTTATTCGGCAAATGGCGCCAGAAAAGCTGGCAGCAGCAACCGAAGGTATGGACACCGATGACCTTGCCTACGTTTTACGTGGTCTGCCGGAGCAAATTTATCAAGAAGTTCTAAAGTCGATGGACGAGCAAGATCGCCATCGTGCAGAACAAGCCTTGTCATACGCCGACGAAACTGCCGGCGGTATGATGAATACCGATACCATCACCTTACGTCCCGATGTCACCATCGATGTGGTCCTACGGTATTTGCGACTGAAAGGCGAGCTACCCGAAGCCACCGACAAATTGTATGTGGTTGATCGCGATGACAAGTTTATTGGTGAGATTGGTATTACGCGATTACTCACCGTTGACCCGACCAAGCTCGTTAGCGACGTCATGGATCAGGATATTCAAGGCATTGCGGTCGATATGGATGAGACCGAAGTCGCCAAGCTATTTGAACGCCAAGACTGGATCTCGGCGCCCGTTGTTGATGATGAAAACCGCTTGCTCGGTCGTATCACTATCGATGACGTAGTTGATATCATTCGTGAAGACGCACAACATTCAATGTTGAGCATGGCCGGTTTAGATGACGACGAAGATACGTTTGCGCCAGTACTCAAAAGTACTCGGCGCCGCAGTATTTGGTTGGGCGTTAACCTCATAACCGCACTCCTCGCCGCAGCGGTGAGCTCAATGTTCGAGGACATCTTGGCGCAAATGGCAATTCTTGCCATCTTAAACACCATTGTGCCAAGTATGGGCGGCATTGCCGGTTCACAAACTTTAACATTGGTGATTCGCGGTATGGCGTTGGGGCACATTGGTCAAAGTAACCAACGTTGGTTAATTGGTAAAGAGCTGGCAATTGGTGCGCTCAACGGTGTCATTTGGGCAATTCTCATTGCCGGTGTCGTTGCGCTATGGAAACAAGATCTTGTGATAGGAGGTATCATCGCATTTGCGATGATGGCGAACCTGTTAGCCGCTGGTTTAGCGGGCGTCACGGTGCCGCTGATTTTGAAAAAGTTTGATATCGATCCGGCTTTAGCCGGCGGTGTGATTCTCACCACCGTAACCGATGTCGTTGGTATTTTTGCATTCCTTGGCACTGCCACTCTATTGCTGGGTTAAACCCCAGCAATACGCATTTCTTCTAGTAAGACCGACCCAGTGCGCACGCCATGCCGTGCATCAACATCACCCGCAATGGCTACAATATTTGCCAACATATCTTTTAAATTGCCGGCAATGGTGATTTCTTCAACTGGGTACTGAATCTCGCCATTCTCAACCCAGAAACCTGCAGCACCGCGCGAGTAATCGCCATTCACGATGTTCACACCCTGCCCCATCAGTTCGGTTACCAGCAATCCGGTACCCATTTTTTTGCACAAAGCAGATAAATCTTTCACTTGATGATTCACTTCCCAAGTATGAATACCGCCGGCATGGCCTGTTGGCTGCATACCCAGTTTGCGCGCCGAATAACTGGTTAATAAGTACGTTTGTAGCACACCATCTTGAATGATATCGCGATCATGCGTCGCCAGACCTTCATGGTCAAACGGACTACTCGCCAGTGCACCACGCAAATGTGGACGCTCTTGCACAGTTAACCAACTTGGCAACACTTGCTTACCTAAATGGTCCACGAGAAAGCTCGATTTACGATACAAACTACCACCGCTAATACCGGCGACCAAATGCCCAAATAGGCTATTCGCGACATCGGCACGGAAAATCACAGGTACCTTTGCGGTCGCAATTTTGCGCGCATCCAAACGCGATACGGTGCTTTGTACAGCGTCTTCGGCAACCTGTTGCGGTGTCCATAAATCGTCACGATGGCGCGCCACGGTATAGCTATAATCACGCTGCATCGCATCGCCACTTTTCGCAATTAATGAGCAACTTAAGCTATGCCGCGACTGTAAATAACCGGCAACGAAACCGTGACTATTACCATACACACGATAGCCAACATGGCTACTGTAGCCAGCACCATCAGAGTTAACGATGCGCGGATCAAGCTGGAGTGCGTGATTTTCACAAGCAAGAGCCTGCTGGAGTGCAAACTCGGCACTCTGATCGGCTGGATGACATAAATCCAAATCAGGGATATCCGTTGCCATCATTTCAGCCGGCGCTAACCCAGAATATGGGTCTGCCGAGGTATAGCGCGCAATATCGTTTGCCTTCTCTACTGCTGCGCGAATCGCTTTCGCGGTCAAGTCGGTGGTAGAAGATGAACCTTTTTGCTGACCCCGAAAAACCGTAATCCCCAGTGCGCCGTCTTGATTGAACTCAACCGTTTCTACTTCACCTAACCGAGTGGCAACGTTGATGCCACTACTGCGGCTCATCGCGCACTCAGCTGCACTTACGCCAAGTTGCTTGGCGTAGGCTATGGCGTCGGTGACAGCCTGCTCGACGTCGTGCAGTTCTGTTTGTAGTTCATTTTTGTCAGGAATCATTACCTCTCCTTTGAAAACCTTACTGCGATATTAGCTATTGGATATTAGCGACGACGCTTCTAACCCTGCTTTTTTAATATCTAATATCCAATAGCTAATATCGTTTTTGTATTTATGTCTCTTGTTCGGGTACAATTCGCTCGAAACCACAGAGGCATCCCCATGAGCGAATTTGAGCACGACGATGAAATCGTCAGTAAATCCGAACTAAAACGCGCCGCCGAAGCGCAACAACAGCTGGGCGAACAACTCGTCAGCCTTGCTGAAGGCAAATTAGCGAAAATTCCTCTCGATGAAGAGCTACTTGACGCTATTCATCTGGCACAGCGTATTCGTAATACGCGCGAAGGCTATCGTCGCCAATTACAGCTCATCGGTAAAATGATGCGCCATCGCGATACCGGGCCAATTGAGCAAGCACTTGCTGAACTCGAACATTCGCATCACGAACAAAACGCTTTGTTTCATCAACTTGAGAAACAGCGTGATGCGATATTGGCAACTGGTGATGATGCGATTCAGCAATTCATCGATACTTATCCAAATGCTGACCGGCAAAAACTTCGTCAGTTGTATCGTCAGGCCAATAAACAGGCTGAACAAAACAAACCGCCGACCGCGAAGCGCGAGCTGTTCAAATATTTGCGTGAGGTGGCCACCGCTTAGTCGGTGCCACCCACCGTCATCGCATCTAATTTTAAGGTTGGCTGTCCAACACCAACCGGAACACTTTGACCATCTTTTCCGCACACACCTACGCCTTGGTCTAACGCGAGATCGTGACCAACCATGGATACCTGTCGCATGGCATCTGGACCATTACCAATTAGCGTCGCGCCTTTCACTGGTGCGGTGATTTTACCGTCTTCTATCAAATACGCTTCAGATGCTGAGAACACAAACTTGCCTGAAGTAATATCAACTTGGCCACCGGCAAAGTGCGGAGCGTAAATGCCGCGTTTCACACTACCAATAATTTCCTCTGGATCATGTTCCCCAGCAAGCATGTAGGTATTGGTCATGCGCGGCATTGGTAAATGGGCGTAGCTTTCACGACGACCATTTCCGGTTGGGTTCACGCCCATTAAGCGCGCATTCATTTTATCTTGCATGTAGCCAACCAAGCGGCCCTTTTCAATCAGCACGTTGTAACCCGCTTCGGTACCTTCGTCGTCAATGGCTAATGAGCCGCGACGGTCGGCCAAGGTTCCATCATCTACGATTGTGCACAATTCTGAGGCTACCATTTCACCGATTTTACCGGCATAGGCCGATGCGCCTTTACGGTTAAAATCGCCCTCTAAACCGTGGCCCACGGCTTCATGCAAGAGAACACCCGGCCATCCTGCACCAAGCACCACCGGCATGGTTCCAGCAGGCGCTGGACGTGCTTCTAAATTGACCAACGCTTGGCGAACAGCTTCATCGGCGTAGGTTTGCCAGCGCGGCTTGTCGCTCACATTGGCAGTAAAGTAATGGTAGTCAACACGAGCGCCGCCTCCAGCACTGCCGCGCTCACGACGACCATTGTGCTCGACGAGTACCGTACAATTCACGCGTACGAGAGGTCGAATATCGGTTGCAAACGTGCCATCGGTTGCGGCAACTAACACTTCGTCATAGCTACCGCTGATGCTGGCGATCACTTCGACTACTCGCGAATCCAGACTGCGCGCATAGGCATCAATTTCACGCAGCAACTCGATTTTCGCTTGCTCATTCAAACTCGCTAATGGGTTCACTGGTGCATATCGCATGCCGACAGGAGCCGAAGCAAATGCTTGCACCTGCTTATTTTGACCAGCTAAGCTGATGCCGCGAGCAGCCGCTGCAGCTTTTTGCAGTGCTTGCGGTGAGATATCGTCGGCGTACGCGAAACCGGTTTTATCCCCATGCACCGCACGTACTCCAAGCCCCGCTTCGATATGAAAGCTACCTTCTTTGACAATACCGTCTTCGAGTACCCACGATTCATTTACGCTACTTTGCAAATAAATATCTGCAAAATCTATTGCGCCGGTGTAAAGCGTCGCCAACGATTGATGTAATTTGTCACTATCTAATTGGTATTGGTGAAGCAGGTTTTGCTCAACGTTCTGTGCTTGCATGAATAACCTTTTTACTACGGTTGAAGTGTTTCGCTACGGGAATATCTTGGCGGATTTTGTGTAAGCTGTCGGTATTGCCCAACGCCGTCGCTAACCCCGGTTGCAGCGTTTCTGTTTCAGCTAATATGCGGCCCCAACCATCAATAACAAGGGCGTGCCCATAAGTCTGACGCCCATTTTCATGTTCTCCAGCTTGGGCGGCGGCGACCATAAAGCATTGTTGCTCAATCGCTCGCGCACGGGTCAGCACATGCCAATGCGCATTGCCGGTAACCTGTGTAAAGGCTGAAGGTAATACGAAAATATCTGCACCAGCATTTCTTAAGGCGCGAAATAGCTCGGGAAAGCGCACATCATAACATACTGCAAGCCCGATCGTACCGAACTCTGTGGTGACCGTAACAACGCTATCACCGGCTTCTGTCCAATGTGACTCTCGGTAGCTTTTGGTTTTGTCGGCAACGTCAACATCAAACAAATGCATTTTGTTATAACGCGCGACGCACTCGCCCTGAGGATTAAATACCAAGCTCGTCGCACTAAATTTTGTATCATCAACGTTGTCGATGAGAGGCATAGTTCCGCCAATTAACCACACGTTAAATCGCTTGGCCAATTCTGCGAGGCCGTCTTGCATTGGGCCTACGCCAGGGAGTTCGGCTATTTCGCGCTGACGTTTGTCACCGGCGCCGAAGCAAAGACAAGCCTCAGGTAGTACCACAAGTTGGGGACGAAAATCTGGGAGTTGTTGTAAGTGAGCCTCAATTTCCTGAAGATTCTGTTGCGGGCTCGGGCTGCTGGTTAGTTGTAGCGCCGTCAGTTGTACTTGATGGCTGTTCTGTTTTTGGTTCAACTTGCACCTCCGGTGGAATTGGCGCATCGCGGCTATCTCGCGCGACTTCCTCAATTTGTGGCTCATCCATAGTGCCAGAAATTTTGTATTCAAGACGGCTAATTACTTTGGCGTCGTGCAACATGCGATCAATCACTAACGCAGCTAACCCTGATGGTGGATTAATCATCCAAGCTAAAATAACTGGCAAACTTGAAGTGACCTTCGGCACAAACTGCAAGTCGTAGTCCAAGCTGCGCGTCATTAAATTGGTTTGGCCTTTCACTTCCATATCGCCCGCAGCACCGTTGAGTTGGGTGTTATCTGTCGCGACAATGCCATTGACGATATTGAAATCCCCACTAAAGTTCGTGTAGAACAAGCCATTTGCGAATACATCACGAAAGTCGAAACGTAATTTGCGCAAAATACTATCGAGACTTAGTAGCGAGAATAATCGCGCACCTCGATCACTCACATCATTCAGGTAACCTTGTCCTAAGCGCCAGTTCACGGTGCCATTCAACGAACTTGCTTGTAATTCTTGCGGCGCACCAAGGTAGCTTAGATCAAAAGCAATTGTTGCATTACTATCCCGCACCATTGAGGTGAACTCGTAGTTTTCCAGAAACTCACCAAAATCTGGTGAACTAAATTCACCGGTGATACGTGTTTGCGGGTGCTGTGTCGCTGTTTCCAGCGCCCAGGAACCGCTCGCCTTCAGGGTATGATTGCGATGATTCGCGCTGAATTCAACCAGTTCTAATTGCTTTTCGTCGCCGCGTAAGTGAAGATTCACTTCGCCTAAATCATATACGTTGTAACGACAGCGTTTGCAGGCTAAATAGATGTCAGGCAACTTTGCAAAGCTTTGTGGATAACTGCTTTGCTCTCCTTCGAGTACTTCATCGAGCTTTTCTTCTGGCTGAGCACCCTGTAACTCAATAATGTCAGCGTTCAATAATAGCTGCGCACTGCCCGTTTCAGCTGTTGCTGGGCGCCACTCAACTTCTGTAATGACTTGCTGAGAATCGATGCGCGCGCGCCAATTCTTTTGTTCTGGCCAGCCAACAACAGTCACGTCGTTAAGCACCACACTGCCATAATTTAATTGCGGACTTAAAAGCTGAATATAATCCGGTTGTAACAGCATAGCGAGTTGGCTTTCACCAGAACCCTCAGGCATAAAACTCAATAAGTGCTCGTAGTGTTCCAGCCACAATTCAACATCACTCGGCGGTAAGTTTGCCTCGACCGTAAACGTTGGATTGAGCCGCAAAACATTTGGGTTTGGCGCTTGTGATACAGCGTTACCAATACGCGCATAACCCGATTGAAGAACATTGGCGGCGCCATCAAATTGCAGCTCCAGCATGGCTCTCTCACCAAGCTCAGCATTGACCAAAATACTATCTTGGCTACCGGAAACGATGAGCTCTAACTGCTCTGATTCATCGGCATTTTTAGCAAATGGCGCAGGAACATTAATGACCGTCGGCTGTAAATCTGCGGTTTGTTGCCACCGAAAAGAATAACCACCGTCTTTGGGTAAACTTAAATTGAAATCGGCCTGCCAAGGCATCTCACCGGCAGTAAGCGGAGCAAATTCATCAAGTTGCCACGTGCCCAACGCCGCAACCTCAACATAGTAATCATCTTCGCGTTGTGCGCTATTCAAATTTGCCTGCAACGGAAACCCGCGCCAGGTCATAACCAAATCTTGCGCGTCAATCACATCATTACGAAAATGTACGCGACCGTGTAGATTTCGAAAACTCTCTTTTAAACCACGCACATACATACTGACATCATCTAACTGTGCATAGCCTTCCGCAACAACTTGAGGTGATTCCGCTAACGGAATGGTCAATTTTAGCTGACTCGTCATTGGCCCGCTTAATTGAAGTTCAGCAAACGTGGTACCCAGCGAATTTGCCAGCGGGCTGTCGTCAAAAATTGGTTTTAACTCGTTCGCGTTACCAGCAATATCGGCGGTAATATCTAAACGCGCTTGCTCACCACCGAGTAAGTCAGGTAGCACCACATCGGCGCGCTCGATTTGCACATTCCCTAACAGTCCATCAGTCGCTTTGATGTGCATGCGCTCGTTACGAAAGTTCACCACGGCGTTGGCATCGTAAATCGGCCGCCAGTTTGGTTGAAACTTATAATTTAATCCGGAGATTCGAGTGCGCGCTTCGAATATCCCTTGATTATCATGATAAGGAAAATGTTCGACGGCACCACGCCACACCATGGCGAGATCTTGCGCCTGGCCATCTTGTAAGGCCACAGTAAGATAATCATGAAGATTGTCGCCCATAACCACGGGTAAATGACGCCGCAATACTTCAGCATCAATTGGCTCTTGGTTCAAACTCGTTGCGATGGCATCAACATAAACCGACTCGTCACTCGGTTGCAATGTAGCGACGAGGCCAATTGATAAGCCATCTAAATGCAACTCACTACCTGGAGCAACCTGCAAGCGCCAGCCACCATCCTCAAACCATACGAATTGCCCCGACAAGTCGATTTTTGGCAGTGCCCATGGGTCGTCATAATCCAATGCACGGCTAATAAACGAGGCATCCGTACCATCTAACTGCCAACTTAATTGGTTATCGATACCTCGTACGCGTAAATTGACGTTACTTAAGCCGGGAACGCCAGCAAATTGCCCCCAGCTTAGTTTTTCGCCTTGCGCGAACCACCGCGCGCCGGCATTAATATCACTTTCATAAACCACATCAATTAAGCCTTGTGTGTCACGCTCTGCGAACTGTTCGCTGACTTGCGCACCTTGGCTACCGAATAGGTTTAATAATTGAAGTACTGGTGCCAACGGGAGGTCATCGACACTCACTGCCGCTGTTGTCGGCGTCTGTTCCCAGCTAAAGGTTGGTAATTCCCAACTGCGTTGATTGTGTTCAATAGTTAATGGATTTGAATTGACGCGCCAGCCATCACGATAAGGACGCAATTTAAGCTCACCACTCGGAATGCGTAACTGATGTTGCTGTTGATCAACTTCCCAAACTAAAGCCTGCTCACCGAGTTGCAATAGGCCATCGGTAAATTTATTTTGCTTAAAGTTAAGCCAGAGCTTGTAATTAAATTCAGCCGTTTTGATTTCGGTATCGATAATCTGTTGCTGCACCCACGGCGTAATATCCAACTGGTTTGCGGCGACATACACCTGACCATTTAATGCGCGTGAATCAGAACCCTGCACATCGATAATGATATCTAAGGTATTGTCGGATACCTTAGAAAACGCTAACTTTCCAACACCTTGATGGCGTCGTTGTTGGTTCGACCAACGTAACTCGGTAATATCAATTGTACGTGTTGCACCAACTAAGTTCACAAGCTCCAGCGTACTATCAACAACTTGAATGTAATCAAGCTGTTGCAATAATAAATCGGTCAGGTTATTGGAAAGCTTGAACTGCGTATCGGCGCCATTGCCATAACTGTCGCGAAGGTCGTAATGTAAGCGCATAGCATCCAGTTGGACACGCTCAAATTGAATACTGAATGAACGGGCGCTTGCCCAAAAATCAATCAGCACCCGCGCTTCATTTACTTCTACGCGTGTTGCCTTGGCTGCGTCTGGCTGCACCACTAATTCATGTAATATCAACTCAGGGCCACTGCGTCCCCAGTCAGCACTTATTTGTGCAAGTGAAACTTCGGTTGCATAGTTATTAGCTAGAAACGCTTCGACTTGTTGGGTCACGTCAGGCAGTTGCGGTAGTAAATAGCGAAGCCCACTAATCAGCAACGCAAAAAGCACCAAAGCGATTGCGATAGTGTAAAGTAAAGTTCGGTAGACAAACCCAAACGCCTTACCCGCCATAATTACATCATTACCACGTCAAACTGTTCTTGATGGTACAGTGGCTCAATCAGCACTTTAACCTGCTTGCCAATAAACACCTCGAGCTCAGCAAGCGCATGCGATTCCTCGTTTAACAGCATATCTGCTACTGCTGCAGATGCATAAACCATAAAGTGGTCAGCTGCATAAGCACGGTTAACTCGCACAATTTCTCGCATCACTTCGTAACAAACCGTCTCAACTGTCTTCATTGAGCCGCGGCCACCACATACCGGACACTCTGAGCATAGTACATGCTCTAAGCTTTCGCGGGTTCGTTTGCGGGTCATTTCAACTAAGCCAAGTGAAGTGAATCCGTTAATGGAGGTTTTCGCGCGATCTTTACCGAGCGCTTGTTCAAGGCTGTGCAAGACGCGGCGACGGTGATCGGCATTCTGCATATCAATAAAGTCAATAATGATAATGCCGCCTAAGTTACGTAAACGCAGCTGCCGCGCAATGGCTTGGGTTGCTTCAATATTGGTGTTAAAGATGGTTTCTTCGAGGTTACGATGCCCCACAAAACCACCAGTATTGATATCAATTGTGGTCATCGCTTCTGTTTGATCGATGATAATTGAGCCGCCTGATTTCAACTCAACTTTACGATCTAACGCGCGCTGCACTTCATTCTCAACATCAAATAAATCGAAAATAGGACGCTCGCCAGCGTAGTATTCCAATGCATTACTGAGCTCAGGAATAAACTCTTTCACGAACTCGTTGAGCAAGTCGAAGGTGACGCGAGAATCAACTCGAATTCGTTCAATTTGCTCGCCCACAAAGTCACGCAAAATACGACAAGAAAGATTTAAGTCCTCATAAACTAAACCAATGTTACGCATGCCTTTGCGACGTTTTTGGATGGTGTCCCATAAACGACGTAAAAACTTCGCATCGCGTTGCAGTTCGTCATCACTCGCACCTTCGGCAGCGGTGCGCACAATAAAGCCGCCCTCGTCGTCGCAATACGGCATGGCTGCTTGCTTCAAGCGATTCCGCTCCGCTTCATCCTCGATACGTTGCGAGATACCCACATGAGGCGATTGTGGCATTAACACCATGTAGCGCGATGGAATGGTGATATCGGTCGTTAATCGCGCCCCTTTGGTGCCAAGCGGGTCTTTCACGACCTGAACTAATATTTTTTGTCCTGGGCGCACCAGTTGTGCGATGTCTGCGGCAGGCATGGTGCCACGCGCGATGCCTTCAGCTTGTTCGAGTTGCGTGACAATATCAGAGGCGTGCAAAAACGCCGCTTTATCGAGGCCGATATCAATAAACGCGGCTTGCATGCCAGGTAATACCCGCGACACCTTGCCGACGTAGATATTACCTACCAAGCCACGTTTGGCTTGGCGTTCAATATGAACTTCTTGCAAAATCCCATTTTCAATTAACGCAACGCGCGTTTCGGTGGGCGTAACGTTCATCAGAATTTCTGCACTCATACGCTCCCCTCAATCGTTTCAATAAGTTGTTCGGTTTCATACATCGGCAAACCTACTACGGCAAAGTAGCTGCCGTTTAAGTGGGTTACGAACTTCGATGCTCGCCCCTGAATACCGTATCCGCCGGCTTTGTCTTGCGGCTCGCCTGAATGCCAATACTGGTCAATTTCACCATCACTGAGCCGTTTAAAATGAACCTCAGCTTGGCTAACAATCACATGTTCTTTTGCTCCCAGCACCGCCGCTACAGCCGTGATGGCAAAATGGCTACGTCCGGAAAGACGCTTCATCATGTCGACAAAATGATCGTAATCGTGAGGCTTTTCGAGCACATCGTCATCGCACACCACTACGGTATCAGCACCCAGAACCAAGCTATTCGGTTCGGCGAGCTCTGCACCAGCGCGCGCTTTGCTCAGCGCCAATCGTTGCACGTAAGCCGAGGCCGACTCGTGGCTTTCTCGCTGTTCAGGAACATTCGGCACCACGACACTAAATGGTCTATCAAGTAACTTCAGTAACTCTTGGCGACGCGGCGAGCCTGAGGCCAATACGAGTGCATTAGCGAACAAGGTAATGCCTCCGGTATTTGCGCAAAATCAGGTAAACCCATGGCCAAGCGATCGCCGAGGATAGAACCGGATAGAGATACGCGAAGTTAAACACAGCATCGTTTAAGACGTGTTCAAGCTCATACACAATCACGCGCTTGATGAGAATTAATACCGCTACCACAAATGCTTGTTGGGTAAATGAGTAGTTGCGAATACGCTGAAAATGCCGAATGGCAGGGTAAGCCATGATTAGCAAAGCGGTCGCATAAATACCAAACACCGAACCCATCAATATATCGGCGATCAGGCCGAGAATTAGTACCGTTCCCATACCAACTCGATGCGGAAGCGCCATGACCCAATAAATAATAACGAGACTGAGCCAATCTGGCCGCCAAGCCTCCAAAAACGAAGGCATCGGCATCACCATCAATACTAACGCAATCAGATAGCTCACAAGCAGCGGTATTAAACCCGATTTAATCCACATTGTTGGTGCTCTCCGTGTCGTCGTATACGGGCTGCTCGGTAGCGCTCGGCGGCCATAGTAATAGCACCGTACGAATACGATCGAGTTGTGCAAATGGTCGTGCCGACACGCGTGCATACTGAAGCCGTTCATCTCGGTCAATTTCAGTGATTTCCGCTACCGGATAGCCTTCTGGGTAGACACCACCAAGGCCAGAGGACATCAGCTTATCGCCTACTTCAAGCTCACTTGAGTGCGGGATATACATGAGCTCAAGCCGTTGCAAATCACCAGTACCGCGCGCCAGCACACGAATATCGTTGCGTTCGGCTCGTAGCGATAATGCATGACTTTGATCGCTGATAAGCAACACCCGCGCAGTGCCTCGTCCGACACTCATCACCTGCCCTAAAATGCCGCGATTATCGAGTACCGGTTGCCCTTCATAAACACCGTTAGCACTGCCTTTATTAATCACCACCTGATGCGAGAACGGATCGGTTGCTACCGCAACGACTTCAGCTGCCATACGTCGACTCGCTTGACGAATATCCGAGCCGAGTAATTGGCGCAAGCGGTCATTTTCGTTTTCGAGAAAATTAAGCCGTTGCACCGCCATTTGTAACTCTTGTAGCTCTTGTTTCAGTGCTTTGTTTTCTTCGCGTAACGTAGTGCGCGTAGTTGATAAATAAACGAGGCGATCGAGAACTTGCTCTGGTAATACAGCAAGATATTGAACAGGGGCAACGAGGGTCGATAAAAACGAACGCACCGGCTGCATGGTATTGAGCCGGTGGTCGAGAAACATCAAGGTACTGGCGCAAATTAGCGCCAATATGAGTCGTGTGAGAAGGGTTGGCCCCCGTTCAAAAAGCGACTTCATGGTGTCGCTTACTCATAACTGAACAGGTCACCGCCGTGCATGTCGATCATTTCGAGTGCTTTACCACCGCCACGAGCAACACAAGTTAGCGGGTCATCAGCAACAATTACCGGAATGCCAGTTTCTTCCATCAGCAGTCGGTCGAGGTCACGCAACAATGCGCCACCACCGGTTAACACCATGCCACGCTCAGAAATATCTGACGCAAGTTCTGGTGGTGATTGCTCTAATGCAACCATAACAGCGCTTACAATACCCATTAACGGTTCTTGTAGCGCTTCTAAAATTTCGTTGCTGTTCAATGTAAATGAACGCGGCACACCTTCAGCGAGGTTACGACCACGAACTTCGATTTCGCGAACTTCTTCACCTGGGAATGCTGAGCCAATTTCATGCTTGATACGCTCAGCAGTCGCTTCACCAATCAGTGAGCCGAAGTTACGACGAATGTAATTCACAATTGCTTCGTCAAACTTATCACCACCGATACGCACTGAAGACGAATAAACAACACCGTTTAACGAGATGATGGCAACTTCAGTGGTACCGCCACCAATATCAACCACCATAGAACCCGTCGGTTCAGAAACCGGAAGACCGGCACCAATCGCTGCCGCCATTGGCTCGTCAATCAGATAAACTTCACGCGCGCCTGCACCTAAAGCTGATTCACGAATTGCGCGACGCTCAACTTGCGTTGAACCACACGGCACACAAACAAGAACACGCGGACTTGGACGGAAGTAGTGACTATCGTGTACTTTTTTGATGAAGTGCTGCAGCATTTTTTCAGTCACGTAGAAGTCTGCAATCACCCCATCTTTCATTGGGCGAATGGCTTTAATATTACCCGGCGTTCGACCTAGCATTTGTTTGGCTGCTTGACCGACAGCAGCAACGCTTTTCGGGCCGCCAGAACGTTCTTGACGGATCGCCACGACTGAAGGTTCATTCAGAACAATACCTTCGTCTTTCACATAAATCAGTGTGTTTGCTGTACCCAAATCGATCGACAGATCGTTGGAGAAGATGCCGCGTAACTTCTTAAACATGAGGGGATGTTCCCTTACTCGTAATTTGGTGGACTGAAAAACTGTGTAACTTTACCAAGCTGACATCCTGCGGGCAAGCGTTATACCTTGTATATTAACTGCAATTACCCACCCGAATATAGCCTTGGCTTTGCACGCAAACGCGACGTGCGTTTGCGCCATTTATTTGTAGTTCTACTGAACTCTGACCGCAATTCTCGGCAGTGGTTGCATGGTTTGTTGAAACCGGACAACCCAACGCATTAAAGCGAAACCCAGTCGATGCACTTGGTAATGTCGAAACCACAGTCAGATTATTCGCCTCAGGCAACGTTATAACTCGCGTATTTTCAATGGCTTGACCACAATCAAATGGTGTCACTACGGTACTACTTAGGTTAACTCCGTAACAACGATTGACGACATCTTGCATTGCTTGTTGTTGTTGCAAACGCAGCAGACTTAGCAATTGTCGCTCAGTAACGACTTGATCGACACCGCCTGAACCAAAAATTCGGGGGCCTGCGGTCACAGCCAAAATACCGACCAGTACAATAACAATAATCAATTCAACAAGCGTGAAACCTTGCTGATTATTTACAATTTGGCGCTGTTTGGTCGAGGCAAATCCCATGGTCTCGTTAGCTCTATGTCGTTAGTCATAATTGGCGAACAATTTATGCAGTGTAAACGAAAAAAGTGTAGTATACAGAACAATATATCAACAAATTATAAGAAAAGTAGAAGCTGCGAGGCTTATCTATGCCCAGAACGTCGAGCACACAGCCATTGATGCACTCAACCCAGCGTGGATTCACGCTCGTTGAGATTATTATTGGTATTGTTGTGCTTGGCATTTCCATCGTATTGCTCACGGTACTTGTATTTCCGCAGGCGCAACGAAGCGCCGAACCGCTGTTGCAGCAACGTGCGTCGGCTTTAGGCCAAGCGTTTATCGACGAAATTAGTGCAAAATCGTTTGATGAAAACAGTGACCGTCAAGGCGGGTTGATTCGCTGCGGCGAAGACAGCACAACGTGCACGGTTCCCGCCAATTTGGGTCCCGACGGCGAAACCCGTGATATTTTTGACGATGTTGACGATTACCATCAACTTGAAACCACAGCCGCTACTCTTGAAGATGCGCTTGGCGATGATATCGCAGCCCGCTACCAAGGCTTTAGTTACGCTATTAATGTTTGTTACAGCGACAACGCGGGTAACTGCCAGACAGTCATCACCGAATTTAAGCGTATTCAAATCACCGTGACCACATCCTTCGGCCAAAATTTTGTGTTCAGCACGTTGCGAGGTAATTATTGATGCCTCCATTCGCTTCTGAACTAAACAACAAGAACCATGGCTTTACTTTGGTCGAGCTGATTATTGTGATTGTGCTACTCGCACTAACTGGGCTGTTTGTGTTCAATTATTTGGGTTTCGGTGCACAGATATTTCGTGACACGACCGAGCGCGATCAACTGGTATCACAATCAAGGTTTGCGCTAAACCGACTCACCAGCGAACTGCGCAATGCGGTTCCTCGAAGTGTTCGAGTGCGGGCAGCAGATAATCAGCGCTGTCTCGAATTCATGCCGATTTTAGCTAGCAGCCAGTATGTACGGATGCCGCGGCCTGGTCCGCCATCAGTTTCAAACGTGCCGTTTACCGCAATTGAACCAACCTCACTTACTAATTTGGTGGGGGGGTACTTACTGGTTTATGCTACCACCACGCAACATATTTATGGCAATTCGACTCAACGGCGCAAAGAGGTCACTGGCATTTCCACGCCATCCAATAATCTCGTCGAGATTACCTATACACCAAGCACGTTTTTTGTAACCGATAGCCCAGTACGACGTTATTATATCGGCGGTGACCCAGTGAGTTGGTGCTACGACGAAATTAACCACAATCTATTTCGTTTTGCCGGGTATGGGCGCATGAATAATCAACCAACGCTGGCCGATTTGAAAGCTAGCGCAGCGACGAGTGCCGAAGTGATGGCAGAGAACATCTATAATGATCTCAATAACAGCGAATTCCCATTTCGCGTCTACGAAGCAACACTGTATCGGAACAGTTTAATTCAGCTTGATTGGCGCTTTCGTCGCGCAAATGCACAAGAACCTTTAGAAATATTGCACGAGGTGGCGATACCAAATGTTCCCTAAACGTCAAATACCTTCACCTCAACAACAACGTGGCGCGGCTCTCGCTGTCGCGGTGTTTATTATTGTGGTGATGGGGCTGATTGGTATGGCCATGGTTCGTATCTTAGGTGACGCTTCAAGTGCCACAGTAAGTGAAGTGCTTGGTGCGCGAGCACAGGCGGCAGCTCGCAGCGGTGCTGAAACATTATTAGTTGAATTATTTCCGCTTGGCTCGGCAAACGCCGATATCAACGTGTGCCCAACGAGAACTAGCGGAGTGCCAACATCAGTTGTTGTGCAGACGTCGTATACAATTGACGGATTAGCGAATTGCGACACAACGGTGTTGTGCGACCAAGCAGAGCTCACTGCGCCATATACTGGTGTGCATTTTCGGATATTGGCACAGGGTAGTTGTAGCGCAGGTGACATGAACTATTCAAAGGAAATAATGTTGGAGGCGAGCGATGGGGTTTATTAGAGCCTGCTTAGTTGTTTTTGCGTTAACACCGCTTATCGCTCATGCCAACTGGTCTCTCCCAAACGATGCCATTAACAACGTCGGTGATTTTGCTTCGTGTAGCTTTGATGGCGGACAAACTGTTACTTGTAATAGTGCCATTACGCTGACCACAGTGGATGCCACGTTAAGCCTGACTCAGAATCTCAATTTAGTGATCAATGGGACGTTTACGACTGCTGACGGTATCACAATTAACCCCAATAATAGCTATACTTTGGCTATTCAACTTGGCAATAATAACTTCTTAATGAGCGGTGACAACGCGATCATTAACGCCAATATTGCTGCAGGTAATGTCACCATCAGCGGATTAGAGACGGTAATTAATGGTGACTTAACCGCACTAGGGAACATTTCAGTGCTGGCGGGCCCTACTGTGAACGGCGATATGACCGCTGGTGGCTCAGTCAGCAATAGTGGACTGATTAACGGCAAATTAACCGTTGCTGGGAGTTTTATTAATAATCCCGGAGCGGTACTGAGCGGTCGTGTCGACGCTTCCGGAAGCGTACAAAATAGCGGTACGGTGACTTCCAATATTGATGCGCTAGGTTCTGTTGCAAATAACAGTGGCGCAACCGCGGGCAGTATTAACTCAAGTAGTCCAGTGGTCAATAATGGTACCGTATTAGGCTATATTAATGCGCCAAGTGTTAGTGGAACCGGCACTGCTCCGTTCACCTGTAGTATTAATTCTTATGTGGGCCCCTGCCCCGGTGCGCAAGATCCAGAATTTGATTATTGCAGTGAAGTGACGTTGCTCACTACATACGGTGTTGTCGGTAGTGGTGGTTTTACCTTTGGAAACGGTTCAGAAATTAATGGCAACCCGATAGATGGCACCGGGAATACGCCAACGCCGGTTGGTCAAGTGGATACCGTTGACTTGGACTATCCGCCACTTGACCCCTTGGTGTATCCAACCTTTAGTGGTGGCCCTAACCTCAATATCAGTAAAAAAAATGACCCAGAGGATATCCCTGCTGGTACTTACGGAACAATTAATGTCGCTGGGGGTAAGAATGGTAATTTCTTGGGCGGCACGTATTACATTGACCAACTCATCGTCGGAGCCACTGGTAGCGGCACGGGTATTACCTTAGGAGCAGGTGATTACTTCATCCGTGAAATCATCTTTAATTCCGGTATTTATGTGAATACCACCAGTGCCGGACCTGCTCGATTGTTCATTGAGACCAGCATTGGCGAAAGTAATGCCAACCAACTTGAACTCAATAGTTCCGGCTCAGCGGCGAACTTTCAGATTTATCTCTATGAAGGTGCCACCATCATGCTCGGTAACGGGAATATGGGTGGTAGCAAAGATACCTTAAATTTTAATGGGACGATTTATGGTCCGTTTCCCGATAACGATATTAGTTTAGGTAATAACAATACGTTACAGGGCAGTATCCTTACTGCTGGGACCATTGATGTGGGTACCGATACGGTATTCAATTATAGTCCGGAAGTTCAGGCAGAGGTCACCGCATCACTCGGTTGTGCTCCAGTAGACGCCGAAGTGCATCATTACCGTTTGCTTCACCCCCAAGTTTTGGTGAGTTGTTATTCGGCGGCAATTGAAGTGATTGCTTGTGCCGATGATACCTGCTCGGCAACCTATGATGACCCGGTTACGATTACTATCACTTCAAGTGATGGTGATAGTGTTTGGCAAGGTGGCAATCTTGATGCCACCACCGGCGCTGAAGTTAATTTACTATTTAGCAACGGTAGCGGTAGTAGCGGTCTACGTAATGTGAATGGTGGCACAGCAACATTAGCGCTTAGCAATGCTTCGCCAACCGCTGTTGAAGCAACACAATGTTATGACAGTAGCGGCACCGTGCCGACAAGCTGCGAGGTCACGTTTAATACTGCGGGATTAATTATTACGGATACCGATGGTATGAGTCCGCTCCCTTCAACCTTTGCCGGTGTAGATTTACCTGCTGCTTTGCGCGCTGTAGAGACCAACACAACCACCGGTGCTTGTGAAGCCCGTCTTACCGGCACTCACAACGTTAACTTAGGTATGCAATGTTTAAACCCCAGCGCCTGCCAACCCAGCCAGACACTCACTATTGACGGGCAAGCAATTGGCCTTAATGCTGCAGGAGGCACTGCAAACACACAAACGCTAGCGTTGACCTTTGATGCAACCGGACGTGTTGATCATGATTTGCTGATTAATTATTCCGATGTCGGACAAATTCGGTTGTTTGCATCATTACCACTTACCGAAGCGCCATCAGCCTCAAATCCCGCTCTGAGCGATCCTGACATTGAATTGGTCGGCACCAGTATCAATGACTTTGTCGTGAAACCTCACACGTTGGTAACACGCGCGCTTGATAGCGCCGGCGATCTTTGGACAAGTACAACGAATACCGGCGCTGGATTTACTGCCGCAGCAGCACCATTCAGTATGGTTGTACAATCACTCAACGCGGCGGGCAACCCGACCCCAAATTTTGGTTTGGAGACAACTTCGGCGGGCGTGCAGGTCCAGTTTCATTCGATGGCCTACCCTAGCCCTGCCGACCTTGATAGTAACGGCTCTAAACTGACGCTGAATAATCCATTTGTGCTTGATCCAACCTATCCAGGTGCCAAACGAACTTCTGGGGCAATTTGGAAAGAAGTTGGCACCGTAAATCTGACCGCACGTTTGACGGCTGATGATTATCTCGGCGCTGGCGATGCTTTCTCACGCCCACCTAGCCCAATAGGTCGGTTTTATCCAGATCGCTTCGCAGTATCTGCGGCCAATGTACTCAATGCCTGCTCTGGTTTTAGCTACATGGGGCAAAATAGCATTGACGTCAGTTATACCGTTCAAGCGTTGAATCGCCTAGGTGAAGTAACCAAGAATTACGCCAACACTGGCGGTGTACTCTATAACGATACCGCAACCGTGCAAATGCGGGCGGCGAGCCTTACGCCTTCCGACATTGTCGCTGACGAGTTTTATAATCGGCTTGATTTTCTACCACAAACAACTTGGTTAGCCGGTGAGCTTAGTTTTGCTAGCAGTGCAATCGCGTTTAATCGTCGCACTGATAATGCGCCTGACGGCCCCTATCCCGAACTTCAACTTGGCCTGCAACTCATTGACCCGAGTATTGATGGAAGAAATTTCGCTGCGGCCGATTTGACGATGCTGGTGCAAAATGATCCGTTATTAACTTTACCAACAGTCGCAACACCAATCGGTGGCCTACTCGAACTGCGCTATGGTCGGTTGCGTTTAGAGAACATCTTCGGTCCTGAAAACGAAGATTTACCGATTGTCATGTACAGTGAATATTTCGACGGTAATCGCTTTTTACTCAATGAATTAGACTCTTGTACGAGTGTATTGGCCGCCAACCTAAACATTGTTGAGAACCCCGATGCGATCGACACCACAGCCGGTCAAACTACTGGACCTATTTTGCTCACAAATGGTGAACTGAGTTACGGTGATTTATTTTGGCTAGCACCCAATGCACCAAATAACTTTGGTGAGTTTGTGTTCGAATATCAGACGGACCCATGGCTGCGCTATGAATGGGGCAATGACACGGTTGAAACCAATGAGAATCCGCGCGCAACAGCCGGCTTTGGTCAATATCGAGGTAACGACCGCGTCATTTTCTGGATGGAGCGCCAATAATCCGGCCAAGGCCGGATTACCGTAGCCCGGCGTTTTCTCCGCAAGGTAATGCCGGGTGACGCGAAGCGGCGTTAATCTAAAATCGTTATTCGTTGTTCGTTATTCGTGCGCTTCGCTCACTGTTCATTAAATTACAGGCAATAAAAAAGCGCCCGAAGGCGCTTTTCAACATGTCTAAATGTTTATTAGCAACCAGTTGTCTCAACAGTAATAGTTGGACGCGCACCGGCTGTCGTTACATCAACATACTCAACGTAACATTCAGTGATAGTCGTATGGTCTGCAGGATCTAGTGCCGCAGTACCTGTTGTCGGAGTGGTTCCTGCAGGAGCAAAGCGTACTGTTGCAGCTGCGGTTCCAATTGCTGTTGAAGCTGTGTACGCAATATCCCAGTCAGCTGCTGTTATATTTAAAGCTGAAGTAATACCTGCTGCAGTCGCTGCTGGATAACCATAAACTACTTCAATAGTGTCTACGGTGACGTATGCTGGTGTGGTTGCGCCGTCATTCGCATCACCTTCAACGCCTTGAATCGCTGCTTTGCCGAAAACTAAGTCAGCTGCGCCGTTCATTGAGCCTTTAAGACCATTCAGAGTTGACTCGCGTGCATCTGTTGAGAAGTTAAAGAACTGCGGCGCGGCAGTTACGGCTAGGATGCCGAGTACCACGATAACGATGATCAGTTCGATCAATGTAAAACCTTTTTGTGCTTTCATAACGCTTTCCCTTTTAAAAGTAAGGAGTATTCCCCAAAGTATAAATTAATTATTACTAAAAATACTGACCCCACCGGTACGTGGGTTGTAAACAAACACGTTACCGACAGAGAGGTAGTCGGTGCCGCTTGGCGCTGAGGCCAAGTTTTTAATGGTATTTGCGAGATAATAAACGCAAATATCATTCACACCGTTATTTTCGCGGGTCACGTAATAACGGTTTTCACCCAGAAGGGTAAAACTGGTTGTTGCGGTTGGCGCACCTTGCAGAATCGCTTGCATCATGGTGCGACAATCTTCACTTGTTACGTTTAAATCATGGGCATCAAGGTTGTTATCGCCGCTCACGGGATAACCGGTGCTACCGTCAACATTTACGCTGATACCGTCCATCACTACCACGGCGCCAGCGCCATCCGCATTACCTTGCGGACGACCACGTAGCTCCCATTCGGCACGCACTAAGCCAACGGCACTTGCAAAGCCGCCAGCCACGCCTTCTACGGCGGCATCTTCAGCATCAGCGGTCACACTCGTGAAACGCGGCAACGCTGAGGCTGCTAACAAACCTAGAATGACAACCACAATAATCAGCTCAATCAGAGTAAAACCTGATTGTTTCGCTGTTGAAGTAATTTTTGTCTGCACTGCTTGCATCCCTTATTCCCCGTAGCTTTATTATGATTTTTATAACAAAACCATGCAAATATTAATGGTTATCTACACTTGTTGTATTATTGTTATATTAGCGCCCTCGGTATGCATCCATCATTTCCCACATTGGCAGGAATACTCCTAATGCCATGATGGTAATAATGACTGCCACGAAAACCAACAAAATAGGCTCAATACGGGCTGTTAAACTCTTGAGGTCATAATCAACTTCGCGTTCATAATAACCCGCCACTTCAAACAACATTTCATCAACGCGTCCAGTTTCTTCGCCCACCGCTATCATTTGTAATACTAACGGCGTAAATAGTTCACTACTGCGTGTTGTGCGCGTGAGGCTCTCACCACGCTCAATATTACGACGCATGTCGTTTATTCGGCCACTCATCCAAGAGTTATCAACTGCTTCAGCAACCAGTCCTAAGCCTTGCGTGAGCGGGACGCCAGCTTGCAACATCACCGCAAACGTTCGAGCAAATCGGGCGAGTAACGAGCGCATAATGATGTCGCCAACTACCGGCATACGCGTTTTAAACCTGTCCCAGGCTAATTTGCCAGGCACTGTTTTCACGTAATTAATTGCGCCAGCAATCGCAATCACCACAGCACCAAGCATCAGTGGCCACCAGTTCACAAAGAAATTTGATGTCGCCAAAATGATTCGTGTTGGCAATGGCAACTCGACATTAAAGTTAGCAAACATCTGTGCAAATGGCGGTATCACCCAAATATTAATAATCACCACAGCGGCGACCAGCGCCAACATAATAAATGTTGGATAGCGTAATGCTGATTTAATCGCCTTGCGAGTTTCTTGCTCTTTCTCTAAATAATCGGAAAGCTGTAAAAAAGCTCCTTCTAACTCACCAGTGTTCTCACCAACATGGACAATAGCCACTAATAAGCGTGGGAATACGCGCGGATGTGCAGCCAATGCTGAGGACAATGATCGCCCCCGCTCCAACTGATCCACCAGATCTTTCAAAATGACGCCAAAGCGTTTATTGCTGGTATTCTCTGCTAATCCTTCCATTGCCCGTAACAAGGGGATACCAGCTTTGGTCAGTGAGTACATTTGCCGAGTGAAAATAATCAAATCCACATGGCTAATGCGCGGCTGAAAGAGGCTACCGGATGTCGACGCGGTTTTTGTCTCATTTGCTTCTACGTGTATCGCCAGCGGGGTGATCCCCCGACGCAATAGGCTATCTGCCGCCGAACTTTCGCTGGCTGCTTCAATAACCCCTTGCACTGGTTGGCCGCCGTTATCGCGACCACGATACTTATAGTTCGCCATCGCCCTTCTCTGTAGCTGGAGCGGTTATCCGCAACTCTTTCTCTTCTACTGTTTCCGCTAAGAACAATACCTCATCAAGTGAGGTGATACCTTGACGCGCGTACTCGAGTGCCACACTTGCTAACGGTTTAAAACCTTCTGATTGACGCGCAGCCTGAGCGAACTCACGCATATTGCTATCGCGCAAAGCGTCGATCATGGTTTCGTTCATTTCGAGTAATTCAAATACACCGATTCGGCCTTTGTAGCCGGTATGGTTACAACTACGACACCCTTTGCCCCGCACAAATCCGCTACCATCTGCCGGGATACTGGCATCCATGCGCCGCAAAAGCGCTAATTCTGCGGCTTCTGGTGTATCTGTTGTTTTGCAGTTGTCGCACACTCGGCGAATCAACCGTTGCGCTAAAACGCCACGTAAAGCGGCGCCAACCAAATACGGCGCAGCCCCCATGTCGATGAGGCGCAACGCACTCGTAATAGAGTCGTTGGTGTGCAATGTCGTTAATACTAAGTGACCGGTAATTGAGCCACGCAAACCGATTTCGACCGTTTCATGGTCGCGCATCTCACCCACCATGATAATGTCAGGGTCTTGACGTAGCGTGGTACGCAATACATTCGAGAAGCTCAGACCAATTTTACTGTTCACTTGCACCTGAGAAATACGCGGCAGACGATATTCCACTGGGTCTTCCACCGTAATAATCTTTTTCTCAGCTTGGTTGAGTTCACTCAGCGCGCCATACAAGGTCGTGGTTTTACCAGATCCCGTTGGACCAGTAACAATCAACATGCCGTATGGGCGATGGATCAAGCGTCGCACGCGTTTAAGAATATGTTCTGGCATACCTGTTTGCTCTAACTGCAACAAACCGGCTGATTGATCAAGTAAACGCATCACGCACGATTCGCCATACTGAACGGGCATGGTGGATACCCGCACGTCAATTGAGTGGTCTCGCACTTTGATGTTAAACCGGCCATCTTGCGGTAAGCGTTTCTCCGAGATATCTAACCCCGCCATCAGCTTTAATCGGAGCAACAATGCGTTGGCGATATTGGTTTCGGTAAGCACGTTTTCTTGCAAGACGCCATCAACCCGCATACGAATGCGCAAGGCTCGATCGTCTGGTTCAATATGAATATCTGAAGCACGTACCTGAACAGCATCGGCAAAAATCGATTGCAGAAGTTTGGCTACCGTCGCTTCGTCATCGTCATCATCAAGTGACAAAGCGCCGAGATCGAATTCCGCACCATCTTGCGTTTCGGTTTGTAATTCTTTCGCGAACTGAGCGATATCTTTGGTGCGGCGATATAAATTATCAAAGGCTTCAAGCAGCTCGGCGTCAGGCACGACCGCTAACTTCATTTCGCGCGGTTGTAAATACTGTGATATCGCATCAACCGCCGCCAAATCAGCCGGATCGCTCATGCCGACCAGAGCCGACTTGTCATCTGCCTCAATCACTAAGGCACGATGGCGACGCGCTTGCACTTCAGGAATAAGATTAACGACCTGCTGTGAAATTTTTCGGTCACCCAGCTCAATCAAAGGAATATTGAGCTGACGCGCCAAAAACTCTAATAAATCATGTTCATCGATAAAGCCAAGATCAATGAGGGTAACACCGAGCTTACGACCATTTTGCTTTTGGTCGGCAAGGGCTTGTTGTAGCTGATTCTCGGTGATCATGCCGTCTTGAACGAGTAAGTCACCAAGGCGCATTTTTAAACGTGGGCGCATCTTAGAACCCCTCCAACACAGCAAGTCGCTGCTCAATGTACAAGCGCGCGTCTTGGCCTAAATCATTTTGCTGTAAGGCTTGTCGGTAACTTCGTACAGCGGCATCAAGATTACCGCCATCGTCGTAAGCGACGGCTGCAGCTAACCACCAACGCCCTTCATTAAACTCTGCAGCTAGTGCGGTGTAATCAGCTGCGGCTTCATTAAAATAACCAAGCTGAGTGGCTGCGGCCGCCCGCAACTGCAACAATTCTCGGTGCTCCGGTGCTTGCGGTGAAATGACAGCTAATACTTTGTAGGCTTGTTCAATACGGCCAATGCGCTCGTAAATGCGCGCTAGCAACAATTGCCACTCGGCCTCTTGCGGTTTCAGCTCAAGCCCTTGGTGTAACAGCGTTGTTGCGCGGCTTGTTAGGCCTTTGCCATACCAATATGCCGCTAATTCAGAGCGAACTTGTACGTGATCAGGCTTAACAATTAACGCTTTTTCCAACAATTCTTGGCCGCGTATTTGTTCACCTTTTTGCAAGGCTTCGCGTGCTTTGGCTAAGTTGGTATCAGCCAGTTGCTGCGGTGATAATTGCACACGTTCGACGCTAAACGATGATACGGACTGTTCTTGCGCTGGCTTCTTCCGAACGGCTGGCGTCACTGGTGCTGGTGGCTCTTCAGCCGCGGTTACTGCAGGTTCAGCAGACGACTGCGGTTGCTCTTCATTAATCGCCGCCAACTCTGGTTGTGAGACTGACTGTCGCTCTGCTTGTGATTCTGATTGTGGCTCTTGTTGCGAGTCTGGTAAACGTTTCACATCGACAATCGCCGTTGACTTTGGTTTTGAAACAACCGGTTCGATAACTTGTTGCGCCGGTGGTAGTGACACACCCTCCGAAGTCGCAAGCGTTTGTTCCGGTGTGGTGACCGGCTCTGAAGAACTGGTACCGTACATCCACCACAGATTCAAAGCGCCGATAATCACCGCGAGGCTTAACAGCAGAATACCCACAATCCAGGCCCAATGAATCGGCTGAGGAGCTACTGCCGCTGGCGTATAAGTTTGCTGATTCTGATGCTGCTGTCGCTTATCTAGGTCGCGTAACATGCGATTAATCACACTCACATGTCACCCCCAACAAACCATTGTTGGTAATACCCCACAGCGGCCACTCCAGCAATTACGGCAGCCCCTAATAACCACCATGGCCAAGTTGCTTTAGGTAAAGTTGCATCCTCGGTATCGTCCACAGCGGTACGAACATGCTTAGGCGTAACCGGATATACGCCCTCGCCGTAGCACAACAGGAGCACTTTGTGACACAGCACATTAGCCAAGCGCGGAATTCCGCGGCTGGCTTGGTGTAGCATACTCACAACACGACCGTTGAAGATTGGTGCACCCTTATAGCCGGCGATATGTAAACGATGAGAAATGTAACGAGCGAGCTCGTGTACTGTCATCGCCTGCAAGTGGTAGCTAAATGAAATGCGCTGACGTAATTGGCGGTGCTCGCGCGCAGCTAAACGTTCATTTAATTCAGGTTGGCCAAACAACACAATGTGAAGTAACTTACGCGTTTCCGTTTCTAAGTTCGAAATTAAGCGCAAAGCTTCAAGCGAATCACTTGGCAATGCTTGCGCTTCATCCAGCACAATCACCACCGTTTTGCCGGCTGCATTAATTTCCATTAAACGTTGCTGAATAGCCTGAGTGACCAGTTGCTGACTGCTCGCCTGAGAAATATCGACTTGTAACTCGCGCGCAATTTGCGCACGTAGTTCGTCTGGATTCAAAAACGGATTTGGAATGTATGCAGTAACATAATTTTCTGGTAATTCATTCAAAAGCTTGCGACACAGCAACGTTTTCCCGGTACCCACTTCACCCACAACTTTGATAAAGCCTTCACCGGTTCGCAGTGCGGTTAACAATACCTCTAACGCTGCGCGATGGCCTTCCAGATCACAGTAGAAGCTGGTATTCGGCGTTAGCGTAAACGGTAATTCTGTTAAGCCGTAATGCTTTTGATACATGTCAGTCTCAGTTTCCGTACCATTGTTTTAAAATTTCACTGGAACGGTCCAGCTCGTCCTGCCAGGTGTCAACACCAACAACGGTCGGACGAATTAAGATAACTAACTCTTTCTTCTGCTCAACACGACGTTTGTTTTTAAACAGGTTTCCAACTACCGGAATATCGCCGAGTAATGGTGCTTTCGCTTCGGTATCGGTGTACGAGGTTTGCATCAAACCACCGAGTACCACAATCTCACCGTTGCGCGCTTTGACAATTGTATCGCTCTCGCGAATGTTGCTTTGTGCGAGCGGGAGCACAAAGGTGTCGTTATTGAGTTTCACCACTTTTTCTTGCTCTGTGGTTTCGACCACCGACGGGTGGACATGCAAAATCACTTCGCCGTCTTCACTAATTTGTGGTGTGATATCCAGCGAGATACCAGAGAAGAACGGTGTTAATTCAATATTTGGCGTTGATGTTGTTGCCGTACCGGTAACGGTTGTGGTTGAGACGTTAGTGACAAAGTATTCGTCCTCACCAATTTTGATCACTGCTTTTTGGTTATTGGCAGCACTCACGCGCGGATTCGACAAAACTTGCACGTTTCCTTGTGTTTGGAGCAAATTCAGGGCACCGGTAAACTCACCAACATTTAATGTCATGCCAAATACGCCGCCAAGGCCGCTACCGACAACGCCTGACCCGCTCATGCTGATAGAACCAGTAGAGTTTCCGGCTTTAAAAATATCATTCCAATTGATGCCTTGCTGATAGTCATCGTTAAGAGCGACTTCAACAATACGCGCCTCCAGAATCACTTGCCGTTGCAGGCGACGTTGCGCAGATTCAAGAAACTCGCGCGCTGCACGTAACTCACGTGGTAACGCAGTGACTGTGACCAAACCGGCTTGCGGAGCAACCACCACGCGGCGACCATCGCCAGAGCCAATAATTCCTTCAATAATGGCTTGCAGCTCGCTCCACCAATCCGTCTCTGAAGAGCTACTGATGGATGAGCCATTGGTTTGCATACCATTTAAGTTTTGCGACAACGGATTGTTATTCGCACCACCTTGGTTACCTAATAGATTGTTATTGGTATTGCCGCCATATTGATTGTTACTGCCGCTATTACGGTCGTTTTCTTTTACACCACCAGAGCTGACACTCGTTTGTGACAACCCCATACGGCGTAGAGCTAAATAATCCAGAGCAATGGTTTCGCTACGCAAACCGGCAGGGAAAACACGAATCATATTGCGCTCTTTGCGCACTTGATAGCCATAGATATCACTAATCACATCAAGCGTTTCGGTTAACGTGACATCTTTTAGGTTCACTGTAATAGTGCCGCTTACCTCAGGATGAACGACAATATTGTAAGGTGAATCAGTGGTTAACCCAGCAAAAAACTGTGCCGCTGGAACGTCGTTCGCAGCAATTGAAAAACGCGGTTCAGCCAGCAATTGCTCACCGGCTTCACGCACTTGGTTGTTCTGACCACGCAGACTTGCTCGCACTGACTCAGGCAATGGCGGACGCTCTGCGCCAGCACGATCAGACGCGCGCTGTTGCAACGCTTGCTGTGCATCAACAGGCTGCCGCTCAGGTTGATGGGCACAAGCGGCCAACACTAAAACAGCGACACTAATAAGGCCTGCTCGAATCATAAACTGCTCCCTGCTGTCGGATTAACTGGTGTTGCTGAAAAGCCAAACAGCCGTATGGTTAAATCTTTACTGTTACGCGTATCTCGCAAAACTACTTCACTCATATGTATCGCATTCACTCGGTATGGGCCTACACTGTCACCAACTTGCTTCCATGAGCCTTCAATCAGTGCTTTACGTTGTTCGCCAACCCATTGAATAGACTGTAATTTTGGTACAGTAACAGCCGTCGCCGTGCTACCGGCACGCTCCAACACTCTTGGCGGTGCGGTTGGGTCGCGCAATTCTTGCGCCACGAGTGTCGACATGCCTACCAACGGCAAGATTAGTAGCGCTTTAACTCGCCACATAATCACGCTCCAAACTGATGGTATAAATTTCTAAAGTCAGCTCCGCCTCAGGCGCTTCCAAAACTTTGTAATCCAAGCGTTGCCAATAAAACGACCAATCTAACTGCTCCAATTGCTGCAGATAGTTACTCAACGAGTAATAATTACCGCGAATAACCAGTTGTAACCGATGACGAAAAATTCCCGTTTCAGAATCTACTTCATCCTGATAAATTAACTCTGCTGGCAACGCTTGTGCCGACTGTACCTGCACACGACTTGCTTGATTCAACAGTTCTCTTAATAGCGCACGGTTGTCGGCAGCGCTGACATAATTTGCTTCTTGGTTCAGTTGCTGATTCACCTCAAGCAAGCTAGCCTGAAGTTGCTCTAATCGACGCCGTTGGGCAGCCTGAGGATCGCCTGCTAATCGTTGTTGTACCTGGGTGACTTCGCGTGAAACTTGATCAATCTGCGCCTGCTGCGCTTGTTGCTTGTTTCTCTCGCTGGTAATAATTTCCAGCGCTGGACGCACACCAAACCAATAACTGAGATACAAAATCAGAAATACGGCGGCAATCAACCATATGCGCCGCCGCTTGGCATCGACACTTTCAAACTTTTGTTGCCACTGTAGCCATTGCTCTTTCATCGTGCCGACCTCGAATTCATGCGTGGTTGCACCAGCAAACTGCTATGCTGCAAACTCCCCACGGTAAAATCGAGAACGCCACGCGTGTCCACGTCGCGTAGTTCGAATACACCAAACTGACGACCACTCAACGTCTCATAATCAGAGAAGCTGGCTAGCCACAATGGCAGAGCACTCGCATCGGCGGTTTTACCTTGCAGCGTCAGTTGGCCATTGGTAATCAGTATGCGATTTAGCCAAATGGCATCGGTATCGGCGCGCGCCAAATCGGCAAGCACGTCAGCAAAGCTCGCATTTGCGGTTTGCGTGACGCCGCGCATTTGTTGCAACAAACGTTGACGTTGCGCGAATTCGAGCTCTACCGTTTCAATTTGTTGCGCAACTTGCGGATCGTTCATCGCGGCACGCAGCTCGTTTTGCTTGGCAACTAATTGCTGTTGCGCCTGACTCAGGCTATGGGCCATGCGTTGCGTTGCAATCGTTTGTTGATTGGCCCAGAAATTTAATGTGATGCTAGCAAGAACCCCAACCACCAACACAGCTGCTATAGTGATTGCGACACGCTTGAAAGTTAAGGTTTCACGCTTCGGTTGTAGTTCAGGCACATAGAGGTTCGCTATTTTTTTCATGCGACCTCCGCCTTACTGGCGCGTAAAACTTGCGCCAGCAATACTCCGCCAAGTACTGGAAAATCAGAGAAATCACCGGCGGCCAACTCTTGTGCCCACATTGGGTATTCGGCCCAGCGCGAGGTTAAACCTAAATCTTCGTCTAGCTGTTGCGTGATACCTTGACGGTGCTTGGTACCGACCGCTACCACAACCTCGCGAATCGGACGTTGGCGTAACTGCCGTTCAAAATAATCTGCAGATCGTTGCACTTCGACGCTCAATGGCGCAGCGCCGCCCAACTGAATTTCATCTGCACTTAACTGCGATAATTGCTCAAGGCTACGTACAACTCGGTTAACCTGTAATTTCCCTTGTTGATAGACCTGCAACAAAGCTGGCTCAAGATCGTGCTGATAGGCAATCACGATGGGGTCTTGCTGTTCGCTAAAGAGTTGCGCAATCGCTTGCTCTTCGGAAACAATGCCGACGATATTCTCGCTGATACTGTGTAGCTCAGTGAGCACCGGTTCAAGAATCCTTTTGTCCGCGACAATGGCGTTGATCTTATCTTGCCCAGCAAGTTGCACCGGTGCATCGTAATAATCCGCAATAATATCTGCGGGCGGTAACGTGACTAAATCACGCAAGTTGAAACGTAATGCCTGTGATATTTCTTCAGCAGGAAGGTTTGGACGTTCGAGTTGCACGCTTTGATAGAGAGATGGCCCTAAAACAAGCACCACAGCTGGGTTGGTTTTGGTATAGCGCGCATACTTGGCAGTAAGCGTTTTAATTGCTAAAGCCCAATTACCGTCGGCAATTTCAAGGTGGTCAGAAACAATCAAGGCAGGCGCATGACTAGTGTCATCATCGGCATATTCTGCGATCGCTAGAGACACAAAACCTGACGCTAACGCATACGTTAGCACCAGTCGATTGTTGTGTTTAGCGCGCCACAAACGAATCAAGTTGATTTCCTTTCAAATTATAATTTTTATTATAGTTCTATTTATAAACCCTGAAGTCATATAAGACCATGTCTTGAGGGGGATTACTAGATTGTTAAATTGTTCAACTGTTTGTTTATTTTTTGTTGTTTTTTTATTTTAGCTGCCAATTTAACATTTCGCCAGCCCAATATGGCACCATCGGCCCAACGGCTGTCATCACAGTTTCTGGTACTCGCCACGGCGACCTGATTAACGTTACTGTTGATATTGCCCGCGCATACCCGTAAAAATCAGCACCAAAGCCACTGGCAAAATCGGCTAATTTATCAAGCGCACCCATTTGTTCAAAAAACTCTGCATACAAAGGTAACGCTGCAGGCGCTGAGTAACAACCCGCGCAGCCACAAGCATTTTCTTTTTTCGATTGCGCATGCGGTGCAGAGTCCGTGCCGAGGAAGAACTTCGGATTACCGGACACGGCGGCGCGACGCAGTTCCAACTGGTGATCGCGACGTTTCAAAATCGGTAAACAATAATTGTGCGGACGAACGCCACCAACAAGCAAATCATTGCGGTTCATCAACAAGTGTTGCGGTGTAATGGTTGCGGCAACATTGTCGCCTTGCTCTTCAACAAATTTCACTGCGTCAGCCGTGGTGATATGCTCCAACACCAATTTTAATTTCGGATGGCGCTGCAGTAATGGACGCAAATGACGATCAATAAACACTTTTTCACGGTCAAAAATATCGATATCCGCCGTGGTGACCTCGCCATGCACTAATAATGGCACCTGCAGTTTCGCCATTTCAGCAAATACGTCGTCTAGGCCATCAACATCGGTAACACCCGCATCAGAGTTGGTGGTAGCACCTGAAGGGTAGAGTTTAAAACCAATGATGTTGGTATCTGCCGCCGCTGCACGCACCGTTTCTAAGCTGGTGTTTTGCGTCAAATACAATGCCATTAACGGCTCAAAAGAATTTGCTAGCGGGCGCTGTGCGAGAATACGTTGGCGGTATTGTTGCGCTTGCTCCACTGAAGTTACCGGCGGAACTAAATTCGGCATAATCACGGCGCGCGCAAATACATCCGCAGTTGCAGGTACTGTCGTTGCTAACAAGTCGCCGTCGCGAAGATGTAAATGCCAATCGTCTGGGGTTGGAATGGTTAGCTCAGTCGCCTGCATGTGTACCTCTATGAATTGAATTTTGGGATGCGATGAATTATCGCACTATTATACCTCGTTTGCGGCGATACAGCGATTCCGTCCGTCAGATTTTGCTTGGTAAAGAGCTTTGTCAGCCCGGGCAAACCAACGGTCGATATCTTTGTCGGTTGATAACAGTTGTGCGATTCCAATGCTTACCGTAACCGGAATACGTTTACCCTGCCATTCGAAACTAGCTTTCTCAACGCTACTACGGACGCGCTCGGCAACCAATAAGGCCTGCTCGATGTCTGCATGAGGGAGTAATATGGCAAACTCTTCACCACCTTGTCGCCCCAGTAAATCGCCATCTCTCAAGATCTCTCGAGTAGTATCGGCGAATTGCTTCAACACTTTATCGCCGGCCGCATGCCCGTATGTGTCATTCACGTTTTTGAAATGATCTAAATCGATAATCGCAACGCTCACAGGAACATCGTAACGATGTTGTTCGTTGAATTTTTGCCCAGCCGTTTCAAGAAATATTCGCCGATTCGCGACTTGGGTCAGCTCGTCAATCGTTGCCATACGGCGCAGCTCTTCGGTTGCTGATAGTCGTTGCGCTTCGATACGACGAAAGTGCATCAGAGTTCCCAGCGTATTGAGTATCGGCTCAAAGGTTAACAACAGATCGGGGGTGTATCCAATTGGGCTATTCGCCAGTAATAAGATACCGACCACTTCGCGATTGAAAAACAATGGCAGTAAATAGGCATTATCAAATTCCGGCAAGTCAATGGGTTGCAGTAATACTTCATCCTTCTGAACCGGATAAGGACAGAGTTGCGCTTCGCCGTCGCTCAACACTTGGCGGATGACACGACCCGTCACCTCAACTTCTAAGCCTTGTTGAATCAGTTTCTGATAGGCTCGATTTTTGTTGTCATCATCGTAGCGACGAACGCCATGCAACCAGAGCAAATCCTGCGTATGTGAATTACCGGGTAGCTCACCGATAATACCAACATCACTCTGAGTGAGCGCCATCAACTGCGGCAATGCGATATCACAGACTTCGCTAAACTCCTTCACGAACAGAAACTCATGCTGTACGGCCGTCACGAGATTTAAGATGGTTTCTTGTTGACGGCGACGTTCCTCGTTAGCAACTTCTGCAGTGATGTCGTGATGAATGCCAACCATTCGCACTGCTAGACCTTGTTCGTCGGACTCAATGACTTTGCCGATACTATGCAGCCAAATATAATGCCCATCAGCGTGTTGCAAACGAAAGCGTGCTTCAAAGCGTTCATCAAGGCCTTTCAAATGACGTTGCAATGCCGCACGTGTTGCTTGAAAGTCATCGGGATGGATTAATTGCGCCCACCTATTTTGCTGCGAATAGCTTTCATCACGCCCAAGTATTTCATCCCAGGTGTGGTTAACATTGACGGATTGTTTGAGTAGGTGCCAATCCCAGGTGGCTAAGTTGCCAGCCGCAAGGGCTAACGCAAAGCTCTGGTTCGCTTGTTTTAAGCTAAGTTCGAGTTGTTTGCGCTTGGTATTGTCATGCAAATAACCGCGCACTCTAACGATATGCCCTTGGCTGTCATAATCGGCGCGCGCATAATGCTGTACCCAACGAAGCTCATTTTCTGGCGTAATAACCCGATACTCGAGTTCCAACGAAGGTTGTTTACCGTCTAATACCGCATGCATTCGCGTTAATAATTCGCGGCGGTCGGCGCGGTGCACGATGGACTCATAATTGACTGCAGGACTCAGCAAGTGGTCACGCGAGTAACCGAGTACTTTTTCGACATTCGCAGCGGCATAGATCAAATGAGCTTCGGGCTCAACTTGCCAGACAACTGCGGCAATTGGCCCTTCAGCAAGAACTTGGCGTTCTTGTTCGTAATTACTGATGGCATAACGATTGGTCAGCTCATTCTCGACCCATTCAGCAAGGCTTTCTAACCATTGTCTATGTTGTGCGGAGAATTGACGCGGCTTGGAGTCGATAATGCAAAGTGTGCCGATGATAATGCCCGGCTTTATTTCGAGAGGTGCGCCGGCATAAAAGCGCAAGCCCTCTGCCGCAACCACAAATGGATTATCTGCAAAGCGTTCGTCTTTCGTGGCATCCTCGACGACCATGGTGGAGCCCTGCATAATCGCATGACCACAAAAAGAAATTTCGCGCGGTGTTTCACATTCTTGAAAGCCAATTTTTGACTTGAACCATTGTCGTTCGCTGTCGACGAGGGTTATGAGAGCAGCATCAACATCAAATAACTGCTTTACAAATTGCGTAATATTGTCGAATACCGGTTCTGGTTCGGTATCGAGAATGTCGAGCTCATGTAACAGATGCAACCGTTCTGACTCATTGTTCGGTATCGGTGCTGGTTTCATTGACTCTCCGCTATGAGTTAAATCTACTTCTGTTTAAATAGTAGCAAACTTTTCCCAAAGCAATTGATGTGATTAATTATTTTACGATTTAAAGGCCGAGTCGCTCTTTCCAATGTTTACGACAACAAGAGATGTAACGGTCATTGCCGCCGATAGCAATTTGATCGCCGGCTTTTACTGCGTTACCTTCGGCGTCAATGCGTAAATTCATGGTAGCTTTGCGACCACAAAAACAGATTGTTTTCATTTCCGCGAGTTTATCGGCTACGGCGAGCAACACGGCGCTACCGGGAAACGCCTTGCCAAAAGCGTCACTTCGAATACCGTAGCACATGACCGGAATATCTATCCGATCAACAACGTCAGTGAGCTGCCAAACCTGAGTTTCAGTGAGAAACTGCGCCTCGTCAATCAACACGCAATCAATGTGCTTACGTTGATGCCGCGCTTCAATCAAGGCGGCTAGGTCGGTAGTATTCGAAAATGCTAAGGCTTCCCGATCGATACCAAGCCGAGATGCAATTCGCCCATGCCCGGCCCGATCATCAATCGATGGTGTTAATAATAAAACGTGTTGCTCACGTTCTTCGTAATTATGAGCAACCTGCAGTAAGGATGTGCTTTTACCGGCATTCATTGCCGAATAAGTAAAATAAAGTGAAGCCATAGGTCGATATTCGTTATTAGTTATTGGTTATTCGAAGTGTCTTTCTAATATCTAATATCCAATAGCTAATATCCAACCTTTTTCGCCTTTCTTTTTGATATAATTGCTCAAATTAAAACAGGAGAAGCCCATGACAACACCTTATTCGCGCGCATTTTTAAAAGCCATGCCAAAGGCTGATTTGCATTTGCATTTAGATGGCAGTCTGCGCCCAGACGGACTAATTGAAATGGCGAAGCGAAGTGGTATCGAGCTGCCGTCGTATACAGTTGAGGGCTTGTACGACCTCGTTTTTAAAGAGTCGTATCAGAATTTAGGTGAGTACTTAAATGGCTTCCAATATACCTGCGCGGTACTGCGTGATATGGAAAACCTCGAGCAAGCTGCGTATGAGCTCGCGCAAGATAATATTGCCGAGGGCGTTATCTACATTGAGGTGCGCTTTGCGCCGCAATTGATGATGGACCCAGCTCGCGGTATCGATTTTGACACGGTGATGCACACCACCAACAAAGGCTTAAAGCGCGCTAAAGACGAATACAATGCGCAGGCCGATGTCCAAAATGGTACCAAACCGTCATTTGATTACGGCATTATTAATTGTGCGATGCGTATGTTCGGCAAGAAGGGCTTCTCGCCATACTACACGCAACTCTTCCAAATGTTACGTGATCATGAACCGAAGCAAGTGATTAAAACGGCGGCCATGGAAATGATCCGCGCCAGCGTTCGTCTGCGTGATGAAGAAGGCTTACCGATTGTCGGGCTCGATATTGCAGGTCAGGAAATGGGTTATCCAGCCCACGATTTCAAAGAAGTGTACGAATACGCCCATCAGAATTTCTTACTGAAAACCGTACACGCAGGCGAAGCCTATGGCGCCGAGAGTATTTTTGAAGCACTCACACAGTGTTATGCCGATCGGTTAGGTCATGGCTATTCGTTGTTTTCGCCTGAGATGATCCAAGCCCCCTCAATCACCAATAAAGAAGACTATGCGCGTCGGCTTGCATCATTTGTTGCCGACCGCCGCATTGCAATTGAAGTATGTATCACCAGTAATCTACAAACCAATCCAGAAATTGGTGATGTCGCTAATCACAACTTTAAGCACATGTATGCGAATCGCTTAGCCACTGTCATTTGTACCGACAACCGGCTGGTTTCGCGTACTACCGTGACACAAGAATATGAACTGGCGTTAAGCGCTGTTGACGTGCCGTTAAAACGTCTAAAAGACATGGTCGCATACGGCTTTAAAAAGAATTTCTTTGCCGGTGATTATATTGCGAAACGTGCTTATGCAAAACAGGCACTAGAGTACTTCGATAAAATCGCTGCAGAGCATGGGATAAGCTAAATCGACAAATGGTAAGAGGCGCAGATTTGCGCCTCTCTTCGTCTTATCCCTTGAATGTCAGCGCTTTAAAGTCATCGAATGTCATCGGCTTATGAAAATAGTAGCCTTGGCATACAACGTCTGTTGAAAGGCGTTGTAAGAAATCGAGTTGTTCTTTCGTTTCAACACCCTCAGCAACAATGCGTAATCCTAGGTGTTGCCCCATCGAAATAATCGTTTCAACAATCTTATCTTGGTTGGAATGGCCAATGCCTTGCACGAAGCCTTGATCAATTTTCAATTCATCAATGGCTAAGGTGGTCAGATAACTTAGCGATGAATAGCCCGTACCGAAATCGTCAATTGAAAACTGCACGCCAGTTTCCTTTAACGTTTTCATTTTCAGAGTAATATCCTGGATGTCATCAACGAGCAAATTCTCAGTGATTTCTAAAATAAGTCGGTTCGGCGAAACACCACTGCGCACGAGTTGTCGTTCAATAAAGTAGACAAAGTCATATTTACGGAAATGACGTGGGCTAATATTTATCGCAACCGTCAACTGTTCTGGTAATTGGGCGGCTATTTCTAGTGCGCGTGTGACAATCCACTTACCCAGCAACACAATAAGGTCACTTTTTTCAGCGATTGGAATAAACACTCCAGGCGATACGTGACCAAGTTCGGGATGCTGCCACCGACACAGTATCTCAATACCCACCAGAGTACCGTCTGGTAATTGCTGTGGTTGCAGATGCAATTGCAATTGCTCAGTGCCGATTGCGTCGCGCAGTGCCCGTTCAATTTCAAAGTACTGCTCCAACGCATAGCTATAAGACGGGTTATAAACCATCAACTGGTTGCCGCCATTTTCTTTGGCATGATGAACGGCGGTTTCGGCATGGCGAATGATCGACTCTGGCGTATCGCCATATTCAGGATACATCACCATACCCGCACTCGCTGTAACAATAATGCGTTCGCCGTCAACAAGCAGCGGCTTACTAATTTCGTCTAAAGCTTCTTTAATCAGCACTTGCGTGTGCGCAAGCACATGCTCACGCTCAGCAGTCGCAGGTAATAAAAGTGCAAACAGGTCGCCACCAAGATTACCGAGTGTTGCATTACTTTCGTGTTGCACAACCTGGCTGAGGCGATCTTTAATTGCGAGCAATACTTGGTCACCAAACTCAAAACCGCACACGTCATTGATACGTTGCAATCCATCAACATCCAACAAAACAACGGCGCCAAATTTTCTTGCTTCACGCGTTGTCAGTAGCTGTTGCAAAATTTCTGTGCATTTCGTTCGGTTTGGAAGTCCCGTTAGCACATCGAAATAGGCCAAGTAATTGACTTGTGCTTCAGCAGCACGGCGTTCGGTAATATTTTGTTTGCTCGCCAAATAATTAATGATCGTACCGTGCTCATCTCGCAGTGGTGAAATGGTCGCCCATTCGCGGTATTCACTGCCATCTTTACGCCGATTATACAGCTCACCCTGCCAAACTTTACCGTCAGTCAGTGCTCGCCACATTGATTCATAGGTCGATTTCGGTGTGTTTCCAGATGCCAATACTTTCGGATTGAGCCCGATTACTTCGTCGGCGGTATAACCGGTGATTTCAGTAAACGTTGTATTGACGTATTGAATACGCGCATCAAGATCGGTAATGACAATACAATCGCTACTTTGCTCTACTGCTGCAGATAAGCGGCGTAAACGACCTTCGTACTGCTCGCGTGCTTGCGCGGCATTCACCAACGCATCAGAAAGCAATCCAAGTTCGTTATATGCTTTTATTTTTACGTCACCAATTGGCTCACGCCGTGAAAATCGATCGAGTGCTGACACAATGGATTGCATCGGGCGCACAATCAGCGTTTGTAATCCGAGCCACAACAAGATGCCTAGTGTCGCCAAAACCATGACAAACACACTTAACTCCTGAACCGCTAGCATACTAAGCTGATACCAGGCGTCGTCGTGACGATATTCCACGACGAATAAATTTCGGCGTAGTGCAGCACTCAGTTCACCCGGTGGCACCACCGGTACAATCGCAACAAAATGCTTATGCTGAGAATGATATTCGATTGACGTTACACCTGAACGCGAGGCCGACTGAATTTTATCAATCGATAGTCGCTGTATAAATTCTGGTAGTTCTGGCGCAATTTGATTCATCGCATAGAAGCGCATCAGCTCGCCACTACTATCGAGCAAAAACGCTTTTTCAATACGCGGGTGAACATGCACCTCACTTAACAATTCCGGTACCGACTCTAATCGATTCAAACCAAACATTCGGTTGAGTGAACCTTGCGCAACCACCAACATCGAGCGTAATTCAAGTTCCGCTCGCTCAAATGCCTCCTCTTGTTGCGCACGGATAAGATAATGGCTCAAACTTGCCAAAATAATGAACGCAATCGCCACAATCGGCACGGTGATTTGTAGGCTCAAACGTTGGTATAGCGGTAGCTTCATCACAAAACACCTTCGCAAGGCGATAACATTTTAGGCGCATCAAATACGCCCGTTTCCTGTAAGTGAGCTGCGATTTGTTCACTAACCTCGGCATACCCCGTTTTAAAAAACTCACGACTCTGTTTAGTGTCATAAAACTTCAATTGTGCCATCGACATCGTCAGCTCTTCAGCTGATAAATCAGATAACTTCATCATCGCGTTGAAAATGTCTGAATTGGGAACTTGTGCTTGAGCCAACGCGGTATCCCAAGATGTGGTCACTAAAGGGAGTAAAAGATCGTGATACTGCTGCCAAGTCGCTTTTCGAACCACCACGGTGTCAATGATCTCGTCGGGTATCTCTCGGCTCGAAAAGATAACTTCTGCACCATGCTCCACCAAATTTTGGGTAAATGGCGCATAGGTCGCTATGACATCAACGAGGTTGGTGTTTAAAGCTGTTTCTTGTCCAGGTGGTAAGACAATCATCCGATTTACCCGCGATGGGTCAATGTCATGTTCTTCTAACCACCGCGATACCACATAGCGCGCCAGCGCGCTGTCTTCCATTCCGACTCGAATTGGGACCTCTGTTTTGAGCTGAGGAACAAAGTCTGGACGAGTCAAAATTGCATCTGCACCATCGGAACTCGAGAGCGCCAGCGCAATGCAAAAATCAAGATCGGTGCGCGAATTCAGACTAATGGCATTATCCAAACTCAACATAGCCACACTAGCGGCTTGGTTGGTTAGCATCCGAATGACACTAATATCTGATACCAACATGGTCAGATGGACATTGCTGGGCTGTTGCTCCGGATGCAGTATATGCTGGGCGTAGAGTGGTTGGTAACCTAACCAGGAATTACCTACAACATTGATCGACTCTTGCGGTGGTTGGCAACCAACAAGTAAAAATAGACTGAGGGCGGTGAACCATACATTTTTTTTCACGTAAACACTCCAAAAGCCACCCTCTCGGACAAATAACATTCGTTATAATATAACAAAGCGAACTGTTTGAAAGGAATTTTTGTTATTTACAGGTAATATAGTTTAGATTAAGACGAAATAAAGAAGAAGTGAGTCTGTATGGAAAAGAAAGAAACGCTAACCTCTCGCTTAAGTGCGATTATCGAGAGCTCCGGCGCTGGCACTTGGGAGTGGAACGTCCAAACGGGAGAAACGCGTTTTAATGCGACTTGGGCTGCCATTGTGGGTTATTCGTTAGAAGAGCTTGCACGGATTTCGATTAAAACTTGGGAAGCATTAAGCCATCCGGACGATTTAGCTGAATCAGGGCGACAGTTACAATTACACTTTAATGGCGATACGCCGACCTATCGGTGCGATGCACGCATGCGTCACAAGCAAGGCCATTGGGTGTGGGTGCGGGATACTGGCCAAGTTGTTTCATGGACGGCCGATGGCCAACCAGAATGGATGGCCGGCATGCACTTCGATATCACGGCGGAGAAACAAGCCGAACAGCAAGCTCGCACAACAGAGCAAAACTTACGGCGCGTGATTGACAGCTCGCCGACCACGATATTCGTGTGGGACATCGATACCGATAAATTACACCTCTACGGAGAACGCGTTGAGTTATTGCATGATAGCGACGAGACCATCATGAATGCCTCACGTTGGTGGCAACAAAATATTCACCCAGTTGATGGCAAGACGATGCTACCCAAGTTGCGGGAATGGGTAAAATCTTGCTCGGAACAGCCTTTATCACGCCGCTACCGCATTCGCGGCGCGAATGACCAGTACTATTGGTTGAAAGAGCGGATGCGGCCCGTGATTGAAGATGGTCGCATGAAACAGGCAATTGGTTCCATCATCAACGTCACTGAATCGGTGAATTTAGCCGAGCGACTCGAGGCGCTGTCAAGTTCCATTCCAGGAATGATTTATGATTATCATTGGTATCCCAATGGCCGCTCCTTCTTCCCTTATGCAAGCGAAGGAGTGCGACTTATTTACGGTTGCTCACCAGAAGATATTCAAACTGACGCATCGTTGGTGTTCAAGCGTATTCATCCTGATGATGTTGAACGCGTCACTGAAAGCGTCTTGAAGTCAGCTGACGAGCAATCTGTTTGGGAAGCTGAATATCGGGTTATTTTGCCCGACGTTGGTGAAAAATGGGTATCTGGACGGGCTACACCGATTCGATTACCTGACGGAGGTACCAGCTGGCATGGCGTAATTTTTGACGTTACGGCGGAGAAAAAGCTTGAGCTTGAGCTACAACAAAAGCAAATCACTCTCGAACGCGCTCAGGAGATTGGTCAGCTTGGTTATTGGACCTCGAAAATAGGCTTTGATGAATTATATTGGTCGAACAAGATTTATACTATTCTTGGGCTCGAACCGAACGCTATCGCGCCATCAGTCGAGGCCTTCCGCGACTTCGTTCATCCCGATGATCGAGAGTTTTTTGACACAAGTCTTGCAGCTGCAGAGGCGACTGGCACATACAACATTGAACACCGAATTGTTCGTGCTGACGGCCAGCTCCGTTGGGTGCATGAGCTCGCGAGTTTCTGCAAGATTAATAATGAAGACTATTTTGTTGGCACCATGCGAGACATTACGCAAGCCAAAGAATATCAAGCGCAACTTGAAGAACTGAGCGAAACAGACGAGCTAACAAAGCTCTACAATCGCCGATATTTTATGAGCCAAGCAAAGCTTGCCTATTACCATCTTGAGCGATTTAATCATCCGACAACGCTTGTGCTCATTGATATCGATCATTTCAAAAAAATCAACGATGATTTTGGCCATGATCTCGGCGACGTCGTATTGAAAACATTAGCCAATTACCTAAAACAAGCGGTTCGCCCATCTGATTTGGTTGCCCGACTCGGTGGTGAGGAATTCGTTTTGTTGCTTCATCAGACTGAGCTGCACCCTTCGTTACCGCGTCTCGAGGCAATTTTAAAGGGTATTAGCGAACTCGAAGTCAACACGAAAGGTATTCAAGTATCAGTCACAGCGACATTCGGAGTGACCGACATCAAGCCTGAGGATGTTGATGTTAGCGTTGCCCTCATACGTGCCGATCAGGCACTGTATGAGGGTAAACGAAAAGGCAGAAATCAAGTTGTCGTGAACTTGGCGAAGTACTGAGGAGCCTTTATATCATTCAGAACGGAATGTCGTCGTCGAAATCTTGGTCGGGCACAAACGGTTCTTGCTGTGGTTGTTGTGCCGGCTTCTGATTAAAGCTCTGTGCCGGCGCTTGACGCTGGCCACCTTGTTGACCACCGAAGCCACCTTGACCTTGACCACCTTGAGGCGCTTGACCACCGCCTTGCTGGCCACCGAAACCGCCAGATTGTTGTTGGCCGCCGCCGTAGCCACCTTGACCGCCACCTGGACGACCATCCAACATTTGCAGGTCGTTGATCACAATTTCAGTGGTATAACGCTCAACACCATCTTGACCTTGCCATTTACGTGTTTGTAAACGACCTTCCACATAAACCTTAGAGCCTTTTTTCAGATACTCGCCAGCAATTTCGGCTAAACGACGATAGGCAACGCAACGATGCCACTCGGTTTGCTCGCGCGGCTCACCAGTTTGCTTGTCTTTCCAAGTTTCGCTGGTAGCAACAGATAAGTTAGCGATGGCTGTATTATTTTGCGTGTAGCGCACTTCTGGATCGGCGCCTAAGTTTCCAATTAAAATTACTTTGTTGATGCCGCGACTGGCCATGCCATCTGCTCCTTCACTTGTCTTTTATGTTCAATGCTTATGTTCGGTATGAGGCTAAATATGCCTCTATTTCAGAATCATTGTAATCGGTTTTATGAACTTTTAAATACACTGTTTGCTCGGCGGCCACAATGCGAACTTCCTCAACACCTGCTACTTGACTGAGTTGCTCGGCTAAGCCATCAGCTTGGTCTGCAGTCAATTTATCGAGCGTGAAACTCACACTTTGCTGTTGTGGCGGTGGTTCCATGCCAAAGCTAATGACGAACCAGCATACTAGCAGTACCGTGCAGAAAATCCCAACACCTAACAAGCCAAAATATTGATAAATTGAACCACCAGCGGCGCCGCCAATAAACGCACCTAAGAACTGGAATGTGGCATAGATTCCGCTCGCACTGCCCTTGCGCCCAGCTGGTGCAAAGCGCGTAAGTGAGCTCGGTAATGTTGCTTCTAAGAAATTGAAGCCGGTAAAAAACAGCACAACAGCTATCGCCAAATAAGTCCAATGCGCTGGGATAAATACGATAACAGCTACCGCTAAGATAACTAAGGCAATAGCAACACGGAAATAGCGCGGTTGTTGCCGTTGGCGCTCGGCCTTAATCAGCATTGGGATCATAAACGCAAACGATGCAATTAACGTCGGCAAATACAACCAAGCATGTTCATCGGCAGCCAAGCCGCCGCGCATCAGTTGTAACGGTACTACGACGAAAAATGCGGTTAACACACAATGAAGTACCAATACGCCAAGGTTTAATCGCGCCAATTGCGGGTCTTTAAATAACTGACTCAGCTCGCTTTTCAGTGGAATCAAATCGCCGCGTGCGGACTTTTGCGCAACTTTAGGAACAGCCACAAGTAGCACGAAAATGCCGAAAACGGCACTGACAGCCGTGAAATAAAACAATCCGGATAAGCCAATTTGGGCACCAAGCAATGGCCCTAACACGAGAGCCAATGCGAAGGACAAGCCAATAAACATGCCTATTGTCGCCATGACTTTCGGGCGCTGCGAATCGCGGGTAATGTCGGCTGCCAAAGCTAAAATAGCAGCGGCAATTGCGCCCATGCCCTGCAACGCGCGGCCAATAATGACACCCACTAACGAATCAGCCCAAGCCGCCACCAAGCTGCCCACGGCAAACACAATCAGTCCACCGATGATAACAGGCCGGCGCCCAATTCGGTCGGACAGCATACCTAACGGAATTTGCAATAATGCTTGCGTTAACCCATAGGCGCCAATCGCTAAACCAATCAGCAATGGGGTGTAATCAGGGTACTGTTGTCCATAGATCGCAATAACGGGCATGATCAAAAACAGCCCGAGCATACGTAATCCAAACACAGCAGCTAAAGCACCAGAGGCGCGCCGCTCAATTGGGGTGAGTCGATTGTCTTGGTTTTGCTGTCGCATGAAATTCTCATAGCTGCAGGAAAAAATCGCTGGCCATTGTACCAGAAGGTACCGGTTGTGCGATAATACTCGTTTCATTCAATTGCTTGTCATTGGCAACGGAGAGTTGTAATTCTCATGGATAAAATAGAAATCCGCGGTGCCCGCACCCACAACCTGAAAAACATTAACGTGACCATACCCCGCGATAAACTGGTGGTCATCACAGGACTGTCCGGCTCGGGAAAATCTTCGTTAGCTTTTGATACGTTGTATGCGGAAGGCCAGCGCCGCTACGTCGAATCACTCTCAGCCTATGCGCGCCAGTTTTTATCGCTCATGGAAAAGCCGGATGTCGATAGCATCGAAGGCTTATCACCGGCAATTTCGATTGAGCAAAAATCAACCTCGCATAACCCGCGCTCAACCGTTGGTACCATTACTGAAATATACGACTATTTGCGCTTGATGTTTGCACGTGTTGGCGAGCCACGTTGTCCAACCCACAATGTGACCTTAGCGGCGCAAACCATTTCACAAATGGTCGACCAAGTATTGGCGTTGCCAGAAGGCGAAAAGCTGATGATTGTGGCGCCGATTATTCAAGAGCGTAAAGGTGAACACACCAAAGTTTTAGAAAACCTTGCCGCGCAAGGTTTTATTCGTGCTCGCATTGACGGCGAACTGTGTGATTTAAGTGATCCGCCTAAACTCGAACTACAGAAAAAGCACACCATCGAAGTGGTTGTTGACCGTATTAAGGTGCGCGAAGGGCTTGAGTTACGTTTGGCCGAATCGTTTGAAACCGCATTAGAACTAAGCGGCGGTACTGCGCTTGTGGTGCCAATGGAAAGCGATTCTCAGGTTGAGGATATTGTGTTCTCAGCTAACTTTGCTTGTCCACATTGCGGCTACAGCATGCAAGAGCTCGAACCACGATTATTTTCCTTTAACAACCCAGCGGGAGCTTGTGGGTCATGCGACGGCCTTGGCATTGAACAGTTTTTTGACCCAGCGAAAGTCGTGACGAACCCTGAGCTTAGCCTCACCGGCGGCGCGATTCGCGGCTGGGATAAGCGTAATTTTTATTATTACCAAATGCTGCAATCGCTTGCGCGCCATTACAAATTTGACCTCAATAAGTCATTTGCGAGCCTCGATGAGAAACACCAGAATGTGGTGTTGTTTGGCAGTGGCAAAGAAGAAATTGAGTTCACCTACATGAACGACCGTGGTGATCGCGTTGCTCGTACACATGCCTTTGAGGGCATCATTCCAAACATGCAACGCCGCTACCGCGAAACGGACTCGATGGCGGTGCGCGAAGATTTGTCGAAGTATCTTGCTTCACAACCATGCAAAAGTTGCGGCGGTACACGCTTACGCCAAGAAGCACGACATGTGTTTGTTAACGATACGACATTGCCACAAGTCGTTGAACGCTCGATTGGCGACGCACTCAAGTTTTTCCAAGAACTCGAGTTAGAAGGTCAGCGCGCCAAAATTGCTGAAAAGATTCTCAAGGAAATAAACGATCGTTTAGGCTTCCTCGTCAACGTTGGTTTGAATTATCTGAGCCTATCGCGCAGTGCCGAAACACTCTCCGGTGGTGAAGCTCAACGGATTCGCTTAGCTTCACAGATCGGCGCAGGATTAGTTGGCGTGATGTATGTCCTCGACGAGCCTTCCATTGGTTTGCATCAGCGCGATAATGAACGTTTGTTGAACACCCTCACACGTTTACGCGACCTCGGTAACACCGTGATTGTGGTTGAGCACGATGAAGACGCCATTCGCGCAGCAGATCATGTGATTGATATCGGCCCTGGTGCCGGTGTGCATGGCGGTCAGGTGATTGCGCAAGGCCATTACGAAGAAATTGTTGCCAACGAAGAGTCGCTCACCGGTGACTATCTCTCTGGCCGTAAAGCGATTGAGGTACCAGCAAAACGTCATCAGCCGGGCAAACAGTGGGTCAAGCTCAATGGCGCTTCTGGCAACAACCTGAAGAACGTCAATGCAGAAATTCCGGTCGGCCTAATGACCTGTGTAACTGGCGTATCAGGCTCGGGTAAATCAACGCTGATTAACGATACTTTATTCCGTATTGCGCACCGCGAGCTCAATAAAGCGACCGCTAATGAGCCAGCGCCTTATGAGAGCATCGATGGCATGCAATATCTCGACAAAGTGGTCGATATTGATCAAAGCCCAATCGGCCGTACTCCGCGTTCAAACCCGGCAACTTATACCGGTATTTTCACACCGATTCGTGAACTTTATGCCGGTACCGAAGAAGCGCGTTCGCGCGGTTATAAAGTTGGACGTTTCAGTTTTAACGTGCGTGGCGGCCGTTGTGAGGCGTGTCAGGGCGACGGTGTCATTAAAGTTGAAATGCACTTCTTGCCAGACGTTTACGTTCCGTGTGACGTTTGTAAGGGCAAGCGCTACAACCGCGAAACCTTGGAAATCAAATACAAGGGCAAAAGTATTCACGAAGTATTAGACATGACCGTTGAAGACGCGCGCGAGTTCTTTGCACCGATTCCAGCCATTGCGCGCAAACTACAGACCTTGATTGATGTTGGTTTGTCCTATATTCGTTTAGGTCAAAGTGCCACAACCTTATCAGGTGGTGAAGCGCAGCGGGTGAAACTTGCGCGTGAGCTCTCAAAACGCGATACCGGTAAAACGCTCTATATTCTTGACGAGCCAACAACCGGTCTGCACTTCCATGATATTCAGCAGCTGTTAACGGTATTGCATCGCTTGCGCGATCATGGCAATACCATCGTGATTATCGAGCACAACCTTGATGTGATTAAAACAGCAGATTGGATTATTGATTTGGGTCCAGAAGGCGGCTCTGGTGGCGGTGAGATTTTGACCGCAGGCGCACCGGAAGATATTGTAAAGTGCGAGGCGTCGCATACGGCTCGATTCTTAAAACCAATGTTAAGGTAACCATGACAGCAGATGTAATCAGTGGCGGCCAGTCCATCCACGCTCCGGATAACCTCAAGTCATTGCTGGAAAGTATTCTGCAGCAAGCCTTAACGGTGAACGATGGCAAAGTTGCTGATTACATCCCTGCCCTCGCCGAAGTCAAATCAGACTACTGTGCCCTGACGGTGGCAACGCTTGATGGCAAGGTCACTTCGGTCGGTGATTCAGATAAGTGTTTCTCAATTCAGTCGATTTCAAAAATCTTTGGTTTGATGCTCGCAATGGAGCGCTTCGGCGATCCACTTTGGGAGCGGGTGCAAATGGAGCCATCGGGCCAGCCATTTAATTCTATTGTGCAGCTGGAATGGGAAAAGGGCATACCACGCAACCCGATGATTAATGCCGGCGCGCTGTTGGTTAGCGACGTGTTAGTGAGTCATTACTCCGCCAGTAAGTCAGCGCTACTGAGTATGGTTCGCGGGTTATGTGGTAGCGAAGATGTGGCTGTTGATTCACGGGTACACGAGTCGGAACGCACCCACGGCGCGCGCAACGCCGCCCTGGCCTATTTGATGAAAAGTTTTGGCAATATCGAAGCTGACGTTGAAGAGGTTTTAGATCATTATTTTTGGCAGTGCGCATTAACGATGACGACCGAACAGTTAGCGCGCAGCTTGGCCTTTTTAGCCAACCGCGGCAAATGCCCTCGAAGCGGCGCACAAATCACGTCACATCGCGATGCACAGCGCATTAACGCGTTACTGAGTACCAGTGGTATGTATGACCAATCGGGGCAGTTTGCGTTTACTGTGGGGCTACCAGCGAAAAGTGGTGTAGGTGGTGGCATTGTCGCGATTGTTCCCGATTATGGTGTGATCACAGCATGGAGCCCACCGCTTAATAGCTACGGTAACTCAGCGCGCGGCATGTTCATGATTCGTGAATTAGCCAATCACTTAGGCTTAAGTGTTTATTAATCTGATGTATGGATTACCGCTGGGAGCTTAAAGCTTTTAAAAATAGCGTTTAGTTTGCCATTCTCTTTTAAACGCCGAATAAGCTTATCGACGTGGATTGCATCGACGTTTTTGTCTTTATTAATGACCGTGGCCATGTTGAACACGCCATATGGCTTGTTTGAAATGAGTAATTGTCGTTTCACTGCATCCGAAACCATTGCAGCAAGATACTCATCCGATAGCATGACGAGATCGAGACGCTCATTCAGTAACATTTGTAGATTCACGCGATGTGAATGCCCTAAATAAATGCCATATTTTTCTTCGAGAATTCGATGGTCTTTTTCGTTTGCTGCAAACGGATAGTGATAGCCCACGATACCGCCGAAACGCAGCCCTTTCATCTCGAAGAAGCGTTGATCACGATTAGGGTGCTGTAGCGCAACAAAGCGCTCTCTGCCCACCAGCAATGGCTTCGTAACATGAAGGTCTATATCCTCATCAGCCCAACCCCACGCAACGTCTTCAAACAACATCAAATCACAACACCCATCTGCGCTGAGCGCTAAATAGCGGGCATTCGGCGCAATCGGTTCAAGAGTGAACTGATAGTCTTGTTGAAGCTGATTTAACGCTTTAATGACTTCGCCAACCAAATGCGTCGGCATATTCTCAGAATAGTATGGTGGGTACTCGTAGGCGGCTACTCGAACCTGAATAGGCTCTGCGGTAGCTTTAAATATGAAACTGGCGAGAATGATGATTATTGTTATTAGATACTTCAACGCTTCGTTTACTCCGTTAACTCTTGTGTATCCTTCACACATCAGCGCTCAAAGTCAAGAGCGATATTAGCTATTAGATATTGGATATTAGAAGAGCGGTCTCGGACTTTCGTGTTTTCGCTAATATCTAATATCTAATAGCTAATAGCGCTTTTGCTTTTCAAAAACAAAAAAGGGAGCCGAAGCTCCCCTTTCTAAACAACCCGGCGTAGAACGCCGGGCTACGCATTAAGCGATGATCTTAGATACAACGCCTGCGCCTACAGTACGACCACCTTCACGAATCGCGAAACGAAGACCTTCGTCCATTGCGATTGGGTGAATCAGTTCTACTACGAACTTCAGGTTGTCGCCTGGCATTACCATCTCTACGCCTTCTGGTAACTGTACTGCACCAGTTACGTCAGTTGTACGGAAGTAGAACTGTGGACGGTAGCCTTTGAAGAATGGAGTGTGACGTCCACCTTCTTCTTTGGTCAATACGTACACTTCAGCTTCGAACTGAGTGTGTGGCGTGATTGAACCTGGCTTCGCCAATACTTGACCACGTTGGATCTCGTCACGCTTCGTACCACGCAACAAGGCACCGATGTTCTCACCTGCACGACCTTCGTCAAGCAATTTACGGAACATCTCAACACCAGTTACAGTAGTTTTCGTTGTATCTTGGATACCTACGATTTCTACTTCGTCACCAGTGCGAACGATACCGCGCTCAACACGACCAGTTACTACTGTACCACGGCCTGAGATTGAGAATACGTCTTCGATTGGCATGATGAACGGCTTGTCGATATCACGCTCTGGCTCTGGAATGTATGAATCCAATGCTTCTGCCAATTCGATGATTTTCTTTTCCCACTTCTCTTCGCCTTCCAAAGCTTTCAATGCTGAACCTTGGATTACTGGCAAGTCGTCGCCTGGGAAGTCGTACTCAGAAAGAAGTTCACGAACTTCCATCTCAACCAATTCCAACAACTCTTCATCGTCAACCATGTCACATTTGTTCATGAACACGATGATGTATGGAACGCCAACCTGACGTGACAACAAGATGTGCTCACGCGTTTGTGGCATTGGGCCGTCAGTTGCAGCTACTACCAAGATAGCGCCGTCCATCTGCGCAGCACCGGTGATCATGTTTTTAACATAGTCAGCGTGCCCTGGGCAGTCTACGTGTGCGTAGTGACGTGATGGAGTGTCGTACTCTACGTGTGAAGTTGCGATGGTGATACCACGCGCTTTTTCTTCTGGTGCGTTATCGATTTGATCGAATGCACGTGCTGAACCACCGTAGGTTTTCGCCAATACTGTGGTGATCGCAGCGGTCAGAGTAGTTTTACCGTGGTCAACGTGGCCGATAGTACCGACGTTAACGTGCGGTTTGGAACGTTCAAATTTTTCTTTTGCCATGACTTTTCCTTAACTTAAGTTAAAAGTCCGGTCCTAGGTAGAACCGGACCAGACTCTACTTAATCTTTATCTTTAACCTGACGAGCAGCAATAACCTGCTCAGCAATGTTGTTTGGTGCTTCAGCGTACTTCAAGAATTCCATCGCATAAGATGCACGGCCCTGAGTCTGCGAACGCAGGTCAGTAGCGTAACCGAACATTTCTGATAATGGAACTTGTGCGCGAACTTCTTTCAGACCACCAGGACCATCTTCCATGCCCTCGATGATACCGCGACGACGGTTCAAGTCACCAACTACGTCACCCATGAAGTCTTCAGGGGTAACAACTTCAACTTTCATCATTGGTTCAAGCAATGCTGGTTTAGCTTGTTGGGCACCTTTCTTGAATGCCATGCTACCAGCGATTTTGAACGCCATTTCTGATGAGTCGACATCGTGGTATGAACCATCGTACAAGGTCGCTTTCACGCCAAGTACTGGGTAACCAGCAATTACACCATTCTGCATTTGCTCTTGGATACCTTTGTCTACCGCAGGAATGTATTCCTTCGGTACCACACCACCAACGATTTCGTTTACGAACTCGTAGTTTGGCGCATCGTCATCGTTCGCATCGAAGTCCATTGGCTCGATGCGTAACCAAACGTGACCGAACTGACCGCGACCACCTGATTGACGTACGAATTTACCTTCAACTTCCACTTTCTGGCGGATAGTTTCACGGTAAGCAACCTGTGGTTTACCAACGTTACATTCAACTTTGAATTCACGCTTCATACGGTCAACGATGATGTCTAGGTGAAGCTCACCCATACCAGAGATGATCGTCTGGCCAGACTCTTCGTCAGTTTTAACGCGGAACGATGGATCTTCTGCAGCCAATTTACCTAAAGCGATACCCATTTTTTCTTGGTCAGCTTTAGTTTTTGGTTCTACAGCAACAGAGATTACTGGCTCTGGGAATTCCATACGCTCAAGCGTGATGATGTTGTTCGGGTCACACAACGTGTCACCAGTGGTTACATCTTTCAAACCGATAGCTGCAGCAATGTCGCCCGCCAAGATTTCTTTAATCTCTTTACGGTCGTTTGCGTGCATCTGTACCATACGGCCGATACGCTCGCGCTTGCTCTTCACTGGGTTATACACGGTATCGCCCTGAGACAGAACGCCCGAGTAAACGCGCAAGAAGGTCAAAGTACCTACGAATGGGTCAGTTGCGATTTTGAATGCCAATGCTGAGAACGGCTCGTCGTCAGATGACTTACGAACGCCTTCAGATTCGTCTTCCAAAATACCACGAATCGCTTTAACTTCAGTTGGTGAAGGTAAGTATTCGATAACTGCGTCAAGCATTGCTTGAACGCCTTTGTTTTTAAACGCAGAACCACACAAACAAAGGATGATTTCGTTGTTCAGCGTACGCTGACGTAAACCAGCTTTGATTTCAGCTTCAGTCAACTCACCTTCTTCAAGGTATTTGTTCATCAGCTCTTCGTTGGCTTCAGCAGCAGCTTCAACCAAGTCATTGTGCATTTCTTCAGCTTTGTCTTTCAGTTCCGCTGGAATTTCTTCATAGTTGAAAGTCATCCCCTGGTCTTCTTCATTCCAGTTGATTGCTTTCATCTTGATCAAGTCAACAACGCCTTTGAAGTTATCTTCAGCACCGATGTTCAAATGAATTGGAACTGGAGTTGCAGCCAAACGGGTTTTGATTTGACCTACAACGCGCAAGAAATCTGCACCAGCACGGTCCATCTTGTTGACGAATACCATACGTGGAACTTCGTATTTGTCAGCTTGACGCCATACGGTTTCAGTTTGCGGCTGTACGCCAGAAGAACCACACAGAACAACTACCGCGCCATCAAGTACACGCAGTGAACGTTCTACTTCGATAGTGAAGTCAACGTGTCCTGGAGTATCGATAACGTTGATACGGTGTTCTGGGAACTGGTTATCCATACCTTTCCAGAAAGCAGTTACAGCGGCCGAGGTAATAGTAATACCACGCTCTTGTTCTTGCTCCATCCAGTCGGTAGTCGCTGCACCGTCATGTACCTCACCCAATTTGTGAGACAAGCCGGTGTAGAACAACACACGCTCTGTGGTGGTTGTTTTACCTGCGTCTACGTGAGCACAGATACCGATGTTACGGTAACGCTCAATCGATGTTTGTCGAGCCATAAATTCCTCTTTGGGTTAACTGTGAATTTACCAGCGATAGTGTGCGAACGCTTTGTTCGCTTCGGCCATACGGTGGACGTCTTCACGCTTCTTCACAGCAGAGCCTTTACTTTCTGATGCATCTAACATTTCACCTGCTAGACGCTGAGCCATGGATTTTTCACCCCGAGTACGCGCAGCATCAACTAACCAACGCATAGCCAGTGCATTGCGGCGAACAGGACGTACTTCTACTGGTACTTGGTAGGTAGAACCACCAACACGACGAGATTTAACCTCGACAGTAGGACGAACGTTGTCCAACGCAGATTCGAAAATTTCAAGGTGGTCTTTGCCTGACTTCTCAGCCAGGATATCTAACGCACCGTAGATGATCTTTTCAGCGACAGATTTTTTGCCGTCAACCATGACGACATTGATAAATTTAGCCAACAACTCTGATCCGAACTTAGGGTCCGGAAGGATTTTACGTTGACCTATGACGCGTCTTCTTGGCATCTCAATATTCTCCGATTAATTCAGGGTATTCCCCAAAACTTATAAATTACAGTTTGGCCTTACTAACGGAGAACCGTTAAGACTTAGGCCGTTTCGCGCCGTACTTAGAACGTGCTTGGCGACGATCATTCACGCCTGCACAGTCGAGAGCACCACGAACTGTGTGATAACGAACACCTGGCAAGTCTTTTACACGACCGCCGCGAATCAATACGACTGAGTGTTCTTGCAAGTTGTGACCTTCACCACCAATGTACGAAGAAACTTCGTAGCCGTTAGTCAAACGTACACGGCATACTTTACGCAGTGCAGAGTTTGGCTTCTTCGGGGTAGTAGTGTAAACACGGGTACATACGCCGCGTTTTTGTGGGCAAGCCTCAAGTGCCGGAACGTTGCTTTTCACAACCGGCTTTTGACGACCTTTGCGCACCAGCTGATTAACTGTTGCCATTCATTACTCCTGATTATGTTGATGTCGCTCAACAGAATGAAAAATCCAAGTTTCCCCCTATTTTTAAGCTTGCTGTCGACAAGCCACGAGCTAATCGCCCAAATATGGGGAGGCCGAATTTTAATGGTCAATAATTGGACTGTCAAGGAAAAGCGACGGAAATAAAAAGGCCGCTCGCTAATGCGAACGGCCTTTAGAACGAGTTTTTACTCGTGAATGCAACGGCTTATTCGTTGCTGTCACCGTTGTCGGCCGCTTCGTTACCGAAGTTCAAAGCGTCAGCAAGTTGCTGCTCGGCTTCTTCTGCGGTTAAACGAGGGGCTTCGGTACCTGCCAACGCTTCAGCACGCTTGCGCGCACGTTCACGGTGGTAAGCGAAACCAGTACCAGCTGGAATCAAGCGACCAACAATAACGTTCTCTTTCAAGCCACGTAATGGGTCTTGCTTGCCTTGCACGGCTGCTTCGGTCAATACGCGCGTCGTTTCTTGGAACGATGCGGCAGAAATGAACGATTCAGTCGACAATGACGCTTTGGTGATACCTAACAGCTGACGCTCATACGAAGCTGGAATCTTACCTTCTGCTTCCGCTTTCGCGTTGGCAGCAAGTACTTCAGACAGCTCCATCATTTCGCCTTCAAGCAGTTCAGTTTCGCCTGGGTTCAAGATAATCGCTTTACGCAGCATCTGACGCACGATGGTCTCGATGTGCTTATCGTTAATCTTAACGCCCTGTAAGCGATAAACTTCTTGTACTTCGTTCACGATGTAGTTTGCAAGCGCACTCACGCCACGCAAACGCAAGATATCGTGTGGTGCTTCTGGACCGTCGGCGATAACTTCACCTTTGGTCACTTGCTCACCTTCGAAGATGTTCAACTGACGATATTTTGGAATCATCTCTTCGTACTGCTCGCCGCCATCCGTTGGGGTGATGATCAAGCGGCGTTTACCTTTGGTTTCTTTACCAAAGCTAACGGTACCAGAGACTTCTGCCAAAATTGCAGGCTCTTTCGGACGACGTGCTTCGAACAAGTCGGCAACGCGCGGTAGACCACCGGTAATATCGCGTGTTTTTGAACCTTCTTGTGGAATACGTGCAACCGTGTCACCCACTTTAACTTCAGCGTTATCTTCAAGGTTGATAATCGCGTTACCTGGCAAGAAGTACTGCGCTGGCATATCGGTGCCGGCGATGTTTACGTCTTTACCTTTCGCGTCAACCAACTTCACCATAGGACGCATGTCTTTACCGGCGCTGGTACGTTGACCTGTTTCAAGCACAACAATGCTTGATAAGCCAGTCAGCTCATCGGTTTGACGTGTCATGGTGACGCCGTCGATCAAGTCGACAAACTTCAGACGACCCGCTACCTCAGTGATGATTGGGTGCGTATGTGGATCCCAGTTCGCTACGATTTCGCCCGCATCAACTGCGTCGCCTTCGTTTTTCTTCAGAATCGCACCATAAGGCACTTTATAACGCTCGCGCTCACGACCGAACTCATCAATCAACGTCAATTCGGTTGAACGTGAGGTGATCACTAGGTGATTGTCTGTGTTTTCAACGAACTTCGCATTGTGAAGTTTCAGGGTACCCTTGTTCTTCACTTGAATGTTGTTGGCTGCAGAGTCACGCGATGCCGCACCACCGATGTGGAACGTACGCATCGTTAACTGGGTACCTGGTTCACCGATTGACTGTGCTGCGATAACACCAACCGCTTCACCTTGGTTCACCAAGTGACCACGAGCAAGGTCACGACCGTAACAGTTCGCACACACACCGAAATCAGTGTCACAGGTGATTACTGAGCGTACTTTGACTTGGTCAACCGAGTTCTGCTCTAACACGTCACACATTTTTTCATCAAGCAATGTGTTACGTGGAATCAGAACATCGTCGCTACCTGGCATCAGTACATCATCACATACCACACGACCCAATACGCGCTCACGCAATGGTTCTACAACGTCACCACCTTCAATTAACGGCTTCACATACAAGCCGTCTTCGGTGCCACAGTCGTCTTCAACAATTACAACGTCTTGCGCAACGTCAACCAAACGACGCGTCAGGTAACCTGAGTTCGCTGTCTTCAATGCGGTATCGGCCAAACCTTTACGCGCACCGTGGGTTGAGATGAAGTACTGGAGTACGTTCAAACCTTCACGGAAGTTCGCAACAATTGGGGTTTCGATGATTGAGCCATCTGGCTTCGCCATCAAACCACGCATACCCGCCAACTGACGAATCTGTGCGGGGCTACCACGAGCGCCTGAGTCAGCCATCATGTAAACTGAGTTGAAAGAATCTTGCTGCTCTTCTTCGCCTTTGGCGTTGATCACAGTTTCTTTCGACAAGTTTTCCATCATCGCTTTCGAGACTTTCTCGTTCGCAGTTGACCAAATGTCGATAACTTTGTTGTATTTCTCGCCGGCTGTTACCAAACCTTGCTCGAACTGTTCCTGAATTTCAGCAACTTCTTCTTCCGCCGCTTCGATAATATCTTTCTTAGCGTCTGGAATAACCATGTCATCGATACCAACTGACGCACCCGCGATCATCGCGTAGTGGAAACCGGTATACATGATTTGGTCAGCAAAAATTACGGTTGGCTTCAAGCCTAAGTCACGATAAGAACGGTTCAACAAACGACCGATCTGCTTCTTACCCATGGACTGGTTGATCATGTCAAACGGCATGCCAGTAGGTAGAATCAGTGACAAAATGGCACGACCCACAGTGGTGTCGTACAGTTTTGTCGTGGTGGTTGTGACACCTTCTTCGTCGGTTAACGTTTCAGTGATACGTACTTTAACGCGTGCGTGCAGCTCAGCATCCTTGTTACGGTATGCTTTCTCGGCTTCTTTAGCGTTCTTAAACGCCATGCCTTCGCCTTTCGCATTAATTTTTTCACGCGTCATGTAGTACAGACCCAATACAACGTCCTGTGAAGGAACGATAATTGGATCACCACTTGCTGGTGACAAAATGTTGTTGGTTGACATCATCAACGCGCGCGCTTCTAACTGCGCTTCAAGCGTTAATGGTAAGTGAACCGCCATTTGGTCACCGTCGAAGTCGGCGTTATAAGCCGCACACACCAATGGGTGCAACTGAATCGCTTTACCTTCGATAAGTACCGGTTCGAACGCCTGGATACCCAAACGGTGCAACGTAGGTGCACGGTTGAGCATAACCGGGTGCTCTTTGATAACTTCGTCAAGTACGTCCCAAACTTCTGGAATCTCGCGTTCAACCATCTTCTTAGCAGCTTTGATGGTAGTAGCTAAGCCACGACCTTCTAACTTACCGTAGATGAAAGGTTTGAATAGCTCGAGTGCCATTTTCTTCGGCAAACCACACTGGTGCAAACGTAGTTTAGGACCAACAGTGATTACTGAACGGCCTGAGTAGTCAACACGTTTACCCAACAAGTTTTGACGGAAACGACCCTGCTTACCTTTGATCATGTCAGCCAAAGATTTCAGAGGACGTTTATTGGTACCAGTGATAGCACGACCGCGACGACCGTTGTCTAACAACGCATCCACAGCTTCTTGCAACATACGTTTTTCGTTACGCACGATGATGTCAGGAGCTGCTAGGTCTAAAAGACGCTTCAAACGGTTGTTACGGTTGATCACGCGACGATATAGATCGTTCAAATCTGAAGTCGCGAAACGGCCACCATCCAATGGAACCAATGGACGTAGATCAGGTGGCAGTACTGGAAGCACTTTCAAGATCATCCACTCTGGCTTGTTGCCTGAGTTATGGAATGATTCAAGCAGCTTCAAGCGCTTGCTGATTTTTTTACGCTTGGTTTCTGAATTGGTTTCTGGAAGCTCTTCACGCAATTGCTTGATATCACCTTCGATATCAATGTGTTGCAACAATGACAACACAGCTTCAGCACCCATCTTGGCTTCGAACTCGTCGCCATGAGCTTCTAATGCGTCTAAGTATTCTTCTTCGGTAAGAATCTGGCCACGTTCAAGGTCAGTCATACCTGCTTCAGTCACAACGTATGATTCGAAATACAACACGCGCTCGATATCACGCAAGGTCATATCAAGCATCAAACCGATACGGCTTGGTAACGATTTCAAGAACCAGATGTGTGCAACTGGGCTCGCCAATTCGATGTGACCCATGCGCTCACGGCGCACTTTGGTGAGGGTCACTTCGACGCCACACTTCTCACAGATTACACCACGGTGCTTCAAGCGCTTGTATTTACCACACAAGCACTCGTAGTCTTTTACCGGGCCGAAAATGCGCGCACAGAACAACCCGTCACGCTCAGGCTTGAACGTACGGTAGTTGATCGTTTCTGGCTTTTTCACTTCACCGAAAGACCAGCTGCGGATCATGTCCGGAGAAGCAAGTCCGATGCGAATCGCATCGAACTCTTCAGTCTGGTTTTGCGGTTTTAAAAACTTTAATAAGTCTTTCACGATTTATCTCCTGGCAAATAGCGTCCGGTGGTGTCTCAGTCTTGGTCCAACTCAATGTTGATACCAAGCGAGCGGATTTCCTTCAGAAGTACATTGAAGGATTCCGGCATACCTGCTTCCATGCGCAGATCGTTGTCGACAATGTTTTTGTACATCTTCGTACGACCGTTTACGTCGTCCGATTTCACCGTCAACATTTCCTGCAACGTATAAGCAGCACCGTATGCTTCCAGTGCCCACACTTCCATCTCACCGAAGCGCTGACCACCAAACTGTGCTTTACCACCCAGCGGTTGCTGAGTAACCAAGCTGTAAGAACCGGTCGAACGCGCGTGCATCTTGTCGTCAACCAAGTGGTTCAGTTTCAGCATGTACATATAACCAACGGTTACATCACGCTCAAAACGCTCACCGGTACGACCATCCCACAACGTGATCTGACCTGATTCTGGTAAATCAGCCAGTTTCAGTAGTTCTTTAATTTCGCTTTCGACTGCACCATCGAATACAGGTGTCGCAGTTGGAAGACCTTTTTTCAGGTTTTCCGCTAGGCGAAGTACTTCGTCATCACTGAAGTCGTTAATATCAACTTCTTGACGTGTGTTACCTAGGCTGTACACCTTGTCTAAGAATTCACGCATTTCAGCAACTTTCGCTTGGCGCTTCATCATATTTTCGATTTTGGTACCAATGCCACGCGCAGCCATACCCAAGTGAGTTTCAAGGATCTGACCGATGTTCATCCGCGATGGAACGCCCAATGGGTTCAATACGATATCCACTGGCGTGCCGTGCTCGTCATGCGGCATATCTTCAACAGGAACGATGGTTGAGATAACACCTTTGTTACCGTGACGACCAGCAAGCTTATCACCTGGCTGGATACGGCGACGAACCGCAAGGTACACTTTCACAATCTTCAGTACGCCAGGTGCCAAATCGTCACCTTGCTCGATCTTACGACGCTTGTTTTCGAACTTGTTGTCGAAATCAGCGCGAATTTCTTCGTACTGTTGTGCAATCTGTTCAAGCTGTTGTTGCGCATCTTCTTTCTTCAAGTTTTGCGTCAACCACTTGCTTTGCTCAAGGCTAGCTAGTTTTGATTCATCAAAACCATTCGCTAACAACAAGCTACGAGCACGCTCAAAAATACCTTTTTCAAGGATTTTGAGCTCGTCAGCTAAATCTTTCTTAACCTGCTTCAGTTGCATCTCTTCGATTGAGCGAGCACGTGCGTCTTTCTCTACGCCATCACGGGTAAATACTTGAACGTCGATAACTGTACCGGTCACGCCGTTTGGTACGCGCAGTGAGCTATCTTTCACGTCAGACGCTTTTTCACCGAAGATTGCACGCAGCAATTTCTCTTCTGGCGTTAATTGAGTCTCGCCTTTTGGCGTTACTTTACCAACTAAGATGTCGCCGCCAGAAACTTCTGCACCAACATAAACGATACCGGCTTCGTCAAGCTTGTTCAGCGCAGACTCACCCACGTTTGGAATATCGGCAGTAACTTCTTCAGCACCTAGTTTGGTGTCACGCGCCACACAGCTTAATTCTTGAATGTGGATTGTGGTTAAACGATCTTCTTGAACCACGCGCTCTGAAATCAGAATCGAGTCCTCGAAGTTGTAACCATTCCATGGCATGAATGCCACGCGTAAGTTTTGACCCAATGCCAATTCACCCATATCGGTTGACGGACCGTCAGCCAATACATCGCCACGCATTACCGGCTCACCAACATTGACGGTTGGCGTCTGGTTAATACAGGTGTTCTGGTTAGAACGGGTGTATTTAACAAGGTTATAAATATCGATACCGGCTTCGCCTGGCATCATTTCTTCTTCGTTAACCTTCACGACAATGCGGCTAGCGTCAACTTTGTCGACCACACCACCACGTTTCGCAACAACGGTTACACCCGAGTCAACGGCAACAGTACGCTCAATACCAGTACCAACCAACGGCTTATCAGCACGTAATGTTGGAACGGCTTGACGTTGCATGTTTGAACCCATCAATGCACGGTTGGCGTCATCGTGTTCAAGGAACGGAATCAAGCTTGCTGCAATTGAAACGATCTGTTGCGGAGCAACGTCCATGTACTGAACTTGCTCTTTTGACATCAATGTGAATTCGTTTTTGTGACGACATGGAACCAAGTCTTCAACCAATTCACCTTTATCGTTCAAGGCAACGTTTGCCTGCGCAATGACGAAGTGACCTTCTTCAATCGCTGACAAATAATCGACTTCATCGGTGACAACGCCGTTTTCAATGCGGCGATATGGCGTTTCTAAGAAGCCATATTCGTTGGTACGTGCGAACGTTGACAACGAGTTGATCAAACCGATGTTCGGACCTTCAGGGGTTTCGATTGGACATACCCGACCGTAGTGCGTTGGGTGTACGTCACGAACTTCGAAGCCTGCACGCTCACGCGTCAAACCACCTGGACCTAATGCAGAAATACGACGCTTGTGCGTGACTTCTGACAATGGGTTGTTTTGGTCCATAAACTGCGACAACTGGCTTGAACCGAAGAATTCTTTCACCGCGGCGCTAATTGGCTTCGCGTTAATCAAATCTTGCGGCATGGTGCCATCTAAATCGCCGAGGCTTAAGCGTTCTTTAACTGCTCGCTCAACACGAACCAAACCAACACGGAATTGGTTCTCAGCCATCTCGCCCACAGAACGGATACGACGGTTACCTAAGTGATCGATATCGTCGACTTCGTCTTGACCGTTACGGATTTCGATGAGTTTTTTCATCACCTCAACGATATCTTCTTTGGTCAATACGCCTGGGCCAGTTAGGTCTTCACGACCTAAACGACGGTTGAACTTCATACGACCGACCGACGATAAGTCATAGCGGTCTTCGCTGAAGAACAAGTTGTCAAATAAGGTTTCAGCCGCTTCTTTGGTTGGCGGCTCACCTGGGCGCATCATACGATAAATCTCAACCAACGCTTCTAAGCGGTTGTTGGTTGAATCGATGCGCAAGGTCTCACTCATGTACGGCCCATGATCAAGGTCGTTCACGAACAAGGTTTCAAATTTCTTGAAGCCGGCTTCGCGCAGTTTCGCGAGTAACTCAAGTGTTAACTCAGCGTTCGCTTCAGCAATCACTTCACCGGTTTTCTTGTCGGTGTAGTTTTTCGCTAAAACTTTACCTACCAAGTACTCAAGTGGAACTTCCATTTCTGGCTGATTCAAGCTTGCGATTTGGTTGATATGACGCGCAGTAATACGACGGCCTTTTTCTACGATAATTTCGCCATCATCATTTTTGATGTCGAATTTCGCAGTTTCACCACGTAAACGCTCTGGTACCAGTTGCATAAATACTTTTTTATTGCGGAACTGGTAGTACGTGGTTTCGAAGAACATATCGAGAATTTCTTCAGTGCTATATTCAAGCGCACGAAGAATAATAGACGCCGGTAATTTACGACGACGGTCGATACGTACGAATACGTTGTCTTTCGGGTCGAATTCAAAATCCAACCACGAACCACGGTAAGGAATAACGCGTGCGTTATACAACACTTTACCTGAAGAGTGCGTCTTACCTTTGTCATGATCAAAGAATACACCTGGTGAACGGTGTAACTGAGATACGATAACCCGCTCGGTGCCGTTAATAACAAACGTACCGTTCTCGGTCATCAATGGGATTTCACCCATGTAAACTTCTTGCTCTTTGATATCTTTAACGGTGCCTGCCGCTGCTTCTTTATCAAAAAGAACCAAGCGCAGTTTCACCCGCAAAGGAGCTGCGTAAGTGATGCCACGGATTTGACATTCTTGTACGTCAAATACTGGCTCACCAAGGTGATAGCTCACGTACTGCAGTTCCGAATTACCTGAATAAGCGGTAATTGGAAATACTGAGCGAAATGCCGCTTCCAGACCATTATTGCCTTCTGGATCCGGCTCGATGAATTTTTTAAATGAATCTAATTGGATTGACAGCAGGTATGGCACCTCAAGTACATGAGGGCGTTTACCAAAATCCTTGCGAATACGTTTTTTCTCAGAGTAGGAGTACGCCATGGGGTTCCTCAGCTAGCTGATTGATGACCCTAACCACCGGAGTAGGAGTCGATGGTTAAAAACAAACTACTTAAAGCTTGTCGTTCCCGTTTTTGTCACCGCGAGCATGCACCCCAATAACGGGCAAAAATGATACATGCTTTACAGCGCAAAAAGGCTGGTAGCAAAATTGCCACCAGCCCTAGGCCTAAAAGGCCAAGTTATGTAAGTGGTTAAACTTACTTAACTTCAACTTCCGCACCAGCTTCAGTCAATTCTTTAGCAAGTGCTTCTGCGTCTTCTTTGCTGATGCCTTCTTTAACAGCAACAGGTGCAGACTCAACCATGTCTTTCGCTTCTTTCAAGCCAAGACCAGTTGCGCCGCGAACTGCTTTGATAGCTGCTACTTTGTTAGCGCCAGCAGATTTCAATACTACGTCAAATTCAGTTTTCTCTTCTGCAGCAGCAGCGCCTGCAGCAGCTGGACCAGCTGCAACAGCAACAGCAGCTGAAGCGTCAACACCGAATTTTTCTTCTGCAGCTTCGATCAACTCAACCAATTCCATAACTGGCATTTCAGCGATCGCGTTCAAAATATCTTCTTTAGTAAGAGCCATAACTCTAAACTCCTGGGTTATAAATTACAAAAAAATGGTTAAAAAAACCGCTTCTATTTAGCGTCTTTAATTGCCGACAACACACGCACAAATTTAGTAGGTACTTCGTTAATTGTACGAACGAACTTACTAACAGGCGCTTTGAAGGTTGCGAGCAATTTCGCCAATGCTTCGTCGCGAGTCGGAAGTGATGCAACAGCGTCAAGCTTGTCTGCGCCCATCAGGCCTGAGCCAATTGATAGTGCAGTTACTTTCAGGTGCTTGTTCTCTTTGGCAAACTCTTTGAATAAACGCGCAGCAGAACCTGGTGCGTCGATAGAGAAACCGTAGATCAAAGGACCTGTTAACGCTGAGTCCATGTCTTCAAACTTCGTGTCAACAAATGCACGTTTTGCCAGAGTGTTCCGAATAACTTTCAGATACACGCCTTGCTCACGAGCTTGACGGCGAAGTTGAGTCATGTGCGCAACTTCCATACCACGATACTCAGCAACAGCGACGGATAGAGCGTTTGAAGCAACTTCGTTAACTTCTTTAACGATTGCTTGTTTTGCTGCTAAACCTAGTGCCACTAGTATCACCTCTTTTTTTGGCCCGCCGCTCAAAGAGCTTTGGGCCTATCGTTACACATAGGTAGACCGTTACTGCATCTACCACGTTGTCACGGTGAATCTCTTACCCAGAGAGTCTGGATCGGATATCACCATCTGCGCAGGAAATTAAGTGTCGCTGAATTGTCTCTCTCGAGATGTCAGCCGCGATACACCTGCGGTCTTGGACGGGAGCTACAGCTCCAACCCATAAAACCTTAGTTTGCGCTTAACGAACCTTGGTCGATGGCTACGCCAGCGCCCATAGTGGTCGAAAGGCTAACTTTCTTGATAAATTGACCTTTTGCTGAAGAAGGCTTCGCTTTTTTCAGAGCAGCCAACAACGCTTCAAGGTTTTCTTTCAATTTATCGTTATCAAAATCAACTTTACCGATAGTCGCGTGGATGATACCCGCTTTATCGTTACGGTAACGAATCTGACCAGCTTTTGCGTTTTTAACTGCAGTTGCTACGTCAGGAGTTACAGTACCAGTTTTCGGGTTAGGCATCAGACCACGTGGGCCTAAGATTTGACCTAACATACCAACAACACGCATAGCGTCTGGAGAAGCGATAACAACGTCAAAGTTCATTTCGCCTTTCTTAACTTGTTCAGCTAAGTCTTCCATACCTACGATGTCAGCACCGGCTTCTTTCGCTTTATCAGCGTTAGCACCGCTAGTGAAAACTGCGACACGTACGTCACGACCAGTACCGTTAGGCAGTACAGTTGCACCACGAACGTTCTGATCAGATTTACGAGCGTCGATACCCAAGTTTACAGATACATCAACGCTTTCTTTGAATTTTGCAGTTGCTAATTCTTTTAATAAGTTGATTGCTTCGTTGATTTCATAATCACGCGCTTCAACTTTTTCACGGATAAGACGTGCACGTTTGCTTAACTTAGCCATCTTACAGACCCTCCACATTCAGGCCCATTGCACGAGCTGAGCCGGCAATAGTACGAACCGCTGCGTCAAGGTCAGCCGCAGTTAAGTCTGGCTCTTTAACCTTCGCAATTTCTTCCAGCTGCGCACGCGTCACAGTACCCACTTTTTCAGTGTTAGGACGGCCTGAACCGCTCTTGATACCGGCTGCTTTCTTCAACAAGAATGCTGCTGGAGGAGTTTTGGTGATGAACGTGAATGAACGATCTTCGAAAACGCTAATTTCTACTGGAACTGGCGCGCCTTTTTCAAGCTGGTCAGTTGCAGCGTTAAACGCTTTACAGAATTCCATGATGTTCACACCGTGCTGACCCAATGCTGGACCAACTGGTGGTGACGGGTTAGCTGCACCAGCTGCCACTTGCAACTTGATGATAGCTTTTAACTTCTTAGCCATGTTTATGCCTCTTGGTTGTGGGTCAAACGCCTCGTAAATCTAAGAGATGACTTACTCTAACGGCTCCCCAATATAAAAAAGGAGGCGAATTATAGTCCTATTCGCCCCTCATTGCAAGAGATCAGCTATTAGCTATTTGATATTAGATATTAGCTGACCGCTTCAAGTTGTGTTTTGGCTAATATCAAATATCTAGTAGCCAATATCGCACTTGTATTTATTAAGCTTTTTCCACCTGGCCGAACTCGAGTTCGACTGGCGTTGCGCGACCGAAAATAGAAACCGATACAGTCAAACGGCTCTTCTCGTAATCCACGCTTTCAACCGTACCATTGAAATCTGCAAACGGACCGTCATTAACACGAACCACTTCGCCTGGCTCAAACAACGTTTTTGGCTTCGGCTTATCAACAGATTCTTGCAGACGGTTCAAAATAATATCTGCTTCTTTTTGGGTAATTGGCGTTGGACGCTCTTGCGTACCACCAATGAAACCTAATACGCGTGGAATGCTTTTCACTAAGTGCCACGCATCTTCATCCATTGCCATTTCAACCAGAACATAGCCAGGGAAGAATTTACGTTCACTCTTCGCACGCTTGCCGGCTTTCATTTCGACAACTTCTTCGGTAGGTACGAGTACTTCACCGAACTTATCTTCCATGCCGTGCATTTTGATATGTTCGCGCAACGAATCAGCAACGCGCTTCTCAAAACCTGAGAATGCTTGAACCACGTACCAGCGCTTTTTCACTTGATCAGTCATAGATTAAAACTCCAGTCCGGTGAAGAAGCCTACAATGCGTACTAAAATCGCATCCATGCCCCACAGAATTAATGAAACGATTGCGGTCGCAACGACAACGATTAACGTTGTTTGAGTTGCCTCTTGGCGCGATGGCCATACCACGCGGCGCGTTTCTTTGCGGCTTTCTTTAGCAAATTCGCGGAATTGGCGACCTTTACCAGTCATACCTGCAATGACACCCGCAATAACAACTAGAAGTACCACGCCAATGGCGCGATAAAGCACAGACACTTGGTCACCGTAATAGTAGTTACCCAGTACTGCTGCAGCCAGCAGTGCAATCGCGACGATCCATTTTAAGCCGTCGAGTGAGCTGCTTTGCGTTTCGGTGTTTGCACTCATTATTCAATCCTGTAATTAAAACCAACGTCGATATTAGCTGTTAGATATTGGATATTAGCGGTACATCTGCGTTTTCCAATATCTAATATCCAATAGCTAATAGCTGAATGTGGCAGGGGTGGAGGGATTCGAACCCCCAACCGTCGGTTTTGGAGACCGCTGTTCTACCAATTGGAACTACACCCCTGCAGGTTCTGTATATGTGACAGAAACGGACGCTGTATTATACCGATCAAACCATGCAAAACAAGGGCGATATTAGCTATTCGATATTGGATATTAGAAGAGCGGTCTTGGACTTTCGTGTTTTCGCTAATATCTAATATCCAATAGCTAGTAGCGCTTTTGCTCTAAAAATTAAAAAGGGAGCCGAAGCTCCCCTTTTATCAATATCCGTTAACGGATACCAAGGCTATTAAGCGATGATCTTAGATACAACGCCTGCGCCTACAGTACGACCACCTTCACGAATCGCGAAACGAAGACCTTCGTCCATTGCGATTGGGTGAATCAGTTCTACTACGAACTTCAGGTTGTCGCCTGGCATAACCATCTCTACGCCTTCTGGTAACTGTACTGCACCAGTTACGTCAGTTGTACGGAAGTAGAACTGTGGACGGTAGCCTTTGAAGAATGGAGTATGACGGCCACCTTCTTCTTTGGTCAATACGTACACTTCAGCTTCGAACTGAGTGTGTGGCGTGATTGAACCTGGCTTCGCCAATACTTGACCACGTTGGATCTCGTCACGCTTGGTACCACGCAACAATGCGCCGATGTTCTCACCTGCACGACCTTCGTCAAGCAATTTACGGAACATCTCAACACCAGTTACAGTAGTTTTGGTGGTATCTTGGATACCTACGATTTCTACTTCGTCACCAGTGCGAACGATACCGCGCTCAACACGACCAGTTACTACAGTACCACGGCCTGAGATTGAGAATACGTCTTCGATTGGCATGATGAACGGCTTATCGATATCACGCTCTGGCTCTGGAATGTATGAATCCAATGCTTCTGCCAATTCGATGATTTTCTTTTCCCACTTCTCTTCGCCTTCCAAAGCTTTCAATGCTGAACCTTGGATTACTGGCAAGTCGTCGCCTGGGAAGTCGTACTCAGAAAGAAGTTCACGAACTTCCATCTCTACCAATTCCAACAACTCTTCGTCGTCTACCATGTCACATTTGTTCATGAACACGATGATGTATGGAACGCCAACCTGACGTGACAACAAGATGTGCTCACGCGTTTGTGGCATTGGGCCGTCAGTTGCAGCTACTACCAAGATAGCGCCGTCCATTTGCGCTGCACCGGTGATCATGTTTTTAACATAGTCAGCGTGCCCTGGGCAGTCTACGTGTGCGTAGTGACGTGATGGAGTGTCGTACTCTACGTGTGAAGTTGCGATGGTGATACCACGCGCTTTTTCTTCTGGTGCGTTATCGATTTGATCGAATGCACGTGCTGAACCACCGTAGGTTTTCGCCAATACTGTGGTGATCGCAGCGGTCAGAGTAGTTTTACCGTGGTCAACGTGGCCGATAGTACCGACGTTAACGTGCGGTTTGGAACGTTCAAATTTTTCTTTTGCCATGACAGCCTCTTTTTGGACAACGTACGGTGGTTTAACACCAACAATTGAAAATCTTTAGCCGGCGATTATGCCGAAATAAGCGAGACAAGGGAAGAGTTGGCCTGATGCGTGGTGCTGATAGGCGGATTTGAACCGCCGACCTCACCCTTACCAAGGGTGCGCTCTACCAACTGAGCTATATCAGCACAATACAGATTATTTGGAGCGGGTAGTGGGAATCGAACCCACATCATCAGCTTGGAAGGCTGAGGTAATAGCCATTATACGATACCCGCATGCCTTGAATCGGGCCACCTCAAACCATTCTGGACTCACCGCATTCGCATGACCATGCTAAAAAGTGGTGGAGGGGGCAGGATTCGAACCTGCGAAGGCTGAGCCGTCAGATTTACAGTCTGATCCCTTTGACCGCTCGGGAACCCCTCCAAAACCAGATTTTAAAATGGTGCCGGCACCAAGAGTCGAACTCGGGACCTACTGATTACAAGTCAGTTGCTCTACCAACTGAGCTATGCCGGCACCCCGGTTAGGTGGAGCGCATTCTATTGTATCGATTTTGATGATGCAATAGTAAATACCAATTTTTTTAGCTTTCTTGGTTCGATTGGTTAATTTGCGAACGGATGGCGCAAAATAATCGTCTCACCGCGGTCTGGGCCTGTTGAAATAATATCCACTGGCACACCAGTTAAAACTTCAATTCGTTTGATATACGCAAGTGCTGCGGTCGGCAGATCTTTGTGCTGCGTGATACCCACAGTACTGTCATTCCAGCCTGGCATGGTTTCATATACTGGCTCAACAGTTTCATAATCTTCTGCTGCCATTGGTGGGTATTCAACCACCTCGCCATTTGGCAGTTTATAGCCAACACAAATCTTCAGTTCTTCAAGCCCATCTAACACATCGAGCTTGGTTAAGCAGAAGCCACTGACCGAGTTAATTTGCACCGCACGACGCGCTGCTACCGCATCAAACCAACCAGTACGACGTTTACGTCCTGTTGTTGCGCCAAACTCATGCCCTTTCACACCTAAGTGTTGACCAACTTCACATTCTAGTTCAGTTGGGAATGGGCCGCTACCAACACGCGTGGTATACGCTTTCACGATACCCAACACGTAATCGATGTAGCGTGGACCAAAACCAGCGCCGGTCGAGACACCACCTGCGGTCGTGTTAGACGATGTCACGTACGGATAAGTACCGTGGTCGATATCCAACAACGTACCTTGCGCACCTTCAAACATAATGTGCTGGCCTGCTTTGCGAGTTTCATCAAGTAACGATGGAATATCGGCAACCATGTCTTGAAGTTGTTTAGCGACGTCTTCACAGTAAGCGAGTACGTCATCAACATTAACAGGTTCAACTTTGTAGTAATTCACCAACGTGAAGTTATGGAATTCGACAACCTCACGTAACTTCTCTTCAAATCGCGCAAAGTTGAACAAATCACCAACGCGTAAGCCACGACGCGCAACTTTATCTTCGTATGCAGGGCCGATACCACGTCCGGTGGTGCCGATTGCTTTGTTGCCGCGGGCTTTTTCACGCGCTTGGTCTAACGCGATGTGGTAAGGCAAAATTAACGGACACGCTTCGCTGATAAGCAAACGATCACGAACTGGCACGCCGCGTTGCTCAAGCATCGCGATTTCTGTCATCAGGGCTTCAGGTGACAACACCACGCCGTTACCAATCACGCATTTGACGTTTGCGCGCAAGATACCAGATGGGATTAAGTGTAAAACGGTTTTCTCACCGTCTATGACCAGGGTGTGGCCAGCGTTATGTCCGCCTTGATAGCGAACGACTAGCGACGCCTTATCGGTAAGCAAATCAACGATTTTGCCTTTACCTTCGTCACCCCATTGTGTACCTAGAATTACTACATTTTTACCCATGATCTCGCTACCAGCAGTTACTGTTGAAAAAACAGGCGGCGATTTTAACAGGTATTTAGGGGCGACGGTAGCCCGATCAGTTCTGACTCAACGCATTTTTTAATTGTTGATAGTCGGCAACGTCGTGATAAATAGCAAAGCCAAAGCGCAACCGTTCGCCGCGATAATCGGTTTCGATACCACAATTGCTAAGTTGCTCAGCAAGTTGCTCAACAAGCGTTGCGTTGGCTAACTTAAACGTCAAAAAGTGCCCGTGATGTGCTAAATCATTGACGATTAAATTGCCACGATGAATGTGTGGGTGTTCCACCTCATCAAGAATTGCCAGAAACTCCTGCTGTAATCGCTGCACGTACGCGTGCATCGTTTCAACGCTAAGCCCATCTCGATGCCACCACTCCAACACACTCTCAAGCCGATACACCGCCGAAAAGTCCATGGTTGCACCGGCAAAGCGCATGCCGTCATCGGCGTATTGAACGCTTGCTTGTTGCGGTTTGGCAAGATTGGCGAAATCCGCGAACCAGCCGGTAAATTCCGGCCGTAACTGGCAGCCCTTGGGCACGGCCATGAAACAGCACCCTTCCCCAGCCTGCAAATATTTATAGCCACCGGCGAGGTAAAATACACGATCAGCGATAGTCGATAAGTCAGTGGGGATAGCACCACAACCATGGTACCCGTCGATAATAATCTGAGTTTGCTGCGGCACTTCGTCTAGCCAAGTTAAAGGATCGGGTGCCACCACCCCTGAATTGAAAAATACCTGGCTGGTGAAGATGATATCAAACGAACCTTGTTTAATTGCATCAAGCCAGCGCGCTTCAAACGTCTCATAGGGTTCGGTTGGAGCGCTTTCAAATTGTACGTTAGCACGCTCTTGTAGGCGTCGAATTTGCCTTGCGAAGCTATGAAACTCGCTATCGGTGCTTAATATCTTTAACGGTTTGTCTGGCGCAAAACTTGAAATGACGCGATACAGCAACTCATGGGTATTACCCGCGAATACAAATTGCTCAGGGTGTGGATGATTCAATAACGCGGCCAAATATCGTTGTACCGCAGGAACACGCTCGCCAAACACGATATCCCACTTATGGTCTACGCCACGCGCACTATCGTCCCAATAAGCCAGTTGGGCATCGCGTGTCACATCCGGCCAATAGTGATGGCTGTGCGGCGCAAAATGCAGACTTTGAGGATGTTCTTTAAAGTAGCGACTGTAGTGCTGTTTATACGTCATGAGCTGCTGTCCGTTGTTCGTTATTCGTCGTTCGTTATTCGCTTGAGATTAAACACAAAAAACCCGCGGGACAACCGCGGGTTTCTAATATCCAATATCTAATAGCTAATATCTAAAAGCTAATATCGCTTTTGCTTTTATTAATTCGCAGTCGCTTTGTTTAGATATTTGAAGAAGTCGCTGTCTGGCTCAAGTACCAAGACATCGTTACCCTCTTCGAAGCTCTTTTCGTAAGCTTGTAAGCTACGAATGAAAGAGAAAAACTCAGGATCCTTGCTGTATGCACCGGCATAAATGCCAGCAGCTTCCGCATCACCTTGACCACGCAATTGACGTGATTCACGCTCCGCATCAGCAAGCATAACAGTTACGCGTGCATCAACATCGGCACGAATGAACTCAGCCTGCTCACGACCTTCTGAGCGGTGCTCCATCGCCACGGCTTGACGTTCCGCGCGCATACGCTGGAAGATTGACTGACTAACTTCGGTCGGCAAGTTAATTTGCATCACCCGCACATCAATCACTTCAATACCCAATTCTTGCGCGCTATCAGCGCCGCGAATCAATGCTTCGCGCATTAAGTTGTCACGCTCGCCTGACACGATTTCTTTGATGGTACGGCTACCAAATTCAGCACGAAGACCACTGCTAACACGACGGGTTAAAAGCGCTTCGGCTTGTGCTTGGTTACCACCATTGGTCGAGAGATAGTAAGTTGCAAAATCAGAGATACGCCATTTCACATAGGTATCAACGATTAAGTCTTTTTTCTCGCTGGTTACAAAACGATCCGGATTACCATCAAGTGTTTTGAAACGCGCATCGAGGCGTTTTACATCTTCAATAAATGGTAATTTGAAGTGCAAACCGGGGGCGTACACCGTTGCTTCACCGGTATCTGCATCACGCAGAACTTTACCGAACTGCACAACAATAGCGCGTTGACCTTCTTTCACCACGAACACTGACGAAAAGCCCAGAACGACAGCGACGATAACTAATACAGCTACAAAGTTTTTCATCGTTTACCCCCGACCATCGTTAAAGCGATCGCTGGTACGAACGCTATTGCTTGAACGTGATGAATTGCTTGGTTCATTGCTCGTTGAGCTACGTGTTGGGCTTGAATTGGTGCCCTGCGCTTCGCTACGCGCTGGTTCTTGCGTGGCGCGCTGCTTCTCGAGAATTTTATCGAGCGGCAAGTACATCATGTTATTGCTACCTTCAACATCCACCATAACTTTGGCGGTGTTGCTGTAGATCTTCTCAAGGGTTTCGAGATACAAACGCTCGCGGGTGACAACCGGCGCAGCTTTGTACTGAGGTAGCAACTCTTCGAAACGTGCCACTTCACCCTGAGCTTTTAACACGGTCTGTTCACGATAAGCCTGAGCTTCTTGCAAAATACGGCGTACTTGACCACGTGCGAGCGGTTCAATTTCACGTGCATAAGCTTCAGCTTCACGAATAAAGCGTTGCTCATCTTCTTGTGCCGCAATCGCATCATCAAATGCGTCTTTGACTGCTTCTGGCGGACGCGCTGGTAGCAAGTTGACGTCAACCACCTGAATACCCAACTGGTATGGTGCGATGATATTTTCAAGCAGTTCTAAGGTGTTTTGGCGTACGCTTTCACGACCAACTGTCAGCACTTCGTCCATGGTGGTGTGCCCCACGACAAAACGCAATGCGCTATCGGTTGCCTGTGCCAAACTGCGGTCAGCATTTTCAACCGCATAAAGGTAATCACGCGGATTCACAATGCGATACTGAACGTCAAGCTCAACGTGCACAACGTTTTCGTCTTGCGTCAGCATGAAGCCTTCCGACTGGAACTGCTGAACGTTACTGACGTCAACGGTTTCGACGGTATCAACTAGGAATGGCCGCCAGTGTAGGCCAGACTCAACAAGATTGTGATATTGGCCGAAGCGCAAGACCACGCCACGTTCAGCTTCTTTCACTGTGTAGAAGCCCGCAATAAACCAAATGACAACGGCGAGAATGACAATGACGCCAATACCGCGAGATGGAATCCCACCACCGCTTTTATTGTTGCCACCACCGTTACCTTTATTGCCACCAAGACCTAACTTGCCAAGCAAGTTACGAATTGCTTCATCTAAATCAGGCGGACCTTGATCGCGGCCGCCTTGGTTTTTCCATGGATCACGGTCATTGTTATTACCGTTTCCCGGTTGATTCCAGGCCATTGATTACTCCAACTCTGGGTAGTTTATAAATAAATTTTTAATTCTTGTCGCTATTCTACAAAGCCTTGCAGGCTATCGCCATACTCTTCGGCGACTTGCTTACTTAAGCGCTGCCAATCAACTGCGGACATGCGCACATGCAGCGCCAATTGGCCATCATCACAGGCTTTTTCACCGGTCACGCTTTTCATCGCATACAGCTTACCACGTAACTTGCCCATTGACGGCGGAATTCGTAAGGATACGTCAACCATGCTTGGACGCAAGCGTTGCACCAGCGCTTCTTGTAACAAATCAATTCCTTGACCAGTTTGCGCCGATAACCAGACACGTATTGGTAAGCCATCATCATTGGTATCTATACGTGCGTTACCGTCTGCTAGTTTATCAATCTTGTTACAAATCAACAGCTGCGGGATTTCATCGGCGCCGATTTCGTTTAAAACTTCCTGAACTTGATGAATATTTTCCGCCTGACGCTCGTCTGCCACATCAATCACATGAAGCAATAAATCGGCTTCTTGTGTCTCTTGTAACGTCGCTTTAAATGCAGCGACAAGCTCGTGGGGCAAATGACGAATAAAACCTACCGTGTCAGCCAGGATAATCGGTCCAACATCGGGCAACTCAAGTTTACGCAGGGTTGGGTCGAGCGTTGCAAACAATTGGTCGGCGGCGTACACTTGCGCTTCCGTAATCCGATTGAATAGCGTGGATTTGCCGGCGTTCGTATAACCAACCAACGAAACCGTCGGAATCTCCGCGCGCTGGCGTGCACGACGACCTTGCTCGCGCTGCTTTTGCACTTTTTCAAGCCGACCTAATATATTTTTGATACGACCGCGAATTAATCGCCGGTCGGTTTCTAGCTGAGTTTCACCCGGCCCGCGTAAACCAATACCACCTTTTTGGCGTTCCAAGTGGGTCCAACCACGGACCAAACGGGTTGATATATGGCGAAGCTGCGCCAACTCGACCTGTAGCTTACCCTCGTGAGTACGCGCACGCTGCGCGAAGATATCAAGGATCAAACCGGTACGATCGAGCACGCGACACTCACACAATTTCTCGAGGTTACGCTCTTGGGTTGGGCTTAAACTATGATTGAATATGACGATATTGGCGTCGAGCAATTTAACCTGATCGGCAATTTCTTCCGCTTTACCAGAGCCGACAAAGAACCTTGAGCTAGGGGTACTACGCGAAGCTGTCACCACGCCGAGCGTTTCCACGCCAGCGGATGACACTAATAGTTTGAGTTCAGAAAGGTCTTCACGATCGATTTCGGCTGGGAAATCAACGTGGACCAGGATAGCCCGCTCACCACTTTCAAACCTATCAAACAAGCTATCACTGCTCCTTATTGGTTGTCTTAATCAATTGCCTCTTCGCTGTTTTCGCCAATAGGCAGATAGTTCTGCGGAATACGCGCAGGAACAACAGTCGAGATGGCATGCTTGTAAACCATTTGGCTTACCGTGTTTTTCAATAAAATGACAAATTGGTCAAATGATTCAATTTGGCCTTGTAACTTAATTCCATTAACGAGGTAAATTGACACCGGAACGCGTTCACGGCGCAACGCATTCAAAAACGGGTCTTGTAAAGTTTGCCCCTTAGCCATATTCGATTTCCTTTTTTGTTATTGTTTGTGTCTGGCAACAACTTACCGCCCGCTCATGCCAGTCACTTCTAATATAGTTGAATTCCCGCAATTTCACAGCAGACTGTATTTTATTTCAGCTTATACTGAATATAAGGTGAATGTTTTAGTTTTCAAGGTTGTTTTGTGTAAATAACTGCGTTGGTTTTGCACAAATTGCTAAAGCATCTGTCACCAACGTTGGTGACTCAGTATCAAGCCAATGAACACCAGGCCATTTCCGTAACCATGTCAATTGTCGCTTGGCTAACTGACGAGTGGCAAAAATGCCGCGATTAATCATTTCTTCGTAATCATAGTCGCCATCGAGATACTGCCAAGCCTGACGGTAACCAACACAACGTATCGAAGGTAAATCGATATGTAAATCAGACCGTCGTCGTAGTGCTTCGACCTCATTAAGAAAGCCTTGTTCCACCATTTGACGAAATCTTAACGCAATACGTTCATGGAGCACCGCACGATCACTTGGCGCGACTGCCATTTGAATAATCGGATAGGGTAATGCGCCGTCACGCGTCGCCGTTAATTCAGTCAGCGTTTTGCCACTAATTCGATACACCTCGAGCGCGCGCAATAATCGCTGTGGATCGTTAGGATGGATGCGTTGCGCACTGGTTGGGTCAATTTTCTGCAATTCAGCATGCAACGCTTCAAGGCCCTGCTGTTCCAATTGCTGATTTAACTCAGCTCGAATCGCAGCATCAGCCTCTGGCAATTTTGACATCCCCTCAAGTAATGCTTTGAAGTACAACATGGTACCGCCAACCAGCAATGGAATTCGGCCAGCGGCAATAATTTGATCAATTTCTCGACGCGCATCCGCAGCAAATTGTGCTGCCGAATAATTCTCAGCGGGATCGCAAATATTAATTAAACGGTGCGGTGCTTGCGCTAACTCTTCGGCGGTCGGCTTCGCAGTACCAATATCCATCCCGCGATAAATCAACGCAGAATCCACCGAAACGATATCACACGGTAAATGTTTCGTGAGCGCTATTGCTAACCCAGTTTTACCGGCTGCTGTTGGGCCATACAGACAAATCACATGTGGCTGCGTCATCGTAAGGCCTCCGGGATTTGCGGTAACGATACAGCTAACCAAAATGACGCTGGGCTGTCGTTTAGCTCAAGCGCATAGGCAAGCCAGTGCTCCGCTTGCGCAAGTGAGTAGTGAGCTTGAACCTGGTGCAGCGCCAACCATGCGATAAGTTCTTGCTGATTGTCTAATTTGCGGAGTAACGTTCGCATACTTGTCGCGATATCTGTTTGTCGCAGTGCCGATGGGACATCGAGCACTGTCACCGATTGCTTGCCAATTTCAAGACGCACACCAAGCAGAGCCAGCTGTTTCAAGTCCGCTGATTTTAATGCCGACACAATGTCTGGGTCAGACAGTTTCACAGGGATTAGCAGCGGCTGGCCAGCCAAACCAATTTTAGCTTGTTGGTTTAATTGTTGCTGTAAAAAATAATGTTGCACCTGTTGCAAGTTGAGCAGTGCTAAAGACTCTCGCTCGACCAACGCAAACCGTTGCTGAATGATGGTCAGCACTTTATTCGTTTCGGTACTGCCGTGTGCTGCAATAGGCGTCGGTGATTTTGCCGGCGTTACGAAATCGGCATAACTGGCAACTTGAGTTGGTGATACCGATGCTCGAGTCGGAAAGATTTCACGGTGCTGTGGCTGTAATTCTCGCACTTGCTGCGCCAAAGCGGCAGAGCTTTCCGTGTAGCCGTGTTGCGCGCGATTTATCGGTTCTGCACTTGGTTGCGGTTGCTGTGCAGCAATCGCTTGGCGCACCGCAGTTAGCACAAAATCATGAATCTGGCGGGCTTGGTGAAATCGCACTTCATGTTTTGCTGGGTGTACGTTCACGTCCACATCTTGGGCAGGTAGCTCAAGATATAAGACAAACGTCGGCGCCCTATCATCGGTTAAGCTATCACCGTACGCTTGACGCACGGCATGCCCTAACAGTCGGTCGCGCATCATGCGGCCATTCACATAAAAGTACTGTACATCGGCCTGATGGCGGCAAGCATTCGCCGGTGCCACCCAGCCCCACAATCGAACGGGTCCCGATTGCTCATCAATAGCCAAGACGTCGGAAGTAAAGGTTCCACCGCAGACTTGTCCTACGCGTTTTATGTATTGCTCTGGGCTTTGCACAGCCACATATTGACGCACTATTTTGTCGTTATGGAGCAATTGAAATCGCACATCAAAACGCGCTAAAGCTATACGCCTTAGCACTTCATCAATATGACCGAATTCGGTTTTGTCGGTACGTAAAAATTTTCGCCGCGCTGGCGTATTGAAAAATAAATCCTGCACATCAACGGTGGTGCCTTGCGGGTGACTTGCCGGCGCTAGCTCGGCCTGCATATCGCGCCCCTCTACCCACGCTTGCCATGCTTGCTCGGCTGTTGGCGTTTTGGAGGTTAAAGTTAATCGCGAAACCGAACTGATACTTGCTAATGCTTCGCCACGGAAGCCTAGGCTTTGAATCGCTTCTAAATCACTTAGCGAACTAATTTTACTGGTGGCATGTCGGCTTAAAGCAAGCGCTAACTCGTCGCGCGGAATACCACCACCATTATCGCGTACGCGTATACGCCGCCGTCCACCCTGCTCGATGTCGATGGTTATTTCTGTCGCGCCCGCGTCAAGGCAGTTTTCGACTAATTCTTTAACAACGGATGCGGGGCGTTCAATCACTTCTCCTGCCGCAATCTGGTTCGCCAGACTAATTGGCAGTAATTGAATAGGCATGTCTAAAACCTAATTTATGAAGACGGAATTTCTAGCTTCTGGCCAATATGCAGCACGTTACTTGAAAGATGATTACGGTCTTTAATCGCTTTCACTGTGGTGTTGTAACGTTGTGCTAAAACAGACAACGACTCGCCCGAGCGCACAATATGCGTCCGGCTGCGGCTGGTCGCAAACAAGGTGCCATCCGGCGGTCGCCGCTGAAAATAGTTGCGTACACCTTGATAAATAGCGCGCGCCAGCTGTTGCTGATGCTTATTCGTGAGTAACTGCTGTTCTTCTTGCGGATTCGAGATAAATCCAGTTTCTACCAGCATCGACGGTACATTACCCGAGGTTAATACAGCTAGGCTGGCATGCTGAGGTTCGTGCTTGTGCATGTGCGCCACACGCTTCATTTCCGCGATGACCTCTTTTGCCATTTCGTAACCCGTACTCATTGCATGACCCATACTTAAGTCGAGAATAGTTTTGCTGATATATCCGTAGGTGTCATCTTCTTCAAGACGCATATCGACCCCACCGAGAACATCCGACATGCGCTCTTTATCCTCGAGCATCCGACCCATTTCGTTATTTGCCCGCCGAGTAGACAGCACCCACACCGAGGCACCGCGTGGTTTCGGACTGGTAAACGCATCCGCATGAATCGACACTAGCAAGTCAGCTTTAATATCTTCCGCTTTGCGCGTTCTAGCTTTCAAGCCCACATAATAGTCGCCCGATCGAATCAGATAAGCCTGCATGGCGCTGTCTTGATTAATGATGTCAGCAAGTGCTTTGGCAATTTTCAGCACCACATGTTTTTCATAAGTTCCGCGAGGACCAATCGAACCTGGGTCGTCGCCGCCGTGACCGGCGTCAATCGCGATGGTCACTTTACGTTCTTTCAATTGTTCAACCGTTAAAGCTTCCGTGCGACGCTCAATAGAACGTCCCGGCAGGTCAATCACCAAGCGTTCGCCATAACGGTCGTTCGCTGCCAACGGAAACACAATCGCATCAATTTTATCAGTCAGCTCGATGACAATGCGGGTTGAGTTTTTATCTTTCGGGGTGCTGGTACGAACTTTATTGATCAACAACGATTCATTCTGTAGCTTGGTTAAATCAACATTCAGCTTCGTCGCATTGAAGTCAATAACTAAGCGGTAAGGCGGCGCTTGGTAGAGCGTGAAATAGCTATAATCGGCTGCCGCCCCCATATCAAAGACAACACGGGTGTTGTCTGGCGCAGGCCAAATCCGAATATTTTCAATCTCGTTCGCGTAAGCTGCGCTGCTCAGCAAGCAACACAACATCGCCACTTTCGCTAAAAAGTTTCGCATTACATGGTATCGAGTAACTCTCGACCTCGTTCTGTTAGCGCTTCTAAGGTGATTGATCGCGCCGTATCCGCATAATCAATCGTTATAATTATATCTGGCTGCGGCAAATAACCTTCGCCACGCTGCGGCCATTCCGCAAGAATGATTCTATGGGTTCCAAGGTAATCACGGATGCCCATAAATTCAAGTTCTTCTGGATCAGCTAGGCGATACAAATCGAAATGATTAATCTGCCATGGTGCTAAGTCGTAGCTTTCCACAAGGGTATACGTTGGGCTTTTGACGTGGCCCTGATGTCCAAGTTGTTGAATAAAACCACGGCTAAAGGTGGTTTTCCCTGCCCCGAGCTCACCTAACAAATAAATCGTCAGTGCGCTTTCTGCCACACTGTCTTCATGCGCTTTAACGGCATTCGCCAACTTTCGCGCAGCTTCGAGTAACGCCGCTTCATCTTTTAAAAATAACGTGTGCTTGTGCATGAACCCCTACTCATTCAAGTTTTTAAGCGCCGATTTTAAGGTCTTGGTGCGGATTCACAAGGGTGCGAAGCTCATCCAATAAATCGCTCGGTAGTGTACCACGTTCTCCTCGCTGCGCAGCCATTTCGCCAGCCACAGCGTGCAACCACGCGGCGATTGCAAGCACCTGATCGGTAGGGATTTGTTCAGCTGTTTGTTGCGCCAGCAACGCGCCCACCACACCACTTAACACATCACCACTACCACCAACGGCTAATGCCGGTGAGCCACGCCGACACACCCAAGCGTCATGCTGCTGTGGTGATTTCACCAAGGTGCCAGCTCCTTTGAGTAGAGTATACGCATGAAAGTTCTGACAAATTTGTGTAAGTGCACGCAATCGATTCGCATTGACATCACTTGCGCTAAGGTTAAGCAAACGCGCAGCTTCGCCAGGATGTGGCGTGAACAACCAAACACTTGCGTCAGGCTTAGCGATGGGCTGCGCCGCAAGGCTATTCAGCGCATCGGCATCCCACGCCACGGCGCCTTGCCACTGCGCAACCCGTTCAACCAAAGCGCGAGCCCAAGGGCTTTGACCGAGTCCAGGCCCAATCACCACCACCGTCGCTCGTTCTAATAATGCCGATAAATCGTTGTCGACGGCATGAACCATTAATTCCGGTTGCGCCGCTGCAATCGCTAACTGCGACTCTTTGTGACAGGCAATCGATACCTTACCGGCACCGCATCGCAATGCCGCTTGTCCGGCAAGCAACGCGGCACCACTCATACCAGGGCCACCGCCGACAATCAGAACATGACCAAAATCCCCCTTGTGTGCAGCCTTATTGCGTCGACGTAAGTGTTCACTCACTAATGAGCTTTGAATCGCCCTCAATGTTGGTGGGGTTTTAAAAAACGCTCGGCTGACACCGAGATCTGCAAGCACAAGCTCACCACAATAGGTCGCTGCAGCGCCGGTGACCAATCCGGTTTTCAAAGCAATCATGGTTACCGTACAGGTTGCTTTTACTGCTGTCGGCATTGCGATTCCGGTATCGCTATTTAACCCGGTAGGAACATCAATGGATAACACCCAGCCAGCAAAGTTGTGCCGATTAATGAGGTTGACCGCCTCAGTAAACGGCGTCGACAAGTCACGATCCAGTCCGTTGCCGAGCATTGCGTCAATAATGACATCGGCGTTATCAATCTGCGCTGTCGTTAGCGCCGTCAAATCGGTGACGACGCCCCCTTGATCACGCCACGCTTGGGCTGCCAACTTCGCTAGTTCTGAACGCGGCTCGGTTGCGGCAACTTGAACTCGAAATCCCGCTTGTTGTGCCAGGCGAGCTAACACCCAACCATCACCGCCGTTATTGCCGGGTCCGCATAAGATCAACAGGTTGGCAGGGGCTGCTTGTTTGTGTTGAATGACTTCAAGGCACGCTTGTGCGGCGCGCTGCATCAGTTGTGCCATACTCACGTCACATCGCGCGGCAGCATCTTGCTCGCCATCGCGCACTTGTTCTGCGGTGTAGATCATGGTGGTTAAATCAACTGACATCGGTGCATCCTTTGGCCGTTTTTGCTATGTTAGCGCCACATCACGCTGCGTATTAGTGTAGAGGATAAATCGAATTCTATGGATTATCACCAACTAGCCGAAGATATTAAACGTTGGGGCGCTGAATTAGGCTTCCAAAAAGTTGGTATTACCGATGTCGATCTCAGCACCGAACGTGAGCATCTGCGACGCTGGTTAGAGCACGGTATGCATGGTGATATGGAGTGGATGGCGCGCCATGAAGAGTTACGTACTCGCCCAGACCATCTGCATGAGGGCGCTGTTCGTGCCATCTCGGTGCGCATGAACTACTTACCCGCCGAGGCTGGCTTCGCTAAAACACTGAATAACCCGCGACTAGGCTATATCAGCCGCTACGCACTGGGCCGTGACTACCACAAATTAATGCGCAAACGCCTCAAGCAACTTGGCGATCGCATTCAAGAGGCCTGCGCTGAACTCGACTTTCGTCCATTTGTCGACTCGGCTCCAATCATGGAAAAGCCGCTGGCGATTAAAGCAGGGCTTGGCTGGCGAGGAAAACATACGCTGGTGCTTGATGAAGGCAGCGGCTCGTGGTTTTTTCTCGGCGAATTACTGGTGAACCTTCCGCTACCGACCGACCAAGAAGTTGAGGAAAAATGTGGTAGCTGTAGCGCATGCATTACCATTTGTCCTACGCAAGCCATTGTCGAACCTTATGTGCTTGATGCGCGGCGCTGTATTTCTTACTTAACGATTGAGTTACGTGACAGCATTCCTGAGGAGTACCGACCACTGATGGGCAACCGCATTTACGGTTGCGATGATTGTCAGCTGATTTGTCCTTGGAACCGTTACGCACAATTGACTGATGAGGGCGACTTTTCACCGCGACAAGAACTGCATGCGCCGGAGCTCCTCGAATTGTGGCAGTGGGATGAAGCGACCTTTTTGAAGCGCACTGAGGGTTCGCCGATTCGGCGTATTGGCTATGACTGTTGGTTACGGAATTTGGCGGTTGCGATGGGCAATGCGCCAACCGATACGGATATCATCGCGGCGCTTGAGCAACGACGTTCAGTTGTGTCTGCAATGGTCGCTGAGCACATTGACTGGGCACTTGAACGTCAACGAAGTGGTTCCGTTAAAGTTGAAAAACAGGTAATTCGGCTTGTACGCGCTGTGCAGAAGGGGCTCCCGCGTGATGCTTAAGCGTTGCAGTGGAGGGCTCTTGCACTCGCGTTGACTTGGTGAACGTCTCCTGCTCTTGTGGACTACATGCCACCAAGATCACCATCGTACTCATGATAAGACCTAATAAGAACTTGTACATGGTTGCGCTCCCCACTTAGCTGACCGTTAAAATAACGGGTGGATCTTAGCGAGCAGCGCAAATACGGACAATCCGTTTTGTGAAAGGATTAAGTAAATCTTTGCTTATTCCTCAGAAGACGTCGGTGCTTCGGTCAAAATGAGATTCACTCGACGGTTTTCACTACGTCCCTCAGCGGTGTCGTTCGATTGTAACGGCTGACTATCCGCATAGCCAATCGCGCGAAGGCGCTCAGCAGCAATACCATTGGTTTGCAAAAAGCGTACAATCGAAATAGCCCGCGCTGCTGACAACTCCCAGTTACTCGGAAAACGCGCCGTACTGATGGGAATATTATCAGTATGACCTTCGACACTAATTTGCAGATTTGAATCGGCCAATGTACTCAGCAGGGGGTGCATCACACGTGCAGCTTGTTGATTAAACTCAGCTTCACCACTGTCGAATAAGATTTTGTCGTTCAAGCGTATATTGAGTTTACCTGGCGATAAACTCACGTTGACCGAATCACCTAACCCAGCGCCAGCGAACTGCTCTTGAATACGCGACTGCATGGCACCTAAACCATTTTGTGCGGCCATCATGCTCTGCTGTGCTGATTGCTTTTTACCCGACAAATCGGCATTCGCTAGTAACACGACAAATAACACGAGAAGCAACGTCAACAAATCCATATAGGTTGTCACCCAACTGTCTTCTTCCTGATTCGTATCGGATGGTTCATCCAGATGACTTTTAGGGGTGCGGCTCAACATTCGTGTCGTTATATTTTGTGTGCCATCATCGATACTTTGCAAACGCTCACGATTGGTTGCTACTGGTGCACCCGCGTGACGTTCCATTAAATCGTTTAACGTGGGTTCAGATGCCATGCTTAACTCCGCTCTTGAGCCGGAGCTGCAGCGTTATTCTGCAATGCTTGGTGCTCGTCGATATCGAGCTCGTCTTCAACATGCGCAAAGAACGTTGCTAAATATTCACGAATGTATCCTGGGCTACGTCCGCGAGCAATCAGTAAAATCCCTTCAAGAATCATGTTCATTAGCTGTACGCGACGCTCGGTGCGACGTTCAAATTTAATCGCTATTGGCTTAAAAAACATATTGGCTAATACCACGCCATATAGTGTCGTCAACAATGCGAATGCCATATCCACGCCGATCTCAGTCATGCTACTACTGCCCATACCATGCAACATGTTGACGAGGCCAACCAAGGTTCCCAGCATCCCGAACGCTGGCGCAAATGCCGCCATAGTGCGATACACCTGTGCTTCGGCACGCTCTTTTATTTTCATTTTTAAGATCCGCCATTCAAGTAACTCGGCGATGTCTTGTGTTGGGGTGCGATCAATGAGGAGTTGTAGACCGGTTTTTAAAAATGGATTTTTGACTTGTGCCAGCTGGTCTTCGGCGTTCGCGATACGCCCCTGCACGAGTTGTCGTGCAACTTCGACCAGCTCTTTTTGATCATCATGGGCGTACATTTTCTCGTTGCGAAGCACAATCCACAAAATTTTGAATACCCGCACCACTTCGCGTAACGGATACGCCAATAAAGTTGCGGCGAAAGTACCACCGAGCACAATGGCAAGACCTGGCAAATTCACAAATGCCCACGCATCTGCGGCGGTAAGAAAAATGGAAAGGACAACAATGGCAATGCCAGAGAGCATGCCAAGCAGAGTGGATAAGTTCATGGTTATTCGCTGGCCTATTTTACAACTTCAGATGACTTTCATTATCGGCGAATAACCACAATTCTTTAGGGTGAATTTAGAGTCGCCAGTTGAATACGCGAGTGCGAATTTGTTTTTCGAGCTCGACAATCAAAAGCAACGCTACTCCAAGACACATGACCAAGCCGACTTGCTGCCAGTTCAGCGCCGCAATGCCTAACAGTTTTTGCGCGGCCGGAAGATACGTCACCAGTGCTTGGGCTAATAATACCAAGATGATGGCAAGCCAGAGTGCCCGTGTGCCACGTAAAGCTCGCCATGTGAACGATGGACCATAAATATTACGAATAAAGAAAAGGTGGAAAATTTCTAACACAACCGCGGTATTGAGCGCCATACTGCGCGCAACTTCAATGCTCTGCCCTTGATTGAGGGCGTATTGAAAAGCGCCATAAAGTGCACTGACAAATAACACCGAAACAAACACAACATGCCAGACCAAAGCACCACGTAGCAGTGGTTCGGAGCGATGTCGTGGCGGGCGACACATGCTATTGGGTTCAGTCGGTTCAAACGCTAATGTCAGCCCTAAGGTAATCGCCGTCACCAGATTGACCCACAATAGTTGCACGGGCGTAATCGGTAACGCCAAACCGAGTAACAACGCAATAATAATTGCCATCGATTCTCCGACGCTGGTTGGTATATCCCAGCTGATTACTTTTTTGAGATTGTCATACACGGTACGCCCTTGCGAGATGGCAGCAACGATCGAGGCGAAGTTATCATCCGTCAGCACAACATCAGCAGCTTGTTTGGTGGCTTCACTTCCACGAATTCCCATCACAATGCCAACATCGGCTCGCTTCAACGCCGGTGCGTCGTTCACACCATCACCGGTCATCGCCACAATGTGCTGTTGCGCTTGTAATGCTTGAACTAACCGTAGTTTATGCGCAGGACTCGTACGAGCAAATACATGCGTATGTTGCATCGCCTCATGAAACTCGTGGTCCGATAACTGATCGAGATCGGTCCCGGTTAATACGTTCTCAGCGTTTTCAATTCCAACTTGCCGAGCAATCGCTGCGGCGGTCCCTGGGTGATCACCCGTAATCATTTTGACCCCAATCCCGGCCTGTTGGCACTGCTGGATTGCCGCAATCGTCTCGTTCCGCGGCGGGTCTATCAGGCCAACCAACCCTACCAAGATTAAGCCTTCATTTACATCAGCCTGCTCTAGCACGACTTTTGAATCAGTCACTGGCCGCTGCGCCAGTGCTAATACCCGTAACCCCTGGGCGGCAAGTTGTTGTGCCTGATTCAGCCAATATTCGTGAACCAAATGTTCCGATTGATTGCCAACAAGCTGGTGTGAACACATGCTGAGCACCTGTTCTGGAGCGCCTTTAACATGAATGAAAGCGTTGCCGCGATGATCATGATTTAACGTGGCCATATAACGTGATTCTGCATCGAACGGAATTTCATCATGGCGATGCCATTGGCGACGGTCGTGATCGAGCGACCAGCCGAGCTTCGCCGCAAACGCAAGTAACGCCCCTTCCATTGGATCGCCCACAACCTGCCAACCGTCTTCTGCTTGATGCAATTGTGCATCGTTACAAAGCATGGCAATTCGACCAGCATCGTTCATATCGCTACTAAGACGGTTCGACGCTGGCGTGGCAGTATCAATCACCGCACCATCGGGCGCATAACCATCACCCGATACCGTGAGCTGAGCTCCTGCGGTTGTCAGTGCAGCAACCATCATTTCATTGCGCGTTAACGTTCCGGTTTTGTCGGTACAGATCACTGAAACCGCGCCCAAGGTTTCAATGCTCGGCAGATGACGCACGATAGCGTGACGCTTCGCCATCGCTTGCACCCCGACCGCAAGTGTTATCGTCATCACCGCCGGCAAACCTTCCGGAATTGCAGCAACGGCGATACTCACCATAATCATAAACAATTCAGCAAAGGGCTTTAGTTCTAGCCAGCTAGCATAAGCGAGCAAAATTCCGGCACTGATTAAAATCAAAAACGTCAGCCACTTTGAAAATCGCGCGGTTTGCTCAACGAGCGGTGTCGTTAGCCGCGATACTTCACTAAGCATCACGCCAATATGCCCAAACTCAGTATTCGACCCGGTAGCAGTGACAACCCCTTGCGCATGACCTGTGGTCACCCAAGTACCGAGATACGCCATACAAGCACGACTACCTAACGGAGTTTGCTCCGCCAGCAAGTCGATTTGCTTGTTCACTGCTGCAGATTCGCCGGTCAGTAACGCCTCTTGAACCTGCAGGCTATGCGTTTCGAGTAAACGTAAATCAGCGGGCACTCGGGCACCAGCCTCCAGAATCACAATATCACCGACAACTAACTGCTCAGCTGGAATGTGATATTGCTTGCCGTCACGCACAACCAAAGCAGTCGGAGCCAGCATGTGTCGCAAGCCAGCAATCGCCGATTCAGCCTTCCCTTCTTGGTAATAACCAATGATTGCGTTAATGATAATAACGGCAAAAATAACCCCTGCATCAACATAATGCTGAAGCAACAGCGTGACGCCAGTTGCGCCAATGAGGACATATATGAGGACGTTATGAAATTGCCGCGCTAATCGCAGCCATGCGGGTTCAGGTTTGATAGTCGGGAGCGTATTCGGACCTTGCTGTTGTCGTCGGCGTTGCGCTTCATCTGACGTTAAGCCCTGCTGATTACTCTGCGTGTGCTGAAGAACATCTGCAGATGACATGGCATGCCATTGTGTTTGCATAAGTCCTCCACAGTCGTCTTACGCTTATTGTTCTGATTTTTTGATATCTGCAAGAATCTTAGCAAAAAATTCAGCGCCTTTTTGCCGAGCAAAATCAATATTGCGCTCTGGAATACACTCGGGCTTAGTGTAGCTTGCTAGCGCATTGGCGACGCTCTCTTCACGCAGCACATGCAACATTGGATATGGCGCGCGATTAGTATAGTTCGCAGCATCGTCAGCATCGCTATCGGCAAATTGATAGTGAGGGTGAAACGTCGCCAGCTGATAAACACCATCGTACCCTTCAAGTTCGAGTAAACGCTCTGCGTAATCAACTAAATCGAGATAATCATCAAAATCGTCAACGCCTTCGGGCAATACTAACAGGGTGGTCGCAATGTCAGTGTTGGTGTCGAGTTGTTTAAGTAGTTGCAATAGCGTTTGCAGTTGCCGAGCTAAATCGGCGCTCGGTTCTACGTGATAATGGATAGTTTCCTGCTCAACTTCACGGCGGGCAAAAGGACATAAATTAAATTGGACGATAACTTGGTCAACCCAAGCTTTGGTCTGCGCGATAATATGCGCGGTGTTATCAGTTGTCATATATACGGATTGTATACCACTTCCCATAAATGTTTTTCGGGGTCCATAAAGTAGCCTGCATAACCGCCCCATGAAGTGGTTTGCGCCAGCTTGACCCAACTTGCACCTGCCGCTTTCGCTTCATAAAGAACAGCATCAACAGCGGCTCCTGAATCAACATTGTGTGCCAACAAAACATGCGTAGGTTCGGCTTTACCCAGCGGTAAACCGCTATCATTCGCCAAACTTTGGCGCGGCCACAGCGCAAACATCAAGTTATTTTCAAGCTTAAAAAATGCCGCAGCACCATTTTCGTATTGCTCGCCAATAATACCTTCCGTTGGCCAGCCTAAGCCGTCGCGATAAAACGCGACGGCTTGCTCCAAATTATCCACCGTTAAGGTAATAAAGGAGATTCTTGGCTTCATGCAACGGCCTTTGGATTTGGACCAAAGCGGTTGTCGCCTGGCGTGCTATCCATGACAAAGAAGACAATCAATACAATGGCACCAATCAGCGGAATTAAGCCAATCAATAACCACCAACCTGACCGGTCGGTGTCATGCAAACGACGCACACCAACTGCAATCGATGGTATTAGTACAGCTAAGCTATAAATTGTCCCCAGCACACCCACACCGGCCTCTGGGTTACCGAGCCCTAAAATGCCATCAATGAAGCCAAGCACAAATCCAATAATGACGTTAAACAAAACAAAGAACCAATATTCAGAGCGGCGCGCGCGACCACTGAACACGGCATATTTTTTTAGAACGGCAAGATACCAATTCATGTTATTTTTCCTTTTTATTTGCCCTTATAATTTTCGGTCTACGTGATGTTGGGCTCATCTACGTAGTACTGCATTCCGTTTGCAAAAATAACGATTCTGTTAATTATTGCTTGCGCATGTATTCTAAAGCACCTTTGACAGCGGCAACTTGCGCTTCAATACACTCTTCTGGAGAGGCATTGGCGCTATCAGGATATACTTCGGTTGTGCTCACGTAAGGCGCATCGGTTAAGCCCATACATAAACCGAGCTCTTTACCAGCGTAGTGAATCACGCCCTCTTGCTCGACAGGTGCACCAATGATTTTGCCTTCGTCGTCGGCGGGCGCGATATGAGTTACCTGACGTACGGAATCTATAATCGCCTTTTGGAATTCTGGGGTTGGTTTTTCCGAGTTCCCTACCGTATAAAAACCATCCGGAATATTCCAATTGGTATTTACTTTACCGTCGCGAGCAGCAAGCGCTGGGCGAAACTCAGAATTATCAGTATCAGTGGTTTCATGCAGATCAATATGCATGACAAATTCAAGCTTATGGCTGGCAAGATAATCCATGATTGCGGCGCACTCGCCCGCAGGACTATTTTCTTTAAACGAACGATTCGGATCAATCGCCGACGGATTCCAGCGATTGATGGTTTCATATCCCCATGGGCTAATACATGGCGCAATCAGAATGTTGAACCATTGGCTGTAATGCTCAGCATGTTGCTTGGCAAATGCTAAAGCACCATGAACACCCGATGTTTCGTAGCCATGCACACCGCCGGTGACCAAAACATTTGGTTTCTTATCATCCCAATCACGCGTTTTCAGCAAAAACAACGGGAACGTATTATTGGGATATTCCAACGCACCATACTGTTCGACATCAAATTGATCATGCAGTTGATTAATTTGCGTTACAACATCGTCAAAGTATGAGCGCTTAACAGATTGTTGTTGTAGCCATTGCTGCTTTTCTTCGGCACCCCATGGTTGCCCAGGCGTGCCGATTGGGTACTGCTGCTCTGTCATTGTTGAACCTTTTGAATCTCGTTTTAAGCCAATAATTTAATGGCGATTTGCACTAACACGGCAATATTCGCGATGATGCCAATCATGAAAAAATAACTACGCGGGCTCGGATTCCGCTCTGTCGCAATACCGTAGTACAGCAACATATGAATGATACGGGCGAATGCAAATGCCCAAACCGATATGGCGAACCACTGTGAGTCGACACCGGTGAAAATTGCGAGGAATACAGCGCCAAGAAAGAACGGAACATTCTCAATACTGTTTTGAAATGTGCGATGAGCACGAAAAACAAAGGAATGATGGCTCAGACTTTCATTAATTTTGCCGGGAATAGCGCCCGGCTGCTTAGCCTTGCTGCCACTGGCGATAATCCATTGCACCATCACTGTGGCTAAGATAACCCAAACACCCGCATAGACGAGATGATTCATGACCATACCTTTTGATGAATGTAAGAAACATTACAGTAGCGGCTAATCACAAGCTCTGCAATGGCAATTATTCGGGTTTGAAAATTCCGATAATGCTTTCTGATTCGACACTCTTACCCGATGCGGTTGGTGCATTTGCGGGGGCTTGCTGTGCCGCTGGTGGCTTTGCTCCACGCTCGGAAAACGTGTGGCCGCACTCAACACAACTGACTTCTTCTTGCTCGCCGGTTATTTTGAGCAACAATGTGTCGTGCGCATGACATGCTGGACATTCAGCGCCAGCGATAAAACGTTTACGAGTTTGAGTCATATTCACCTCTGTGGCTATCAGGTATAATTGTCGCAGAAACTGAGTCGAACACCAAGTTTAGGACTACCCATGATAAACATTCGCGCGATGTCGTTAATGCGCGGCGGCAAGTTATTGCTCGAAGACGCTAACATTACCATATTCCCTGGCCATCACGTGGGTCTTGTGGGTCGCAATGGTACGGGTAAATCATCATTGTTTGCGTTGCTGCGCGGCGAACTTAGCGTTGAGCAAGGCTCCTGTGAGTTGCCAAGCGGTTGGCGTATTGCCAGTGTAAAGCAAGAAACCCCAGCGCTTGAGCAGTCTGCTATTGACTACGTACTTGATGGCGATAAAGAGCTGCGAGACCTCGAAAAACAATTAGCCGACGCCGAAGTCAAGCATGACGGCAACGCCATTGGCCACTTGCATGATGCGATAGCTACGATTGGGGGCTATGAAGCGCCAGCTCGTGCAGCTGCGCTATTAGCAGGCTTGGGTTTCCAACCTGAGCAAATCTATGCGCCGGTGAAGTCATTTTCTGGTGGTTGGCGGATGCGACTCAACTTAGCGCAAGCGTTGATCGCTCGTGCCGATTTACTCTTACTCGATGAGCCGACCAACCACTTGGATGTTGATGCGATTTTTTGGCTTGAAGATTGGTTGCAGCGCTTTACTGGCACACTGATCGTTATCTCGCACGATCGCGATTTTCTTGATGCGATTGCTCAACAAATTGTGCTGATAGAGCATCAGCGCGCGACCAGTTTCAGCGGCAACTACAGTAGTTTTGAGCGCCAGCAAGCCGAGCAATTGGCACAGCAGCAAGCGCAGTTTGAAAAAGAGCAAGCGCAACGCAAACACTTGCAGAGTTACATTGACCGTTTTCGCTACAAAGCGAGCAAAGCCAAGCAAGCACAAAGCCGCATCAAAGCACTTGAACGTTTGCAAGCAAGTGCCCCTTTGCGTGCCGCCAGCGGCTTTCAATTCAACTTTAAAGAGCCGGAGCAGCTACCCAATCCATTATTAACGCTGGACAAAGTGCAAGCGGGTTACGGCGATACGGTTATTTTGAAGAATATTCAGTTTAACCTCGTGCCAGGTAGTCGTATCGGTTTGCTGGGTCGCAATGGCGCCGGTAAATCGACCCTAGTCAAACTACTTGCTGGGGAGTTAACGGCACAAGGTGGTGTTGTTGCCCTAAATCCAGGCATAAAACTCGGCTATTTCGCGCAGCACCAACTTGAAACGCTTGATGCGCAAGCAACACCGTTACAGCATCTACAACGGTTGGATAAATTTGCAACCGAACAGCAGCTGCGAGATTTTATTGGTGGCTTCGGATTCTCTGGCGATGCGGCTACCAGCCTGGTCGGCCCCATGTCAGGCGGCGAAAAGGCGCGCTTAGTGTTGGCGCTGATTGTCTATCAAAAACCGAATCTGTTATTACTCGATGAGCCGACCAACCATCTTGATAGCAGTATGCGTGAGGCACTGGTCTATGCTCTGCAAGATTTCACCGGCGCTATGGTTATTGTGTCGCACGACCGTCATTTATTGCGCACCACAGTCGATGAATTCTATTTGGTTGCGCACCAGCAAGTCGAGCCATTTGCTGGTGATTTAGATGCCTACCATGATTGGCTGAAGCAGCAGGCACAACTATCAGTTTCAAGTACCAACAACGGGAGCGGAAAGGCGGACAAGAAAGCCGAGAAACGTCAAGCTGCGGAACGACGACAAGCACTGAAACCACTAAAAGATCGCGTTACCAAAGCGGAGAAGGCACTTCATCAAGCCGAACAACAATTGGCTGAGCTTAACGCATTGCTCGCGGACACCGGACTCTATGAAGCGGCACGCAAAGCGGAATTAGCTGATATTCTGCAGCAACAAGCGCAGGCACAAGCCAATCTCGCAGCAGCCGAAGAAGAATGGATGACGGCTGAGGAAGCGCTACAAGAGGCACAAGATTAATGCAAATCCCATGGCAACAAATCGACCCCGAGACGTTAACAAACTTAATCGAGATGTTTGTGCTGCGCGAAGGCACTGATTATGGCGACGAAGAAAAATCCCTCGAAGAAAAAGTCGAGGATGTTCGTCGCCAATTACGTTCGGGCGAGGCCGTATTAGTTTGGTCGGAGTTACACGAAACGGTGAATATTTTACCGGCTAATCAGCGTTTCGATGATGAGTAAACACGTGCTGCCATGGCACTTCTGGGTCGCCCAAAATAATAAAATTTGGATTACCTAAATTGGCTTCTTGATTATAGGTGAGCGGAGTGAAGCTCTCGCTGACAATACGCCCGCCCGCTTCACCGACAATGACTTCGGCAGCTGCCGTATCCCATTCACCCGTCGGTCCAACCCGCAAAAAGCAATCGGCACGCCCTTCGGCAATCATACAGGCTTTAAGTGAACAACTCCCGGCTGGAACCAATTGTAACTCGCGATCGCTGGTCATGCGTTGCAACACCCGCTCGCGTGGTTGACGCCGACTTATTGCTAAATGCAAAACGTCATTGAGCGGATCGGCAAGGCGGCGCACTTGAATACGTTGTATGCCATGTACATCACGGCGAAAAGCACCCTGCCCACGCTGGGCGGTGTACAGCACATCGCCAGCGGGCCAGTAAATCACCCCTAGCACCGGTTGGTTGTACTCAACCAAGGCAATGATCACGCCAAAATCACCACTGCGGGCAATAAATTCTTGTGTGCCATCAATCGGGTCAATCATCCAATAGCGCGGCCACTTTCGACGCTCTTCAAACGCTAAATGCGAACCCTCTTCAGAAAGCACGGGAATATCCGGTGTGAGCGCAGCCAATCCATCAACAATCAGCCGATTGGCGGCAAAATCCGCGCTCGTTACTGGCGATTCATCATCTTTCTCATACGTTTCATAGGCTTGTTCTTCATATAACTCTAGAATTAAATCGCCAGCGCGCATCGCAATATCAGCGGCACCTTGTAGCCAGCCCTGTAATTGTTCGATCGAATTCGTTGTTGTCACTTGTTCAGCTCCCGCAACGTCATTAACAAGGCCGCAATACTGCGCGCCTCGGTAAAATCTTCTTGTTCTAATAACGCGTCCGCTTTGCTCAGCAACCACGGTACCTGCTCGAGCGGCTCCGGCTCATCGCCTGGCAGACTTTCAGGATATAGGTCGCGAGCGATGAAAATATGCATCGTAGCCGCGAAAAATTGCGGCGCCATGGTGACACTTTTGAGTGGAATGAGTTGTTTCGCACCGAACCCAATCTCTTCTTTGAGCTCACGATTTGCAGCCTCTTCAGGCGTTTCACCGGGGTCGATTAATCCCTTTGGGAAGCCTAGCTGATAATTATGGAGGCCTGCGGCATATTCGCGCACCAGCATCAAGGTTTCGTCATCAATAAACGGTACAATCATGACGGCACCACGACCGCTGCTGGCCATGCGCTCGAACTGCCGTTCAACACCGTTACTGAAACGCAAATCGACCGCTTCAATGCGCAATAGGCGGCTGGTTGCTACAATTTGGCGAGTTAAAATTTCTGGAACTGGTTTATGCGCCATAAGAATTCCATATTACTGGCTAAATACATCGGCTTTTCGTTACTATAACGGCAAAGAAGTAAGCGGTACAACCAGAAGGAGCATTTGATGAGTCAGGCAGATCTGCAATTTGACGCGGTAGTGATAGGCAGTGGCCCAGGTGGCGAAGGTGCCGCGATGCAACTCGCGAAAAATGGCCGCAAAGTTGCGATGGTTGAAAAGCACAGTTCAATTGGTGGTGGCTGTACCCACTGGGGCACGATTCCATCAAAAGCCTTGCGCCATTCTGTCAGTCGGCTCATTGAATACAATGCCAATCCGCTATTTGCGGCAGAGCGCATTCAACGTGGATTAACCTTTGCTGAGATTCTGAAACATGCGCAAGGGGTTATCCGCAAAAAAGTGCGATTGCGCAGTAGCTTTTACGAGCGCAATGGAGTCACGGTGATTCACGGTACCGCTGCTTTTGAAAATGAAAACCGATTAAAAATCACGCAAACTGATGGCACTATAGAATTTATTACGACCAAACAAGTTGTTATCGCAACCGGTTCCCGTCCATATCATCCGCCTGATGTGGACTTTTCGCATGCCCGAATTTATGACTCCGATACCGTACTCGATTTAGAACATGAGCCGCGTAGCATTATTATTTACGGTGCGGGCGTCATTGGTTCTGAATACGCGAGTATCTTTCGTGGCTTGGGCGTCAAAGTTGATTTAATCAACACGCGTGAGCGGCTGTTAAGCTTCCTTGATGCCGAAATTTCAGATGCGTTGAGTTATCACTTGCGCAACAGCGGCGTCGTGATTCGGCATAACGAAGAGTATGAACGTATAGAAGGCCACGCTGACGGCGTCACGCTCTATACCAAGTCAGGTAAGCGAATAGACGCGGATTGCTTGTTGTTTGCAAATGGTCGGTCGGGCAATATTGAATCGCTCAACGTTGCAAAGGTTAATTTAAAGCCGAATTACCGCGGTCAACTTGAAGTGAATAATCACTATCAAACGACGGTCGATAATATTTATGCCGTCGGCGATATCATTGGTTATCCCTCGTTAGCCAGCGCAGCCTATGATCAAGGCCGCATTTGTGCCACGGCGATGATTGACGGTGAATGCGATCAACGTTTAATCAGTGATATTCCAACCGGCATTTATACCATTCCTGAAATTAGCTCGGTCGGGAAAACCGAAGAAGAGCTCACTGCGCAGAAAGTGCCTTATGAAGTGGGTCGTGCACAATTTAAGCACCTAGCGCGGGCGCAAATTTCCAATATGGCGGTGGGAAGTTTGAAGATTCTTTTTCATCGCGAGACCAATGAAGTACTGGGTATTCATTGCTTCGGTGAACGGGCGGCTGAAATCATTCACATCGGCCAAGCCATTATGGAACAAAAAGGTGCCGGCAATACCATTGAGTATTTCGTCAACACAACCTTTAATTATCCGACGATGGCGGAAGCTTATCGCGTCGCCGCACTGAATGGCTTAAACCGCGTACGCGGTTAATTCGCAGTTGGCGTTTGTGCGGGTATCTCTACCCGCACACAAAGTCCGCCGAGCCGTTGACTGCTACCAAACAGCACACGACCGTGATGACGTTCTACCAGCCGCTTCACTATCGCAAGCCCGAGGCCTGAACCTTTGGTGGAACGAGCCTTATCGGCTTGGGTAAATGGCTGTAGCAGATATTCAATTTGATTCGCTGGAATTCCCGGTCCGTCATCACACACTTTTATCCATGCCATATGACGTTGTTGGTCATAGCCGGTCTCGATAAGCACTTTCTCGTGACCGTAGCGCTCCGCGTTTTCGAGTAGATTGAGCAAGACGCGTTTAATTGAGACTTCACGTACGAGCACCTCTGGCATCTCATTGTAAATCACCTCAATTTTGCTATGCCAAGAATCTGGCACGTGGGCAACCACGTCTTCAACGATATAATTTAAGTTTTGTTGGTCGTTATCAGCGGAAGTATCACTGCGAACGTAATCAATGAACTGATCGATAATCGCATTCATATCGTCGATATCGTTGATAATACCCTCAGCTAAGTAATCTTCACTTGGCGGCATCATCTCTGTGGCTAAACGAATACGCGTTAGCGGCGTGCGTAAGTCGTGCGACACCCCGGCCATCAACAATGCACGATCCTGTTCGAGTTGCTTCACGCCTTGAGTCATTTGATTAAACGCTTGAGTTACCGCAATGATTTCGCTCGAACCTCGCTCCGGCAAATCATCTGGGTAGTCGCCCTGACCAATTTTCTTCGCGGCCGCTTCAAGCGCTTTTAGAGGGCGATTTTGCCAGTTGGTAAACACCATGCCGCCGAACACACTCAAAGCGCCAATGAGGACCAAATAGAATAACATCGGCGAGAAGCGGGCTTCATCAAAGCTATCTAGTTGAATTACTAACCAGTAGCCCGGCAGACCTTCGGTGCGGATCCAGACTCGATAGGCATCGCCTTGCGAGATTCGTACTTCGGTGTTGGCTTGGAGTAAATCGGATAATTGGGCCGATAAAAAGTTGTACGTGGTGGTTTGCGCTAGGCCATAATCCACGGCCTTGTCTTCGCTAATCCCTTCAATTCCGGTAGCTTCGGTATATTTCAACGCCAATAGTTGTTGTTGCTCGGGCGATATGTCGGTTTCGTTAAACCAGTCATCAAGCGCCATGATTCCTTGCACTTGTCGGGCAACCACACTGCTGATTTGCTGCATACTCGGCTTGACCACGTACAACCCAATCATGATGTACGAGACTACTTGGTTGACGAGAAGCAAGGCGGCGATTAACGCCACCGTACGAGCAAATGCAGAGCGCGGGAAAAACTTCATACTAGGCCGGTTTACCGGAATCTTTACCATCCGGTACAAACACGTAGCCTAACCCCCAAACGGTTTGTATGTAACGTGGGCTTGCCGGGTCAGCTTCGAGCATACGGCGCAAGCGTGACACTTGTACGTCAATACTACGCTCAAGCGCACTGTAGTCACGGCCGCGTGCCTGATTCATTAATTTATCACGCGACATAGGTTGGCGTGGATGCGTCACTAATGCTTTCAATACCGCGAACTCGCCGCTGGTTAATGGCATCGGCTCATTTCCACGAAACATTTCGCGGGTGCCTAAGTTTAAACGAAATTCACCAAAGCGAATTTCTTCATCTTCAGCACTTGGTGCGCCGGGAATTTCTTTCCCGCGCCGACGCAATACCGCTCGCACACGCGCTAACAGCTCTCGTGGATTGAATGGTTTGGCTAGATAATCATCGGCGCCAAGCTCAAGCCCGATAATACGATCCACCTCATCGCCTTTCGCCGTGAGCATCACAATGGGAATCTCGTTATTTTGTTGGCGTAAACGTCGGCAAATTGATAATCCATCTTCACCTGGTAGCATTAAATCGAGCACCATCAGATGGAAGTTTTCGCGCTCTAATAAACGATCCATCTGGTCACTACTACCCGCGGCTCGCACATGAAAGCCCTGCTCGGTTAAATACCGCTCTAACAGGCTACGCAAACGCGCGTCGTCATCCACGACAATAATTTTAAACGTTTCTTGGCTCATAAGGTTTTGCTCTTGTAGGCAACTATTCCTGTTACTATGTGAACTATATGCGAAGCAAATTCTTTTGCCAACAAAGGCTTGTAACGAAAGGTTTCAGTGCCATGAGGCGACTATTTGATTTCACTGCGCTTCGTCGTAAACTCCAGCTTTTGATTCAACCCTATTTTTAAGAGCTTATTGCCACAACATGAAGACAAATTTAATTAGCCGTTCTGGCTATCTGCAGTTGCAACAAGAACTTGATCATTTATGGCGCGTTGAGCGTCGCGAAACGACCGAAAAGGTCGCGTGGGCAGCCAGCCTTGGCGACCGCAGTGAAAACGCAGACTACAAGTACAATAAGCAGAAATTACGGCAAATCGACAAGCGTATTCGATTTTTGCGCAAGCGCTTAGAACAGCTCAAAATTGTTGATTATTCACCGCAGCAAGAAGGTAAAGTCTTCTTCGGCGCAACCGTCACTGTTGAAGACGACGATGGCCAGCAACGCACTTTCATTATCGCCGGGCCCGATGAGATTTATCAGCGCAACGATGTGATTTCGATTGATGCACCTATGGCCCGGGCAGCGCTTGGTAAGCAACTCGATGACGAGTTCACTGTCATCACCCCAAACGGTCCAAAAGCATGGATTGTAACCAAAATCGATTACATTTTGACGCGTTCCTAGTGTGAAAAGTGGTGCATTTACGCTTTCTCTACATCGAATCACACACAAGCAAGAAGCAGCCTGATATACTTGCCCGATTCTTAAATTAATACACGACATCATGAGAGAAGTTATGAGCTCGATTACTCAGCAAATCGCGAACGAGTTAGCGGTCGGTTCGCAGCAAGTGCAAGCTGCTATCGCGCTATTAGATGACGGTGCCACGGTACCTTTTATTGCGCGTTACCGAAAAGAAGCAACGGGCGGTCTAGATGACACGCAGTTGCGTAATCTAGCACAACGCCTGACCTACTTGCGCGAACTTGAAGAACGCCGAGCGGTGATTCTGAGCAGCATAAAAGAGCAAGGTAAGCTCACGGCGGAACTTGCACAGGCCATACAAGAAACCAATTCGAAAACCGAACTTGAAGACCTATATCTGCCGTATAAGCCGAAGCGCCGTACCAAAGGGCAAATTGCCATTGAGGCTGGGCTTGAACCACTTGCTGATGCGCTGTTTAGTGACCCACAATTAACACCTGACGTTGAAGCGCAGAAATATTTCAATAGCGAAGCTGGCTTTGCCGACGAAAAAGCCGTACTCGAAGGTGCGCGTTTTATTCTTATGGAGCGTTTTGCCGAAGACGCAGCCTTATTGAAAAAGGTGCGTGATTATTTATGGAATAACGCTGAAATCACGAGCACAGTAGCGCCGGGTAAAGAGTCTGAGGGCGCTAAGTATCGTGATTATTTTGAATTTAGTGAAGCACTGAAGAAGATACCTTCGCATCGCGCGTTAGCCCTATTCCGTGGTCGTAATGAAGGCATCTTGCAACTGAAGTTAAACCCCGATCCGCAACAAGACGACCCGAAGGCTCGTAGCTACGGCGAGCAACTGATTGCAGCGCATATCGATTGGCAAGATAAAGGCCGTGCCGCCGATGCTTGGCTACAACAAACAGTCCAGTGGACCTGGCGCATTAAAATTCTATTGCACATGGAAACCGAATTATTTGGTTCGGTTCGTGAGCGCGCCGAGACCGATGCCATTCAAATTTTTGCCAATAACCTCAAAGATTTACTCATGGCCGCGCCTGCCGGTGACAAAGTCACTATGGGGCTTGATCCCGGTGTACGCACGGGGATTAAAGTTGCTGTCGTGGATAGCACCGGCAAGGTACTTGGTACCAATACGGTATTCCCGTTCCAACCACAAAACCAAGTGGATAAAGCGATGCGCACGCTAGCCGGCATGTGTAAGCAGCATAAAGTTGAACTTATTTCGATTGGCAACGGCACCTACTCTCGCGAAACCGACAAATTAGTTGGCGAAATGCTCAAAGCCAATCCAGAAATTAAAGCCAATAAAGTGATTGTGAACGAAGCTGGTGCATCGGTTTACTCGGCTTCAGAACTTGCCGCACAAGAATTCCCTGAACTTGATGTGTCATTGCGTGGGGCAGTTTCAATAGCTCGACGTTTACAAGACCCTCTTGCCGAACTCGTGAAAATTGAGCCGAAATCAATAGGTGTTGGCCAATATCAACACGACGTCAGCCAAGCTCAGCTTGCGCAAAGTCTTGATGCCGTTGTCGAGGATTGTGTCAACGCAGTCGGCGTCGATTTAAATACAGCATCCGTTGCATTACTCGCTCGCGTTGCAGGTTTGACCAAAACCTTAGCACAAAATATTGTTGCTCATCGCGATAGCAACGGACGCTTTGCAACCCGCCAGCAATTGCTCAAAGTTGCCCGTATGGGGCCGAAATCGTTTGAACAGGCGGCAGGCTTCTTACGCATCATGAACGGTGAACAACCGCTCGATAGCTCGGCTGTGCATCCTGAAGCGTATCCCGTCGTTGAACGTATTGCCGCGCAAAACGAAAAACAAGTCAGCGATATTATCGGTGATAGCAGCTTTTTGAAGCAGCTCAATGCAAAGGATTATATCGACGACAAATTTGGCTTACCAACCGTGCAAGATATTTTGCGCGAGCTCGATAAACCCGGTCGTGACCCTCGCCCAGAGTTTAAAACCGCGAGCTTCAAAGAAGGCGTGGATGATATCAAAGATCTGAAAGCGGGCATGACGCTTGAAGGCGTGGTTAGTAACGTGGCCGCTTTTGGCGCTTTTGTCGATATCGGCGTGCACCAAGATGGCTTAGTGCATGTGTCGGCGCTATCAGATAAATTTGTCAGTGATCCGCGTGAAATAGTCAAAGCCGGCGATATTGTCAAAGTAAAAGTGTTGGAAGTCGACGTGCCACGCAAGCGCATTAGTCTCACTATGCGCCTCAGCGATGAGCCAACACCTGCTGCGCCAAACCAAGCGAAAGCGAGTTCAGCTAAATCGCCATCGCACAAGCCACGCAGCGCTGGCGGTCAATCACGACCACAACCGGCCTCGCAACCTAGTGCTAATTCAGCGATGGGCTCTGCTTTTGCCGAGGCCTTTGCAAAAGCGAAAAAGTAGTGGCTTTTAGCTCGAAAAAAACCGACCTCAGAAGGTCGGTTTTTTATTTCCGTTATACTTTTAAACGGTTTGCGGCGCTCGCATTGTGCGCTGCAGTAACTCTTGAAATTCTTGTTTGTGCGTTTGGAATGCCACGCGCATGATTTCAGCTTTAGCCTGCAATTCTGCAAGCGTTGGTACATGCATCCCATCAACCATTGCTTTCGCTTTTGTATCAAGTAATTGCTTGCGCACTTGGTAATAATCACGCAGTTTTACGACCATGAGATCAAATTCATCGTGTAGTTTTGCCATTGTCGTTTCACAAGAAATCTGTGCTTTTTCTTTGGCTTTCTTAAACTGCATCTCGAGTCGAGCTTTCTCAACTTGATAGCCGTTTGTCCGCTTCAAGTTCGACGTTAATCCAACCCATGAACACGCTCGAATCAACCATTTGGTCGGGTCGAAATGCCACCAACGAATCCCGTTGCGGTAATCCGCAGAGAAAATATGATGGTAATTATGATAGCCCTCACCAAAGGTTAATAAGGCTAATACACCATTATCACGCGCCGTATTGCGATCGGTGTAAGTTTGCTTACCCCAAATATGTGCCAGTGAGTTGATAAAGAACGTGGTGTGATGGTTAATCACCAAACGCGCGAAGCCGACTAAAATGACTGCACCCCACACATCACCGAGCATCAAGCCCAAAGCAATCGGCCAGCCAACTGAAGTCAAAATGGTCAGCAACAGGTAGTGGCGATGCTGCCACATCACAATCGGATCTTTCTGCAGATCTTTGACGTTGTCGTAGTTGCTATAACGTGATGCCTGATATTCACGTAACATCCAACCGATGTGCGAGTACCAGAAACCGCGCTTCGCTGAATAAGGGTCTTTATCGTTATCGTCCACATGTTTGTGGTGTTCACGATGATCAGACGACCAGTGCAAAGCACTGTTTTGCACCGCTAAAGCACCACCTAAAGCGAAAAGGATTCGCAATGACCAGTGCGCATCGTATGTGCGATGCGCCCATAACCGGTGATAGCCAGCCGTGATCGAAATACCAGCGAACACGATGGTACCGATCAATCCAGCAATCAGCCCAGCCGAAAAACCGTGCGTTAAGCCATACCATGGCACACCAATTGCGGCGACTAAAAAAGTAATGGCAAAAACACTGAAGTTAAGCCAAATGATGGGAGGTTTTTCAGCAGTTGCTGAACCAGGATGTGACGACATATATGAACCAACTTAATTACTAAAAAGAAGAACTCGCGCATTCAGTGAACATGTGTTCGCTCAATTTACCTATGCTTTATATTCAGTGCAAGTAAATTCGGTCGAAAAACGTTGAATTGCGTGAACACGCGTTCACTGACATAATCTGTTCGACGACTAAAATTAACGAGAGTTCCATGCTATGGCCGGTGTTCGCGCAGCCCAAAAAGAAAAAACCCGTCGAGCCCTTATTCAAGCGGCGATGAATCAGCTCAGCGCTGAACACGGATATGCGAGTTTGAGTTTACGGGAAGTTGCGCGCGAGGCAGGTATTGCACCGACTTCGTTTTACCGTCACTTTCAAAACATGGAAGAGCTTGGGCTGACTTTGGTTGACGAAGGCGGCCTGACACTGCGGCAATTATTACGTCAATCACGCCAACAAATTGCCAAAGGTGGCTCGATTATCCGCGCGTCGGTGACGACGTTTATGGAGTTTGTGACCAACAACACCGCTATTTTTCGTCTGTTATTGCAGGAAAAATCCGGCAATTCACGTGATTTCCGCTTGGCAGTAACCCGCGAAGTCGAGCATTTCACCGCTGAGTTAGTCGATTATTTAGTTGATGAGCAACAATTCGACCGTGAATTAGCCGAGTTGCAAGCGGATGCGATTGTTCGCATTGTATTCAGTGCTGGAGCCGATGCACTTGATGCTGACGCCAAAGAGCGCCAGCGCTTAACCGAGCAAACGATTGCGCAATTGCGCGTGGTTGCGCGCGGTGCTGAGGCTACGCGGCAAGTGGCCAAAACCAGAGAATCAGCGGCACTGTAGCAACGCACAACACAATGGTTAACGGTAAACCGAGTTTCCAGTAATCACCAAACGCATACCCCCCCGGCCCCATCACCAAAATATTTGATTGATGACCAATTGGCGTAATAAATGGTAACGCCGCACCAATCGCAACTACCATCAAAAACGGGTCAACGGAAACGTCGAGGCCGGTTGCCATATTTAAGGCGATGGGCGCCATTAATACCGCCGCAGCCGCATTATTGATGATGTTAGATAACGCGAGCGTGACCACCAATAAAATTGTCAGCGCCACGGCTGCCGGAGCATCACTACTCACCATAAGTGCCCAATCTGCCAACGTATGCGCCGCACCGCTGCGTTCAAGCGCACCACCTAACGGAATGGTCGCCCCGAGCAACACCACGATCGGCCAATCGACGTTTTCATACAACTCGCGCAGCGGAATGATATTCGCAAGTACCATTGCGCCAGCAGCGGCAGTGAACGCAACTGGCACGGAGAGAACTCCCAGCGCACTGAGCATAATTGCGGTAGCGAATATCGCCAGTGGTGTGAATAGTTTTTTACCGGCACCAATACGCATACTGCGCTGTGCCAACGGGAAACAACCAAAACGACGAAACACATCGGTGAGAATTTCAGCGTCGCCTTGCAACAATAAAACATCGCCTGGTTTGAAGCGTATATTTGCCAGATTTGGCTTAACCGGCTGCCCTTGACGCGCAACGGCTAACACGTTCACGCCAAACCGATGACGCAGGCGTAAATCAGCGGCAGAACGCCCCACCAGGCGTGAATCCGGACCCACAACGCCCTCAACGACCTGTACTTCATCGGAAATCAAAAATCGATCCGCAAGTTCTTCTTCTGCATTTAATTCAAAGCCCGTCGCGTCGATAATCTGCTGCAATGTATCGGTATCAGCTTCTACAATCAGCACGTCTTCGGCTTTAATACGGTAATAGCGCGGCGGCGCAGTCATCACCGTTTTATCTTGTTTGATAGCCACGACCGCAAAGTTTTCTTTTATGCGGCTTTCCAGCTCGTACAGCGTTTGACCAACATAGCTTGCACTCTGAGGTACCCACAGTTCTGTCATGTATGAGCTCATATCGTAAGGCGAATTAGCACTATCACGGCTATTTGTCTTCGGTACTAACCATTTGCTAGTCAGCCACATGAAACCTAAACCGATAACTGTGAGTGAAACGCCAACAGCAGTAAAATCAAATATACCGAAGCTTGCACCAATCGATTCACGGCGAATATCCGCCACAATAATGTTGGATGGCGTACCAATCATGGTCACCGTACCGCCCAACAATGAACCGAATGCCATTGGCATCAATACCTTTGAAGCATGACCTAACCCGCTTCGCGATAACTGCAGCGCAACTGGAATCATGATGGCCATGGTACCGGTATTACTGATGAACGCAGAGCAAAATGCGGTAATGCTGGTGAGCGCAAGCATTTGAATCCAGGCTGTATCACCCACTCGCTTCATTAAAGAAGCTAATGCATCGACCACGCCCGATCGCCACATTGCATGACTAATGACCAATACTGCAGCCACGGTGATAACAGCCGCATTACCGAACCCTGCAAACACTTCATTGGTTGGCACCAACCCTAGGGCGGCCGCCACTAATAGGGCAAACATTGCCACCAGGTCATAGCGCCAGCGGTCCCAGACAAACAGAACCAGGGCACCAATAATAATTGCGCCGATAAGTAATTGGTCAACCATGTACTTTCCAAAACCTTAAAATGTTGTTAACAGATTGGCGTTATTTCGTGGGAAGTCAATAATTTTGCTGGTAAGATTGCTAAATAATTATGAATAATCAGTGAACAACAAAGCAACGAGGAGTACATCATGCTGCGCAGCATTAGTCTTGTATTAGTCGCTGCGGTAATGTCATTTTCTACCTATGCACGAGATATTACGTTAGAAGAAACCATTACCGTTAAATCAATAAACAGTGCGGCTCTTGCCGCTGATGGACAATTAGCGGCCTTCACTCGAGTGGTACCACGCCAACCATACGTTGATGACGACGGCAGTTCTTACATTGAACTTTATACCGTGCGCGGTAACTCTGTGAGCGTGCCCTTTATTACCGGTAAAGAAAGTCTTGGTGCGGTTAGCTTCAATGGGCAAACAATTTACTTCTTAGCGAAACGCGACGGTGTGAAGCATACGAGCCTTTATAAAATGGCAACCACAGGTGGCGAAGCGCAGCTTGCACTTAGTCATGATGCCGCCATCAATAGCTACGCGATCAGCGCTGATGGGCGCTACATCGCATTTCGTGCTCGCAGTAAAGCTGACGACACGAAAGCGAAGCTCGCCAAAAAAGGTTTCAAAGCTGAAGTTTATGAAGAAGAGCATGAGTTCACGCATTTGTGGCTTTATGACACGCAAACCGAAAATGCCAAGCCAGTACAGCTGACAAACTCACAGCAAGTCCTGTCTGTTGCGTTTCGTCCGGGTCATGAACAATTGTTAGTTCGTGTCGCACCAACTGCCTTAGTTGATGACAATTATATGAGTAGCCAATATCAGCTACTTGATTTTTCAGGTAAGCAAGTCAGTGCATTTGAGTCGGTTGGGAAACTCGGCAAAGCAGAATTTTCGCCTGACGGTCGCTACTTAGCGGTGATTGGTGCGGCTGATTATAATGATCCAGCTGATGGCCGTTTATACGTATACGACACCAGCAAGCAGAATGAACGCAAAGAGGTCCTGCCGGATTATCAAGGGCATGTGCAAGACATCGCTTGGCGTCGAAACGACGAATTGGTTTGGTTAGGCCACCGCGGCACGCAAAGTGAAGTGCAAGCGCTGACCATGCAATGGCTCGAGACACGTATTTTAATGGAACCCAGCAAGCTTGTTGCGGTTGATATTGAGGTTACGCCGGGTCACGAAGATGTTCTTGTTCGAGCGCATAGCGCCGCACACCCAACTGAATTGTTCCGCATTAGTGGTCAACGTATTGAACGCCTCACCGACTCCAACCCTTGGTTAGCCGACATCACCATGCCGCGCCAAGAAACAGTAAGTTACAAGGCGCGTGACGGCTTAGATCTTGAAGGTATTGTTGTGTACCCAACCGATTATCAAGAAGGTCAGCGTTATCCACTGATCATGGTTGTGCATGGTGGCCCGGAAGCGCACTACAGTAATGGTTGGCTGGATCGTTACGGTAGCCCAGTAAAATACGCCGCGCAGCAAGGCTATGCGTTATTTTTCCCGAACTATCGAGGCAGTACCGGACGCGGTGTTGAATTCTCGAAGCTTGGTCAAAATGATTATGCTGGCAAAGAGTTTGACGACTTAGTTGACGGTAAAGATCACTTAGTCAAAATGGGCTTAGTTGATGCGAAGAAAGTGGGGATTACCGGCGGCTCGTACGGTGGCTTTGCGTCGGCATGGGGTGCAACGGCACTTACCGAACATTTTGCCGCCAGCGTGATGTTCGTTGGTATCAGCGATAACATTTCTAAGTTTGGTACGACCGATATCGCCAAAGAAATGCATGCCGTTCACGCGCGCAGTTACCCATGGGAAAAATGGCAGTGGTACTTAGAGCGCAGCCCGATTTATCACGCTGAAAAAGCACGTACGCCTATCTTGATTATGCACGGTAAAGAAGACACCCGTGTACATCCAAGCCAGTCGATGGAGCTTTATCGTTACTTGAAAACTCACGGAAATGTTCCGGTACGCTTAGTCCTATACCCCGGCGAAGGTCACGGTAACCGCCGTGTTGCGGCGCAACTGGACTATGCTATGCGTTTAATGCGTTGGATGCAGCACTTCTTGGTTGAAGGTAATAAAGAAGCGCCAGCACATGAACTGCCACATGCTGAAAAACTGAAGTAGGGGTATTCATGGCAGGTCTTAAGCGACTATTTAACAAAGGGTGGTGGGTTATCCCCCACCCTTTTCAGCCAGAAGACCTGCGCTACTGGCGAGTGAAGTTAATGCAGAATATTCAATTTATTCTGCAACTTTATACCGGCATATTCTTTTTTCTGAATATTTTTCTGTTTGACTATCTGCTGATGGCCGCCGCCGATGCAATACTTTTCGGCGGTATCTTGGCGTTACAAATTGATCTTCGCAAGCACCTGAATATTGAGCGCAGCGCTCGTCTGCTAATTGGCATTATTGTCATCTTTCTCGGAATGTATTTCGCTTTAGCGCACGGTCGCAACTATTCATTTATTTGGTTTAGCATGGTGCCCTTGCTTGCGTTTTTCTTACTTGGTTTACGTTTAGGGCTTTATGTCAGCGGAGGCTTCCTTGCCGCTTTAGTGGCGTTTATCATCTGGTTTTCTCCACAGTGGCCAAGTTACGCAATTAATCTACCAGCCGTGTTTAATATTGCGCTGGCGTTAGTCGCAGTGCTCACCATCTCGCGCCATTATGAAAAGTCACGCGAAGAAGCTTTTAATTTTCTAGCAAAGCGCAATCGTGAGCTTGAAGTGCTCGCAAGAACCGACACGCTGACACAATTGAAAAACCGCTCGCACTTAGATGACGTGCTCGAACAAGAGCTAGAGCGTGCGCATCGTTATCAGCATGAGCTTGCTGTACTGATTCTTGATACCGATCATTTCAAAACACTTAACGACAACTATGGACACCTTGTTGGCGATCAAGTACTTAAAGAGCTCAGCCAAGTTTTATCTGCTCAGATCAGAGCCAGCGATATCCTCGGGCGCTGGGGTGGTGAAGAGTTTTTAGTTATTGCGCCAAATACCGATGAAGAAGGTGCTGTTGAATTAGCGGAAAAAATCCGTATTGCGGTAGCTGAGCATCGTTTCACCGAACAAAAGCTTCACTTAACCGTCAGTATTGGTTGTACCGATTGTCTCGATGAAGACACCATCATTTCGATTGTTCAGCGTGCCGATAACGGGCTTTATCAGGCAAAGCATGACGGACGCAATTGTACTCGCTTAGGTAAAGCGGCTCGAGCCGCAGTGCATTAGCCTCAATTGTTTAGAACAAACAATAAAAAAGGCAGCGTCAGCTGCCTCTTTTATTTATGCGAAAGCTTATTGCTACAACTGAGGGCCTGCAGCAACGAGAGCTTTACCTTCTGCGTTGTCAGTGAACTTTTCAAAGTTCGCAACAAAACGCTGCGCCAAGTCTTTAGCTTTCACATCCCAGTCTCCCTTATCTTCATAGGTGTTACGCGGGTCAAGGATGTGCTGCTCTTGAACGCCTTCAAGTGCTGTTGGCATTGCTAGATTAAAGTATGGCAACTGTACAAATTCCGCATCTTCAATGCTGCCGTCTAGAATCGAATCAATGATAGCGCGCGTCGCTTGAATTGAAATACGTTTGCCAGTGCCGTTCCAACCGGTATTCACCAAGTAGGCTTCCGCACCAGATGCTTCCATACGCTTCACCAATACTTCTGCGTACTGCGTTGGATGCAACGTTAAGAATGCCGCGCCGAAACAGCTTGAGAAGGTTGGCGTTGGCTCAGTAATACCGCGCTCTGTACCAGCCAATTTCGCGGTAAAGCCGGACAAGAAATAGTATTCAGTTTGCTCTTTAGTCAGCTTAGAAACAGGTGGTAATACACCAAACGCATCCGCTGTTAGAAAAATAACTTTTTGCGCATGACCCGCTTTCGACACTGGCTTCACGATGTTATCGATGTGATAAATCGGGTACGACACACGGGTATTTTCAGTTTTTGAATTGTCATCAAAATCAACGCTACCGTCTTCGCGAACGGTCACGTTTTCTAACAAGGCGTCACGGCGAATTGCGTTGTAGATATCTGGCTCGGCCTCAGCTGACAAGTTGATAGTTTTCGCATAACAACCGCCCTCGAAGTTAAAGACGCCATCGTCGTCCCAACCATGTTCGTCATCGCCGATAAGCTGACGCTTTGGATCGGTTGATAAGGTTGTTTTACCGGTACCCGACAGGCCGAAGAAAATAGCAACGTCGCCGTCTTCGCCAACGTTCGCAGAACAGTGCATTGAAGCAATACCCTGAAGCGGCAGGTAATAGTTCATGATTGAGAACATACCTTTCTTCATTTCACCGCCGTACCAAGTACCGCCGATTAACTGAATACGCTCAGTTAAGTTAAAAGCAACGAAGTTTTCAGAATTCAGGCCATGCTCTTGCCATTTGTGGTTAATGCATTTCGCACCATTCATGACCACAAAATCAGGGGTAAACGTTTCTAGCTCTTCCGCTGATGGACGAATAAACATGTTCTTCACAAAATGAGCTTGCCATGCCACTTCGGTAATAAAGCGAACGGCCAAACGCGTATCTTCGTTTGCGCCACAATAGGTATCAACAACAAACAAACGCTTGCCAGATAGTTGACCCGTTACTGTCTCTTTTAGATCAGCCCAAATTTCAGGGGTAATTGCTTTGTTATCGTTCTTGCCTTGATCCGCCCACCACAATGTATCTTTGGTAGTGTCATCACGTACAATGTATTTGTCCTTTGGCGAGCGACCAGTGAAAATACCAGTATCGACAGCAACAGCGCCAAGATCGGTGACAACACCTTTCTCGAAACCTTGAAGATCGGTGCGAGTTTCTTCTTCGAACAACTGCTCGTAAGAAGGGTTATGGACAATTTCAGTGACGTCTGTGATGCCGTAATGGCCTAAATCCAGATCAGTCATGTGACGGACTCCTGCGGGTCTGGTTTGAGCAAAAATTTGAAAAGTAAACTTGGGGCGCGATTCTAACCTCAAACACGCAAAAATGATAGTCTTTGTCGCCATTTTAAGGCTAGAATGGCGCCTTTTACCGCAAAAGTTATGGTTAAAATATGCGCGATAGTTTTCACACACGGATAGGCTTCGTTCTCGCTGCAGCAGGCTCTGCTATTGGTCTTGGCAATATTTGGGGCTTCCCCAGCCAAGTTGCAAATCACGGCGGCGCTGCATTTCTACTCGTCTATCTACTGGTTGTTGTGATACTTGCGGTACCGGCGTTATATACCGAGTTAAGCCTAGGCCATGCCGCGCAAGCGAACCCTGTAAAAGCACTCAGCACATTGAGTACCACGGCACGCCCTATCACCGCAATCAGCGGTAAAACAATGGGTTATTTGAACGTTATCGGCGCGATTTTAATGCTGAGTTTCTACCATTTAGTCGCCGCTTGGATGCTTGCCGAAGGTTTCACCTTTTTACTCACTGCTCTGCAATTAACCGAGTTAACGCCGTTTTTTGCTGATGCTTCGATGCTGCGCGATATCATTTTGCTCTTAGTTTTTGTCGCACTTACCTTTGGTATCGTCATCAATGGCGTCCAGCAAGGTATTGAACGTTGGTCACGCCGCCTCATGCCGTTACTGGTGTTGCTATTAATTGGCTTGATTGGTTTCATGAGCACCTTACCTGGCTCAGCCGATGGCTTCAGAGCTTATTTAATTCCCGATTTTGCAGCGATGTGGAATGCCGACCTGTTAGTGTCTGCCATGGGTCAGGCGTTTTTTAGCTTGTCCATCGGCTTGGGCGGCATGATGATTTATGGGAGTTACTTGCAAAAAGGCACCCGTATTGGCCGTCTGACTTGGAGTGTCGCTGCGCTCGATACATTAGTCGCGTTCTTGGCTGGTCTATTAATAATCCCTGCACTCTACGTGGCTATGGCACAAGGCTTAAGCGTCACCGAGGGCGAGCAGCTGATCGGCGAAGGTCGGCTGATCTTTCAAGTGCTTCCTGATTTGTTCACGCAATTAGGCTATGCCGGCGCTTGGTTAGGATTCGGCTTTTTTGCGCTGTTGAGCATTGCGGCACTCACTTCAACGATTGCGACCGCCGAAGTCCCCATTGCGTATGCGATAGAAACGCATCCGCTGAATCGTCGCCAAGCCGCGCGTATTATTGCAGCGATTATTGCGCTAATTGGCTGTGCTTTGGTGATTTGGTTTGAACCGCTCTTTAATTGGGTGGTGACCTATGTCACACAATTCCAATTACCGTTATCGGGGCTGTTTTACTTTATTGTATTGGGATGGTTTTGGCAGCGTAGCAACCGAGTTCGCGAGTTAGCGGCAACGTCATGGCGCTACCGCTTATTGTTCTGGCATTTACGTTTTATCTGCCCACTGTTATTGGCTTGGGTATTTGTCGATGTCGCGCTGTAAGCAAGCACTTACTTGCGCGCTTTGATCTTATTTTCTAAAGCCTCGGCTACACGCGCGTCAGTAAACTGGCGCACATCACCGTGGTGAATTGCCACTTCTTTAACCAGCGTGGATGAAATAAATGAATTTTCTTCAGCCGGTGTTAAAAACACACTTTCTAAGCCTGGAAACAAGCGTCGATTCATATTTGCCAGCTGAAACTCATATTCGAAATCCGACACCGCACGTAAACCGCGAATCAGTACTGTCGCGCCCTGCTCTTTGGCAAAATCCACCAATAAACCACTAAAGCCAACCACGGTAACATTCGGTAACTCGGCTGTCACTTGACGCACAAGCTCAACGCGCTCTTCAAGCGTAAACATTGGCTTTTTGCTGGGACTATTCGCAACACCGACAATAATTTCACTAAACAAGTTTGCGGCTCGTTCAATTAAGTCAGCATGACCATTCGTAATCGGATCAAAGGTCCCAGGATAAATGGCGCGTTTATGCATGAAATTTCTCCAGCTGATGAAATGAGGATGCGCAGCCCCCTGCTGATCAGGTAAACTATGCTTATCGTAACAGCTTAAGTAAACAGACTTAAGTTCACCCGTCAGGTCTAAAGCACGGAGAATTACATGAAGCAAGATTTTTATCAACAGCTTGAAACGCAACTCGAAGAGCTGAAAAACGAAGGTTTATACAAAAACGAACGCATTATTCTTGGCGACCAAGACGCTGAAATTGAAGTGGGTGACGGCGAGTCCGTATTAAACTTTTGTGCGAATAACTACCTCGGTTTAGCCAACAATGCTGAGCTGATTAAAGCTGCGAAGCAAGGCTTGGATGAACATGGTTTTGGTACGGCATCGGTCCGTTTCATTTGTGGTACACAAGATATTCATAAAACTCTAGAAGCGAAACTGAGTAACTTTTTAGGTACTGAAGATACCATTTTGTACTCGTCATGTTTTGATGCCAACGGTGGCCTTTTTGAAACATTAATGGGCCCTGAAGACGCGATTATCAGTGACGAGCTTAACCATGCCTCGATTATCGATGGCATTCGCTTAAGCAAAGCCAAGCGTTATCGTTACAAAAATAACGACATGGCAGACTTAGAAGCGCAACTCAAACAAGCGAAAGCCGACGGCGCACGTAATATTTTGGTGGCGACCGACGGTGTGTTCTCAATGGATGGTGTGATTGCGAACTTAAACGGCATTTGCGATTTAGCAGACGAATACGGCGCTTTGGTGATGATGGATGATTGTCACGCGACTGGTTTCTTGGGCGAAAACGGTAAAGGTACACACGAGTACTGCAACGTATTAGGTCGCGTCGATATCATTACCGGTACTTTAGGTAAGGCACTAGGTGGCGCATCAGGCGGTTATACCTCTGGTAAAAAACCAGTGATTGATTGGTTACGTCAGCGTTCACGCCCATACCTATTCTCAAACTCAGTTGCCCCAGCCATTGTACAAGCGTCGATTCGCGTACTTGAAATGTTGGAAAACGGCCATGATCTTCGTCAAAAACTTTGGGATAACGCTAACTACTTCCGCAGCGAAATGACCAAAGCTGGGTTCACTTTGAGTGGTGCTGACCACGCCATTATTCCAGTAATGATTGGTGATGCCCGCTTGGCTTCAGAAATGGCTGACCGTATGTTGAAAGAAGGCATTTATGTGGTTGGTTTCTCATTCCCAGTAGTGCCGCGTGGCAAAGCGCGTATCCGTACGCAAATGTCTGCAGCGCACACTCGTGAGCAACTCGATCGTGCCATTGACGCATTCACGCGCATTGGTAAAGATCTCGGCATTATTTAATCGTCTTTTTAAAAGGCTGAAGGGAACGATTTATGAAAGCATTGGCGAAATTGCACGCTGAACCTGGTATTTGGATGACCGACGTTGAGAAGCCGGAATACGGCTACAACGATTTGCTTATCCGCATTAAGAAAACCGCCATTTGTGGCACCGACGTACACATCTATAAGTGGGACGAATGGTCACAAAAAACGATTCCGGTACCGATGGTTGTCGGTCACGAATATGTTGGCGTGGTTGAGGCTATGGGTGAAGGTGTTCGCGGCTTCAACAAAGGTGACCGGGTTTCGGGCGAAGGCCATATCACGTGTGGTCACTGCCGCAACTGCCGTGCTGGACGCCGTCACTTGTGTCGCAACACCGTCGGTGTAGGTGTAAATCGCCCTGGCGCGTTTGCCGAGTACTTAGTGATTCCTGCCGAGAACGCATTCAAATTGCCGGATGATATTAGCGATGATTTAGCTGCAATTTTTGATCCGTTCGGTAATGCCGTACATACCGCACTTGCTTTCGATTTAGTCGGTGAAGACGTGTTAATAACTGGTGCTGGTCCAATTGGAATTATGGCCGCAGCCGTGGCTCGTCACGTTGGTGCGCGCCACGTTGTGATTACCGACGTGAACGAATACCGTCTCGACCTCGCCAAGAAAATGGGTGCTACCCGTGCGGTTGATGTGAGCAAAGAGAGTCTTAAAGACGTGATGAATGAGCTCGGCATGAAAGAAGGCTTTGATGTTGGTCTTGAAATGTCTGGCGTTCCTTCAGCGTTTGCGCAAATGCTTGAGACCATGAATCATGGCGGCAAGATCGCCATGCTTGGTATCCCGCCAACCAGCGTTGCTATTGATTGGAACCAAGTGATTTTCAAAGGGTTGGTGATCAAAGGTATTTATGGTCGCGAAATGTTTGAAACCTGGTACAAAATGGCCAGCTTGCTACAATCGGGGCTCGACCTCTCACCCATTTTGACGCACAGTATGCCAGTGGACGATTTCCAGAAAGGGTTTGATATCATGACGTCAGGTCAGTCTGGGAAAGTTGTTTTAGACTGGAGCTAAGGCACTCAATCAAGGATTAGAACATGGCAGATTTTAAACGTATTAACACGCTAACAGCGCATGAATTATGGAATTCCAAAACGGCGCGGTTTGTGGATATCCGCGATGAGCGCTCATATGCTGCAGCGCATATTCCTGGTTCGATGCGTTTAACTGACGCCAATGTTCAGCAGTTTCTTGACGATTTAGACGACCATGACCAGGTGGTGGTCGTCTGCTATCACGGCAACAGTAGCCAAGGCGCGGCACAATACCTCGCCCACCAAGGGGTCGAGTCGGTTAGTAGCCTAGATGGCGGCATGACGGCTTGGGCTCAAGCGTTTCCTGAGGCGGTGGAGCGTAGTTAGATGAAAAAATTACTGACCACGCGCAATGCCGACGAAATGGCTATGTTGTACGCCTACTTGCAACGCCATAACGTACCGGTAACGGTCAGTGAACATGGCGATGAATTGGAGCTTTGGTTAACGGTATCCAGTTATCACGCGCATGCGAAAGCTCTTATTCAAGCGTTCAAAGAGAATCCGCAAGAAGCGGTAGCGGAAGTGCTCCAAGATATTCAAGAGCACTCAAAAGTAGAGGCACCACCAAGCTTTTTTCAGCAGTTGCTGCAACAGGCCGGATGGTTTACTACCGGCTATGCCGCAGTGGTTATCTTAACCTTTATTGGTTTATTAACCCCGTTGGCCGAACCGATTCTTGGGGCGTTTCTATTTAATCCAGATAGTTACGAAGCCATGCCATGGACACAACCGTGGCGCTTTTTCACCCCAGCCTTATTGCACTTTAGTGTGTTGCATATTGTTTTTAACGTATTCTGGTGGTGGTATCTTGGCGGCCGCTTTGAGCGTTATTACGGCAGCAAATGGCTGATTCTAGCGTTCCTGTTTTGCGCCCTTGCCTCAAACACCTCGCAATTTATTGAAAGCGGCCCTTATTTTGGTGGTCTCTCGGGCGTGGTGTATGGCTTGTTTGGTATTGCCACGGTCGTTGGATGGAAGAATCCAAGACACCCGTTATTTTTGCCCAATAGCCTGATTATCTTCATGTTAGTGTGGCTAGTGATTGGCTACACCGGCCTATTGTGGGTGAACATTGCCAACACCGCGCACACCGCTGGCTTGATTGCTGGCCTGTTAGTCGGAGCCGGTATCCGTGCCTTGACTGTTTATGGGCAGAAGTGACGTTCATGGATGTTGCTGTGAAAACCGAATTTGATTTTCCAATTATTCGCCATCATCAAAAAGCTGATTGGCTGTTAGCAAACTCGGCGACATTGCCCGAAAGCGCTGCGCTTCAAGCTTGGCTACTTGACCCCAACTCGCTCACCGCAAAACTGAAGCAGCATTGCGCAAACTTTGAAGTGCGCGTGATAGGCCAGCAACCTGGCACCATTCGCAGCGACGAAGCACGGTGGCTCGGTGATGATGAACATGCTGCCATACGCGAAGTCTTACTTTGCTGTGATGGCAAGCCCTGGGTATTTGCTCGCAGTGTATTTCCGCAACGCGCACTAGATGAACAAGCATTACAACTCGGTCAGCTTGGCAATAACCCATTGGGTGCGCATTTATTTGCACAGCCCGACCTAGAACGTGGCGCCATCGAAGTTGCCAAGTTTTCCCCAGACTCACCGATTGGCCGGTTGAACCAACAGTTAGGTTATCCGGCGCAGCAACTTTGGGGACGCCGTAGTTGTTTTAAAGCTGCCGGACAAAAGGTTTTAGTTGCTGAGGTTTTCATTGGCGAGTCGATTCCCGCCAAGCTCGCAAATGAGGACATACAGTCATGATCAAAGCTGGTCAGTTTATTAGTGCATGCTGGCGTTTGATGCGCGCCGATCGCCCGATTGGTAGCCTGTTGCTCGGCTGGCCGACACTCGTTGCGCTACTAATTGCTGGTGACGGCAATCCACCGCTACGCACCGTAGTACTATTTATGTTAGGTGTGTTCGTGATGCGCTCCGCCGGTTGTGTGATCAACGATTACGCGGATCGCAATATAGACGGTCATGTGAATCGAACGAAATTACGTCCGCTTGCCACCGGCGAGCTTAAACCATGGCATGCACTTGCTCTATTTGGTCTGCTGATACTGATTGCATTTGTGATTGTTCTGCAATTTAACCAGGCCACTATTTTGATGAGTTTTGCCGCTGCCGGCGTCGCCACTTTATATCCGTTTTGCAAACGCTTTACCCAGTTACCTCAAGTGGTGTTGGGTATCGCTTTTAGCTTTGGGGTCTTAATGCCATTTACCGCGTTAGACCAAGGGCTGCCACTGATTGCTTGGATACTGTTTGTTGCCAATATCGCTTGGACTGTGGCATACGACACTGAGTACGCGATGGCTGACCGTGCTGATGATCTTAAAATTGGCGTGAAATCGACTGCGATTTTGTTTGGTGGGCACGACAAGTTTGCTATTGCTGTGCTGCAACTCATCACGCTGGCACTGCTTGGATGGCTGGGTTACTTATTGTTGTTTGGCTGGGTTTACTGGGCCGGCTTAGCCGTGATTGTCTTACTATTTATCTGGCAACACTACCTGATTTGGTATCGTGAGCCTGGGCGTTGCTTTCAAGCATTTTTGCACAACAACAACGTGGGTTGGGTATTAGCTCTCGCTGTTGCTGCGCATTATTGGTTTTAATAGGTTTAAGGCCGAGCGGATTAACGTTCAGCCTTCACCAACTGTTGCACTGATTGACGAATGGTTTGTAGAACCGCAGGTTCAAGCAACAAATCAACGGCGTCGCTGAGTTCGCCGACGCGCTGATCGGCCATCATTTCGCCGGAATCAATCACACTAAAGTAACCTTCAGATTTCAGCGTACCAATGAGTGTGCTGAGTACCTTTTTATCGAAGAACTCCGGCGCATTCACCCCATGAATCGAGCTCAACCGCTCAGCGAGCTGTACTGAATGTTGCTCCAAATCGCTGCGCGAAATAGGCTGTGCTTGCTGGAGTAATTCCAACACTATGGCATAGCGTTGCGCGGTTTCACTTGAACTGCGCGCCAACAGCACTAACTGTGAATACGCACGTGAGTCACGTTTGGCGACCGCATAAACCCCCTCGCCAGCTTCGGTTAACAACCCACACTGCACATATTGCTCAAGTAACGCATTAACCCAAAGTGTCATGTCCTCGGCGTTGTGGCTAATAAACAGTTCATTTTGCAACAACGGATGTAACTCGGTTAATAACTTGCCCGCAGCTTCAGCAGTAAAGCGTTTATGACCAAGCGCAAAGGCCGCTAATAATGCTGGAACAATCACCATATGCATAATATTGTTGCGATAATAAGTCATGGCGATGGCAGTGGAGCCATCGAGACGAATCAACTCGCCAATACCATCCGCTTCAACAATAAACTTGTCGTGCTTCTTCGCCAATTGCCACAGCTGTTCACCGTCTTCTTCTGGCACATAGGCATCTTTACTGTAGGGCACTTCACGCATAATGCGTGTGTACAGGTTGAGCTGGCTCACCAGCTCTTCGCGAGTCAGCGCATGGTGCTCCGAGCTCAGAATGGCTAGCGCACATAAGTTCACACTGTTAAACGCAGCGGCATTGTTTATTCTGCACATGATCTGGTCGGCAAGTAGGTTAACCGTCGGCGTCAGCCATTTCGGACGTTCCGGCTCTTCAGCCCCGGTCGTGATTGAATCACGCCAGTTCGGTTGCAGTTTTTCAAGCGCTTCGCCAAGATTAATCGGTTCGCCGAAGCTTACATAGCCTTGTCCGAAATTACGCAAATGCCGCAGACTGCTCAGCACCTGCCACATCGATTCCTTCTCTTTCGATTTACCTTTTAGTTCTTTGAGGTAGGTGCCGACTTCCATCACGTGCTCGTAGCCCAAGTAAACTGGTACCAGCGACATCGGACGTTGTTGACCGCGGAGCATACCTTGTACCGTCATTGCGATCATACCGGTTTTCGGTGGTAACAAACGACCGGTACGACTACGCCCGCCCTCGGTAAAGTACTCTACCGGGTAACCTTTTTGGAATAATCGGTTTAAATATTCACGAAAAACCGTCGAATAAAGCTTGTTGCCACGGAAACTGCGACGGATGAAAAACGCGCCGCCCCGGCGGAACAGCGGCCCGGCTGGAAAAAAGTCGAGATTAACACCAGCCGCAATATGCGGTGGGACTAAACCTTCTTTATAAATCACGTAGCTTAATAACAAGTAGTCCATATGCGAGCGATGACACGGAACATAAACAATTTCGTGCCCCGCTTCGGCAAGCTCGCGAATACGCTCACCACCTTCAATGTGAATCCCGTTATAAATTCGGCTCCAACACCAGGTCATAAATCGATCGAGCAAGCGGACTAAGGTGTCACTGTAACTTGCGGCAATTTCATGAAGATACTTTTCTGCAGTTTTACGTGCTTGCGGAACAGAGATTTTTTTACTGCGGGCTTCATCTGCAATGGCTTGCTGTAGCGCAGGTGTATCCAATAAATCTTGAATAACCACCGCACGCTCAGTCATTTTCGGTCCGGCTACAGCATGGCGTAAGCGCACAAAATGAACACGCGCGACGCGCGCCAGTTTATGCGCTAAGCGTTGCGTAGACCCGTGCTGTTCTGCCATGTCACGTAACTGCACTGGTGAACTCGCGCGAATTAAAATATGACGACCCGAAAACATCGTCAGCCAAAATTTACGCCAGTGACCCGGGTTATCAATATCGGCGACCATGGTATGACCTTGGCGCGCTTCTTGGCCAGGTTTGCGCCCCCAAAATAACCCGATTGGAACCACTTTCACGTTCAGTTGCTGATCTTGCTGATGGGCTGCAATTAGCTTTTCAAAATCCTCAATCGCTTTTTCGGCCGAACCATGGTCGGTTTGATCCAAAAACATCACCCGAGCCAACTGCTGACCATTAATCAGCAAGTCTTCGGTTGGATCAGGTAAGCCTGCCTGCTTCAACGCACGCTGTGCCACCAACATGTCGGTGTTCGACGTTGAGCGCATGACATATACCACATTATTGTCGCCAACAATCTGCGCTGTCGCGTCATCAAGAATTGTTTCAAAGCGCGTTAACCAGCGTACTGGCCAATACATTATGCCGCGCCAAAAGCCTTTCAGACTCATGCAATATCCCCACAAAATACAAACGTATAAAGCATACCACTGTTGCTTGAATTTGTCTGAATGAAAAAATTTTGCACAAAAAAGTTGCGAAACCAAAACACCTGTATATACTCACAGTATCACTGTATAGATAAACAGGTATTCACATGCGACCATTAACGCCACGACAGCAGCAGATTCTGAGTCTCATCAAAGACAATATTGATGCGACAGGAATGCCACCAACACGCGCTGAAATTGCGCAGCGCCTTGGCTTCAAATCAGCGAATGCTGCTGAAGAACATCTGAAAGCGCTTGCGAAGAAAGGTGTGATTGAAATGATGCCGGGTATGTCGCGCGGCATTCGTCTCATCGGTGTCGAGGACGAAGATGTACCTGAAGGGCTGCCTCTTATAGGTCAGGTCGCTGCTGGCGAACCCATTTTGGCGCAAGAGCACATTGAGAGCCACTATCAGGTTGACCAAAACCTGTTCAAACCGCACGCCGACTTCTTACTGCGCGTTAACGGTATGAGCATGAAAGATATCGGTATTTTGGACGGCGATTTGCTTGCTGTTCACAAAACACATGAAGCACGCAACGGACAGATTGTTGTGGCTCGCGTTGAAGATGACGTCACTGTGAAACGCTTTGAGCGTCGCGGCAACATGATTCTGTTGCACCCAGAGAATGACGAGTTTTCACCTATTCAAGTCGATCTCACTCACCAGTACTTCACCATAGAAGGGTTAGCTGTTGGTGTGATCCGTAACGGAGCATGGTTATGAGAAATCAATTTGGCAATCAATTTAATGAATCAGCATTCGATATTTGGTCGGGTGCACCAGAGCTTTCTGCCAGTCAAACTGATTTGGAAAGTGTGTTACCGCGTTTGCATGCTTTATCGCTACGCACTCATCAATGGGTGACCGTTATCGGCGCACGCCGTGAAGTGATTGAGCAACTCGTGGCAGCAGGTATTAGCCGAACTCGGATTCGCTGGGTTCACGGTCGCAATCAAGATGAACGTGAATGGGCAACTGAACAGGCGTTACTAGCGGGTACCAGCAGCTTGGTATTGAGCTGGTTAGGTGAAATGTCACCACGCATGCAACAGCGTCTAAAAATGGCTAGTAAAGTCAGCCATACACACAGTTTTGTGTTTAACGATTTACCTTCACTTCCCCCACTCCACTAATCCTGCTTGTGAAGGTTGTCAGTTGAGGGCTGCAGTGCAGCCCTTTTTTTATACTTGAATGTAAAAATTATTCGAAATGGCGGTTTCTTTTTCACCAGAAAATGGTATTTTGAATGTGCATTAACTGCTAACACAATAAACAATAATAAACTTTGATACATAACAACAAAGGGTTAGTGGGGAAAGCGATTTTCTTTTGAAATGCTGTTCCTTTTTCTACTCACCTCGTTGTTCTTCAGGCTCGCACTTCGGTGTATTCGTGGGAAAACCACGTCGGAAGAATGAGAGGAGATGTCGCGTGAGTACTAGACTCATCACTGCGCTACTAGCGAGTATTCCACTTGCTGCTAGTGCGCAATCGCAGTTGAATCTGACTCAAGGTGTTACCGAGATCAGTCAACGCGTGTACGACCTACACATGACAATTTTTTATATTTGCTGTGTGATAGGTGTCATTGTTTTCGGTGCTATGTTTGTTTCGATGATTTTGCACCGCAAATCGAAAGGCCACAAACCTGCTACGTTTCATGAGAACGTTAAAGTAGAAATTCTGTGGACCGTTATTCCATTTTTGATTCTGGTCGGTATGGCCATTCCAGCTACCAAGACACTGTTTGCGATGGAAGACGCGTCTGAAGCTGAGGTGACTGTTCTCGTAACCGGCTCACAGTGGAAATGGCACTACAAATATTTCGACCGTGATGTTGAATATTTTAGTTTACTTGCAACCCGCCAAGATCAAATCAACAACCGTCTAGAGAAAGGCGAAAACTATCTGTTGGAAGTTGACCGTCCATTGGTTCTACCAACCGATACAAAAGTTCGCTTCTTAGTCACTTCAGACGACGTTATCCACTCCTGGTGGGTTCCTGATTTTGCGGTGAAGAAAGACGCGAACCCAGGCTTTATCAACGAGGCTTGGACGAAAATCGACGAACCCGGCATCTATCGCGGCCAGTGTGCTGAACTGTGTGGTAAAGACCATGGCTTTATGCCAGTTGTCGTTATCGCCAAAGAGCCTGCTGAATTCGAGGCTTGGATCAGCGAACAAGAAGCCATCGCTAAAGCCGCCAAAGAAGAAGAGCAACGTTTACTTTCAATGTCGATGAGCAAAGACGAGCTTATGGAATTGGGTGAGCGCGTCTATCTTGGTAGCTGCGCGGCATGTCACCAGCCTAACGGTGAAGGCATTCCTGGCGTATTCCCGAGCTTGAAAGGCACTGCGATGGTGATGAACGACAAACCTGGTCACATCAACATCGTCGTTAATGGTAAAGCTGGCACAGCCATGCAGGCCTTTGGTAATCAGTTAAGCTTGCGTGAACTTGCGGCCGTTATCACCTATGAGCGTAATGCTTGGGGTAATAATACTGGCGACCTGATTCAGGCCGCTGACGTTAATGAATATTTGAATAAGTAAGGGAGACCCGATATGAGCACAGTTGCTGGCGAGATGGATCATCACGATCATCACCATCACGCGCCATCGGGTATTACCCGTTGGTTATTCACAACGAACCACAAAGACATTGGTTCAATGTACTTATGGTTCAGTTTTATTATGTTTTTGGTTGGCGGTTCCATGGCGATGGTCATTCGCGCCGAGCTCTTCCAACCTGGTTTACAACTTGTCGACCCGCACTTCTTTAACCAGATGACGACTGTACATGGTCTGATTATGGTGTTCGGTGCGGTTATGCCTGCATTTACTGGCCTTGCAAACTGGATGGTACCAATGATGATTGGTGCGCCAGATATGGCATTGCCGCGTATGAACAACTGGAGTTTTTGGATTCTTCCATTCGCGTTTGCAATCCTCTTAGCTTCATTGTTTATGGAAGGCGGTGGCCCAGCATTCGGCTGGACGTTCTACGCGCCACTTTCAACCACCTACAGTAGCGATTCCACGGCGTTATTCGTGTTCTCAGTACACATCATGGGTATTTCGTCGATTATGGGCGCAATTAACGTGATCGTGACCATTATGAACATGCGTGCGCCGGGTATGACCTATATGAAGATGCCGTTGTTTGTGTGGACATGGTTCATTACTGCATTCTTATTGATTGCGGTCATGCCAGTACTTGCTGGTGCGGTGACCATGGTGTTAACAGATAAGTACTTCAGTACTAGCTTCTTCGATGCAGCTGGTGGTGGCGATCCAGTGTTGTTCCAGCATATTTTCTGGTTCTTCGGTCACCCTGAAGTGTACATCATGATTTTGCCGTCATTCGGTATTGTCTCGGCGATTATCCCTGCATTTTCTCGTAAGAAACTATTTGGTTACTCGTCGATGGTCTACGCAACCGCAGCAATTGCGGGCTTGAGCTTCCTCGTTTGGGCACACCATATGTTTACAACGGGTATGCCGGTAGCCGCGGAAATCTTCTTCATGTACGCCACCATGCTTATCTCGGTGCCAACCGGTGTGAAAGTGTTTAACTGGGTTGCGACCATGTGGCGTGGGTCTATCAGCTTTGAAACCCCAATGCTGTTCGCGTTAGCATTTGTGATCTTGTTTACCATCGGTGGATTCTCTGGCTTGATGCTTGCGATTACGCCAGTAGACTTCCAGTATCACGATACCTATTTCGTAGTGGCTCACTTCCACTACGTATTGGTGAGCGGAGCCATCTTCTCGATTATGGCAGCAGCATATTACTGGTTACCGAAGTGGACTGGTCACATGTACGACGAAACGTTAGCGAAGTGGCATTTCTGGTGCTCGCTAATTTCCGTGAACGTGCTGTTCTTCCCAATGCACTTCGCAGGTCTTGCTGGTATGCCACGCCGTATTCCAGACTACTCGCTACAGTTCGCTGATATTAACCAAATCGTTAGTATTGGTGGCTTTGCATTTGGTTTATCGCAGCTGATTTTCCTAGCTGTGGTCATCAAATGTGTTCGCGGTGGTGAGAAAGCACCTGCCAAACCATGGGATGGAGCAGAAGGTCTCGAGTGGACAGTACCGTCACCGGCGCCATACCACACCTTTGAAACACCACCTGAGGTGAAGTAGTCATGACGACCAATAGCCCAACACCAAACCCAGCACCGCGCGCAGATAATGCGCGCGTTGTGCGACGCTTATTGTTTGTCGTTGTCGGCATGTTTGGTTTCGGCTTTGCACTGGTGCCGTTGTATGAAGTGTTCTGCGATATTACCGGATTCAACGGCCGCACCAAAAATGAGCAGGCCGCTGCAAACGTTCGTAGCGTAGATACTTCGCGCACCATCAATGTGCAATTTATTACTCGGGTAAATAAAGGAATGCCTTGGGGTTTTGAACCGGAAGTGAAATCTGTTCGAGTTCATCCAGGCGAAACCAAAGTCGTCAACTTTTTGGCAAGTAATCCCACCGGACAAAACATGGTAGCTCAAGCAATCCCCTCTGTTGCACCCGGCGAAGCGGGGTTATATCTGAACAAAACCGAATGTTTTTGTTTTAACCAGCAGCCTTTAGCTGCCGGTGCAGATACCAAAATGCCAATGCAGTTTTATTTAGACCCAGACATTCCTGACCACATACACACGTTGACTTTGTCATACACCATGTACGATATGACAGCCAATGCTCAACCGGACGTGCTTGCTTCATTTGATGCAGCAACGTCGGCAGACTGAGGATTCGTTTTATGGCACAACAACATGAAAAATATTACGTACCAGCGTCAAGTCCTTGGCCCATTGTTGGGGCCGTAGGTTTAGGGCTCATCGCTTTTGGTGCGGGTCACACCGTTATTGATATGAAAAATGAAGTAACCGACGGCTGGGGCGCAAATGTTCTATTTGGCGGCATTGCCGTACTCATTGTGATGTTATTTGGTTGGTTCCGCGACCAAATCAATGAATCAATGTCGGGCTTATATAGCAATCAGCTTGGCCACTCTTACCGCCAAGGTATGAGTTGGTTTATTTTCTCAGAAATTATGTTCTTCGCCGCATTCTTTGGCGCTTTGTTTTATGCTCGCGTGATTGCCGTCGAATGGCTTGGTGGCGCCAGCAATAATGCGATGACCAATGAAGTATTGTGGCCGGCATTTGAAGCACATTGGCCCTTAACGCAAACGCCAGGCGGCACCGAATCGGGTGCGATGGGTTGGATGGGTTTACCACTCTACAACACGATCATCTTAATCGTTTCGAGTGTGACCTGTCATTTTGCGCATGTTGGGTTAGAGAAGAATAATCGTAAGCAACTGACGTTGTTCTTAGGTATCACCATTATTTTGGGTTGTATCTTCTTGTACTTGCAAGGCGCCGAATATGTGCATGCTTATGAAGAACTTGGGTTAACACTCGACTCCGGTATTTACGGGAACACCTTCTACATGCTCACCGGCTTCCACGGTATGCATGTAACCTTAGGTACCTTGATGTTGATCATCATGTTCTTGCGCGTTATCAAAGGACACTTCACGCCAGACAATCACTTCGCCTTCCAAGCAACCAGCTGGTATTGGCACTTTGTTGACGTCGTTTGGGTGTGTCTATTTATATTTGTGTACGTTTTATAACGTTAACATCACTGGAGTAACTAACGCCGTACTGGCTCACCACGTCAGTACGGCCGCGGATTTGGCACCAACACACCGGATGCCAGTAGTACCACGATCAACACAATCGCAATTGCTGAAAACAGCACGCGCTGACCTAAGTATTTTGTCATTGATGGCTTGGTCGGGTCGTTACGCAACATCGCAAATAGAGCGCGAAACAAATTAACGACCATAAATAACATGAGTAGTACCAATATGATTTTTGCAGTAATGACCATCACAGTTTCCTATCAAAAAGTTTCTGGCAGGGCTTACTATGCGTAATAAATTACGTAAAAGTAAACTCGTTGCGATAGTGCTCACTGTGCTGGCAATTGCGATTTTGGTCAAGCTTGGATTCTGGCAACTCGAGCGAGCCACAGAAAAAGAGCAACTTTTTGCCGACTACAAAGCACGGCAAACCACTTCAATTAATCTTAACACCGCCAAACAGCCACTCAGCTCCCTCAATCGTTACGCAAAAATTTCGGTAACAGGAACATTTTTAAACAATCATTTGCTACTCGATAATCAAATTTTAAACGGACAAGCCGGCTATCAAGTGATTGGTTTGCTTGAGGCGAAATTTGCCGAGAATCAGAATAGTTTTGTGATGGTTAATATGGGCTGGGTGCCTTGGGGGCGCGATCGTCAACAGTTACCGCAATTAGACCTTCCGCAAGGTGAAATCACCATTACTGGATTTTTTTATCAACCTCAATTGAGCGACGTTTGGGGGGCTGGCGATACCTTTATTGAGGCGGAACGCTGGCCAATGCGCGTCACCCAGTTGGATGCCGAAGCGATTAGTGACGCCACGCAGCTTCCCATTCAGCCATATGTGGTGCTACTCTCTGAAACTGCTGAATATGGGTGGCCACGCCAATGGCAACCGCAAGTCATGACACCTGAGAAACATCGCGCCTATGCCCTACAGTGGTTTTCATTAGCGCTGGCATGTTTACTAGTGTTTTGGTTTGCCAGCCGTTCCAAAAAAATAACAACAGAGGAATGACAATGACCAACGTAAAACGATCGCGAGCAACCCTTATCGGTGTCGCCCTCGCATTTTTGATTCCAGTCATTGGTGCGAAATTAGTACTCGACCAACATTGGTACCAGGGCGCCGTTACGAATAAGGGCACCATGCTGGTACCGCCAATTGAATTGCGCGAACTGAATGCTGCGCTACCGGAAGGATGGCGGGTTGCTTTAGTCGACGACGGGCAGTGTTCTGATGCCTGTATGCAAGGCTTATATGCCATGAATCAGCTAGACGTCGCACTCGGTAAAGAGACCGATCGTGTGAACCCCATTCTTATCACCTCCGCGGGAACTGCACTGGATTTAAATCGAGTCCCGTTAGTGAAACATGTGGAAAATAGCGCACTCGAATTGGCTGTAAGCCAAGTCCCAGCCCATCATTTATTTATTATCGACCCGCTAGGAAACGTGGTGTTGCACTACCCAACCTATGCAGAAGAAGAAGCCATGCGTGCAGAGGCGAAGAACTTACTAGCTGATCTTCGCACCTTGTTAAAACTCTCCAAGGTAGGTTAGGACCATGCGTACATTTGTTAAAATCAGTGTTCTATTAGCATTTGTAGTGATTGTTTTGGGCGCTTATACACGCTTGACCGACGCAGGTTTAGGTTGCCCAGACTGGCCCGGCTGTTACGGTGAATTAACCGTACCGAAAGATGCTGAAAAGGCTGTTGAGCTCTTTCCACATGCGCCGCTTGAGTCTCACAAAGCTTGGAATGAAATGATTCATCGCTATGCGGCAGGTACACTCGGTTTAGTTATTCTTGCTATTGCTATCACAGCGCTCGTTCGCCGCCGTCATGACCCAGCGCAACCGGTCGGTTTACCTTTGTTTCTGCTTGGTTTAGTAACCTTTCAGGCCGCTTTAGGTATGTGGACTGTCACCATGAATTTACAGCCCTTGATTGTGATGGGGCATCTGTTGGGTGGCTTTACCACCATTTCGCTGCTGTACTTACTGAACTTACGACTAGAGCGTGTGCATATGCCGCTCGGCGATTCCAAGATGCGATCGTTACGCGGATTTGCATTCTTTGCGCTACTTGTCGTGTTCGGGCAAATCGCTCTTGGTGGTTGGGTTGCCGCTAACTATGCGGCCATGGCTTGTACCCAGTTACCGTTTTGCGAAGGGAATTGGGGCGAACGGCTAGATTTTGCGGGCGCGTTTTCTGTGCCGCCAGCTGACACCTACCAATACGGGGCACATGATTACGCCGAACGTATGACCATGCACGTGATGCATCGCTTTGGGGCATATTTTACCACCATCGTGGTGGGTTTATTATTGTGGTTTGGCTATCGTCGCACGCAAACTCAGGTGATTCGTCGCAGCTTAAATTGGGTTGCGGTCGCGTTAGTCGTTCAGCTCGCCCTGGGCTTCAGCAACGTGATATTTATGTTACCTTTGAAAGTGGCTGTTGCGCATAATGCCGTTGGGGCATTACTGCTGCTAAGTTTAGTCGGCTTAAATTATAAGATCGCTCGCAACGCATGAGCGGCGGGGTAAAACAGATGACAGAACAAGTACAATTAGCCAGCGCCGATGAAGCGCTTGCCCAAACTTATAAAAAGCATGCCAGTTGGCGTGATTACTTAACCCTGACCAAACCGAATGTGGTGTTGCTATTGTTACTTACCGCTCTTGTGGGCATGTGTTTAGCGACACCAACTTGGGTGCCTTGGCAAATCATGGTGCCAGGCCTCATTGGCATCGGTTTTATGTCAGGCTCCGCAGCCGCAGTGAATCATTTAGTTGACCGTCATATTGACGCGCGAATGGCACGAACGCTGCGCCGTCCGCTACCTTCAGGTGCGCTCTCACCACGTCGAGTGCTCACTTTTGCGGCAGTTTTGGGTGCACTTGGTTTTGCCGTGTTAGCGATTTGGGTCAATATGCTCACCGCATGGCTGACGCTTGCTAGTTTGGTCGGCTACGCCATTGTTTACACCATGTATTTGAAGCGCGCGACACCGCAAAATATTGTTATCGGTGGGTTAGCCGGTGCCGCGCCACCGCTATTGGGCTGGACTGCTGTCACGAACGAAATTCATCCATTTGCGATTTTGCTGGTGATGATTGTATTCACTTGGACACCACCGCACTTCTGGGCACTTGCGGTACATCGCGCCAAGGATTATGCCAAGGCAGATATTCCAATGCTACCGGTAACTCACGGCATTGAATTCACCAAAACCTGTATTTTGCTCTACACCATCCTGCTGGGTGTTGTGTGTTTGCTGCCTTATATCATCGGTATGTCGGGCGTGATTTATTTGGTTGGTTCAACCGTTCTCAGTATTTGGTTCTTGGTCTACGCGTGGAAGCTGAAATTCTCACCCGGTAAATTAACCGCATTTAATATGTTTAAATTTTCGATTTGGCAATTGTTCGGCTTATTCATTCTATTATTAGCTGATCATTATTTGGTTACGCCAGCACTTTAGGCGAGCGAAAAAGTTGGAGTAAACGGATGCAAAAATTACTCATTAGCGTGGTTGCACTTATCGCACTTGTTGCCGGTGTGGTTATTTATAACACCCTACCGAAACCTCAGCCGCAAGCGTTGGTCTACGAGCCAGCGCGTGCACTTGCACCGTTTACTTTAGAAAGTTCGTTGGGTAGTGACGTGACCAACGATGACTTGAAAGGCCAATGGACATTATTATTCACCGGTTATACGTTCTGCCCAGATATTTGCCCAACCACCATGGCAGATTTACGCCAAGCGTTACCAGAACTAACGAAACAAGCGGATGAACCGGTGCGAGTATGGATGATTTCAGTTGATCCACAACGCGATACGGTCAAACGAGTGACTGACTATGCTTCGTTTTTTGGCGAAGAATTTGTCGGTGTTCGCGCTGAGCATAAAGAACTTTATCCGTTCGTGAATGGCTTAGGGTTGATGTATTCCATTCCAGAACAAGGTGAGACTGATTACTTGGTGAATCACAGCGCTGCGATCGTTTTGGTAAACCCTGACGGCGAACGCCAAGCTATCTTCAAAGCTGAACATGTGATGGGCGAAGTACCAACGGTGAACATGAAAACCATGGTCACCGACTTCGCCATCATTGCATCAGGCTATAATTAATCGGGCCAACGGCCGCGCTGATCAGCACGTATAAAAGGGTGCGAGTACCAATAAAAGCGCCCTTTTTCAGACACACTTGGCACCGTACAATTTACCCGCGAGCGCCCTATAGGTAACTCTTTTCTTAACTGCACATGAAAGGTGTTGCCGTCCCACCGCGGTTGCAGCACATCGCTACCGGCAAAACAGTTCATCTGATTTAGATTAAAATCATCAGTCGACGCGATCTCGACACGAAATGACGGCGTTAGATTATCTGATGACACCAGCATTTCTTTTGGCTCTGCTGCAACCAAAGGTAAACCCAAGCTTTTAAGTTTCGTGGCGAGTGTTTCTAAATTTGCATATTGGGCTGATGCCGGAAAGCGTGGTATTGCGGTTTTCGGACTGTACGGCGTCCACGGCCCTGAGTGTTGTCCAAAGGCAATAAAACCATGTTCGGCTAACATCGTTTCTAATGCCACATCGTATTCCCCATAAGGATACGCTAAGTGCCGTGGCTGCTCACCCAAGTGTTTATCAATTTCCTCTTGTGCGTCTAGCACGTCGGCTAGCACCCGTTCGCGCCAAACCTCCTCACTTTCATTTTCATAACGCCACGTCATATGCCAATGACTATTTGAATGGTTAGCAATGTGTGCACCGTACTTTTGTAACTCGCGCAACTGCTCCCAACTCATGTATTGCGACGACGCTTCGCGCATTAGTTTGGGATTCACGAAAATCGTAAACGGATACTCATATTTCTTAAACACTTCGAGCCCTTCGCGATACACGTTACGCCAGCCATCGTCGATGGTTATCGCGGCAGTATATTCTGGCACGGGCTCGCCGCTGTCGAAGCGCCGTTGAATTTCCGCCAACGACAACACTGTAAAATTATTATCTTTCAACCAGGCAAAGTGAGCTTCTAGCTCTTCGGCTGTTACCGAGGTCACCCGCGGTGTATCATCACCGATATGATGATATTGTAAGATTGCGACGCTACTGGGCGCCGCCCAAGCGACGCCACTTAGAAGCGCTAATAAAACCATGATAAAACGCATTCAAAAACTCCCATCTTGGTTAGGCAAAAGCGCCGATCATCGCGCTATTTTTGCCATTGCTTTGCCCATGATCATATCAAATATCGCAGCGCCTTTATTGGGTTTAGTCGATACCGCGATCATCGGTCATTTACCCGACACCATTTACCTCAGCGCTGTCGCTTTAGGGGCGATGGTCGTCAGCTTTATTTATCTTCTCGCTATCTTCTTACGGATGACCACCACAGCTGAGATCGCTCATGCCTTTGGTGCAGAAAATCAGCGCCTCGCGCAGCGCGTTATCGTTCACGGCGTCACCATTGCCATGCTGCTTGGTGTCATGCTTTTAATTGCGCGCCCTTGGTTAATTGAGCTTGCTTGGCTGGTGATAGTACCAGAGCCCGAGCTGCAACATTATGCCACGCAATATATCAGTATTCGTTTATGGGCGGCGCCGGCCGCACTCATCAATTTACTGGTGCTCGGAGCCCTGCTTGGCCGGCAACAAAGCCGCCTCGCAATGACGCTCGTTATTTTTACCAACGCCGTGAATGTCATTGCTGATGTGGTGCTTATCATCGGCCTTGAAATGAACGTGCAAGGTGCAGCATGGGCGTCGGTACTTGCCGAAGTTTCGACCGCAGCGCTCGGCTTATGGTTCATCCGCGATTTACTGCCTAAACCCAGCTATTGGCGAATCACTCCTGCGTACTTTAAACAATTTGCCGCCATGAACCGCGATGTGTTTATTCGCTCGTTATTACTGCAACTGTGCATGGCAGTCATGACCGGTTATGCTGCACGATTTGGCGCGGTGGTGGTTGCCGCCAATGCTGTGCTGATGCAGTTTCTAATGCTCATTTCGCTCGGGCTTGATGGCATTGCCTATGCAGTCGAAGCGTTGTTAGGAGCGGCGCGCGGTCGGCGCGATGTGAGCAAAATACGCTACTGGATGCGGTTGACGCTGTTTTGGTCAGGTGTTTTCGCTGTTGCTTATTGTATCGTTTTCGGCCTTGCCGGTACTCAAATCATTGGTTTGTTGACCGACCTTGACGAGGTCATTCACGTTGCTGAACGATATCTCCCTTGGTTAATTCTCATGCCGCTTTTCGGTCATTGGAGTTATTATTTTGACGGTGTCTATATCGGCTTAGGGCTTACCAAAGCGATGCGCAATACCATGGCGATAAGTGTTCTAGGCGTATTTGTGCCGGTCTGGCTCAGCAGTCAATGGTGGCTAAACGAAAACAATGCCAACCATGGTCTATGGTTGGCATTGAGTTTATTTCTATTAGCGCGTGGTGCCAGCCAGTGGCTTTACCTTCGCTACAAAGGGCTTACATTGCTGGTGCAAGATCATCCATCAAAATAAGCTGTGGTGGTAAGCCACCGCCAGTCGCATCAACCGCTACAGCTGTGTAGACACCATTACCGTCTAAGGTCAGTTCTACTGGGCCGATTGCTGCTGTTTGCGTTCCTGTTGCAGTGACTGTCACAAAATAAGTCCCAGGAGTCAGTGACACGTAGCCAGTTGACACTAAGCTTGCTGCATTGAACGGCACATCGGTAAATACTGGTGTTGCATCGGTCAAGTCAGCAGTTCCAGTCACATAAATATCAACGTTACCAGCACTTGGTGATGCATGTACTAACTGCACTTGCGCCGCAGTCGCAATACGCCGTGCATTGTCTTCAACAACGGCAAGCGTTAATGAAGAATCACCTAAAGCACCGACTGCATATACGCTCACGCGTTGACTTGCTGCTAAGGCTAGCTCTGCATCGTCAATCACCACTGGCGTACCACCAGCAGCGGCAACATCAACTAAGTACGTATCTGCCGGTAGATTAATAAAATCGGTGAATTCTAAGAATGCCAAATCAGCTACAGCGGGTGTCGCTGCATTGTTGACAGTGATATCCACTGCTGGCGCATCAGCGCTAGCGTGAACAATACGTAATTCACCGCCAGCATCAGCAGACGCAAGAATTTGTGCACTTTCGCCATCAGCTACTTGAAGCATCACAGGAGAGTCACCGGTACCGGTATTCGTTACCGCCGCAACAACTAAGTCAGCACCTGCGGCTAGGTCTAAAGCACCACTGTCGTACACGACAGCACTGGCATCACCCGCTGCAGTAATACGTACTTGGTATTCACCAGCTGGCACATCAAGTTGTGCTGAGTAGTCAGTGAATTCTAGTGTTGCAGCTGGTTGCTCGGCACTTAAATCAGCATCAACGGCTGTTAAGTACACATCAACAGCTGGTGCGTTAGGTGCCGCATGAACAACTTGCACACGGAAGCTACCATCTGGAATGTCCGATACTGGATTTTCAATCACTAAAGGTGCGATGGTTTCATCGGCGACGCTACCAACCGCAAAAATTTCGTAACGATTATCGCCAGCAAACTCAAGATCAGCTGGGCCAATCACTGTTGCGACGCTTTCGTCAGGTAAAATGCCATCGACTTGAATGCTGTACGAACCTTCTTCAAGCTCAAGTACGCCTGATGAAGCACCAAACGGTACGCCTTCAAGGGCTGCCGTACCATCAACAAGAACGTTGACATCTGGTGCGTCAGCTACCGAGTGATGAACACGCACAAACGTCGATGCCGGTGGCGGCGGCGGTGGTGTTACGATATTATCGGGGGTGTCGTTATCGCTACTACCGCAAGCAGCAACTAAAACTGCTGCTGACAGCGCGAGACCAAGTTTTGTGATCCCATTCATGTTTTAATCCTCATTGTGTGTATAGGCAAATCACACTACGAAGAAAGATTCAGAATGGGATCACTCTCAAAACTTATACAAGATTAATTTTTACACAACATTAATAGTACGAATGTTCGCCATGCTCGTGTTCTGTAACGTCTCGAACACCGTTCAGCTCACCTGGGAAGCGCTGTACAAGTTCTTTCTCAATGCCTTCTTTCAAGGTCACGTCAACCATACTACAACCATTACAACCACCGCCAAATTGCAATACGGCAATACCGTCGGCAGTGATCTGATTGACGGCAACTTTACCACCGTGGTTAGCTAATTGCGGGTTAATTTCTGCTTGAATCACATATTCAACACGCTCAATTAATGGCGCATCGTCAGAAACCTTTTTGGCTTTCGCGTTAGGTGCTTTCAGAGTTAACTGCGAACCGAGATCTTGTTCTTCAAAATCAATCACAGCATCGACTAAGAATGGCGCACTGCCTGAGTCAACCACAGCGTCAAAGCCACTGAACGGCAACAACTCATCATCAGGCTCGACCGAGTCTGGAGGACAATATGAAACGCCGCACTCAGCTGACGGGGTACCCGGGTTCACCACGAACACACGGATATTAGTGTTATCCGGCTGATCGGCAAGTAACTTGCGAAAATGTGCTTGTGCACTTTCAGTAATACGAATCATGGGTTTACCACCTCACTGCTATACCTGAGTAATTTAGTAAGGTATATCTTATCGCAAATTTCGCGCATTGCATAGTAATCAACTTGGGAACCAGCATAGATTTTGCTAGTTTCGGGAGATTCATTTTCGCGATGCAACGTAGGAAAATCTTATGGCTCGTATTATCTCAATCACGCTATTTTGGCTATTCGCTTCGGCAACAGCTTTAGCGACCACCTTAAATGATTACTTACCGAAGGACGTTAGCTATGACCCGTCCATTCCAACTCCAAAAGAAGTACTGGGGTATGAAGTGGGTGAATGGCATGTGCGTCCAGAACAACTCGTGCGTTACATGGAAGTGCTGTCAGAAAAATCAGACCGCTTCTCGTTTGAAATTACCGGCTATACCCATGAGCGCCGTCCATTAGTGTTGGTTACTGTCACCACGCCAGAGAACCATCAGAATATTGATGCGTTACGTGACGCGCACATTGCACTTTCTGATCCGAAACGCAAAGGTGATCCAGACAATGCACCTTTAGTATTGTACATGGGCTACAGCATTCACGGTGACGAGCCAAGTGGTAGTAATTCAGCGTTGTTATATGCGTACTACTTAGCCGCAGCGCAAGGTGAAAAGATTGAGCGTGTACTGAAAGACACGATTATTTTGCTCGATCCAAGCTACAACCCGGACGGTTTAGCGCGCTTTGCACAATGGGCAAACCAGCATAAGAGTCAAAACCTAGTTACCGACACGCAACATCGTGAACACGTGCAACCTATGCCACGCGGTCGTGTGAACCATTATTGGTTCGACCTCAACCGCGATTGGTTGCTGCTACAACACCCAGAGTCGCGTGCGCGCATCGCCAACTTCCAGAAATGGAAGCCAAATGTCTTAACTGATTTCCACGAAATGGGTACCGACAGCACGTTTTTCTTCCAGCCAGGCATTCCATCGCGTAAAAACCCAAATACGCCAGATGAAAACGTGAAGCTGACGCAAACATTAGCCGAAGGTCACGCAGCCGCGTTAGATGAGCAAGGCCGTTTATACTTCACCGAAGAGGCTTTTGACGATTTCTATGTGGGCAAAGGGTCAACCTACCCAGACGTACAGGGCGCGATTGGTATTTTATTCGAGCAAGCATCAAGCCGCGGTCATGCGCAAGACTCGATTAACGGTGTATTGGAATTCCCATTCACCATTCAAAACCAATTCACGACCTCGTTAACCAGCATGTATGGTGCTCACGCCAACAAACGTTGGTTCAACGATTATCAACAACGCTTCTACGATGATGCCATGGCAGCAGCCGACAAAGCTGGCTTTAAGGGTTACCTGATTGGTGACTCAAGTGATCCGGCACGCGTGAATGAAATGTTGAACGTGCTGTCGCAACACGGCATTAAAGCTTATGCGCTAACCGACACCATCAAGATTGACGGTAAAACGTACGCAGCCAACCAGAGCTATTATGTGCCATTAGCGCAAGAGCAGTACGTACTCATTCGCGCTATCTTTATGGATCAGCAAAGCTTTAAAGATAACACTTTCTATGATGTATCGGCGTGGACCTTCCCACATGCGTTCAACGTCAACTTTGATAAGTTTGATGGCTGGAGCATTAAAACCGCCGATACGCCATGGCAGAAGCCTGCACCACAAGCCGTTGAACTGGCACAAAACGCCTACGCTTATGCGTTTGAATGGCACAACTACTTCTCGCCACGCACCTTAAACCGCCTGTTGCAAGCTGGCGTGCATGTGCGTCAAGCAAACCAAGAATTTACCGCAAAAACGACTGACGGCGATTACACCTTTACTCCAGGCACTGTGGTTGTGACCCGCGCTTATCAAGAGCACGATTGGGCAGATGTACAAGCTAAATTGGCTGAGATTGCTACTGATAATCAAGTGAAAGTTCACGCGATTACTTCAGGCTTAACTCCGCGCGGTATGGATCTCGGTAGTCGCAATTTATCACCGCTGAAGCCAGTAAACGTGATGATGATTGTTGGTACCGATGCCAACATGTATGAGGCTGGTGAGGCTTGGTACTACTTGGACCGCCACGTTGGCATCCCAGTTTCGATGGTGGATACCGACCGCTTAAACCGCTCAGACTTGAGCCGTTATACCCATATCATTATGGTCGACGGGCGCTACTCGAATTTGAACAAGCACAGTGCAGACAAATTACGCAGCTGGGTAAATAACGGCGGTGTGATTATCGGTCAACAAGGTGGTGCCAAATGGCTAAGCGAGCACGATATTCTTGGTGCGAAATTTGTCGACGATAAAACGTTCCGCGACGCTTTCAAACAAGAAGATTTAAGCTATGGCGATATGGATGACTTTTATGGTCAACGTCGTCTTGCTGGTGCCATTTTCGAAGTACAGCTCGACACCACGCATCCATTAGCGTTCGGTTATCCGCGCGCAGCATTGCCAGTGTTTAAAGACAGCACCAACGCAATGTTGGTACCAGAGCAACCATTTGTCACGGTCGCCAAATACAGTGAAAAAGAGCCTCTATTGGCCGGCTTCACGGCAAAACCAAACCGTGACGTGTTAGCTGATAAAGCAGCGATTGTTGCACACCGTAAAGGCTCAGGTCGGGTTATCGCGTTTGCCGATGACATGAACTTCCGTGCCTTCTTCTACGGCAGTGCGAAATTGCTCAGTAATGCAATTTTCTTGGCGCCTGAGGTTCGACCTACCTTGAGTGACGAAGAAAATGCGGAAGCGGCGGCTGCAGAAGCAGCCGAAGCCGCTCACGCGCACTAAGTGTTCTCCCTCGGTTGATGTGGTTCAGCATACGCTAACGCCCACCCATCAACCACTTTGGCCCCGCGTCGTGTCAATGCATCCGCTGCGGCAGACATTGATGCGCCGGTGGTCAAAACATCATCAATAATTGCCAGTTTTAATCCGCTCACATCACGACTGCAGTGCATACTTCGATGCATATTTTGCCAGCGTTGTCCTGCGCCAGCATGATGCTGCGCGCCATCGTCATCGCGAATGCGACGTAATAATCCCGTCGCAACCGGCAGTTGAACGAGTGCTGCTACTTGATGAGTGAGTAAACCGGCTTGGTTATAGCCGCGTTGACACCAGCGTTTATAAGTCATTGGCATGGCAACTAACATATCTGGCCAAGCATCTGGCTTTTCCCGATAGCAGTGCTGCACTTGTGCGGCCAAAAATGGTGCGAGAATGCCGGCTAACTCCGGGCAACGTTGAAATTTGAAGCGGTGAACGAGGTGTTGAATATCCGGTTGCCAACGAAAGGCGGCAAACCAATACCGGCCTAAAGCAAGTTCCGGACGCTGGCAACGCCAACGCAAACAAGAAGGCGGTAACCGTGGTAAATCATGTAGACAAACGTGGCACAGCCCACTTGTTTCAGCAATACGTAATGATTGATCACACAACCAGCAATACCCTAACATAGACGCATCCTTTCGCAGTGATAGAGAATGTAAAATGGTAGCTTCAGTTTGGCGTGCCGTCAGGGGCACAGGGACGGATATTGTTGTACTCCATGGCTGGGGCTTAAATGCCAATATTTGGACGCCCGTTGTGACACCATTAGCGCAGGTTGGCCAGCTTCATCGTCTCGATTTGCCTGGTTATGGCGAATCGCCTTGGCCAACCGATATGCCGTTAACTTTCGAGAATTTATGTGAGTTAACGCTCGCAGCACTACCGGAGCGCTGTCATCTCATCGGCTGGTCGCTTGGTGGCCTGGTCGCCACAGAACTCGCACTGCGTTATCCCGAACGCTTTTATAGTTTGACCACGGTTGCGTCCTCGCCCTTTTTTCCAGCTGAAAGCAACGCGACAGAGGGTGACTGGCCTGGCATTGAGCCACATATTTTAAATACCTTCGCCAAGCAACTTAGCAAGGACTTCAAACGTACCGTCGAGCGCTTTTTAGCGTTGCAATCACTCGGTTCACCTCATGCGCGAGAAGACGTGAAACAAATCAAAGAATGGCTGTTTGCGAAGCCCATGGCGTCGGTCGAGGTGTTAGATGCCGGTTTAGACATGTTGGCCAGCGTTGATTTACGCAAGCGATTGCCGGAATTACAAGTGCCCTGCCTACGCATGTACGGCAAGCTTGATGCACTGGTACCGAAAGCGGTTGCTGAGCGCGTCAGTACGTGGTTACCGCAGAGCGAATGCTACGTTGCACCCAAATGCAGTCACGCACCGTTTATTAGCGATCCAGAAGGTTTTATCAATCGGTTAGTGCCGTTTTTACAGCAGCATATGCCCTAGCGCTGACAGCTTGGGCAGTACACCGTGCTGCGCTGTCCAAGCCGGATTTCTTTCAACCGACCCGAGCAGTTAATGCACAATTTGCCGCCGCGCCCATACACCATCAATTCTTGTTTGAAATAGCCCGGTTGACCGTCGACTTGGGTGAAATCCTGTAAGGTGGTGCCACCCTGTTCAATCGCTTTAGCTAGCGTTGCTTTGATGATGGGCACTAACTTTTCATAGCGCTGCTTACTGACTTTCCCAGCGGCGCGTTTCGGATGAATCCCAGCTTTAAATAAGGATTCGTTAGCGTAGATATTGCCAACGCCCACCACCACATGATTATCCATGATAAAGGTTTTGATGGACTGTTGGCGGCCGCGCGATTCGGCAAATAAGTAATCCACGTCAAACGCTTCCGTGAGGGGCTCGGGGCCAAGCTCGCGTAATAGCGGATGGGCTAAGCTTGGATGCTCTTTAGAAAAGAGCCAGCAACCAAAACGACGCGGGTCATTGAACCGTAAACACAAGCCCGTAGATAGCACCAAATCAACATGGTCGTGTTTCACTGGCGGCGTCGCAGCAGGAACCACACGTAACGCTCCAGACATGCCTAAATGAACAATCACGTAGCCTTTTGAGGTATGCAAGATAAGATACTTAGCGCGACGTTCTACCTGAGTAATCAACGCGCCGTCGAGCTGCTCGATTTCCGGCGACACCGGCCAACGTAACCGATGATCGCGTACAATAACGTGGTTAATTTGTTGATTTTCAAGGTGCGGTGCAACACCACGTCGACTCACTTCAACTTCAGGTAATTCAGGCATACTCTATCCACAGTGGCTTGTGTTTATTTAGCGGCTACATTATATTCGCGCAACGCTTACTTGTCTCAATTTCATCGGAGTTTCACGGCATTGACACTATCGGCTCCTAGACAACTTGACCCCAACGCATTTCGTACCTCTGCAATTGATTTTGACCAACTTGCCGAGCGTGGTTATGTGGTGGTGCCAAACTTTTTAGAAGCCCCCTATTGTCAGCGTTTGTTTGAGTATGCGCAATCGTTACAACCAACCGACTGGCAACAAGCTGGGATTGGGCGCGCGGATCAATACACCACCAATACTGCCGTTCGCCAAGATAAAATTCGTTGGCTACAGCGCGACTTTCAACTCGAAAGCGCCTACTTAACCATGATGGATGACTTGCGTGTACAAGTGAACCGCGAATTGTTTATGGGCTTGTTCGACTATGAATGCCATTTGGCGCATTATCCACCCGGCGCATTTTATCGCAAACATCTTGATGCCTTTAAAGGGCGCAGCAATCGCATTCTCACGACCGTGTTTTATCTCAATCCAGAATGGCAGGAAGCCGACGGTGGTCAGTTGGTCATGTATGGTGAGCGTGGGGAGGTGCTTGAAACTATTTTGCCCGAAGCCGGTAAGTTAGTCGTCTTCTTAAGTGACGTGTTTGTGCACGAGGTATTGGCTGGCAATCGCGACCGCTTCAGTATTACTGGATGGTATCGGCATAATACAAGTATCAACGGGGTGATTGACCCCACGCGTTAGAAACACGAATTTCAGACACAAAAAAACCCAGCCAGGCTGGGTTTTTTGTGCTCAGAAGAAGCTTACTTAATTTTAGCTTCTTTGAAAAGCACGTGTTTACGAACCACTGGATCGTATTTTTTGATTTCCATTTTTTCTGGCATGTTGCGCTTGTTCTTGTCGGTAGTGTAGAAGTAACCAGTACCGGCAGAAGAAACTAGACGGATCTTATCACGCATGGTTTAGCTCCTTACACTTTCTCGCCACGAGCGCGCAAATCTGCGAGCACCGCGTCGATACCATTTTTATCAACAATACGCATACCTTTAGTAGAGATACGCAACTTAACCCAACGCTTTTCTGATTCTACCCAGAAGCGGTGAGATTGCAGGTTCGGCAGGAAACGACGCTTGGTCGCATTGCGCGCGTGAGAACGGTTATTACCGGTAACCGGACGCTTTCCTGTAACTTGACATACTTGTGACATCGTTTATTTACTCCAAAATTGCTTCAAGCTCGCCTGTCGCCCATCGCGGCCTTGCCTTGAATCCGAGGGCGCATTTTATACAGCAAATCGGCCCGGCAATCAAGTGATCGCTGATATTTTTTGATCTTTCTGATCCTGTAAACGGCGGCGCTACTTTACTACAAGAGTCCGCGTTCGGCAAATGAAACTGGTGTTCCTGCACCAATAACGAAGTGATCCAGCAGGGCAACATCGATCATGCTCAATGCCCGCTTGAGCCGCTCCGTCACGCGTTGATCCGCTTGACTAGGCTCTGCCACACCCGACGGATGATTGTGCGCAAGAATAACTGCGGCGGCATTATGTTGCATCACTAATTTTATAATTTCTCGTGGATACACCGGCGCCGCATTGATCGTGCCCTGAAATAATTCGACGTATTTCAATAACCGATGTTGACTATCAAGAAGTAAAACGACAAAAATTTCTCGCTGTTGATGGCGTAATTGCGCGGTTAGGTAATCTCGAACCATGGCCGGTTGGGTAAAACCGTCATCACGACGCAATTGCCACGCCAAGTAACGTCGCGATATTTCCATCACCACCTGCAGTTGCATCACGCGCGCCGGCCCCAGCCCTGGTTGCTCTAACAACACATCAGCACTTGCCGCCAACATGCCACCGAGTCCATCAAATGCGCCGAGTAAATCACGGGAATAGGCAACAACATCCTTACCACGAATACCGGTACCCAGCAGAATGGCTAATAATTCGGCATCGGTTAACGTGGCCACGCCTAACTCCGCCATTTTCTCTCGTGGTCGTTCGGCTGCCGGCCAATCTTTTACACTTGTCATGATCACTCCTTGATCGCTTGAGTCTATTGGATAAATAAAATGCATCAGTGATGCCAATAAGCTAGCACAAGGCAAACCTCAACTTGATGAATTACGATTCTGTACATAGGGCAATACGGCAATGGCTGAAGGGTAAATTGGCGAAAATTTGTATATCGCGAATTTTGGAGGTTCGTGATATTGTAAAAACAGTTTAAAGGTAAGGACTTACTATGAGTACAAGCCCCAATCAGCCGTTACTTGGTCGTCGCATCCTGCTTGGTATCAGCGGTGGCATTGCTGCGTATAAAACACCCGAACTTGTGCGTCGTTTAAAAGATTACGGCGCCGATGTGCGTTGCGTACTGACCCAAGGTGGGCAGGCATTTATTACGCCGCTCACACTGCAAGCCGTTTCCGGCAACCCGGTGCACCATGATTTGCTTGACCCAGCCGCAGAAGCTGCCATGGGCCATATTGAATTGGCGAAATGGGCCGACCTCGTCTTTATCGCACCAGCCTCAGCTAACACGCTGGCGCAACTTGCGCATGGTCATGCCAGCGATTTGCTGAGTACACTATGTTTAGCAACCGCGGCACCTGTCGCTGTCGCGCCGGCAATGAATCAACAAATGTGGGCACATGCCGCCGTGCAAGCGAATTGTGAACTATTACAGCAGCGTGGCGTTCAAGTCATCACCCCAGCCAGCGGTGCGCAAGCATGTGGCGATGTTGGTGCTGGCCGCATGCCTGAGCCACTAGAATTGCGTGAAACTATCACTGCGCTACTTGCGCCGCAGGCTACCGAGCTGAGTGGCAAGCATATTGTGATCACCGCCGGCCCAACCCGCGAAGCGATAGACCCAGTCCGTTACTTAAGTAACCACAGCTCTGGGAAAATGGGCTTTGCACTTGCCGCCGCAGCGCAGCGCATGGGCGCACAGGTCACTTTGATTGCTGGACCAGTCAACTTAGCAACGCCAGCCGGTGTGTTACGAGTTGATGTGGTTAGCGCCGCAGAGATGCACACAGCCGCGCTACAGGCAGTCGAGAACGCTGATATTTTCATTGGCTGTGCAGCCGTTGCGGATTATCGTCCTGAGCAAGTCGCCGATAATAAAATCAAGAAATCGAATGATGGCATGCAGATAACGTTGGTGCGTAACCCCGATATTCTTGCCGACGTTGCGGCGCTGAAAAAAGCGCCATTCACCATCGGTTTTGCTGCAGAAACGAATGATGTTGCGCACTATGCGCAGGACAAGTTAGCGCGTAAAAAGCTCAATATGATTGCCGCAAACGACGTCAGCGACACCAGCATAGGATTCAATAGCGAAGACAACGCGATGGTCCTATTCTGGCGAGAAGCAAACAACACCGTGCAACAGCAAGCACTCGCACGCGCTAGCAAATCAGCCATCGCCCAACAGATCCTGCAACAAGCAGCAAAGCTTCTATCGAATAACCAATAACGAATAACGATCAACGACAAACAGAAGGAGTTTTGCGTGGCCGCGAAACAAGACCGAAAGCAAGAAATCCTAGCCGCCTTAGCTACCATGCTAGAAACCAGCCCAGGCCAGCGTATTACCACCGCTCGTTTAGCTAGCGAAGTGGGCGTATCAGAAGCCGCACTTTATCGTCACTTCCCATCAAAAGCCAAGATGTTTGAAGGGCTGATTGATTTCACCGAAGACGCAATTTTATCGCGCATTAATCAAATTTTAGAGAATGAAAAAGACACGGTAAATCGCTGCGAAATGATCGTGCGTTTAGTGCTGACGTTCGTCGAACGTAATCCGGGTATCACCCGTATCCTGACTGGCGATGCACTGCTTGGCGAACACGAGCGTCTGCGTGGTCGAGTGCTTGGTATTTTCGAAAAAGTCGAAGCGAATTTGAAGCAGGTGCTTCGTGAGCGTCGATTGCGCGAACAGGTTCGTGGTGGTTTAGATGAAGGGATGTTAGCGAACTTAGTGATGGCGTATGCCGACGGCAAAATCACTCAATTTGTTCGCTCAGAGTTCAAGCGAGCGCCAACTGAGCACTTTGATGAGCAATGGCAAACCATTGCCCAACAGTTACTCAGCTAACAAAACGATTATTCAGAAGTACGTGCCCGGCTCAGTAAGTTAATTGCGGCTTGCTGAGGCGTGGTATCACCGTACAACACGTCGTAGAGTTGCTCACAAATCGGCATTTCCACACCATGCCGCTTCGCCAATGCAACGACTTCGCGGGTATTGCGATAGCCCTCAACAGCTTGACCAATTTCTTTCATCGCTTGATCAACCGATTTCCCCTGCCCTAAAGCGAGACCAAAGCGACGGTTGCGCGATTGGTTATCGGTACAAGTGAGAATCAAATCCCCTAAGCCAGCCATGCCGGTGAAGGTTTCTGGCTTCGCCCCGAGTTTCAAACCAAGCCGTGTCAGCTCGGCCAAACCACGCGTAATCAAAGCAGTGCGCGCATTCGCGCCAAAGCCGATACCATCAGCCATACCAGCACCAATCGCAATCACGTTCTTAACCGCACCACCCAACTGTACGCCAATAAAATCATCGTTGGTGTAAACACGGAAACTACGATCGCAATGCAGTAACTCCGAGAGTTCTTCGACAAACTGCGGATCGGTTGACGACATCGAAATCGCGGTCGGTAACCCTTTCGCCATTTCCATCGCAAAGGTGGGTCCAGACAGCACTGCCAAAGCGTGTGAATCACCAAGAATTTCCTGCGCCACTTCAAACAGTAAGCGGCCAGTTTCTGGTTCTAAGCCTTTGGTTGCCCATGCGACACGAGCGTCTGGTAGTAAGTTTGGCTGCATGTCTTTCAACACTTGAGCAAACGCACTACTTGGCACCACCACCACAATATTTTTGCAGTCGGCAACCGCTTCGGCTAAATCAGCGGTCACATGTAAAGTGTCAGGAAGTTGAATACCAGGAAGGTAACGCGTGTTCTCGCGCGATTTCGCCATGGCTTCGATTTGTTCGACGTCACGGCCCCATAAACAGGTTTGTGTGCCCTTACGAGCAAAACAAAGTGCTAGGGCAGTTCCGTAAGAACCGGCGCCTAGCACTGTTACTTGCGAATCACGCATAGATTGCGCTGATATTACGCGTCAGCTTGGGCAGCTTGTTGCTGCTGTTGCTGTTGTACGTGTTGTGCAAATACTGCATCGAAGTTAACTGGTGCTAAGTTCAACTGTGGGAACGTTGCACGGCTAACTAGGCTTGATAAACACTCACGCGCATATGGGAACAAGATGTTCGGGCAGAATGCACCTAACAAGTGAGCGCGTTGGCCTTCTTCAATTGCGTCAGACACAGAGAAGATACCTGCTTGGTGAACTTCACCAATAAATGCAACGGTTTCACCGATTTTGTTGGTAGCCGTTACTTTCAGAACAACTTCGTAAACACCTTCGTCGATTTTGGTGTTTTTCACGTTCAAATCTAAGCTCAACTCAGGTTTCCATTCTTGACGGAAAACTTCTGGTGCATTTGGCGCTTCAAACGAAACGTCTTTGGTGTAAATGCGTTGAATTTGGAAAGCTTGTTGCTGTTGCGCTTCGTCTTGAGCGGCGCCGTTTACTTGCTGTTCGTCAGCCATTTTAATACGTCCTATTACTGAAAGTTACACTTATTATTTTTTAACCAGTGGGAAACTGGCGCCCTGCCAGGCTGAGATTCCACCTTGAAGTACGGCAACATTCTCAAACCCAGCTTTGCTAAGCGAAGCTGCTGCGGAACGCGCAGTCATTCCTGTTGCACATACAACCACGATGGGGGCAGATTTGAATTTCTCAAGAGCCTGCAACTCATTTTTTCGAATCTTATCGGCGGTAACATGAATTGCGTCTTGAATGTGGCCCTTACGGTACTCGTCCATCGAGCGGATATCAACATACACACCATCGTTTTTGTTAACTAACAAGGTGGCTTGCTGCGGCTCGAGCAATTTGACTTTTGAGGTTGCGCCTTTCACGTAACTGACAATAATCGCGATCAGAAGGATGACCCACAACAGGCTCATAAAGTAGTGGTCCATCGCGAAAGCGAGAAGTTGATCCATGGGGTTGCCTACTCCAATTGAAAAAAACAAGGCACAGAGTATACCGACTGCAACGCACGTTGCCAGTAAAATTTGCCACGAAACGTCGGTTAGAAAGGATGCGTTACGCTGCAAAATCGCATAAAATAAATTCAATTTTTTGAATTTACTGAAAAACCACTGAGGAAGTCATGGCCAAGCCACATACACCGTTAGCCCTATTGATTTTAGATGGTTGGGGTCATCGTGAAGCCGCTGAAGATAATGCCATTGCTGCAGCTAATACACCAACCATGGATAAGCTTTGGGCGACGCGCCCGCATACCTTAGTTGATGGTTCAGGAATGGCGGTTGGTTTGCCCGAAGGTCAAATGGGTAACTCAGAAGTAGGTCACGTAAATTTAGGTGCCGGCCGTGTGGTCTATCAAGATTTCACTCGTATTAGCAAAGCGATTGCCGATGGCGACTTCTTCACAAATAAAGCGTTAACCGAAGGTGTCGACGCTGCCGTATCGGCTGGTAAAGCCGTACATATTATGGGTTTACTATCGCCAGGCGGTGTGCATAGCCATGAAGATCATTTATTAGCGATGGTCGAGCTCGCCGCTCAGCGCGGTGCAAAGCATGTTTATGTTCATGGCTTTCTCGATGGCCGCGACACGCCACCGCGTTCCGCCGCAGCGACGATTGAGCGTTTCGAAAAGCAATTCATGCAATTAGGCCTTGGTCGCTTCGCCACCCTATGTGGTCGCTATTTCGCAATGGACCGCGATAAGCGTTGGGACCGCGTTGAGCAAGCATGGCGAGCGGTTGTGCACGCGCAAGCGCCGTATAAAGCAGATAGTGCCAGTATCGCATTAGCAAACGCTTATGAACGTGACGAAAGCGATGAATTCGTGAAGCCAACATTGATTGGCGACGCTGTTCCTATTCAAGATGGTGACAGTGTCTTCTTTATGAATTTCCGCGCCGACCGCGCACGCGAATTAAGTCATGCTTTCTTGGATACAGAGTTTGATGGCTTTGAGCGTGGACAGCGTCCGCAGCTATCAGCGTTTGTGATGCTGACCGAATACGCCGCCGATTTAAAAGGCCCGATTGCATATCCACCAGAGAGTCTTACCAATGTACTCGGTGAGTGGCTTGCCAAGAATGACTACAGTCAACTTCGCATCTCTGAAACGGAAAAATACGCACACGTTACGTTTTTCTTCAGCGGTGGTCGTGAAGAAGAGTTTGACGGTGAGAAACGTGTGTTGATTCCATCGCCGAACGTTGCAACCTACGATTTACAGCCAGAAATGAGCTCAGAGCAATTAACCGACGCCCTCGTTGATGCCATTCGCCAGCGCCAGTTTGATGTGATTATTTGTAACTATCCAAACGGTGATATGGTAGGGCATACCGGTAATTTCGATGCGGCAGTCAAAGCCGTTGAAGCCGTCGATCGTTCCATTGCGCGGGTTGTTGAAGCGCTCCAGGAAGTTGGCGGCGAATGTTTGATTACTGCTGATCATGGTAACGCCGAGCAAATGCAAGACCACACCACAGGTCAGTCGCATACCGCGCACACCAGTGAGCTGGTACCGTTTATTTATGTGGGTCGTGACGCCACCGCTCGTGTAGGCGGCACATTATCAGATGTCGCCCCAACGATGCTGCATTTGCTTGGTCTTGAACAACCGCCAGAAATGACCGGCACACCGATTGTGACGTTAACTTCGTGAGACGCATTCTTGCTGCACTCCTCATCCTCCTGTTGTCGCCAGTAAGCTGGGGACAACAGCCCAGTGCACAAGAACAAGCTGCAACCGAAGCACAATTAGCACAAATTGCTGAAGAATTGAAAAAGCGCGAAGCCGCCATTGGTCAGCGGGCTGAACGCTTGAGTATTACCGAACGCGAGTTACGGCAGTTGGAACAACAAATGGCGACTGTTGCGAGCGAACTTAATGCGACCCAGCAGCGCTTAGCCGATATTCGTGGCCGTATTAACGACCTTCAACAACAAGAACAAACACTCACCGAACAACTTAAAAGCCAACGCAAACTCCTCGAGAAGCAACTGGATATGGCGTACCGCATGGGTGAGCACGACTATTTAAAGTTGATTCTTAAGCAACAAGAACCCGCCAAATTCGAGCGCCTGCTTGGCTATTATGGCTATTTTAACCGTGCCCGACTCAAAGAGCTTGACGATATTCGCGCCACCCAAGAGCAACTAGCTCAAGTGCAAGCCGACGTTGTCGACCAGCAGCAGCAACTAGCCCAACGCGAACAGCAACAACGCCAACAGCAAGGGGTATTGAAAGCTCAGCAAGGCGAGCAGCAACAACTTGTGAAGCGACTGCAACGTGAACAATCGGCTGACCAAAAGCGTATTGATGAATTAAAGCAAAACCAAGAAGCGTTGGAACAAGTGCTGGCGGCAATTCAAGCGGCACAACGTGACGAGCCTCGGTTGGTTGGTTTAACCGAACGCAAAGGTAAAATGAGCTGGCCGGCCGACGGTAAAGTGGAACGATTATTTGGGCGCCAACGCAGCGGCGGTGTGACTTGGAAAGGCGTCGTGATCAAAGCTGATGCAGGCGAGCCTGTCAAAGCGATCGCCGATGGTCGCGTGCTGTTTGCCAATTGGTTGCGCGGTTATGGCTTGGTGATTGTACTCGACCACGGTAATGGCTATATGAGCCTTTACGGGCACAATCAAACGATATTGCCAGCCGAAGGCGACGTGGTTAGAGCCAATGAAACAATTGCGTTGGTTGGTCAGAGTGGTGGTGTTGAAGATCCTGCGGTATATTTTGAAATTCGCGTCAAAGGTGACGCGGTAAACCCTGTTAACTGGTGTCGCTAAATGACTTCAATATTAAGAATCGTGATGATTGCAGCTGTCATTTTCACTCCTGCAACCATAGCAAATGAAGTGGAGTTACCGCGTATCGCGATTGTCATTGATGATCTTGGTAATAGTCGATTCCAACAGCAGTTTGCCGAGCTCCCAGGGCCACTAACCCTTGCCATGTTGCCACACACACCTTATGCCGAACGCATTGCACAAAGCGCACAGCAGAACGGCAAAGAAGTGATTATTCACATGCCCATGCAGGCATCGGCGAATGATGACGCTGGTGCTGGAATGTTGTCATCAGAAGATGATAAAGCCGAAACCATTCTGCTCATGGAACAAGCCTTTATTCAAATACCGCAAGCGGTCGGTATGAATAATCATATGGGGAGCCGGTTAACGGCATTGATTGAGCCAATGCAATGGGTGATGGAACAACTGGCTTTGCGCAATTTCTATTTTCTCGACAGCCGTACAACCGCTGCCACGCAAGCCGAAAATGTCGCCCGCGAGTTCGGTATTCCAGTTGCACGGCGCCACGTATTTCTGGATAACAACCCAGAACCTGCCGAAATTGCGTTGCGCTGGAAAGATCTCATTCGTCATGCTCACAAACACGGCGAAGCGATCGCTATTGCGCATCCACATCGCTCCACACTTGAGTTTCTAAAAGAAGTTCTGCCCAACATCGAGCGCCACTACGGCGTTAAGCTTGTCGTTGCGTCTTCTTTAACCCAACGCCCGGACACCGAAACCATTCAGCTCACTGAACATACGAGCGAGCAAATAAAAACGCCGGCGAATTAAGCCGGCGTTTTTGTTTTCAGAATGCCTTTTAAGACATGGCCATGCGTAGTTTCTTCATGGCATTTGCTTCGAGTTGACGTACACGCTCAGCAGAAACCTGATATTTATCCGCAAGTTCTTGTAGCGTGGTTTTATTTTCTTCGTCTAACCAACGGGCACGCACGATATCTTGGCTACGCTCATCAAGTGTATTAATCGCTGACAACAAGCGGCGCTGCGTGTGGTCTTCCCACTGCTCATTTTCCACTTCTTCAGCTAAATCTGAACGCTTGTCTTCAAGATATTGTGCTGGCGAGTAGGTGCTACCCTCCTTCGCATCATCATCGTCAGAGCTTAATTCGAACGCTTGGTCATGCGCGCTCATGCGCGCTTCCATTTCCAAAACTTCGTTGGTGCTGACACCTAACGTTTCAGCAACGGTGTTGACTTCTTCATTGGTGAACCAACCTAAGCGCTTCTTCATTTTACGCAAGTTGAAGAACAATTTACGCTGTGCTTTGGTGGTTGCAATTTTGACCATGCGCCAGTTTTTCAGCACATACTCATGAATTTCGGCTTTGATCCAATGTACTGCGAACGACACTAAGCGGACGCCAACCGCTGGGTCGAAACGACGCACGGCTTTCATCAGACCAATATTACCTTCTTGAATTAAATCGGCTTGAGGCAGGCCGTAACCTGAGTAGCTGCGGGCAACATGTACGACAAAGCGCAGGTGCGACATGATGAGCTGACGTGCAGCTTCTAAGTCGTCCTGTTCGTGCAAGCGTGTCGCCAGCTCGCGCTCTTCCTCTGCCGATAACATAGGAATGCGGTTCACTGTCGAAATGTACGCCTCTAAGCTGCCACTCGACTGTGGAACAGCTAATGCCATACTAGTAATTTCAGAGCTCATGCAACAACATCCTCTCTCACTGGTGTCTGCACAACATTATCCAGACACTGCTCAGACCACTTTTCGGTCTTGAAGTTCCCTCATTCTAGCAAAATTGACGCCGCTGACAATGACTGCTTTGGGATGAATTTTGATAACTTGTTCTATCCATATGGGGATAGATTATTGTGGTTCAATAGTCCGTACGTGTTTTCTTACTGCAATATACGAACCTAATAATCCCAAGCCAATTGCCAGTAGCCATAATACCAGCATTTCATTAAAGGTTAGCCCAACTAAGGTGAACTGACTTTCATACAATTCACTGATATCAGTAACGGCGCCAGAAATCCATAAAATCATTACGGCGGTTGCCAGCCAAGCGATCAATCCGCCAACAAAACCATACCAAACGCCGGTGTATAAAAATGGGCGTTGGATATAACCGTCGGTTGCACCCACCAGCTTCATCACCATAATTTCATCGCGTTTGCTATTAATATTGAGGCGAATGGTGTTGCCAACAATCAGCACCACCGCAATACACAGTAGCGCTGCGAGAGCTAACAAGCCATCGCGCACTAAATTCAATAAAGCTTCAAGCCGCTGCAACCAATCTAAATCAAGTCGTACTTGCTCAACTTCGCGCTCATTACGCAATTGCTGAGCCAGTTGTTGCGCTTGTGTCGTCCCACGTTTATTCGCTACCGGTAATACTAACAACACATCCGGCAGCGGATTATTGGTTAGCGCATCGAGCGCTTCACCAAACCCTGAACTTTCACGAAACTCTTGCAGCGCTTCGTTTTTATCAATCCAGCGCACGCTTTCAATATCGTTCGATAAGCTCAAACGCTTATGAAAGGTTGACACTTCTTGCTGGCTTAAATCTTTACGCAGAAACAGTGTAATTTCTGAGGCATGCTGCCAATCTGCACCAATCGCTTCAGTATTTTTCACCACCACATAAAGGGTTGCCGGTAGTGTCAGGCTCAATCCCAACACCGCCATGGTCATCAGGCTTGCCATGGGATACCGCGCAAGCTCACCGAGGCTGGCAACCGCTTGTTGTACATTGTGCACCCAGAACATGACAAAACGACGAAAGCCCGAAATATTGACCTGCTGGGCGCCTTGCTGACGAGAACGAAACAGTAAACTCATGGCTTAGCTCTCCTGCAACCCGTCGTTAATCATGCGCCCATCGCGCAACGTCAGCGTGCGGTATCGCAGTCGGGCAATCAACCCTAGATCATGCGTCGCGATCAATACGGATACACCAACTCGGTTAAAGTCTTCAAATAGCTTAATGATTTCCATCGATAATTTCGGATCAAGATTACCGGTTGGTTCATCGGCTAAGAGTAGCGGCGGTTTATTCACAACCGCACGTGCAATACCAACTCGTTGCTGTTCGCCACCCGATAACATCATTGGGTAATGACGCACTTTGTCGCCTAATCCGACTTTTTCGAGCGCAGCATGCACACGCTTACGCGCCTCTTGCATGCTGTAACCTTCAATTAATAGCGGCAATGCGACGTTATCAAAGACGGTTTTGTCCATCAGCAAACGGTGATCTTGAAAAATCATACCAATGTCACGCCGGGCATAAGGAATTTGGCGAGAATTAATGCGTTTAAGGTCGTGACCATTAATCATCACGCGGCCAGCGGTCGGCCGTTCCATCATACTAATGAGCTTGAGTAAGGTACTTTTACCAGCGCCAGAATGACCGGTTAGAAACGCCATTTCACCGGGTTCTAGGTGAAAGCTGACATTGGTCAATGCCTGAAAGCCACCTGGATACGTTTTACTCACCTGCTCAAATTTGATCATGATGGTTGCGTCTCTTTCAGTTCCCGTTGAAATAAGGCATCGACAAACTCTTGCGCATCAAATTGCCGCAAATCATCTATTCCCTCGCCCACGCCAATGTAACGAATCGGAATATTAAACTGGTCAGCAATCGCGAAAATAACCCCGCCTTTTGCTGTGCCGTCTAGTTTAGTCAGTGTAATACCACTCACGCCAACAGCCTCAGTAAATAATTTGGCTTGGCTAATCGCATTTTGCCCGGTGCCAGCATCTAACGTCAGCATCACTTCGTGCGGTGCGTTTTCATCCAGCTTGCGCATGACCCGTACTACTTTTTTCAGCTCATCCATCAAGTGCGCTTTATTTTGCAAGCGTCCCGCGGTATCGGCAATTAATACATCAACACCACGCGCTTTGGCTGCTTCAACTGCATCATAAATGACGGATGCACTATCTGCACCGGTGTGCTGCGCGACAACCGGAATGTCATTACGCTGACCCCAAACTTGTAGCTGCTCAACCGCCGCCGCTCGGAAGGTATCACCGGCAGCGAGCATCACCGATTTGCCCTCACGTTTAAATTGCTGGGCGAGTTTACCAATCGTGGTGGTTTTACCGACGCCATTCACGCCAACCATCAGAATCACGTAAGGACCTTGGTGATCTGCAGGAATCGTCAACGGCTGGGCCACAGGCGATAAAATATCAGTCATGTCCTGCTGTAACAGTTTAAAAAGCTCTGCGGAGTCTTTAAGCTGTTTCCGATTCGCTTGCTCAGTTAAACGCTCGACAATTTTGAGTGTGGTTGGCACGCCAATATCAGCGGTCAAAAGCTGAGTTTCGAGTTCTTCAAACAGGTCATCATCAATTTTTTTATCTTGAAAAATGCCCCACAAACCGTCGCCAATGGCTGACGATGTTTTGCGTAAGCCTGCCGTTAACCGCTTCCATAAACTTGGCTTTGACTGAGTTTCAGGTTGTTTGGCTTGCTCGGCAGCTTTAGATTCGGCGGTCACTTGTGCACAAATTTCAGCGGCATCGGGTGCGGCGACCTCTGCTACGGAAGGCTCTTCTGGAAGCGCATCTGACGCGACTGATTCATGTTCAAGTTGCGGTTCTTGTTGCTGTTCGTGTTGTTCGTGGTCTTTCTCTGTCGACGCCTGCTCAGCATCGTTCTGTTTATTTTTGCGAAATAACGAGAAAAAAGATCCTTTGGCCATGCCTGCTTTACCTTTGGAAGTTCACTGCTGCTCGGTTTACAATGGCACACAGTTTAACACGTCAAATAAAAGAAGGCTTACTTTAGCATGCCGCGAAGCTCGTACAAGCAGAAAAGCACACCTCGCCCTGACGCCAAGCAACGTTCGCACCAAGGTGCCGGTGAATTGCGTATTATTGGTGGGCTCTTGCGCGGTCGTAAGCTTGCTATCGCCGATGTCCCCGGCCTGCGACCTACCACTGACAGAGTTCGTGAAACTCTTTTTAACTGGTTGCAGTTTGAGTTGACCGATAGCCGTTGTCTTGATTTGTTTGCGGGAAGCGGTGCACTAGCTTTCGAAGCTTTATCGCGTGGCGCGCAGCAAGTCATTTTGATTGAAAAAGATGCGCAAGCGGCGAATTTATTAGCCCAACATGCTGCCAAACTATCAGAAGCTGTTAAAGGGCAAGCGCTGGTTCAACGCGGCGATGCCCTGCTCTTTTTACAACAACAGCCAGACGTCAGTTTCAACGTGATTTTTGTCGACCCACCATTCGGCATGGGCTTAGCCGATGATTGTTTGACGCTCATTGCGCAGAATAATTGGGTGAGCAGCGGCAGTTGGGTGTATGTGGAAACTGAGAAAGCGATTCAACCGCGCGTACCGGCAACCTGGCTGTTGCACCGAGAGAAATTTGCTGGGCAAGTTGCGTTTCGCTTATATCACGTGAACTAATTCACTTTTACAAACAAGGATATTTCATACATGGGTATAGCAGTGTGGCTTGGGCGACTTATTTTCGCTGTGATTTGGGGCGTGATGCTGGCAAATCTTGTGGCGCCATTTGAAGGGAAAGGCTTCGCGTTTTTCCTATTTTTGATGGTTTTGCTGATTGCCCTGCACTTATTGCAGCTGCTGATGTTCGCCACGGTATATAAAGAGCACATTCAATGGCGCCGCGGTGATTATTGGCAGGTTATATTCTTTGGCGTGATTGGCTGGTTGGCCATTGTGCGCGCACAACCAGCACGCACTCAAACTAAAGCGGAACAGACGAACGACGAGTCGTAGCTACTCGTCGTCATCATTACTATCGTCGGCCATACTCACACCAATATTTGAGACGCCTTCGTCAGCAACCATGTCACGAACTTGACGAACCAGCTCTTGGTTTGGTTGCGATTGACTTGCCGCAACGGTTTCAAGGTAGTTAAGAATCGCCTGCTGAACTTCAATCTCGTATTGCACCAACTCATGTTCGCGTAAGAGTTTTCGACGCTCTTGCGCATCCATCTCGGCACCTTCAGTAAGCTCCAAAAATTTCGCCACACTCGCCTGCGATACCTTCGCCACACTCACCAAGTCAGCACTATTCTGATCCAGCAGCCCCTGCAACAAGGTGCTAATAGCCGTACACGCATCCATGGCTGGATACACGCCGAGCATATCGTGACCATGTTCGCTTGGCGTTACTTCATCAACCTTCTCTTGCCAGCGCGAAAAATTCACTTTAACGGCTTTCCCCTGCCATACCCAATCCCAACAGGCATTCAGGGCACCTTGCAGTGGTTTTGGATCACCAAAGCCAGTAACATGATGGAATAGTTCGTAATTTGGCACCATGCGTTGGCACAGGTATAAGGCCATGACGGTTTGGTATGCTAAGGGTAAGGCGCGGATGCGCTCAAACGTGTTTAAAACCATAAAAACCCCAAGTTCGATATTAGATATTCGATATTAGATATTAGGCAGATAGCATCGAGGTTTTAATGAATATCGAATATCTGATAGCTAATATCGATTTTGCTTTGAGGTAGTATACGCTTTATGACTTTGCAACTCGACTCTTCTTCCATTCAAGTGGCAGCAAAATTAATTGCGCCCATGGTTCGACGCACCACCGTGCTGGTTAGCTTAAAGCTCAACGAGGCGCTCGGCGCGAATGTGTGGCTGAAATGCGAGCACTTACAGCATACCGGCGCATTTAAGTATCGCGGCGCTTGCCATGCTCTTTTGCAATTGTCTGAGGCCGAGCGCGCGCAAGGCGTATACACCGTATCTTCGGGTAATCATGGGACCGCTTTGGCGGCTGCTGGGCAGAAATTAGGAATTAAAGTGCGGGTTGGCGTCGCTGCCAATGCTTCCGAGGTAAAGCGCGCGAACATGGCAAAATATGACGCTGAATTAGTCACGATTGAGCCGGGTATGGCTGCTCGCGAAGCCTTTGTCGCAGCGCAGCGTCCAACTGGGCGGATATTTATTCCACCTTATAATCACGCTCATATATGGCAAGGCCAAGGCACTGCAACCTATGAGTTACTGCAAGAGCAACCAGAACTAGATTGTGTCATTGCGCCGCTGGGTGGTGGAGGTTTGTTAAGCGGCACTTCGGTCGCAGCCAAAGCGCATGGTGTGCCGCAGGTATTTGGTGTAGAGCCAGAGCTTGCTGCTGATGGTGAAGCGTCGTTTCGAACCGGTGTACTGCAACCTGCCATGCCACCATTGAGTGTTTGCGATGGTCTACTAACGAGTGTTGGCGATCAAACCTTTCCGATCATTCGCCAGAATGTGGATGATATTCTGTTGGTTTCGGACAGCGAGGCGCTGGCTGCACAAAAGCTGGTGTTTGAATTAACCGACCAATGGATAGAGCCTTCATCGGCAACGGTCATTGCCGCTATTCAACGGTATTCGAAGCTATTCAAAGGGAAGCGTATTGGGGTGATTATTAGCGGCGGCAATATTGCACCGCCAACATTCATTTCATAGTGGACTAATCAATTATTTCGCGAACAGCTGACCGAGGTCGTTAAACGCCTTGAATTCCAGCGCGTTGCCACTGAAATCATAGAAAAACATGGTGGCCTGTTCGCCCGGTTGACCTTGAAAGCGTATGTGCGGTTCAATCACGAACGCGATGCCAGCCGCTTTCACTTTTTCCGCCAGAGCATGCCAATCGTCCATCGTTAGCACCACACCAAAGTGTGGCACTGGCACATCATGACCGTCGACTGGGTTGCGATGCGCAACACCCTCTTTCTCAGGTGCCAGATGGGTGACAAATTGATGACCAAAGAAGTTCCAATCAACCCATTGCTCGCTACTACGTCCTTCACTTAACCCTAAAATGTCACCATAAAATTCACGCGCTTTGGCAATATCGTGAACCGGCACAGCTAAATGAAATGGGCGTAACGACGACATAGAGACAGCAAACTCCATTGTAGTTATTTAATGCAGTTATTTAATTGGCAGCATCGGCGTTGATTTGCGCCACATACGCACACCAACAGCAACCATTAATGCCATCCAGTTGACCGGCGGTACGAGTCCACAAAGTAATACGGCAAGCATATTCCACAACGGTTGGCGATGATATTGCCCGACCAACACATAAAACAACAATGCCGCCACTAACCCTTGTAAAAGAAACAGGCTAATAGGCATGTTTTGTTCCTTATTTATTCTGTTTTTATTGTGGGAATTAGCCTACCGTATCTTCATGAAATTGTAAAAGAGTGTTAATGCGCCTGAAATATCAGGCGCTTAGAGCACGATCTAAATCCGCAATCAGGTCGTCAAGATCTTCGATGCCCACCGAAATTCGAACAAAGTTGTCCAAAATGCCGAGTTTTTCACGATTTTCTTTCGGAATTGACGCATGCGTCATAATCGCTGGGTGCTCGATTAAGCTTTCAACGCCGCCAAGGCTTTCTGCCAACGCGAAAATTTCGACAGCTTCTAAGAAGCGGCGCGCCTTATCTAAATCACCTTTCAGTAAAATCGAAATCATACCGCCAAAGCCGCTCATCTGCTTTTTCGCCAACTCATGTTGCGGGTGACTTGGCAAGCCTGGGTAAATGACTTTCTCAACTTGTGGATGTGCTTCAAGCCATTGCGCCAGCTTCAATGCCGCCTCGTTATGATGCTTCATACGTAGTGCTAACGTTTTCACGCCGCGAAGCGCCAAATAACTATCGAATGGCCCAGCAACCGCACCGACCGAGTTCTGCAAGAACAGCATTTTTTCGACGAGCTCATCGTTGTCACCAACAACAGCAATACCGCCAACCATATCTGAGTGGCCGTTCAGGTATTTGGTTGCCGAGTGCATGACAATATCAGCACCCATTTCGAGTGGACGTTGGTTGTAAGGCGTCGCAAAGGTATTATCCACCACCACAATCATGTTGTGCTGTTTTGCAATAGCCGCCACAGCAGCAATGTCAACCAACTTCAACATCGGGTTGCTTGGCGTTTCAATCCAAATCATGCGAGTTTTCGGCGTAATCGCGGCTTCAACCGCACTCAAGTCCGCCAAATCGACATAAGAAAACTCTAAACCCGCCGAGCGACCGCGGACTTTATCGAATAGACGGAATGTGCCGCCGTAGAGATCATCCATTGCAATCACATGGTCACCGCTATCCAGCAGCTCCATAATCGTTGATGTCGCCGCCATACCAGAGGCAAATGCTAGACCCTGCTTACCACCTTCAAGGCTTGCCACCGCACGCTCCCACGCAAACCGTGTAGGATTATGTGAACGTGAGTATTCAAAGCCTTTGTGTACGCCTGGGCTTTCTTGAATATAGGTTGAGCTGGTAAAAATCGGCGGCATAACCGCGCCCGTTGCCGGCTCAGGTGATTGCCCGCCGTGAATGGCGCGCGTTGCGAATTTCATGTTCTTTGCATCAGCCATGTTACTTCTCCAGCAAATTTTGAGCGGCCATCCACTCATCGTTGTAAAGTTTTGAAAGGTAGCGGTTACCGGTATCACACGCCAACGTCACCACACGCTTTGGTTCGGTTTGCTCACGGCAGTAACGTAGCGCAGCGGCAATTAACGTGCCGCTCGACGAGCCGACCATCACGCCTTCTTTGACTAGCACTTCGCGAGCGGTGTGAAACGCTTCTTTATCGCTAATTGCGTAGGCTTTGTTGGCAAGATTAATCTCGCAGATATCCGGCACAAAATCTTCACCAATGCCTTCAACCAGCCAGCTACCCGCTTCAACCGTTTCACCACGGTTAATCATTGGCTCAAGAATCGAGCCATCTGGGTCCGCCAAGACTAAATCAACCGTCGCATTTTGCTCACGCAGATAACGACCAATACCGGTTAACGTACCGCCAGAACCAACGCCACAGACAAAGGCATCAAGCTTACCTTGCATTTGCTCCCAAATTTCAGGTCCGGTGGTTTTGTAATGCGCGTCAACGTTCGCTGGGTTGGTAAATTGGTTCACGTAAAAATAACCATTCTCTTCAGCCAGACGTGCCGCCATATCTTGATAATATTCCGGATGGCCTTTTTGCACGTCAGAACGTGTGCGCACCACTTCGGCACCCATCGCTTTGAGGTTATTCACTTTTTCTGCCGACATTTTGTCTGGCATGACAATTTTTAACGGGTAGCCTTTGCTGGCCGCCACTAAGGCGAGACCTAAACCGGTGTTACCAGCAGTCGCTTCAATAATGGTCATGCCCGGTTTCAGTGCACCTGATTTTTCCGCTGCTTCAATCATGCTTACCGCGATACGGTCTTTAATCGAACCGCCTGGATTCATGAGCTCTAGCTTTAAGTACAGCTCACATGGGCCGGTATCGAGATTAGAGACCTTCACCATCGGCGTCTTGCCGATCATTTCTAAAACATTCTGATAAACATGCATGATTGTCTGATCCGTTTCTTTGAATTCGTTAAAATTGCGCTCAATGGCGGGTATTATCGCACGATGCCCTGTTTTATAGCAAAGCGAGCTGTGGCAAAGTATCAGCACTATTTGGAATATGACATAACTAGGAAATTGGATGCATCACTTACACAACTATTTACCAAACTGGCGATTCGCTGCCATCGCCGTTGGTGTTTTAGCTGCAGCTGCTTGTGCGCCAGCAGAACAAACCTCAAATACTGGTTATGTGGCTGAACAAACCACTTTTATTAATACCTTTCGGCCATACTGTGGCCAAGCATTTGCCGCGACCATTGTTGAAGACAATCAACCAAGCCCCGCATGGGATAAACCACTCGTGGTGCATATCCGTGATTGCGAAGAAAATACCATTCGTATGCCATTGCATGTGGGTGACGATCGCTCGCGCACTTGGGTGCTCACGCAACATCCAGGCTATATCGATTTTCAACATTATCACTTGCACGAAGATGGTAGCCCAGACGATGTGTCGCCATATGGCGGTCAAACATTGGCAGCTGGTAGCGTAACAATGCAAGCATTCCCAGTAGATGAAGCAAGTAAAGCGTTGTTTGTTGAAAATGGTCTCGACGTTTCAGTGACGAACACTTGGACCATTAGCTTTGTTGATGAAAAAACCATGAGTTATAAACTATCGCGCCCAGGTCGTATTTTTGAAGTTCATGTAGATTTAAGTCAGCCGATTGATGTGCCGCCACCGGCTTGGGGCTATGCACAGTAAACATTAGTTTTAATTGTTGAGAAGGGTTCGCTTCCATGATTGATTTACGCAGTGACACAGTAACGCAACCAACCGCTGCGATGCGGGCCGCCATGGCTGCAGCGCCTGTGGGAGATGATGTTTTTGGCGATGACCCAACCATCAATGCATTGCAACAGCGTGTAGCGAAACTCGCTGGGAAGGAAGCGGCCTTAATTGCGAGCAGCGGTACTCAAACCAACTTACTGGCATTGTTGAGTCACTGTCAGCGTGGTGACGAGTATCTGGTTGGGCAAGAATACCACACCTATCGTTATGAGGCGGGTGGTGCTGCGGTGCTTGGCGGCATTGTGCCGCAGCCGTTTGAAGTTGAAGCCGACGGAACCTTGAATTTAAGTGCTGTTGAAAAACGCATTAAGCCCGACGACCCGCACTTTCCAATTACCCGGTTATTATCATTGGAGAATACCCATACCGGCCGTGTTATTCCGCAAGAATACATGTTGAAAGCACGGCGGTTATGCGACAAGCATGGCCTGAAGCTTCACCTTGATGGTGCACGTGTTTTTAACGCCAGCGTTGCCACTGGCCTATCGCTTGCTGAGCTATCGGCACCATTTGATAGCGTGTCCATATGCTTTTCCAAAGGACTCGGCACACCAATTGGTTCAGTGCTTCTCGGGGGTAAAAAGTTTATTCAACGTGCGCACCGTTGGCGCAAAATGCTCGGCGGCGGCATGCGCCAAGCAGGCATAGTGGCTGCAGGTATGGATTATGCGCTTGACCACCATATCGAGCGTCTTGCGGATGATCACGCTAATGCCCAGCTACTGCACGATGGCTTGAGTGCTCTCGCCGCCCATCATGCTGGATTCCACGTTGAGCCCGCCCAAACCAACATGGTTTATGTCAATTTCCCAAGCCTTGAAGTGGCACAAAAAGTAAGTGATTACTTACGCGAGCATGGCGTATTAACGGCACGGTCACAACGAATGCGACTAGTGACGCATCTCGATGTATCAGAGTCAGACATCAATCAAGTGCTGACTTTATTCAAGCAAGCCTTAGCTCGCGTGTAACTGCTGTAATAGACGGTCGAGGGCTCGGAAGCTGAGCGCCTCGGCCAAATGGGTTCGGGAAATCATCTCCGCATCTGCCAAATCAGCAATGGTGCGAGCTAAACGCAACAGCCGATGATACGCACGGTGGGACAACTTAAATTGCTCAATGGCAGCCACTAAAAACTGGTGGTCCTCGTCGTCTAATTTACAAAAATCCGCGAGCTGACTGGGCTTTAGTTCACTGTTTAAGCAGCCTTGACGTTCAAGTTGTGTCGCTCTCGCTTCATTCACATAATCACGCCAAATTGGTGTAACCGGTTCAGCCTGCTGATGTTGCTGTTTCAGCACATCGGATTGGCGGGGTACATCGACTTGCATATCAATACGATCTAAAAGCGGCCCTGATAACTTTCCCAAATAACGCATAATTTGATCGGGGGTCGCCCGCGCGCTAGCCAAGGTTCCGTCAAAATGACCGCAAGGCGACGGGTTTAACGCACAGATTAGTTGGAATTGTGCTGGGTAGGTTACCTGATGACCGGCGCGACTGATCGTGACATGCCCCGACTCTAACGGCTCACGCAGTGAATCGAGAACATGGCGAGCAAACTCCGGAAGTTCGTCGAGGAACAACAGCGATCGGTGAGCTAAGGAAATTTCACCAGGTTGGGGTGGTGAGCCACCACCAACAAGTGCCGCCGCCGAACAAGAATGGTGCGGCGCACGAAGTACACGCTGTTGCCAATGTGAACCACGCAACGTACCACTGACCGAACGAATAGCTGCAACATCCAACCCTTCGCGCTCATCTAACACGGGCAACAATCCGAGCAAACGTTGCGCCAACATGGTTTTGCCTGTGCCCGGTGGGCCTACAAACAGAATATGATGGCCACCACTGGCGGCAAGTAGCAACGCTCGTTTGGCTTGCTCTTGTCCAATCACATCGGCGATATCACCATGTTGCGTAAGTTGAGGTTTTGCGGTTGCGGGTTTAATGAAGGGCAACGGCGACGGACTGGTCAAATGCTCAAACACATCGCGCAAACTAATTGCCGCCACACATTGCTGCACCGTTAAGGCCGCCGCTTCCTCGGCATTATCCAGTGGAATAACCGCTTCTCGCCCCTCGTCACGACACCCCAACACCGCCGGAAGAATACCGGTCACTTCACGTAAATCGCCATTGAGTGTTAGTTCACCATAAAACTCGCGGCCTGCCACCGCACGCTCATTGATTTGCCCGTCAGCCACCAAAATCCCAATAGCAATCGCAAGGTCATAGCGTGCACCGTACTTGGGTAAATCAGCCGGCGCTAAGTTCACCGTGATTTTAGTTGCTTTAGGAAAACTATAGCCGCTGGCAAGAATCGCTGAACGCACCCGGTCACGTGCCTCGCGCACGCCCGCTTGCGGAAGGCCAACCACCGCAAACCCCGGCAACCCACCAGCCAAACATACTTCGACCGACACCTGCGGTGCTTCAATACCTTGTGTTGCACGCGTAAACACACGCGCAATTGAAACAGCTTTACCTGCCATCACTGCCCTCCTTGGCTCTAGTAGCCAAACTATAGCAGTGCGGTGATAAAACTAGATCAACTCAAATTCGTATCCTGACGTACGAAGTCGCGTCATTAATGCAATTTAAGGCGCGGGCGCAAACGGCGATTAATGCCCTGCGCCAACATGTATAGCAGAGTTTTGAAATAGCCATGCAAGGCAACTTGGTGCATGCGATACAACGATTTATACATGAACCGCGCCATCATGCCTTCAATCATCATGGAGCCGCGCGTTAGGTTACCCATCAAACTACCTACCGCGGTGTAGTTCGACAAGGATACAAGTGAGCCGTGATCTTTGTAGGTAAAGCGTTGTAATGACTGACCTTTTAAACTGCGCACAATATTTTCGTACACGCAATCCGCCATTTGGTGCGCCGCCTGCGCGCGCGGTGGTACTCGGCTACCATTGGCTTGAGTAAACGCAGCGCAATCACCTAACGCAAAAATCGATGCGTCGCGAGTGGTTTGTAGCACATCGGTGACCACCAGTTGGTTACCGCGGTTAGTTTCCAAGCCAGCAAAGTTAGCGAGGAAATCGGGCGCGCGGACGCCAGCCGCCCAAACTTTAATGCTCGCTTCAATACGCTCGCCTGAACGCGTGATAAATCCATCGGCATCGACACTGGCCACAGCCGTGTTCACACATATTTTAACGCCGAGTTTAGCGAGTTCGCGACTTGCGGCAGCCGCTATACGCTCGCTTAATGCTGGCAGAATGCGTTCACCAGCTTCAATCAAGACAATTTCAAGCTGCTTTAAATCGAAGTCATCAAAGCCATAACTGCGGATCAGTTCTGCCGATTTATGGAGCTCGGCTGCCAGTTCAACACCCGTCGCCCCTGCCCCGACGATGCCAACTCGAAGCGGTCGCGGATAGCGCTCTGACTGCAACGCTAAAAACGTGTTCATGAGCGTATGATGAAATTTTTTAGCTTGCTTGACGCTATCTAAGAAATAGCAATGCTCGGCTGCGCCTGCAGTACCAAAATCATTGGTGACTGAGCCGATAGCCAGTACCAGATGGTTGTAGCGTAACGTGCGTGCAGCGACAATCTCATGACCCGAGTCATCGCGAATAGGTGCTAACGTGAGTGTTTTTGAGTCGCGGTCGATTGCGGTGAGTTCGCCGGGCTGAAAACGGAAGCCTGCGGCTGCAGCCTGAACCCGATAATCAACGCCGTCCATATCAGCATCTAATGCGCCCGCTGCGACCTCATGCAATAACGGCTTCCATATATGAGTGAGGTTGCGGTCAACCAGTGTGACTTTAACCTCTGCGTTGCCGCGATACTTCCGACCTAATTTACTGGCAAGCTCCAAGCCTCCGGCACCACCACCAATCACCACAATATGGTGTTCTGACATGTATTTATTCCTTCAAATTGCTATCAATAATTACCAATAATGTTCCATGGTGACGTTACCAGGTTTACGCCGCAGGTTTTTCGGTAAGCCCATGTCATTGAGCACAACCTTGGCATCCCGAATCATGTCTGGATTGCCGCAAAGCATGACTTGCGCACGCTCATTGAGTACATCACCCACAGCGCGCTGTAAATCACCACTTTCAATGAGTGCTGGAATACGACCGCGCAGTGCGCCAGGATAATCTTCGCGGCTCACAATCGGTTGATAGTTCAGCTGTCCCGGGTGTGCCTCGACCCAGTCGAGAATTTTACGTTGGTATGCGAGGTCGGCGCCGTAACGTACGGCATGAATAAGATGAATGCGCGAGAAGCGTTGCCACGGAATGTCGGTGGTTAACATCGACAAGTAAGGGCCAATGCCGGTACCTGTTGAGATTAACCACAAACTATCGCCGTCAGGTACTTCGTTTAGCGTGAAGAAGCCACTTGGCGGCTGCGAGACTTCAATGGTTTGCCCGGCTTTTAAATCATGCAGCATGGGTGAAAATAAACCATCGTGAACACGATTCACCAAAAAGTCGAGAACGCCATCATCGGGGCCGTTCACTAAAGAATAAGCGCGCTGTATGCGTCCGCCGTCATGAAGTAAGCCAAGGCGCACGAATTGACCGGCAATAAATTCGAAGGGTTGCGTGCGCACACGCAAACTGAAAAGCTCCTGATTCCACGCATAATTCTCAATGACCTCTCCGGTTAACCATTGTGCCATTGGTATCTCCTCGCGTTGGTGAGCACTCGCGCTATAGTAAGGTTTTAACGTTAGTTTTTCTAGCCGCAACAGTGCTTTTGCGCAGTTGCAAGTGTTACACTTGCTGTACACATAAGGAGTATTCTGGTGATTCAACAACTATCGAATTTTAAATTGATTATGCTCGTCGCTAGCATGGTCGTTTTGGTCGGCTGTCAGCCACAAGCGGAATCACCGAAGGATACGCCGGAAGCACCTGTTGTTCGTTATAGCAATGCAAAAGTGTGTGAGTTTGCACAAGAGTTAGCGAGTCTGCCGACCAACCCCGTAAACACAGCAGAGCTACGGTTTCTGAATGAGCAATGGCGTGAGCTCAACCGCACTGAAGGTATGTTTCGAAATTCTGAAGCCGATGATAGTCGTGCGATTCTCTCGGCGCTCAATATTGCACTTGCCCATGAAACGACTGAGTTACTTCAGCAAGCCATTGTTGTGACAGCTGAAGCTTATGAACAAATTGAGGGGCTACGCGACTATGCTAGCGATCCCGAAAACATGAAGGTGCCGGAGTCGATAACACGAACACTGGTAAATAAATTAGACAACTGCTGTTTGAATCAGCTAAACGGCAACGCGACGGCCTTAGTCCGCGAAGAGAAGAACTCGCCATTGTATAACGTCGGTACACTCGCCTATTTCATCAATCGGGACGTGAACCAGATACTGCGCAAGGAATTGAGCCTGGCTGACTACGAAGCGCAAGTGTTGACAGCGGGTGCGGCGCTACCGCCAGTACAAGCAACCATTCAAACCGTCAGCACTGCACCAACATGGGCGCAATGCCGGCCGTCTGAATAGGTCAAGATTCGTCGTCTAAGTCGCGCTTCATCGACTCCAGCTCACGCTCGAGCTGGTCAACACGCTGACGTAAACGTAGTAATAGTTGTTGCTGCACATCGAGCTCTTCACGGGTGACCACATCAAGCTTGCCAAGTTGCTGCTGCAATACGGTTTTCACGCGCTGTTCGATGTTACCAGCGAAATCTTTCACGCCAGCCGGAATACTTTCATTAATTTGACGCGCAATATCTTCTATTTTTTTCGGGTCCATAGTGCTTCCGTTGTTACTTCTTGTAAGAAATGTTTAACCACTAAAAATCAATTCTCTGTAATTACCTTTTAGCTTAGCAGGAGTTTACGGTAAAATCTGCGGCTCATTCGTCGAACCGATCATCAAAGGCCGTTTTATACATGCTACTCAACCCCCGCCAACAAGAAGCCGTAAAAGCCATCGAAGGACCGGTGTTGGTATTGGCAGGAGCCGGTAGTGGTAAAACGCGTGTTATCACCGAAAAGATCGCGCATTTGATTCAGCGCTGCGGCTATCAAGCACGTCATATTGCGGCGGTTACCTTTACCAATAAAGCCGCCCGAGAAATGAAAGAGCGTGTGGGACAAACCCTTGGCCGCCAATACACCCGCGGCCTAACGGTGTCGACCTTTCATACCCTTGGCCTCACAATTATTCGAAAAGAAGTCAGCCAATTGAACATGAAAGCGGGCTTTTCGTTGTTTGATGATCAAGATTCCTTTGCGCTACTTAAAGCGTTAACAGAACCTGAGCTGGATGGCGATAAGAATTTATTGAAGTTGCTGCAAAGCCAAATCAGTAATTGGAAAAATGCGATGCTGAGCCCCGATCAGGTGCTGAACCAGGCTCAACAAGCTGACGAGCAAATGTTTGCGGAGTTTTATCGTCGCTATCAGCAAAATATGAAAGCTTGCAACGCGATAGATTTTGACGATCTGATATTGCTACCAACGCTACTGTTAAAAACCAACGAGCAGGCGCGTGCGCGGTGGCAGAATAAATTCCATTACTTATTGGTGGACGAATATCAAGATACCAACACCAGCCAATACGAATTGGTTCGCTTATTGGTTGGCGAGCGGGCTAACTTCACCGTGGTTGGCGACGATGACCAATCCATTTATTCATGGCGCGGTGCCCAGCCACAAAACTTGGCGCTGCTGCAAAAAGACTTTCCAAAGCTGAACGTCATCAAGCTAGAGCAAAACTACCGTTCGCATGGCCGTATTCTAAAAGCCGCAAATATTTTGATTGAAAATAACCCGCACGTATTTGATAAAAAGCTGTTTTCTGAAATGGAATATGGCGTGCCGCTTCGTGTGATATATGGCCGTAACGAAGAGCATGAAGCCGAGCGTGTGGTTGCTGAAATTGTTCGACGACGGTTTTTAGAGCGCACGCCGTATCATCAATTTGCAGTGCTGTACCGCGGCAATCATCAATCGCGGGTGTTTGAAAAGGCCTTGATGAGTAACAGGATTCCATATCGGATGACCGGCGGGCAGAGCTTCTTCGCCCGCGCGGAAGTCAAAGACGTCATGGCCTATTTGCGCTTGTTGGTGAACCCAAGTGACGACACCGCATTCATTCGGATTATCAACGTGCCGAAGCGTGGTATTGGTCCGCAAACAGTTGAGCGTGTGGGGGAGCTTGCGCACGAACTACACATTAGTTTGTTTGAAGCGGCCGACCATCAAGCGTTGAAAACCCGTTTGGGGGCACGCGAGTATCAATCAGTACAATATTTTGTCGATTTCATGAAGCGTGCCGCACGGCGTTGTGACCATCCACCAGAAGCTGCCTCCGCATTGTTTGATTTACTCAAACTGATTGGCTACGAAGAGTGGCTATACGAAAGCAGCCCAAGCGTGAGTGCAGCAGAAATGCGTTGGAAGAACGTCAGTGAACTGATGCGTTGGGTCACCGAAATGCTTAAAGGCGATGACGAAAATGAACCGGTCACGCTAGAACAAGCCGTTGCGAAGCTTTGTTTACGCGACATGCTCTCGCGCAACGAGGAAGAAGAACAAGGCGACCAAGTTCAATTGATGACGCTACATGCATCTAAAGGCCTCGAGTTCCCGCATGTATTTATGGTGGGAATGGAAGAAGGTTTGTTGCCGCATCAATCAAGCATTGACGAAGGTATGGTCGAAGAAGAACGACGCTTAGCCTATGTGGGTATTACTCGTGCGCAACAGTCTTTAATCTTCACCATGGCGAAAGAACGCCGGCAATACGGTGATGTGATGCGGCCAGAACCGAGTCGTTTCTTGTACGAATTACCGCAAGATGATTTGGAGTGGGAAGAACACGCTGCAGCCAACGAAGCCGCACGGGAAACCGCTCGTGCAAGCGGTTTGGCTTTATTACGTAAAGCCATGGAAGATTAAGAAGAGGTTACGCCGTTCCTGCCGACTGCACTGGCGTCGGCTCGTCCTGCGATGGTGACTTTACCTGCTCGGGTTCCCCAAACAGTGAACCCTGCCCCACATTCACCCCGTTATGCACCAAGGCTTTTTGTTGGTCGATGTTCTCGATACCCGAAGCCGAAATTTCAATACCGAGATCACGACATAAGTGCACCACGTTGCGCACCATAGTTTGCGCCCGCTGACTCGTTGCAATATCCGCGACAAAACGTGGATCAAGTTTCACATGCGTAAACGGATAGTTGAGAATATATTGCAACGCACCGGCGCTGCGACCAAATTCATTGAGTGCTAAACCAACGCCGAAATCAGCTAATTGACGAAGGCAACTGAGCTGACGTTTGGAGTTATCGTGTAATTCGGTTTCACTAAACTCAAGAATCAAGCGCTCTGGCGCCACGCCTGATTGGGTAATGATTTCTTGCAGTGCTTTCACATCTGCTAGCTTGAATAAGTGTTTCGCAGAGATACACACGTAAACCGGCGGGGCAGTTTCGTCGTTGGCAAGTAACTCGCAGCAACGAGTTAACATCCATTGGTCAAGCGCCATGGTCATGCCGGTTTTCTCGGCAATTGCTAAAAAGCGTTCGGCAGGTAATAAACTGTCATCACGTTGCCAGCGCAGGAGTAGCTCTTGCGCCACAGGCTGGTTTTTACCGAGTTCATGCACGGTAAACTTCTGCAAAATAAAATCTTGGTCAAACTGTGCATGACGCAATTCGGTTTCGCGATTTAATGATGCGACCAAGTCTTTGTGAATGCTCTCATCAAATACCACATAGCGGCCACGCCCCATGCTCTTAGCTTGATACATGGCGGCATCGGCATCACGGAGTAATCGCTCGGCTGAGTCGTTACGCGATTTACACTCGGCGATACCCACGCTTGCGCCGGAATAATGTTCGCTCTCACCAAACACAAACGGCAACTTCATTTTTTCGATGATACGTGAAGCGATATCACAAGCATCATCGATATGGCGAATCATATCCAGCAAGATAACGAATTCGTCACCGCCTAAACGCGCAATAGTGTCGTTATCACGAATACACTCACCAATACGTCGGCTCGCTTCGAGTAAGAATTCGTCGCCGGCAGAATGCCCTAAGGTGTCATTAATATCTTTAAAGCGGTCAAGATCGACGAACAGCACCGCAAAGTTATGATGTGGATAACGACGTTTATGCTTGAGTGTTTGCTGCAAGCGCTCGGTGAACATGGAGCGGTTAGGTAGCCCTGTTAATGCATCGTGATGGGCATCGTAGAACAGCTTCTCTTCAACCTTTTTACGGCGCTCAATTTCGCTGACAAGTTCTTCAGTGCGCTCGGCCACTTTACGTTCGAGATAAGCATTCACGCGACGCACTTCATCAGCGTTACGACGCCGTTCAATCGCCACCGCAACATGCTGCGAAACGAAGTTCAGGAGCTCAAGGTCATCCTGTTTGTACTGCACATCATCACTATAGGTTTGCACCGATAAAACGCCAATCACTTCGTCATCAACCACCAGCGGTGAGCCTAACCATTGCGTTGGCTGCGTTCCGTAATAACTGGTTGAGCCTTCTACTTCGCCTTCGGCAAGTAAGACCGCATATTTTTCTTTCTCAATGAATACCGGCTTTTTGTGACGAATAACGTATTCGGTCATACCGCGCCCAAGCGGCCGCTTCTTTTGTAAGTTGTTGTCGAAGGCATCGACATAGTATGGAAATTCGAGGAATTTCTTGTCGTCGTCTAATAATGCGACGAAAAAGTTTTCGTTATTAATAAGCTGACCGATTTGCCGATGTAGTTGCTCATAAAATGATTTCATTGAATCTGAGGTGTTGGTGACCTCAGAAATTGAAAATAAAACAGAGCTGAGTTGCTGGGCACGTTCGCGTTCAGCAATTTCTGATTTTAAGTCGTCATTGATTTGACGTAACTTCGCGGTTTGATGCTCGATTTCCGCTTGCATCATTTCACGTTGTCGCACTCGATCTAACGCATTGACGATGTGCTGCGATACGAACAAGAACAATTCTTTGTCGGCCTCGCTGTAGCGCACATCTTCGGTGTAGCTTTGAACAACCATTGCACCGATGATTCGATTATCTGAATGGAGTGGCACACCAAGCCAATCAACTGGTGCAGCACCTAAATCACGAATCTCGCCGCTTTTAAGCAAGCGTGCAAATACGTCTTTATCGTACAGAAAGGGTTTTCCGGTACGCATAACGTAACCTGTTAAGCCTTTACCTAACAATTCAGCAGGAATTGACTCCAATGAAGGGATATCATCGTATTCGTCAACGAAATAAACAAATTTTACGGTATCTTCCGCATGATCGTACAAACAAATAAAGAAGTTCTTCGCAACCATGAGGTCGCCGATAATATTGTGCACCGACTGATAGAACTGTTGCATGTCGGTAACAGACGAGGCGAGCTCTGAAATCTTAAAGAGCGCTTTTTGCACCACTTCTGATTCGCGATACTTCAGTGCTAGCTCTTGCAGACGTGCAACAGCCTTGCGCAGGCGCGCAATTTCTTTTTGCTTTTTAACAAGCTCACTAGACTGTTGCATCTTTTTGATTTTATTTGTTTTTTATTTTGTTTGTTTTTGATTCAACAACGTGTAGAACCGCGTTACTTACCCTAAGTTATGTAAACTTTTAGTAAAAACAACGCTTGAGTATATCTTTCATCAGGACGTTAGAAAAGTGTTTTGCTCAAATTACAGGCACAAAAAAACCGCCGTAGCGGTTTTTTCATTATTCATGAGCTGAATATAAGAAATTTTTCTTTAAATGTCAGCGATCATGTAATCGATTGCTGCTTGAATTTCTTCTTCGCTACAGTCGTTGCAGGTGCCTTTTGGTGGCATTGCATTAAAACCTTCAACGGCATGCTTAAGGACAGTGTCCATACCTTGGGCTAGGCGTGGTTCCCAATCGGCAGCATCATTAATTTTTGGCGCACCCAGCACACCCGAGGTATGACACGCGGTACAGAATTTGTTGTAAACTGCATCACCTGAACGAGCACTTGCAGCGCCGCCACCACTTGCAGCTGCATTTGCACCCGCTACACGCACTTGTGCGATTGGCGCGATACGCTCTTTAATTTCATCATTGCTTTGCTGTGGTAGCATGGCAGCACTTGCACTGCCTACAGATAATGCCAGCGCAGCAACCCAAATACGGCTTGATTTTACGACTTTCAGTACGTTCACAGTGGACTCCTGTATAAGCTGATGAGCTTGCTAGCTCGGTTCGTTGTTGCGATTATAGCCAGATTCCGTCCAAGGTTAAACACTTCCGTGCTATGTCAGAAAACACACAAGGTAATACGCGTAAAATTGCACTTTTAGATCTCGATGCTTTCTTCGCGAGCGCCGAGGTATTACGCGACCCCAGTTTGAAAGCGCGTCCATTTGCCGTGGGCGGTGGTGGTGAACGCGGCGTTGTCGCAACTGCGAATTATCTCGCTCGCCAATATGGTGTGCGTAGCGCCATGAGTGGCTCCCACGCGCGCCGATTGTGTCCGGAACTCCATTTTGTTGCTCCCGATCACGGCTATTATCGTGAGTTATCCAAGCAAGTCTTCCAAGTACTCACCGAAGTCACACCGATTGTCGAGCCTGCTTCAATTGATGAGTTTTATCTCGATTTAACTGAAAACACGCTGTATCAGGGTAGCGCCAGCATTACCATGGAAAGTATCCGGCATACCTTGCGGGGCATGGGCTTGACGGCTTCTGCTGGTATTTCCAACCAGAAAATGGTGGCCAAAATTGCGAGTGAAGAAGACAAGCCTGATGGTCAATTCGTTGTCGCCCCCGAGCAGGTGTTGGATTACTTAGCTAAGTTGCATCTCAAACGTATTCCAGGAGTTGGACCGAAAAGTTTACAGCGGCTGAACTATGCCGGATTTTTTCTTGGTCGAGATATTCAGCAGGCTAACATTGAACGGTTACAAGAATTACTCGGCGATAAAGCCGGTTGGTTGCTCTATCAACGCTGCCAAGGCATTGACCCTCGGCAAGTCGTCACCGAACGTATTCGGAAAAGTGTCGGAGTTGAAGAGACCTTGCCCAGTGATTTTCATCAGCTTCGTCAGGTTGAACAGTTTGTTGACGAGGTTTTGCTTCCGCAGTTAATGAAACGCTTGCGGGTTTCACGTTGGCAACAAACGCATATTAAAAGCCAAACCGTGAAATTAAAGTTTAGTGATTTCCAGCAAACGACGGTTTCGCGCACCGCGCAAACCGCCTCACCCAGCTTGTTCTATCATTTGGTGCGAGAAGCTTGGGAGCGCCGCAATCAGCGCGGCGTGCGCTTGATTGGTATCAGCGTGGCGCTGCCTGATCCGGACGATCAACTGCAGCTTGAGTTAGAGCTTGAATAGCGGTAGCTACCTAGCTCAATCACACGATTACGTAATTTAATCGCACTAAGTGCCGCTTGTACCTGGCTGTGTAGCAAATGCCCTTCAAACTCGATAAAAAAATGGTATTGACCAAATTTCTGCCCTGTCGGCCGCGATACCAGTGAGAGTAAATTCACTTGATGCACAGCAAAAGCTTGTAGGTGCTCAAGCAATAGACCTGGATGATCAGCATCATCGACAATCACCACCGCTGATTTATATTCTGTGCCAAGCTTTGGCAACGCCAGTGGTTGAGCGGCTTGCAGTGCCACAAAACGCGTTTCATTGTGGGCAACGTCGGTGACATCATGCACAACCGTTGCAAAAGTTGTTGATGCGACACGGTCACCATCAAGCAGGTGTTCAGGAATCAGCGCCGCTGCGGGCTCTTTAGTGGCCTGCAATAATGACAAGGCTTCGGTGTTACTTGCGGTGGTGACAATGTCCGGCGCATGGCGCGTTAACCACTCACTACACTGGCCTTGCGCAACAAACTGAGCAAATAACCGCTGTGGCTGCGGATGATTCATGACCACCGAGAAGCGCACCGGAATAGCGGCCTCCGCAATGATTTGTAGTGGACGTCTGAGAAAGCTATCGACCACCGGCGAGACGATGCCTTCAACAATATTTTCAATTGGCACCACAATGATGTCGGCGCCATCATCAAGCGCGTCAATGGTGCGCCGCAGCGTTGGATAAAACATAATATTGCTGGTGGTGTAACGTTTCGCGAAATTGCGGGCAGCAAGTTCTGAAAATGTACCAGCGGGCCCGAGGGTGGCTATTTTGGTGGTCACAACTTACGTCTCATGTCTTATTTTCGTGGTAGTCATTTAATGACAAGCATGGTTACAACCTACAGCGTTTTTTATACTGACGCCAGCACCAAAAATAAATCCCACTCAACGGTAAAATAATCAGAGCTAAACCACCAAACAACACAACAATGAGCCACGGCAGACCGCCAACAGCAGCAACGTGTACCGGAAAAATCATTTGGCTTAGTTGGTAACCTAAACTGTCATAGCGTAAATCATACACGCTCGTTACCGCACCGGTTTGCGCATTAAACTGCACATGGCTACGTCCGTTCGGATGCCATTCACCAGGAAACGTCATGCGTAAACTCAAGTTGGATAATGACACCAGTTGCACCTGGTGTTCTGGCAATAATTGGTGGGCACGATCAAAGCGTTGCTGCCAATTCTGTGCAGGTGTCACTTGCTGCCATTGATGCGCCGTCAGCGGTTGCGGTTGTTGCTCTGGGGCTAACGCCGTTAAACCCGAACTCACCGCCGCTGCATACATGATGGCAGTACCTGTCAGCATGCCAATAAAGACGGGAATAAATAAGACACTTCCCGCTACTTTATGGAGCTGAAACAGCGTGCCTGCAAAACCTCGCTGCCACGGCCACATCCAGCGAATCGTGAATATTCGTTGCGTCCAACGCCGCGGCCACCAGCGAATAATTCCTGTAATCAGAAGAATTAAACCAACGATACCGATATACCCTAGCATCGTTTTACCGAGTTCTTTGAGAAGCAAATGATGATGAAATTCCACCATGATACCAACTAAATCGCTTAGATAAGGGCGTTCTAATACACGTTCACCGTTGGCATTGTAATAATGACGTGCGCCGGCTGGTGTCACCACTTCAAGCCATGGGTTCGCATCTCGTGGCATATAGGCGTAGCCTTCGGTGTAGCGGTCGAAGACTTGCGCAGCGGTTTCCTCGCTCGGTAATGCGTTGAGGCGCAGTTGTGGATAGCTCCACTGCAACAATTCCACTTTGTATAACAGCAACGTGCCCGTCAAAGCGACGAGCATGAGCCATATTCCAAAGAATAAACCGAACCAGCGATGTAACTTGGTTAGAATTGATAGAACCAATTGATACTCACAGTACGGCCGCGGCCGGCAAAGTTAGTGGCATCAGCGCCAGCGGTTTGCGCGTAATAAGTCAGATAGTATTCATCCAATAGGTTTTCGATACCCAAGGTAAACAAACCATAGTCGGGTGAATCGTAGTTCATCTGTAAATCAACCGTTTGATAACCTTCAAAGTTATTAATCGCTCGTTCACCGGTGTAGATATTCCGGTCAAACAGATGATTCAATTGCAAGCGCGTATTCACCATGTCTGTCCACTGTTGCTGCCAGCTGATGTTCATACGGCGTGGCGCAATGTTGCGACCACCGAGTTGAGTGTCAACGACATTGTCAGCGTCGCTGTCATATTCACCGTCTGTATCCGCGTAGTTCAAATCAAAACTAGTGGCGTTCGAAAGTGCATAACTTGCAGAAAACTCGATACCATCAATTTCGGTGCGCTCACGAGCAACCGAGAAAATACCATCTTCATTCGGTTGTAAACGTGCACCTAAATCTGATTCAGAAGTAAAGTAACTCAGGCTGGCACGTAGCGCTGAACCGCGATACTCAATACCCACTTCTTGGTTGTCTGCGATGACTGGTTGTAAATCTAGGAAGCTAGCAACACTTAAATCAGGTGTATTAATGCCACGCAATACACGGCCAACGTCCGGCATACTGAAGCCTTCTGAATAACTCGCAAAGGCGCGAACGGTATCGGTAAATGCGTAAACCACGCCTAAATTGGGTAACAGCTCATTAAATGATGGCTCGCCGCCCTCAACAAAGGTGCTGTTGTATGCATATAAGGTGGTGAAGTCTTCAACCTCAAGCTTACCGTATTCGTAGCGTAAACCACCGCTGATCGTTAAGCCGTCTTGCTGGTAGCGCAATTGTGCGAATGGCGCCCAGTTATTGAAAGTTGTTTCTGGCACCCAGTTACGATTTGTTTGAGCGAGCTCTTGAAAGGTTGTGTCTTGCAAGTAATCAATACCAGCGCTTAGGTCAACCGGTGACCCTGCCAGTGCGCTCCAGTTCATGGTTAAGCGAGAGCCGAACTTATTGGAGTCATTACGTGACTGGTCGAAAATTTCATCGCCGTAAGCGGGATCTTGGAAGGTTGCATAACGCCCGCCACCATAAAGCGCAGAGAAATCTTGCAAGAACACCTGCCAATTTAAATCAGCACCTAACACGGCTTTGTTTTTGTAGGTTAGCGTTGCGGTTGTGACTTTATTTTCAGCAGGATCGCCTTCGCTTGGTTGTTTCACTGAAATCGCGGCAATACCTTCCGCACGATTACCGTTAACGGGTGAAAAATCGCCATTTCCTTGTAAGTTGAAGTGATTCACCATCAGTTCAAGGTGTTGTTGGTCGTCAATGGTGTAACCAATTTTGGTAAATAAATCGAAGCTTTCTGAGTCTTGCGTATCACCTTGCGTTACGTCGGTACCAATGAAGTCACCGTTACCGTCAACGTACATGCCAGTACTGCGCAATTGAGCGCCAGCGACCACTTGCCAGTCGCCTGACACATGACGGGTCAAATAACCCGCGCGATAACTCAAACCGTCACTAAATTCTTCTGGTGACGTGGTGAGACCTGCGACAAATTCATTTTCAGTGCCGTTAGTCGCGGATTTCGTCACGATGTTGATGATACCGCCGCTTGCGCCCATACCCTGAATAGCGCTGGCGCCGTGAATAATCTCAACGCGCTCTATCATGAGCGGATCAATGGTGTAGCTTGCCCGCGACCCATTTCGCAACGGGTTTGACTGCGGCACGCCATCAATCAAGTAAAGTGGCTCACGACCACGCAACGTTTCGCCCGCGCTGGTTAATTTTTGGCGTGATGGTGAAAATGCAGGCACTAAGTTACCTAACACATCTGACAGCGAGTCAGCCACGGCTAATTGCTCACGAATTTCCTCGCCATCAATGACTGTTACTGTAGCGGCAATACTACTGGCTGGTTGTGATGTCCGCGTTGCCGATACCTGGATAACTTCATCAACAGCTGCTGATGTGTCTTGTGCAATTGCAATCTGTGGTGTAGTGACGAGTGCTGTAACGACAGCGATTGTTAAAGCGTTAAGGCGCATGACTTCCCCCGAAATTAGAGCGGCCTAAATGATTGCGCTAATGATAACGATTCGCATTTAAATTACAATAGTGTTCGTGGTTTTTTTTGCGCAGTGTCATAATTGCTGATGAGAAATTGCATCTATTGCAAAGCCTTGGCACTATTGAACGTATAGCTATCAAAAAGCCGAACAATAACAACAAAAGGCCATTCCCATGAGTTGGATGTCTGTCTTACCGCCACTTGTCGCGATATTAGTGGTGTTCTGGCGTAAAGAAGTCATAGTTGCGCTACTCCTTGCCATTATGACTTCTGAATTGCTCCTCACCCTTCAAGGTGGCGAATCAGTTTTACTCACGTTTGTCGCGACCATTGAGCGCATTGTTGCCGTATTTGGCTCAGCCAGTAATACCCGTATTCTGGTGTTTAGCTTAATGGTGGGTGCGCTACTTGCTTACATTCGTGAGTCTGGTGGCGTGGCAGCAACAGTTGAGGCTCTGCTGGCTCGCGGCCTTGGTAAAACCAAGCGTAGCGCCAGCTTAATGACGGTATTTACCGGAATCTTTGTCTTTATCGAATCGAATTTAAGTGTCCTCACAGCCGGTATTTTATCGCGTGGCTTATTCGAAAAGCTTGGCATGAGCCGTGCGCGTTTAGCCTACTTAATCGATAGTACCAGTGCTCCCGTGTGTATTTTGATACTACTGAACGGTTGGGGTGCCTATGTACTTGGCATGATTGAACAGCAAGGTTTACCTGGCTCATCTGTGAGCACGCTCTGGGCCACTATCCCTTATAACTTTTACGCACTCGTTACACTCAGCATCGTGTTTTATACCGCCTTTTCAGGCAAAGTATATGGACCAATGCGCACCGTTGAACAGCAGCCGCAACCCCATCAAGATATTCCGGAACACGTGCCGAGTAACAGCAAAGCTCGCTATATGCTGGTACCGCTGGCAGTGATGGTGTTCGGTATGGTGGCATTTATGTTTGGTACTGGCGACGGGGATATCACCCAAGGAGATGGCTCTAAATCAGTATTGTATGCGACCGCTTTGGCTTGCGTCGTTGCTTATATAATGTTGCTGATGAGTCGACGCAAAAGCCATCAACAGTTGGTAGATATCGGCTTTAAAGGTATGAGCGAGCTCTTGCCATTAGTGAGCATCGTATTGCTGTCTTTGGCGCTAGGTAGCAGCTTACGGGAATTAGGTACGGGTATCTTCTTAGCTAACTTAGTTGGCGATTTCTTACCCCTCTATTTAATTGCGCCTATGTTATTCTTAACCGGTGCACTGATTTCGTTCACAACCGGAACTTCATGGGGCACCTTTGCTATTTTGATTCCGATTGCTGCACCGATGATTATTGCGCTTGATTTGCCAGCACCGCTGCTATTGGCTGCCGTATTAGGTGGTGGTGTGTTTGGTGACCACTGCTCACCGATTTCTGATACCACCGCGGTATCAGCATTAGCATCTGGCTGTGACCTACTCGAGCACGTGCGTACACAATTGCCGTATGCGCTGACAGCTGGTGGCGTCACGCTTGTGTTGTACGTTATCGCTAGTTTTATAATGATTTAAGGAAAACGTTGTATGTGGTATCTCGGCGTGATGACAATCACCGTGACAAAATTAGCGGAATGGCTAGGAGTGCATCATGGCTAATGGTGTTCATTTTCGCCCTACCCGTGCCGAGATCGACCGCGATGCTTTGCATCATAATGCACGCATTGCGCGCCAGCTAGCTGGTGATGCACGTTTGTTAGGCGTGATTAAAGCCGATGGTTATGGTCACGGTGTGCTTACTGTTGCTGAAGCGATTAGCGAACACGTGGATGCGTTCGCCGTGGCTTTTATTGACGAAGCTATCGAGATTCGCAATGCCGGATTCCAACACCCAATTGTGTTGCTGGAAGGGTGTTTTAGCGAAGCCGAATTGCCCGTTTGCGCCCATCATAACTTCCAGCCAGTGGTGCACCAGCAACAACAACTCGATGCAATTTTAATGTCACGCATGGTACGGCCGTTATCGGTGTGGCTGAAAGTCGATACAGGTATGCATCGATTGGGTTGGTCGCCAGCTGAAGCTCAGCGTGTTTACGAAGAACTTAAGGCCTCCCCCCAGGTTGGCAGCGTGACCATGATGTCGCATTTTGCCAATGCTGAGAAACAGACGCATCCACTGAACGACAAACAACTTGAGCTGTTTGAAGATGTCTGTGCACAAACCGAGTCCAAACTCGATATGAGTTTAGCAACTTCAGCAGCGCTGTTGAGCTCAGCCATTGATATGGCACAACATAACGGCCACTGGGTGCGCACTGGGATTTTGCTCTATGGTGACAACCCAGTAGAAAAAGCCATTGAATTACCCGAACCACTGCGTCCGGTCATGCGTCTTGTAGCGCCTGTTATTGCTATTCGTAACGTTGCGAAAGGCGAGAGCGTCGGTTATGGCGGTACGTGGACAGCAACGCGACCGAGCCTCATTGCAACTGTCGCCATAGGTTATGCAGACGGCTATCCGCGTCATGCTAAAAATGGCACACCAGTGTGGCTAAAGGGTCATGAAGTGCCGTTAGCCGGCACGGTATCAATGGATATGATCACAGTGGATATCACTGACTTTACTGATATCGCCATTGGCGATGAAGCAGAATTATGGGGACCCAATTTGAGTGTTGGCCGAGTGGCCACACACGCTGGTACCATTAGCTACGATTTGCTCACCAATGTTACCGCGCGCGTGCCTCGCGTGACGCGTTAATCATCACCTTGTTTGCGGGTTACTTTGTCTAAGTAACCCATCGCAAAAGCAGAGCCGACAAAGGTTAAGTGGATAATCACGTACCACTTGATGGTGTCGTGGTCGATGTTTTGCGCGTTCATGAATACTTTCAGCAAGTGGATTGATGAAATCGCAACAATCGACGCTGCCACTTTATTCTTCAAACCGCCCGAGTCAATTTTACCAAGCCACGCGAGCTTTTCCGTGTCGTTATTGATGTTAAGCGTGGAGACAAAGTTTTCGTAACCACTGAGCATCACCATCACCAGCAAGCCACCGACCAATGCAATATCAATTAGGGTTAGGGTAAGCAGGATCAGATCGACTTCTTTAATCTCAAGAATGTTTGGAAATACATGAATGAGCTCTTGAAAGAACTTCACACCCAATAGTAAAACCGCCAGACTCAAACCGAGATAAATAGGCGCTAACAACCAACGCAAACTATACATTAGGTTTTCAATGAAACGTTCCATGCTCTGCCTTGTCACTTCATCAATCAAAAAAAAAGTTGCGACATCATAGCAAAAAATATGACATCGCAACCATTTTGTTACCGCATGACTAGCTGCAGTTATTTTTTATGATAAAGCTTAAACCACGCCAACGTATGCTCAATTTTCGCAATCATATTTGACGGACGCGCGGTCACACCGTGCGATGCATCGGGAACGCGAACCATCGCCGTATCTACTTTACGCAATTGCAACGCTTGGTAGAACTGCTCGATTTCCGACATTGGCACACGACGGTCATTTTCACCGCTAAATAACATGACTGGCGTGTTCACTTTACCCGCCATTGATAACGGTGAGCGCTTCCAATAATGATCGTAGTCTTCCCACGGCATTGCTGGAAACTGATTGGTAATTTGCCCCAAGTAGCTATCTGCAGTTAGCGTTTTACTAATCCAGTTAATGACAGGGTTAGTTGCTGCAGCTGCATTAAACCGATCGGTAAGTCCAACCGCATACGCAGTTGCGATACCACCTGCCGAACCACCAGCAATGAACAGGTTGTTCGGATCAACCATGCCTTTTTCAATCAATACATCAATACCTGACATATGGTCCGCATGATCGCGCTCAGATGAGTAGAAGCCATCCAGTTTTAACGCGTGCTCGGCGCCATATGACGTACTGCCGCGATAGTTGTTGTAAAACACAATGTAACCTTCAGCGGCATAACGCTGCTGCTCGGCTGCAAACATCGGGCTGTATGCTAGATGCGGACCGCCGTGAATTTCTAACAGCAACGGATATTTTTTGTTCGGATCGTAATCAGGCGGCGTAATGTACCAACCGTGAATTTCCGTATCATCGAAGCTTGAGTTGTACGTAAACTCATGCACTTTACCCAATTGGCGATGCCCTAACACGTCGTCATTTAACGCCGTAAAGCTTTGTGGTTTAGCTGCGCCACGGCGCGGAATATCAAACACTGCAACATCGGCTGGGCGATAGCTTGAGCCACGGGTGTAAGCGACTTTGTTACCACCAGCGGCAACTGAGAACATACCACTCATGTATGGACGACTGACTGAAACGCCACCCACATCATCCACCCACTCGTTTTTGTTACCGTTTAAACGAACTTCAGCCAATTTATAGCGGCCACGGTCTGCGTATTGAATCGCTAGGCGGTCATTGCTCAGCCACAACGGACTGTCGACCGAGCGGTCAAAATCGCTTAATAGTTCACGCTGATCATTGTCGTCTAAATCCATTATACGTAGCTTGGCGTTATGATATGGAATCGCTTCGTTGCCACGATGTAAAAACGCGAGTTGCTCGCCATTTGGTGAGGAGATTGGCGACCATTCACGGCCTGGCATATCAGTGACTTGGGTCAATGCACCATCTTGTACTGCAACTTTCCACAAATCAGATTCGTTGACTTGATATTCCCAATCGTCGTTACGATTGGCGCTGAACACGAGCGCTTTACCGCCGTCAACCCACGCTAACGGCCCGTTATGACTAAATGCACCGCTAGTTAATTGACGTGCGGTACCACCTTCGCTTGGCACTACAAAAATCTGGCTATAGGTGTCAGGTAGCACACCTGCGCCATCGCGCTGATAGTAAGTACGCTCCACAATCACTGGCGGCTTCGCCCACTTCGCACCTTTTGGCGCCTTTGGCTTTTTCACCGCTTTCGCGTACTCGGTCTTCTCAGCCGCCACATTCATCAAGAAGGCGAGGTGTTTGCCATCCGGCGACCATGAGAACTGACGCGGGCTTTCAGTTACTTCAGTAATCGCGCTCGAAGTTTTCGTAGCCAAGTGATACACGTGAATTTGATTGCGTCCATCGCGATTGGAGCTAAACGCTAATTTTGAACCATCGGGTGACCAGCTTGGATTACCGTATGAATGCTGATCATCAAACAACGGCGTATGCGATCCCGTTTCAGTGTCGACCAGCCACAACGCGCGCTTGGTATTGTCTTTCATGATGTCGAAACCGTGACGAACATACACCACGTAACGACCGTTGGGTGAGATTTGCACATCATTTGCCCACTCCAATGCGAAAATATCTTCTGCTTGAAAGGTTTTAGGCGCTTCTTGTGCAGTTGCGGGGGCAACCACTAGCTGCGTAGTTAATGCTGAGAGACCCAGCACCACTGGAATTAGAAGTTGACGCATGGCTGATCCTTTTTCGTTGTTCTATTGAAGTTATTACGTTCAGACTAAAGCATTTTGTTGCCGTTGCGAGTACAAATCCGACTATCTTAGTTGTTCATGCGATAAACAACACCCGTGTCGTTGTGACTTTTTGACTACAATAGCAGTCATGCTGTGTTGAGCTTTTACGTTACTTTTTTACTCAGGTACCCTTTTATGTCACGTTTCATCACCTTTGTTATCGCGTCGCTGTCGCTCCTTTTTATCAGCGCCTGTCAGCCACAACCCGAAGCGCCAGAAGTTGCCGTTGAGCCTACTGGTTACGCTTTCCATGGTGTTAATGTGGTTACCTTAACCCGCACAGACGGTGACGTTCGCGCTAACCAAACGGTATTAGTTGCGGGCGACCGGATTACAGCCGTGGGTGATACCGCAACGTTGTCAGTACCAGAGAACTATAAGCACATTGACGGTACCGGCAAATATCTATTAGCTGGTTTAGCTGAAATGCATGGGCATGTGCCGCCAGCCAGTGGTTTTGGACAATACCCCGACCGTTATCTCGACGATGTATTGTTTATGTACGTTGCGAATGGCGTCACGACAGTGCGCGGCATGTTAGGTTATCCGCATCAGTTGCAGTTGAAACGAGATATCACTGAGGGCAAGCGTATAGGTCCTACGCTTTATCTTGCCGGACCAAGTTTCAACGGCAACAGCATCGAATCACCTGAACAAGCGACGCAGCGAGTGATTGACCAACGCGATGAGGGCTGGGATTTACTTAAGGTTCATCCGGGGTTAACCCTTGCTGAATATCAAGCTATGGCGAAAACGGCGCGTAATGCAAAAATGGACTTCGGTGGCCATGTGCCGACCGACGTTGGTTTGGAAGAGGCGTTAAAAGCTGGACAACGAACCATTGATCACCTTGACGGTTACCTTGAAGCGATTGATGCAACTAATCGCGCTGCATCACGTTATGAACTCGATTATTTAGTCGCATTATCATTGCGCTACAACGTCGCCGTGGTGCCAACCCAAGCGCTGTGGGCAACCATTATTGGTGCGGCCGATAAAGATGCATTGCGTGCCTACCCAGAGATTAAATATGTACCGCAGCAAGTTCGCGATGGCTGGTTTGGTTACCTTGAGGAACCCACGCTTGGTTACTTCAATCAAGACAACGCCATGGTGCAGCAACAAAACCGCCAACGCCTCATCAAAGCCTTATATGATGGCGGTGTACCGATGATTTTCGGTACCGATGCGCCGCAGTTATTCAGCGTTCCGGGATTCTCGGCAATGCATGAAATTCGTATGTTACGCGATGCCGGTATTCCGACCGCAGGTATATTACACAGTGCGACAGTTGCTGCTGGTGAGTATTTTGCCGATAAAGATAAATTCGGTGCGATTGCGGAAGGTCAGCGCGCTGATTTCATGTTGCTCAATGAAAATCCTCTTATTGCCCCAGAAGCTATCGCTGAACATGCTGGTGTTATGGTTGCTGGCCAGTGGTTAGATCGAGCAACTATCGATGCGCGCTTAGCTGAAATTGCCGCAGCATATGCCGTTTCAACTGATACTGAGCAGTAAACCAAGAATGACCGCATAACGTGCGGCTTTGCCGATGGCAGTGAGAACCAAAAACACGCCGAAGTGAAGCCGCATAATGCCAGCAAAAAGGGTGATTGGATCACCAACAACCGGTAGCCATGCCAACAATAGACTCCACTTGCCATAGCGTCCAAACCACGCTTGCCCTTTCTCTAGCTGCTTTGATGACACCGGAAACCAACGCCGATGTTGCCAATGCAAAGCATAGCGACCTAACCCATAGTTCACACATGAACCGAGCGTATTGCCAAGCGTAGCCACCAACCATAACCAGCCCGCCGCATAGCCTTGCGTTTGCAACGAAACCAACAATACTTCCGATGAACCGGGTAACAGCGTGGCAGACAATAACGCCGCCACAAATAGCGTCACATACATACGAAATACTCTGGTTTTGGTACTGCCATACATTTTGTATGGGCACGATTAGTTATTATCTTGCTAATGAACGGCTTATTATTCGTAATCGGCTAAATTAATGCCTATACTTATTTCGACTAAGGTACATACTACCCACGAGGTGAAAGATGTTCGAAAGTTGGTTCACACAGGCAGATGCGATATTACTTGCCCGATTTCAATTCGCATTCACTATTGCCTTCCATATTATTTTCCCCGCCTTCACCATTGGCTTAGCCAGTTATCTTGCAGTACTCGAAGGTTTATTTCTTAAAACGCGCAATCCAGTGTATCAAAAGCTCTACCGTTACTGGGTGAAAATCTTCGCGGTTGCCTTTGGCATGGGTGTGGTCTCCGGCATTGTGATGAGTTACCAGTTCGGTACCAACTGGTCGGTATTCTCCGACAAGGCGGGTCCCGTCATTGGTCCATTGATGGGCTACGAGGTACTCACAGCGTTTTTCTTAGAGGCCGGATTCTTAGGTGTCATGCTCTTCGGGATGAACAAGGTTGGTGAGCGCTTACATTACTTTGCAACCCTCATGGTTGCTGTAGGTACCGCGATTAGTGCCTTCTGGATTTTATCGGTCAATAGCTGGATGCAAACCCCAGCCGGCTTCGCCATAAATGAGCAAGGTCAATATGTGGTCACCAGTTGGCTAGAAGCCATATTTAATCCATCGTTCCCCTATCGCCTCGCGCACATGCTGATTGCCGCATATTTAACGACTGCGTTTGTAGTTGGCGCGGTTGGGGCTTGGCATTTGTTGAAAGACAAAAGCTCGCAAGCCGCTCGCAAAATGTTTTCGATGGCGATGTGGATGGCGTTGATTGTCGCGCCGCTGCAAGTATTCGTTGGCGACCTTCACGGCTTAAATACACAAGAGCATCAACCCGCCAAAGTGGCCGCAATGGAAGGCCACTTTAAGTCTGAATCACAAGCGCCCTTGTACTTATTTGGCTGGCCCAATGAAGAAACAGCCGAAGTTGATTATGCGATTAAGATACCTGGCCTTGCCAGCTTGATTTTAAAACACGACGTCGACGCTACAGTTACGGGACTGGACGCTTTTCCACGTGATGAATGGCCGCCGGTTCCGATTGTGTTTTGGTCGTTCCGCATCATGGTTGGTATTGGCGTGTTGATGATGCTGATTGGCTTATGGTCTGGCTATCTGCGGCTGCGCAAAAAGCTTTATGACTCGAGAGCGATTCACCGTGCAGCTCTCTTTATGGGGCCAATGGGCTTTGTTGCGGTTATCGCCGGTTGGATTGTGACTGAAGTAGGCCGCCAACCATGGGTAATTCAAGGATTGCTACGTACGAGTGACGCCGCCTCACCCATTGATGCAGTTGGCGTCGGCGCCAGCCTCATCGCCTTTATCGTGGTGTACTTCTTAGTATTCGGTGCCGGTACGGTTTATATCTTACGCAAAATGGCCGGTAGCCCTGAGCATACCCATATTCCTGAATATGCACGCGTGCCAATGGCCGCTGAACGCCTATATCACGAGGAGGACTAAGCGATGGATTATGCACTCATTTGGGCAGCACTGATTGCAATTGCAGTGTTCGCTTACGTGGCGCTGGACGGCTTTGATTTGGGTATGGGAATTTTATTCCCGTGGATTCGCGAGGAAAAATATCGCGACCGCATGGTCAATAGTGTGGCACCCGTATGGGATGGTAACGAAACGTGGTTAGTACTTGGTGGTGGCGGCTTGCTTGCGGTATTCCCGTTAGCCTATTCGGTACTCATGCCCGCGCTTTACATGCCTGTTATTGCCATGCTATTGGGGTTGATTTTCCGCGGTGTCGCATTTGAATTCCGCTTCAAAAGTAAAGCCAATAAGCATTGGTGGGATCGCGCTTTTATGCTCGGCTCAATGGTCGCGGCGTTAAGCCAAGGCATCATGTTGGGTGCCATGCTGCAAGGTATTGAAGTGACTGACCGTGCTTATTCTGGCGGCTGGTTTGACTGGTTAAGCCCATTTACCATTTTTGCTGGTATTGCGGTATGTGTTGGCTATGCGCTTTTGGGCGCAACATGGCTGGTCATGAAAACCGACGGACCACTGCAAGCGCGCGCATACAACTATGGACGAAACAGCGCCATCTTGTTGATCCTTGCCATTGCGACAGTCAGTATTTACTTGGTGTCATCATTTGAAAATGTCGCTGAACGCTGGCTTACTTGGCCCGGCTCGGCAGTGTTATGGGTGGTGCCATTTGCCTTGACGCTGATTGGCGGTGGATTGCTCAATTCACTCACCAAGCAACAAGAAGGTCGCCCCTATTTATGGGCGCTTGGCGTGTTTCTAATTGCTTTCGTTGGCTTCGCCGTCAGTATCTTCCCGTATCTAATTCCGTTTGAAATTACTATTTGGGAAGCTGCCGGACCGGATAATAGCTTGGCGTTCTTGCTTGTAGGCGCCGTTGTTCTCTTACCAATTATTTTCGCGTACACCGGTTACACTTATTGGGTGTTTCGCGGCAAAGTGAAAGAGGACAGTGGCTATCATGACTAAACCAACTTGGCAGCGCTGGTTATGGTTTGTCGGAATATGGGCCGCCGGGGTGATCACGATCACCCTGGTCGGCCTGCTCATTCGAGCGGTATTACTTTAATTTGCTTGGTTTGAGTACAGCTTTACCCATTCGGTTAGCAGGCGTACGCCGTAACCGTTGCCACCAGCTGGATGGATACCGCTAGCGCCGGCATTGTATGCATTGCCGGCCATATCGATATGAATCCATGGGGTATCTTTAGCAAAGTGCTGTAAGAATACCGCGCCAGCTTGCGCACCAGGCGAACCCACGTTCTTAATGTCTGCTAACGTGCTGCTGATGATACCTGGGTATGGGCCTAACGGTAGTTGCCATACTAATTCATCGGTGGCTTCACCGGCTTGTTTCATGGTAGCAAGCAAATCGTCATGCTCAGTGAAAATAGCTGAGTATGCGGTGCCCAATGCGCCGACTTTCGAACCCGTTAACGTCGCAATGTCAGCAATGGCGCGCGGTTTGAATTTATCACGTGCATACCAGATACCGTCAGCCAGAATCAGGCGACCTTCTGCATCGGTGTTTGCAACTTCAATTTTGGTACCATCACCGGCAGTCACTACATCACCTGGTAACAGCGCTGAGCCTGAAATTAAATTGTGTGATAAAGGCACCACAGCCACAACGTTCACCGGTGCTTTTTGTCCAGCTAACGCCATCACTGCACCCAATACTGCACCGCCACCGGCTTTATCGGTTTGCATACGCAAGATTGAGCTTGATGAAGTTTTCAGGTTATAACCGCCGGTATCGAACGTATTCCCTTTACCAACCAGCGCAACCGGTTGGTCTTTGCTACCTTGCCAATGCGCGGCCAGCAAGTAAGCCTTGTGTTGGCTACCTTGGCTAACACCGTAAAGCGCACCCATGCCGGCTTTACGCACTTGCTCAGGGTTTAATACGGTTACTTTAATGCCCAATGGCTTCAAGGCTTTTGAGGCCATTTCAGCAATCGCTTGCGGATAGCCATCGCCGCCTGGCAGATTGGTGATGTCGCGTGCTAAGAAAACGCCTTTTGCAATCGCTTGGTAATCGCCATAGTGTTGCTGCGCCGCTGAATCATCAGCCACTTGCCAGTAATAGGTAACGGTGTCGCGATCTTTTGCATCGCTCTTATAGCGATCAAAACGATAGTTTTTTAAGTCCATACCGTGTGCAATGGCTGCAACCGCATTCGCATCAGCAAGCAAACTAGCGTTTAACGCGACCTCGTTATCACTTGGTAACGAACCCAGTAGCTTTGCGCCAACCTGCTCGGCTTTCACTCGATTAAATGCACCGGCCGCACCAACGCCAACAACAATCAAACGCTGCGCGGTTAATCCAGTAGGCGCTAATACTTCAACCATTTGACCGTGCTTACCAGTGAATTCCTTCGCATTCAACGCCGTGGTGACCATAGTTTGCGTCGCGCTTGACCACGATTCTAATGTAACCGCCTCATCTTCCGCGGCAAATATCACCATCACCTTACTGTCGTTGTTCGCGTCATCGTCAAATTTGTGGTTTATGACAAACTGCGAGGCGAACGCCTGTACTGACAACATCAACGTTGCTAGTGCCGCAATAACTTTCATTGCCTTCATGACTCATCCTCTTTAAGAAATAACCTGTTGCGTAGTCTAACCAAACTGCGCGGGTTCACTAGCGTATTCGGGCAAGTTGCCTAATCTCTGCGATGAGGTTAGATTGGCTAGCAGTCAATAGAACAAAAATCAGGACACAATCATGACGTTATCTTTCAAACCCTTAGCCAGTTTGGTGTGTGGTGCATTGCTCTTTTCAACCGCGCCAACATTCGGACAATCGGCCGATGATATTCGAGCAACAGCTGAAGAAGCGTTGAGCGCATTTAATATTCCTGGGCTTGCTGTTGTTGCGGTGAAAGATGGTGAAGTGATTTTAGCCGAAGGCTTCGGGGTTCGGGATGTTGGCAACGGCGAGCCGGTAAACGCTGACACCCTCTTCGGTGTTGCCTCGCATACCAAAGCGTTTACTGCAGCGGCGCTTGCGACACTCGTTGAGCAGAAGAAACTTAGTTGGGACGACAAAGTCATTCAATACATTCCTGAATTTCGTTTGTCGGACCCTGCAATTACCGCCGAGCTGACCATTCGCGATCTGTTGAGTCATCGCTCTGGCTTAGGCCTCGGTGCTGGCGATTTGATGATTTGGCCAAACACTGATAAATCAACCGCTGACATTATAGCAGGGTTGGCTCATGTGCCTTTTGCCTCCGGCTTGCGTGAGCGCTTCGCCTACAACAATTTAATGTTTGTTACTGCTGGCGAAGTCATCGCCCGCGCCAGTGGCATGCCGTATACCGACTATGTTCAAGAAGCATTACTTAAGCCGTTGGGTATGAATGACACGGTGATTGGCCATTCCAACATTCCAGGTAACGTTGATAATGTGGCAGTCGGCACTATTGAAATGAATGGCAAGCTGCATCGTTTCCCACTGGACTATCTGGAAGATTTTGCGGCGGCAGGGGCCATGGCGAGCAACGCCAATGACTTCGCGAAGTGGTTACTGGCACAAATCGCCCATGGCAAATCAATTAACGGTGAGCAGGTGTTTAGCGCCGATTCTCAACGTGCCATGTGGCAGGTCGTTACTCCATTGACGGTGAGCGCCAGTGCTGCCGAGAACGGCACGCATTACCGTGGCTACGGCTTGGGTTGGTTTGTGAAAAACGAACACGGCGTAAAACACGTTTACCATAGCGGCGGTATCTTAGGCATGCTTTCGCTCACGACCATTATTCCTGAGCGCAACTTTGCGATTACTGTCATGAGCAATCAGCAGGCCTTCGGTGCATTAATCGCAATTACTCAAGAAGCGCTTGAAGACTTATTAGACTTGCCAGATTCCGATTGGATAGCAGAAGAAAGCGAAAAATATCGCGAGTTTATGGATTCTAAAGCAGCGTTTAAAATGCCTGTACCGGATGTCAGTCGCAAAGCATTACCATTAGCGCGATACGTGGGTAGCTACGTCGATGCTTGGTATGGTGCTGTCGATATTGGTATGACGGACAAAAAATTACGGATTAACTTCACCCACACACCAATGCTAAAAGGCACCCTCGAGCACTATAACGGCGATACTTTTGTGGTGCGTTGGGACGAACCATTGTTAGAGGCTGATGCTTATATTGATTTTAACGTCAGCCGCTCGAACGAGGTGACAGGCGCTAAAATGGAAGCGATTGCGCCATTTACCGATTTCAGCTTCGATTTCCATAATTTAGAGCTAAAACGCCAACCGTAGTTGGCGTTTTCCGGCTGGACAGCAACGCGAGCGGTCACTATAATGCCCGCTCTCTTCGATTCCTTAGTGAATCAATGCGCACCCGTAGCTCAGCTGGATAGAGCGCTGCCCTCCGGAGGCAGAGGTCACAGGTTCGACTCCTGTCGGGTGCGCCATACAATTCAAATATTTCACCGAAAGTGTTCACTAACCAAAAAGTTTTTGTGCCAAATTTTTTAACCCTCTTAATCTGTAGTTAAACAATTATTATATCGAGCTCTCTGTATCCCCGGAAAACCTGATGTATATTCATCTGAGTTTTCCGAAAACAATATTCTGAAATCCATTGAGAAATCATCGCTGTTATAAATTCGTCGGGGGTAGTTACAAAGTTAACCATGTCTCTCAAAGGTAGCCGGGGAAGAAAGTACGAATGTCGTATGATACGTCGAGAGCACTTTCTGGCGACAGCGAAAGAAGTTGCCAGTGAATTACCCGCTACGTTCCCCAGTTTTATTGCTGACCCGTTCTTCGATGGCATGCGCAGATATATACAGCGGCTTGCGCGGGCAACACCCACGAAGGCTCTTTGACGCACAGGGCAATGGCGGCCTCATCGGGCCAGTGCGGATTGGCTAGATGAGCACGACCGACCATGACCAAGTCGAGCTGACCTTGAGCGAAGGTGTGCTCTGCCAGCTGTGATGCGTCAATTCCCCAAGCTGATGTTAACGGTCAAAAAGTCAGTGACGATTACTCTCCTGACTGGCCAGCATGGAAAGCCGGCTCGGACTTTAAGAAGCCCGAGCGCAAGACCGTCCAGAATAACAAGGAAACGAAAATTTTTAAGCCCCTGCAACCTGCGGGGGCTTTTTTTACTAAATAATTGACAGCGTTAACAGCAGGCGTAAGATAGTAATAACTTACTTACTTTTGAGTCTGTCATGAGCCCACATACCAATTATATGAAAGCTGAAGACCGCCGCGCTGCGACGGTCGACATCGTTGTTGCACTTGCTGCAGAAAAAAACCCGAGCGAAATATCTACTACAGATATCGCTAAAAAGATGGGCGTCACGCAAGGAGCATTGTTCAAGTATTTCCCGACCAAAGACGCAATTGTTCAAGCTGTTATTCAATGGATTGCCGATAAATTACTCAGTCGTATCGAACGAGCCGCACAAGCGGAAACCTCTCCGATAGCCGTAATTGAAGCAATATTTTTTGCTCATATTCGCTTTGTCAGCGAGTATCCGGGCGCCCCACGCATGCTGTTTAGTGAGCTTCAACGTAAGCAGGCAAGTGTGCCCAAGCAAATCGCAACCACATTACTCAAATCTTACAGCTTGCGACTGCAGCAGCTCCTTGAAAATGGCAAAACACAAGGACTCGTCCGTGCAGACCTTGATACTAAAGCTGCGGCAGGCTTGTTGATTGGAATGATTCAAGGATTGGTGATGCAATCCTTACTCGTCGATAACATTAAGTTAATGCACATCGAGGCACCAAAAGTTTTTGCGATATACCGCCATGGCATAGAGGCCTAATATGATTAACTTTAAACCCCATAAGAAAGCCGTTGCGCTTACAATTGTCATTGTGCCGCTGTTAATTTTGCTTGGTTACGTGGTTATCAATAGCGGTCCACTAGCACCCGTAAAAGTAGTCACGACAGAGGTTCAAACGAAATCATTGCAACCAGGCCTTTTTGGTATTGGCACGGTTGAAGCGCGCTATACCTATACTTTGGGTCACGCATACGCAGCTCGAGTCAAAGCGCTCTTTGTCGATGTGGGTGACGAAGTGAACGCCGGTGACGTTCTAGTTAAACTGGAGCCCATTGATCTAGAACAACGTCTCAATGCGAAGTTAGCGGCGGTAAAAGCAGCGAATGCAAGCATTGCCGAAGCTGAAGCTAAACTCGATTTTGCTGAAGCACAAGCTGAGCGTTTTGCACAGCTTTATAAAACAGAAGCAGTGAGTGCAGACGACTTAGCCGCTAAGCAACAAGCTGCGGCTATTGCCCGAGCTGCGCTTGTCCGCGTACAAGATGAACGCGACCGCAACGAAGCGGATTACCAAGCTCTTGTGGTACAACGCCAAGAGCTTGACCTCCTGGCGCCAGCAGACGGTATTGTGATTGCCCGTAACGCTGAAGTTGGCTCTACTGTACCCAGCGGACAAACCATACTTGAACTCATTGATCCCGCTAGCATTTGGGTCAACGTGCGCTTTGACCAAATAAGTGCTGCAGGACTCCGTAAGGGCTTACCGGCAACAATCATCTTGCGGTCTCAACAAAACGTTCAACTGGACGGTCAAGTCGCGCGTGTTGAATTAAAAGCCGATGCCATTACTGAAGAAACGCTGGCAAAAGTCGTTTTCGCTCAAACTCCTGAGCCGTTGCCACGCATTGGTGAATTAACCGAGGTACACGTAAGCCTTACTGAACTAGAGCCCACACTCGTCATTCCTAATGCAGCTATCCACCGTGTGAACGCTGAATTAGGCGTGTGGCGAGTACGCAACGGAGATCTGCAATTTGTTCCTATTACCCTAGGCAGAGCAGACCTTAATGGCGATGTGCAAGTGCTTAAGGGATTACAAGACGGTGACGCGATTGTGTTGTTTAGTGAAAGAGAGCTTTCCGCACGTAGCTCAATTCACATCGTTGAGAGTCTGGTGGAGCGTAGTGAATGATCAGCCTCGCCGGACGCGACATCCTGCATTCTTGGGGTAAGTTTATCTTTACCGGCATCGGACTCGGATTGTTGATCGGTGTCACTTTTGTGATGGCCGGTGTTTATCGAGGAATGGTGGATGACGGTAAAGCATTACTTGATAACAGTGGAGCTGACCTTTGGGTCGTACAGCAAAATACCCTCGGTCCCTATGCCGAATCATCCAGTTTAAATGATGATCTTTATCGCACCATCAGCGCAATGCCTGGCGTTGCCGAAGTCGCCAACGTTACCTATTTGACCATGCAGGTTCGTAAAGAAGAGCGCGATGTCCGAGCGATGGTTGTCGGCATAGTACCTGGCGATCGTTTCGCTGCGCCAGGCTGGCCACCGTATTTGGTGGCTGGGCGTTACCTAACCCGAGGTCACTACGAAGCGGTCGCGGATGTTGCAACAGGCTTCGTTATCGGTGATACCGTGCGTATACGCCGCAAAGACTTCACCATTGTCGGGCTCACACGACGTATGGTTTCTTCTAGTGGCGACCCGATGATTTTTATACCATTAAAAGATGCGCAAGAAGCACAGTTTCTGAAAGATAATGATGCGACTTGGCAAAGTCGCCGTCGTACTGAAGCGAACCCTGCATTTAATCAACCGGGCTCCTCAGCCATCACGCAGGCAGTTATCGATTCACAAACCACCAATAGTTTCGTCAATGCGATTCTCGTGAGACTCGATGCCCATGTTTCACAAGACGAAATGGCGCAACGGATCAGTCGTTGGAAACGCTTAACCGTTTATACCCGAGCTGAAATGGAAGAGATTTTACTCGGCAAACTCATCGCTACTTCAGCTCGCCAAATTAGTATGTTCTTGGTCATTCTGGCGATTGTCAGCGCAGCCATTATCGCCTTTATTATTTACACTTTAACTATGGACAAAATCCGTGAGATAGCTGTGCTAAAGCTTATCGGCACACGCAATCGAACCATTGCAGCCATGATTATGCAACAAGCGCTTGTACTTGGCATTATTGGCTTTGTGATTGGTAAAATTACTGCGGCTTTCGCTGCTCCACTGTTCCCTAAACATGTTTTGTTACTTACGCAAGACGCCTTCATCGGTCTCTTCTTGGTACTTGTTATCAGTGCGCTCTCTAGTGTCATTGCCATTCGTATGGCGTTAAAAGTCGACCCAGCAGAAGCAATTGGAGGTTAATATGTCGAAACATGGAATACGCATTGAGCATTTGAGTAAACGCTATGGCAGTGGTGATACCGCCGTTGATGCACTCAAAGATGTGAACATGAACGTGGCTCCTGGTGAAGTTGTTGGATTAATAGGTCCTTCAGGCTCAGGTAAAAGCACCCTACTGAAATCACTTGGAGCAGTGATTACGCCAACTTCAGGCAAAATGACACTGGGCGAGCAGACCATTTTTGAGCAAGACTGGAAAGTCTCGGACCTGCGGGCACTGCGACGCGATAAAATAGGGTTCATCTTTCAATCACCCTATCTCATCCCGTTTTTAGATGTCGTAGACAATGTGGCGCTATTACCAATGTTAGCGGGTGTCAGCAATTCCGAAGCACGCGCTCGTGCGCTAGAACTACTAACCGCACTAGATGTGCATCACCGCGCGCAAGCTTTTCCGTCGCAGCTCTCTGGCGGAGAGCAACAGCGCGTAGCCATAGCACGTGGGTTAATTAACCGTCCGCCAGTGATTCTCGCCGATGAACCAACAGCGCCTCTTGACTCCGAGCGTGCCATGGCGGTTATTCGAATTTTGAATGACATGGCAAAAAAATTTGAAACCGCAATCATCGTGGTGACTCATGACGAAAAGATCATTCCCACCTTCAAGCGCATTTACCACATTCGCGATGGCGTCACGACTGAGGAGGTCGGTGAAGGTCGGTTGCCTGATTAAGTGTTTGAAAATAAAACAGACAGCGACGAGAATCTAGCTTATTGGTGCAAGGAAAGTTTACTTAACCCTATGAATGCCAATATTGCACAACTAAATGAGATGCAGGCCCAGCTTGTGACGAATCATAGCGACCTAGTGGCTTGGATTTAAGGCTATCGTGATGCCTTTGGTACTGCCTGCATGGATAGTTTGTATCCTTCCAGCTAAATTTAAAGTTATGGCGCGCTCAGGACTAATAAACTAGGTCTCTCAACAATCATGAAAACCACTTATCGTTACGCAATTTTATTCGGATTACCCGGTCTTGTGGTGGCGTTTATTGCAGCTATGGCTACTGTCGCATTGTTTGCTGGTATTTTCTGGCTCTTTATTTATGGCGACAATCCTTGGCCGGATTGGTCAGATTATTTCCTTGGTATTGTTGCACTCATTGTTTTTCTGAGCGTCTGGTTACTCACAATTTATGCTGGATTTCAACACGGCTGTAAGCAAAATACCCGATCTTCTTCTTTCAAGACTCGATTAATCTATTCTATTACTGCCACTGGCATTATGGCTCTTTCGGTCACCCTGTTTTTAATACGCGGCGAACTTCGCCCCAAAACGCTTAGCGAACAATGTGCGAAGATTTGCTTAGATAAGGGTTATTACGGAAGCTCGACACCCCCTAATAGCTCAGGAAAGAAGACATGCAGTTGTTTCGATGAAACAATCGACGATTACATTGAAATTGGCGAATTGCCGGAAAAGTCACAGTAGTTAGTGTCATTTCTCGCGATTCGCCGCTCCAATTTCCAACGCCATGCGCACACAGACACGGCCTCCGGCTAGCTTATAACAAACTTAAGGAAGCTCTTTCATCTTGAGCCCCTGGTACCGACGGCTGGTTTTGAAGTTCTCGATATTTGGAACAAAGCGATCGCGTTTATTGCCACGAGTTTTATGGTTTTCATTACCATGTACCTCATATTGAAATGATTAAATTACAGACCACCCTAAGTACCCAAAGTCCAGATAAAAGGTGGAATTTTTTCCACCTAAAAACTCAAGTTTTTCGGAAGGTTCAGAATTTTTTGTCGCGAGGCAAAGGTCAAAATTTGAAATTTCGGAGTCGGTTTTCTGTGACCAATTTTGTCCTTAACCGGTCTCAAAAGTGTCGATTCCGACGCAAAAAAGAAAGCCTAAACACCGTTTAAGCCCATACCACGCCTAGCTTTAACGATTTACCACCGAACCCGTGACTGCCCTCCGGAGGCAGAGGTCACAGGTTCGACTCCTGTCGGGTGCGCCATTCAATGTTCAATGTGTTAAAGGCTGCCAGTCTGAGTCTTCAAAATAAGCGGGATACTCATCTAATGACTGAATGATAAGAACAACACCTTGCTTTTGATTATCAGCAGACTTCATTTGCTCTAAACCGCGCATTATTTTCGCAAGGAGAATATGGAGCTGAGCGTCTGCCTGAGGTTCTAGTTTGCAGTTTTTAAATAGAAAATTTAAATGGTCATTTAAGCTTCCCGCCAATTCTTGATATTGAACAGCAGAAAACTGATTGTTATGAATTGCTTCTAAATTTATTTCTATTTCACGTTTGAGGCTCGTCATGCCGATGTGCAGACTCTCATCAATAGTCCATCTTTTACCGTGATTTAAAGCGAGTTCAAGTTTGTGAGTTTGAGCGTCATGCTCATGCTCTTGTGCAATCACAGTTGAAAACTGTAAGGTTTTAAAAATTCCAATAAACGCTGCGATATAAAGTATATTTTTCATATTCACTTCCCGAATGAAACAATTTACGATTTAACCAACATTTGCTCGTATATCGACATCTTATAGTCCGCCGCTGAGTAATTATTGTTCTCGAGCAATAAATACTTTGGTTTTAAATCTTCATCCAAATGTAATCTTAGCGTTGTCGTCCTCTGATAATCGAATTGACTTGCTCGAATCAACATCAAGAGTCACTTCAACGGAAGCCTCGAATACAATATGATGGAGTGACTGGAATACCGAAAATTTGCAGAATAATCAGTCAACAGATAATTCGAAAGGTGGGCATGTGCTCAAACCCAAAGTTGTGTTTCCTCAGCAGTTTGTACACGACCAACCCATCCATCATGGGGAAGAGTTTGGTGTATTGTGCTGGAATACGCAAAAGCTTACCGAAACAACGAATTTTCAACGTGTTTTGGCGGGCGTTTTAGCAAACTATCCCTGCTTATTTCTATTGCTTCAAGAGGCAAAGCTCACCGCAAAAAGTAACTGGCTTCTGCCGCAGTGGTCTTACGCTGTTGCACCAAACATGCAAACCCGTCGCTCGACTTATGGTGTCCTCACCGCAAGCCAGTATGCGTTTACAGAAGCTCAAGCGCGACTCAGTAATAAGCGCGAAGGCATGTTTGCAACACACAAAAGTTACATGCTGTCGTACCACTCGCTAGCCGAGGGTGGCTCATTATTAGTCGCTAACGTTCATGCTATAAATTTCGTTCGTGCGAACCAATTTTCAAAAGAAATAGAGCTCATCAAAGCTGAAATCTTAAGCCACCAAGGGCCGCTCATTGTGGCTGGTGATTTCAACGTATGGAGTCGACAACGCCGTTTACGCTTACTGCAATTCTGTCGCAGCGTCGGACTTCGGCAAGCCATTATGGTGGATCCACATCATATAAAAACCTACCGGCAGCACCCGCTAGATTTCATTTTTTATCGCGACCTTTCGCTGCTACAAACGTCAGCGATCGACACAAACAAGGTGTCTGATCACAACCCGCTATATGCGCGCTTTAAGTTATAGCGATAATAGATTAGCCCGCAGCGCTTCAATATTCTCAATCTGAGTCGACAGTGCTTTTTCAATATCTGCCATAGCTTTTTCTGCTAAATTCGCTTTTTGCCGGCTAGCTGCCGCATAAATGCCGTAGTCGTTTCTGTTAATTGTGGTAGTTTTGTAGCTATTGGTTAGGCACTACAAGGAGTGGCTACAGCATGAATATTAATAGCGACAAAGTAAAACAATTGCGTGAAAACAAAGGTTGGTCACAAGAGCAGTTAAGTGAACTGTGCGCTGTAAACTTAAGAACAATTCAGCGCTTAGAAAAAAGAGGTAGCGCATCACCAGAAACACTAAAGGCGTTAGCTTCGGTATTTGAAGTTAGCCCAGATTCACTATTGAGCCCTTCAGACAGGGTTCCCAAAAACGCAGTAACTAGCGTACTTAATACGCTTAAGAACTTCGATAACTTTCACAGCTACTCGAACCGTTACGAATTTTGGTGGTTTTTCATATTCTTTGTCATGGTGCAGGCTCTAGCTGAAGCAATACACATGATGTTGGCTACTATTGTCGCTATTATATTGCTTATTCCCTTTTTGGCGGTTTCTACGCGTCGGTTACGAGACGCAGGCCAAAGCATCGGGTGGCAATGGATGTACTTAGTCCCATTTGGTGTGTTATTAGTACTTTATTTCTTGGCGATGCCAAGTTTAAAACGGTCAACTTAATTCGCCCCCTTTTACAACCATCCTTTTTGATGCGCAATGCGTGCCGCCTCGACGCGATTACTCGCATGCAACTTACTGATGGCCTCTGAGAGATAATTACGCGCAGTACCTTCGGCAATAAATAATGCTTGGGCAATGGCTTGAGTGCTCATGCCCTGTCCTGCTAGGCGCAGCGCTTTGCGCTCTTTCTCCGTAAGAGGGTCATCTTGGCCAAGCGCTTGCAGTAACAATTCGTTGCTGATCACGCGCTCTCCGGCACAGACCTTTTGCAGGGAGCCAATAAGTGTATCAATCGGAGCATCCTTTAACAGGAAGCCACTCACGCCAGCGTCAACGGCACGTTTTATGTAACCTGCCCGATTGAATGTAGTAATAATCACAGTTTTAAGTTGTGGCTGATGCTTTCGAACCCATTGCACTAACTCAATACCAGACAGGTGCGGCATTTCGATGTCGGTCAGCAAAATGTCATAGTTTTCTTGCTGCAACTGTTGTTGCGCTGCCGCGCCATCAACTGCCTCATCGACCTCGTAGTCTGCCTCTAAGCGAAGCAAACTGGCTAATGCGGTACGTACCATGGTTTGATCTTCGGCGAGCAAAACCTTCATGTCGCTGCTCCGTCGGTATTCGTCAATTCAAGCTTCGGTAGCTGCAAAGCCACAGCGCAGCCCCGTGCGGTGGACACTTCGACGGAGCCGCCGAGCTCTTGTATTCGTTGTTTGACACCTAATAGGCCGTTACCACTTTGGACCTCAGCATGACTGCCATCATCGGTAATCTGCACGCGATAGACATCGGCACTTTCATCAAAATGAATGGTGCAGATCTGGCCCGAACTATGCCGGATAACATTCGTTACTAGCTCGGTTACGGCAAGAACTAAGGCGGTTTCGCGAGGTGTATCCAAGATCGGCGGCTTACCTAAGATGTCGGTTCGAAAGCCGGCATCATGCAAGCGTTGTTCTAAACGTTTTAACTCAAGCACAAGCCCGCTATGTTTATAGCCCGACACGCTCTGACGCACCTGCGACAAGCTATGGCGCGCTATTTCGCTGAGCTCCTGAAGCTGTTGCGCTGCGGCATCGTACTGCTGTTTACCAAGTTGCGCTTTGGCCAAATCCGACTTCAATACAATACTTGAAAGGGTATGCCCCAAGATGTCGTGTAAGTCGCGCGCGATGCGCTCGCGCTCAACACTCGTTGCTAGGCGTTCAATTTCGTCCGCACTGCGACGTTCAGCGGCGGCGTGCTGCTGCCGCAAGCGCTCAATACGACCAAAAATTGCAACGGTGATGACGATGACTCCGCCATAATGAAAAAACAGGTCCCAATGGGTTCCCACATGCCACTGAAACACTGCTAGGGTGCCGATAAGCCCCAACACTACAGCTAAGGCATAAGGCCAACGGTAGGCAAAACCGACGAAAAAACCGACGTAGCTGAATAAAGCAACGGAACCCGGGTTCCACGGCGTGACCGCGCAGGCAATAACATACATACCGATAATCGGCCAAAGCATGCGTTGGTAAGGCAAATAGAAGCAATAAAAATACAGCCCGACAAATACCAACATAGCAAGGGAAAGCAACACAATCTCGCTGATCGTATAGGGGAATAGCACCATCGGTAGGATGTAAAAACCTAAGTTAAATAGGTAAACCCAAGCGTGTTTCGCTTCTTCGTTAGAGGCTTTTTGTGTGGTGTTATCGCTGGTCATCATCTGCTTCTTCCGCTCGAAGTCATTTCATTATGGCCATTACTAGCCCATTCGACCAGTGACATTTGTCACCTTCAATTGCTGACAAAAGCTACTGCCGCGTAAGCATTTGTCTCCCTAAACTTGGCGATAACATTATTTACTGGAGATCGCCCATGGCAGTCGCACACTTATCTATTCACGGCTTACGCAAAAGCTATGGCCAGCATCGCGCACTTTACGATGTGGATCTCACCGCCTACAGCGGCGAGGTTCTTGCGGTTCTTGGTAAAAACGGCGCAGGCAAGACCTCGTTGATCAACAGCGTACTTGGCATGCACTCCTACCAAGCGGATCAGCTCGAGTTATTTGGTCAGCCTATGTTGACGCAACAACGCTCTTTAGAGGTACGACAGCGCTTAGGCGTCATGATGCAACTCGGTGCACTGGCAGCGAACTTAACTGTCTACGAACAGCTGGATCTCTTTTGTAGCTATTACCAAAACGGTTTTCAGGTTGCCGAGCTCATGAACAAATTTAATCTCAATACTATCGCCAAGCAACGCTTTGGCAAACTCTCTGGCGGCCAGCGCCAGCAAGTCCTTTTCGCCCTCGCGGTGGCTGGCAAGCCCGACTTACTGTTTTTAGATGAACCCACCGTGGGCATGGATGTCGAGGCGCGTCATGCACTCTGGCAGCATATTCAGGACTACCGCTCTGCGGGCACTGCTATTGTGCTAACCACCCACTACATCGAAGAAGCCGAGCGCTTGGCTGACCGTGTCGCAATGTTGCGTGACGGCGAAGTCATTGCAGCAGGCACTTTGACCGAGGTGATAGCTGATCACGGTTCACTGGAGCAAGCCTACTTAGCCAACATGCAGGAGCAACGTCATGTTTAATGCGAATTTATACGTTAAAGAAGCGGGCTATGATTTGCTTAGCTTATGGCGCACACCCGCATTTTTTTTACCGGCTATTTTATTCCCGGTCACTTTTTATATCTTTTTCGGTATCGTTTTTAACTTTAGCTCGGGCAGTAGTCAGTACATGCTCGTTTCTTATGCCTGTTTCGGTATGATGGGGCCGGCTATGTTCAACTATGCGACCGCCGTCGCCAGTGACCGCGCCCATGGCTGGCTTACCTTAAAGCGCGTTGCGCCTATGCCATTAAGCGCCTATGTAGCAGCTAAGTATTTCAGTAGCTTGGTATTCGCCTTGTGCATTTCCCTAATCCTCTTTGTCACTGGTGGCGTTTTTGCCGGCGTCGAACTCCATACGTGGCAATGGCTTGCCCTCTTGTTGGTATTGTTAATTGGTACCCTTCCCTTCGCTCTCATCGGCTTATTGCTGGGTCTTTGTTTGTCCGACAAAGGTGCGCCTGCGGTCGTCAATTTGGTGTATTTACCGATGGCTTTCTTATCTGGCTTATGGGTACCCATTCAGTTTTTGCCGGAAACCGTGCAATACATCGCCTATGGCCTGCCGGCCTACCACTATGCACAACTGGCTCATGCTGTGATTGGCACGAGTCAGGGCCATAATATTTGGCTGCACTTGGCTGCTCTTGTTGGCTTTACCTTATTACTCACCGTTATCGTGCGCTGGCGTTGCCAGCGCCTTTCGCACTAATTTAAATGAGCCTACTACTATGAAAAAGATACTTTTATTACTGGCCGTTGTTAGCGCTGTAATGGCCATCGTATTCAGTCTACCGACTCCAAAGCCGGCTGATGCGGGGCGCGAGAACAGCTTCGTGGTCGGTCCGGTGAACATTTTTGACGGCGAAAAATGGCGCGATGAAAAATTTGTTGTTGTGCAAGACGGTTGGATTACTGAGCTTGCGATGACGCGCCCGCAAATCGATTTACCCTATCGCGAGACGCAAGGCGAAGTGTTAATTCCGGGCTTGATTGACGCACATGTGCACGTATGGGGGGATGCCCTGGCGCAAAGTCTCGACTTCGGTGTGACCACCGTGATCGATATGTTCGGGGACCCTAGCTTTTTGCAGCAGCATAAAGCCGCGCGTGCGGAAACCCAACAAGCTAAACAGGCTGACATCTTTGGCGCTGGCTATTTAGTCACTGCACCTAACGGCCATGGCACGCAATACGGTATTTCGGTACCGACGTTAAATGCTCCTAGCGCAGCCCCCGAAACTGTTGCTGAGCGTCTCGACAGTGGCTCTGATTTTATCAAAATCGTTTACACCCATGCTGACGCGGTTTATCAACATGCGCCGTCAATTTCCTATACGGAGCTGGAGTTCCCATCTTAGCTGGCAGCGATGCACCCAATCCAAGCACCGCTCACGGCTGGTCATTGCTGGTTGAGCTAGAAATATTGCAGCGCGCTGGCTTATCATAAAAGTATCCGACTCATTTACACTTACGGTGTTTATGGGGCTTGCAAAAGAGTATTACGTCACCGCTTTAAAAACCGCAAAACCAGGGCTCTAAACACCAGATTGTCGACAATATTTCTACTATAAGCCATATTTATTTCTACAAAATCACTTTTAGACATATATTGTCGACAAATTTACCTGGGTGAGCCCTTATGCTTTTTAATTTCTTTGGAACTTTGAATTCGATTTTAATTGTTGTGAGCCTGATTGGTATCTTCTCGCAAGTCAGAACGGTTTGGCTACGCAAGAGGGAAAACCGGCACGGAGCTACTGAAATCCTCTCTTTAAATAAATTCTTTGTTAGCTTTTTGGCTTATTACTCATTTTTTGTTTACGGGATGTCGATAGAGCCTTTCAATCACTTTATTGTTTGGCCGAGGTTGATAGCCGCTCTTTTAGTTGCGGTGGTTTTATATGAAATATGGATTGATAGAAGAGCAATGACTTCCTTCAGCCTTTTCGCTTTAGCCATTATATTACTTGTGTCAGGAATTATCTTTGGTCTCGTAACAGATGCCTACACCGATGATGGACGCAAGCTAATGGCGGCAATGATTGTTATTATTACTATTTTTCTTGCACAAGGTTATATCCATCAAATCATGCTGGTACTTAAGCTAGGCAGTACTGGGGCGCTCGATATAAAAATGAGTCAGCTCATTCTACTCATGGATTTTTCGACAGTCGCATTTGCATGTGTTATGGGACTTGAGGATGGTTGGCCCTTACTGCTGCTCGCCGTAGTGAGCGCATCTACCAAGATCATTATTCTTTATTTGTTTCGGTGGGTCAGGAAAAGTAAATCTGCAGAACGCAGGCGTCTAGCTGCGGCTCAGTAATGTACCAGCCGTTGTTCTGGGAACTTAGACCAAGTAATAGAACAATTCGACAAATTAGGCTCTACTTGAGTATCAGAGCAATAGTTTGATCGTGATTTCACGGAGAACTCTTTTGAACTTTGTACGCTATATTAGTCTATTGCTTGCCAGTTTGATTTTGACTGGGTGTGCGTCAATCGTTTCGACTTATTTGCAATCAGCAGATAGTTTCGATTATGACAGTATCGGTTCTTACGAACATATTGCCGAACTCGGCTTTACTACGCGTGAACATTGCTCCGCGAACGAAGGCCGTTGTACCCAGTATTTTATCGGGGAGCCGCTCACAAGTCGGCGTTTGCAATACCAAACTGAACTTTCATCAGCGCACTCCATAACCGCTGTTGAGTTATCTATCACACGAGATAGTCTGCCCGTTTACGCGCCAAGTACGATTGTGTTGATGCACGGTTTTCGCGCCTCAAAAGAGTTCATGGTAAATACAGCGCTCTACTTTCGCTTCTTAGGATTCAACGTTATCGTTCCCGATTTGCTCGGGCATGGTGACTCTTCTGGGAAGAAGACTTTTGGTGTCATCGATAGCTATGTGATTAATGAAATCATTGCCAAAGAGCATGTTCCCCAACGAAACCTCTATTTACTTGGTAACTCAATGGGCGCGGTTACGGCTACTCGAATTGCGAGCATGCGGGATGATGTTCATGGACTTATATTGCAGGCACCCATGCTCAATTTTAGCGAGGCCGTATACCGTTACTCGAACTCAAATTATCCATTCCTTGCTGGTCTAATTGGCGACGAAGCTATTCTCGAAGGAGCTTCATCAGCGTTATCCGAGGTCAACTTGACCCCCTCTGATACCAATATTATGCCAATGCTTTCATCGCTGCCGATACCGATATTGATTTTGACGTCATCGGCTGATGAAGTGTCGCCTTACACTTCGTTTGCCGATCTAAGGGGCGAGCAAGTAACTGTCAAAAATCTACCCAATAGGAATCATCCAAGCATGGCGGTTGTTGGCAATGAAAGCAGTGCGATTATTTTAAATTGGCTTGGGAAATGACTTTTGTTAAAAATTTTTGACATGAAGGCACTCCGCCTATAAACTCACCATGTTAATTATTTTTAACTTGGTGAAGTGCACATGGCTTTCAAAGAAAAATCAGCCTGGCTAATGTTGATTGCAACCTTGATAGTTGGGCTTTATATGTCGTATGCGGTCGTGCAAACATATATGGAACTTCAGCAGGTTCCTGCGGTACTACCGATATTTATTAAACTTACGGTTACGCTAATTATTTTAAGTGTAATCGGCCAAATCGTGCTGGCAATCGCCAATCGTCAACAGGCTGGGCAAAAAGCCGATGAGAGAGAGCAAGTGTTCATTCGTCGGGGACAAGCTGTGGCGGGCGGTGTATTAGCAGTTGGCGTTGTCACGTCGCTACTACACTTTCTCTTCCTAAACGACGGCAATCTTCTCTTTTATAGCTGTTTACTGAGTTTAGTGGTGGCACAAATCACCGAATATGCTGTGCAAATTGTAAGTTTCCGAAGAGGTTATTAATCATGCTGCCTATCGGTAACTGCGTACGTGAATTACGCGCAGAAAGCGGTGATATGACTCAAGCTGAGCTGGGCGAGCGCGTTGGTGTGACGCGTCAAACGATAGCGGCGATTGAACAACGTCGCTATTCACCATCTTTGGAAACTGCCTTTCGCATTGCCAAAGTTTTCAACAAAAGCCTTATTGATGTATTTTGGTTTGATGAAACCTAATTTGACTTAAACCACTGTCATGATGCTTGCACCTATCGAATTAATGCCGGTGAATATTGTTCAATTACTCATGTTGTTTGTGAGTATTTTGGCAATCGCTATGCTATGTGGACAACGTCGCTATGTCGGGTTGGTTTTGGCATTTTCGGTGCAGGCATTGGCTGTGCTTTTTAATTTTTTAGAAGAACTGCGATTTGTTCCAGTGCTCGTTACGCCAGCTATGAGCCTTGCCGGTGGACCCAGTTTATATCTCTTTGTCAGGATCTTGGTGCGACCTGAACAGCCGCTTGTCTGGCGCGATGCAGTGCATTTTGTGCCGGCATTTATTGCGCTGTTTTTCGCATCCTACATCGGTTGGGTTCTCGCATTAGGCGCATTGAGTCAACTTATTTACCTGAAACGGTCACTCGTGCTTCTGTTGCGCTACGAGCGCGCCATTAAAGAACGCAGAGCTGACACCGAACGCCTGCAACTGCGCTGGTTGATGTGGCTTCTTTTCACTTTGATGGGATTAATTGTCATTGAGATCATCCGCGCCAACCTGCAATCCTTTCTTCCCTTCGATTTGCGCAATCAATGGTATTTCATCGACCAAGTCATTCTGCTTTTATTGCTCGCCGGTTTTCTGGTTGGGATTGTTCGGCAACCTGAAATTTTCGATGATTTGCAGGAGTTCGAGGAAGCTGAAAAAGCTAACTCGCAAGCTTCGAATGAACAGGCTCTTAGCCTCTTCAACGAAATTGATGGCTTAGTCAAACGTGAAGGGCTCTTTCTCAGGCCGCGCCTAGCTCTTCAAGATATCGCTTCACTCACAGGCCTCAATGCCAAAGATATCTCGTGGGCGATCAATCAAGGCGGACAAACAAGCTTTGCCGACTACATCAACCAATTACGCATTGCGCAAGTGGTTGAGATGGCTCAATCGCAACCACAAAAATCACTGCTGGATATCGCGCTTGACGCTGGTTTTAGTTCCAAGTCCTCTTTCAATGCGGTATTCAAAAAGCAGACGGGAATGCCGCCCAGTCGCTACTTAAAAAGTCTAGAATCTTGATTCTGGTCGCCACTTGGCCGCTCACAAACTAGGCTACTGGCACAAACAACCGTGCTTGGAGTCTACCCATATGAAAACTAGCAAATTGAGAACCTTTCCACAGAGGTGTCTGCGCGGCACTGCGATACTACTACTCACATTTTTTTCAATCGCAGCGCTGCTATGGCTCTATCAAGACCTCGAACGCGGCGAGACTGAGTTAACTCTTGAAAGACCCCAAAGCTTTATCCTTAACAACGTAAACATACTACCGATGGGTGGGCAGAAAGTGCTTCCAGCTCACACGATTGTTGTGCGTAATGGCGTCATTACAGAGATAAGCCCCATAGCGCAAGTAGCTGAGAGTGAACTCACGGTCATTGATGGCAAACAAGCCTACGTCATGCCGGGTCTAATCGATGCACATGTGCATGTATTAGATCGTAGTTATGCCAAGTCAGCGTTAGCCGCAGGGGTCACTACCGTGCGTAACATGGGCGGCTTTCCTTACCATATAAAATGGCGTCATGAACTCGAATCTGGTGAATGGTTTGGCAGCCGATTGGTGGTGTCGAGCCCTATTTTTAATAGCATTGAACAAGGCGATCCACTCGCTCACTTCCGAGTAAACAACCCTGATTTAGCGCGTCAGGCTGTGCGCGATTATATTGCCGAAGGCTATGATTTTATAAAAGTCTACGAAGGTCTACATGCAGAAACTTACAGTGCGATTTTAGCCGAAGCGAACACGCTTGGTGTCATGGTAGCAGGACACCCTTCGTATGATTTGATGCATAAAAATCTTAAAAAGCATGGCGCACTGCGTACCTTTGAGCATAGCGAAGAGATCTACGATGGCTTTTTAGGGCAAACTTTTGACGACTCGAAAGCCGAGTCAGCAGCGCAATTTTTTGTCGAACACGATGTCGCTTTGGTTCCAACTTTAGCTGTGAATCATGAGTTAACGCAGTTAAGCAATAAAAAAGCTGACTATTTACAGCGAATTGATCAAGCGGCAATCACTCCTTTCGCCCGCTTCATCTATGAGCAAACATCGTTTAAACGTTGGCTAAATGCATCGCCAGAACTGGCAACATACAATCGAGAGGTTGATGCCTACCTACATCACCTAACCCGCCTCATGCACGAGCGCGGCGTTAAACTTGTACTGGGTTCAGATGCAGGCGCATTAACTGGGCTACCGGGACCAGCCACAATCGATGAGATAGAATTGATGGTTGCAGCTGGTATTCCACCCTATGCGGTACTGACTGCAGCAACGGTCAATGCTGCGCAAAGCATAGATATGGATCAACAACTTGGGCGCATTGCGGTGGGCTTTCAGGCTGATTTAGTGGTTTTAAACGAAAACCCAGTTAGCACAATACATACCTTGCGTAATCCCCTCATGGTGATACAACAAGGTCGTGTTTTTAGCAGCGAAGACCTCAATCAACTGCATGCTGAGGCTCATCAGCATTCAAACTGGCTGTTGAGTGTTATTCGGCATTTGAATTATCTGATATTTGGCTAGCTACAAAAGAGGTGCTGAAGCGACGCTCGCTAAAAGTGGATTCAAAATCTTGGCTAGACTTGCTTTCAGTTACAAATAAATAGCCATCATGCTGTGCGTAGTGCTCTATACTTTTACCGGCAGCATTTACATCGAAAAAGAAGTAGGCGCTGCCATCACCATAAAAATTGAGCTCTGCTTTAATTGGATGAAGGTCATCGGTAACGGTCAAATGATAGTTTGCTTCAAATTCATTAACGTAACCGCGAAGTTCTTCATCATCAATCAGTGCTTCAAGAGGTAAAGCGTATTCAAATCGAAGCTGTTTTTGCTCTGGTATTGACACAACGCGAACAAGAGTGCCGGTACGGATGCGCTCAATAATGGCATCACGTGGATGGAATAGATCAACCAATTCGGCGACATCAAAATACTCCATCGCAAATGCAGTTTCTGATGATGTTTCATTACTGCGGCCTTTATTTAAAAGGTTGATTAAGGTGGCCGGGTAAATGACTTCTAGGCCGTCAGCGTTCGTTCGCACGAAAGTGGTAAGTTGACCGAACTCGCGTTTATCATGACGTAAGTTGAGTGCTTCAAAACTAGCATTAAGAGTAACCTGCAGCGTCTTATCGGGTAATGCCGGCAATTCGAATAAGCTTTGCTCAAGTTGTTGCTGAAAGGCACGAACATCTGGCTCAGAAGCATCAATTGAAACAGATGCCGATAGCAATAAACTGCCGATCAGTAAAAGAGGCTTTTTAAGTAACATTTTTTATATACTCGATTGAATTCGTGAATTTAAAGACTCCAAGTATTTTAAAGAGTTCATCCCAAAAGAAAGGAAGCCGGTTAGATGCCTGAAAATGCAGAGCCAGTCTATTTTGATGACGCTACAGGAACATTGCTATTCAGGGATGTACACATTGAGTTGCGTCCCAAAACCTACGCTGTTGCAAAGTTCTTAGCCGAGCGTGCACAAGAAGTTTGCTCCAAAGAGCAAATCATGGATGCAATTTGGGAAAATAGTTTTGTGGAAGAGCAAGCGGTATTCCAATCCATTAACGAAATTCGTCGCAAATTCGAACCATCTGTTGTGATTCAAACATACCCGCGTAGAGGTTATCGCTGGGTATTACCCGTTGTCTTACATGCATCGAGCCAAAGCAAAAATCCAGAGCAGTTGATTAAACATCGCAAGCCACATGGGCTTTTGATGTCGTTTCTTGTTGTTTTGTTAATCGGTTTAGTGGCAGTTGGTTGGTATACGTTTATCGATAATGGCAGATTGAAGCGATGGAGTCAGAGTGATCCACGCTTCAACATTACCGATCATCAAGCATTGATGGTATTGCCAACTGATACAACCGCACTCACCAATAACGACCATGGTCTTGGTTTTGGCGCCTTACAGTCAGTACTCGAAAGGCTTCCAACAGAGAGTAATCGCACGATATTCCAGGCTAGTGATGTGCTGGATATCATGGATAGAAAACAAACTGAACAACCGACCGACTATTTCGCCGTATCTGGAGCAACGCAAATTGTCAGTAGTAAATTAAATGGTGTGCCCGGAGAGTATTCTTTACTTTTTACTGTGTGGCAGCGAGGTGGTTCACAACAGCACGGCGTGCTTCACGGCAGTACGATTGAACAGGTTGTCAATGATTACGCCGAAGCATTAATGCTGCAACTATTCGGTGAGCTGCCTCGCCCACACCGCGGAACTGTCTCTGCCTTAACCACAACCTTAACTCACCGAGCGATGACGTTGCTTTCACAAGGTGAAATACAGTCGGCAATTCCTTTTCTTGAAAGCGCTATTGTTGAGCACCCTGATGAGCCGATGCAACGCTTTCTATTAGCCCGTAGCCACTTACAGTTAGGCAATATAGAGTCTGCTTTGCCTCATATTGAATCAGGCCTAGCAACGCTTAATAAATCACCACAGCAAACCTTGCGCGGTCGCTTACTTTATTTGAAAGGTGTGGCGCTCATGAAAACAAACTTACCTGCAGCGAGTCACTTCCTAAGTGCTGCACAATCTGTTGCTGAAGAACAACAAGACTGGCTTTACCATGCTTATACTAAAGCGATGCAAGGCCAAATCCTCATCAAGCAACAACGCTTTTCTGAAGCAGAGCCTTTATTTGCAGAATCTCTTCGTTATCAACAATTACTAAACTGCCCGCTCGGTATTATACAAGGCCACCTCGATTATATTGATTTTTACCTAGCGCAAGGACACACCACTAAGGCGAAAGCTGAATTGGAGCTTGCTGAGAAAATTGTACGAGAACGAGACCTTGAGGTCGTCAGGAAGATTATTGAAGGTTATAAAATTAAACTTATAAAAACATAGTGTTACAGATTATAGAATTCTTATAAAAGAATTCTAAGCCTTATATTTCGTGTTTTGCCATGCTGTTCAAACAACGAACAGAGGAATTAAACATGAAATTAAACGCACTCGCTCAATCATTCATAGGTTTTAGCTTTATAGCCGCTCTTACAGCATGTTCCAGCTCGGGATTTGAGCGAACCAACCTAAATCAGGCTAATCAACGATACCACGCCATCTTACTTCAGCAAGAACCTGTGACATTAAATTCAAGTATTCCCGAAGGAGCTGTTACCGGCGCAAGTTTCGGCTTGTTTACTGAGATCGATGGTGACTCCGAAGACATGATTTCTGGCATGCTCGCGGGCGCACTAGTCGGCAGTGTAATTAGTGCAGTGACTGATGGTTCAAACCAAGCCACCCGATACCGCTTTTACAATCAGAAGAAAGGCGAATTTAGCGTCGTTAGCAAGCAGAAGTTCGATAAAAATGTGCAATGTGTCGAGGTGCACCATACAAATAAAATAAAATTGTATGCTGTTGACTCAGAGTTCTGTCGGCTAACTCGAGAAGATAACTCAGTGAAGGCTATCTACGGCGGAAAGTTACAGCGAATTGGTACGAACGCTTGGCATCCTGCAACCGTCATTGTCAAAGATGAACTCATTATAGCCGTTAATCCAACCAGCCAAGAAATTCCTGCCGGCGCACAACTCATTGATGGTCGCGGAACATGGCTCATTCCTGGTCTCGTGGACGGACACGTGCACTTATCGCAAAGCGGTAGCGCATTTACGCGTCCGGATATGATTGGTGCAACCCATATTCATAGCTATGGTGACGATCAGAGTTGGCTCATTGATCAGCTTCCCTCTCTGCTGGAAGATTACGTGAGTCTTGGGATCACGACGATTGCAGATTTAGGTGGTCCGACTAAAAGTCTTCACGTTCGAAATCAACTCAACTGTGAGTCGCATTGCCCATCGATTATAAGCGCTGGCGAGCTAATTAGCGCGACGCCGGTACCAGCGCTCAATGGTGCTCAAGGGCCAACCTTTTTAAACACCGAAACTTCAGCTGAAGCCATTGCCGCAGTGAAAATGCAGCGTCAGTTTGGTGCGAAGATCAGCAAATTTGTATTTACCAGCGAGGCAGGTTTGAGCCCTAGTCAGCTAGATAAGCTATTCTCTCCGGCTATTAACGAAGCAAAATCGCTGGGGCAGATTATTGCCGTGCACGCTCAAGATTTAGATTATGCAAAGGCGGCGATTAGAGCTGGTGCCGATATTTTAGTCCACGGTGTTATGACTGCGCCGGTAGATGATGAATTTATTGAGCTTGCTAAAACATTAAACGTTACTTACATGCCCACCCTAACGGCTTATGAACACTACCTCGATATATTTAAAAGGCAACTCACGTTCTCTGAATTCGAACGCCAGTTTGGTGATCATTACATCATCGATTCTTTTGCACAACTCAATGAAAACCTGTCCGCTACGGATCAAATGTTTCAGCTTTTTACGCGTTATGTCCCGTTTGTTGATAGCAGTGAAAAGGAGCGTTCAAGTCTAACGCCTCAAGAACAATCAATTGTGGCACAGCTAGAAACTTTGTTTTCGGAGCGAATTCTACAAATACAGGTAGCAAACTTATTCACCGTGGCAAACGCCGGTGTGAGACTTGGATTCGGTACGGATGCCGGAAACCCGGCGACGTTGCATGCCTATTCAGTAGCCGAAGAAATAAATGCTTGGCAACACGCCGGTTTGGATAACTTAAAAATATTGCATGCCTTAACCGAGGGGAATGCTATCGCATATCAAATAGAGAAAAAGCAAGGTTCTATTGCGCCAGGGAAGTCAGCCACTTTTAATTTGCTGACCCAAGATCCGTTGCAAAACACCAATACTTTGTTAGCGCCTGCTCTGGTAATTGCAAACGGTAATATTATCGACCTTCAGGAGAATAAATGATGAGCATAAAGCAGCGTTTAGCTTCGTGGCGCAATTGCGTTCTCGGTATAGGGCTCAGTACTATTTCTATTATTGTTGTTGCAACCCCCATTGTTATTCGCCACGACGTCAAAGATGGATCTTATCTCGCAACACAAGCAGATTTTCCACCTTTGGCAACACTCTACAAAATTGGTGCACATGGCACCTTAGTTCATGAAAAGTGGGTTGTGACCGCCGCCCATACTGTTTTTTGTGTTACTCCAGGAACGGCAATTCGAATCGGCGACAAGATTGTCGAGGTCAAAGCGCGATACAGTCATCCGGATTATGAACGCAATGGCGATAATGATATCGCTCTTATTGAGCTCGCCGAGCCACTAAATTCTCCAGTTACCGCTCGTCTTTATGCGGGTAGTAATGAGGTGGGAAAGGATGTCTGGTTTATTGGTTCTGGCGGCACTGGAAATGGTTTAACAGGTCAAACCGTCAATTACAAAGAAAATGCCGGTGTCTTGCGTAAGGCACAAAATCGCATTGAAAGCGCTCGAGGTAATGAGATCACATTTACTTTTGACAAAGGTGTAAAAGCCTTGCCGCTGGAGGGCGTTTCCGGCAACGGTGATAGCGGTGGCCCGGCATTTATCAAACGTGGTGGAGAGTATTGGTTGTTGGGCATAAGTTCACGCGCTGACTCGTGGTTTAAAGAAATGGGCGAGTACGGTGTCAATGAAGTCTACACCAGAGTTTCTGCTCATCTACCATGGATCGAGGCGATGTTCGCTGCTACACCACGACAACGTCGCGAAATGAGTTCGGCAGAGCGATTTGTGCAACCTGGCATCGATGATATCGATAGCATCTGTCATCAAATAAATTATACCCCGGTTAAGGAATCATAATGCTTAAGAAAATCGTAACTCTCGTTTGCCTAGCACTTTTAATTTTCGCGCCAATTACAGCGCACTCGACCAGCGTCGCTAAACAGTTTCAGGCCGCCGGAAGCTGCTTTCAATCGTTTCCAACGTATGATGCTTGGATTGACTTAATACGCGAGCGCAATGGCTGGTTAAAAGCATGGTTAATCTCATGGCGCTATGACGAAGATCGCTTTAACGATGCCGTCGCCAGCGTTGACTGCACAGTAGGCGTTTACCGAAGTTTTGATGGTACTTCAGTACAGGCTTTTGTCGTTAAACCGAAACACTCGCCAATGTCTAAACCTTTACCTATGGTGCTCTATAATCGCGGAGGAAACCAAGGATTTGGTGCGATTACCCTCGCGCAATTACTCGACTTCATCATTCCGTTGTCAAAAAAAGGCTATGTTGTTGCAGCAACTCAATATCGCGGCGGTAGCCCACGCTCTGAGGGAGTGGACGAGTTTGGCGGTCGTGACGTAGAAGATGTTTTGGCGCTTGGTGAAATCATAGCGGATATGCCTGAAACAAACGATAATCAGCGGTTCATGTTGGGCATTTCACGCGGCGCGATGAATACCTTTATGGCTTTACGCGATGCACCGCAAAATGTCATCGAAAAATATCGTGCTGTAGCGGTTGTCGGAGGTCTTGTCGATCTGGTGGACATGAAGAAGTTTCGCCCTGAAATGGAACGAGTCTATCGTGCATTGATTCCCGACTACTCATCAAAGGAAGCTGAGCAACTGTATACCCGTTCAGCGAGTTTATGGCCAGAAAGGTTACCACGACATGTCGCGGTTTTGCAGATACACGGCGAAGATGACGAGCGCGTTTCAGTGCAATCAGCGCGAACTTTTTCAAAGCGTCTAGACGCAAACATTGAATCACATCACCTTAAAGTTTTCGCTGGTGAAAATCATATGATTCGCGGTGAACGAGAAGTCGTCGTTGCTACAATAGATAACTGGTTTAAGCGGCATCTAAATAAAGCTCAATCGAGATCAGAGCTACCGCTCAACACTAAAGCTGTGGTTAAATCAATAACATCTAATGATTAATTGATGTAACAGCAATCGTTGCAAAAGGAGAATAGTAATGTACGAGCTAATGGTCATTTTATCTTGGGGTTCACCGGTAGGAATCGGATTGTTTTTATTTCTTATGGGATGTGGTTTAGGTGTGTTTTTTTGGGGTATTTCACGTTTGCCTACAAAAAACTGAGAATAATTGCGCATTATCAGGATCTCCAATTTTACATCGCGCTTGTTGCAATTAGGAATGATTCGCATTAACATGCCCTCCGTTTGCGAAGTCATGCCCTTTCGGCGGACGCTACTGAGAAAATTTACTGACACTCAATTGGAGATCCCAACGTGAAATTCAGACTTACAACTATCGCTGCGGCCATTTTAATGAGCCATACCGCAACCGCACAGGAAAGTAATGACGTCGAGCGAATTGAAGTCAGGGGTCAACATTTGTCGGTGAGTGAATCCAATTCCGTGAAAACCCCGACACCTATTATTGACGTGCCACAGAGTCTCACCATCATCACCGCCGAAGAAATTTCAGAGCGCGGGATTACCAGCATTGGTGAGATTATTGACTACACCCCCGGTGTGAATACGACGCAAGGTGAAGGCCATCGCGACGCTGTGGTTTTCCGTGGTGTGCGCTCAACGGCTGATTTTTATCTCGATGGTAACCGTGATGACGTGCAGTACTATCGTGCGCTATACAACATTGAGCAGGTCGAGATACTACGAGGCCCGAATGCGTTGTTATTTGGTCGTGGCGGTACCGGTGGTATTTTAAATCGAGTTTCAAAGAAGGCTGATATTGGTGGCGAATTTACCGATTACACAACTTCGGTCAACTCTTTCGGTGGCTTAAACGCCGCTATCGATACGAACGTCACCATGAGCGACAGCTCAGCGTTACGAATTAACGCCATGTACGAGCGCGTTGAAAACCATCGTGATTTTTATGATGGCGATCGTTATGGCTTTAACCCTACGGCGCGATTTGAATTATCCGACGACACCACGCTTAATCTTTCTTATGAATATGTGAATCATGAGCGTTTCATCGATCGTGGTGTTCCGACTGGTGCCGATGGCCGCCCTGTTAAAGCCTTCGAAGATATCGTGTTTGGTGATCCGCAGAACAACTATAACGATGTTGAAGCACACATTTTCAGAGTCGCAGTCGAACATAAATTCAGTGACGCCGTAAAAGGTAACTTCAGTGCATTTTACGGCGACTATGAAAAAGTGTACTCAAACTTCTACGCGAGCGACTACGATGCAACGAACAACGTTGTTGAGCTTGATGGCTACATTGACAGCACATCTCGCGATAACTTGATTCTATCCGGTAATATTGTTGGCGAATTTGAAACTGGCAATATTGGTCATACACTCATTGTTGGCTCAGAGTTGATTTCGACCCACTCCGATCAAAATCGATTTAATCCAGTATTCAGCACCACAGGTTCTGACCAGGAATTATTTGATATTCAGCGTCCAATCAACATCAATGGGCTTGCCGGTGTCAACGCGGATGGCGAGAACTTTACGGTAAGTTTTAGCGATCTGAATGATGACACGCGCGTGAAATTAGACGTGGTATCGGTTTACGTTCAAGACGAAATTGCCTTATCGGATTACTTTGATGTGGTACTCGGTGCGCGCTTTGATCAATTTGATATTGAAGTATTCAACGCCGACCCAGCGGTATTAGAAGCCCGCAGTCGCACCGACAATGAAGTTTCACCTCGTGCTGGTATCATTTATAAACCGATGGAAAATGTCTCGCTGTATGCAAGTTACAGCCGCTCATTTTTGCCACGCAGTGGTGAACAATATACGGATATTAACGGCGAAAATGACAAGCTTGACCCAGATACTTACAGCAATCGCGAAATCGGGGTTAAATGGGACTTTGTGCCAGGTATGAGTTTCACGGCAGCGATTTTTGAAAATGAACAAAGCTCGCCGCAGCCAGCCGACAACGACCCGTCGACCTTAGATATTATTGACTCGGACATTAATGGTTTTGAATTACAATTCAAAGGCCAAGTCACGGACAACTGGTATCTTACGGCTAACTACAGCAATCTCGATGGTGAAATTGTGGATCGCGCAGGCCCAACTGGTCGCACACCACGTGAGTTACCTGAACAGACTTTCTCGGTTTGGAATACTTACCAGTTTACCGATAAGTTCGGCATGGCACTTGGTGCGACGTACCAAGATGAGAGCTTCATCGACAACGGCAATACAGCTGTCATGCCAAGCTATACACGCATTGACGCATCAGCGTATTACCAAATTTCTGATGATATGCGAGTACAGTTGAATATTGAGAACCTGACCGATGAGCTCTATTTCCCGAATGCGCACTCAACGCATCAGGTAACAGTCGGGGCGCCACTCAATGCCGCATTGTCACTCGTCGGGTCGTTTTAATCGGCATCATTGTTACCAAAATATTAAAACTTCTTAAGCCTTACTTAATCTTTGTTCAATAGCATACCGTTACGCATCGTTTTGATGGTAACGGTATCGCTATGGTAGAAAATTCATATAGCACCAGAAATTGGTTGATCACAGCAGTCATTTTTTCTGCTTTATTTCTGGTCATAGAAGTCACCGACGTAAAGTTTCTGCTGGCTGACTATATCTATCGATTAGAAGGCTTTCAGTGGTCTTTACGTGACCACTTTATTACCAAAGATATTCTTCATAATGGCGTGCGCGAGCTTAACTTTGTCGCTATCGCTTTGGTTTTGTTTTTAACGATTTATCATTATTCTCCTTTTGGTCGCCGCGAAAAACGGCGGCGATATACCTTACTTTTACTCTCGTTATTGCTGTCATTCGGAATCGTCAACTATCTCAAAGCCACACTGGGAATGGACTGTCCATGGGATCTCAGTCTATACGGCGGCGCTAAGCCATATGTCGATTTTTGGTCCTTCAGAGAGAGTAGTTTCGCACCCGGCCGATGCTTTCCTGCAGGCCATTCCAGTATCGGTTTTAGTTGGCTGGCACTTTATTTCTTCTGGAAGAACAACCGGATCACTTTAGCGAAGTTTGCACTGGTGAGCTCTATTGTCGTGGGATTCTCACTTGGACTGGTTCAGCAATTACGCGGGGCTCATTTCTTTTTAGATGACATCACCACCGCATTTATCTGTTGGAGCGTATCGTTCTTTATTCATCATTTTGGTAAGCACCATGAAGCGAATCAACGTTAATTTTTCGACGATATTACTTTGCGTAACCGCATGGTTAGTTTTAGCGTATTCAGCCGCTTTACGCGATTCGCTCGAGAATTATGCGGTATATCCTATTACCCAGATTAAATTATTAGCCTTCGTCGCCTGCGTATATGGGCTACTTTTGGTACTTGCGAGAATACTCAATATTTTCAAGCCGGTGGCGATAGGTCTGATCGTGTTGGCGGCGCCAGCTGCATTTTTTATGCAGCAATACGGCATCTTGATTGATCCAGACATGTTGATTAACGCCCTGGAGACCGACCCAGCAGAAGCACATGACCAACTATCCCTCGGCCTGTTTTTTTACGTCATTTTTATGGGGATTGTTCCGGCGTTAATTTTAGCCTTTCTCAAAATACTCCCGACTGGATTTTTCAAAAGATTGAAACAGGGCGTGATTATCGGGCTTTGCTTTACAATTTTTTCAATAGGAATTGTGATGACAAGTTATGATGATTTTGCCTCTCTTTTTCGGAATCATCGCGATATCAAATACCGCATTGTGCCTTTTAATGTTATTTCAGCCTCCGTCTCCGTTGCCAAGCAAAAGCTCAGCAAACCCTCTGAATTTGTGACGCAAGGTGAAGATGCGTTTCGCGAAATAAGCGCAGAAACCAAGCCGAAAGTTATGGTGGTTATTCTCGGTGAAACAGCGCGCGCCGATCATTTTTCGGTGAATGGTTATCCACGTCCAACCACGCCGCGGCTTGAGCAATTAGAACGCTCCGGTGAAATTGCAAGCTATGATGAAGCCGTATCGTGTGGCACCGCCACAGCTATCTCGGTACCGTGCATGTTTAGCTTCTACAACGCAGATAATTATGATCAAGCAGCACGTAATACGACGAACGTACTCGACGTATTAGACACCGTTGGTATTCATGTGACTTGGGTTGAGAATAACTCCGGTTGTAAAAACGTCTGTGACCGTATCAACACCCTCAAAATACCTCCCGAGATGTGTGCAGCAAATCAAGATTGTTTTGATACGGCGCTCATCGATCTGTTTCACGAGTGGATCGAGAACGTGAAAGGCGATTCGATAGTGGTTCTCCATCAAATGGGGAGTCACGGACCAGCCTACTTTGAGCGATCACCAGAGCAATTAAAAAAGTTTTTGCCAGAATGCACTAGCGCAGAGCTAACCGAATGTGCACGCGAAGAAATTGTGAATGCCTACGACAACAGTCTGGTGGTGACTGACGAAATGGTCGCGGCCATTATCGAGTTACTGAAGAACGATATGCGACTAGACGCCAGCTTAATGTATGTTTCTGATCATGGTGAATCACTCGGCGACAATGGGGTGTATTTGCATGGTTTGCCGAAATGGTTAGCGCCAAAAGAACAAACCCATATTCCTTGGATTGTCTGGCCAAGTAATCACTTCAAAGCGAATGCTCGAACTGACAACCAGCAAGTAAGTCATGACAACCTTTCACATACATTGCTGGGTTACTTCAAAGTCAAAACCGAACTTTATGATAGTCGACTAGATTTGACATCTCATCACCGTTAGACTTTGGTCGTAACCACACCTCAAGCCTGAAGGTTCGGCGTACAATATCGCCCTTTATACCTGCATCCCATTAATACACAAAGAATGCAGTCTTGTGAGTTAACCTACAGGTAATGTCATGTCTAAAAATTCCCGTATTCTATGTCCCGAACTGAAGCACTTAGTCATGAGCGCCGAAGAAGCGGCAAAACTTATATCGCCTGGCGCTAATGTTGGCATGAGTGGTTTCACTGGAGCCGGTTATCCCAAAGCAGTGCCTGGTGCGCTAGCAGAGCGCATTCGAGCTCATAATGCGCAAGGTGGAAAACCATTTCGTATCAATGTTCTAACTGGCGCTTCAACCGCGCCAGAGCTCGACGGCAAACTCGCTGAAGTGGATGGTATCGAAATGCGTTTGCCGTTCCAAAGCGATCCGATTTGTCGTGACCGAATTAACTCTGGCACCATGAACTACGCCGATTACCACCTCTCCGAAGTAGCGCAGTATGCATGGTCGGGATTTTTCGGAAAAATGGATATCGCAATCATTGAGGTTGTTGGGATTCGTGAAGACGGTTCGTTGATTCCATCATCATCGCTTGGTAACAACAAAACTTGGATTGAGCAAGCGGATAGAGTCATCCTCGAAGTAAACTACAAGCAGCATGAGCGCTTAGAAGGTATGCACGACGTTTATTATGACGCCGCTTTGCCACCGCACCGTAAGCCCATCATGTTGACTGAGCCGAATCAGCGTATTGGCGATCTATATCTGCGTTGTCCGATCGAAAAAGTGGTTGCTGTTGTTGAAACCAATGCACCGGATCGGAATACGCCATTTAAGCAACCAGACGAAGCTTCGCGGCGAATCGCTGAACACATTTTGGACTTTTTTGAACGTGAAATAAAAATTGGCCGGTTACCCAAAGAATTGCTACCGCTACAGTCTGGCGTGGGTAATATTTCGAATGCAGTACTTGAGGCACTCGACACTGGTCCATATAAAAATCTGACGGCTTATACCGAGGTTATTCAAGACGGTATGCTCAAGATGCTGAAATCCGGCACGCTACAGATGGCGTCGGCAACCGCTTTTTCATTAAGCCCTGAAGGGTTAGCTAAGTTTGATGAGAATATTGAGTTTTATCGCGAAAAAATTCTGTTGCGCTCGCAAGATATTAGTAATCACCCAGAAGTCGCGCGACGCTTAGGAATTATTGCCACCAATGGCATGATTGAAGCGGATATCTACGGTAACGTAAATTCAACCCATATCATGGGAACCCGCATGATGAACGGCATTGGCGGCTCCGGTGACTTTGCTCGCAATGGTTATCTCTCAATCTTCATGTCGCCATCGACCGCAAAAGGCGGCAAAATTTCCTCGATTGTGCCGATGGTTTCGCATGTCGACCATACTGAACATGACGTAAAGATTATCGTGACCGAGCAAGGTTTAGCTGATTTGCGCGGGCTTTCACCACGCCAACGCGCTCGCACAATCATTGAAAATTGCGCTCACCCTGATTTCAAAGACCAGCTACACGATTACTTCGAGCGAGCCTGCGCCAGCGGTCGTGGTATGCATACTCCGCACCTTCTAAATGAAGCACTCAGTTGGCATGAGCGCTTTGAACAAACGGGTGATATGAAGTAATTAAACCGGGAGCGCTGAGCAATTACTTCAATTGTTCAGCGCCTGAATTGCTAGTAGCGCGAGCGAACGTTGAAATGAATAAACGTCATCAGTTCTAACCAACGTTCATTGCGGTGTCAGCGATCTCTCACTGTTCGTCAATTTAAAAGAGAACTCCCAACACCTTCAATGCGCAAACTACCAGAACCACTTTCAATAATATTTAAATCACCAACATCGCGTACTTCGATGCTGCCAGAACCATCGATAATCGTCACCTTGCCATTCACTTGTTGAATATCAATGGAGCCTGAACCGTCTTCAATATTGAGATTACCACGCAGATTTCGCACTGTGATTGAGCCCGAGCCGTCATCTATTTCAACATTCCCGCCATTTTCGATGGTGATGCTACCTGTACCATCTTCGATAGCGAGATCACCCATCACGTCGCGCAGTACGATAGAGCCCGACCCATCATTCAAATCAATACTGAGCGCAGCCGGTACACGCGCTGTTAAATTGATATAAGGGTTGTCACCCCGGTAGGAATTGCTCGCAAAGTCGGCAGTTAAAACTGCGTTACCGCCGGTTTTCTCTAGCGACAACTGAATGTCGTCAGCGTCACGATAATAAACCTCTGCAACCACATCAATTCGGGTACGACCCGCTTCACCGATAATTTCTAAACTTCCGGCACCAGTATCAGCCTTCATTTCTTCAATATCAGTCATATCTAACGATAGCTTCCGTGTTTCATGTTGAAGCTCACTATCGCTCCAAAAATCACCATCATCTGACACATTTGCGTAGACCACACAGCCTGATAACAGGCTTAACGAAGTCAGCGCGAGTACCATTGCTTTCATTTTGATTTCCTTATGCGGATTGACGTTCTCTACCATAATAGATTCATTATGATGAACTAACCTCTAAAGTGAAAATTTCTTCAACAGGCACGTTAAAGAAACTTGCCAACTTTAAAGCAATCACTACGGACGGTGTGAACCGACGTGTTTCAATGGTACTGATGGTTTTGCGCGATACCCCGATAGCATCAGCCAGCTCTTGTTGCGACATGCCATGCTTTACTCGAAATGTTGGCAAATTATTCAGAACCTGATCATCCATTATCATCGTCTCCTTGGTCTCGCATTTCCCACAACACCGACAATGACCACATTAAAGTTCCGACGACGATGAGCGTTAAACTATAAGTGCTGACCGTCACGTAGCTTCCAATAAGCGTTGCTTCGAGGTTGTCACCAATCAATGCACCCGGAATCAACACAATGACTAAACCGACAAACGCTCGCGCATTGGCTTTACGACTTGTTTCACGCGTGAATTCGTCACTATAAATACCGAGCATTTCGCGCCAGCCACCGGCTAGCTTATGACTGCCTGCACTCATTCGTGCCACGACACCTACAAATAGTAATGCGACAAGAACCATCAGAATATTAGGCCACTCACCAACATTCTTACCGGCAAGCTCCAACCATTTAGACACCAACATAATCGTGAAGTAAACACCACTTATAAGCGAGATATAAGCGCCATATTTGAGCGATTTCGCCTGCGCTTCTGCTGACCATTTCGACATAAACGTATCCTCATGGAGGCATCACAATGATACCTTTAGGTTTCACAATATAACCTAAAGGTATCATTTTGCAACCTTAGGGTATCATTTTATCAAAAGTTTCGATTAAGCACGGCACTCATCACAAATGTCAGCGGTCGGCGTATGTGCGAAGCTTTTCGCTAATAAATGCCTTAACGGTTTATCGCAGTAATGCTTCCGTGTTACGTGAGGGTGCGAGCGTAAGCGTCCTTTCAGCACATTATTGCCGACATCGGTCAGTAGTGGGTTATTCGGATCAACCGATGGACCTAATGCACGCGATTTCAGCTCTGGCGGCAAAGAAAGTACCGGTACTGTCGCGGATAATTGGGCAGCCATAAAGAAAGCAATGGAGTAACGCTCTTCACCTTGAATTGGGCTTTCAACCTTGTGATTGGTTGCTTTTAAGAATCCGTTCGAGGCAAGCTCCAATAACTCACCAATATTCACGACTAAAGCGCCCGGAATTGGTGCGACATCAATCCACTCGTTACCACGTTCCACTTTGAGGCCGCTTTGTGAGTCTTGCATGACCAATGTCAGGTAGCCCGGATCTTTATGCGCACCAACGCCTTGTTGTGGCAACTGTTGCGCCGGATAACGAATCAGTTTGGCATGAGTATAGGGCTGCGCACCAATGGTATGATCAAGTGCATGAGCATCAACACCCAGTGACTCACAAAGCTTCTGGAGTAAATCAACCGTAATGTCGCTTAACTTAGTTTGTAGCTTCGTTAATGTCGGTTTGAGTGTTGGCATAGCGCTTGGCCACAAATTCGGACCGATCAGCTTTTGCCAAGGGTACTTGAGTTGCTCAGCGGAAAGCGCCAGCTCTTCATTCATCCAGTCGAATTGCTCGCGCGCATCAAGCCGACCGGCGGTCATTTCATTCCCCATCGCGTTATAACCGCGAAAATGCGGGGAATTGAGCATATCAACGGCTTGCTTTTGCTCAGCTGAAAGCTGAAAGAATGCTCTACTAAGTGCTAAATAATCTTGCTGCGCAGCAGAACTGATACCGTGATCGACAAGATAGAAGAAGCCAACTTCACTTGCGGCGTGGCGCAACTGCGCCAAGCCTTCATCAGAATCAAGTGATGTTAAAGAGATAATCGGTAATGTCGCAGCGTTCATGAGCGCCTCCTATTAGGTAGTGGCGCTCAATATAAGCCTCTATGTACAAATTATGAACGAACGAATTTTTCTAAGTTAGATTGTTTCGCTATAGCCGCTACGTTTACCTATCTATTGTGCTTGTGACTGATTGAGTGCCTGAATCGCAAAACTACCCAGCCAGTGCCCGCCTTCATAGCTATCGCCGATTAAATTAGGGTATGAATGAGCAAAATGCTTATCAGCTAATGCCCGCAAATGAGCGTACTGTGGATAAGCATTGGCGAGCGCATACAAGTTCCAAGCGCGGCTGAAGTTCAGACCATCAAGATGAACCAACTTGCCATCGCTGCGATCACTAACTTGACCGACTTCAAGCTGATAATTTTTATCAGCAAGTTGCGGCATAAACTCAGCTAACCACACGAGAAACTCTTTTTGGGGTAGCACGCGCTGCATCAGACCAATTTCTTCTAAACATGGCGAAATGAAGTCATACCCGCTCGGCTCCCAGCTGATTGGGCAATTTTTATCAGTAAGAAAATAAGCTTTTGCTCGGGCTTCGATGAGTTGCTCAAGTTCGGTCAAATCGTGATTGACTGCGTAGTCATAAGCAAAACTCAATCCGAAAGCTGTATTCGTGTGTTCACCAACACGCACTGGGTAAACCAGTTGTGGTAGAAATTCCATGTAACGCTGCACAATCACATCAACCAGCGGTTGCAGGTTTGCTGAAAGCTCTGCCGCCATTGGATCATCCCAAGCGTTCAACTCATCCGCTAATTTAAGTAACCAGGCCCAGCCATAGGTGCGTTCAAAGGCCTTATTGATGTCTTTGGCGAAAAATTCCGCTTCGCGCAGGCCATTTTCTTTGGTGAGATTGCGCGTTAATACTTCGCGAGCTTGCGTTGCATGCGCCATATCTGGAAATTGACGGAGTAAGGTTACCAACGACCAATAACCGTGGGCTGCGCTGTGCCAATCAAAGCAACCATAAAATATTGGATGATGTTGTGAAGGTTCTTTTAGATCTTCCGCGCTACCGAGCACAATCCCAGTTTTGTATGGATAAGGTGTTTCAACACAGTGCAGTGGCAACGTGATTAACTTGTCCGCCTCAGTGAGTGTTAATTCATGCGAACTCTCGGTGCTGGCTTGAGCTTGTCCAAGCAACCCAAAAGAGAGAAAAACTGCAACGCTCGTTAATTTTTTCATTGTTCTGCCTTCTTAACTTCAGAAATCATTTCCCGAAAAATTATCTTACTCCAAAACATCACCTGCTCTGAGTCATAATCGGAATCACTCGAGTCATACATGACAATTAACGGATGTCCCGACTCACAGTAATCAGTCGGCTCAATTCCGCCCCATGTTAACCCTAGCCCCTTTACGCTGCTAATCGACGAAAGCCCTAGCCGATGACCAACATGTTCGGTAAATCCTGCATGAAAAATATTACTACCAACTTGCTGGGCCTGTTCACGCGATTCAAAACATTCAAAATGACTGAATTGCGGCGTTGTCGCACAAGCCGATAGGCCAAGAACCAATGCTGATAGGTAATATTTCAATTCAATACCTCGAGAGAGTGTGATCATTTTACCGATAGTCAGAGTGACATAATGCCCTGCCTTATAGGTAATGAAAACCTCTTCATTCTGCTTTGCTGAGAATGGGCTATAGTTGAACTGTTATTCCAAAACCATGATGACGAGGCCTTGATTATGTGGCTACGATTGACCCTTTTGGGAATGCTAACGTTCGCAACTTTTTCGGTGCTAGCGGCTTCGTCGCAAGAACAAAGCAATCGCACTGGCGAACCACCACCTATCATCAATGCGCATTTGCATGCGACAAATGAGAGAGGGATTACGGTTGATTCTGTTTTAGCAGAAATGGATGAACACAATGTTCAATTTGCAGTCCTCTCGGGTGCAGATAACGAGCTCGCCTATGCATGGCAACAAAAAGCACCGTCGCGATTCCGAGTGGGCGCATCTTTTCCCTGTACCGACGGTGTTTATCCACGAATGTATCCATGCTTTGCTGACAATAACGGTTGGCCGGATATCAACTGGTTAGAAGAGCAATTTACTAGTGGCCGTATGACAGTTATGGGAGAGTTGCTCTACGTTTATTACGGCATGGCACCAACCGATGAACAGCTTCAACCATACTTTGCTCTTGCCGAAAAAATGGCGATTCCCGTGGGAATTCATGCGGCAGATGGCCCACCTCCCAGAGAGCGCCCAGAAGGATGTTGCCCTAATTTCAGTGCCGAGTTAGGTAATCCGCTTTTACTAAAACCTGTACTCGAGCAACATCCTCAATTGAAGATCTGGCTAATGCATGCGGGCGAAGTTCGTTTTCACAAAGAAGCTATCGAGTTAATGCAAGAATTTCCAAACGTCTACGCGGACATGTCAATTCTCAATAGTGTGATGCCGGTCGCACTTCACCGTAGGCTCCTCAAGAGCTTTATTGATGCAGGGTTAGAAGATCGATTATTGCTGGGAACGGATAACATGCCATTGACAGCTATACGTGACCGACTAGAAAGCTTTGAGTTTTTATCCGAGCGACAAAGAAGGAAGATCACGTACGAAAATGCGGCAAGATTCTTCAATTAAGAAATCAATTGCCGCACTCATATTTATGGCATTAATCAACAGCTAGCTGGCGCAAATAGTCGTCATAAGTGCCTGAGAAGTCTCGCATGCCGCTCTCGGTCAATTCGATGATGCGCGTGGCGAGCGATGACACAAATTCACGGTCGTGACTCACGAACAGTAACGTACCGTCGTAATGCTCAAGCGCGAGGTTCAACGCTTCAATCGATTCCATATCTAAGTGGTTGGTCGGCTCATCCATAATCAAAATGTTCGGACGCTGCATAATCAGCTTTCCGAAAATCATGCGGCCCTTTTCGCCACCCGACAAAATTGTGACCGGCTTTTTAATGTCGTCCTGAGAAAACAACATACGGCCAAGCACGCCACGCACAGCTTGTTCATCATGGTGCGGCTGCTTCCACTGACTCATCCAGTCAAATACAGTGATTTTTTCTTTAAACCAATCGGCATGGTCCTGTGCGTAATAACCAATATTGACGTTTTCAGACCATTTGATCATGCCACTATCAACTGGATGTTGCCCAACCAAGCATTTGAGCAACGTGGTTTTGCCGATACCATTGGCACCGAGTATCGCGACTTTCTCGCCGACTTCAATCATGGCGCTCAACTTACGAAGCACCTGTAGTTCGTCGAATGATTTGCTTACGCCTTCCATTTCAAGCGCTAATCGATAGAGCTTCTTTTCTTGTTCGAAGCGAATAAATGGACTAACTCGGCTTGAAGCTTTTACTTCGGCAAGCTGGATTTTTTCAATTTGCTTTGCACGTGACGTGGCTTGCTTTGCCTTCGAGGCGTTTGCCGAGAAGCGACTCACAAATTGTTGTAATTCGGCAATCTTCTCTTTCTTTTTCGCATTATCATTGAGCAATTGCTCACGCGCTTGCGTCGCAGCAAACATGTATTGGTCGTAATTGCCGGGATAAACGCGTAATTCGCCATAATCAATATCCGCCATATGCGTACACACACTGTTTAAGAAATGACGGTCGTGCGAAATAATGATCATGGTAGCTTGGCGATCGTTCAGAATGTTTTCCAGCCAACGAATGGTGTTGATATCCAAGTTGTTGGTTGGTTCGTCAAGCAACATGATGTCTGGGTCAGAGAACAACACTTGCGCCAATAGCACACGTAACTTTAAGCCCGGCGCAATCTCGCTCATTAATCCGAAGTGAGATTCCAACGGAATGCCAACGCCTAATAAAAGTTCACCTGCACGTGACTCAGCGGTGTAACCATCCATTTCAGCAAAGGCAACCTCAAGGTCAGCCACCCGCATGCCGTCTTCTTCGCTCATTTCGGCCATGCCATAAATGCGATCGCGTTCGGCTTTTACTTGCCATAATTCTTCATGGCCCATAATCACCGTATCAATGACACTGTATTGCTCGTAGGCAAACTGATCTTGGCGCAATTTACCCACGCGCATATTTGGTTCAATAGAAACGTTTCCGGCTGATGGCTCTTGCTCGCCACTAAGGATACGCATGAACGTTGACTTGCCGCAGCCGTTTGCGCCAATCAAACCATAGCGATTACCTTCGCCAAACTTAACAGAAATGTTTTCAAAAAGAGGTTTTGCACCAAATTGCATGGTGATATTTGCAGCAGAAATCACGTTTAAACACCCGAACAAAAAATAGGCGCGTAATCTACGTGGTTTGGACGAAAAACACAAAGGAAGTTTGCGGTTTCAGCAAATAAAATTAGCGCTTATACTGCGTTTCCGAATTTAGATGAATGTCGCTGAATAATTTCTAGCACCTCATCGTCTCTTACTTGCGAGAAATCCTGATACCAATAACCGATAGCAGCAAACGGATACGGTTTCGCCAAACAGACCAACCTATCAATATCGCTTCGTATTTCCAGCGCGGTTTCGCGGGCGGCAACGGGAACTGCCACCACGATAGTGCCGGCTTCATCTCGTTTAAGCACTTTAATCGCTGCCTTCATTGTTGCTCCTGTCGCCAGCCCATCATCAACTAAAATGACAGTTTTTCCCGTAACTTTGGGTAATGGAGTTCCCGAGCGATAGAGTTGTTGACGGCGCTCTAGTTCTTGGCGCTCACGTTGTTCGATACGGGCGATCTCGCGCGTATCAATCGCCAAAGTTTCCACTATCTCATTGTTAAGTACACGAACACCGTTCTCTGAAATTGCGCCCATCGCTACCTCGGGTTGACCAGGAACACCCAATTTTCGAACAAGTAAAACGGAAAGCGGCACGCCGAGCCGCTGCGCAATTGGCTCTGCCACTGGAACACCGCCGCGCGGCAGTGCCAAGACAAGAACATTGGTGAGACTGGTCATCGATGCTAATTCGCTTGCCAGTTGTTCTCCGGCTTCTCGACGATTTTTAAATGGTAACTTCATTCGGTTTTGTCGTTCCCTAAAAACGGCAATATGCTTAATATGACAATAGTTCATCGATGTCCCGTTTTGGAAACAAATGCATGAAATTTTCTCTATCACACATTTCTGCCGGCGCTACGGCCGTATTTGTTGGTTATAGCAGTGCCGTGGTACTGATACTTGAAGCGGTGAAAACGCTCAATGGTTCGCCTGCGGTGCAAAGTTCGTGGCTACTTGCACTTGGTCTCGCTATGGGCATGACCAGTATTGTTTTGTCGTTGCGTTATAAAGCTCCCATATTTACGGCTTGGTCAACACCCGGCGTTGCGTTACTCATTGTGGCACTCGAGGGCGTATCACTATCTCAGGCTGTTGGTATTTTTATTTTCTCGTCTGCGCTTATTGTTCTGTTTGGTTTAATCGGCATTTCAGATCGCCTGATAAAGTACATTCCGGTATCGGTAGCCGCGGCGATTCTCGCCGGTATTTTGTTGAAATTTGTATTGGCGGTCATGCCGGCAGTTTATGAGCAACCGATTATCGCTGGTTCGCTTGTGATTGCATTCTTTGTGTTGCGTTATTTCACCCCACAGTTTGTATTTTTCTGGGTTCTCTTGCTGGCGATCGGTTTACCAGCCTTCATGCAAGATCTTAATTTCTCCCAATTAACATTTTCAATGCCGGCATGGGTTTGGGTTTGGCCTGAGTTTGATTTGTCATTAATGATTGGGGTTGGTATTCCATTATTTGTTGTGACAATGGTGTCGCAGAACCTACCAGGCATAATGATGCTGCGTAGCAATGGTTATACACCCCCATGTCGCCACTTCTTACAACAACCGGTTTAGCTGGTTTAATTCTTGCGCCGTTGGGAGCTTTTGCAATAAACCTCGCAGCAATTACAGCCGCTATTTGCCAATCGTCAGACGCTGATCCAGATAGCTCTCAGCGTTACAAAGCAGCCGTAGCCGGCGGTATATTTTATCTCCTTGCTGGTTTAGCAAGTTCGGCAATTGTTGGGTTGTTTCTAATGTTACCTGCCGCCGTTACTGCCACCATCGCCGGCCTAGCGTTATTACCGGTGCTAAGTACGAACATGTTTAAAGCTTTTAGCGACGCTAATAATCAACTTCCGCCCATTTTGGCTTTCTTAACCACCGCATCCGGGACACATTTTTTCGGAATTAATAGTTCATTCTGGGGGTTACTGATTGGCATTGTGGCGTACTACCTTGCGCAGCACTTTAAATCGAAGCAGGCGGGAAAATAGACCATCAAAAAACCCCAATAACTTTGCAATTATTGGGGTTTTAAAGTCACCGAAAATAAAATTTACTTCTCTTCTTTTAAGTAGGTATCGAGCCAGCGTGTTTGCTCCCACAACATGTGCAGAATTGATTCACGTGCACGATAACCATGAGACTCATGCGGTAACATGACCAAGCGCGAACTGCCACCTAAGCCTTTAATGGCTTGATACAGACGCTCAGACTGCATCGGGAAAGTACCTGAGTTGTTATCGTTAGAACCATGAATCATCAACAATGGCTCGTTGATTTTATGCGCATGGAAAAACGGTGACATGCGAATGTACAAATCAGGGTCATCCCAAACAGTACGTTCTTCACGCTGGAAGCCAAATGGCGTCAAACTGCGGTTGTACGCGCCACTTCGAGCGATACCGGTGGTGAACAAATCACTGTGCGCCAGCATGTTTGCTGTCATAAAGGCGCCGTAGGAGTGCCCGCCAAGTGCTACACGTTCTGGATCGGTCACACCGCGCTCAACACCCGCTTGAATCGCCGCTTTACCGTTCATCACCAATTGCTCAATGAAGGTGTCATTCGGTTGTTTATCACCCTCCCCAACAATTGGCATGGTGGCGCTATCAAGCACCGCATAGCCTTGCGTCGCGAGGTATTGCGGACCCCAATAACTAATGCGAACGAATTCATATGGCGAACCCGAAACTTGCGCTGCGGCAGCTGAACTCTTGTATTCGCGTGGATAAGCCCAAACCATAGTCGGCAATGGACCATCGCGGTCTTTGTCATAACCAGCGGGTAAATACAGCTCCGCAGACATTGGCAAGCCATCTTCACGCTTATAAGTAATCAGTTCGCGCGTAATGCCTAATGTATGTGGCATAGGGTGCGGCGTTTCTGTCAAAGCGCGAAGTTTGTTGTCATCGAGATCGCGAACATAGAAGTCTGCAGGATCATCGACACCTTCACGTTGCGTCAAGAAGGTAAGCTCTTCGGCATCAATGATGTCACGCGGCTGCTCAAAATATGGTGCTTCACTGCGCCACAAACGCTCGCTCTCGCCGGTCGCAAGGCTGTAGCTGTCCACAAATGGACGGTCGCCTTCGTCGGAAGCGCCAGCACCTCTTAGCAACATATTGTCGCCATCAACATACAGTAACGTTCGACCATCTTGTTGCACGGTGAACGGTTGACCTGGATCGTTATAGCGATCTTCCCACGAGCGTTCCCAAACAAGTTTCGGCTCGGCTGCGCCTGTACCATCCACCAACCAGAGCTTCTCATCGCGGTCCGCCCACCAACGTTCCCACACCAACATGGTGTCAGCATCAGCAGCCAATAAACGCGAGTATCGCTTGCTTAAATCGAGTAGTTTTTGCGGCTCTTCGTTAAACGGCGCTGCTTGTTGATACACGCGGTCACGAATTTCAGTTTTAACAGCTGGGTCGCCTTGGTCGGCGGCTTCTGCCCAAACTAAGGTGGCATCCGCGTCGTTACGCCAGCTAATCGAGCGGCGTCCTTGTTCAACCGCGTCAAAAGCGATCGGTAAGTTATCGGCCAACGGTTGCTCAGCAACGGTATAAACCGCTTTGCCACTCGTATTCCAGACTTTTGTTGTGACTGGGAAGCGGTACCAAGGCACGGCATAAGAGTATGGGCGTTCAATATTCGCAACTAGCAAGAACTCGTCGTTTGGCGAGGTGCTTACGCTACGATAAATAGCCGGCTCACCGACTTCTTTCGTACGACCATTCACGCCAACAAAACTGATTTGGCTGGTGAAATAATAATCAAAGAGCAACTCATCTTGTTTATTCTGCAGCAAATCTTGATAGGTACGACCAGGAGCGTTACGCCCCATACTCTCAGTGATGACTGGGCCGGTCGGTACTGTCTTCAGCGCTGGTTTCTTCATCCCACTTGCTACGGTGTAGGTATACAATCCTGCACTATCATGGCGCCACTCTAGCATCGGCCCCCAAACGGCATTCAAGGACTGCTTGGTTAAACGCTTCGCTCGAGTTTTTTCAATATCGACAAGCCAAAGTTCAACGTTTTCAGCTGTCATTTGTGCAAACGCGACATAGTCGCCATTAGGCGCCCAACTGGCGCCAATAATTTTCAATTCTTCAGGTAACCCTTTAATGCGCAGACTCTCGCCTGAATCGACATCAACGAACCCTAACGAGCTTATGTATCGAGCTTGGCTAACTGTATAGTTGGCCGGATTGATGCGACGTCCGGCCAGTTTCAGCTCGTCAGCGGCAACGTCCGCAATAGTTGGCAGCGACGGATAGTTCATCACCATCAGCAAATCACCATTTGGACTCAAACTACCGCCAGGTGACGGAGCAGCATCAACAATATCAATTAGCCCCTGACTTGGCTGCTGGTAATCAATTTTAACTGGATTAGCATTAATCGGTGCTGAGCTTAACAAAAACGAGCCAAGCCCCAGCGCTAATACCAATGCATTCAATGCGGAAGGTTTGTTCATAAACAATGCCTTTTTGTTGTCTTTAGTTGTTGTTATCAAGTTAACACAATTTTACAACTGGCCGTTTTCCTCGAACGCAAACATCATGTGATTCAACGCATTATTACTAACTAATTTTGTTTTCGAGAGGGAAGTTCGACAGTCTCACAATCACTAACTATACTTCGTTCACTATTGGTACAGCGAGTTGTATCGAGGAGGTCAATCATGAGCTCTCACTTTCCCAAAGATCCGCAAAAAACGCTTGGTCAACGAGGCGTTTGGCAACCCAAATTATCGCCACACAAATTAAAGAGTCCGTCGGTTTGTTCACAGTGTGGTGTGGTGTATCAAAACTCTCGTTGGCAGTGGCTCGAGCGGCCAGAACCTGATGCCGCAGAGGTAATCTGCCCGGCATGCGAATTAATTCAAAATGGGCAGTCAAACGGTCGCTTGAAGCTTGCCGGTGATTTTTTTCAAGCGCACCGAGATGAAGTGCTCGGGCTTGTTCGACACGTCATCGAAGTCGAAACCAAACAACACCCTCTGAACCGACTTATTGATCTGCACTCTGATGCTGATGAAACAGTGCTTACTTTCACGGATGGTCACCATCCAAAGCGAATTGGTCATGCGCTAGAACAAGCCTATGATGGAAAGTTTGAAATTAGCTATAACGAAGATTACTGTGAAGCCTCGTGGCGGCGCTAACTTGATATGGCTCATATGTCATCGCGATCAAAGTGATCGTTTTTATCACGATATCGCTATTACTTGGTGATCGTCGTATGTTGTAGTTCATCTTTCATCAAATTGTTGTGGAGCTTTTTACAATGAAGCAACCGGTTCAAACTAAAATTGGCAAGCGCATTGCGCTAATTGCGGCAGCAGGCATTGCTGGTGTTACCTTATTTTCAGCTGTTGCCGGTGGCACGCAAAAAGAGGTGACAACAGCGCAGCGTGCGGCACAGAGCTTTGCTACAACGGATAAAGAATGTTTAGCAACGTTCGACCACAGTATGCGAGCGTTACACTCGAAAGATAATCACAACTTATGCGAGCTAACAAAGAATCGCGTCGTGATGGTGGTAAATACGGCAAGCAAATGCGGCTACACAGGCCAGTTCGAAGGGCTTGAGGAGCTCTATCAAGCCTACAAAGACGAAGACTTCGTTATTTTAGGTTTCCCTTCCGACTCATTTCGCCAAGAGCATAACGAAGAGGAAGAGACAGCAACGGTTTGTTTCGTTAATTTTGGCGTCACGTTTCCAATGATGGCAACAACATCGGTAAAAGGCGACGAAGCAAATACAATTTTCAAAGCACTGACTCAAGCTACCGAGCAAGCCCCTGGCTGGAACTTCCATAAATACATTGTTTCGGCAGATGGAAAACAGGTAACGAGTTTTCCAAGCAAAGTAGAACCCATGGATAAACGTATCACTGAGGTGATTGATCGCTACTTAAGTTCAGCTGAATAGGCCTTTGGCAAACGACTCTTATATTGCGCTCATCCCGGTTTGTGGTCATTATCTTAATAACCACAAACCAAAGGATGAGGACTTTGTGTCAAAGCCAGTCATTGTAATACCTGCATACAATCCAAATAACGAACTACTGCACTTAATTGAAGCGTTGCAGGAATTTCGCCAACACTATGACAGTATTGTCGTCATCAATGACGGTAGCGCCAGCGCTGATGTTTTTTCCCGATTACCGCAAATTGATAATTTGCATGTACTCACCCATGACGATAATCGTGGCAAAGGTGCCGCGCTGAAATCTGGTTTTCAGTGGATACTCGATAATAAACCCAACAGTCTCGGCGCGATAACTGCCGATGCAGATGGCCAGCATTTACCGACAGATATTATTCGGGTTCTGGATCAATTTCGCCAGAACCCTCAGGAACTCTGGCTTGGTAGCCGAAATTTCAAACGCCGAGGTATTCCGTTTCGTTCATGGCTTGGCAATACGTTTGCTCGTTACACCTTTCGTCTGGGCTTGCGTATTCATATCCCTGACACCCAAACCGGATTACGTGGCATTCCAATCAAGTTGCTCAATGCATTGGTTCACACGCCAAGCGATCACTATGAGTTTGAACTTGATATGCTGATTTTAGCTAAGCAGGAAGAGGTTCCATTTCGCTCGATTGAGATCACGACCGTTTATGAACAAGGTAACGCCAGCAGTCACTTTCGCCCATTGCAAGACTCCATCCTTATTTATAAAAAATTCCTGAAGTTTTCTGGTGTCGGTATTGCATCGGCAGCACTAGATTATGGTTTATTCGCTCTCGTTTATGGATTGACTGGAGAAATTCTATTCGCAATTGCCTCCGCAAGACTTGTTTCCGGCATTTTTAACTTCACACTCAACCGACAATGGGTATTTGGTAAAGGCCGTTCGCTCGCCACTGATGCGTTGAAATACACCACACTCGCTATTGTGCTTGTCTTCGCAAATTATCTATTTACGAAAACCCTTTACGCTGTTGGATTATCCCCATTTATTGGGAAACCTGTTGCAGAAATCATTGTTTTTCTGCTGAGTTATCGCTTTCAGAAAAAGTTAGTGTTTCGCCGTAGTGTGTAATCTGGCTCTGAACATATCTTTTATCCCAAATATCGCCTATAACATATAACACTGCCGCAACAATGGGTTACGGCTATTTACAGTGAGATGACGCTTATGTTGAATGAATTCAAAAAATTTGCCATGAAAGGTAATGTTGTCGATATGGCTGTAGGTATTATTATTGGCGGAGCTTTTAGTACAATCGTGAAAAGCTTTGTTTCAGACATTATTATGCCACCGATTGGCTTGTTGCTCGGTGGTGTCGACTTCACCGATATGTTTGTTGTCTTACGCGAAGGTGTCGAGAATGCGGGCCCTTATGTGGCGCTTGCTGATGCCCAAGCTGCCGGTGCGGTAACAATAAATTATGGTTTATTTATTACCAACACCATTAGCTTTTTGATAGTAGCATTTGCTGTGTTCTTCCTTGTGAAAGGCATGAACACGCTACGCACGAAAGAAGAGGCTGCGCCGGTCACTACAAAAACCTGTGAATTTTGTGCAACAAGCATTCCGTTAGCGGCAAAACGCTGCCCTGCTTGTACATCGGAGTTATCTTCGTAACCAATTTTGATTACCTATAGGTTGTATCCATGACTGATGTTGTGCCGTGGCTTGAAACTGAACAAACGCCCTTTTTATTGATCGACCAGCAACGTTTCCTTCGTAATGCTGAGCGATTACAACAACGTATTTCGGCGCTTGAGTGTCAGCTACGGCCGCATCTCAAAACCTTACGCTCGATAGATGCAGCGGGCTATTTATTACCAGATTTATCCTCACCGGCAACGGTATCGACCTTAGCAGAAGCCGAGGCTTTTGCCGATGCGGGTTATAGCAACTTACTATACGCCGTAGGTATCAGTGCGAATAAACTCAGCCGAGTTCGAGCGCTGCTTGAACGTGGCGTTCAGTTACATATATTGCTTGATAGCATTACGCAAGCCGAAGCGGTCGTCGATTACGGTCGAAACCATGGTGTTTCATTTTCTGTGTTCATTGAAATTGATTGCGACGACCATCGCGGTGGGTTGCCTCCGCACAGCGCACTCATCGGTCGTATAGCCCAATTACTTCACGATAATGGCATGATTGTTACCGGTGTTATGTCGCATTCGGGCGGCTCGTATTCTGCAACAACAACGGCAGAGATTGCGCAAGCCGCAGCACAAGAATGCGCGGCAATTCGTCTAGCAGCAGAACAAATTCATGAGCTTGGCATTGATTGCCCGATTCTCAGCGTCGGTTCGACACCAACAGCGCATTTTGCCGAAGATCTAAGCAACATCACCGAAGTTCGCGCTGGGGTGTATACCACATTTGATTTGGTTATGTATAACCTCGGCGTCTGCACTCTCAGCGATATCGCCATGTCGGTTGTAACGACGATCATTGGCCATAACGCAGAAAAAAACTGGGTATTGGTCGATGCCGGTTGGATGGCTCTGTCACGCGACCGTGGCACGGCATCGCAAAACCAAGATTTTGGTTACGGCCTTGTCTGCGACAGCAACGGCGTTCCGCTAGACAATGTTTGCGTCACCAAAGTTAATCAAGAACATGGGGTTATTGCGCTACCAGATAGTCGCACCGTGCAAGACTTCCCTATTGGTACCCAGCTACGTGTATTGCCAAACCACGCGTGTGCGACTGCAGCCATGCACCAACATTACGTGGTGGAAACCACGCAACATCAACGCGAAATTTGGCCGCGCATTTTAGGTTGGTGATAACGGTAAGTGACCGGTTTTTACGTAGATGATTGTTTCCTGCTCAACGAATGGCGTATGCATACTTAGGTGTGGACTGCGTATCCATGTTCCAGTTGGGTAGCGCCCGTTCTCATCAATAAACTCGCCGCTTAGCACCAAGATTTCCTCGCCGCCGAAATGCCGATGTGGTTTGAATACTTCGCCGGCTGGCCATTTCACCAACGCGCAATGTTCAGTTTCATGACTATGTAGTGGCATCACCTCTAAATTTCCCTGACCAGGTAGCCAAGGCGTATTTTTGGTATCAATACGCACCACATTACGGTCAGTATCAGAAAATTGGTGGAGCTTGACGAATAATGTACAACCTTGCTCACTAAATGGGGCATGCGATGAGCCCGGTGGGTTGCGAATATAGGTACCGGCTGGGTAGTCGCCATGCTCATCGGAAAAGACGCCATCGAGTACAAAAATCTCTTCGCCCAACGGATGTTGATGGGTTTGAAAGGAAGCGCCGGGCTCATACTTTACAATACTGGTTGCGCGGCCACGTTCTGCTTCTTCGCGTTCAAGTGGCTTGCGCAATACACCTCCAGCTGGGCTTTTGACCCAATCAAGCTCAGCGCTTCGAATCACAACACGTTGTGAGAAATCCATATTAAACATGGAACTACTTTCTCCTTGAAACAGCTTATTTTACTGAACAGGTATTGATACCCAATACTTTGTACAATCCACAAAAACGAAAGATACCCGTTGCAAGTACGACTGCACCAAGAATCCACCACAGATTTCCCGCAGAAACGCTCCATGCAATCAGTGCAATTCCAATGATAATTCGAATAATCCGATCCGGTGTTCCGACGTTGACCATAAAGCCTCCGATGTTTTTTAGTTATTACTAAAGAAAGTAGTCAATAGATCGCTCAAATGAAAGAAAATGTGAATAGCAACCCTGTACCAGAAATGGCAGAATCAAGCTAATTAAACAAGGTACTTTCACTACTGGGAATACAAAAATGCGTTTTTTAGTCTTATTAGCAGCCTGTTTATCCTTTGCTTTTTATCTTTATACCCCGGTGAGTTTTGCGACTGCCCCCACGGAATCAACAACAATTCTCCCGATGTTTCAATTTGAAGAACAAGCTTCTGACTTACAGTATATAAAAATAGCCCAAAGAAAAGCTGTCGAAGAAAATAAGTATTTGCTGGTGATTCTTGGTGCTACGTGGTGCAGTGATAGCAAAGTAATCGCTGATCAATTCTCGCAACCTGATTTCTATGAGCAAATTAGCCAGCACTACGAAGTAGTGACAGTAAACGTGGGTTACCTAGAGAGCGGTTATGATATTGCTCGCTTCTTTGGACTACCAACCTATTATGGAACGCCCACGGTATTAATAGTAGAACCCAGCAGTAGCACTATTACAAATCGCATCGACTTTTACGAATGGATGAATGCGCGTTCAAAATCACAAGAAGATTTCCATAGCTACTTCCTGCAACAGAAGTATCCTAAAACCGAACAACTCTCTTTGTCACTTGAAGTAAAGAAAGAAATTGAAATATACGAAACGCTTCATGCACAGCGCATCAATGCTGGTTATATTGTAGCTGGAGAGTTATTAAAAGCTTACAAAGAAAGTGGACAGCCTGCGTCAAAAAAATTCACAGAAGTGTGGATTGAACTCGCAAAATATCGCAATGCCGTAGCGAAGGCAGTGGGTGACGCATTACGCACTGGTAACACAGCTCAATTACCCCAATTTGAGAATTCGTTCTCATGGGAAAATCAGTAAATTAATTGATGAAAATTTGATTAATCTCCATGTAATTTTTATATTTCGTATTATACTAAAATAAAACAACACGGAGATTCCTGATGAAAGCCTTAACAGCATCTGTAATAGTTTTTTCTACTATTTGTTTAACCGCAACGCATGCGCAAGCAGAGGTTCGAAATGAACCGATTAAGGTGATTGAACCATATGTAAGTGAGTCACCAGAAAAAGTCGAGTTGGGTAAACAACTATTTTTTGACCCACGTTTATCCATGTCTGGCATTATTTCTTGCAATACTTGTCATAATCTTTCATATAGTGGAACAGATAATTTAAAGACCTCGATTGGTCACAAGTGGCAAGCCGGCCCGGTCAACTCCCCAACAGTTTTTAACTCCAGCCTACAAATCGCGCAGTTTTGGGATGGGCGTGCATTAGATTTGAAAGAGCAAGCTGCAGGGCCAATTGCTGCAAATGTTGAAATGGCGATGCCGCATACGCTAGCCGTTGATGTTATTCAGTCGATTCCCGGCTATCGCTCACAAGTGGAGGCTGTCTATGGTACAAACCAAGTGACGCTTGATCATATTACAGATGCCATAGCTGAATTTGAAAAGACGCTAGTTACGCCAAATGCACCATTTGATCGATGGCTCCAAGGTGACGATAACGCCATTACTGAGCAGCAACTTGCGGGTTACCAGCTATTCAAACAAGCGGGATGTGTTGCATGCCACTATGGCGAAGCTCTAGGCGGTAAATCATTTATGAAAATGGGATTAGTACAACCTTATGAGTCAGATTCCCCCTCGCAAGGTCGTTATGACGTGACCGGCAAAGAAATAGATCGCTTTATGTTTAAAGTGCCGACTTTAAGGAATGTTGCTATCACTTACCCATACTTTCACGATGGCGCCGCAAACACTCTGGAAGAAGCAACTCAAATTATGGGGCAACTTCAATTAGGTCGCAATTTTACCAAAGATGAATTGGCAAATTTAGTTGCATTTATGGAATCTCTCACAGGTGAGCGCCCAAAAATATCATTGCCCCTGTTGCCACCTTCTGGCGAGAATACACCGCGGCCGAACCCGTTCCAGTAAAATTTTTGAATTTAATAATTTTTGGTCTTGTGACTTTAATGAACATGCCATAAGCAGAATAGCGATTATTAAAAAATGGAATCATTCACTTGAAACACGGTCATAACAGATAACATGGGCGTCAGTTAGGTGAAGGATTCTAAGATGCGTTTGATTTATGCATTATCAGCGCTTGGTAGCATCATTGTTTTAACAGGTTGTGATAACGCACCGCAATCGACCACAGTTGAGTACGGTTGCGGTGCACTTGACGTAGAAGCAACCTTTTCAAATCAAAACGTCGAACTTCGGTTTGGCGATCAACGTGTTGCGCTCGATGCCAAAACGAGTGCATCTGGCGCGCTATACGTTAACCAACAACAAGAGCTTGAGTTTTGGAATAAAGGCTCACAAGCACAGTTAACCATCGCTGGGCAGCCTTATCCGCTGTGTATCGACAAAGCAAGCCTTCCGCAACAATTTAGTGCGCGCGGCAACGAGCCCTTCTGGCTTGTGCACGTCAATAATGGTAGCGCATCGCTACGTCAGCCTACTGGGGATCGTGATTACCCGAAAATAGAAACGTCTCGACTGAACGATACCTCTCGAAATACTTGGGAAATAAAACTACGTACTGACGAAGTACTGCAAATTTCAGACGCTATCTGTCGCGACTCCATGTCCGGCATGCCTTATCCATACACAGCAAAATTAACCCGTGATGATACATCGTTCAGTGGCTGTGCGGGTGAGCCACAACGACTCCTTTCGGGGGCATCGTGGCAGTTACACGCTAGTGAGCTCGATAAGCCGCCGACCATTCAGTTTATGAGTGACAATTCGGTATTTGGTTACAGTGGCTGCAATCGTTTTCAAGGTAACTTTCAATTAAGTGGTGAGGGGCTCAGCTTTAATCCGTTAGCCGCTACGAAAATGATGTGCTCTCAGGAACAGATGTCAGCCGAGCAAGCGCTATTTGAAGCGCTTGATCAAGTGACCGGTTTCGAAGTGGGTGACAATGGCAACACGTTGCAATTGCGCAACAACAATGAAACGTTGCTGCGCTTCGTTAAAGCATCTTAAGCGACTTGCTCGTCATAGTGACTAAGAAGCAACTGCTGAGCTTGTTGTAATGGTTGAGGCGCATTAATAATTGCTTCTTCGTGCGCCTCAAGCAACTCCATCATCACTTCGTTATCTTCACGACCTTGCCACATTTTAATGTAAGTACCCTGCTTATATCCGCGTTGTTGACGTAAGTTATTCAGGGCATTTTTACCAATATAGGTCAGGTAAACTGTGTTCGCATCACCATAAGCATCAATGAGCGCGGCAAATAACGTCGCGAAAAAAGCACTTCCGCACTGTAACGCTTTGGTCGCATCGCCATCTTTCGCAAGGGCGACGACGATTTCTTTACCATCGTTAATGGTTGCCCCGCCAGTGGCGCCTTGAAGAACCAGTGCAGCAACTTCTTCTGCCGCCTGTTCATGATTCAAGCCTCGCGCACAGGCATTTTCGACCGCATCAGATATGGCGAAATGCAGGATATCGATGAGCTCCATATTGGCTTGCGCCCAATCGGCTGATTGCTTCTTCCACCATTTGTACGCTGTATGCTCAAAATACTCGCCGAGTTCGACCAATATTGCTTTCACGTCGTCGCGTTTTACTTGCGGATTTTCCGGATAAGACGGATCGATGACTTGGTTAAATGCAATTTGCATTTCAACCAATTGCTTTGCTTGTTCTGGAGTCATGGCGCTCTCGTTAATGGTAGATCGTATAAAGGATTATGAAAGCAAGATTACCATTGAAGGCTTAGCTGGGAAAGCGTTGAAAAGTGACTGAGTCGGTAAATTTCGGCGTGTAACAACACAACATAAAATCATCGTGGTGTTCATGTGTCGCATCAGTTTGGTAGTTCGCAACTGGTCGTTTGAGTATTTGTAACAGCAGCCCCTGCTCAGCCTTTGTCACCGCCTCAGCAAGAGTCCACCGTTCAAAAAATCGTTGCCAATGCTCAGCAGACAAATCGGCAAAAAAACCATCTTGGTAATTCGCGACAAGTTCAGCTAAACGCTTGCGAGGTTTAATGCGTTCAACATCAACACCAACCACATATTCAGGGCTTGCGGCAACTAAAACGGCACCCTTGGTATGACTAATCGAGCACTGCCATGTTTGCCCCCCAACAGAGAGTAACGGCGCACCGTTTTCTTGGCGGGTTATCGATACAGCGCCGGCAGCACAATGCCAAGTAGTGCAGACAAGCCAACGTAATAAGCCACGCCCAGCAAGAAATTGCTGTTGACGTGGCTCTTGTCGATAAGCTTGCGCCGCCTCGCGCTCAGCTTCAGTTACCCATGCCTCAAGCGCGGGGAGTAACGTATCAAAATTTGTTGAGTAGGCGGTCGCAATCATTCATCAATTGAAGGTTATTTGTTTACGCTAGTGTAACGCAAATAAGGCTTCACGGTTTTAAAACCTTGTGGGAATTTTTTCTTTGCGTCTTCCATCGATACGCTAGGTGGAATGATCACATCACCGCCCACTTGCCAATCAGCCGGACACGCCACGCCGAATTGGTCGCCGGTTTGCAATGCGTCAATCACACGTAGAATCTCGGTGAAGTTACGACCAACGCTCATTGGGTAGGTCATGGTTAGACGAATTTTGTGGTTCGGATCAATGATAAACACCGAACGCACCGCCGCGGTCTCACTTTCGCCTGGATGAATCATTTCATACAGCGCGGCTACTTTCTTGTCTTTGTCTGCGACAATTGGAAACTGCAGGTTGGTGTTTTGTGTTTCATTTACGTCGTTAATCCAACCTAAGTGTTCTTCAACGGTATCCGTTGAAAGACCCAAAGGTTTCACACCACGCTTCTCAAACTCACCTGCAAGTTGCGATGTACGTCCCATTTCTGTGGTACACACCGGCGTATAGTCGGCAGGATGACTAAAAAAGAATACCCAAGAACCTTTTGACCACTCATGAAAATCAATTTCACCTTTGGTGGTTTCAATTTTAAAATTAGGTGCGATATCGCCAATACGTAATCCCATTTTCATTTCCTCTATTCTGTTAAGTACCAATCAAAACTTATTCGCTGGTATTTTAAAGTACGATGCACCGTCAGCCTCTGGCTTAGGCAGTTTACCGGCGCGTAAGTTCACTTGCAGCGCGTGTAACATGCGGTCTGGCAAAGCCAACGTGGCATCCCGCGCATCACGTTGTTCACGATACTGCGCTTCGGTTACATTCCCTGCAAGATGAATATTTTCTAACTTATGCTGTTTGACTGTGGCTTCCCATTGTGGCTCACGACCATCTTTGCCATAGTCATGCCCGACAAATAAGCGCGTGTTCTCTGGTAACGACAAAATTCGTTGCAAGGTTGCCCACAGATCTTTGGACGTGCCTCCAGGAAAATCTGCTCGCGAGGTACCGCTATCTGGATACATGAACGTGTCATGCACAAACGCTGCGTCACCAACAATATAAGTAATTGAGCCTAAAGTGTGTCCCGGAGATAGCCAAACTTGCACATCGAGTTCACCGATTTTGAATGTGTCTCCTTCATTGAGGAGATAATCAAAGTCATCACGGGGTGAAAATTGGTTAGGTAAGTTATAGTAGTCGCTCCAAAGCTTCGCAATTTCGTTAACTTTTTCGCCGATGGCATTCGGTGCGCCAGTTTTCTCTTTCAAGTAGTACGATGCCATCATATGGTCAGCATGCGGATGTGTGTCCAGTACCCATTGCACTTCGAGATTGTTTTCATTCACTAACTCAAGCACCTGATTTGCGCTTGAAAAGTCGGTTCGCGCTGAGCGCGGATCAAAATTCTGTACCACATCGATTAAAGCAGCTTTGCGCGTTGCTGGATCAGCAACAACATATTGAATTGAACCAGTGTCGGCTTCATAAACACCCCAGACATCTGGTGAGTTAGAGCCAGTTGATGGGCTAAAACGGATCATGTTTTTCATAACACCCTCCTTATTTCGTATATCCCTAAAGTAAGTGCTATGATGATATTTCGCAAGTTGCAATGGTCGATTTTCGTAATCGGCTCACTCGATTGAAAGATTGTTGTTTTTAGTGTCTCATAGTCGACATAACAAGTAGGAGAAGGCTTCATGATTCAAGCGATTATTGGCGCGATACTAATCGGCTTAAGCCTCGGCATTTTTGGATCGGGTGGCTCGATCCTTACGGTTCCTGTCTTACTCTATCTTGTGAACATGCCTGCCAATCTCGCCATTGCATCGTCTTTGTTGATTGTTGCATTCATCAGTTTGTTTGGCGGGTTATTAAGTGCTCGCAAGAAGATCGTCTCATGGCCACACGTTTGGTTGTTCGGTATACCGGGCATGATTGGTGCCTACGCTGGCGCATGGGGCGGTGCGGCGGTTGATAGCCGCATTCAGCTCTTAGTATTCGTTGTGCTGATGGCTATTGCCTCGGTGATGATGTGGCGCGGTCGCAGCACGACCGATACACCAAATGATGTGAAAGTTGTTCGCGTGATTATTGACGGTCTCGTGGTGGGAGCAATAACCGGATTTGTTGGTGTTGGCGGCGGCTTTTTAATTGTGCCCGCGTTGGTACTGTTAGGTGGCGTACCGATGATTCTCGCTATTGGTACCAGTTTGATGATTATCGCGCTGAAATCCTTTGTTGGCTTTGCCAAATACTATGCGGCTCTTAGTGCACAAGGCTATGAATTCGATTGGGTCATTATTGCGATTATTTCCATCGCCGGCATTGTCGGAAGCTATGCGGGTGCGTGGATTGGCGCTCGTTTACCGCGACAGAAACTGCAAAAGGCATTTGCTGTGTTTCTGATTTTAATGGCTATTTTTGTACTCAGCCAGTCAGTACTGTAAGCCACACTAACGATAGCGTCGCAATAACTAACCATAACACAACGGCCAAAAGCAGCGGACGCCAGCCAGCTGCTTTAAGCCGTTCGACGGTAATGCTCGCCCCCACCAAATACAAACAGAAAACCAGTAACTGCTTACCAACGCTAAACGTAGCAGCGTATAGAGTATCGAATTGCGGCAGCGATGACGCAAACAACATGGCGGCGATATAGCCTGGAATAAACCACGGAACAGTGATGTTGCGTTGTCCTTCGGTTTTCGTCATGCGCTGGTAGACAAGCGCCGAAATGAGTGCCAATGGAATGATCCAAAGAGCTCGCGCCAGTTTTAACGTTGTCGCCACTTGTAATGCGTGGTCGCCGTATGCTTGTGCCGCGCCGACCACCGAACTGGTATCATGAATGGCAATGGCCGCCCACACACCAAATGTTTGTTCGTTGAGACCCAAAGCGGTGCCAATGATTGGGAAAACTAACAAGGCAACAGCGTTGAGAGTAAATACACTGGCCAGCGCTAGAGCCATTTGATCGTTTCTGGCATGAATGGCTGGGGCCACTGTCGCAATCGCACTACCACCACAAATGGCCGTGCCTGAACCCAACAGGTGACTCGTGGTGGTGTCCATTTTAAATAGTCGACCGAGCCCCAGCGCCAACAGCAAAGTCACCACAATGCTAGTGACCATCAATGCAAAATAATCACTGGTCACCTGCCAAGCCACATTGAGTTGCACACCAAAGCCCAACGCCACAATCGCAATTGCGAGTAGCTTTTTCACCAATATACTTGGTTGAATATACGGCGGAATGGCACTGAAGTGGGCCATCAGCGCGCCGAGAATTAAAGCAACCGGCGCACTGATCCAAGGCGTCAACGTTAGAATGCCGACAAGCCAAAACAATGCCGGTTTAATATGAGTCACAACTCACCTTTGCGGTGGAGATTGACGCTTGCTTAGAGTTGGTCAATCGGCAATTTTAAATACACTTTGCCGTCTGCGTCTGCTGGCGGCATGTGTCCCGCCCGAATATTAACCTGAATTGACGGCAAAATCAGCCGCGGCATCTCTAAGGTCGCATCGCGTTCCTCACGCATTTTCACAAATTCAGCTTCCGTCACGCCATCGTGAACGTGCTTGCTGTGTTGACGTTGCTGCGCCACGGTAGTCTTAAACTCATGCTCGCGCCCTTGTGTCGGATAATCATGGCAAATATAAATTTCCGTTGTTTCAGGTAATGCCAAAATTTTCTGAATCGATTGATACAGTGTGCTTGCGCTTCCGCCAGGGAAATCGCAACGCGCGGTACCAACATCAGGCATAAATAACGTATCGCCCACAAAAATTTTCTCTTCATCGACGATGTAACACAAATCTGCTGGGGTATGCCCTGGAGTATGCATGACACGAAACGTCATCGAGCCGACTTTAAACGTTTCACCATCCTTGAATAGATGATCAAACTGATGACCATTCGGTAGGAATTCTTTTTCGAGGTTAAACACATCTTTGAAAATTTTCTGCACATCTTTGATGTGCTCGCCAATGCCAATTTGACCACCAACCTGCTCTTTCACAAACGGAGCTGCAGATAAGTGATCGGCATGCGCATGCGTTTCCAACACCCATTCTACTTGCAATTTTTCAGCTTTGACAAAATCAACTAAGCGTTGAGCGCCGCGTGTGCTCGTACGACCCGACTTGTAGTCAAAATCTAAGACCGGATCAATAACAACGGCTTTTCGTTCATCCTCACGGTAAACCACATAGCTAAACGTTTCGCTGTCATCGTCCAAAAATGCTTTCACTTGTACTGCTGACATCACTCAACCTCATCAAGAAAATTGATTAATTTAGTAAATACTAAACTACTTTTTGCGCGGGTTAAACCCGTTTGGTTCAGATACTACTCAAGCCAAGTTACGACGAACGAGCCGCGCAGATCACCAACTTCAAAACCTGTTGCCGCATCGTTCGGATAGTTCTCAAGCACCGCTTGTTTCACCTCAGGATTAACTGCGCTGCCATGGCACGCGGCACACTGGGGTTGCATAACGATTGCACGCATGTACTGTTGTTCACCGTTGCTTGTGGTGTAAAGCACTTCTGGTACTTGGCTTGGCTCTTTAGCTAGTCGCTCAGCAAAGTACTTCATCACGGCTTTTTGTTCCCCGGTTGGCGCGTTTTTTGGGTTTCTCACACGCAATGCAGTACGAGCAACAATAACACTTTCAGTACTTAGTGATTGAGCAATTTGAGGTGCTTTTTCATTACAAACTTGAATGGCATGAACAGGCCCTTGTGCTTTCATAGCTGCCATTAGCTCAGCGCCAAGTTGTTGCTGCAATGCTTGTGATAATTGACGCGACTTTTCAATCGTTTGACGATCATCGGCAAGCACGGTGGTGCTCAATAAACTAACGGCTAATGCTAAGATTTTTCGTTTCATAATCGGTACCTCACTGCTTTAGGGGTGAATGCTTGCTTAATTTGCGTTGCAAAGTGCGGCGGTGCATACCGAGCGCCCTTGCGGTGGCAGAAATATTACCTTGGTGTTCTTGCATAACACGTTGAATGTGTTCCCACTCTAATTGGGCTGGGGTCAGTGGCTGGTCACTCAACTCAGGCGGCAATTCCTCGTCTGTTGCCAGGGTTTGCAGTAAAACCTGCGTTTGTATTGGCTTGGCAAGATAATCGGTCGCTCCAGCCTTAATCGCTGCTACTGATGTGGCAATGCTCGCATAGCCAGTTAAAATCACTAGATTCTTAGGATTAAACCGCATTTTCAATGGTTTGATTAGCTCTAAACCGTTCGTTTCACCGAACTTTAAATCTAAAAGAATATGATCGACTTGCGCACAAGGCTGCATATCGAGCTCGGCTTTCGTCGCTGCTGTCACCACTTGATAGCCCGCACGTTCCAGCCGACTACTCAGCGCCTGCAGCAGGTTAATGTCATCATCAATAATCAGCACGGTGTCAGCCATGACGAGCCTCCACTGGCATACAAATCTCAGTCACGGTGTGCCCCGACTCAACATGCCAACTTACAGTACCGCCGAACCGCTCAAAGGTTGCATAACTCAGCATCGCGCCAGCGCCAACACCACGGCTACTTGGCAGCAGCTCTCGCCCTAACCCACGCTTTCGAGGAGCATCAAGTGGCTCGCCCTCATTACGAATAATCATCTGCCAAGTGTTCTCAACAACTTGCGTTTTAACGTCGATTTTCGAATCGAGCGGCGCTGCATCGGCAGCGTTGTGCAACAAGCTTAAAATGGCTGGGATTAATGTTCGATCTGCTTGAATAACACAGCCAGGCTGTTCATCGTCATGCCAATGCACACGAATATCGGGACGGGCAATCAGCAATGCATCGCGAACCTGCTCAACGAGTTCGTTTACTTGCAGCTCAAGTACACGGTGAGTCCGAACATCTTCGGCCACTTGCCGCCAATCTAATAGCAAGTTGTGAATACGCTTAATTTGCTGCTCTGCTCGCTGCAAGTCTTCATCGTTTGGATAGCGTTGCCGCACATCTTCAAGCATAAACTGTATGGTCTGGATGGGCGTGGCAACCTCATGACTGAATTGCGCCGCAGCGGTACCAATAGTTACCAATTGTTCGTCGCGATGTTGGCGCTGATGCAAGGCTCGTAAGGCTTGTTGCTGACGCACAATGCGCACACGCAAGATATGTAAGGTCACCCCAAGGAGCAAGCCAGCGAAAATTTGACCATACACCATTGCCCTATAGTGGGTATCCATCTGATGATTAGTGGGTAGTGGCGCCTGTAGCTGCATCAGTTGCCCTGCGACACCCACAACAATGACCAACCATGCTAAACGAAATGGTAAGAGCAACATGGCTGCCGCCATCGGGACCAGAATCAACACGGCATAAGGGTTCGTTGCCGCGCCGTTTAGCCAAATGAAGCTGTTAGCGAGCACCGTAATGAGCAGTAGTATGATTGCCGTTAAAATATCCCGGATGGTCAAATGTTTTAGCTCCTTCTTAAGTACCTCTTAAGTATGCATCAGATTGACGAGAATTCCAGCTGCGACACTTTGCCACATCCTTTTTGAAATCAATCAGTTGATAATTCGCGCATTCACTATTTACAAGGAATGCCGTTATGCTCACCACACTCTATTTAATGCTGTTACTCAGCCAACAAGACGTTGACCAAACCGAACTAGAGCGCATTGTTGTTACCGGCGCTCGCCCGTTAAGCTCAACTGAATTGGTAAAAGATCCGAAAGCGCCGCAGCAGCCTTTACCTGCGCATGATGGCGGAGACTATTTAAAGGCCATTCCTGGCTTTTCGCTGATTCGCAAAGGCGGAACTAGTGGCGACCCGGTTTTTCGGGGCGCGGCCGGTTCACGCTTAACCATTAATAGCGATGACCAAATGGTACTTGGTGGCTGCTCTGGTCGTATGGACCCGCCAACAGCCTATATCAATCCACAAAACTATGATCAGATCCGCATCATTAAAGGGCCGCAAACCGTGCTGTATGGTCCTGCGGCAGGCACAGTGTTATTTGAACGCACCAGCTATCAATTTGAACCTAACCAGAGCCCAGGGCAAGTCAGTGTTGTCGGTGGTTCTTGGGGGCGACTCGAAGGCACTGCCGACTATACCGCCGGCAATGACAATGGTTTTTGGCGCCTCAACGCCAGTTACAGTGAAGCCGACAACTACGAAGATGGTGCTGGTGTTGAAGTCAATAGCGCTTATCAACGTTGGGGCGTTGATACGCAAGTTGGTTGGACACCGGATGATGATACAGTGGTTTTGCTGACCCTTGGCCAAAGCGGCGCAGAAGCCGCCTACGCGGACCGTGCTATGGATGGTGCGCTATTCGACCGCACCAGCGCCAGTTTGCGTTGGCGCGAAAGTTACCCTGTGAGCTGGCTCGCCGAACTCGATACGCACGTGTACTTTGGTTATGTCGACCATGTAATGGATAACTACAGTTTACGAACCTTTACGCCAACTATGGCAATGCTTAATCCAAGCGTGAAAAACCCAGACCGCTATACCCGCGGCGGTCGCATGGTGGCTACTATTGACAGCGATTTTTGGTCGAAGCTTCAACTTGGTATCGACCACCAATATCATAGTCATCGCGAACGCATGACTATGAATCAACCAGTTAAACCTTATGAAGAACGTTCGCGCCTTGCCGATGCCGTTATTGAGCAAACCGGGCTGTTTGCCGAAGCAAGTTTTGCGCCAACCGTCCGTAGCAAGTTGTTTGGTGGCGTGCGCTTAGATAATTGGAAGGCACAAGATCAACGCCAGTTTTTAGGCATGATGCATGCACCACGTCCGAATCCGACCATGGACGAACGTCGCGATGATGACTTAATCAGTGCCTTTGTTCGCTATGAATATACCGTTGACGCGCATCAGTGGTATGCCGGTATTGGTCGTGCCGAGCGGTTTCCTGACTTCTGGGAGCTGATCGGTAATCAAAACATGAGCACCACGAGCGCCAGCTCTTTTCATACTAGCTCGGAGCTTACCCATCAGCTCGACGTGGGTTACCACTACCGCCAGAGTGAAGTTGAATGGATTCTCAGTGGCTTCTATAACCGCGTCGATGATTTTATTCTGATTGAAAACGGCATGATGATGAACCCTGATTTGGTTCGGGCAATTAACGCCGAAAGCTGGGGCGGTGAAGCCATGATCACTTACCGGCCGTCAGCAAGTTGGTTACTGGATGCAAGCTTTGCATACACTCACGGTAGCAATTTAACTGATGAACGCCCGTTGGCACAGCAGCCACCGCTAGAACTAAAGCTTGGCGCAGAATACAAATACCACGATTGGACATTTGCTGGCTTGTGGCGCGTGGTTGATAATCAACACCGAGTTGCCATTGGCCAGGGCAATATTGTTGGCAATGACTTCAAAGAAACAGCGGGCTTTGGCACTTTAGCACTCAATGCCCACTGGCGCATTTCGAACAGTTGGCGGATTAGCTTTGGTGTTGATAACGCACTGGATAAGCTTTATGCCGAGCACTTAAGCACTGCCGGTGCCATGGTTGCCGGGTTCGAACAAACCACACAGGTCAACGAACCAGGTCGTACTTTCTGGTTTAAGCTGGATTATCACCTGTAACTGGGTATAAAATTGCCAACTTCATTTATAACCAAACATGATTGAGAGCAATTTATGGGTCGCGCGTATCAAAACCGAAAAGATTCGATAGCCAAAACGGCCGCTGCAAAAAGCAAAGTTTACAGCAAGTACGGTCGTCAAATTTATGTCGTGGCAAAGCAAGGCGGAGTCGACCCCGATGCGAACTTGCAGTTACGTAGCTTGATTGATAACGCCAAGAAGGACCAAGTTCCCGCGCACGTTATCGAAAAAGCGATTGATAAAGCCAAAGGCGGTGCTGGCGAAGATTACTCGCCAGCCATGTATGAAGGCTTTGGTCCAGGCAATTGTATGGTTATGGTTGACGCGCTTACAGATAACCCGAACCGCACCATTGGTGAAGTACGTAACTGCTTCACCAAAACCAAGTGCAAGCTCGGCGCACCAGGCAGCGTCTCACACATGTTTGACCATTGCGCTATTTTGCGTTTTGCTGGTGATGACGAGGAAGCCGCACTGGAGGCGTTGATGATGGCCGATGTTGACGTAACCGACATTGAAACCGATGAGGGCTTCATTACCGTATTTGCACCGCACACCGAATCGCATAAAGCAAAAGTTGCATTACAGGAAGCCTTTGAGGGCATCGAGTTTGAAGTGGACGAAGTTCAGTATCTACCGCAAATCATGACTGACTTAACGAGCGATGAAGATATTGCGCAAATGGAGAAGTTGCTCGATATGCTGAATGATTGTGACGACGTACAAAACGTCTACCACAACGCCCAGTGGTAGTTTCGTTATTCGTTGTTCGTTGTTCGTTGTTCGTTGTTCGTTGTTCGTTGTTCGTTGTTCGTGAAAAAATAACCCGGCGTAAAACGCCGGGCTACGAATTACTAATAACGAACAACGAAGAACGCTTTTCGTTACTTCAGTAGGTTTAAGATGAAGGCGTACTCTTCCGCAATTTCCTTCATTCGTGCAAACCGACCACTACTCCCGCCGTGTCCGGCACTCATATTTGTTTTAAACATCAGCGGATTCGCATCCGTTTTATGAGTCCGTAATTTTGCGACCCATTTTGCTGGTTCAAAATACTGTACCTGCGAATCATGTAAGCCCGTGGTGACTAAAATGGCTGGGTAATCTTGCTTCTTCACTTGGTCATACGGCGAATACGACAACATGTAATCATAGTACGGTTGGTACTTTGGATTACCCCACTCGTCAAATTCATTGGTCGTTAGCGGAATGGTTTCATCCAACATGGTGGTAACCACATCAACAAACGGCACGTGTGCCATCAAGCCGCGATAATGTTCAGGTGCCATATTGGCAACTGCACCCATGAGCAATCCACCAGCACTGCCGCCCATGCCAAACACTTTATCCGGATGAGCGTACTTCTCTGCCACCAAATGTTCCGTCACGTCGATGTAATCAGTAAACGTATTGATTTTCTTCAACAGCTTGCCGTCTTCGTACCATTGACGTCCCATCTCTTGACCACCGCGAATATGGGCAATGGCATACACAAACCCACGGTCAACCAGACTGAAAATTGTGGAACGGAAGTATGGGTCCGAGCTGCTCCCGTAAGAGCCGTAGGCATATTGATAAAGCGGCGCCGTACCATCTTGTTTGAACCCCTTTTTATACAAGAGTGACACTGGAATTTTTGTGCCATCATCTGCGGTCGCCCAGGTGCGTGCGGTTTCATAAAGACTTGCATCGAAGTTCGGTACTTCGTTTTGCTTTAATAACTCTTGCTCGCCGGTCGCCATATTGTAGGCATATATCGTCGAAGGTGTGGTTAATGAGCTGTATGTATAGCGCAAGGTGTCGGTATCTTGTTGCACGTTGCGTTCAAACACAGTGACATAGGCTTCTTCGTCGGAGGCAATAAACTTCGCTTCTTCAGGAGCATTCCAAGGCATGATGCGAATGCGACGCAAGCCATCACTGCGCTCATTAATGGCAAGGTAATTACTGAACACCGCAAAGTCTTGAATAAATACGTCATCACGATGTTCAACTAGAGGCTGCCATTTTGATTTATCGCCAATATTTTCATGCGCGACTTGCATCATCTGGAAATTTGGCGCATTGAGATCGGTACGAATAATCCAACGGCCATTCAAGTGATCCGCACTGTACTGAAAATCGCGCTCGCGCGGCGCTAAAGCCTTGAATTCGCCATTTGGCTCATCGGCGTCTAGTACATGCACTTCGGTCGACACCGTTTGGTCGAGGTTAATTTGAATATATTCGCCGTCGGTGGTGTTATTCACCCACATATAAAAGGTGTTGTCCTTTTCTTCATAGACGAGTTCAGCGGTGTTGGCCGGTTCGCCAATGCGATATTTCATCACCCGAGTTGAAAGCAATGTTTGCGGATCATTTTCAATCACAAACAGTGTTTTATTATCTTTCGCCCAAGCAATTGCTGGCGAAAGTCCAGTTAGCACTTGGCCGTTGTCTTGACCGGTACTTAAGTCGCGAATACGCAATTCGTACTGACGGCGACCGGTATTATCAACCATATAGGCCATTAACTGTTGGTTAGGGCTCACGGCGATATTACCGACGTTCATATAGCTTTGCCCGTCAGCAAGCTTGTTCACGTCTAACATGACTTGCTCATTACCGTCTTTGTCAGCGCGAATATAAATTGGATATTCTTTACCCGCTTCATACTTTACTGAGTACAAATAGTCGCCCTTTTGATACGGCACCGAGGTATCGTCTTGCTTAATGCGACTAATGATTTCCTGTTCGAGCGTTGCCGTTAACTCCGCATAGTCAGCACGATAATCATCATAATATGCATTTTCAGCCTCTAAGTACGCCAACACATCGGCATCCGTACGCGTATCATCTCGGAGCCAGTAATACGAGTCTTGACGATTACCCTGCGGCGACTCGACTACGAAAGGACGTTGTTCAGCAATCGGTGGATTGACAGTCGATTCAGTCGTCGTTTGTTGAGATGCTGGGCTACATGCCGCTAACCAAAGCGCTGAAAGGATTAAACTAGTGGGATATAAACGGTTTTTTAAAGCCATATTGTTATTCCGATTTTGATGGAAATTTAACTATACGGCACATTTTCAAATGCGCCAAAAAACAGTGTTACAAGTTATTACGTTTGCTCAAAAAATGAGGTATCATCGAGCGTATAACACATAAGATTAACAAGCCATCTTACAAACGTTCATAGCGCACACTCGCCGCAATTGCGCATACACGTCCGACCAGTCGTGACAAACTGACGATGTTTTAGGCAAAGTTAACTTGTTCTGGGAGGGCGGATGCCTAAGTTCTTATTGCTCATTGTGCTACTGTTTAGCTTTCAGGTCACCCCTGTGGATGGCCAAGAACTCGCAACGCCGGCTGTTGACCAAACCATCGAAGATCGTTTGGATGCCGTGCTGAACGCTGCAAATACAGAAACCTCACTCCAGCAGTTAACCGATATCCGCAATGACTTAACAGCCGATACGCCGATCATGACACGCGTGCGTACGCTAAGTTATATTGCGCTCGATCATGCGTACCTAGGGAATTACGACAAAGCCTTTGAACAGATTGAAGAAGTCCGTCGTATCGCCATGCAAAGCAATCTTGCAGATGCGCAAGCAGAAGTCGAAGCAACAGCACTGTTAATTGTTGCGATGCAAGGCAAAATTTCCGCCGCCATGGCGAACCTAAATGACGCGTTAATTCCTCTTGAGAAAGCGCAAATCCCGCGTGTGAAGTACTTTGTCAATAATCTTGCGGCCTACTTGTATCAGCAGCGCAGTCAATTTGACCGGGCTCTTGAACATCTCATTTATGCTGCCGACGCCGTCGCCGAAACCGACGATTCGCGTACGCTAATCCGGTTGATTTCAACCAAGTTACAGATCGCTAATTTATATGCTCAGCAAAAGAATTATGCGTTAGCCATAGAACAATTGGATGACGCCGAACAGCTTGCGACAGATAACGGCCTCATGGCGCAGCTAGGTACTGAAATCATGATGCAACGAGCTTATGTTGAGAGCGCTCAAGAGAATTTTGATACGGCGCTCGGCATTTACGAACAATTAAAGCAACGCTTAAAAGACAATCCGGACCAAATTAATAATTACTTGACCGTGTTGAACAACATGGGCGATGTCGATATTCGTATCGGCCGTTATGAAGAAGCAAAAACCGTATTACAAGAAGCTTACTCGATTGCGAAGTTAAATCCACAGCAATACAACCCAGACGTTATCCACTTTAATCTTGGCTATGTCGACGTGTATTTGGGGGATGTCGAGCAAGGCCTTGCTGAAATGCAGACTGTTGTTAAAAATGCTCGCGAGGCTTGGCCTCCTTCCGAGTTCGAGCGGTTATTGGGGGAGTACGCTGAAGCATTGATTCACGTCAATCGTTTGAATCAGGCGATCGATGTGTTGCTCGAGCAACGTCGCTTACGCGAAACGGCTTACAAAGGCGACCAACAAAAAAGTATTGCTGAACTGCAAAACCTCTACGACAGCAAAGACAAAGCAATGCAGATTGAGTTGCTGTCGCAAAAGAATGAACTTAACCAGCAACTCATCGAAAACGAGAGTCAGAAGCGCACAATTTTAACTCTATTTGTTGTAGTTGCCCTGTTTGCCATGATTTTAGTGGTGTTGTTATACCGTGCTGCACGACGCAGTAATCGCGAACTTAAGGTAGCCAACAGCATGCTCGCTGAACAGTCAGTGCGCGACCCACTAACCGGACTTTTAAATCGCCGCGCCTTGCAAGATAAACTGCGAGCACCGCACAAAGTAGCCCATGATGCCATGTTGCTACTCGATGTAGACCACTTCAAACGCATCAATGATAATTTAGGTCACGCAGCCGGCGATGACGTTTTGATTGAAGTGTCAAAGCGACTGCTACAGGTTTCTCGCGATTCAGATTTGGTCGTGCGTTGGGGGGGTGAAGAGTTCTTGATTTACCTGACCAATACTGAGCAAAGCAAACTGCCAGGTATGGCGAAGCGCATGCTGGATGTGATTGGTTCGACCCCAATCAAATCGGGCGATCGTGAGATTTGGATTACCGCCACAGCCGGCTTTATCAGCTATCCATTCGCTGATCTACAAGAAAATCAAATGGGCTGGGAAGACACCCTGCAATTGGCGGATATGGTGTTATACGCCGGAAAGGTTCATGGTCGTAATCAAGCGTGGGGCGTCATGGCGCTCAACAAGCCGTTTGCTGAAGTTCAAAACCTTCTTGAAACTGACCTCCCTGGTGCTATTGAACAAGATGCGATTAGCGTGGAAATTATTCACGGCCCTGAGCAAGCAAAAGACGCATAAAAAAAGCCCCGAGTGTCGCAAAACATTCGGGGCTCTCACCTGAACTAAAATTAATTCAATTCTTTAACACCCATATTCCACAGTGTAAAACCGTAGATATCAGCATACTGTTCAATAGTTTTCGATACTGGGGTACCAGCACCATGACCTGCGTTGGTCTCAATACGAATCAACTGCGGGTTAGCGCCAGCGTCTTTCGCTTGAAGCTCAGCAGCAAACTTAAATGAATGCGCTGGAACCACACGGTCATCATGGTCGCCGGTAGTAATCATTGTCGCAGGATAATGAACACCTGACTCAACATTATGTACTGGTGAATAGCCGTAAAGGTATTCGAACATTTCTTTGCTGTCTTCAGCGGTGCCGTAGTCATATGCCCAACCAGCGCCAGCCGTGAACGTGTGATAACGCAACATGTCGAGTACGCCGACCGCAGGCAGTGCAACTTGCATCAAGTCAGGACGCTGAGTCATCACAGCACCCACCAACAAGCCACCATTTGAACCACCACGCACAGCAAGTTTGCCGCTTGAAGTGTAGTTTTCCGCAATCAGATATTCTGCTGCTGCAATGAAGTCATCAAATACATTTTGCTTCTGCATTTGCGTACCCGCATTGTGCCATGCTTTACCGTACTCACCACCACCGCGCAGGTTAGCAACCGCATACACACCACCAAGCTCAAGCCACATTGCATTAGTCATACTGAAGCTTGGTGTCAGGCTGATGTTGAAGCCGCCATAACCGTACAAAATAGTTGGGTTGGTGCCATCAAGCTCCATACCTTTTTTGTAGGTGATAATCATCGGCACTTTGGTACCGTCTTTCGAAGTGTAGAATACCTGCTTCGACTCGTACGCGTTGCTGTCGAACTGCGCTTTTGATTCGGCATAAACGCTTGATTCACCAGCATCTGGTTCATAAGCGTAGATGGTGCCTGGCGTGTTGTAGTTGGTGAAGGTGTAATACACCACGTCGGCTTCGCGCTTGGCACTGAAACCACCCACGCTACCAACGCCTGGCAGTTCGATTTCACGCACGCGTTCGCCGTCGTAGTTGTACTGCTCGACCTTTGCAATCGCATCCACCATGTACTCGGCAAAGATATAGCCAGCACCGGTTGATGGGCTCAATACGTGCTCAGATTCAGCAATAAAATCTTGCCAGTTTTCTGGTTGCGGATTCGCCGCATCGACGGTTACAACGCGCTTGTTCGGAGCATCCAAATCGGTCACTAAATACAGCTTGCTACCCACGTTATCTAACACGTAGGTATCTGAATCTGTATGATCCAGTACGGTGACTAGTTCACTGTCAGGCTTCGACAAGTCTTTCATAAACAACTTGTTGCCCGAAGTTGAAACGGCCGCCGTGATAATCAAATAACGATCATCTTCAGTGACTTGGCCACCCACATAACGATGTTTTTCAGCGTCAGTGCCGCCAAATACCACTTGGTCTTCAGCTTGCGCCGTACCAAGTTTGTGATAGTAAAGTTTGTGCTGGTCGGTTTTAGCCGAAAGCTCACTGCCTTCAGGTTTGTCATAGCTTGAGTAATAGAAACCTTCGTTACCGTACCAAGAAATACCACTGAACTTCACATCAACCAAGGTTGGCTCAAGTTGCTCTTTGGTTTCTACGTCAATGACGATGATTTTACGCCAGTCGCTACCGCCTTCAGAAATAGCGTAAGCTGCTAGCGAACCATCTTTTGAAAAGCTCAAGGTTGCGAGCGAAGTGGTGCCGTCTTCACTGAAGGTATTTGGATCTAAGAATACTTCAGTGTTGCCTTCTGCATCGGTGCGATACACCACGTATTGGTTCTGCAAACCATCGTTTTTATAAAAATAGGTATAGTTGCCTTCTTTAAATGGCGCACCGACTTTTTCGTAGTTCCACAGCTCGGCTAAACGGTCTTTGATTTTGTCGCGATATGGGATCTGCTCAAGATACTCGAATGTCACTTCATTCTGCGCTTTCACCCAAGCTTCTGTTTCTGCTGAGCGGTCATCTTCTAACCAACGATACGGGTCAGCAACAACAGTACCAAAATATTCATCGGTGACATTGCCGCGAACCGTCATTGGATACGTCAGTTTTGCATCCACCGCGGTCTCCGTATGTGTTTCTTGTTGTGGCGAACAGGCGCTTAATAACGCTACGCCAGCCACAGCTGCTAAATATTTCATGTGTGTATTAACTCCCCTCTTTATTGTTATTAACTCAGCGCGGGATGCGTATTTGCAAACCATGGCTGATTATTCATACCTAATAAAAACTGTTGTAGATTCGGATATTCTGCAAGCTGAATTCGCTCACGAAATTGGGCCCAACTTAAAAAGCACGCCAAGCGCAATTGCCCGTCACTGTATTGATTCGTTTCTGGCCAATCGCGTTCATTTAATTCTTTCAAAATGGTGTGAATACGATCGTACTGACGCTGCAAGTAAGGGCTATCTTTGGTGGTAATATTATCACGCTCTAATAAAAATAAATTTACCGTGGCATCAAGTGCTGTATTTGCGAGACAAAATAAATCAAAATCGGCAACATTATCGCAAAATGGTTGTTGATGACGTTCGCGCAAATAACGAAGAATCGCCGCTGAGTCAGTTAACTGAACGTCACCGTCGTGAAGAAAAGGAACTCGCTGGGTTGGCGACTGCTGTGCACTTTGCGAATAATCCGTTGGTATAAATTCAAAGGTGTCGTTGTTCTGAGCCAGCACAATACGGCAATGACGCACATACGGTGAGGTATAACTACCAAATAACTTCATAATGCCCCCTAAAAGACGTTAAGCTATGCGTTCAATCTGCTTGAGATTACCAAAATGAAACGTGGAATACAGTATTTACTCAAAGGCCTGACAATTTTGCTGCCGTTAGTGGTTACAATTGCTTTGGTTCATTGGTTCTTAGTGACTATTGAATCTTGGCTACGGCCAATTTGGGAATCCATTCTGGGAACCAAATATTATTTCCCGGGTTTAGCCTTCTTAAGTTTCCTGGTACTCGCCATTATTATTGGCTTTAGCGCGCGCTGGCGATTCATCAACAAGCTGTGGGAGTTACCGGGCAACATCATGCAACGGATGCCGGTGCTGCGAAGCTTATACGGCACCATTACCGATGTGTTCGATTTAATGTCGGGAAAAAGTTTTTCTGATGAATCGGTCGTCTTGGTCACTTTACCCGGGGTGGATGTAAAGTTAATCGGCATTGTGACGAAAAAGCCAGGTCAAAAAGAAGATCGTCTCTCGGCGATGCTTGATGAAAACCATATCGCTGTATTTCTGCCCATGAGCTATAACGTTGGCGGTTATATGATTATTGTGCCGCGTGATAGTGTCGAAGCATTAGATATGTCGCCGGCAGATGCCATGCAACTCACCATTAGTGGCGGGCTCGGTAAAAACCGACAGAATTCTGAAGACAACAATTAGTGGAGTACCCATGTCTTACCTTCCTTGCGTAGAAATCGAACCGAATCAACCAGCAACCCATGCGATTATTTGGTTGCATGGCCTTGGTGCGGATGGTAACGATTTTGCCCCATTAGTGCCGCATTTAACCCTTCCAGTAGCGGTTCGATTTGTGTTCCCGCATGCACCACAAATACCGGTCACCATTAACGGCGGCATGCGTATGCCAGCTTGGTACGATATTTTGAGCATGTCGTTGGGCCGTGAAGTTGATGAACAGCAATTACGTGATTCTGCGGCAGCTGTACATCAGTTAATTGAACGCGAAATTGAACGCGGTATTCCGGCAGAGAACATTTTATTAGCAGGGTTTTCGCAAGGGGGTGCGGTTGCTTATGAAGCGGCTTTGACTTATCCGAAACGGTTATGCGGGCTGTTAGCATTGTCGACTTATTTAGCAACACACCAGAGCATCACGCCACATGCGGCGAATAACGATTTGCCGATTTTAGTACAGCATGGTTCGCAAGACCCTGTCGTTCCTGAAGCCTTAGGGCAACATGCCTTTCAATGGTTGAAAGAACATGGTTATCATGCCGAGTATCAGAGCTTTGCCATGCAACATCAGGTATGTGGTGAACAGGTACAAGCCATCAACAACTGGCTACAGAAAGTTCTCGCTTAATCAGCGAGAATCTGCAATTTTTCTGCCCATTGTGAAACCCACGTTAGCGCCGTGTCACGATTCGCGGTGCGAATGTTGACGTGACCAACCTTACGACCTGGGCGTGCTTCTTTGTTATACCAATGACAATCGGTATCCGCATGGTGCCACAAGCCGGCGGGTATTTGATCAGCTCCAATCACGTTGATCATCAACGTTGGTTCTAAGCGCAGTAGTGGCAATGGCATGCCTGTTAATGCTCGGATATGTAAATCAAACTGGCTACTATTGGCGCCAGTCATCGTCCAGTGACCTGAGTTGTGAACGCGTGGCGCAATTTCATTAACCAGTAGCTGAGCACCGTCGCCTTCACCGACCACGAAGAACTCGATTGCTAAAACACCGACATAGTGCAACGCATCAGTAAGTTTACGGAAACAGTCTTCCGCTAGACTTTGCAAGCGTTCGTCAACGATATCAATCGCACCCAGGCTGTAACTTAAAATGCCACGATCATGCACGTTCGTAATCAATGGATAACAACAAATGCTACCGTCTTTACTGCGTGCGCCAACCAATGAGACTTCGCGCTGAAACGGAATCATATGTTCAGCGATGCCTGGCGCTTGCCCCGCCTGCTGCGCCAACGCAGTTGGGTCATCAGCCATACGAAAACGCCACTGGCCTTTACCATCGTAACCACCGCGCGCAGCTTTCAGCACTAAGGGTTGTTCGGCCTGACTCAAAATCTTCTCAAGTTCATCTGCGGTGTTATAAGTTTGCCACGGTGAAGTTGGCACGCGGCAATCGTCGAATAGCTTCTTTTCGGCACGGCGATCCGTCAGACTTTTAATGCGTGCCGGGTCCATCAAAAACTTATCATGAGCTGCCGCCAGAATATCTGCGGGAATATCTTCGTGTTCCCAGCTTACGACGTCGGCCCATTCAATGGCGTCGGCAAGTGACAACTGCAAATCAATTTGCGCCGAGAGTGGTTTAACGGTGTTGCTACGGGTACTAAAGAGTAGACACTCGTGACCGTGGCTAATTGCACTGGCACCGAGCATTTGTCCTAATTGGCCATCACCGATAAACAAAATTTTCATGATTCAGGTAGCTCCAATTTCGGGCCATTCATCACTTTTTCACGCTGCTGTTCGCGAAACGCATGCACACGCTGACGCACGTTTGCGTCAAACGAACCAATAATTTGCGCCGCTAACAAGCCAGCATTCGCAGCGCCAGCTGGGCCAACTGCCAACGTACCTACAGCCACGCCTTTTGGCATTTGCACAATCGACAATAGGCTATCTAAGCCTTTCAACTGTTTACTTGGAACCGGCACGCCGAGCACTGGAATAGCTGTAAATGCGGCCAGCATTCCTGGTAAGTGAGCCGCGCCGCCAGCACCAGCAATTACCACAGGAACGCCGTCTTGCTCGGCTTGTTCCATGGTGGTTTTTAGTAAATCCGGGGTGCGATGTGCAGACACAACTTCAGCGCGCCATTCCACGCCGAGGTCTTTCAGCATTTGTGCTGCATGTTGCATGACGGGCCAATCAGACTGCGAACCCATTAAGATCAAGACAGGTGCCATGTGGTGCTCCGTTTTTCAAAGGAGCGAATTGTAGCTAGACCAAGCGATTGGTGCAAATTTATTGCGCAATTCTCAAGCGATTTCGCCCCTGACTCTTGGCTTTATCCATAGCAGCATCGGCTTGTTCCAGCCATTGCCCCCAGTCTTGTCCTTTACGCCATTCCGCCACACCAGCACTTGCCGTCACGGTGGTCATCATGCTTTTTACTGAGAATGGTTCGTGCCGTAGGCTGTCTAGCATTTCACCCGTTATTTCAGCGGCTTGCTTTAAAGGGGTATTCGGGAAAATAACTAAAAATTCAGCGCCACCGTGCCGTATCATCACATCACTTTTGCGGCAAAACCGAGCCAACCGAGCGGCCGTTTCTTTCAATACGGCATCGCCAAACATATAGCCAAATTTGTCATTCACGTTTTTGAACGAATCGAGATCAAGCAGCATGGCGCTAACGGGTTGTTGATTGCGCTTTGCACGCTCTAACTCGGTTTGCATCATTTCAGCCACATAATCACGGCGATAAAATCCGGTTAATGGGTCCGTCGCATACAGTTTCGATAAGTTGCGCTGCATGTAGCTCATCATGACTAAAAAGACGGCGCCGACGCCAATCAAAACGAGCATAGAAAGCGCAATTCGCCATGCGTATTCAAACGGTAAAAATTGGTACATCACCGCCGCAAATAACGCGTAAATAAGCATAATCACGAGCACAAAGATGGTGCGATCAAACATGAAAAATACCATGGCAAGTACTGGATACATCCAATACACACCCATCATGCCCGATGATTTCATTGATACGCTAACTAACGTACCGAGTGCGCAGATAAAGAGGAAGTTAATCCACTGCGGGGCTAATTCATTGCGGTAAATCACCCCCGTGAGAATAAATGCTAAAGCCACGCTTACTAAAGCACCAGACTCCAACCAGCGCGATTCCGTTGCCAATACCCCCGCGAGGACAGCAATCACAATGCCAACACCAAAATAGATGGTACGCATTGCTACCAAGCGAAATTGTTGCCATAAGTTCAATGATAATGAGGGAGCTGCTGCCGTCGAGTTCATGAATATCCGTTCTCAATTAAGCCGTTGGGGTGTAACTTTCTGCTTTACACACTTGATTGCGACCTTTGCGCTTCGCTTCAAGTAAAGCAGTATCTGCCGTATTTATCCATTCTGCCCAAGTTTGTTCCGCGCGTAACTGCGCAACCCCTATACTGACCGTGAGGTGTGCTTGCGCATCTTTTCCATCAAACGGGTTGTTGGCAACATTTAAGCGCAACTTTTCCGCAACTTTTACAGCTTCTTCAAGTTCAGTTTCGGGCATAACCACCAAAAACTCCTCACCACCGACGCGAAATAACTGATCGTTAATGCGTAACGTTTTCTTCAACCGCGCCGCTAACTGCTTCAACATTTGGTCACCAAAGAGATGGCCATGTTTGTCGTTGAGAAGTTTAAAATGATCTAAGTCCAGCATGATTAAACTTGCTGGTCGATGATATCGGCGGAAGTTATGAATTAACTGACTCAAGACGTTATTGACGCGATGGCGATTCTGTAACCCAGTAAGCGTGTCGGTAACCACCAATTGGTGTAGAAGTTTCTGCATACGCCCAAGCATCACCACAAACACACCACCGAGAACCAGAATAACGAGCAGCGAGGCCGCAATACGCCAGGCGTCGCCGCTCGGCATGTAAAGTACAGCCGCCATACTCATCACTATGGTTACAGCAGATGCTAAGGCAATGGCATAACCATCACGAAACATAAAAAAGCTAGCGACTAACAATGGGTAGGCCCAGTACACACCTAATGTGCCATTATTTCGAATCGAAACAACACAGATAGCGGTAAGTAACGCCATGAAAATTACGCGCCAAAAATCGGGAATGCGCTGGCGACGATAAGAATAAGCAATAACACCGAGAACTGCGGCGGCAGCAAACATGATTACCGCTTGTAGATAATGTGCTAGCCAGAGCTGCGCGCCGGCTAATAATAATTGCGTAATAGCACCTGCCCACACGATGTTGCGGGTGACTTTGTTACGAAAGCTCTGCAGTAGAGCATCGGCGGATTGATTCGGCATGGCCAGCGTCCTTCTGACTTTCCCTGTTACGTTGCCTGTGTGGTCAAAGTATCGCCAAGCATTAGGAATAGCAATCACTTTGCGGCATAATTCATTTAATTTGATTCAACGGAGTTTTCACCATGCTGATGAAAGCAGACCAAAGCGTACTTGTTATTGTTGATGCACAAGAAAAACTGGCACCGGTTATCCACCAACGCGACCAACTGATTGCGCGTATGCGGTGGCTTGGTGAAATAGCGAACGAATTAGATGTTCCTGTGCTGGTAACGGAACAATATCCGAAGGGACTCGGCATTAGTGTTGATGACCTCTCTGGTGTGATTGAGAATGCGCAAGTTATTGAGAAATTGCATTTCAGCGCCGTGCAAGAGCCTAATTTTGTAAATGCGATTAACGAAATTAATCGCTCACAAGTCATATTGATGGGTATGGAAACGCACGTCTGCATTTTGCAAACTGCGCTCGATTTAATTGCCGATGACTACCAGGTATTCGTGGTGGAAGATGCTGTTGGTTCGCGCCGAGATAGCGACAAACAAACGGCATTAAAACGTATGCGCCAAGAAGGCGTGGTGATTATTTCATCAGAAATGGCGGCCTACGAATGGTTATATCGTTCAGGAACTGACCAGTTCCGGCACATCACCAAGAACTGGATACGCGGCTAAACCCCTTATAAGCGTTAATAAATCTTTAATTGACAGGGGGTAGGATCAGCGTATACTGACCGTCGCTAGAAAAATTCGGCTGTCTAATTGTGGCCTGTTACGAAGTCAATTGCTGTACCTCGTTTTGTAAGTCCCCAAGTAATACACGTAATTTTTATTAGCAATACCCTAGATTTTCACATGCAATACGAGGAATCACAGCATGTCTACAGTAACTGGTAAAGTAAAATTCTTTAACGAAGCTAAAGGTTTCGGTTTCATCGAGCAAGAGCAAGGCGCAGACGTATTCGTACATTTCTCTGCTATCCAATCAGACGGTTTCAAAACCTTAGCTGAAGGCCAAACTGTTCAATTCACTATCGAACAAGGTCCTAAAGGCCCACAGGCTTCTAACGTAGTTCCTATGTAATTACGTTTCTTCTAGCGAAGAATTCCAAAAAGCCGCTCAATCGAGCGGCTTTTTTTGTGCCTGTTCTTGATAGCTGTACCAACCGGTTTTAAACCGACCTTTGGTTGCTGACATGCGTGCTTCACGTAAACCTTTGTCAAGAATACGACGCGCTTGTTGTGTCTCACCTTGGGCGACATAGACGCGTGCTTGTCCCCAGTAAGCTTCATGCACATAAGGTGCCTGTTTTGCCGCCTTCCGGTACATCATCATCGCAGTTTCTAACTGATTTTGCTCAAATGCTGCGTCGCCTAACGCAATCCAGACGTATGGATTCGCCTCTGGTATCGATTGGATGCGCTGTTCAAGCTCAGCCACTAAATCAGTTCGCTGCTGACGCTTTGCAAGCGCTTGGTAATTGTGCAACACGTTAAGATTGTCAGCATCCAAACTTAATGCATAGCTAAATAGTTGTTCGGCACTCCGGCTATCCTGTTTACGGCCATGCAACAGCCCCAAGATATTGATGACTTCACTATCTTTAGGCGTGTATTTTAACGCTTCACTAGCGTAAGCGTAGGCATCATCAATACGACCATCAACCATCAATTCAGCGGCACGATTACGATAATACAGCGCGAGAAACTGGGTGTCGGTAATCATCTCCGCATTTTGTGATGCTGAAGACGGAAAATAATCCACCACTACCCAAGCGCGCTTCAACAGAGTATTGTTTTCGTTATCTTGGCTAGCTTCATACGGCTTGTACAAGCGCGCACGGACATGATCAGAAACCAACACCACATTATTATTGCGATCAAACACTGGGGCATTAGTGACGCGCTGGAATTTTATTTCCACTGCAACTAAATCAGCCAAACTCTTCGTCAATATCGCCAAGGCCATACAGTTACCGGCGCTTAGTGCAAAGGCTTCGCTAGCGGTATAGGTTTGCTCTTTATAATTAAACCCAAAGGTTAAATCATGCAGATATGCACTAATGCGTTCATGTTCTGGTAAATCGCTCAGGCGCCCGTTGTAATCAAGCAAGAAGTCATGCTGTTGCGAAGCCGTTAGAGCAAATAATTGCTGGGCCGAAACAACAGATTGTTGTGGCGCAAATAACGCGCTATTCAAACTCGGCATTTGCGCGTTTTGATGGTGTTCTATCAATGAATTCATTGCTGCTTGGCTGCTACAACCGGCCAGCACTGACAGTGATAAAACGGTGAGTAGTGTTTTTGCTAGCTTCATGATTACCTCCGCTAGCAACTGGATATCGTCAAGAGTGAGTCGCCATAACCTGCTCGACTGATGCTGCCCTCTTTTTTTACTGTTTTTCCTGCTGCTTCTCTTGCTGACGACGTTCAGCTGCTTCCTGTTCTGCTTGAAGGAAGTCCATATCGTCTAAATCTACATCCGGTATTTCTTCACATACATTACCGCCAAGCTTGTTAACCGCGCAACATAAATCGCTCACTTTTTGGTCAAGCAAGTGTACGTGATCTAACATCCGACCGATCGCAGTTGCGACAGGATCGGGGTTGTCTGCGGAAATGGCATATGCATCAAAACCGTACTGTTTCGCAATTTCTTGCCGACGCTTCGTTACTTCTGAGGTTTCTGATGTGGCAGCACTGCGCGCAACACGGGCCGGTATGCCGACCACGGTTACTTCGGCGGGAACATCCTTCACCACCACGGCATTAGAGCCAATGCGTGCGTTTTCACCAATCACTAACGGGCCAAGTACTTTAGCGCCGGCACCAATGACGACGCCGTTGCCAAGCGTCGGATGGCGTTTGCCCTGATTCCAACTGGTACCGCCGAGTGTAACGCCATGATAGATGGTGACATCATCACCAATTTCAGCGGTTTCACCAATCACCACACCCATCCCGTGGTCGATGAAGAAACGGCGTCCGATTTTCGCACCTGGATGAATTTCGACACCGGTGAGCCAACGCGAAATCGTCGATACAAAACGCGCCAGCCAATACCAACGCCACGTCCACAGCTTATGACTCAAGCGGTGCCACCAAATGGCATGCAGCCCTGGATAGGTGGTGAGCACTTCAAAAGCATTTCGCGCCGCAGGATCGCGGGCAAAAACACTTTGGATATCTTCTCGAACGCGTTTGAACATGAAATGTACTGCCTAATCGGTGTCATTAAGAGCGGTATTATACCAAGATTTAATCATCGTTGCGTCAGTTCACTCAGTTTAAGCGGTTAAATGCTCACCGGTTCGTTGCCGATACAGCAATTACTCGCTACTGTGTTGACTATAGCAAAAATAAAACGAGGTAAATCACATGCGGAAATTATTAGCAGTATCTGTGGCGTTAGGCTTGGCTTCAACAGCTCATGCCGACACGCTTATTTATGCGGGTACCTTAATTGATGGTACTCAAGCGAATCCTAAAGCTGAGATGACTGTCGTAATTGATGCAGGCACCATTAAAGCGATCGAAAAAGGTTTTAAACAACCACAGCAAGGCGACGTGGTGATCGACCGTCGAGACGGCACGGTGATGCCTGGTTTCATTGATATGCACACGCATTTAACCTCACAGCTCGGCCCTGGTAGCTATATGAATAAATTTACCAAAGGTGCGCCGGATGTGACTTTAGATGCCGTTAATTATGCTCGGAAAACTTTGATGGCTGGGTTCACGACAGTTCGTGATTTAGGTGATTCATACAATGCGAGTATCGCGCTGCGTAACGCTGTGAATGCCGGTAAAGTGATTGGCCCACGTATTTATACTGCAGGTAAATCGCTCGCAACCACCGGTGGTCACGCTGACCCAACCAATGGCGCACATGCTGGTTTATACGAAACGCCAACACCAGCGGATGGTGTTCTTAACGGCCCATACGAAGCTCGTCAAGCCGTTCGCGCTCGTTATCAAGACGGCTCAGATTTGATCAAGCTAACCGTGACTGGTGGTGTTCTAAGCGTTGCCAAAAGTGGTCATAACCCGCAGTTCATGATGGATGAGCTAAAGGCCGTTGTTGATACTGCAAAAGATTATGAAATGAAGGTCACAGTACACGCGCATGGTAAAGAAGGCATGCTTCGCGCTATTGAAGCCGGTGTTGATTCCATTGAGCACGGCACTTATATGGACGAAGAAGTCATGCGTGCCATGAAGAAAAAGGGCGTGTATTACGTGCCAACAATTACGGCCGGACGCTCGGTTGCTGATCGTGCCAAAATTGATGGCTTCTTCCCAGAGTTAGTGCGTCCAAAAGCTGCGGCAATTGGTCCAAAGATTCAAAGTACGTTCGCTGAAGCCTACAAAGCTGGTGTTAAAATCGCCTTTGGTACTGATGCCGGTGTCTACGATCATGGCGAAAACTATCGCGAGTTTATTTACATGGTCGAAGCCGGTATGCCGCCATTAGTTGCTATTCGCAGTGCAACCGCAGAAGCTTCCAAACTTCTTGGCGTGACGGATATAGGTACGATTGAAGTGGGTAAACGTGCCGATGTGGTTGCCGTACAGGGAAATCCGTTGAACGATATCTCCCTGCTTAGCAATATCAATTTGGTAGTGAAAGACGGTACTGTTTACAAACAATAACCTAAGCGAAATCTTTCAAGAGCTGGCGGACGTCTTGTAAAATGACGTTCTCCAGCTCTTTTTCGTAGCCCTCTCGCTCATTGTCCATTTTGCGAATTTCAGCTTTTGGATACTGCTTGCGCGCCTCATGAGTCGGCATGTGCTTTATCCGTTCATACATATCGTGTAACGACGGATACTTTTTAGCATAACCGGCTTGCGTAGACTCGACGCGTAAATCAAGCAATACCACCAAGCGCAACGCGCCCTCGGACAAAGGGCATTGTCCCTGCTCCATCGCCTTTGCAATTGTGACAATACTTTCGTGTAGGTTTTCATTTCGCTTTGCCAAAGCTTGGTCGCGACGCTGGTTTTGCGCCTTTAGTTGCGCCAGCAAACGCCCAGCATAAAAAGCTAGGCCAACAATAATGACACTGCCTAAAGCAATGGCAAACCACACCCACACTGGAAAGTTAGCTTCTGTCATCGTCATCCTCAAAGTCGTCATCGAAGTCTAAGTCGTCGAAATCGTCATCTTCGCCGTCATCCAGCTCAATACCGAGTTGTTCGGCAAGCTGTGCGAATCTCTCAGTACGCTCTTCCATGTACTTTGTATCACTGGCATTTAGTGTTTCGCCGTCTTCTGCACGTTCTAGTAGTGCTTGGAGACGCTCGTCGTTCTCAATAGCGGCTAGTTCAGCCAGCGCGGCTTTACGATCAAAGCTAGGCTGCTGCACAAAATGTGTTGCTTGATTTGGGTCGACGAGAGTAATTGGCTTCTTACTACCATGACGCGGGTCTTGTGGTTGCTGTTTACCACCTGCGCCCTGACCTTTCGTCTGATTTGACGGCAGATTAAAACGACTACCTGGCTTACGCCCTTTGGTTTTGTGCGTCGGTTTCTGCGGTGCTGATTTTACCTTCGGTTGCTCCCAATCCTTTTGAACTTTTTTGGCTGGAGCGAGCGGGCCGGTTTTGCGGGTTTTCTTGACGCGTGTCATGTGTGTTTCCAGAACAGTTAAATTGAATACGTTGGCTTAAGCTTATTATGCTTGCAAACGTCTCGTATAGTTTAACTGATCTAGCAGGCAATAAAAAAGGCGATGTTGCCATCGCCTGATTTATTCTCATTCTTTCACACAGCGCACGTGCGATTTCGAGAACGGTTGTCATTATCTTCCATGTTTTTAATTATAACGTCCGTGAGTCTTTTATTATTATTGTTATTATCTATGCGCATTAACCGAGCTCTATTATTTTTATTCTGCTTGGTTAAAAGTCGGCCTCCTGGCCGTGTTGTTATTCCCTGGATTTTAAATCTGATTACTGGCGAAGCCTTATAATATGTGGCTTCCAGAAAATCCAATGGCATTCAGAGTACTGATTCGTGCCGAATTATCAATGATTATTATGTTCTAAAAACAAAAATCTTTATAACTTTTTAGACAAACCCACTATTTTCAAAGGATTTTCTTACATTTTTTTGCAACAAAAAAACAAAAAAGGCAGCTTTCGCTGCCTTTCTAATCGCTTGATTAATACAAGCCTTGAATATATTGAGATAAAATTTCGATATCTTTATCGGTTAGCTTGCTCGCTACATCACGCATCATATTGTTCATGTCGTTAGCGCGCTCGCCACTACGGAATAATTCAAGCTGTTGCTTGGTATATGCAGCGTGTTGACCTGAAATATTTGGGAAGTTAGCTAACGCCATGCCGTCGCCGCGCGGACCGTGACATGCTGCACAAGCGGCGATACCGCGAGACTCATCGCCTGCTGCAAACAATTTCTTACCTGCAGCAATCACGTCTTCTGGTGCTGCACCACCTTCCATTTCTTGTGACGCAAAATATGCCGCTAAGTCAGCCATATCTTGTTCACTGAGCATCATCACTTGGCCCTGCATGATCGCGTTAGCACGACCTTGCTCACCGCCAGTATCTGCAGCGAGTTTATAATCTTTCAGCTGCTTCAACAGGTAGCTTTCGTGCTGACCAGCAATTTTCGGATACATATCAGATGCCGCATTACCATCCGGCCCGTGACACGCAGCACATACTGCGGATTTCTGTTGTCCTGCTTCCGCATCGCCAGTTGCTGCCATGGCAATACCAGTTAAGCCAAGGTACAGGCCTACGAACATTGCGATTTTTTTCATGATCGATATCTCTGCTCTGGGTAGTTGTAACAGACGCTATTTTACACAAAAGTTGTAAGGATTAAACGTCTAATCATGCTACTATGTGGTTTCAAATGAGGTCGCCTAATACGTTTATGAATACCACGTTAAACTTTCAGCCCACAAAATTTATCACGAGTGCCGCAAATATTCGACAATTGCCTGAAGATTCAGGGGTCGAAATCGCTTTTGCGGGGCGTTCGAATGCCGGGAAATCCAGTGCATTAAACACCATCACCCGCCAAAAAGCTCTCGCGCGCACCAGTAAAACACCGGGGCGAACGCAGCTTATTAACGTTTTTGAGGTGCAACCGAATAAACGTTTAATCGATTTGCCAGGCTATGGCTACGCCAAAGTTCCACTTGAGGTGAAAGAAAAGTGGAACCTCGCTCTGAGTGAATATTTACAAAAACGTCAGTCACTGCGCGGTCTCGTATTATTGATGGATATCCGCCATCCGTACCGTGATACCGATCAGGATTTACTGCATTGGGCAACCGATTGCGGTATTCCGGTGTTGGTATTGCTGACAAAAGCCGACAAGTTAAAGCCAAGCCAACGTAAAAGCACGTTACTGCAAGCACGCGAAGCAGCGCTGGTGTTTGGTGACGGTGTGCAAGTAGAGATGTTTTCCTCGCACAACAAAATCGGCCTTCCGCAAGTTGAAGTCATTCTCTCTAACTGGCTCAACACGCCAGCAGACGCAACGGTTAACACCGATGCAGCAGAATGAAACGCCACCATTAAAAGCTTGGTTATTACTATTGCTGCTCGCTATGATTTGGGGCAGCTCGTTTATTTTGATCAAAAAAGGTCTGATTGCATTTCGGCCTGATCAACTCGCGGCTATTCGCATTGCCTCAGCGGGCTTTGTGCTGTTACCGTTTTTAATGCAACGCTTTAAAACCGTTCAACGTCACCACTGGCCTAAGCTCATTTCCGTGGGTTTAGTGGGTAGTTTTATCCCGGCTTTTTTATTTGCTTTTGCTCAAACAGAGCTACCGAGCGGTGTGACTGGTGTGCTTAACACCTTTACTCCGTTGGCCACGTTGTTGATAGGCGTACTCGTTTTTCATCAAATCGTCGTGGTACAGCAATGGATTGGGGTTTTGATAGGCTTGGCAGGCACAGTTATTTTAATCACCGCTAATGCGAGTGGTGAATTTCAATTCAATACTTACGCTTTGCTAATTGTTGTGGCAACGATTTGCTACGGCATAAATCTTAACCTGATTAAGCATCATATACCTGATTTAGGCGCGCTCACGATTACTGGGGTTAGTCTGTTTCTCGTGGCTCCTCCGGCATTAGTTTATTTGCTATTCGCTACACCGTTTATTGAGCAACTCGGAACCCAGCCCGACGCATACTTCTCGCTCTCGGCCATTTTAATCCTCGGTGTTGTCGGCACGGCAATGGCATTGGTAATTTTTAATACCGTCGTAAAAGTGACAGATACCACATTCACAAGCTCTGTTACTTATCTCATTCCGATTGTTGCATTAATACTCGGGGTCATTGATGGTGAGCCGTTCTTGGTTGAGCACGCTGTTGGCATGGCGGCTATTTTAGCGGGTGTATTTATTGCGAATCGCCGCGCTCGAAAACCTCGCGTTGCACCGACCGCATAAACGTTTGGGCTATAGAAAGAAAAAGCCCGGCATGAAGCCGGGCAAAAGTTCTTACAATCCAGGGAGAGAACATCTCAGAAAGGTAATGACAAACGAACTCGATTCGTTTAATGCGCCTTTCACTGATTCAGACTGGCTGTTCAAAAAATAGTTCAAAAAAATTTTCATTTTTCTGAAATTATTTTTAGTGCGCCTCGTCCCAGTTGTTCCCAACACCTGCTTCGGCAATTAACGGCACTTTAAGTTCCGCGGCTTGCTCCATGATCTCGGCAAGCTTTTGCTGATATTCAGTTACTTTGTCATCTCGTACTTCAAAAACCAATTCATCGTGCACTTGCATGATCATATGCACATCTTCTTTAGGTACCTGTGTATTAATGTAGTCCGCCACAGCAATCATGGCGCGCTTAATAATATCAGCTGCTGTTCCTTGCATAGGTGCGTTGATTGCCGCTCGCTCAGCCGCCTTACGACGCATCCCGTTCTGCGACTTAATCTCTGGAAGTTGCAAACGGCGCCCATAAATTGTTTCAACGTAACCGTCACGCTTCGCTTGCGCTCGGGTGTCTTCCATGTACTTCAATACGCCCGGGAATCGGTCAAAATATTTATCCATATAATCTTGTGCTTCTTGGCGAGGAATATCGAGCTGACGCGCAAGCCCAAACGCAGACATACCGTAAATCAGACCAAAGTTAACCGCTTTGGCACGGCGGCGTTGTTCACTCGTGACCTGCTCTAATGCCACACCAAACACCTCTGAGGCTGTCGCTTTGTGAATGTCTCTACCTTTTGAGAACGCTTCAACCAGCGCTGGGTCTTGCGACAGATGTGCCATAATGCGCAACTCAATTTGGCTATAGTCAATCGCCATAATCTTATAACCGGCCGGCGCAGTAAAAGCCTGGCGAACACGGCGCCCCGCTTCAGTACGAATCGGAATGTTCTGGAGGTTCGGATCGCTCGATGACAACCGCCCGGTCGCTGTGACTGCTTGGTGATATGAGGTATGGATGCGATGCGTGCGCGGATTGACCATTTTCGGTAACTTGTCCGTGTACGTTGACTTCAGTTTACTCAATCCGCGATGACGCATAATGACATCCGGTAGCGGATAATCGAGTGCTAATTCTTGTAACACCTCTTCGGCCGTTGAAGGTGCACCCTTTGGCGTTTTTTTCAGCACTGGTAATTGCAGTTTGTCGAACAAAATCGTCTGTAATTGCTTGGTTGAACTCAGATTAAATTCCTCACCAGCAATGTCGTAAGCTTTTTTCTCGAGCTGCTGCAGCTCCATTGCGATTTCATGACTCTGTTTTGCCAGTAACGGGGCGTCAATTTGCACCCCACGCTGCTCCATATCTACCAGCACCGGTAATAAGGGCAGCTCAATGGTTTGCAGAACATTCAATAACGACTTCGCTTGGCTTACTTCGTGCCAAAGCTTGTGATGCAGCTGTAAAGTGACATCAGCATCTTCTGCCGCATAAGGGGCGGCTTGATCTAAGCCGATTTGATTAAAGGTTAATTGCTTCGCGCCTTTGCCAGCAATGTCTTCAAACGAAATCGCTTTGTGACCTAAATACTGCAAACTCAAACTGTCCATATCGTGACGCGAGCCAACACTATTAAATACATACGACGCCAGCATGGTGTCGTTATGAATGGCGCCCACACGAATGTTGTAACGGCGCAGTATATGGCTATCGTATTTTAAGTTTTGACCAATTAACTTCGGCTGCTTTGATTCAAGTAGCGGTTTCAATTGTTCGAGTACCCAAGCACGATCGAGTTGCTCAGGCGCGCCAGGATAATCGTGAGCGACTGGAATGTAACAAGCTTGACCAGGCTTGATAGCAAACGAGAGACCCACAAGTTCAGCTTCCATGTAATTTAAGCTGGTTGTTTCAGTGTCAAAAGCGAAGTATTCCGCTTGCTCTAGGTCCTTCAACCAGTGCTTAAAACGCGCTTCGGTCGTCACCGTTTCATAGTCGTCATGACTCACCGGTGTATCATTATTAGACGCCGTCGGTTGTTCGTGTCCCAACACTTGGTCCGTGACCGCACCTTCATCCATCACTTCTGCTAGCCAACGGCGGAATTCGCACTGTTTATAAAGCTGAATAAGCTCATCTCGATTCGCTGGCTGAATCGTCAGCTGGTCAGGACTCAATTCCAACGGGACATCGAGTTTAATTGTTGCCAACTCGCGCGATAACAACAGAATATCCGTATTTTCGCGAAGCTTATCAGGCATGGTTTTCGCACCACGAAAATCCAACTTAGCGATTGCCTCTGGGTCCGCCAACATCGCATCGATAGACGCCATGCCTTGTAACATTGCTAACGCTGTCTTCTCGCCTACTTTAGGCAATCCTGGAATATTATCTGAGCTGTCTCCCATCAATGACAGGAGATCAATCATCTGCTCTGGCTTCACACCATACTTGGCCACTACACCGTCATAATCCAATAACGTGTCAGTCATGGTGTTAATTAGCATGACGTGATCATTTACTAACTGCGCCATATCTTTATCGCCGGTGCTAATTAGGGTAAATCGCCCCTCTTTTCCCGCTTGCTCGGCTAAAGTGCCAATCACATCATCGGCCTCAACATCATCTATGCACAGTAGCGGAAGCCCGAGCGCTTTGACGATTTGATGCAACGGTTCAATCTGTTGACGCAAATCGTCAGGCATCGGCGGACGATGAGCTTTGTATTCAGCGTAAATTTCATTGCGAAATGTCGTACCCTTGGCATCAAACACCACCGCCATATGCGACGGCTTATATTTTTTCAAAAGGCTTCTGAGCATGTTGACGACACCGTATATTGCACCCGTCGGCTCACCTGCCGAATTGGTCAAGTGCGGGGGCGCATAAAATGCTCGAAATAAATACGATGAACCGTCTACGAGAATGAACGGGTTTTCGGGTACTGATGGTGTTGCTGTTGCCATGGATGCAATCTCAAAATTTGCGACTAAGAATTGCTGTGTAGCATGCCACAGGTTCACGATCTTCGCCACTTGGCGCCGTTGAGCAAACTGTGAAAAGGCTGTGGATAAGTCTGTTGAAAACGACAAAACCCACCAGCGAAAGATCTTAGATCTCTGGTGACTTGGATTTGATAAACGTCTTGAAATACAAGGGGTTCGCAGTACGTCTGAATCCCTGACAGCGTTTTATTTTTATTTTGGTTCAGTTGTGGAAACTGATTTTTAGCACATACTTGGAAGGTAACGGCGTGCTCTGTCAATTCTCGTTGAATCGAAATAGAAGACTATCACATTAATCGGCGATTGCTAGTGCCAAATGCGATTTTCTTAGAACAATTTTTGCGCGTTATCAAAAAGCCATATGCGTAAAAGGAATCAACATCGTCTTACTTTTTCTATATACTGCTTGTCATAGTTCTTGCAAAAGCAATCTGAACTAGTGTTGAATGAGTACTATCTATATGATGCTTGTTACTGATGAATACTTAACCAAACGTGGCCCCATGGAAATAGAATCGATGAAGTTGACAAAAGATGAGCTGCGCCAACTCGAGGAGTTTGAGCGGCGTCGCATTGCTCTGAACCAGTCGGAGTGGTGGGATCGATTGTCGATGGACCAAAAATTTGGGGTTTATCAGTTACAAAAATTCGGCTTTGATTTAGCCTTTATTCGTAACACCGAAGACGGCCCAACGGCGGTAGTTCGGCGTGGCAGTGAGTTCGCCACGGTCAATCATGAGGGCGACGTCGACCTCAGTCCTGATATTGTTTTGCGCGACTAAACGTCAACCAACGAGCCTTTCACGTATTTCCTGAATAACTTTCTGCGTATCTAGTTCGGCGCCTTCATGCCACATTTGAAATGCCGCGCCTGCTTGTTCAACCAGCATACCTAATCCATCATTTATGACTGAAACGCCGGCTTGCTGTGCTTGCTGCATAAATACGGTTGGTTGTGCGCCGTAAACCATGTCGTAAGCACAGGTAGCATGCGCTAACTCGGTGGGTGCTACGGGAAGTTTCTCACCAGCGAGACTGGCGCTGGTTGCATTAATCACGATCGCTCCGGTTGGAATCGCTAATTCATAAAAGCGACACGCTTGAAGTTTTGAGTTGGCAAACTGTTCAACCAAAATTTGGGCCTTTTCCTCAGTGCGGTTGGCAATGATTAAGCTACTGGGCTCCTGCTCCAGCAAGGGTGCAATGATGCCACGTGCCGCGCCGCCAGCTCCCAAAATAACCACATCGCGGTGAGCAAGAGTCTGCCCTAAATTGCGTTGTAAATCACGAACCAGACCAATTCCATCGGTGTTATCGCCAAGCAATTGGCCGTAGCCTAACGGCACCAAAGTGTTCACAGCACCTGCTTGTTGTGCGCGCGCGGTGACATAAGTGACCAGTTCAAAAGCTTGTTGCTTAAATGGCACGGTGACATTGGCGCCTGCACCACCATGTCGAAAAAACTCTGCAACCGCTCGGCGAAAGCGAGCCTGTGATGTTAAACTGCGCGTGTAATTCAGTTCTACCCCGCTCTGCTGAGCAAAGGCTTGGTGTATTTGGGGTGATAAACTATGCGCAATCGGATTCCCAAAGACAGTATATATCGCCATGTTTAACTTCCTTCGTAAGGGCACAGGCCCAAAATCAATTTATGACCAGCTTGGCGGTGAAACAGCAGTTCGCGCCATGGCAGAGAGATTTTATGATGTCATGGAGAGTGACCCACGCGCAAAAGATTTGTTAGCCATTCACCCACAGCCAATGACCGCAATTCACCAGAAATTTTATGAGTTTTTAAGTGGCTGGTTCGGTGGTCCGCAACTATTCGAAGAAAAGTATGGTCATCCGCGCTTACGTGCTCGTCACATGCCCTTTACCATTGACGTAAAATTGCGCGATCAGTGGTTGCTGTGTATGTACCAAGTGCTTGATGAACAAGTTGACGACGAGTTACTCAAAATGCAACTGCGCCAACGCTTTACGCAATTGGCGCATCATATGATTAATACCGACTAAAGCTCAGTTAACCAGTCACGCGGGCGTAAATAGTCCGTATAAAGTTTTGCTTCGGGGCTGCCTGATTCAGGTTGATAACCATATTCCCAACGCGCTAGCGGCGGCATTGACATGAGTATTGACTCAGTGCGTCCACCCGTTTGCAAACCAAACAGCGTTCCTCTGTCCCAAACGAGGTTGAATTCAACGTAGCGACCGCGACGATACAGCTGAAACTCCCGCTCGCGTTCACCATATGGGGTGTCTTTGCGACGAGCAATAATTGGCAGGTAAGCCTCAAGATAGGCATCACCCACAGCGCGCATAATTGCGAAGCTTTCGTCAAATCCACGCTGGTTTAAATCATCAAAAAATAGGCCACCAACGCCGCGAGTTTCGTCGCGGTGTTTCAGCCAAAAATAATCATCACACCACTTCTTAAACTTAGGATAGAGCTCATCACCAAACGGCTGCAGCGCGTCGTAAGCAACCTGATGCCAGTGTTTGATATCATCATCAAATGGGTAAAACGGGGTGAGATCAAACCCACCCCCAAACCACCAAACCGGCTCAGCACCCTCTTTTTCAGCAATAAAAAAACGAACATTGGCGTGACTAGTGGGTACATAGGGATTGCGCGGATGCATCACCAAGCTCACCCCGCACGCATTGAAATTTCGTCCGGCAAGCTCTGGTCGGTGTGCGGTTGCCGATGCCGGCATTTGCTCGCCGAAAACATGTGAATAGCCGACGCCACCCTGCTCTAGCACAGCACCATCGCGCAACACGCGCGAGCGACCACCACCGCCACCTGGGCGCTGCCAAGCTTCCTCTTTAAAGGTACTCTTACCGTCAGCTTGCTCAAGTGCATCACAGATTTTGTCTTGCAAACTTTTCAGGTAGTGATTGACCTGTTCTAACATCGAATCATGCATGCTTAATCCCGAATAACCTTGTTCGTCAATGGGTCGATAATCCGCGAAGGTTTCAGTGCACCGCCGGTTGGCGCATCCATGACCCAAGCGATATTGTCGCCAAAGGTTTCGCGCACCTCTGATGCTGTGGTCAGCGCAGGTTGTCCCGAAATATTCGCACTAGTTGAAACAATAGCACTGCCGAGTGCTTTACAGAGCTGGCGAGCGGGTTCATGGGCAGTAACGCGCACAGCGATTTGATCGTGCGCGCCGCGCAACCATTCCGGCACGTTATCTGCCGCTGGTAATAACAGGGTGACTGGGCCCGGCCAATTAGAAAATACGCTGAACCGTTTATCCTGTGGAATTTTATGATCGGCAACAAAACCCACCAATTGACTATAATCGGCGGCGAGTAAGATCAGTCCTTTCTCTTGCGGACGCTGTTTCGCTTGCAGTAGTTTATTGACCGCAGCGCCGTTGCGCGGGTCGCACCCCAAACCAAAAACGGCTTCGGTGGGGTACGCCAGCAACTCGCCGCTAGCGAACGCTTGCTTCGCCAATAACCATGGGTCTGTTTGTTCAGTCATGTCGGTGGTCTCTTCCAATACTTCAAAATGCCGGATTATTCGTGAAAGTTGGGCTATTTTAACGAAGATTTGTAATCACAGGAATCATTTGCGCAAATCAGCCGTTCGCCAGCTGCTGTTTTCTTCTTCAATAGCAGTGGAAATTGACAGGTTGGGCAAGGTTGGGAAACGGGCGGTAAGTTCACCGAGTATTTGCATGTAGGAAAATGGTCACAAGCGTAAAACGAGTTACCAAAACGGCTCGTTTTCTGCACCAGTTTACCGGTTTGGCAAACTGGGCAAAGTGCATCGGTACCAGGGTCAAAATCAGCCGCCGTCATATAATCGCAGTCGGGATAACCACTACAACCAACAAACAAGCCATAACGGCCCTTTTTAAGTTGCAGATCGCGCTGACACCGGGGGCAAGGCACGCCCAGCGACTGTGGTTCCAAGAAGTTATCGGTCATTTAATGCAATAAACCCTCGGGTTCCTCAAACAGTAAGCCTTCCATTTGATCATAGGCGTCTTCGTGGCCTGGTACATTAAACAGCACCATCAGCACAACCCATTTCAAATCGTCGAGCGTAAACTGTTGGGTGTCGAGCTCCATCACTCGGTCAATAACCATTTCGCGAGTTGTGAAGTCCAATACCCCAAGGCTCTCTAGGTACATTAAAAAACCACGGCTGGCACAATCCAGTCGCGCAACTTCATCGGCCGTAAAGACCCGTGTACTTTTGCTCTCGGACTTATTGACATACGGTGAGGCATGGCTGTCTTGTAAGTCAGCCAAGCGTTCTAACCAAGCGAGTGCCTTATGAATCTCTTGGCGATGGAAACCAGCGCGGGTGAGTTCGTCAGTTAGCTCGTCGTGGTTAACTACAACCTCCATGTCCGAATGTATATAGTTCTCGAACAAGTACATGAGGATATCAAACATCGTTAGCGCCTCCCCATTTTTATATAACCGCCTGATACTGAGACCACACTGCCCTCAAGCTCTAACAACACCAACTGCTCTGTAACAATCGCAACCGGCAGTCCACTGCGCGCCACAATGGTGTCTATTGAAGTGACCTCTGATCCCACATTAGCCAACAATTGGCGGTTTGCCAAGCTTCGTTTCGAATTTATTTGATGATGTTTTTCTGACAATTGAGATGGGGGCAGTTCTGGCAAATTCAACTCATGGAGAATATCATTCACACAAACTGCAATACCGGCTCCTTCTTGCAATAACTTAAAGCTCCCCGTAAATGCCGCATCCCAGATTGAACCGGGTACTGCCATAATTGTTTTTTGTTGCTCCTGCGCCAGCCCTGCCGTGATCATCGTACCGCTATAAAGTTTCGCCTCAATCACGAGAACTAATTGAGAAAGTCCGCTTAAGATTCGATTTCGACGGGGGAAATGATCACGTTTTGCCGGCGTGCCTGGCGCAAACTCAGTCACCACTAATCCTGATTGCATGATTTGCTGCTGCAATTGCCGATTGCGCGACGGGTAGTAAACATCCGGGCCAGCTGCCAATACCGCTAAAGTTTTTCCTTCATCTAAAGCGCCACGGTGCGCAGCGCCATCAATACCCAGCGCAAGCCCACTGCTGACAACCAAACCTGAACGCGCCAAACCGCGCGCAAAATAATCCGCAGTATGCTGCCCCACTGGCGACACGTTGCGACTGCCAATAATGGCAACACTCATGGCATTCAAACAACTCAAGTCACCCTGCGCGAATAGCACTAACGGTGGGTCATGAATATGTCGTAACGTTTCTGGATAGCGTGGGTCACGCAAATGAATAGCATAACAATTGGGCTGCTCAGCCCATAGCCGTAATCGCTCGATACGAGCAGGAACAAGATTCGCATCGGGCCACTTCGCATGAGCTGAAATTTGTTCAAACGAACTTAGGCTACGTAAAAACTTCCGATGTTTGCTCGGCGCACTGGCAAGCGCCAGTAACGTCGTTGCGGTTTCAGCATCCATGCTGATAACCTCCGATTGTTGATTAAGACGACTCGTGTTTTAGAGTTGCTTAGGAATATAGTAATCACCTACCGACAGCCACTCACGTGAGCGCAACACTATCGCGAAGCTGGTTTCTTCTTGTACTTCAAGTACCATCATCTCAGCCGTTGCCGACGCTGGTAATTGCACTGTGTTGCGCCAAAAACGTGATAAATCATCTGCTGGTTTATAGTAATTCACCAAGCTTATTTCTTCGCCCTCAACAAAAATAGTCGAGCCCGGACGAATCGCTTGATACATCTGTCCCACAGCAACACCATGATTGGCGCCTTTGTTGAGCACAACAACATCGTATTTACCTTGCTCTTTTCGTGAGTTGAGCGAAGCGATGACTTGACCATCAGTTTTAGCACCAGAGGTTGGCGTAATCACAGCAGGCAGATTCAACGGTTTGGTTTCTAACAAGTAGTCACCACGACGTATTTCTCGCTGAATTCGGCTCAGTTCACCTTCGGCTATATCACCACTATTGTAGGTGATGTCGACGTCGCCGACATAGCGCAGTAACTCACCCTGTTCGATGCGCTCAACTGGCGTGAACACGCTATAAGTCGTTTTCTCAACGGCGCCTTTGATAAACACCGGTAACATACCGTTCACGCGCGGCGCACCGCGATTATCACCCAGTATTTGTGGCAAATCACTGAGCTTACTAGCGTTAAATAATCGATGTTCGGTCAATAACGGCGCCAGCATCTCACGTGAAAACGTTGGAATCGGCTCGCCTTTATCTTTTAACTCGCCCTGCGGCAACAACGCGCGGTATTCTTTTCGAGTCAGTTGCGGCTTGCCATCAACCCAAATCAGCAATAACCGGTCACCTGGATAAATTAAATGCGGGTTTTTGACGTCTTCGTTAATGCGCCAGAGTTCAGGCCAGTACCACGGGTCATTTAAATACAACTCGGAAATATCCCACAGCGTGTCACCCTTTTTGACAACATATTCCTGCGGCGCGTCTTCACGCAACGACAGCACATCGCCTTTTGTTTGTTCTGCGGTAGTCGACTGCGCCACGGCAACATGCAGTGGTGTGCCTAGCAGAAAACCGATTAGCGCAATCGCCGGTAATTGCCATTTGGTCATCTTATGCTCCGTTGTAAAACCGTGTGTTCATCCCCAAATTACGTTAAAATCACGCAAGATGAAACTAGCGAATGAAAGGTTATGAGTAAATTAACAATTTTAAAATATCCAGACGAGCGATTACGCACCGTCGCACAGCCAATTCAGCAAGTTGACGATGCCCTCAAAGCGGACATCGACAACATGTTTGAAACCATGTACGAGTCCAACGGCGTTGGTCTTGCTGCTACCCAGGTCGATATTCACCGTCGCCTATTCGTTGCTGACTGTAGTGAAGATCAGAACGAACCACTGGTGTTTATTAACCCAGAGATTACAGCACAAGACGGCCATTTCACCAATGAAGAAGGCTGTTTATCGTTCCCAGGCGTTTACGCAAAAGTAGAGCGCGCCGGCAAAGTCACGGTGAAAGCCCTTGATAAAAACGGCGAAGAGTTCTCACTCACCGCCGAGGGTTTACTGGCCATCTGTATCCAACACGAACTCGATCATCTCAATGGTAAGCTGTTCGTTGACTACTTGTCGCCGCTAAAACGCGACCGTATTCGTAAAAAACTCGAAAAAGAAGCGCGTCTGCATGCCGAATAAGCTGAAAGTCGTTTTTGCTGGCACGCCAGATTTTGCGGCGCAGCACTTAGCGGCATTAATCGACGCTGCCAACATTGACGTTGTTGCCGTATACACCCAGCCCGACCGGCCCGCCGGTCGCGGCAAAAAGCTTCAAGCCAGCCCAGTAAAACAACTCGCGCTGCAACACGAGCTTCCGGTTGAGCAGCCCGAGTCGTTCAAGCAAGCCGATGCGCAAGCAACGTTAGCCAATTATCGCGCCGATGTGATGGTGGTGGTGGCTTACGGGTTATTGTTGCCACAAATCGTTTTAGATACGCCAAGACTCGGGTGCGTCAACGTGCACGGTTCATTGCTGCCGCGCTGGCGTGGTGCCGCCCCGATACAACGGGCACTTTGGGCTGGTGATCAAGAAACTGGCGTGGCTGTCATGCAGATGGAAGCAGGTTTAGATACTGGTCCGGTATTACTCGAAGCCCGATTGCCTATTTTACCCACCGATACGTCAGCGACGCTTTATAGTAAACTGGCTGAGTTAGGCCCGCAGGCGTTATGCGAAGCGCTGCTTGATTTAGAACGGTTGCAACATAATGCGGTTGCGCAAAACGATGCTCAAGCCACTTATGCCAAAAAACTTAGCAAAGAGGAAGCGCAGTTAGATTGGCAACAACCTGCTGCAGCGCTCGAACGCTGGGTACGAGCCTTTAATCCTTGGCCGATTTGTTGGCTCGCTTGCGATAACGGTGAAATCGTCAAAGTCTGGCGTACCGATGTCGTCGCTGGCGCAAACGCAGCGCCAGGTACAATCTTGCAAGCGGATAAACATGGTGTCGTGGTACAAACCACCGATAGGGCTTTGCGGCTACTTGAATTACAGCCAGCAGGTAAGAAACCAATGCCGGCCGCCGACTTCCTCAATGGGCGCAGTGATTGGTTTACGCCGGGTACGACGCTCCCTCAGGTAAAATCATGACGCACCGTAACGTGCGCCCCGGAGCCGAGAGTCGCGCTGTTGCTGCGCAGGCCGTGTTTCAAGTTGTGGAACAGGGGCGCTCACTCAGCCAAGCACTACCCAGTTTAAATAAACACTTGGAGCCACGCGATAAAGGCATGGCGCAGGCGCTAGCCTACGGCACACTGCGATATTTACCAGCGCTCAACTTCATGGTCGGTGCGTTAATCAGCAAGCCGTTGAAAGGCGAACTCAAGATCCTGCACAGTTTGCTCCTCGTTGGTGCGTATCAGTTGGTTTACATGGGGTCGGCTGAGCACGCTGCGGTATCGGCAACCGTTGATGCTGCTGTATTACTTAAGCGCGGCAAACAAAAAGGCTTAGTCAATGGTGTGCTGCGTAACCTGCAACGTCAACTGCCAGAGTTACAGCAACAACTCGCTCGTAAACCAGCGCTCCTGCACAATCATCCGCGTTGGTTGTCTGACCTAATTACACAACATTATCCTGCGCAGGCTGAAGCAATTTTTACCGCTAACAACGGGCAAGCCCCGATGTGGTTGCGAATCAATTCACGCTATACGAATCGTGCCGAATACCTGCAATTACTCAGCGACGCCGGGATAGAAGCAATAACCGAAGCACCACTCGAAACCGCTATCCAGCTTGTTCAGGCAGTTGATGTGCAACAGTTACCGCACTTTCAAGATGGTTGGGTTTCAGTTCAAGATATTGCAGCGCAACATGCCGCTTGGTTGCTCAACGCGCAAGCCGGCGAGCGCATTCTCGATTGCTGTGCGGCGCCAGGTGGTAAAACCGCTCATATTTTAGAGCAACAACCAGAGGCCCAAGTACTTGCGATTGATGCCGATGCGCCACGATTGCAGCGTGTCCATGATAATTTAAAGCGATTAAAGCTTAACGCTGAAGTGCGCCAAGCCGATGCGACGAATACCGAGTGGTGGAATGGTCAGCTGTTTGACCGGATTTTACTCGATGCACCGTGTTCAGCTACCGGTGTTATCCGTCGTCATCCAGATATAAAATGGCTCCGTCGCGATAGCGATATTGCTGAGCTAGTGCATATTCAACAGCAAATTCTTAACGCTTTATGGCCAACGCTGAAGCCGGGCGGCACCCTACTTTATGCGACATGTTCTATACTAGCTGAAGAAAATACATCGCAAATTGAAGCATTTAAACAAGCACATTCGGATGCAATAGCAGTTGCAACGAAACCCGATGGCGCAGTAGAGTGGCAATGGTTACCCGGTGACAATAATGGCGACGGGTTTTATTACGCAAAACTGGAAAAGCGCAAATGAAAATAGTGATTTTAGGCGGTGGACAAGTTGGCGGCACGTTAGCAGAAAACTTGGTCGGCGAAGATAACGATATTACCGTTGTTGATACCGACAAGGGGCGCCTTGAAGCCCTGTCTGAACTTCACGATATTCGTACCATAGAAGGCCATGCTTCGCACCCACGCGTGCTGCGACAAGCGGGATGCGAAGACGCCGACATGCTGATTGCGGTTACGCCAAGTGACGAAACCAACATGTTAGCGTGCCAAATTGCTTACACGCTTTATCGCACACCGAAACGAATTGCTCGGATTCGGTCACAGGAATACAGCGATTACAAAGATAAGCTATTTCACAAAGACGACATCCCCGTCGACCATCTGATTTCGCCTGAGCAACAGGTGACTCACTATATTAAACGTCTCGTCGATTATCCAGGCGCCTTACAAGTGATGGAGTTTGCTAGCGGTCGCGCCAGCCTTGTTGCCGTGCGAGCCTATTATGGCGGTAAACTCGTCGGTCATGCGATATCAACATTAAAAAGCCATATGCCGAATGTGGAAACGCGGGTTGCGGCAATATTTCGTCAGGGCCAAGCCATCAAACCGATGGGGACCACCATTATTGAGGCCGGCGATGAAATTTTCTTTATTGCCGACACCCGTTACGTGCGGATGGTGATGGAAGAAATGCAAAAGCTTGAGCATCAATACCGTCGCGTAATGATTGCTGGTGGCGGTAATGTTGGTGCTGGCCTGGCCGCATTGCTAGAAGAAAACCATCGCGTCAAACTGATTGAACACAATAAAGAGCGCGCCGAAGCACTCAACGAAAGCTTACAAAACACCACGATTTTGCAAGGTGACGCGTCTGATGAGCGCTTGCTCACGGAAGAACATATTGAAGATATGGATGTGTTTATTGCGGTAACCAACGATGACGAAGCAAACATCATGTCCGCGATGTTAGCAAAAAAACTAGGGGCCAAGAAAACCATGGTGCTGATTCAGCGCCAGGCCTATGTTGATCTTGTGCAAGACAACGTTATCGACATTGCTATTTCGCCGCAACGCGCAACAGTTTCAGCGCTGCTATCGTTGATTCGAAAAGGCGACATAGTAAACGCTTACTCACTTCGCAAGGGCGCTGCAGAGGCGATTGAGGCCATAGCGCACGGTGACGAAAAGACCTCAAAAGTTATCGGTAAAACCATTGATGAAATCAAGCTGCCGCCAGGCACAACCATTGGTGCAATTGTGCGTGGGAATGAAGTACTGATTGCTCACGATGATACGGTATTACAGGCCGATGACCACGTTATTCTGTTCTTGGTTGATAAGAAGTATATTCGCGAAGTGGAGCGCCTGTTCCAACCAAGCGCCCTATTCTTCTAACTACGCCAGAAGGTCGGCGTTAATAACACCAAGATAGTGAACACTTCGAGGCGTCCAAACAACATCGCGACCACGAGCAGCCATTTGGCGGTATCCGAAATACCCGCGTAGTTAGCAGCGACTTCGCCAAGCCCGGGGCCTAAGTTATTGAGACAGGCGGCTGTTGCCGAAAAGGCAGTAATATCGTCAAGACCCGTTGCCAATAGCCCTAGCATAATCACCACAAACACCAACGCATAAGCGGCGAAAAATCCCCAAACCGCTTCTACCACCCGCGGCGGCACAATACGCTGCCCTAGTTTTACCGAGTACATGCCTTGCGGATGCACCAACCGGTTCAGTTCACGTACCCCTTGGCGGAAAAGCAACAAAACGCGCACTACTTTTAAACCACCAGCTGTTGAACTTGCGCAACCACCTATGAAACTCGCGAAGATTAAAAGAATGGGAAGAAATAGCGGCCAACTGGCAAAATCTGCCGTTGCAAAGCCTGCCGTAGTACTGATGGATACGGCTTGAAACATCGCTTGATTGAAGGCGATTTCGGTATTATCAAAAACTTTGTGCACCAGCACCGTCATGAACACGACGATGATCAAAACCACTTGAATGAATATAAACCCACGCGCTTCCGGGTCTTTAAAGTAGCCCCACAGCGAACGGCCGGTGATTGCCGCATAGTGCACCGCGAAATTAATTGATGACAGGAGTAAAAACACCACACAAATGGTGTTAATCAGCGAGCTATCAAAATACCCCATACTGGCATCGTAAGTGCTGAAGCCGCCGACAGCAATGGTCGAAAAAGCGTGGCCAATGGCATCGAACCACCCCATTCCAGCAAGTTTATAGGCAATCGCGCAAACGGCGGTTAAAGCAACGTAGATATACCAAAGATGCTTCGCGGTATCTGCAATACGCGGTGTCATTTTCGCATCTTTTAGTGGCCCCGGAATTTCTGCCCGATACAGCTGCATGCCGCCAATGCCGAGCATTGGCAGTATTGCCACCGCAAGGACGATAATACCCATACCACCCAACCACTGGAGCTGCTGGCGGTAAAAAAGAATACTGTGTGGGAGGTGTTCAATACCAGTGAGAATAGTTGCGCCGGTTGTTGTGAGACCTGAAAACGACTCAAACGCAGCATCGGTAATCGACAGCGGCACTTCTGCGGTAAACCATAATGGCAGAATCCCTACCGAGCCAAGTACCGTCCAAAATAATACGGTGAGCAAAAAGCCATCACGAACCTTAAGGTCAGAACGTTCATTGCGATTGGGGTACCAGACCAAAAAGCCGACGATAATACTGACAATAAACGCCAGCAAAAAGGCAACGCCACCACCGTCTTCGTAAATTAGCGCGACGATACCAGGTGGGATCAATGTCGCACTAAATAGACAAATCAGTAATCCTAGAATACGAAGTATGCCGCGAAAGCGCACTAGCCGTCCTCATTTATAATTGTGATGACTACGCGCCCTTGCGTAGCATTTTTTATGTCGGATTGCAGTTCAAGTGCAGTGTCAGCCACAACCGCTAACGTCGCTTCAACATGCGCTGTAAATTGCTGCGCTGTAATCTCTGCATCATATTGTTGCAGCATATGCGAAACCACACTTTGGTCTGCATAATCGTAGTTTATCTGAGCCGCTTTGCGTAGTACTTTTTCATGACAAGTCAAAACTTTAAGCACGTCGCTTACCGCTTGACTATAAGCTCGCTGTAAACCGCCCGTACCTAGCTTAACACCACCGAAGTATCGTGTGACGACCACCGAAATTTCACCAATGCCGCTACTTTGCAATACATGAAACATCGGCCGCCCAGCGGTACCGGAAGGCTCACCATCATCACTCATCGCGTACTTTTGGCTATCAGTTGGCGCTGCATAAAGCGCTGCGGTGCAATAGTGACTTGCGCCAGGCCATTGTTGCTGGCAGTCGCGGATATGCTGCTGATGTTCTGCGGCTGATTCCACATGGCGTGCCGAAGCAATAAAGCGACTATTTTTGATAATCACTTCATGGGTTGCCGGTGCGCTCGGTACCCGATATCCACTCATAGCTTTCCTAACGTTTGAGCTGTGCGCCACTAATTTGCATCGGCACTAACTCACCAAATAATTCGGGCTGCAGCTCGTTCTCACGTAACGTGCGGTAAATTTGCTGATAGGCCAATACATTCTTCACATAATTTCGCGTTTCTGCGTAAGGAATCAGCTCAATCCAACGGTCAACTTCCATAGGTTGTGCCGGAAGCCAATCATAAACGCGATAAATGCCTGCATTATACGCCGCTGTTGCCAAGATCCAATTATCGCCTAGGCGGCGCTGCAAGTCTGCAAGGTATCGTGTACCAAGACGGATATTGTACGACGGATTAAATAGCTCGTGCACGCTAACATCACGACGTTCAACTAAGTTAGCGGTGCTCGGGAGTAATTGCATGAGGCCGTAGGCACCGGCGTGTGATCGTGCATCGTCACGGAACGCACTTTCACGCCGCGACACTGCTAATGCCCAATTCACATCAATATTCGCGGCATCGGAAAACTGCTGATGTTCTTCCAGATAGGCAGTCGGAAAGCGCTGTGCAATCGCATCGTACTCACCCAATGTGCCAAGCGTATAAATCGCTTGATCATGCCAGCCCCAATCACTGGCAATAACAGCCAAAGCCCGCTGATCATCGGGTGGTAAATGTTCAAGTAAGCTATTCCATTCACGTCGCGCATCGAGCCCTCTGTCCAACGCCCGCAACTCGTATGCGCGCTGCACACCCGGCAGCTGCCGTACACGGCTGATTTGTTCTGGAGGCAGTTCGAGCGCCTCGCGACTGAGCGACAACGACTGTTTTAGTTTTGCTGCTGCCAAGAAACCATAATAGCTACGTTGTTGCGCTAGACGTTCAAAAATTTGCTTAGATACCGGCACAAAACCTTGAGCCTCAAGCGACCGAGCAAACCAATATTGCCACTGATCTGATTCGCGCTGAGTGTCTGGTAAACGTGGAACAAGGCTCATGATCTGTGTCCAAGCGCCCTCCCGCAACCACTCTGCAAGTTGCCAGTGCAACGTCGCATCAGTATGTTCGGTCGCATCCAATCGAGCGAGCCAACGACTCGCTTGGTCATGGTCTTTTAAGCTTAAAGCGACTGCGAACGTTTGCCGTAACAGCAAATACTGCTCAGCAGAAAAATTTATGTGGGCAGGCAAGTTATCCATAAGCGCTAGCGCTGCGTCTGGGTCACGCCAAATCAGCCGCCCTAAGCCATAGGTTACAATTTGTGTTTCGTGCTTGGGGAAGTCGCTGGATAAATATTTTCTTTGAGTTAAATTAGCAGGGTTGCGGCGCACCCGATGATAATGCTCGGCTAGATACTGCATGTTTTCTGGCAGTAATTTCTGTAAATAGGGAATCAGGGTATGTCGACCACCCTCTGCAGCAAGCACTATACGCTGCCAAATCATATCGGCAGTGCGCATGCCGGCATTTGTCCAAGCTTCTAAAACTGGGTCGCAGTCTTTCGGCAATGACTCGCCAGTTAGCCAAATATCATTCACCAACCGTAAGATTGGCTTGGTATCGCCAGTGCCTGTGGCGAGTTGTGCGTAAACAGCGAAACACTGGTGACGAATGCTTCCTGGATACTCATAGTAACTCAGAAACTGCTCGTAATGATGGTCGTCCATGAGTTTATCTAACCAGACCGAGCGAACTTGCCAGCCTAACGGCGAAAGGTAGTGTTGATTGAGAAATTCACTCACCCGGGCATCATCTTTAGGAGTGGCGAGTAAACGAATATAATCCGCTTCAAGATAAGGTACTAGAGGGTATGCGCCTAAGGCTTCAATGAGGCGCGAATAGTCGTCTAACTGACGATTTTTTAACGCCGCTTCCGCCTCTAAAAATAGTTCGCGTTGTTGTGCGCGCACATCAATAGGGCTTGCAGTAGCCTGAGCAGTTTGCGCTTCACTCGCGTGAATACCGCTAACTAAAATACTCGCACACAGTAAAACCGTACAAAATTGTTGATACCACTTCGACATAATTCAAACGCACGTTTAAAAAATCATTGAAAATTTGCCCCAATAAGGCCACACTCTAGGGCGACTATAAGAACCACTTTAACCGAAAGCAATCTGATTATCAGTAAACGCTCAAGGAGACCGAATATGATTTATCAGGGTGATAGCATTCGGGTTGAATTTGTAGAAGACGGCATTGCCGAGCTTCAATTCGCAGCCGCAGGCTCTGTGAACAAGTTTGACCAGAAAACCTTGGAAGAATTCAGCCAAGCTTTAACTGAATTGGCCAACGACAAAGATCTGCGCGGTGTGATTGTCACCAGTGCGAAGCCTACATTCATTGTAGGTGCTGACATTACAGAATTCCTCACATTATTTGCCGATGTAGAGCAAACCAAAGTTTGGGTTGCCAAAGCATCTCGCGTTTTTGATCAGCTCGAAGACTTGCCAGTACCAACAGTTGCCGCTGTTGCTGGGTTTGCTTTGGGCGGTGGTTGTGAAGCGACGCTTGCGTGTGATTACCGTGTGGTCGACACCAGCGCCGTTATCGGCTTGCCAGAAGTAAAACTGGGTTTGATTCCGGGCTTCGGTGGCACCATGCGTTTACCGCGCATTATTGGCCCTGACAACGCGCTGGAATTAATTACCACAGGTAAAAATAACAAGCCTGAAGATGCGCTCAAAATTGGCCTCGTTGACGCCGTTGTGATGCCAGAAAAACTGCGTGATGCAGCCCTGAGCATGGTAAAAGCGGCAGTAAGCGGCGACTTAGATTGGCGCGCAAAACGTCAGCCGAAACTCGAGCCGTTAAAAGCGAACGATACTGAACTTACCATGACCTTTGTCACCGCCAAAGCAATGGCAGCGGCACAAGCTGGTAAACACTACCCAGCGCCACACGCAGCGATTAAAGCGGTTGAAGACGGTGCCAAGCATGGTCGTGAAGAAGCATTGAATGCAGAAAACGCTGCATTTGTTGGCTTAACCCAAACCGACGCTTGCCGTGCACAAGTCGGCATCTTCATGGCTGACCAATTAGTGAAAGGTAAAGCTAAGAAAGCTGGCAAGTTAGCAACTAAAGAAATTAAGCGCGCAGCAGTGCTTGGCGCCGGCATTATGGGCGGCGGCATAGCGTACCAATCAGCCTATAAAGGCGTGCCGGTAGTGATGAAAGATATTCGTCAAGAAGCACTTGATTTGGGCATGTCTGAAGCCAGCAAAATTCTTGGTAAATTGGTCGAACGCGGCCGTATGGACCATAAGAAAATGGCCAAAGTATTGTCTTCAATTACCCCGACGTTACTCGATGAAGGCGTGAAAGGCGTCGACATTGTCGTCGAGGCCGTTGTTGAAAATCCAGATGTGAAAGGCAAAGTACTCGCGCAAATGGAGAGTGTGGTGGATGATGACACGATTATCGTCTCGAACACGTCGACCATTTCAATTGACCGCCTAGCGAAAAACTTGAAAGACCCGTCACGCTTCTGCGGCATGCACTTCTTCAACCCTGTACACAAAATGCCATTGGTTGAAGTGATTCGCGGCGAAAAAACCTCTGATGAAACGGTTGCTGCGGTGGTTGCCTACGCAACGCGCATGGGTAAAACCGCAATTGTGGTGAACGACTGCCCAGGCTTCTTAGTGAACCGCGTGTTGTTCCCTTACCTTGCCGGCTTCGCAGGTATGGTTGATGAAGGCGTTGATTTTGCTGGCATTGACAAAGTAATGGAACGTCAGTTCGGCTGGCCAATGGGTCCTGCATACTTGTCCGATGTTGTCGGCATCGACACGGCTGATCACTGCACTGTCGTGATGGCAGAGGGCTTTCCAAGTCGTATGCCGCGTGACACCAGTAGTGCGATTGCAAAATTAGCTGCTGCTGAGCGTTTTGGTCAGAAAAACGGCAAAGGCTTTTACAACTACGGCGTTGACAAGAAAGGTCGCCCTGCTAAAGAAAAAGCACCTGAAGTTTACGAGATGCTTTCAATTGGCGACAAGCAATTAGATGCCGATGAAATCATTGCGCGCTGCATGGTGCCTATGGTGAACGAATGCGTACGTTGTTTAGAAGAAGGCATCGTTGCCAGTGCCGCTGAGTGCGATATGGCGCTGCTTTACGGTCTTGGCTTCCCGCCATTCCGTGGTGGACCATTCCGCTACCTTGAAACTGTTGGTCTCGACAAGTTTATTGCATTGGCCGACAAGTACGCGCACTTAGGTGAAATGTATCAAGTAACCGATGGCCTGCGTGACATGGCGAAGTCAGGCAAATCATACCTGGCCGGTTAATCAGTAGCGCAGCGCTAACGGAGGATTTTATGAAAGACGTAGTGATTGTCGATTGTATTCGTACCCCAATGGGTCGTTCGAAAAACGGTGTTTTTCGCAATGTTCGCGCCGAAGATTTATCGGCGCATTTAATGAAAGGTTTGCTGGAGCGCAATCCGCAAGTCGACGTTAACGAATTAGAAGATATTTATTGGGGTTGTGTACAACAGACTCTAGAGCAAGGTTTCAACATTGCGCGTAACGCAGCATTGATTGCCGGTATTCCACACCAGGTATCAGCGGTTACCGTGAACCGTCTGTGCGGTTCATCCATGCAAGCGATCCACGATGCCGCGCGCGCCATTATGCATGGCGACGGTGAAATTATGATTGCTGGCGGTGTTGAACACATGGGCCATGTACCGATGACGCACGGGATTGATTTTCATCCAGGTATGAACAAATCAGTCGCACGTGCCGCCGGTAGCATGGGCATGACCGCAGAATTATTGGCTCGCAAGTTCGGTATCGACCGTGCCGCGCAGGATGCATTTGGTGCTCGTTCGCATCAACGTGCTCACGCTGCAACTGTTGAAGGCCGTTTCGCTAAAGAAATCTTGGCGTTAGAAGGTCACGATGCTGACGGCATTTTACACTTAGTGAAAAATGACGAAGTGATTCGCCCAGAAACGACCGTTGAAGGCCTTGGAGCCTTACGTCCGGTATTTGACCCAGCGAACGGCACCGTGACTGCAGGTACCTCGTCAGCCTTGTCTGATGGCGCGGCAGCTTGCCTTGTCATGTCAGCCGATAAAGCGAAAGAACTTGGCTTAACGCCAAGAGTGCGTATTCGCGCGATGGCAGTAGCCGGTTGTGACCCTTCAATTATGGGTTACGGCCCAGTGCCAGCAACACAAAAAGCGCTTAAGCGCGCCGGCCTTGATGTGAAAGACATCGATTTATGGGAGCTCAACGAAGCGTTCGCAGCTCAATCGTTGCCTGTACTCAAAGGTCTTGGTCTGCTTGACGTGATGGACGAGAAAGTTAACTTGAACGGCGGCGCAATTGCCTTGGGTCACCCACTCGGCTGTTCCGGTGCGCGTATCTCGACCACGCTGATCAATTTGATGGAAAGCAAAGATGCGACGTTGGGTGTGGCGACGATGTGTATTGGTTTAGGCCAAGGTATCGCCACCGTCTTCGAACGCGTGTAAAAGCAACGGCGATATTCGATATAAGATATTGGATATTGGATATTGGATATTGGATATTGGATATTACAAAAAAAGACCGCTACAGCATATCGCTTAGCGGTCTTTTTGTTTAAACTAATATCGAATATCTAACAGCTAATATCGTCTTTGTATTTAGCTGCCCTTGCGGATGAGGTAGCGGTAGGGCTGAGATTCCGTTTCCGCTAACAGCAACTCATGATCCATAAAACGGCAGAAGCTCGGGATATCGCGCGTGGTTGCTGGGTCGTCTGCAATCACTTCAAGCGTGTCACCCGGATTCAGTTTGCGCATAGCCACACGCAGCATCATGACTGGCTCTGGACACCGAAGCCCCAAAGTATCCAGCTGTGAGGTCGCTTCTCCCGTCATGCTTTTTTATCACTCCACGAATAACGAGTAACTAATAACGACTAACGACTAACGTCGTTACAGGTATTTCTGCCAGAACTCAGCTTTACCCATCGCATCATCGAGCTGATAAGGTTTAAAGCCGAACTTTTCGTAGGCAATTTTTGCAGGCTCGTTACCTTGCAATACTTCTAAGGTGAGTTTGCAACAACCACGGAATTGCGCCAAGGTTTCCACTTCTTGTAACAAACGTTTCGAGATACCTTGGCCGCGGAATGGTTTAATAACCGCGATATCATGAATATTCATGACCGGTTTCGCCGCAAACGTCGAAAAACCTTCAACGCAGTTAGCCAGTCCAACCGGCTGGTCATCAACATAGGCAAGAATAGAGAAAACATGATCACGCTTGGCCATTTCATCAATCAAATTTTCGCGGGTGGCTTCGGGAAGTGCTTCGCCGCCACCCATTGGATCGCGCGCATAGTCATCTAACATATCGATAACCGCTTGACGGTGCTTCGGATTACTGTAGTCAGCAAGGACAATCTCTAACATGATCAACTCTTATCTATAGTGTGAAACGGCGCATAGCGTCGCAGGTTGGTTCATAGCAATGGCATGACACAACATGGTCATTCACCATGCCTACTGCTTGCATAAACGCATAACAAATGGTGGTACCAACAAAGCTAAAGCCGGCTTTTTTAAGGGCTTTCGCCATAGTATCAGAAACTTCGTCTGATGTGGGAATGTCACCACCCTGCCGAGCGAAAATTCTCGGCTGTCCATCGCTGAACTGCCATAGAAATTCATTAAATTTAACGCCTTTTTCTTGTAGAGCAAGGTATGCCCTAGCGTTTTTGAAAATCGACTCAATTTTTAATCGATTGCGAACGATGCCAGCGTTATGCATCAAACTAGCTTGGTATTCGGACGACAACTGCACAATGTCGTGTGGATTGAAATCGCAAAAGGCTTTTTCATAATTTTTTTGTTTGCGTAAGATAGTAATCCAACTCAGGCCAGCTTGTTGCCCGTCCAGACACAGCTTCGCAAAGAGCTCTTGGCTATCTTTGACAGGTTGTCCCCATACCGTGTCATGATAATGAACATAGTCAGGGTCGGTGCCACACCAGCTGCAGCGATGAATAGTTTTCGTCATTTCGCACGGTATCCTGTAACCTCGCGTCAACACAGGGTATAATTTACGCCAATTTGGTTTAAAAATCAGCACGAGATATCGCATGGCTAGCTACGATGTAAAAACATTTCAGGGGCTCATTTTAGCCCTTCAAGATTACTGGGCGCAGCAAGGTTGCGCTGTGGTACAACCGCTGGATATGGAAGTTGGTGCCGGCACTTTCCATCCGATGACGTTCTTACGCTCAGTTGGCCCAGAGCCGGCTAGCTTTGCGTATGTGCAACCGTGTCGCCGTCCAACCGACGGCCGCTATGGCGAAAACCCAAACCGTCTACAACACTACTATCAGTTCCAAGTATTACTGAAGCCTTCGCCTTCTAATATTCAAGAGCTTTACTTGAGTTCTCTTGAAATGCTTGGATTCGACCCGCTGGTTCACGACATTCGTTTTGTCGAAGACAACTGGGAGTCACCAACGCTGGGTGCTTGGGGGCTTGGCTGGGAAGTTTGGTTAAACGGTATGGAAGTAACACAGTTCACGTACTTCCAGCAGGTTGGTGGTTTAGAATGTAAGCCAGTAGCTGGCGAGATTACCTATGGTCTTGAGCGCCTAGCAATGTATATTCAAGGCGTAGATAGCATTTATGACCTCGTTTGGACCGATGGTCCGCGTGGGAAGATTTTATATGGTGATGTGTTCCATCAGAATGAAGTGGAGCAATCAACGTACAATTTCGAGCATGCCGATGTTGATGTATTGTTTGCACGCTTTGATTCATGCGAGAAAGAGTGTGAGCACTTACTATCAGTCAATCTTCCGCTTCCTGCCTATGAGCAGGTAATGCGCGCATCCCACGCATTCAACCTTTTAGACGCGCGGCATGCGATTTCTGTAACCGAGCGCCAACGCTATATCTTACGTGTTCGTACCATGGCAAAAGGCTGTGCTGAAGCTTATTATGCCGCTCGCGAAGCCCTAGGTTTTCCCCTTGTTCAAGATAAATCAGTTGTAAAAGAAGGAGCTTAATTGTGCGCTACGAGACGTTGTTAGTTGAAATTGGCACCGAAGAGCTTCCTCCAAAAGCATTGAAAGGCTTGAGCGACTCATTTACGGAAAACCTCAGCAATCTATTAAAAGAGAATGATTTTACATTTGCGAAAGTGAAATCCTACGCCTCACCTCGTCGCTTAGCCGTTCAAGTGTTTGAATTGGCATCGCAACAGGCTGATAAAGTTGTGGAAAAGCGTGGTCCAGCGGTTAACGTAGCATTTGATGATGCCGGCAACCCGACAAAAGCAGCCGAAGGCTGGGCTCGCGGCAATGGTATTACAGTTGCTGAAGCAGAGCGTTTAGTGACGGATAAAGGTGAATGGCTACTCTACAAAGCCGAGGTTCAAGGACAGCCGTTGGCGGAAGTATTGCCTGAGTTGGTGGCAACCGCGCTGAAAAAGCTACCAATTCCAAAACCAATGCGTTGGGGCAGCGGTAGCGCACAGTTTATTCGCCCAGTGAAAACCATCACCATGCTGTATGGCGCCGAGTTAGTGCCAGGCACCATTTTGGATGTTAGCTCAAACACCCATATTCAGGGGCATCGCTTCCATGCGCCGCAAGGTACAACACTAAAACACGCAGACGATTATGAAGCCGCTCTGGAATCGGTTTGGGTGGTTGGTGACTTTGCCAAGCGCCGCGAGATTATCGTGACAGGCATCAATAAATTAGCCAACGAGCTTGGTGGTCATGTTGTTGAAGATACCGACCTGATTGATGAAGTAACCGCTTTGGTTGAGTGGCCAGTCGCATTATCAGCATCGTTTGATAAAGCCTTCTTGTCAGTTCCGAAAGAGCCGCTGATCGTTACCATGAAAGATGACCAACGTTATTTCCCGTTGGAAGACGAACAAGGCCAACTGTTACCTGCGTTTATTTTCATTACCAACATTGAGTCAAAAGATCCGGCACAAATCATTTCGGGTAACGAAAAAGTTGTACGCCCTCGCCTCGCCGATGCCCAGTTCTTCTTTGAAGCGGACAAGAAAGTTAAGTTGGCTGACCGTGTTGACGGTTTAGCAAATATTTTGTTCCAGAAGCAACTTGGCTCGATTAAAGATAAATCAGACCGTATTGCTGCTGTCGCTGGCGACATTGCAGATGATTTAGCTGCAAACGGTACCGTTGCAGAACGCGCTGGTTACTTATGTAAAGCCGACCTCGCCGCGCAAATGGTCCTGGAATTCCCAGAAACACAGGGTGTTATGGGCATGCATTACGCTCGTCATGACGGCGAAGCGGAAGGCGTTCCACAAGCAATTTATGAGCATTATTTGCCACGCTTCGCGGGTGACGATTTGCCACAGTCACCTGAAGGTGCAGCGGTCGCTATTGCTGACAAACTTGATACGTTAGTAGGCATTTTTGGTATCGGACAAACACCTAAAGGCGACCGTGACCCATTTGCCCTGCGCCGTGCAGCCATTGGTTTATTGCGTATTATTGTTGAAGGTAACTATCCTTTGGATTTGGAAGCGTTGGTAGCGAAGTCGCGTCAAAGCTTCGGCAAATTATTGACCGCTGACAATGTTCAAGACGACGTGGTTGATTTTCTACTCGGTCGCTTCCGTACTTGGTATCAAGAACAAGGTATCGCAGTTGATGTGATTCAGGCGGTACTCGCGCGCCGTCCGACCAAACCGGTGGATTTCGACTTGCGTGTGAAGGCCGTCACTGAGTTCCGTAATCTAGCTGCTGCAGACGCGCTTGCCGCAGCCAATAAGCGTGTAAGTAACATCTTAGCGAAAGTTGAAGGCGAGCTTCCGAGCGACGTTAACGCATCGTTGTTGACTGAGGATGCAGAACGCGCCCTTGCAAACGCGATTAACAGCGCTAAAAAGGCTTCAGCGGCGGCTTTGCAGGCTGGTAACTATACTGAAGCACTATCTTCATTAGCATCGCTACAAGAGCCGGTAGACGCGTTTTTTGATAACGTTATGGTTAATGCTGATGACGACGCCGTACGTCAGAATCGACTCGCGCTATTACAAAATTTACGTGAGTTGTTCTTACAAATTGCGGACATTTCGGTTTTAAATTAAACTAAGCAACATAAGATTCAGGTTACTTGATAACTGGCCTTGTTTCTTTGTTTCCAAAATAAGAAAGGGGAGCCAATTGGCTCCCCTTTTTTGTCACTGTTATTCAACTACACGTCAAGATTCGCAACCTTCAGCGCATTCGTTTCAATAAACGCACGGCGTGGTTCAACATCATCACCCATTAAAGTAGTGAATAGTTGGTCTGCCGCAATTGCATCTTCAATAGTTACGCGAAGCATACGACGAGTTTCAGGATCCATTGTAGTTTCCCACAATTGCTCTGGATTCATCTCACCCAAACCTTTGTAACGTTGAATATAGATGCCACGCTTGGATTCGCTGATTAACCATTCGACGGCTTCAACAAAGTCGCTAACCGGCTTTTCTTTTTCGCCACGACGTACAAAGCCACCAGCTTCTACCAGGCCGTTGATCTTCTCACCGATTGAAACGAGCTGATCGTAGTCACGAGACATTAAGAACTCGTAACTCAACGGGTACGGCGTATCAATACCATGACGACGGACGATAACCACAGGTAAATAGAGATTACGTTCTTCATCATGGTTCACCGACAACGTATATGTTGCAGAGTTGACTTCTCGGGTTGTGAGATCGTTTTGTAACGCCCCCGCCCATTCAGTCATAGCCTGTTGATTTTTAAGCATTTCTTCCGTCAGGCGCGGAGCGTAAAGTAGACGTTGCAAGAAAGTTTCTGGCATACGACGTGACAGACGCTGTTTAATAGAGTTTTGTGCCAACTGGTAGTCGTTCACCAACGTTTCGAGATGCGCACCGCTGATACCCGGAGCATCGCTCGTTACGTGCAATGACGCACCATCAAGTGCAAGACTCGTCAGGTACTGGATAAGACCTGGATCATCTTTAATATAGGTTTCTTGCTTGCCCTTTTTCACTTTATAAAGTGGTGGCTGAGCAATATACATATAACCGCGTTCAATCAATTCCGGCATTTGACGATAGAAGAAGGTCAACAGCAACGTACGAATGTGCGAGCCGTCGACGTCAGCATCGGTCATGATGATAATACGGTGATAACGTGTTTTATCTGGGTCATATTCGTCACGCCCAATGCCGCAACCTAGGGCAGTAATAAGCGTTGCTACTTCTTGTGAAGATAACATCTTGTCGAAGCGTGCTTTCTCGACGTTCAGGATTTTACCTTTCAAAGGCAGAATCGCTTGGTTTTTGCGGTTACGACCCTGCTTCGCAGAACCACCCGCAGAGTCACCCTCCACAATGTAGAGTTCAGAAAGTGCTGGGTCTTTTTCCTGGCAGTCGGCAAGCTTACCTGGTAATCCGGCTAAGTCTAATGCACCTTTGCGACGTGTCATTTCACGTGCTTTCCGTGCAGCTTCTCGAGCTCGAGCGGCGTCGATAATTTTGCCAACAATAATTTTGGCGTCGCCAGGTTGTTCCAACAAGAAGTCAGATAGCTTCTCATTCATCGCTTGTTCAACAGCAGATTTCACCTCAGATGAAACTAATTTATCTTTTGTTTGCGATGAAAACTTTGGATCAGGTACTTTGACAGAAACAACAGCAGTCAAACCTTCGCGCGCATCATCACCGGTCGCGTTGGTTTTGTATTTCTTGTTGAGACCTTCTTTTTCCATATAGGTATTCAGTGTACGCGTTAGCGCCGCACGGAAACCGGCTAAGTGAGTACCACCATCACGCTGTGGAATATTATTGGTAAAACAGTAGATGCCTTCTTGGAATGAGTCATTCCACTGCATCGAAACTTCAACTGAAATACCGTCTTCCCGTTCACTGGTAAAGTGAAAAACGTTCTGATGAATTGGTGTTTTATTTTTATTCAAATATGAAACAAAGGCTGAGATACCACCTTCATATTTGAAGTGGTCTTGGCGTTCATTGCGCTCATCTTTAAGGATAATGGATACGCCTGAATTCAAGAACGACAATTCGCGCAAACGCTTCGCGAGAATATCGTAATGGAATTCGATATCGCTAAAAATTGTCGGACTTGGCCAGAAACGAATCTCTGTTCCGGTCTTATCGGTATCACCGATTTGCTCAAGCGGTGCAACTGGGTCACCAAGCTTGTAAGTTTGCTGGTATGAGTGGCCTTGACGTTGAATAGTCAGCAATAACTTATCTGACAACGCGTTAACAACTGACACACCTACCCCGTGCAAACCGCCCGATACTTTATAAGAGTTATCGTCGAATTTACCACCGGCGTGCAGAACGGTCATGATGACCTGAGCAGCCGAAACACCTTCTTCCGGATGGATATCAACAGGAATACCACGACCGTCATCTCGAACTGATACTGAGCCGTCGGAATGAATCGTCACGAGAATGTCTTTGCAGTGTCCTGCCAACGCTTCATCGATCGAGTTATCGACAACCTCGAACACCATATGATGTAAACCAGTGCCGTCATCAGTATCACCAATGTACATGCCTGGGCGTTTGCGAACTGCATCAAGCCCTTTAAGGACTTTAATACTGGACGAATCGTAATTGTTTTCTGCCATAATTAGCTTCTCTATTGTTCCTTGACGGTTCCATGTTCCACGTGGAACATTCTCGTATCTTCGGTTTTGAGTAGTCCACTTACGTCGCTACCATCAATCGCCGATACAAAAACCTGTGACTTGGATGCGACAAGCGCACCACAAAACTTCTCCTGACTTACCGAATCCAATTCGGCCGTAATGTCATCTACCAAGTAGATACATTGTACGCCAGTTTTCTGTTGAAGGTACTCACCTTGCACCAATTTAAGTGCAGCGACAAGTAGCTTCAATTGCCCACGAGAAAGTAAGTTTTTAACATCTTCACCGTTGGCCAAAATTCTTAGTTCCGCCTTGTGCGGTCCGACTGTTGAATGCCCATATCGGATATCTTGCTCGCGATGTTTAACGAGCGCGTCGCCTAGACGACTCCCCTTTTCCCAACCGGAGCGAAGCTGAAACTCAAATTCATAATTCGGTAAAAACTCTGCTAGCCGCGTCTTTAATACTGGCACAAATGCGTTAACGTAATTCTCTCGATGCGAGTGAATGCGTTCACCGAAACTCGCAAACTGTTCATCCCAATAGCGGTGCTCTTGATCAAACCGTTTCATTTTCAATAGGCTGTTTCGCTGTTTTAATAACTTAGCAAAACCAATCCAGTCGTTATAAAAGGAATGTTCCACGTGGAACACTCCCCAATCGATATATTGCCGCCTAACTTTAGGGCCGCCTAAAACAAGCTCTATACTCTCTGGCGTCATCAACTGAACGGGAACCATTCGCGCCAATGAGGAAAAGCGCTTCTCTTTGGCTTGATCGATTCGTAGTTGAACTTCACCAGCATGATTCCGTTGATAACCAACTTGGTGCTTCTCGCCATTCTGCTCTGTTAACTTGGCGAATACGACAAACTGTTCTTGTTCGTGTCGGATAAGCTGACGATACGTTCCAGGCCGAAACGAGCGTCCAAATCCAAGACAATAAATCGACTCAATTAAACTTGTTTTACCGCTACCGTTTGCGCCAGAAATAATATTAACCGTCTTACTTGGCGTCACTGTCGCCGCAGCAAAGTTTCTAAAATTAGTAAGCGACAGTGATTCCAGGTACATAAACGACCACGATGCGCCTACTACAGGCGCATTGGCATAACCACATAAAGCGATGAATCATCATCGTTGTCTTCAACTAAACCACTCGCATCTGAACCTGATAGCGTCAGTTTTACTTTGCTGCCTTGAATGGTATTCAAAACGTCAATCAAGTAACTCACGTTGAAACCAATTTCTAGCGGTTCGCCTTGGTATTCAACTTCAATCACTTCTTCAGCAGTTTCTTGTTCTGGGTTATTGGCAGTTAGGCACATTTCGCCTTGGCTCAAATTGATGCGAACACCACGATATTTCTCATTCGATAAAATCGAAGCGCGTGAACACGCCTGTTTCAACACATCACGTTCAGCAACGACGATTTTATCCCCACCACTTGGTAAAACGCGGCGATAATCAGGGAAGCGTCCATCAACCAGTTTGCTAGTGAATCCGATACCGTTAGTCTCAACGCGAATATGGTTGTTACCAATGAGAACTTTCACTTCGTTCTCAACGTCATCGAGCAGTCGTAACAGCTCCATCACACCTTTACGTGGCACGATAACTTGGCGGGCTGCAAGATTCGGCTGCCCAATTTCACAACTGCTCATAGCTAAACGATGGCCGTCAGTTGCTACGGTACGCAAAATATTGGCATCAGTCTCGAACAACATGCCGTTCAAATAATAACGAACATCTTGGTTCGCCATTGAGAAGTGCGTGCGTTCCATCAAGTCCTTAAGCACCGCTTGGCTTGTCACCAACTGAATATCACTGTCCCAATCATCGATATTCGGGAAGTCTTGCGCAGGTAAGGTCGCTAGCGTGAACTTACTGCGCCCCGAACGAATCATTGCCTTATCGGCCGATGCGCTAAACTCAACCGTCGCACCATCCGGTAAACTACGAATGATATCGACAAGCTTTTTCGCAGGAACCGTAACTTCACCGGCTTCGCCATTCTCGATCGCACATGATGATACCAATTCAACTTCCAAATCGGTGCCGGTTAGCTTCACTTGTTCAGTGGAAGCCTGTATCAACACATTGGAAAGAATCGGAATGGTATGTCGGCGCTCGACTGCACCGCTGACAACCTGAAGTGGCTTTAAAAAAGCATCACGACTGATGGAAAATTTCATACCCACATTCCCCTGTTGTTTGTTCCTTGCCGCTTTTATACGTCCCTACTGTACCTTTTGTAACGTCTGTACGTCGACAGTTACGCTGAAAGCGTGCGAATTAAATTACGATAATCTTCTTTTAAATCGTTCTGTTCGTCTTTTAACTTAGCAATCGTACGGCAGGCATGCAGCACCGTTGTATGGTCACGTCCACCAAAAGCATCGCCAATTTCCGGCAAACTATGGTTCGTCAGTTCCTTCGCTAAAGCCATCGCCATCTGGCGCGGCCGTGCGACTGAACGTGAACGACGCTTAGACAGCATATCTGACATTTTAATGTTGTAATACTCAGCTACGGTCTTTTGAATATTATCAACCGTAACGAGTTTTTCCTGTGCAGCAATTAAATCACGCAACGCTTCACGAACAAAATCGATAGTAATCTGGCGGCCGGTCAGGTTTACGTTCGCCACTAAGCGGTTTAGCGCACCTTCAAGTTCACGTACGTTTGAACGTAAACGCTTAGCGATAAAAAACGCGACCTCGTGCGGTAATGTAATGCCGCGTTCTTGCGCCTTACGAATCAAAATCGCAACACGCGTTTCTAGCTCTGGTGGCTCAATTGCAATGGTTAAACCCCAACCAAATCGCGACCGCAGGCGGTCTTCTAGCCCTTCGATTTCTTTCGGATACAGGTCACTCGTTAGAATAATTTGCTGGTTGCCTTCAAGTAACGCATTGAAAGTATGGAAGAATTCTTCCTGCGTGCCCTTTTTATTTGAGAAAAAGTGGATGTCATCAATCAGCAACGCATCAACTGAGCGATAATACCGCTTCATTTCATCGATGGTGCTGTTTTTCAACGCATTCACCATATCCTGAACAAAACGTTCAGCACGAATATAGAAAACCTTTGCATCTTTTTTGTGAGCGCGAATGGCATTACCGACAGCATGCAACAAATGCGTTTTACCAAGCCCAGTACCACCATATACAAAGAGCGGGTTATAAGCGCTCCCCGGGTTTTCCGCGACTTGATGTGCTGCGGCGAGCGCAAGCTGATTCGATTTACCCTCTACGAAATTATCGAAGGTATACTCTTCATCTATATTGCACTCAAATGCGGGCGCCGGAGCATCTGTTGCATTCCAAGGGGTAGCACGTGGTTGGCGTTGCGCTGGAGCTGCCGCTGGCACGGCTGCGGCTGGGCGGTTATCGGCTGAACTCGTCGCCACACCATTACCCTGCGCTTTCTTTTCAACGCCGCCAACGCGAAACGATACACGTGGACTCTTCTCACCGCGCTCAGTCGTTAACTCGGTCAAATAATCATTTATTTGATTCAGGTATTTGTCTTTGATCCAATCGACAACATAAGAATTTGGCGCATACAACGTCAGAACGTTGTCTTCGAGCTCAGATTGCAGAGGACGGATCCAGGTATTGAAATTCTGCGCGGTTAATTCGCTTTGCAGTCTATCTGCGCATAATTGCCAAAGCGATTTATTCACACCTGTCTCCTGTTTTTGTCAGTTATAATTATTGCGCTTGATTGCTTCGTTAAGATCAGTAGCGATCCTTTATTTTTAGCATCAGCTGGATTGATTTGATTGTACTAAAAGCACCTTCAGATCGCTAGCGTTTGCGGCAAATTTACTGTGTTCTCAACTCCTGCTTATCCACAATTGAAATCATTCTCATCTCGCTTTTGTGGATAGCTTTTTGCGTTGACTTTGATCCTTTTAACCGTTAGAATTCGCGCTCTAAATTTTTAGGTAACTCGAATACGGAAGTAACGTCATGAAAAGAACATTTCAACCAAGCGTATTGAAGCGCAAGCGCACTCACGGTTTCCGTGCTCGTATGGCAACGAAAAACGGTCGTCAAGTGTTGGCTCGCCGTCGTGCCAAAGGCCGTAAAGTTCTGTCTGCATAATATTGAAGCAGAATTACGCTTACGGGCGGGAGTTAAGGCTGTTAACTCCCGCGCACTTTCAAAAAGTCTTCGATAATCCCCCGGTGAAAGCTGTCACGGCTGAACTCACCATGCTTGCTACCCCTAATAATCTCGGTTGTCCTCGAATTGGTGTCACGCTTTCTAAAAAGCGAGCCAAGCGCGCTGTTGATCGAAATCGAATAAAACGCAAGATTCGCGAGAGTTTTCGTCTAAAACAGCATAAAATACCGGCATTCGATATTATCGTGATTGGAAAAAACGGTGTTGTTGACCTTTCTCAGGAAGAGTTGCAGCAACGTTTGGATTACTTATGGCGAACCTTAAGCAAGCGTTGCGCGCAATACCTATCGGCTTCATCCGACTCTACCAGCTGATTATTAGTCCGCTAATAGGGCCTCGTTGTCGATTTACGCCAACCTGTTCACAATACGCCATCGAAGCAATCCAAAAGCATGGTATGATTCGAGGCTTCTGGCTTGCCAGTAAGCGTATTCTCAAATGTCACCCAGGGCATCCAGGTGGCTTCGACCCGGTTCCAGGTACTGAACCTTGTGAAGCGGAAACAACGAATCAAAGTAAAACAGAGACGAAGGACTTATGAATTCGCCACGTTCTATCTTGTTTATTGCTTTCTTGGTAGTAAGCTTTTTCCTCTACCAAAATTGGCTTATTGATACTGCACCGGGTACACAAAAATCGGCGCAAACCCAACAAACTCAAACAACCGATTCAGGTGTGCCTGAAGCGCGTATGGAACCAACAGCAACTGAAAGCGCTGTTCCAGAGTCAAGTGACAGTGGTTTGCCTGCAACCAGTACCGCATCGAATAACCCACGTGTGACAGTGAAAACTGATGTGCTTGATGTGGTTATCGACACTCACGGCGGTGACGTTGTTAACGCACAACTTCTTGAGTTTGCACGCACACAAAACTCAGAAGAGCGCTTTGAATTGCTTCATGCAAATCCAAACCAGCTTTACATTGCCCAGTCAGGTCTCGTTGGCGCTGACGGTACCGATTCAGCACAAGGCCGTCCAGTGTTCCACGTAGAACAAACTGACTACCAATTAACCGGTGACAAACTCGAAGTACCTCTTTACTACACCCTAGAAGATGGTAGCGAAGTGATTAAAACCTTTGTGTTTAGCAAGGGCTCTTACGCTGTCGACGTGGTCTATACCATTCGTAATGCGACAACCACCCATAAGCAGCTCCAATTCTATGCTCAACTTAAGCAAATCATGACTGAAGGTTCAGGCAACATGATGATGCCAACCTATAAAGGTGGTGCTTATTCTTGGGATGAAGACCGTTACGAAAAATATGCGTTTGATGACATGCGCGATCAACGTTTAAGCCGCGAAACTCAAAAAGGTTGGGTTGCAATGCTTGAGCATTACTTCGTATCTGCATGGATTCCACGCGGCGAAGGTACCAAGCAATTATTCTCGCGCATTGTCGGCGGCGACCAAGCGATTATGGGCGTACTTTACCCAACCGCGACTGTTGCACCAGGTGCTGAAGCACAGATTCGCTCAACATTGTTTGTTGGTCCAAAAGACCAAGACGCCATGGCTCTGGTTGCAGAAGATTTGAACCTGACCGTCGATTACGGTTTCCTGTGGTGGTTAGCACAACCAATCTTCAAATTACTGCAATTGGTACAGAGCGTCCTCATCAACTGGGGTCTGTCAATCATCGCAATCACCATCATCATCAAGGCCTTGTTGTACCCGCTAACCAAAGCACAGTACGTATCAATGGCTAAAATGCGGATGATTCAGCCGAAGATGCAAGCACTTCGTGAACGCTATGGCGACGACCGTCAGAAAATGTCACAAGCCATGATGAAGATGTATAAAGAAGAAAAAGTAAACCCACTCGGTGGTTGTTTGCCGATGCTTCTCCAATTGCCAATCTTCCTAGCGCTTTACTGGGTACTGCTGGAAAGTGTTGAATTGCGCCATGCACCGTTATTCCTGTGGATTAACGACTTATCAGCAAAAGACCCATACTTTATCTTGCCTATTCTGATGGGTGCATCGATGTTCATTATGCAGAAGTTGCAACCGACCCCTGCAACCGATCCGATGCAGCAGAAGCTACTGCAATATATGCCAGTAATCTTTACGGTATTCTTCCTATGGTTCCCTGCTGGTCTCGTACTTTATTGGTTGAGCAGCAACCTAATTACCATTGGTCAGATGCAGTGGATTTATAGCGGCCTTGAAAAGAAAGGCATGATGGAACGTCGTAAAAAGAAATAAGTCATGGACTTTGAGCTAACGAACGACACTATCGTTGCACAAGCCACGCCTCCTGGGCGTGGCGGTGTCGGCATTGTACGCGTTAGTGGCCCAGCAGCCCGAACCGTTGCTGAACGCATGTTGGGCCATTGCCCAGCGCCGCGTAAAGCAGAATACCTGCCGTTTAAAGACCTTGATGGCGCAGTGCTTGACGAAGGCATTGCGCTTTTTTTTCAAGGACCAAACTCGTTTACCGGTGAGGACGTGCTTGAGTTACAAGGCCACGGCGGCCCCATACTCATCGACATGATCATCAAGGCAATTCTGGATTTCCCTGAAGTACGGCCCGCTCGCCCCGGCGAATTCAGTGAGCGCGCATTTTTAAACGATAAACTCGATTTGACTCAGGCTGAAGCGATTGCTGATCTCATCGATACTACCTCAGAACAAGCCGCTAAAGCAGCCCTACAAAGCCTACAGGGCGGTTTCTCACACGAGATAGACCAACTTGTCGACCAAGTGATTCATTTGCGCATGTACGTTGAAGCCGCGATTGACTTCCCCGATGAAGAAATTGACTTCCTGAGTGACGGCAAAGTTGCAGCTGATCTTGAGGCGATTATCGATCGGCTACAACAAGTGATGGTGCAAGCAAAGCAAGGCACGTTATTACGCGAAGGCATGAAAGTGGTGATCGCCGGTCGACCTAATGCCGGAAAATCGTCGTTATTAAACGCCCTCGCCGGCCGTGAATCAGCCATTGTCACGGCGATTGCTGGTACCACGCGTGATGTTCTGCGCGAGCATATTCAAATTGATGGAATGCCGTTACACATCATCGATACCGCCGGTTTAAGGGAAAGCCCCGATGAAGTCGAGCGTATTGGCATTCAACGCGCATGGGATGAAATTCGTGGTGCTGACCGTGTACTATTTATGGTTGATGCGACTGAAACCGACGCGGTTCATCCTGCCGATATTTGGCCTGAGTTTTTCGCGCAGTTGCCGGATGACCTGCCATTTACTGTTATTCGAAACAAGGTCGATTTGAATGAAGAACCGGTAATCATCGAAGACATTGGTGGCATTCCCGTACTTCATCTCAGCGCAAAAACCGGACGCGGGATTGATTTGCTGCGTGAACACTTAAAACACTGTGTCGGTTATACCGCCACCAGCGAAGGCAGCTTTATGGCGCGTCGCCGTCACCTTGATGCCCTCGAGCATGCCCGTGAGCACCTCATCACAGGACAAGAGCAACTGGAAATGAATTTGGCCGGTGAGTTACTCGCAGAAGAGCTACGTATTACTCAACAGCACTTGAATGAAATCACCGGTGAGTTCACCTCTGACGATTTGCTTGGCAAAATTTTCAGTAGTTTTTGTATCGGTAAATAGCATAAACCAACCCTCTGCACCTATAAAATCATAAGCGAGAACAACGATGGGTTTAATTATTAAACTAGTTTTAGGGATTGTCGTCGGTACTTTGATTGGGCTTTATACGCCTGACTGGATGACCCAACTTCTACTGACCTTCAAAGAGCTATTCGGCCAATTATTATTCTTTTCCATTCCATTATTGATTTTGTTTTTTATCACCAGCGGTATTGCCGGTTTACCACAAAACTCTGGAAAACTGCTGGGACGCACCCTAGGTATCGCCTACTTATCAACAATTGTGGCGGGTACTGTCGCTTATTTCGTGGCAAGTATTGTCGTACCTATGCTAACTACTGCAGCAAAAACCGCACAAGCATCCGATACAGCGATTTTAGAGCCATTTATCACCTTAGACATGCCACCGGTATTTGGCATCATGACAGCGCTGGTTTTGGCCTTTATTTTCGGTTTAGGTATCACCGCCACGCGCGCCGAACAACTGAAACAACTTTCTGATCAAGGCCGCGATATTATTGAGTTACTACTCGGTAAAGTCATTATTCCTTTATTACCGTTTTATATTGCTGGTGTATTTGCCGAAATGGCCGCAGCTGGCACCGTATTCGGTACGCTGAAAACATTCGGTATCGTACTATTACTAGCCGTGGCATTGCATTGGGTGTACATCATCAGCATGTTTACAGTCGCCGGGTTAAAAGCCGGAATCAGCCCTATCACGCTCATCAAAAACATGTTGCCAGCATACTTTACCGCGTTAGGCACCATGTCGAGCGCTGCAACTATTCCGGTAACGTTACGTAGCGCGAAAGCCAATAATGTTGATGAAGACGTGGCTAACTTCGCTATTCCCTTATGTGCAACTACTCATTTAGCCGGCTCTACAATCACCATCGTCAGCTGCACCATTGCAGTGATGTATCTGCATAGCGCATTAGCGATTCCATCATTCCTAACCATTCTGCCTTTCATTTTAATGTTGGGCGTGGTGATGCTGGCGGCACCAGGTGTGCCTGGTGGTGCGGTGATGTCTGCGGTGGGTTTACTGGCCTCAATGCTTGGCTTTGGTGAAACTGCAATTGCCTTAATGATCGCGCTTTACATGGCGCAAGATAGCTTTGGTACCGCCTGTAACGTGACGGGCGATGGCGCCATCGCATTGCTCGTGAACCAAGCGTCGAAACAGAGCTAAGCGTCCATTCGATATCAGACATGATCAAAAAAGCCGCTGATTTCTTTCATGGGAAATCAGCGGCTTTTTCTATTTAATAGCTAAATTAACCTACTAAGCTTCGTTCGGCACGATACGTAATTCAACGCGACGGTTCAGCTGGCGTCCATCAGCAGTGCTGTTGTCCGCAACTGGCATGGTTTCGCCATAACCGACAGTCGTCACGCGACGCTGATCGACACCATTACCCACCAAGTGATTGCGTACCGCCAATGCCCGGTTCTCTGACAAGCGTTGGTTGTAGTTGGCATCACCTGTGCTATCGGTATGACCTTCCACCAACATGGTCGTTTTCTCATAACGATTAAGCACTTTGGCAACATCAACAAGCACCGGATCGAAGCTCGATGCAATCGTCGTGCTATCCACCGCAAATGTGACGTTACTTGGTAACTGCAAACGAATGTTATCGCCGTCGCGAATCACCTGAACACCGCTACCGGCGAGCTCGTCGCGAAACTCTTGCTCTTGCTTATCCATGTACGCGCCAATTGCGCCACCAGCAATAGCACCAGCCACCGCACCCCAAACATAGCGGCTCTTATCGTGATCACCGGTACCTTTACCAATCACCGCGCCAGCAATGGCGCCAATAGTGGCACCTTTTTGGGTATTACTCATATTCGCGCAACCCGTCACAACAAGTGACGATACTGCAACGGCTACAGCTAATTTTTTCATCATGCTGAGATTCCTTTTTCCAAATGCAAGTTACATACAATTTAGCACAGTAAAGAAATTCTGCCGTGGCGTTTGCTTGAAATTAACGCTTCGTTATTTGGCGTTACGCACAAATAAGGCCACCACCGCTGAGGTAATCACCCCCATTGCAACAGCGCCTATAACCGCTTGAACCATGTAGCTTTGTAACGAAAAATAGACCACAGCTTGAGCTTCGGTCATATTGCCGCTACTTACGGCATACTCAACCATATTGGTGAAAAAGTGAGGGGACACGAAGGTATGCGCAAGCCATTGGGTAAGCGGTGACAAAATGGCAACGACAACAGTCACCCCTACGCCACACATAAAGCCCTGCTTCCAAGTCATGCGACCATTCAGTTCGTGTATTTTTTTCTGACGAAGCGCAAACACGTAAATCGCAATAGCTACTATGGCGAACAAATTGGTCCACATCATATGTTGCGCTATATACGTACTATGCAATCCCACTAAACGCTCTAATAACAACCAGAGCAGCATCGCCACGCTAAAAATAAAGCCCCAACGAATTTCTAATTTATAATTGTTCATCAAGCACCTACTTGTACTTTGAGTACGTTATTTGGGTTAGTCGGTGGCAACCCGTGAACGAATTCGCTTGATCGCTTGGCTATGTAACTGTGATACACGCGATTCGGTAACATCGAGTACTGCGCCAATCTCTTTGAGGTTAAGCTCTTCTTGATAATAGAGCGTCATGACTAATTTTTCACGCTCAGGCAACATATCAAGTGCTTCTACTAATAGCTGTTTTAGTTGTGCATTGCCAATTTGTGCTTCCGGCTCGGCTTCTTCATCATTGGTTTCGTTGCCTGGAGTTTCAGCAACCACTTCGTCGTAGGATAAAACCAAGCCATTATTGGTATCTAACAGCAGTTGATGGTATTCCGCCAGTTCAATATTGAGCTCAGTTGCAATTTCACGCTCTTCGGGCGGCCGCCCTAGACGCTGTTCTAGTTTGCGAATGGTTTGCTCAAGCTCACGCCCATTGCGACGTACGCTGCGCGGTAGCCAATCTCGGCTACGTAACTCATCAATCATCGCGCCGCGAATACGCTGATGCGCATAAGTTGAAAAAGCGACTCCTGAATCTGGGTCAAAGCGGTCAACACAGCTTAATAAGCCTTCAACGCCAGCTTGAATCAGATCATCCACGTCAACGCCGGCCGGCAGCTTAACTTTCAAGTTAAATGCTTGACGACGAACGAGTGGATAGTACTGTTCGATAATACTGTGCTTGTTGAACTTTCCTTCAGCTGTATACATATTTTTCAGCCCGAAAATACCAATACGTCAATGTTAAAATACTGGCGCGCAACCATTTGTATGTTGGCGAGCAACCCTTGTCGTGCCATCGGTGGGTGCAATGCGACAATACGCCGCGGACCATCTACCTCATGAATGCGTTTGAGTACTCGATACACTCGAGCAAAACTATCTAAATCATCCTCAACCCAAACCGCCCAGCGAGGATAATTGCCCACCAATTTATCAAAATCTGGGTATTCAAGCGATACTGGAATGACACGCCATCGATCGGCGCTACCAACCCACTTCATGCCCTGTTCTTCCCAGCGCTGAAAAACTGCAGCTGCTTTCAACGCATAGCCGTCGCTAAACTTCGGTAATCCCAATACAACCACCTGCTCGAGATTGCGCGACGCATTATCTGCAGAAACCACCTCTGAACACGCTTCAGCGGCTGAATCATCGCCATCACGTTTGGCGGCCCACTGCCGCAAACTCGCTGCCTGATCGCTCATACTACCCTTGTGCCTCTACTTCTCGGCCTGCTACTACTAAGGAATCATAGGCATGTATTACATGCAAAATCGCCGGCAATAACTTATCACCTTGAACGCGACCGCGTTTACCACTAATACTCAACAGTTCACCTCTGAGCCCGGCAAATTGAGCCGCAGCGTGATACTCAACATGTAGCGCAACAGCAGCCAACGCCCCGGCTAGGCCTAACTGAGTACGGCTGTCTAATTCATACTTGCCCAGTGACCGCCAAGCGAGTCGTGTCAATCGCGCAAATTCTTCCAATTGCAACATGGCGCGCGTACGTTCAACCACTTGTTCAGCGGTACAATTACCGTCGGCTAACCAATAGCGTCGCTGCACTGGATTTTTACTCGGTCCGCCATGGAGTTCGCCGTATATGACTTGCACTAACTGCTGGCTTGGCTCGGTTTCAGCCGCCGCAATAGTGAGTTCAAGACGTCGCCGCTCGCCACGGTATAAAATGGTGTGTTTACTTAGCGGAATACCATGCTTTTTGACAAGGCCATTTACCGTGAACGGTTGCCCTTGAAATTGCACTTTATGATTCAGGTTCAGTGTGGCTAACCAACCGGTTTGGTGCTGAGAAAAAATATCCAGTAGCTCAGGTTGGGGTAAATAATCGAATAACTGCACAGGTGCTAACGCCATATCTACCAGCACTGGATTCTCAGCGCTGTGTAAAACGGGTGGTAATAAGGGCAAACCTCGCTTATTCAAACCCAAATGGGGCGTTAAATGACTCCATCCCTGCAATGGTTGCGGTGCCGCCCAGCGAATCATATTCAGCTCATCTGGAAACGCAGTATTCGCCCAATGATCCGGCAACTGCTTGAGTTTTAGCGCCTGCACAAGCTCATCAAAGTGTGGAATCTGTTGCCGTAAGGCCTGCATGTTAGACTGAATCAGGTGACCATGAGCAAATACCTGCGAGGGCTCAAGCTTCTCGCTCGCTTGCTCCCATTCACTTTCAGCTAACTGCGACGAACTCACCTCAGCCGTTAACGAATCGGCCACCAATTGCTCAATATCCGGCACGCGGATGTCTTCTGGTACACGCTGCCCCGACGCCGTTGCTTGCACCGTCAATTTATGACGAATAACGGTGTCCAACACACCACCCATACGAGCGGTTTCATCTAACTTAGTTAAAATGCAGTCGTGAATAATTAAGTCGCTTTCGCGCGCAATACGCTGATAAATCCGAGCGACTTCATCCAGCGTTTCTTGTTGCGCGGCAGCGTTTAATAACAGCACCAAACGAGTTGAATCGCGATGCTCCGCGCTACCTAATGCAGCGATTTTTTGCGCCAAGCGTTGATCACGTTGGCTCATGCCAACAGTGTCCACCAACACCAAACGTTTACCGTGCATCTTTTCCGCTAACGAATCGAGAGTGTCACCATCAGCTAATGCGTGCATTTGTACGTCGAGCAGTTCGGCATATATCGCTAGCTGCTGCTGCGCACCAATTCGATAGCTATCGGTTGTCACTAACAGCAAACTGTCGTTGCCATGTTGCATCACATAATTAGCTGCAAGCTTAGCAGTCGTGGTCGTTTTGCCTACCCCAGTTGGTCCAACAAACGCCATCACGCCTTGATGTTGTAGCAATTCCCAATCATTCACACGCATCTCAGATTGATGAGAAATACGCGCAACAATCTGCTGCTGTAACCACTTAAGCGCTTCCGGATAGGTCTTATTAGAGTGATTCAATGCAGAGGGCAACAACGCTACCAACTGACGACTTAAGGCATCGCTATAGCCTCCAGCGCGTAACTGACGATATAACCGCTTACGATTATCATCAGGCGCCTTCTCACCTTGCTGTTGATGTAGCATGGCACGCATGTCCTGCATATCGCTTAACAATTGCTGAGCAATACCAGAAAAATCCGGCGATGCAGGGCTTGGTACCTCATCAGCATCTTGCGATTGTGCTAAATCAGCTTCACTAATGGCGAATACTTCAGCACCTTGCGCTGTCTTACGCGAGGACACAATCACCGCATCTTCGCCGAGTGCATCACGCACTTTGCGCATCGCGTCTTTGTGGCTGGCTGCTCGGAAGCGCCTAATGGTCATTGTGACCCTCCAATTACGCTAACAACTTTAATGGTTCGGTCATCCGGAATCTCGGCCTGAGATAATACCACCAAATCACGTAGCTGCCGGCGTAAGAAATGCGACAACAATGGGCGTAATTGATGTGGAACAACAAGTACCGGTGCTAATCCCATTGTTTCGGCATGGTGCAAAGCTTTCTGCGTTTGCTCTTGTAGGGTTACTGCCAACCCAGGTTCCAATGAACTGTTCTGTTGTAGTGCTTGCGATAACATATTTTCTAATGACACATCTAACCCAATAACCTGCAATTCGCGCGCGCCACCGAACCATTTCTGGGTAATGTTGCGACCCAAAGCAATTCGCACTCGCGCCGTCAACTCATGCGCATCGGCCTGTTGCCCTTCGAATTCCGCCAAGGTATCGAAAATAGTTCGTAAGTCGCGAATGGATACATCTTCTTCAAGTAGGTTTTGCAATACCCGTTGTAAGGTGGTCACGGTAACACATTTTGGTACGACATCTTCAACTAACGCTTTGTTTTCTTCGGATAGTTTATCTACCAATTGTTGCACTTCTTGGCGCCCTAGAAGGTCAGAAGCATAGCGTTGCAGCAAGTGATTCAAATGCGTGGCAACCACTGTACTGGCATCCACAACGGTGTAGCCGTATATCTGTGCATGCTCGCGTTGATCCTGGCCAATCCATTTCGCCGGCAAACCAAATGCTGGGTCGGTAGTATCAATTCCTTCTACCTCGCCACTCACCTGACCTGGATTTATTGCTAACCAGCGATCGGGGTGAATCTCCGCCCGTCCAATCTCACCGCCTTTTAAGGTGATGGTATAAGTATTCGGATTGAGTTCGAGATTATCGCGTATATGCACCACCGGCGGCAGAAAACCAACTTCTTGGGCAAATTTTTTGCGCACACTCTTGATGCGACCAAGCAGCTCGCCTTGTTGCGAGTCATCAACTAAGGCAATTAATCGATGTCCCACTTCCATACCCAAGGTGTCAACCAGTTGAACGTCATTCCAGCTTGCTTCAGGTGCGCTAAAAGAAGGCGTTGGTGCGGCTTGCTCAGATTGTACCGCAGCAATTTTTTCAGCCGCTTGCTGTTTATGCAAATACCAAGCGAAACCACCGAGCATGGCGGTGAAGAGTAAAAATACGAAATTAGGCATGCCCGGAACTAAACCCAACATCCCGATGACCCCGGCCGCCAACATCAATACTTTCGGGCTAACAAATAGTTGCTTGATTAACTGCTGGCCAACGTCTTGGTCGGTATTCACCCGTGATACCGTGACACCAGCGGCAGTGGAGATAATTAAGGCGGGAATCTGTGCTACCAAACCATCACCGATAGTTAACAGCACGTAGGTTTCAGCAGCGGCGCCGGCGCTCATATTGTGCTGCATGACACCAATGAGGAGACCGCCAATGATGTTAACCACCATGATAATCATACCTGCAACGGCGTCACCGCGAACAAATTTACTGGCACCGTCCATTGAGCCGTAAAATTCTGCTTCTTGTGCGACTTCTTGACGACGCCGGCGTGCTTCCTCTTCACCAATCAGTCCGGCATTCAAATCGGCGTCAATTGCCATTTGTTTACCTGGCATTGCGTCGAGAGTGAAGCGAGCGCCCACTTCGGCTATACGCCCTGCGCCTTTAGTGATTACCATAAAGTTAATGATGACGAGAATTAAGAAAACGACCAAACCTACGGCAAAATTCCCACCCACTAAAAACTGGCCAAACGCCTCAATCACTTTGCCTGCGGCATCACCGCCATTGTGCCCTTCCATCAGTACGACACGAGTTGAGGCCACGTTGAGCGATAGCCGGAGCAACGTGGAAAACAACAGCACAGCTGGAAACGCCGCGAACTCTAATGGTTTTTCGGTAAACATACTTACCAACAACACCATTAACGACAGTGCAATATTGAAGGTAAATAGGAAATCGAGTGCAAATGGAGGCAACGGCAATACCATCATTGCCAGAATCATGAGAATAAGAACTGGCCCTACAAGCACTTGTAAGCGAGCTGAGCTTAAGCTCCCGGCTAGCGCGTTCATGCTTAACTTCATGGTGCAGGTACCTCGTAATCGTCAGGAACTGAAATACTGGTTGGCGTTGGTGGTATTAAAGCTGCGCCATTGCGCGCTCGCTTCAACTGAAATGCCCACGCCAAAACTTCGGCCACTGCCGTATACAACGGCGCAGGAATCTCGTGTCCCAAATCAACATGGGTATGTAATGCTCGAGCTAGCGGTGGCGCTTCTAGTCGTGGCACTTTGTATTCATCACCGAGTTCGCGAATGCGTTGCGCCACCAAGTCCGTGCCTTTGGCCACCACGCGCGGGGCGCCCATATTACTATCATCGTATTTCAATGCCACCGCATAATGCGTTGGGTTCGTCACAATCACATCTGCTTTAGGAACTTCAGTCATCATACGACGCCGCGCCATGGCTTGTTGCTGCTGCCGAATTTTCCCTTTGACGTGCGGGTCACCTTCGGTTTCTTTGTTCTCACGCTTCACTTCTTCTTTCGACATGCGCAATTTTTTAGTGTGCGTGAATAGTTGAAATGGCACGTCAAAGGCAACGACGACTAACAAGGTTAGAATCATCAAGAAACAAGCTAATGCGGCCATGCTCATGGCTTCACCTAGTGCTTGTTTGACTTCGAGGCTCATTAGTCGCAGAAAATTCGCTTTCTGATCCCACAAAAACAGCATCAGGACGCTACCGACCAGTACCGACTTTGCAATCGCTTTGCCAAGTTCGGCCAACGCCTGCGTAGAAAATACGCGCTTTAAGCCTTTAATCGGGTTGAGTTTGCTTAGCTTCGGAGCCATCGCTTTGGCGGATATCACCCAACCGCCTAGTAAAGCCGGAGCAACCAGTGCCAGCACCATCATGACGGCGAATAAAGGTAATAACGAAAACAGTGCCGATTGACCGAGCTCCAACACATTCTGCAACATGGGGCCGGGTTCAGAAACCTGCAACCGTTCAAACAAGAAGGCTTGTTCCATCACTAAGCCAAGGTTATGGTACATGGTGCTACCTAGCGCCCAAAGCATTAACACACCACCAAACAGGATCACAAACGTGGTCAGCTCGCGCGATCGCGCAACCTGACCTTCCTCCCGAGATTTTTCTAACCTTCGGGCCGTGGGGTCTTCTGTTTTTTCTTGGTCATTTGTTTGTTCTTCTGCCATGACAGCAATTATTGCGTATAGCAGGCAAGAGCTAAGGGTCGAAAAAAGGGGTTAGAACCCCTTATTTCTGTTTCGTTTGATCGGTTGCGTTGGTCGCGCGTTGAAACTCTTCGTTCAATTGCTGAACATCGGGTTCAAGACTGGCATCGAGTTCAGCTTGATCTTGGGGGAAAAAGCCTTGGCGTTTGATAAACTCAGCTGATTCGAATGTATGCACCACAATCGTAATCCGGCGATTGCGAGGGTCATTGGGTTCGGTGCCATCAAGTGGAATTCTATCGGCTGCGCCCATCACAAGTAATAACCGGTCAGGCTCAAAGCCGCCGTCTAACAACGTCTTTCGTGATTCATTGGCGCGATCGGCTGAAAGCTCCCAGTTGCTATAACCTCGTTCGCCGCCAGCATACGGCAAACTATCAGTATGGCCACTGATGGTTACTTCATTAGGGATTTCATTTAATAACGGGGCCAGGGTACGAAGCAAACGCTCCATGTAAGGCGCAATCCGATCGCTGCCCACCTCAAACATCGGTTTGGTCTCGGTGTCTAGCATCATGATTCGCAAGCCTTCGCGGGTAACGTCAAATTGCAATTGCGCCTTCAATGCCCGTAGCACAGGGTCGGCTTCGATTGCCGCCTCAACACGACGGCGAATTTCGTTAAAGTGGCGCCGCACATCCGCTGGCCGTGTTTGGCGACGTAAGTCAATGCGTGCTTGCTCACCATCGGTGTGAATCGGATCAGCACCACCACCTTTTATGACGCTAGCAGCATTACTCGAACGCTCACCTCCAGCCATAGAAACCAGCAGTGGCGTCTGGAAATACTCAGAAATACTTTGCCGCTCTTTCTCACTCGACATCGACAAGATCCACATCACCAAAAACAACGCCATTAACGCCGTCATAAAGTCCGCCAGCGCAATTTTCCAACTGCCTCCGTGGTGCTTTTTAACGATTTTTTTGCGTCGAATGATTATCGGGCGATGTTCATCTGCCATGACGACTACTCCGCTTTGGCACCACGAACATGGTCTTCAAGTTCAGTAAAGGTTGGTCGCTCTGAAGTATGTAATGCCTTGCGACCAAACTCTACAGCCAATTGCGGGGCGTATCCGTGCATACTTGCTAGCAACGTCACACGGATAACCTGTAAAGTTTTCACCAGTTCCGCAACTTGACGCTCGACACGACTCGCTAACGGGTTAATAAATCCGTAACCCAATAGAATACCTAAGAACGTACCAACCAAGGCGTGGGCGATCATCGTGCCCATAACGTCTGGCGGTACATCTGCAGTACTGAGCGCGCGCACAACTCCAAGCACTGCGGCGACAATACCAAAGGCTGGCATTGCGTCACCTACTTTGTGCAACGCGTCTCCTGGAATTTCGGCTTCAGCCTCGAAGGTTTCGATTTCATGCAACATCAACTCGTCCAGCTCTTGCGGATTCATGTTGCCACTAATCATTAAGCGCAAATAATCGGCAATGAAGTTCAACATCATTGAGTCTTCAAGAACTTCCGGATGCTCCTGAAAAATAGCACTTTCTTCGGGGTTTTCGATATCACGCTCTACCGCTAACATGCCGTCGCGGCGCATTTTATTGAGTAACTTATAAATAACGGCGAGTAATTCGAGGTAGGTCTCGTTATTGTACTTGGTTGAGCGCTTAAAGCGTTTGACCGATTGCAGTGTGGCTTTGATTGCTTTGCCATTATTAGCAGCAATAAATGCCCCAATTCCCGCGCCACCGATAATCAGTAACTCAAGTGGCTGAAAAATCGGTCCCAATGCGCCACCGGCCAGCACGTAACCACCGAATACGGAAAACAAAACCACAACAAAACCGATAGCTATTAACACGGCCGCTTCCTCTATCTAAAAACACATCTAAGAAGTTTATCGGCGCGTTAGCTTCAGACTTAAATATCTTTTCGCAATTTTGCCACTTTTTGTTTGAGTGGTTTACCGGCTCGCGATGGCGGTTGGCATACACCACATACATAATCCGCGTCTGGTGTATGAGCATGATTAACGAACTGCAAACCACAGCAAGTACATTTAGACAACTGGAACATGTCGCTCTCAAAAAAGCGGATTAATGTCCAGGCTCTAGTTAAAGCTAGAACCTCCTCCTCGTCACTTAACTGAATATGCTCTTGGTACAGTTTGTAAGCTTTGATAAACGCCTGCATGCGTTCAAGCTTCTGACCTTCGCGCAAACGAGAGTAGATGTTGTAAAAAAACGATGAATGCACATTCGGCTGCCACGTCATAAACCAATCAGTTGAAAACGGCAGCATTCCTTTGGGTGGTGACTTACCTGAAACTTCTTTATACAACCGAACCAATCGGCCACGGTTTAAACTTACCTCAGATTCTAAAACCTGCAATCGAGCACCAAGTTCGATAAGCTCAATTGCAAGCTGCACCTGATTCAGTTCTTCAAGAAGTTTCTTGGCGGTCATTCATGACTCTTTCTAAGGTTAAGCAGAAGCCATATGCATTGCTAAATGGGTTGCTTGCATGCCAGTATCCCGCTTATTTTTCAGAATGGCTTTCAACTGACTTACTGGACCCAAATTAGGTTGCAATAGACTTTGAGGTTGGCGGGCCAACATGGTTAATTCTTTCGCAGACATATCAACAATAAGGTCAGCTAATTCATCGTCGATTTTTAATCGGAAAATTGCAGTATCGCGATCTTCGACAATTAACTTCTGAACTAACATCAGGTAACTAAGATTGAGTTCCTGTAATTCAGAAATCGTTTTGCTGTGACTCATTAGCGCATTTCTCCAATACTACTTATTGTTTTTCTTCGTTATTGCGATCTTTAGCAAATCTTAACACTGTTGGTCAATAGTAAAGATTGTCCTTTACACTCTTTGATTCATATTAAAATGTATTTTTTATGTTGAGCTGGTGGCCGCAAAAAACGGCAAATCAACGATCAGAATCCACGGAATGCGCCCAAATCAACAACTCTGCAACAATCACCCAAAGCGTTTGCGGTACATATTCATCGAGATCAATTTGCGATAAAAGATCGACTAATTCCGGTGAATCGTGAACAAACACATTATGCTCTTTTGCCAGCGCAATGATCTTATCCGCGATCAATCCTTCGCCTTTGGCGACAATTTTTGGTGCCGGCTCAAACTCTTGATAACGTAAGGCAACGGCCTTTTTATTGAGCGGTTTATCATCATTCATTGCGGCAACCTCGACACCGGTATACTGTCAATTTCTACCCCTGCACCTAGCCGCAGCCGCGCAATAAGTCGCGCCGTTGCGCTTTGCAATGAATCCACTAACATCTCAGCGCATTGTAGCTGCATCGTGAGATGTTTATGTGACAGTCGCATTTGCGCTCGAATCTCGCCCACATGCGGTAACGTTAGCTTTAATTCGCTGCGCCACGCTGGAGGCTCAGGTTCTTCCCCTTGCTTGCGACGTTGCTCGTCACGCCAACGCTGCACCAGCGGGTTCACATCGGGCTGAATTAACCATTGCAAATGTGCTTGCGGCCACAACTCGGTATCGATATGAATAATACCTGAACTTAATAGCTCAAGTTGCTGACCTAGAATCGCCTGTATCTGTGGTGAGTTTGCTCGGAATGGTCCAAGGTTATGCGGCTGTTGGCGTACCGTTAAGAATGGGACTTTGTTTGCAACCCAGCGCGCTAATAGCGCTTCGTAAAATAATCCGGAGTCCTTCACAATTGTCTGCAATCGGCCCATCAACGTAAGAACGTCTAGTTGCGTTGCTCCAGGAAACAAAGGGGCATCAAGTCGAATATGCCCACCGAGAAACTGGCTGCCGGACTGTGCCGTGCTGTTAAATTGTGCAGGAAGTTGCTGCTGAAAAGACTGAATAAGTTGCATTAACCGTACGACTTGCTGGCCAGCTTGGCTAAACTCTGTGGTGCTAGCTGTCGCTTGTACCGGTGCAACAGGTAACGTATGGCGCGGGAGTAAATCCACCGTTGATCGTTGCTTCGCAACTTGGTGGACCAGTGTATCCAGTAACGGCGTTATGCTACTCAATTGCTATATGTATGCTCTAGCTTTTGCTTTTTCTGCATGCTGAGCAAGGTCTGCTCCAACATGGTACGACGCGCGACTAAGCGTTCCCGAATCTCACGGTCTTGATCCATGATGGTGCTCAAAAGTTGTAATTTGCTAAGTTGCTGGTCCTCGGACAACTCAACTGCAGCTTCCGCGTGGCTTAACTTTTCCACCTCACGAACGTACTCAACTTCCGTCTCAATCAAGGCTTCCCAGTCTTCGTTGCGCACACTGGCCAGCATTTTGTTCGAATGCTCCAGAAGCGTCTGGTACGACATAATGACCTCCGTCGGTGACATCAAGTAGTCACCTTTAAATTTGGGTTACGCGGCCACATGCCTTACGCCCCTTCAGCCTGTGACTGAATTTCCTTCCAAGCAGAGCCAATTTGGTCAAGTAACTCTGCAGCTTCATCTAACTTAGCGGTATCATTTTTCAGGTTAGCTTTTAGCAATAACTCGCTCACATAAAAGTAAATCGACTCTAATCGTTCAGCGAGTTCGCCACCTTTCTCTTTGTCTAGCGCTGCTAACAAGCCCAAATGTACGATATCGGTGGCTTTGCCGATGGCTTTACCTTTCTCCGCAACGTTACCGTTTTCCATATGTAATTTGGCGGCTTTAATTTGCTTCTGTACGCCATCAAATAACATTGCGATAAGTTTGTGCGGACTGGCTGAAAGCACATGACTTTCAACATCAACACGACCATAAGCTGCAGCACCACGCATACCGTACATGATAATTACCCCTATTTACCCTTGACCTAATTGCGCATTCAACGATGCAAACTGCTGCTGCAAATAAGCGCTAGTTGAATTCATACTCGCAATCATGCTGTCCATTTGCGCGAATTGCTTGCGATAGATCTCGACAGTTGAAGCTATTCGTTGTTCTTCTCTGAGATAACGGTCATCAAGGCGCTCGAGTGTACTTTCGAATCCCTTGATACGACTATTGATTGGCCCTTCATCAGCCAAAAGATTACCTAAAGTAGCTTTTGTCTTATCCGCAAAACCCTCTATCGCGTCGGAGCCTGCAAAAAACTCCTGCAACATCGGTAGATCGTTTTCGATAGCACTGGCTAAAGCGTTTTCATCGATTTTTAATTTGCCGCCTAATTCGCGCGAGATACCTATATCACCAAGCTTGGTGAACTGGCTATTGACCGTTTCACTTAAGAGGCTTCGAAGACGAGACTCAATCGTTCGTACTCCGCTATCGCCAAGTAATTGACCAGCAACTTGGGAGCCCGTGTCGTACTTGGTCATATCGGTGATTAATTGCTGCAACTCATTAAATGAATCAACGAAATCTGTAACTTGTTTTGTTATGGATTCTGAATCGCGAGTAATATTTACCTGCGCTTGCCCTTGTTGTGCTAGCGACAGTGTGACGCCTTGGATTGCATCTTCAACAACGTTCGATTGGCTCGTAATAGCAATACCATTTACGGTCATTTGCGCATTACTTGCCGCCATTTCGGTAGCGCCATCAGTACTGACATTTCCAGCTAGGGCGCCGCCGAAAGTTAAATTCGAAATGGCGGATTCTGTACCCGGGTTTGACGAAGTTAAGACTAAACGATACGGCGTACCGGAACCGTCATTTACAATGGATGCTTGTACATCTGTTTGTGCGTTATTAATTGCGGCACGCATATCTTCAAGTGAAGTAGCTCCATCAGCTAAATCGATGCTGTGAGATGTGCCATTCGCTAATGTGAAGCTGACATTACCCGCGCCAGTACCAATTTGAGCGGCGCTGTCAGCAACACCTTGCGTTGCGATACTGTAACTACGAGCGAGGCTCGTTACATTAACGTCAAAAGTGCCCGTTGGTGTGTTGTTCGCCGCAGCAACAGACAGTACATCAGAGCTCACTGTACTTTTCGTGGCTTTAAATGTTGGAGTTAAGTTCAATGCACTGTTGGCATCTTGAAATTTGGTTAAAGCGCTCTGTAACTTGCCATATGCCGAAATTCGCGCTTCAAAGCTCTTTTGCTGTAAAGAGATCGGTTGCAGTCGCTGACGCTCAGCCGCTTCAAGCTGATTCAGCAAACCGTTCAGATCTAAACCTGAACCGATACCTAACGCTGCAATTGATGCCATGCCATTAACCCCTATTTCTCATATCAATCAGTTTGCATGAACTCATGCAATTCAAAACCGATAAAAAGCGACGCAAAACCCGTCTATTCACTTTTATCGGCCACTATTTATTCAACTTAAATATTTTTTTTATACTAATGTGCGCTAGCTTTCCGGCACCAGAATATCGCGAATGCGGCCAAGCTCGTTAAGCGCAGCGCCTTCTATGGGGGGACCTAACTTATCATCGGGGGCAAGCTTATGAGGTGACACGCGAACACGGCTCACGCGCTTTTTCTCATCTAGACCAACAACCCAAGCAAAAGCGCCTTTTTCAAAGCGCAATAAAGTGCCAATAGGTAACGGCCCAAAATGGCTCAGATAACGTTTCACCCAGGCCTCATCGAATTGCTCAGTTCGGGTTTGCATGGATTTTGTTGCGGCAATTGCAGAAATCGCTGGGCGATCTGGACGATGGCGTTGCATGGCATCGATAACATCTACCACCGCAGCGGCGCGTGCCAGTTGCCCTAACTGCTTGTCCTTTAAGCCGTTCGGATAGCCCGAACCATCCATACGTTCATTAATTTGTGCAATCACATTATCGCGCACAACCGGAGCCAGCCATTTAACGCCCTCTAACTTTTCGAGAATAACCTCCACATGACTTTGCATCTCTTCATAAACGTCTGTACTTAACGTAGTGGCTTTCCAAATTTCCGGCGGCAACGTCCCTTTACCAAGGTCATGAACCATTGCCGCAGCGACAACTGCTTTACGCAGATCGCGCGGCATTTTGGCGGCATTTAATAAATCCGCTAAACGTATCGCGACCGCTAAACCGTGCTTGACCCAGCGCGACTCGCGTTGAATACAATGCACAGCGAACAACGCTTCTTGACGATCGTCCTCAAGCATATCAAGCACACGATCAGCATGTAACGATAGTTGTGCTGAATTGATTTGCTGACCCTGTTTAAGCATCACCATCTGGCTGTCAAGATAACCGGCAATACGAGCCATCCGGCGCGCCATCGGCGTTGCATAAGTATGTGCGTGGCGACGACTCAGCTTAACGTCGTTATCATCACGTACACGGAATAACTCTGATTCGCTGCGGCTATCGCCATTACCTGCACTGCGCGACGCTTCCCGCTCAATTTCGCGAACATACCCCCAAATTTCACGCTCTTGTGGCTTACTAACATTTTCAAACTCAAAACCAACCGCTAAAACTTGACGATCGTTATCCGTTTTCAAATGTCGTACTTTGGCTTTCACCTCAAAGCTTGTGCCATTGGGGAAATACAACTCAATTTCCGTGGCAATATCCGGTAGTACGCGCGATACGCCATCTTGCATAAAAAACTCAGCCAAGCAGCCGGTCGCGGATAAATCTTTGAGATCGCCCTGCAGTTCAACCAATTCTTCTTTGTCGTTGTCTTTGCTGCGAACATGCACACCCACGTTCATGCCAATGCGCAGGCTTGCACGGAAACTAGCGCGGCGCTGTTTGACATGAATTTCAGTCGGCCAATCCGCATACGCCAACAAGCGACTGTCGACGGTAGTAAATTCACGAACTGATAATGGGTTGGTGCGGACTAAGCCGCCAGGGGTAAATCCGGACAGAATAAACTTGCCGCCGCGCCGAAGCGGTGGCGCGACATCACGAATCGCTGTGAGATCGAATAACAAGTAGTCTTCTTCAAGCTGTTCAACCAGTACAACAGGATGATCTTTCTCGGCCGGCCCAAGCAACGTCAGCACAGCAACACCTGGTTGACTCAACGCATCGTAATACGTCGCAAGTTCAACCACACTGTTGATGGGCGTAAATTCATTATCGCTCGTTTGAGAATGTTGACTGGCCTCGCTCACGCGATGCTCCTTTCCATAGTTATGTTCTTATTCCATTTATCGGCACGCTTACCATAGCCTTTAATGCGCTCTTCGTTAATATAGCAAGCGTCAGATAGGCTTTCGAAAAAAATTTTCAGGTTTTTCAAAAAAAGTTCTAAAGGTTTTTTTTAACCCACCGATAACCCATAGCGACGGCAGGCCAAACTTGGCAGCCAAATTTGGAAACAGAAGGAATAAGACTATGTCAGTTATCAATACCAACATGACCTCACTGATTGGTCAGCAAAACCTCCAGAAGTCGCAGTCTTCATTGCAAACTTCTATGGAACGTCTGTCTTCAGGCCTGCGTATCAACAGCGCCAAAGACGATGCAGCTGGTCAAGCTATCGCGAACCGTATGACCGCTCAAATTACTGGTATGCGTCAAGCACAACGTAACGCAAACGACGGTATCTCTATGGTGCAAACCATGGAAGGTGGCTTAAACCAAATCAACGACAACTTACAACGTATTCGTGAATTGGCCGTTCAAGCAGCTTCTGATACTAACAGCGCTGATGACCGTACTTCAATTCAGACAGAAATCACCGAGCGTGTTGCTGAAATCGACCGTATCGCTGGCGGCGCAAGCTTCAACGGTACCAATCTATTGAATGCTGCAGCGACACTTAATATCCAAGTTGGTGCAAACACCACTGCGAATGACTCAATTGCTGTTGCAACTGTCGACGCAACTTCAGCAACTTTAGGTGTAAACGCACTTACTGTAACTGATGCAACTACTTCACAAGCAGCTATCGACGCAGTTGACGCAGCAATGGCTACAATCGACACCTCACGCAGTACTTTAGGTGCAACGTTGAACCGCTTTGATTCAGTTGTTGAGAACTTAGCAACTACCGCAACTAACTTATCAGCTGCTCGCTCACGTATCGAGGATGCTGATTACGCGGTTGAAGTTTCAAACATGACCCGTGCTCAGATTTTGCAACAAGCTGGTACGTCTGTACTCGCGCAAGCAAATCAGGTTCCACAGGGCGTATTGTCACTGCTGGGCTAATACCCAGAAGCAAAAACCAAAGGCGCTCGTTGAGCGCCTTTTTTCTTAAAAAATCTATCACTGCCATAAAATGCAGGGCAACCACTATGAAAATAGCGAACGCAACGGTTACGTCATACGAATTAATTAACGACGTGATCCCTAAGCTAAAAACGGTGGAGTTTATATTGGATAGTAAACTCGCTGCCGCGATTGAACATAGCAAGGATGCCCAGCAAAAAGAGAAATATCAGGTTTATCAGCAGGAGTTTCAGTTGGAACTCATGATGATTCAGATGAATCTTGAGCATCTTCTCACTCGATATGCAAACATCATTAAACCCTCTGACGGCACACGTGGCGAGAATACTTATTTAGAGTTAGATGATAGCGAGCGAGTGGCGCTCTCCGCGATTATCAATTTACACAATAAAGTCAGTACGTTAGCATCGACATTATAATGAATTAAAAGCGGCTAAAGTTTGTACGATATCAGCCGATATTCCAATATAAGCGAAAAGACACATTTTCGTAATTTTGGAGATGACATGATGGCCACACCAATAAATGAAGCCACTTCAAATTGGCCGGTAACAACCGCTGCTGCTGAAAAACAGCGATTAGACCGCGTATTACAGCAATTACCTGCTGTGCGCCAAAGCGAAGCGCAACGCGAAATTAAGAAAGATGAACTCGTAAAACCTGTTCAGCAAATCAATGAAGTCATGAATAACTATGGTATTCATTTCGAATTTGATGATAGCTCAGGTCGAACTATTGTGAAGGTTGTAAGCCAAGAATCTGGCGAAGTTATACGTCAGATCCCTAACGAAGAGGTTCTTCGCATTGCGCAGCATTTGCATGAAATGAGTGGATTGCTAGTCCGAGAAGAGGCGTAAAGCCTCTTCTCTCGTCTTAAAACTACACCTGCATATTCATAATATCTTTATAAGCACTGACCAGCTTATTACGCACCTGCACGCCCATTTCAAAAGCTAGACCAGCTTTTTGCTTGTCCACCATCACTTGATTTAGCGATACATTCGGGTCGCCTAATTGAAATGCTGTCGTGGTAGCCGCCGACGTTTGTTGTAGCGCGTTGATGCGCTCTATCGAGTTTTTTAACTCCCCCGCAAAGCCGCCGCTCTGCACTTTCTCAACGCCTGGTTGCACGTTCAAATTTACTTTTAGCGCAGGGGCAGCAACCTCTGCCTTCATGGTTTGCATTTGTTGCAATGCAGTTTGAATTGCCGGTACGCTCATGAATCATTCCTTCTCATTCACTTCTGTGATTGCAGCAACTATACCCACCAATCACAAAAGCGAAGCGTTCAATAAAGCCTAAAAAAGTGCGCTTATTGCCACTTTGACTTGCATTGCTCTGGGCATAATGTGCAGTAGATAAATCCGTGCACCAATTGAATTGAGATACCCAATGGAAGCAACGCAAGCTCAAACAATGAACAGCCCAGCCTCCGGGAATGCAGCGCCTGCGCCGTGGCTGAACAAGCTAAAACAAAGTGGACTGGTACCATTGTTAATCGGTGGTGCTGCGTTTATTGGTTTGGTGTTTGCGTTAGTGATGTGGGCAAGTGCGCCGGAATATCGCGTGTTGTATAGCAACTTGAGCGAAGCTGACGGTGGCCGAATTGTTACTGAACTCGACGCGCGTCAAATTCCCTACCAGCTAAACAGTGCGGGTACCATCTTAGTCCCAAGTGAACAAGTTCATAAATTGCGCTTACAAATGGCAGAGCAAGGATTACCGCAAGGTGGTAACGCTGGGTTTTCACTGATGGATAACCAAGCGTTTGGTATTAGCCAATTTGCCGAGCAGGTGAATTTCCAGCGCGCCTTAGAGGGTGAGCTAGCCAGCTCCATGGAATCACTCGGGCCGGTACAAAAAGCTCGAGTACATCTCGCCATGGCGAAGGCTTCCGTATTTGTGCGTGAGCGTGAGCCTGCAAAAGCATCGGTGATTCTGACCTTACAACCGGGGCGCAAGCTCGGCGATGGTCAAGTTCAAGCCATTATACATATGGTGTCGAGTAGCGTCCCTGAACTCACTCCGGACAACGTCACGGTCGTTGACCAATATGGAGCACTACTTTCGCAGAATAATCGCGATGATGCTTTGAGTGGTTCCAAACTTGATTATATTCAACAAGTTGAACGCTCTTACCAACAACGCATTGAAAACATTCTAATTCCAATTTTAGGCCGCGAGAACATCAAAGCTCAGGTCGTGGCGCAGGTTGATTTTTCCAAACGCGAAGCAACCGCTGAACGTTATAGCCCAAACCAAACGCCTGAAACCGCCGCCATTCGCAGTATTCAACGCAATACCAATTTACAAGGCAGCGGGGCTGGTGCCATGGGCGTTCCCGGCGCCTTAACCAATACGCCGCCAGGCGTCGAACCATCACCCATTGAAACAACCGCTGAAGGTGATGAAACTGAGACAACCGCGGCAACCGGCACGCGCGCTGTTCAGCAAGACCAAGTAGTGAATTATGAGCTCGATCGCTTTGTGGAGCATGTGGATCATCAACGTGGTCAGCTTGAGCGCCTCTCTGTTGCAGTCGTCATTAACCATCGCACCGTCCTTGATGAGGAAGGCAACCCAGAATTAGTGCCACGCAGTGCCGAAGAACTGGACTATATCAACCGTTTGGTGCGCCAAGCAATGGGCTTTCAAGAAGCACGTGGTGACCAAATTGAAGTGGTCAACAGCCCGTTTGTCAACAACCAAGAAACGCTTGTTGAAGAACCTTGGTACAAGCAGCCTGCAGTGATGCAACTGGCGCAAAACCTCGTGCGTTATCTGTTAGCTGGCATTGGCATTCTGCTGCTTTATCTATTACTCCTGCGCCCAATCATGAAGCGTTACGTACACGCGGCGCCGGTATCTGAGGGCACAACTACCAATGGCAAAGGAACCTTACGCGCTGTTGTCGGTGATGATGATGACATGGAAGAAGTCGTGGTCAAACGTCGCCGTCAAGCAGGTGATGGTTATGGCGACATGGCCGAAGACAACGCTACGACTGACTCGGGCGATAGCTTCCATTGGCCAGAGCAGCGCAACAACAAGAGCTACACCCAAGCGTTAGCGAAAGCGAAAGAGATTGCCCAAACCAATCCACGTCAAGTCGCACGCATTTTACAAAATTGGATGAACGATGATGACCACGTCTAACGCTACCGACAACAAAACGGATAAAAGCGTCGCCAAAGAAATGACTGGCATGCGACGCACGGCATTGCTGTTGTTAATGCTAGAGGAAGAATCAGCGGCTGAGGTGTTTAAACACTTCCCGCCGAATCAGATCCAAAAAATCAGTAAAGAAATGACGAAGCTGTCAGACGTTTCGCATGCAGACATCAAAGCTGTGCTGGAAATGTTCCATAGTGACTTGGCTAATACCCCTTCGTTTGACAAATACGATGATTATGTGCGCTCGGTACTGACCAAAGCACTCGGCTCAGATCGCGCAAATACACTGATTGAAGATGTGCTTGAACACAAAGTTGGGGGTATCGGTATTGATGCCCTGAATATGATGGATGTGCCAGAAGTAGCGGAAATGATCAAAGACGAACATCCGCAAATCATCGCAACCATCCTAATTCACTTAGACCGCGCTCAAGCTGCCGGTGTCTTAGAATTATTTGAAGAGCGCTTACGTAATGATGTGGTATTACGTGTAGCAACGTTTACGGGTGTGCAACCAGCAGCCTTGCAAGAACTGACCGAAGTACTCGGCGGTATGCTCGACGGCCAATCATTGAAACGGAGCAAGATGGGTGGCGTACGCACCGCTGCTGAAATTCTTAACCTTCTTAGTGCTGGTCAAGAAGACACAGCGTTGGAAAATATTCGTGCGTACAACGACGAGTTGGCGCAAAAAATTGTCGACGAAATGTTCCTCTTCGAAAATCTTATGGACCTCGACGACCGAAGTATTCAGGTGCTCCTGCGTCAAATCGAAACCACCTCGCTGGTGGTGGCGCTCAAAGGTGCCGACGATGGCTTGGTGGAGAAATTCCTACGCAACATGTCGCAACGAGCAGCGCAACTTATTCGCGAAGAGATGGAAACACGTGGTCCTATTCGAGTTTCACAAGTGGAAAGCGAACAAAAAGCTATTCTGCAAGTAGTGCGTCGATTGGCCGATTCGGGTGAAATTGTCTTGAGTAGTGGTGATGATGCCTTCGTCTAATACCAATCGCCAATGGCGCAGCTGGAATATGGAACCGTTGGCGGCGAAGCAGCGGCGTGATGCTGTGCAGCAACAGCAAGCTGATGAGGCCCAGTTTGAGCAGCAAAGTGAACTACGGCAACTGCGTGAACAAGCACGCCAAGAAGCCTATGAAGAAGGTCTTAAAGCGGGTCGAGAAGCGGGCTATCAAGCCGGTCATGAGGAAGGTTTAAAGCTTGGCCGTGAGGCTGGTCTTGCCGAGTACAACGCTCAGTTAAAAGCCGCTTTAACGCCGCTCGGTGAGCTTATAAAAGAAGCCGACGCTGCTGTACAAGGAATGGATGCACACCTTTCTGAGAGCTTGTTGCAACTGGCATTAACGGTTGGCCGTCAGCTTGCTGGCGAGGCGCTCGCCGCAAATCCAGAACAAGTTTTAGAGTTAATTCGTGCCATTTTGCTTGAAGACCCAATGCTTACCGACAAACCAGTACTGCTACTTAATCCAGAGGATTTAGAGCTAGTCAAAGAGCATTTAGAGCAAGAAATTTCCTCCGTCGGCTGGAAGTTACGTGTCGACGATCGGTTGGAGCGCGGAGGTTGTCGTTTAGTCAGTGCAAATGGTGAACTCGATGCCACTATCGAGATCCGCTGGCAACGCATTGTGCATCAATTGCGAGGTCGCCATGGCTAACGCTCAGCATCAATTACACCAATGGCAACTGACGCTCAACAGCGTCAATCAACGTCTACATCAATTACCTCAATGGTATATGTGTGGTCGCTTGATGCGTGCTACGGGTATGGTGCTAGAAGCCGTTGGTTTAAAACTGCCCGTTGGCAGTAGTTGTGTGATTGAAATGCCGCAGCATGGCGAGGCATTGGTTGAGGCTGAAGTGGTTGGCTTTGCCGGCGACGTCACTTATTTAATGCCATTGGATGCCGTTCAGGGTTTAGTGCCGGGCGCGCGGGTCATGCCGCTCAACGATGGTCATAACGATAGCCGTCGGTTCCCATTGGGCGAGAGTTTGCTTGGCCGCGTGCTTGATGGCAGTGGTCGCCCACTTGATAACAAACCCTTACCGAAACAAGCAGAATATGGCTATCTTGCTACAAAAACCATTAACCCAATGTTACGTGCGCCAATTGATACTTCAATTGACGTGGGTATCCGCGCAATCAATGGTTTATTAAGCGTCGGCCGCGGGCAACGCATGGGTTTGTTTGCTGGCTCTGGGGTCGGCAAGTCGGTTTTACTTGGCATGATGGCTCGCTTTACCAAAGCCGATGTGATTGTGGTTGGGCTGATTGGTGAGCGTGGTCGCGAAGTTCAAGAATTTATCGATCACATACTTGGTGAACAGGGCATGGCGCGCTCAGTGGTTGTTGCCGCGCCAGCTGACGCCTCGCCCTTACAACGCTTACAAGGTGCATCGTATGCCACCCGTTTAGCCGAAGATTTTCGTGATAAAGGCAAACATGTGCTGCTTATCATGGACTCATTAACCCGCTTTGCTATGGCGCAGCGTGAAATTGCTTTAGCTATCGGTGAGCCGCCAGCAACCAAAGGTTATCCGCCAAGCGTATTTGCAAAAATTCCGGCGCTTGTTGAGCGCACCGGTAACGGCATTCGTGGCGGCGGCTCGATTACCGCCTTTTATACCGTATTAACCGAAGGCGATGATCAGCAAGACCCGATTGCCGATGCAACCCGAGCGATTCTCGATGGCCACATTGTGTTGTCGCGCCACTTAGCTGAAAGCGGCCATTACCCAGCCATTGATGTTGAAGCTTCGATTAGCCGTGTAATGCCATCCGTGACAACGCTTGGACAACAACAACAAGCACAGCGACTGAAGAAGTTGTTCTCGGTTTATCAGCGCAACCGCGATCTGATCAGTGTCGGTGCCTATAGCCCCGGTCACGACCCCTTGTTAGACCAAGCGGTACAAAAATTCCCACAAATTGAAGCCTATTTACAGCAAAAAATGAACGAGCAATCCGCTTTTGCGCAAGCGCAGCAACGGTTGACTGAACTAGTTGGAGGTACCTCGTCATGAACACCGTCGTACTTGCACATTTAACCGAACAGGCCGAGAAAGCGCGTAACGAAGCAGCGAAATTATTAGCTGAAGAGCGCCAGAATAAGCAGAAGATTGCGCTGCAACTGCAAACGCTACAACAGTATCGAAACGACTACGCAGTGCAGCTTCAACAGCAAATGCAAAACGGTATTGCGAGTAATTTACTGAGTAACTACCGACAGTTTTTAGCCAGTTTAGATAGCGCCGTTACACGGGCGCAAAACGCCTTAGTGGATCAAGAAAACAAATTAGATAAAAGCCAACAATTTTGGCAGACCAAGCAACGTAAGTTGGCGTCTTATGAAACCTTAGTTGACCGTAAACAGGCAGCTGAAGTGAAAATCGCGATGAAGCGCGAGCAAAAATTAGCTGACGAATTGTCGTTGGCTATGTACATGCGTCAGCGCGGGCTGCGATAGGAGAAACAAGGTGAGCATGATGGTTAATTTTAATAATTTAATGACGACCACCCAGACTAACGCGAAAGGTGCACCAGCCGCCTCTGATGGTAACGCGCCGGCAACCGGCTTTGCCGCCCTTTTTGCTGCCTTGCAATCACCGACCGCAGAGCTTGACCAAGCACCCTCAGCAGCGCAATTACAGCAACTCGCAGTAAACTTGCAAAACAGTGAGAATCCGCAGCTGCTCGAGGAAATAGGATTAGAACAAGATTTGACGCCAGAAGCTCTCGCGCAAATTTTGTCACAATTACAACAGCTTCAGCCACAAGCTCCTAGCGCTCAGGTCATGCCTGAGGCCACGGCTATTAATGGCGTAGCACCTAATGCCATACAATCGACACAGTCAGTCGTTCAAGCTATGCCGCAAGTCAATCAGCAACAATCCGCTGTCGCCAAGCAATCAACTCAGCAATTGAATCAAGCGATACTGAAAGCAGATAACGTTAAATCAGCAAACGTCATTGCGTCGACATTGTCTACTCCGGCGGGCGTAAATGAGCCGCAACAATTCAATCAACAACAGATTAAACCTGAGACTGCGCAGCAATTATCTGGAGAATTAAAGCAAGTTGATACGAAAGCGACAATTGACACAAGTCGACTAGCGCCAACGAGCGCAACACCAACACCCACTGCCGGAAGTACTCTAACGTCGTCTGCCATGTCTGCCAGTATCGTCATGATTGACGCACCAGTTACGCAAGGCGCACAGGCGCCAGTCGCAACACCAAGCACGACAGCGGCCACCGCAACCATGGCAACACCGGTAGGGAGCCAAGCTTGGGCCAATCAGTTACAACAAAACGTGATGCAAATGGTCATGCACAATCAAAATGAAATGACGTTACGTTTGCATCCGGCAGAGCTAGGCCCGTTACAAGTGCAACTGCGCATGGATGATTCGACTGCACAACTGAATATTCTCACGCATAGTCAGCATGTCCGCGGCGCCCTCGAGCAGGCGATGCCGACATTGCGCGACGCGCTTGCCAACCAAGGTATTCAGCTTGGTGACTCGCAGGTGAGTGATCAGAGCCAACAATTTATGCAACAACACGCACGCCAACAAGCTCAGCAATGGACAGCTAACGCGCAACAAAATGAGCAAAATACCAACAAAAGCACTGTAGAAAATTCAGAATCGGCCGAGAATACTGACATGGGTGAAAATTCTCGGCATACTGCCGCCGCTCATAACGGTCAAGTCGACACCTTTGCGTAAGGCGAACGTTGGTAACTAATTAAAGGATAAAGAAATGGCGCGTAAAAACGACACACAGGTAGCAAATGACGGGAATAATTCCTCGCTCATGCTCATTATTCTAGTTTTGGTGCTGGTACTTATTGGTCTCAACACTTACTTACTGTGGGATACGCGAAACTTAGCGGCAGCTTCAGCCATGGGCTCCGCACAAGCAGAACCTGAGCCAACTGATCCTGTTTTTGTAGCTATCTCTCCGTTTACGGTGAATCTACAGAGCGATCAGTTCGGTCCGCGCCTGTTGTATGCAGGATTAACGCTGGAAGTGCCGAGCGAGAAAGTTAAAGCCGAACTCATGAAAAACATGCCACAAGTTCGCAATCGTTTGTTGGTCTTACTATCGGGTCAAGAAGCCGAGAGCATCACGCAATCGGAAGGCAAAAAAATCTTAGCGAAAAGCATCATGGACTCGCTAAGTGCGCCGTATCAAGGCGAAGAAGCAGTCGCAATTAACGATGTTTTATTTACTGAATTCATTGTTCAGTAATCACTGTAAAAAGCGTGATTGAACACATTTTAAAGAGAGCACATGAGTAACGGACACCAACTGTCACAAGAAGAGCTTGATGCATTATTGGCGGGTATAGCAACCGATGATGATACTGAAGCTGACGCTGAAGCCATGGGCGCGGCGCCGTTGGGTGCTGATGCCGGCGCTGATGCGCTCACGCACAAGCCAAAGCGTAAAGTGAAGCAACAGCCATTTGACCCAGGTTCGCAAGCACGCATTGTCCGTGAGCGTTTGCATACGCTTGAAGTCATTAACGAGCGCTTCGCTCGACAGTTTCGCATGAACTTGTTCAATTTGTTGCGCCGTAATGCAGACATTTCGGTTGAGTCGGTTAAATACCAACGTTTCAGCGACTTTGCCGACGCAACACCTACGCCAACAAACCTCAATATTATTTCGATGAAGCCGTTGCGTGGCAGTGCGCTCGTAGTATTTCCTCACGCCATGGTGTCGATGATTGTTGAGAATCTATTTGGTGGTGACGGTCGGTTCATGACGCGTAACGAAGCGCGTGAATTTACCGGCACAGAGCAACGCATCATCAATCGTGTATTGAATCTGGCGATTGACGCCTATCAAGAATCTTGGCGTGCCGTGCACCCGCTGGAAATCAGTTATGTGCGCTCAGAGATGCAGCCGAAGTTTGCTGCGATTACCAGTTCACCAAGTGAAATCGTGGTGACCACAACGTTCCATCTTGAAGTGGGTAACCTAGACAGTCATTTCAAGATTTGTATGCCTTACGCCATGGTTGAGCCCTTGCGCGACAAGCTGACGAACTTGCGCGCTGACATTGGTGGCAGTAGTAACGATAAAGCTTGGCGTCAGCGCATTACTCATGAGCTACAAGCCTCTAGCGTCGAACTCATTGCTAACTTTGTGGACATTCCCATGCGCATTCCGCAAGTGATGTCACTCAAACCTGGCGATGTTCTGCCAATTGAACTGCCGGATACGGTTACGGCAACGGTAAATGCCCTGCCAATTATGGAATGTGAGTTTGGCAGCTTGATTAATAACCGCGCACTTAAAGTGATGCGATTACTTGAAAATCATCGTTTCCCGCAATCACTGCTACGGGAACGAAATAAAGGCGGTATATTTACCCCTTTGCGTGCGAAGGAGCCCTATGATGACGAATAACGACAAAGTAAACCCAGATAACGAGCAAGACCCTTGGGCAGATGCACTCGAAGAACAAGCTGATGCAGCGCCAGACGAGAATGCGAACAGCGTTTTTAAACCACTAGAGAATACCGCACAAGCTGGCTCCATGAATGAGCTAGATATCATCATGGATATTCCGGTGAAATTGAGCGTTGAGCTAGGGCGTACGCGTATCACCATCAAGCAATTACTCGAATTAGCCCAAGGTTCTGTCGTCGAATTAGACGGTTTAGCTGGGGAGCCGATGGATATTCTTATCAATGGCTACCTGATTGCACAGGGCGAAGTCGTTGTTTTAGATGATAAATACGGTATTCGCATTACCGAAATTGTGACGCCTTCTGAACGAGTACAAAAGTTAAATCGATGAACGAATCAACCTCAGTAGAGCTAGATAGCGGCCTTGCACTGCTCGGCCAAGTAACAGTAGTGCTGATTTTAATCATCGGCATTATTTTGCTGTGCGCTTGGTTGTTTCGTAAATTAAACGGCACATCGTTGGGGCATTCGAAACTACTGAGCGTGGTGGGTTCGGTATCGGTCGGGCAACGAGAACGCGTTGTTATTGTCGAGCTGAAAGACACTTGGCTGGTACTTGGCGTGGCTTCCGGCAACATCACCAAACTCCATGAAATGCCGGCCCAAGAGCGCCCTGAACCGCAACTGAATAGCTTTGCCACTCGATTGCAACAGGCTCTCAATAAAAATACCTCAGACACATCGAAAGAGACAAACTAATGCGTCGTGTTTGGTTTCTATCGTTAATCATCGTGACGCTCGGCTTGCCTTTTGAAGCCTTTGCTCAATCCATTCCTGGTGTTTTGGTAGAGCCGACTGAAAACGGTGGACAACAGTGGTCGTTGTCGCTTCAAACCTTACTATTTTTGACGAGTCTGACATTTTTACCGGCCGTCATGCTCATGATGACCTGCTTCGTTCGTTTGATCATCGTCTTTGGTTTATTGCGAACTGCGATGGGAACGCAATCGGCTCCGCCGAATCAAGTATTACTCGGCCTTGCGCTATTTCTCACATTTTTTATTATGGCGCCGGTGTTCAACCAAATATATGACATTGCTTGGCTACCGTTTAGCCAAGACAGTATCGATTTCCCGCAATTTTTAGAGCTCGCCTCCGGCCCACTGCGTGAATTTATGCTTGCGCAAACTCGCGAACCTGATTTAGCTCTGTTCGCTAACTTGGCTAATGTTGGTCCTATTGCAACACCACAGGACGTGCCGTTCCATGTCTTAGTGCCATCGTTTGTGACCAGCGAACTGAAAACCGCGTTTCAAATTGGTTTTACTATTTTTATTCCGTTTTTGATTATCGACTTAGTTGTGGCGAGTGTACTGATGGCTCTCGGTATGATGATGGTGCCGCCAGCGACTATCTCACTGCCGTTCAAACTCATGTTGTTTGTGCTCGTTGATGGTTGGCAGTTGCTCATTGGCTCTCTTGCAGCCAGTTTCTATGTGTAGGAGGCGATAATGACACCCGAAACGGTCATGACCATTGCCTACCAAGCCATGCTATTGTGCGTGTACCTTGCCGGCCCATTGTTGCTCACTGCATTGCTACTGGGCTTGCTCATCAGCTTGTTTCAAGCGGCAACGCAGATTAACGAAATGACCTTGAGTTTTATTCCGAAAATTCTAGGCGTTCTCGCGGTTTTAGTGCTTATTGGCCCCTATTTGCTGCAACTCATTATTGATTTTACAACACGGCTATTCACCAATATTCCGTCGATGATTCAATAGCGGAGTCGCGCATGATTACGGTGACTTTCGCGCAACTGCAAGAATGGATAAGCCTATTTCTGTGGCCGTTTTGCCGCTTTACTGGGCTACTACTTATTGCGCCGGTTTTCAGTCACTCCAGCATCCCCAACCAAGTCAAATTGGGTTTAGCCCTCATTTTTAGTGTCATTATTGCGCCGATATTACCGCCATTACCCGACATTCCCTTATTTTCCTGGGCCAGCTTCGGCATTATCGTTGAGCAAATTATTATTGGTGTCACCATTGGCTTGGTGGTTCAGGTGGTATTTGCGGCCGTACAGGCTGCAGGTGAGTATATCGGCCTACAAATGGGTCTCGCCTTCGCTACCTTCTTTTCGCCTGATAGCGGCGCTAACACGATGATTCTTTCGCGGGTGTTCTATACCTTCGCAATTCTCATGTTTTTAGCGATTGATGGGCATTTAATTATGCTGGAAATTCTTGCGCGTTCATTTGAGTTTTTGCCGATTGGCACACTCGGTTTGAATGCCGGTGCATTTGAACAAGTCGCGCGTTTCGGTCTGGTGGTCTTTAGCTCGGGGATCTTGCTCGCATTGCCGGTGTTTGGTGCCCTACTCATTGTGAACCTAACGCTTGGCATCTTGAACCGCTCTGCGCCACAGCTCACCGTATTCTCGGTTGGTTTCCCAATGTCGCTAACACTCGGTCTCATATTAATGACGGTACTAACAACCGAGCTCGGCGGATATCTTCAGCGCCTATTCCGCCTCGGCCTCGACATGGTCGAGCAAGTCCTCCTCGCCATGTAAACTACAAAAGCGATATTAGCTATTGGATATTAGATATTAGGAAGAGCGCAAAACAACCGTTCTAATATCTAATAGCTAATATCGTAGTTGTTTTTAAAGGAACTTAAACAAACTCATGTCTTTCATGTCCACAAACGCCTTTTGTGCCGCCTGCAAACCAACCATCCGCACACTATATTGCGACGCCGCTTCCACATAGTCCAAATCAACCAAATCAGACAATGCCTGTTCGTACGCTAAGGTGCGATTGCCACCAATCGTGTCCAGCGCGTCCAGCTCATTTAAACGAGCGCCCACTTCAGCGCGGGTAGTCAGTACATTATCCATACCGTTATCAAACTCACGCATCACCGTACGCATGGTATTCGTCCGTTGGGCTTTTTCAGCGTCGGTATTGGCTGGATTATCAAGTACCGCTAAGGCTTTTTCGAAGCTGCGAAAAATATCCATATTGCTGTCTTGCCCGCGCGCAACACGAAGAGTATCACCTGTGGCAGGCATTCCTTCCAACTCCACTTCGATACCGCCTAAAGCAATCGCGCTTGGGTCATTATAATCCGCCCATGCACCACCGTTTACGCGGTACTGCATTTGCCCAGCGTTATCGGCAAATTCGATATCATAGGCCAGACCAAAATCCGGGTGATTAGAATCGACGATATTAATCCCGTTAAATTGCATAGTGCCTTGATTAGTCATGCCAGCATCAGCTAGATAAGTGGCGCTGCCATGCACCGAGCGAAAAATTTCGTCACCCGAATGACCAATCGCCATCCGTCGGTCACCATCAACTTGTTGCTCACGCACGTTTGGATTGCCGACGTAATCGACATTACCATTCACATCACGCACAAACGGCGCAGTGTCGTCTTGATAGCCGCCGAATAAATAGCGCCCATTACCGTCACGTGTATTGGCCAAGCCAACTAACGATTCATACAACCCACGAATTTCGCTCGCAACCGAAGCGCGATCTGCATCAGATAAGGTGTCACTCGAGGCCTGAACCATGAGTGTTTTCGCTCGCGAATACACATCATTGACCGAGTTTAAAACGCTTTCTTCTTGCGCAAGGGCATTACGAACACCAACGCGCGCATCGCTGAATTGACTGGAAACTGCTTTTGACTGCCCGATGTTAATCGCTTGCGTCATGGCTTGCGGATCATCTGAAATGTTCACGATGCGCTTACCACTGGCAATTTGCTGACCAATTTTCATGAATTCGGTCTGCTGCCGATTCATCGATGACACGCTTTGGTTGTACATAGTGAGAGTGCTAATTCGCATAATCTAAACTCCGCGTTGTCTGGTTAGCGCAATTGCAAAATGGTATCGAGAATCGTTGTTCCGGTCTCAATCACTTTGGCGTTGGCTTGATAATATTGTTGGAAGCGAATCAAATTAGCTGCTTCTTCGTCGAGGTTCACACCTGACTCGGATTGTTGTAGCGCCGTTAATTGCTCAGTCAGACCTTCTTGCGCTGCCAAGTTGGCTTGAACTACGTTTATCTGGTTACCCAGTGTGCTCACCATGGTGCCGTAGGCTTGGTTAAAGGTACCCTTGCCTTCCACCAGCATCTGATTCTGCAAATCAAGTAACGCTAAGCCGTTGCGGTTATCACCGCTCGCTGACGACTGCGCCGCCGCCAATTGCGAACCTTCGGATAACAGCAGTTCAAAGCTTTGTGCTTGATTCACCAGCGGCCGCACTCGGAAGCTATCGCCTTGACTCACTGCGCCGGTCATGGTCACTTCTAACCCGTTAAAGGCCAAAGTATCGGTGGCACCATCAAAGGTGGCATTCACCAATTTCCCATTATCCATACGGCGTACTTCATAGCCGGTATCAGTTAACTTGATATCGTAATCTGCCGCCAATAGCGCATTGGCATCACTGATTTGAACCGCGGCTGTGCCAGTACCGGAATTGCGTGAATTGCTATAGGCTATTGGATTACCAGCGCCAAACATGGCTTGGCCTGGATCTTGGTTTAAATCAACCCCAGCTTGGTGTTGTTGATTAAACGCATCGGTGAAAACTCGAACCATTTGGCCAAGTTGATTCCGCATGGTGTCGAGGCTTTTTGAACGAAACTCCATTAAGCCGCTCAAGCTGCCCCGATTAAAGGTCGACTCTTTGAGCTGAATTTGATTTCCCGCCACGTCATTATAAAAAACCGCGATGCGGGTTGGATCCGCGTTATCCGTCACCGCATCCAATTGATACGCGGTGTCACCCGAAACCAACGGCGAACCGTTATTCAATGAAATGGTATACGAGCCTGATTTTTGTTCATGCACGCGCACATCAATACGCTGAGATAAATCATGAACCATCTTATCGCGCTGGTTCAATAAACTGTTTGGCGCTTCGCCGTTACCTGAGCGTGCAATCAGAATTTCTTTATTTAACGAGCTAATTTGCTGCGATAGCGTGTTAATCGTGTCCACTTCAAACTTTATTTCGCCATTCACGCTACTTTCAATATCCTGCAAATAATTATCAAAGGATTTGAATTGGCTCACAAGTGTGCTGGCGGTACCAAGCACGCCGGCACGTGCTGAGGGATCAGCCGGGTTACTGTTCATTTGACCCAGTGCATTAAAGAATTCTTGCATCACCGGCGCTAAGCCGGAGCGATCATCGGAGAGGAGGTTATCAATTTGGCGCACTTGACTGTAATAGGTTTCAAGTGATGCTAACGAGCCACTAGAAGCATTCAAACGCGTTGCGACAAATTGGTTAAATTGGCGCTCAATACCATTGACTAATACACCGCTGGTGCGATTTTCGCCAAGCTGGACAATTTCACGATTGTAGCCCGGTGTATTGACGTTACTGATGTTACCACTGGTGGCATAAAGCCCTGTTTGAGCTGCGCGTAATCCGCTTAAACCAATTGAAAAGATACTCATGCCTGCTCCCTAATACTGTTACCGAAGTTATCGGCACCAGCGCTAATAACTTTATGGCTTTTTGCCTTGCTCTTGGTGCAATTGCTGCAACAGCTGATCCGCAAGACCAATCCCTTTGCCGGCAACCTCGGTCGCGAGTTGTTGATCGAACATGTCGGTGTATGTTCGCATCGCTGAGCTATTAAATAATTCTGACTCGCCACCGGCTTCGCGCATGGTTTTCATCATTTGCTGAATAAACAGGGCTTCAAATTGACGGGCTGCTTCCGCCGCTGCTTGTTGCGGCTGAGCATGACTTTGCTTTTTAAGTTCGTTAAGTTGCTGCGCGTCGATTGCCAACCCAACAGAGCTCACCGAATTCGCCATTAGATAATCTCCAATTCAGCGCGCAGTGCGCCGGAGGCTTGCAACGCCTGCAAAATAGCCATGAGATCACTCGGTGTTGCACCTAAGCTGTTCAGTGCTTGCACAACTTCCATCAGCTCAACGCCTTCAACCATTTGTAGCGACGCTTCTTCTTGCTCGATTGTGATGTCTGCTGCGGTGCCAGTGACTGTATCCCCGCCACTCAGTGCTGGTGGTTGGCTCACAAACGGACGGCTGGCAATGGTGACAGACAAATTACCATGTGCTACTGCAGCCTGACGCAATGTCACTGGGCCACTTAACACGACTGAACCTGTACGTGAATTGAGTACCACACGAGGATCGGCCGCACCTGGGCGCACATCGATATTTTCAACTCGAGCCATAAATCGTACGCGATCGTTGGCGTCTTGAGGGCTTTGCAATTCAATTGAGCCGCCATCAATGGCGCTAGCAACCGAATAACCAAACTCATTGTTAATGCGGTCGACCATATTTAGTGCGGTGGTAAAATCTGCTTCTTTGAGGTTCAGTTGCAGATTCATGCGGGCCAAATCAAGCGCCACCTGACGTTCAACGGTAGCACCATTCGAAATACGACCACCGGCTTGCTGATTAATGACCGCCGATGAACCTTGTGATTCAGCGCTAGCGCCGTTAATCAACAGGTTGCCTTGTGCCAAGGCATACACTTGCCCATCAGCACCTTTAAGTGGCGTCATTAATAACGTTCCGCCACGCAAACTGCGGGCGTTACCAATCGACGAAACCACCACATCAAGCTGTTGTCCCGGACGGGCAAAGGCGGGCAAAGTTGCGGTCACCATCACAGCGGCGACATTGCGCAATTGCATGTTGGTACCAGGCGGAATAGTGACACCAAGCTGCGCCAGCATGTTGGTCATGCTTTGCCCAGTAAATGGCGCTTGCATGGTTTGGTCACCCGAGCCATCAAGGCCAACAACTAAACCATAACCAACCAGACTGTTGCTGCGTACACCTGCAAAATTGGCTAAATCTTTAATTCGCTCAGCGTAAGCAGTACCGCAACTGGTCACCGTAATCACTGCGAGCAAAATAAGCTGTCGCAACATATCAAAATCCCTCGTTAGAACGGCGTGATGTAGTTAAAAAACCGCTGCAACCAACCTTGTTGTTGCGCTTGGTTTATATACCCATCGCCAATGTATTCAAGGCGGGCATCAGCCACCGCACTTGATAGCACGCTATTTTGTCCATTGATGCTGCGCGGATTCACCACACCAGAAAAGCGTATATATTCAGTGCCTTGATTAATCGCGATTTGCTTTTCACCGCGAACGCGTAAATTGCCGTTCGGTAAAACATGCATCACTTGCACGGTGATAATGCCGGAGAACTGATTCGAGGCACTGCTAGCGCCAGAGCCGGCAAAATCATTTGCGCTACCGATGTTAAAGCCGTACTCCGCGAGTTGCTCCAGTGCATCTGGTAAGCCTTCTAAATCCATACCGATATTGCTTGCCCGAGACGATTGCGACGAGGCATTTTTAGTTGCGCTGACCTGCTCTTCAAGAACAATCGTAATAATGTCGCCTGAGCGACGCGGACGTTGGTCTTCAAACAGTGGAATATAACCATTTCGAGCCTGGTAAATCGCGCCGTTAGGCTCGGCTTCGGCATTCTTTGGAATCACCACAGGGGCATAGGGCTCAACCACGACTGGCTCTGGCGGCGCGCTACTACACCCCACCATAAACAAACCACCAACTAGAATAAATACCGCGCGCATCACCAAACTACCTCGCTAATTTACAACTGGCTTAAGCGCGCCAGCATCTCGTCACTACTCGAAATCGCTCGGCTATTAATTTCGTAAGCGCGTTGGGTTTGAATCATATTGACCATTTCTTCCACTACGTTCACGTTAGAAGCCTCAACGAAACCTTGAAATAACGTACCGGCGCCATTCATACCTGGAAGTGATTCGGTGGGTGCGCCTGACGCTTGGGTTTCAACGTACAAATTACCACCACGCGCTTCCAGGCCTGCATCATTCATAAACATCGCCAAAGTAATTTGGCCCACTTGCATATTCTGGGTGTTGCCTGGTTGAGTCACGGTGACGATACCGTCTTGACCAATGGTCACACTCATCGCGTTAGCTGGAAGAAAAATAGCTGGCTCTAGAGGAAAACCATTCGCCGTCACCATTTGTCCATCTTGGTTGACTTGAAAGCTACCGTCACGGGTGTACGCAATAGAGCCATCTGGCATCAACACTTGAAAATAGCCTTTACCGCTAATCGCCAAATCACGCGAGTTTTCAGTATTATTTAAGCTACCTTGGGTGTGTAAACGCTCAGTTGCCACAGCGCGCACCCCAGTACCGACCTGCAAACCAGAAGGTAAGCTATCTTGGGCGTTATTCATGGCACCCGGCTGACGCATGTTTTGATACAGCAAGTCTTCAAAAACAGCGCGCGAACGTTTAAAGCCCGACGTATTCACGTTAGCCAAGTTATTGGTGATGACGTCCAACTGTTGTTGTTGTGCCGTCAAACCTGTTTTAGCTGTCCATAACGATTTAATCATGTCTTATCTCCACTTAACTCGGTGCTTAGCCTCGCACCGATAGCAAGCTATTCGCCTGTTGCGCTGATTCATCGGCTGTCGTAATCACACTCATATTGAGGTCATAACGACGCTGGGTATCAATCATCGCCACCATGGCTTCGATGGTATTCACGTTGCTCCCCTCAAGGGCGCCAGACACCAGTTGTGCATTTTCGTCACGTTGCAACGCGGCACCGACCGGAGTTCGAAACCAACCATCGTCGCTGCGTTGAAGCTGATTCGGCTGGTCAACACGAACTAGTTTAATGCGGTCAAGCGGAACCAACTCATTCGCATTACCGCCCATACCGATACCGCTAACCGTACCGTCGTTACCGATTGAAACTTGCGTGCCCAATGGCAATAAAATCGGGCCACCGTCACCTAATACCGGCATGCCGTTAACCATGAGTTGCCCGTCGGCATCAATCTGCAAATCACCACGTTTGGTATAGGCCTCACCAGCAGGCGTTTGCACCGCTAACCAGTTGGCTTGATCAAGCGCCACATCCAAATCACGTTCGGTTGTTTGAATCGCACCAGCTGACGTATCAAACAAACCAGTGGCGGTCACTGCCGCCACCCGCGTGTCCAATACACCAGCACCATTCACTGGTACCGCTCGAGCTGCCGCAAGTTGCGCTCGAAAACCCGTGGTTGATGCGTTACTCAAGTTATGGGTCACCACCGATTGTTCATCGAGTGTTTGGCGTGCCCCATTCATCGCCGTGTATAAAATGGCATCCATCGCTAAAGCCTCTTTCGTTAGCTACCTAAGCTAGCTTTAATTATTTCAACTGCATGGTGGTTTGTAGTGCTTCATCCTGCGATTTAATACTTTGCGCGTTCGCTTGATAGTTACGCTGCGCAATAATCATGGCCACCAACTCTTGGGTTAAATCGACGTTTGATGCTTCAACGGCGCCAGCCATAATGGAGCCAAATTGGCCTTCACTTGGGACTGATAAAATTGGCACACCGGAGTTTTTCGACTCAATCCATGCGTTATTACCGACTGACTTCAAACCTTCAAGGCTCTGGAAGTTTGCCAAAGCGATAGTGCCGAGAGTTACTTGTTGTTCGTTCGAGTAGGTGCCAATGATGCTGCCATCTTCAGCAACCGCAACCTGCATCAAGGTGCCTGACATGTAGCCGTTTTGCTCCATGGAGGTCAGCTCAAACTCGTTCGCGAACTGTGTGGTACCGGTTACGTCCATCGCAATCGACATGTTTGCTGCGCCGTCACCAGGTACAAATGTGAAACCATCCATATTGGTGGTGCCGACCAACAAACCATTGCTGTCAAAATCAATCTGACCAACTTCTGGCGCAAGCTCACCGCCGCGAGACATGCGTACTTCCCACTGATTGTCAGCGGTTTTCGTGAAATACATCATGCTCGGGTGTGCATTTCCGAGTGAATCGTACAGCGTTACTGAGTTTGCATAGGAGTAACTATCAGGATTCGCTTGATCGAAAGGTACCGTCGCGCGGTCAATAAGTGGCACGCTAGTATCTAAGTTAAATACCGACTTCAACTCAGTGGATGCCTGCGCTGGAATGCCACCCGGTGGCACGCGCAACACTTCAGGTTGGCCGCCAAACTCAACGCCTTGTGGGTAACCGGTGAGTTGTGCACCTTGCGCATTCACAATAAAACCGGTTTTATCGATGGTTAATTGACCATTGCGAGAATATTCAATCTGGCCTTGATTTTCGAACCGGAAAAATCCTTTACCGCTGATGGCCAAATCCATATTACGGTTCGTGGTTTCAATGTTACCGTCGCTAAAATCTTGAAAGACACCGGCAACGCGCACACCTAAACCAACCTGAGCATTGGCATAAATGTCTGAGAATTGCGCACGCGCGCTTTTAAAGCCGACTACCTGCGAGTTAGCAACGTTGTTACTAATTACATCAAGATTGGTTGCCGCTGCACGTAAACCTGATAATGCTTGTGAAAAACCCATGGTCGAGCTCCTTAAATAATTTGCCGAATGTCTTCAAGACGAACGGGTTCTAAAATGCCGCCCAAATCTAAGCGAGGACCGCTTTCTGTCATACTTACTGCGATAACTTGTGCATAGTTGAAGCGCTCTGAGGTGACTTGTTCATCACCATTGGTTGCTTCAACGGTAAAGTTGTAGGCACCAGCTGGTGCGGCTGTGCCATCGTCCATTTTGCCGTCCCACGTGAACGATTGCGGACCCGAGCCAACGTTACCTAAATCCATACGACGAACCAGCATGCCACTGGCGTTGAAAATATTAACTTTGACACTTTCAGCAGGCACATTGAGTTCAAGGCCAAATGGTGTCGCGCCAACTTCACCTTCGCCGCCGACTAAAATGCGATCACCCGGCACGAGCACGGCGCGACCTATCAAGGCCGACGCTTGCATGGTTTTTGCGGCTTCCATTTGGCCGTTGATGGTTTGCATGGTGTCGTTGAGCGACTCAATGCCGCTCACGGTATTGATTTGCGCCAACTGCGAGGTCATTTCGTTGTTTTCCATTGGGTTCAATGGATCTTGATTGCGCAACTGGGTCACTAATAAGGTCATGAAGTTATCGCGCATTTCTTGGCTATTCGAAGCAACTTGCCCGTTACCGCCGGGTTGGTTAATCCGATTCAATACATTTGCATCAATCGTACTCATTGCTCTCTCCTTAGCCTTTACCGATGGTTAGTGTGCGCATCAACAGGTCTTTGCTGGTGTTCATCACTTCCACGTTGGCTTGATACGACCGCGATGCAGAAATCATATTGACCATTTCCGCAACAGGATCGACATTCGGCATGGTCACATAGCCTTGCTCATCGGCAAGAGGGTGACCCGGTTGGTACTCGCGACGCGCCGGCGCTTCTGACTCCACAACGTCTTTAACCTTTACACCACCAACACCGTTGGCCTGCAGTTGCTGCTCAAAAATTACCTGCTTGGCTTTATAAGGTTGTCCATCTGGTCCCGCCACACTATTAGCGTTCGCCATGTTGCTGGCGGCCACATTCATGCGTTGCGATTGCGCGGTAAGCGCTGAGCCGGAGATATCTAAAATAGAAAAGATCGCCATAATGTTGCTTCCTTATTGTTCCGGTTGCATGGCTTTACGCAGGCCACTGATGCGATCATCTAAAAACTGAATATCAGCTTGATAGCGCAGCGAGTTATCTAAAAATTGAGCGCGCTCCATATCCATATCCACGGTGTTACCATCTAAGCGACTCTGCGCTGGCACCCGATATTTCATGTCAACGGTACTGGTACTGGTTGATAATGGGAGGTGGCCTGCATGCGTTGTCGCCAATTTAACCGCGCCCTGTTGATGCGCGGTTGCACGCTTTAGCTCTTGCGTAAAATCGAAATCTCTCGCTTTAAAGTTCGGCGTATCCGCATTGGCGATATTGCCGGCCAAAGTTTCTTGTCGTTGTTGTCGTAACGCCAACGTTTGTTGCTGAAATTGCAACGCACTGGTTAACTTATCGATCATGTTGCAGACCCTCCTGTTCACGTTGCAGAGTACTGCGACTTGTGTAAAGGCAAAGCAACGAATAAGCGCTTTTTTTACCCCCAATTCTGCCGATTCCAACTTGTAGAACTGTCTATAATTCGAGCTGTTGTTGAGAGTGACGATACGGAGCTGCAATGCAAAATAAGGCGCCAATCAGAAGCTGGCTGCTGCTTACGTTCACCCTTATACTGTGGGGCACACCCGCGGTAGCGGTCAGTGTTTCTGATACACAAAAAGTGCCTGGTCACGCAGCCATTGCGAAACTGATCGCAGACCATCTACCCGCGACAACAACGAACCACCGCTTCGACATCATTACGCCATTAGCTGTATTAAGCTCGCTGGAAACTTGCACCTCCATTGATGCTCACTTTACGCGCCAACCACAGCGCTTAGCTGGGCGCACTATGGTTGAGTTGCGCTGCACAGACTTAGCGCAACCAACGTCTCACTATGTCCAAATTAATGTCATCGCCACTGGAGAGTATTTGGTCGCTTCACGCGATTTAGCGGCGAATCACACACTGCAACGCACTGATATTTCGATTCAACAAGGCGATTTAAGCCAGTTACCGCGCCACGCACTATTAGCAACGCCCAACGCAATAGCACAGGCGCTTGGACAACAATTACGGCGGTCGTTAACGCAACATAGCGTGCTACAGGCCAATCTGTTATCGCGTCCCAACGTCGTGAATTTTGGTGATGAATTGCTGATTGAGGCAAGTGGTAGCGGATTTCAAATAACGCGAACAGGCGAGGCCATGGATACTGGAGCGATTGGTGATATAATTCGCGTTCGATTAAATAACAAACAATTGTTGCGAGTGGAAATCACCGCAGCCGGTCGCGCACGACCAGCGCAGTAACTGTTAAAACTGTGCAAATAATCTTAAAGAAATTAGCGTTGGTGCCGATAACTTAACTAGCAACGCCAATAATAGCGAGGGATTTCCCGTGAAAATCAATGGTTATCAACCACCTAACAGCGTCACTCAATCAGACTCTAGTCGCTCACAAGCAGCGCAGAAAACTGATAAAGCCAACGCTGGTGAAGCCAAACAAGCGGAAGTGGTGACGCATTTAAGTCAGCTCCCGCAAGATGCGTCACAAGACGTCAACATGGCTCGTGTTGAAGAGTTACGCGAAGCCATTCGTGACGGCAAATTGAACATGAATACGGACAATATTGCCGAAGCGTTATTAAAAAGCCTGACGGATGGTATTTAAGCAGTTATGAGTTTACACCAACATTTAACCGATCAAGTTGAACGCTTAGAGCAACTGCAAACGTTGCTAGAACAAGAGCAACGCCTGCTTGGTGATGGTCAAATTGATGGTGAAAAACTGCAATCAATCGCTGTACAGAAACACACAATTCAGCAAGCAATTGAGGCGAGCGAAACTAAACGCCATACCGCGCAACAAAAGCTCGGTTTTAGTGATGATGCGGCGGGTGCCCGACTGGCAGCAGAACAGGCCGGTTGTAGCGATATTTGGCAACAATTATTAGAACGTACGCAACGTATTGCACAACTCAACGGCCTAAATGGCGAACTCATCCAACATCGCTTACACCACAACCAGCAAATGCTAAATATTCTGCGCGATGCCGCGGGCACTGGCAGTGCGGCCATGTATGGCGCCGACGGTAGTCAAGGCGCCACACCGCAGCGCCTTAATTCCAAAGCTTAATTTTTTGCTTTAGCTGCGTCGCTAAATAATCCATCCAAAATTGCCGCTAAGCGCTCAGCACCTTGTTGCATCCGTTGTTCAAGAACCGGCTCCCACTGTGCTGTGTAATCCTCACCGAGCTCTTGTCCTTCACGATAATTTGAATAGATCCGGCGCGTAATGGCAGCTGATTCATTTGCCCACTTTAAGGTTTGTTCCGGTGTCACCGACAACGCGGCTTCAACCGATAGACCATCAATCAGCTGCTTGGCTTTCGCTGACGTATCTTCGCCGCCACGACGAAGTAGCATGTCGGTATCCCATAACCGATGCAAATTTGTTGGTTGATCAAAATAGGTTAATCGTGCGCGGTTACCACCTAAATCATCCGCAAAACTCACGTGCATTGGTTGATGCAAGTCACCAATGAAATGTGCCAAAAATGCCAACGCTTGCCAATCATCATGGTTATGTTTGAGAACATTGTAGTGATGCTGAATGGCGCTCAGTACACAACCGCCTTGTACTGGGCAATCTTGCTCGGTTACTTTGGCTGCAGAACGCGAAAAATTCACATAATGGTGCGGCTTCGCCCAGTCCCATGTTTTATCGCTTTTAATATCATCGGCCCAACTGCAAAAACTGCCAAAACCACTATAACTTGGGTGTTGTGCAACCAGTCTGTCGATCTGTTGTTGGGTTTGAGGTTGCGCGAGTTCATACGCCGCCTGACAGAACGCGCTATGGCCGTGCTTGCCATAAGCGGTCGCAGTGTTTGATACCGCCACGATGATTATTGCCACGGCGGCGACACCTAAAAATTTGAAGTACATCATACGTTGTCCGCTTCCTTAATTTTCAAAACTAACCTGTAGGAGCTTTCCCTCAGCGCTGTCCGTGAGCACCAAAATACGCCCTGACGGCGCGACATAAACCGCTCGCAAACGAGCATTCAGCTCTTGCAAATAGTCACCTTCTAACTGCCACTGATCATCAATAAGACGCAGCCGCTGTAACCTTTTGCCGGCCAAGTGTGCGACCAATAAGTCGCCTTGATACAACGCCAGCCCAGCCGGCGCTAATGATGGCGTCCATTGATATAACGGGGCCTTAACGCCAGGTAGTTGACTAAAAGGCGATACTTTTGCGCCGGTGTAGTCAATTCCAAACGTAGCAATTGGCCAACCATAATTCCCGCCCTTTACAATTTTATTTAATTCATCGCCGCCTTTGGGCCCATGTTCATGTTGCCAGATCGAATCGCGTGCTTGGTCATAGATCAGACCTTGCACATTGCGGTGACCGTAGCTAAAGATTTCTGGTGCTTGCGAATGGAAAAATGGATTATCTGCTGGCGCTTTACCATTGCGTGTAATGCGAACAATTTTGCCTAAATGATTATCCAGATTTTGTGCTTGCTCACGATAAACAAAGCCATCGCCAAGCGCGACCAACAGCGTGTTATCGGCCAGCCAAGTCATGCGCGCGCCGTAATGGGCGGCGCCTTCCTTTTTCGGTAACGCCGTAAAGATGTTCTGGCTATTAGTGACAATGTATGGAGGCTGTGCACTGAGTTTTGTACGCACAACACAGGTATTATTGGCGTCTTCGGTGCCGCATGAATAGCTAATAACGAGTTCGCGTGAGGTTACAAAATCTGGTGTCAACAACACTTCAAACAAACCCGCCTGAGCCGTCGCATAAAGATCTGGCAGGTCTAATTTGATGACTTGCTTATCACCACTGTCGCTCGCATACAGCAACTGCCCCGAGCGCTCTGTCACCAAAAACCCGCCCTCTGGAAGCTCAGCGACCGACCATGGATAGTTTAACTTATCAGCTATCACCTCTGTGCGAACGGTTGCTGCTTGCGCAGAAACCGCACTCAAAACAAACAATGATATTGCCAAAATGAGCTGTTTCATGCAGGTAACTCCTCAGCAAGTTCACGCGGCTGAGGATGCCAGAGCCTATCGAAAATCCATCCGCCAAAGGCTCCCGTCGAACTCATCAGTAAAAACCCTACCAGCGTCCGGTTCGCAGCAATTAGCGTTGGCATCGGTGCAAGGCTATCGACCACCCAAAATGTGCAAGCAAGGCCAAGGCCGCCACCAATAATGAACCAGCCACGCTCAAACTGCGGACGCCACAGACTCAGTCCACGCGCGACGATAAAAGCAACGAGCAGGGTTGGTGTAAGCATCAGCGCAAACACTGGCCCGAAGTGAAGCAAATCGTGAATGATGGTATCCATGCGCATAGCCATATCAACATCGACCGTAAGCGCAGTAATTTCGGCGAGATTAAATTGGGTTTGAATAACGGTGCCGACTAATGCGGCACCAACAACAGCAGATAAAAAAGCAACGAACATGCGCACCATGGCATGCCTCCTGACTTAGAAGCGAACTTCCAGCCACTCGTCTTGTTGCCGGAAGGTTACACTTTGAATAGGGCCTAGACCTTCAACATTAACTAAATTTTGCTGACTTGGCCAAAGATCATGCAAGGCTTTGTGTTTAATCCGCAAACCTTTTAAACCATCAACAATCGGCGTTTCTTGATAAATCCAAAAGTTATTGCCATCGACTTCGTAGCCCACTGCTTTTAATGAGAGCGGTTCGCCGTTCAACGTTTGCAATCCAAATCGTTCAAACACATACGAACTAAATTGCGCTTGTGTGCTATCGAGTTGATGAATATCGGCTTTTTTATCAAATAGCTGCTTAACAGCATGTTCTGCATCGTGCAGGAAGAATCGATGCAAGACCTCAATATTGCCCGTACGTTCATTGAACAATACCGTGGTACTCGCGGTATGAAGTTGATGAGCGCTTGCCGCGCTCATCATTCCAATCGTCACCACACTCAACAATGCAAACAACAATCGACGCATTGTTGATTACTCCTGATCTTCCGATTTCTCGTCTGACTTTTCTTCTTCTGATTTCAGTTTCGTTTTCGCATCTTGCATGATGTCGCGCGAAACATGGTCAGTTGAGCGCTGCCATTTGAAGGCTTCAATACGAGATTTCATGATACGACGTGGGTAATAGTTGTTCTCGATATCCACATCCGCAGTTTCCCAGTTTGGATCAACCGCAAACTCACGAACTTCTTTATCGGTAACAATCAATTTACTCACAGATTTCGCATTACGACGCCAAATTTCAGCAGGAATATACATGTCTTCTTTGCTGCCATCTGCATAAGTTACTTGAAGCAAGATTGGCATGACCAAACCGCCCACATTGTTGAAGTCTAAAACATAGTAGTTTTTGTCTTCAGCAATGGCGCGATCAAACACGCGACGCTCCCAAGGCTCAAGTTTATCTAAGAAGCTCTGGTACGCATTACGTTGTTTGTTCGTTACTGTGAAACGATCGTTTTCATCATGGAAATCGCGAATATCTGGATTCTTTTCAACCCAAGTTTTACGGCCTTCTGCTTCATTGCGCTGCACAAATAGTGACACCGGTTTATTCGCTTCTTCTTGACGACGACGTTCCCAATCGATATCAGGATTTTCGGTATCCAGTTGTAATTGATATACCTTGTCGAGGCTGATATCGACATGATCAGTGGAGTAGAACCACCCACGCCAGAACCAATCAAGATCAACGCCTGATGCTTCTTCCATGGTACGGAAAAAGTCAGCAGGGGTTGGTCGTTTAAACGCCCAACGCTGCGCATACTCTTTGAATGCATAATCAAATAATTCACGTCCTAGAATCACTTCACGCAAAATATTTAACGCTGCAGCAGGCTTGGTATAAGCGTTCGGGCCTAAATTTAGAACGCTGTCGGATTGCGTCATAATCGGCACTTGGTTCGTTGATTTCATATAATCAACAATTGAACGCGGCTCTACGCCCCATGGAATAGTTGGATCCCATTCACGGCCGGCAACACCATCAAGGAAGCTATTTAAGCCTTCATCCATCCACGTCCACTGACGCTCGTCTGAGTTCACCACCATCGGGAAGTAAATGTGACCAATTTCGTGAATTACCACGCCAATCAGGAAGCGCTTTTCAGATAACGAGTACGTACGACTACCGTCATCCTGCAAAATTGTGCGCGGCCCATTGAAGGTAATCATCGGATATTCCATACCACCCACAGGCCCATTGACCGATTGCGAGGTTGGATATGGGTAATCAAATGAAAAGCGTGAATAGACTTCCATTGTATGAATGACCGATGCAGTGGAATATTTTTCCCATAGCTCGCCACCTTCTTTTGGATAGAACGACATGGCCATAACCAACGGTTGGACATCACCACCTTGCTCGTAGCCCTGTGCATCCCAAATAAATTTACGCGATGAAGCCCATGCAAAGTCACGCACGTTTTGTGCTTCAAACTTCCACACTTTACGTTTATCTGAACCCGCCTTTTCATTTTCTAACGCTTCTTCTGGCGTCACAATGAATACTGGCTTGTCAGCATCTTTTGCGTCTTCTAAACGCTCACGCTGCGTTGGCGTTAATACCGCACGTTCGTTGGTAAGTACCCCTGTTGAGGCAACGATATGGTCCGCCGGCACATCAATTTCAACGCTGAAATTACCGAATTCTTGTGTAAATTCACCACTTCCTAAGAATTCTTTATTGGTCCATGCTTCATAATCAGTAAAGGCAGCAACACGCGGATACCACTGTGCTAACAAGAAAATATCGTTTCCACCTTCACGAGCATCATCAGGGAAGTGTTCATAACCAGAGCGCGCACCTACTGCGTCTTCTTCAACAATGTTGAAACCAAAATCAATCGCTAACTCGGTTTTTTGACCTGGCTTCAACGGGCTTGGTAGGTCAACACGCATATTCGTACCAACCACCACAAACTCCAAGCCACGACCGCGACCATCAGCGACTTTATTAATACTGAAACCTAATTCGTTATCGGCCATAAACTGCTGACGACGCAGTTGGTTCAAGGTAATCCGTGCGGGTTTATCAACGCCACCAAGGTTAACGTCTGGTTTGCTATTAAAAGTGGCAGTACGCTCAGCGATTGAATCGGAGCGGAAGATGTTTTGATCAAGCTGAATCCAGATATATTTCAGCGTGTATGGCGAATTATTGTGATACTGGATGGTTTCTTGCGCATCAATACGGCGTTTTTCTTCATCTAAGCGAACTTTAATCGTGTAATCCGCTTGTTGTTGCCAGTAACTCTCGCCAGGCTCACCAGCAGCACTACGATAGACGTTTGGAGTTGGCAACACTTCATCAAGTTGACGGAATTTGTCGACAAAAGTCCCTTTGGTTTGAGACACAGCCGACGCTTCAGCAATATTTATGAAAAACGAAGCGACAAGTCCTGTCGCAATCAGAATGAGCGATTTATTCATGTTAGTTCTCTTTTAGTTAGCGCGCGTGACGCTACTTTAGCAAGTTCCGATACATCGCTCCATTACATTGACGGACAAAAATCGGTAATTGGTCGCTTTCTTACCAATTTTAAACCTTGTCAGTCGAAGAAAAATAGTGCAACAATCTCCTTTACATTTAGTGTTTCCAAGCATAAATAACAGCGAAATCGAGGAATTTTTCCGTGAAACCCAGCGCTTACGTGCTTCTCTTTTTTCTCTGGATCGGCACATTTTACGCTTCAGAAATCATGGCTTTTGCGGAGTTCATCAGTCTTTGGTACATGCCAGCAGGTATATCGATTGCCGCCTTTTTAATATTTGGAAAACGCGCGTTTATTCCGATTTTCTTAGCCGTCTTTTTCCTTTCATTTAGATTTACTGAGCAACTACAGCAAGGCCTTGATCCGGCACACCTTGCAGCCGCAATATTGTTTGCTCTCGCTCATACCGTTCCCTATGGGTTAGGCGGGTTAGCGGCACGATATTGGTTGAGTCATTTCATCCAGCATGGGCTACCGATTCGAATTATCGGATTACTCGTGATTTACGCCGTATCTGCGTTATGTGCCGCGATAGCTGGCTTATTCGTTTGGGAATTCACCACCGAAACATACGACAACATAATAGAAGAAGGCTGGTTTGCATGGTGGCTTGGCGATCTTGTTGGCGTGATGGTTATCGCACCGCTCATGTGCTTAATTCTGCCTAAATTTACAAACACCAGATTGGCATGGCTAGAAGAGTTCTACGCTCACGACCGTAAATTAAGCGCTAATCTAAAGCCATTTTTATTCAAACTCTGTGTCGCTGCAGCCGCTGTCATTGGCATTCTCCTGCTTGATAGCCAACTCACGCATCCAGGCATCGCCTATTTCGTGTTCTTTGTTACCATACCTCAATTGTGGATTGTGCTTACCGAACGAACGTCGTTTGCGACAACAAGTCTGGTTGTCATTACCGTCATCATGGCTTTTGGCGTGGGCTTATTTAATGTAACCGATCAAGCAATCACCTACCAATTTGCACTCTATATGACAGCCGCAATTTCGTATTTCGCGGTTGCCGTGCCCGCACTGATTCAACGTAATATTCAGTTGCAAGAAATGAGCATGGTGGATCTACTCACGAATCTGCCGACAAAATGGCTGTTTAAAACCTTAGTGAACCAAGTCGTTAAATCATCGCGACCAAATCAAAATCACAGTATTGCGATGTACAATCTCGACCACTTCAAAAAAATTAATGACGACTACGGTGAAGCGATTGGCGATCAAGTGCTGATAGATTCCGCACAGATCATGAAAAACGAATTACGTGACAGTGAGATTCTCTGTCGTTGTGAGCAAGATATCTTTGTTGTCTTTATGCCGAATCTCGATATCGATGCCGCAACCAAGCGCGCCAACGAACTTCGGCATAAATTACCTGTCCTTCATATAGATGATTTAATTTTACCAATACGTGGCAGCTTTGGTGTTGCCCAAGTACAATTTGGTGAAGCAATTGAAGAAACCGTAGAGCGCGCCACGCGAGCCTTACAACAAGCAAAACAAGAGGGTCGCAACAAAGTCGTGGCCATCAGTTAAGAGAGCCATTTATGCAAAACATTGATATCCTTGTTGCTACCACGTCTGGTAATACAGAATACCTTGCTGACCAACTGTCAAACCAACTAAAAGAAGCCGGGTTTAGCACCGCCTTGCACTACGAACCAGATTATTCTGAATTAGTCGAAGGTTTAACCGAGCAATCAGTTTGGCTTTGCTGTGTCGCCAGTCATGGTGCCGGTGAATATGCCGATTCCATGCTCGATTTTGCGGAAGAACTCCACCAGCACAAACCCCAATTAAACGAGCTTCGCTACGGCGTTATAGCAGTTGGCGATAGCTGTTACGATACCTTCTGTGCTGCCGGTCGCGATTGTGATGCCATGCTTGCGATTCTGGGTGCAAAACGTCTGATCAGCCATCTTGAAATTGACATGTCACAAGATGATCCGGACGAAAATTCATCAACATGGCTACAATCTTTTATTCAATCTATGTGAATAATCCTTGTATAAGATCGGTTTAACTCTGTTTATACCCACTGAATAACTCTGTGAATAACTTACCTTGTGGATAACACTACTAGTTATCCACTGTTTGATCACCGGAAGGATCATGATCAAATCACATCTTTGATGATCGTTGTGATCCTTAACACATAACGCCTTGATGCAGTTATCCACACAATTTCTGATCCTAAGAATAAGAGTAATAAAAGATCAAAAAAAAAGATCTTAATTAATTGATTAGATCCTTAGGCTTTTCACGACTAGAATTTAACCGTTTTGATCTTGCTTAAATCAGGTTAAAATAGCCGGCTACGTTTTACATTCATGCAGATTAAATTCTAGGATCGCTCAGTATGCCAAACACCTCTTCTTACCATCAGCATTACGACGTTATTGTCATTGGTGGTGGACACGCAGGCACAGAAGCAGCTCTCGCTTCAGCTCGTATGGGCTGTGCAACGCTGTTACTGACGCACAACATTGACACTTTAGGTCAAATGTCGTGTAACCCAGCTATTGGTGGAATCGGTAAAGGCCATTTAGTGAAAGAAATTGATGCGCTTGGTGGTGCTATGGCACATGCAGCTGATTTAGCTGGCATTCAGTTTCGTACGCTGAATTCATCCAAAGGCCCTGCTGTACGCGCAACTCGAGCACAAGCTGATCGTGCACTTTACAAAGCAGCCATTCGTCACATGTTGGAGAATCAACCAAATTTAAGCTTGTTCCAGCAAGCTTGTGACGATCTGATCGTTGAAAACGATCGCGTTGTTGGTGTGGTCACCCAAATGGGCTTAAAGTTCTCTGCGAAAACAGTTGTTTTAACAGTAGGCACGTTCTTAGGCGGTCAAATTCATATTGGTTTAAATAATTATCAAGGTGGTCGAGCTGGCGATCCTCCAGCAAATAATCTAGCGAAACGATTACGCGAACTACCGTTGCGCGTTGATCGGTTAAAAACCGGTACACCACCGCGTATTGATGCAAAAACCGTTGATTTCAGCGTCATGCAAGAACAACCAGGTGATACGCCAACTCCAGTATTTTCGTTTATGGGATCACAAGCGGATCATCCGCAGCAAATTTCCTGTTACATCACGCACACCAATTTACGCACCCATGAAATTATTCATGGAGGCTTAGACCGTTCACCAATGTACTCTGGCGTTATTGAAGGTGTTGGACCACGATACTGCCCATCGATTGAAGATAAAGTGATGCGCTTTAGCGATAAAGATGCGCACCAAATTTTCGTTGAACCTGAAGGCCTCAATACCAATGAGCTGTATCCAAATGGTATTTCGACCAGTTTGCCTTTTGATGTTCAGGTTGCGTTAGTACGGTCAATAAAAGGCTTTGAAAACGCCCATATCACACGTCCTGGTTACGCCATTGAATATGATTACTTTGATCCACGTGATTTAAAACAAACACTTGAAACGAAGCACATTCATGGTTTGTTCTTTGCCGGCCAAATTAACGGTACAACAGGCTATGAAGAAGCTGGTGCGCAAGGGCTTGTTGCCGGTACCAATGCCGCACTGCAAGTACAAGACAAAGATGGTTGGGCGCCGCGCCGCGATCAATCGTATATGGGTGTTTTAATCGATGATCTCAGTACACTCGGCACCAAAGAACCGTACCGTATGTTCACCTCGCGTGCTGAATATCGTTTGTTATTGCGCGAAGATAATGCCGATATGCGCTTAACGGAAACCGGCCGTCAGCTTGGCTTAGTTGATGATACGCGTTGGGCGGCATTCAATGCCAAAATGGAAGCGATTGAACAAGAACAGCAGCGCTTGCGCACCACATGGATCCACAAAGATCATCCAGCAGTTGCTGAAGTAAACGCTCTAGTTAAAACACAAATTACTCGTGAAGTGAATGGTGAAGAGTTATTGCGCCGTCCGGAAATCACGTACGCTGATCTGATGAAAATTGAGAGTATTGGCCCTGGTTTAAGTGATGAAAAAGCGGCTGAGCAGGTCGAAATTCAAACCAAGTACGCAGGCTATATTGCGCGTCAGCAAGACGAAATTGCGAAGCAACAGCGCCATGAAAACACGCAGCTGCCACATAACTTTGACTATGCAACCATCAAAGGCTTGTCCAACGAGGTGGTGGCGAAACTGAATCAACATCAACCTGAAACAGTAGGCAAAGCATCGCGTATTTCGGGTATTACGCCAGCGGCGATTTCAATGTTGCTCGTTCACCTTAAAAAACAAGGACTGTTGCGTAAAAGCGCTTAAATCATGCTGTCACAATTACAACAATTACTCGCAAAAACTGCGCTTGAGATAACCGATACGCAACAACAACAGCTGGTCAAACTGGTTGAATTACTGCATAAATGGAATAAAGCGTATAACTTAACGTCGGTTCGTGATCCGCGCCAAATGCTGAGCCGCCACATCATGGATAGCCTGGTTGTATTACCGCATTTGCAAGGACACCGATTTATCGATGTGGGCACTGGGCCTGGTTTACCTGGTTTACCGTTAGCCATTGCGGCACCAGATAAAGAATTTGTATTGCTCGATAGTTTGGGTAAACGCACTCGCTTTATTCGTCAGGTTTGTCACGAATTAAGCCTTAAGAATGTAACGGCTGTGCAAAGTCGCGTAGAAGATTATCAACCTGACCTAAAATTTGATGGGGTGATAAGTAGAGCGTTTGCCTCGCTTGATGATATGCTGAATTGGTGTGAACATTTGCCAAACGAACATGGTAAGTTTTATGCCTTAAAGGGCGTCTATCCAGCGGCTGAATTAGAGCATTTACCGCCGCAGTTTCATGTTGAAGATATTATTCGATTACAGGTTCCCGACGCCGATGGCGAACGTCATTTGGTCATAATAACAACGAGAGGTTAGTCCTGTGGGCAGAATTATTGCGATTGCCAACCAAAAAGGCGGCGTGGGCAAAACCACCACGGCGGTGAATTTAGCTGCATCAATGGCGGCAACACGTCGGAAAGTTTTACTCATTGATCTTGATCCGCAAGGCAACGCGACCATGGGTAGCGGCGTTGATAAATATGACGTTGAAAATACCGCGTACGAGTTATTGGTTGAGCAAAAGCCTGCGCAAGACGTCATCATTCGTGAAACCAACGGCAAGTATCACTTGATTGCTGCGAATAGCGACACCACAGCTGCCGATATTAAATTAATGGAAGAGTTTGCACGTGAACAGCGTTTAGCAAATGCGTTGAAGCCCGTTGTTGATCAATACGATTTTATTTTTATCGATTGCCCACCGTCGTTAAGCATGTTGACCGTTAACGCCATGGCTGCAGCCGATTCAGTATTGGTGCCCATGCAGTGCGAATATTTTGCGCTTGAAGGTTTAACGGCGCTGATGGATACGATTGAGCGTTTAGCCGAAGCGGTAAACCCACGCTTAACAATCGAGGGAATTCTGCGTACTATGTATGATCCGCGCAACCGACTTGCCAACGATGTATCAGAGCAGTTGAAAAACCATTTTGGCGAAAAAGTCTATCGCACGGTCATTCCACGCAATGTACGATTAGCAGAAGCCCCAAGTTTTGGCTCGCCTGCAATGTATTACGATAAATCGTCTGCTGGTGCGAAAGCCTACTTAGCACTTGCGGGTGAACTGATACGCCGTGCTGAACAACAAAAAAAGGCCGAAGCAGCGGCTGAAGCTTAAGGAAAAAACGCTTTATGTCTGCAAAAAAACGAGGACTTGGACGCGGTCTTGACGCGTTATTAACCACCAGCAAAACTGCTCGCGATAAAGAGCAACACGACAGTGTACCTGAAGTTGATTACACGAAAGGTGAACTGCAAAAGTTACCGATTGAGTGGTTGCAACCCGGAAAATACCAACCTCGTAAAGACATGACTCCTGAGGCGCTGGAAGATTTAGCTGCGTCGATTAAAGCGCAAGGCATTATTCAGCCGATAGTGGTGCGTGAAGTCGCTCATGAAAAGTATGAAATCATTGCTGGTGAGCGGCGCTGGCGTGCAGCGCAAATGGCGCGTCTGCAAGAAGTTCCGTGTTTAATTAAACCCGTGCCCGATGAAGCAGCAGTGGCGATCGCACTGATTGAGAATATTCAACGTGAAGATCTCAATGCGATGGAAGAAGCGACCGCACTTCAGCGCTTATTAACTGAATTCCAATTAACCCACCAAGAAGTTGCTGACGCCGTAGGGAAATCACGTGCAACGGTGACCAACTTGCTGCGTTTAAATAACTTGCAGCAAGAAACCAAAACCTTGCTCGAGCGTGGTGATATTGAACTGGGCCATGCGAAATTACTGCTTGCTCTTGAAGGTGAACCGCAAGCCGAAATCGCCCGTTTGATTGCAGCCAAAGGCATGACGGTACGCGAGGCTGAGAAAGTAGTTCGTTTGGCGCTTGAGCCAACGAAAGAGAAACCAGCAAAACCACAGCCTGACGCCGATATTCAGCGTCTTGAAAAACGTTTAAGTGAGCGCCTTGGTGCAGCGGTTGCGATTAATCATGGTCGCAAAGGAAAAGGCAAAGTTGTCATTAATTACAGTAGTTTAGATGAACTTGATGGCATACTTACTCACCTCCAATTAGAGCACGATAGCTAACCATCCCAATTTGTTTGCAATTCAACGCCAAATCTTTATACTATCGCGGGCTTTTAACCGAGGTTTTTAGCCCGTGAAACAGACTCTGACAGCAACCGGAAAACAGCTTGCAGCGAAGTTAATTCGCGCCCAAGTCGGCACTATATTTTTGCTGGCCTGTGTGTTTTCCCTCGTACAACCGATTGCTGGATATACATATTTTTGGGGTGTTGTTGGCGGCGGATTAGCCGTGATTATTCCAACAGCACTATTTGCGTGGCGCGCTTTTTCACAAGGCGGCGCCCGTGCGGCGAAACAAATCGTCAGTAACTTTTTTGCTGGCGAAGCTTTGAAAATTAGCTTCGCTGTGGTCTTGCTTGTAGGCCTGCTGGTGTTCACCACGCTCCCGCTAAGTGCGGTTTTGAGCGGTTACATCGCAGCCCTGAGTGTGCAATGGCTAGCACCAATTTTATTTTTAAAATCAACTTAAAATTGTGGGAAACAACATGGCTGCAGAAGAGTTAACGCTCCAAAGCCATATCCAGCACCACTTAACTAACGCCAAAATGTGCTCTACCGAAAACGGTATTGCCTTCAACAAAGCGTGTAGTGAAGCCGGTTTCTGGACATGGCACATTGATACCCTCGCTTGGTCAATTGGACTCGGTATCCTGTTCTTAATGATCTTCCGCTCAGCGGCGAAAAAAGCACATACCGGCGTGCCGGGTAAAATGCAGTGCTTTATCGAAATGATCATTGAATTGGTCGCTACCAACGTTCGTGATACGTTCCATGGCAAGAGCAAACTCATTGCTCCACTCGCTTTGACCATTTTCGTCTGGGTTTTCTTAATGAACCTGATGGATTTGATCCCTGTTGACTTCCTACCTGCATTTGCTGGTTGGGTTGGCGCAACATTCTTCGGTATGGACTCACATGATGTCTATATGAAGATTGTACCAACAACCGATTTGAACATGACTGCAGGTTTGGCTATCGGCGTATTCTTATTAATGATTGGCTATTCAATCCGCATTAAAGGCGTGATGGGCTTCATTAAAGAATTAACGTTACATCCGTTTAGCGCAAGCAACCCGGTTGTTCAGGCTCTGTTAATTCCGTTTAACTTGTTGCTTGAGCTTATCGCATTAGTTGCTAAGCCGTTCTCATTGGCATTGCGTCTATTTGGTAACTTGTACGCTGGTGAGATGATCTTCATCTTGATTGGTGCCATTGGCCTATTCCAGTTGCCATTGCACTTTGTATGGGCGGTATTCCACATTTTGGTTATCGTGCTGCAAGCGTTCGTATTTATGATGCTGACCATTGTTTACTTAAGCATGGCCAGCTCAGAAAGCCATTAATTTTTGTTTTTATTTAGTTTTACTTTTTAACATTAACCTTTGAAATATTGGAGAAAACAATGGAACTAGCATTAGGTCTTAAATATATCGCTGTAGCTTTATTGATCGGTTTCGGTGCTATCGGTACTGGTCTTGGCTTCGGTAACATGGGTGGCAAATTCTTGGAAGCGTGTGCACGTCAGCCAGAATTAGCACCTTCACTGCAAGTTAAAATGTTCATCCTAGCTGGTCTTATCGATGCCGTGGCTATGATCGGTGTTGGTATCGCCATGTTCTTATTGTTCGCTGCTTAATAAGCCATTCAACTTTCGAACGATAGAACTTATAGGAGGGGGGGTTAATGAATATAAACATGACCCTGATCGGAGAATTAATCGCGTTCATCGTCTTCGTACTGTTTTGTATGAAGTTCGTATGGCCTCCGCTAAATAATGCGATTGAAGCTCGTCAGAAGAAAATTGCTGATGGTCTTGCAGCCGGCGAACGTGCCGAAAAAGACTTAGAGCTTGCTCAGGCAAAGATTGCTGACGAACTGAAAGAAGCGAAAGCACAAGCTGCCGAAATCATTGCACAAGCGAAGAAACGCGCTGAGCAAACGGTTGAAGAAGGCAAACAACGTGGTGAGACTGAGCGCGAAGCAATTATCGCAGCTGGTCACGCTGAAGTTGAAGCGGAACGCAATCGCTTACGCGAAGAATTGCGCAAGCAAGTAGCTGTATTAGCTGTTGCGGGTGCAAGCAAAATCATCGAGCGTGAAATTGATAAAGACGCTCACAGTGACATCGTTGAAAAACTGGTCGCTGAACTCTAACCAAAGGGGTTTGTGCAAATGTCAGAATTGACTACGGTTGCTCGCCCCTATGCAAAAGCAGCTTTTGATTTTGCAGTAGAGAACGGCGCTATCGAAAAATGGCACGAAATGTTGGCCTTTGCTGCTGCGGTAGCGAATGATGCCACCATGGCTACGTTTTTGAGCAGCGCCGAAACGCTAGAAAAGAAAGTTGAAGTTTTCATCAACGTATGTGGTGAGCAACTGGACGAGAAAGCCCAGAATTTTGTTCGCGTTATGGCCGAAAATGGTCGTTTGAAAGCTTTATCTGCTGTGGTTGCGTTGTTCGCTGAACTACGCGCCGACTACGAAAAGGAAATCGCTGTAGAGGTAACTTCAGCGGTTAAATTAACGAAGAAACAGCAGGACAATCTAGCGAAAACGTTAGAACAACGTTTTTCACGCAAAGTTAAGCTGAATTGCACTGTCGATGCAGCAATTGTCAGTGGCTTATACATTAAAGCTGGTGACACGGTAATCGACGGCACGGTGCGCGGCAAGTTAGATCGACTTGCACACGCACTGCAATCCTAATTGGGGACTTGAGCATGCAACTGAATTCAAATGAAATCGCAGAGCTGATCAAAAAACGAATTGAACAGTTCGAAGTGGTCAGTGAAGCTCGTAACGAAGGTACCATCGTATCTGTAACCGACGGTATTATTCGCATTCACGGCCTTGCAGACTGTATGCAAGGTGAGATGGTTGAGCTTCCTGGCAATCGTTATGCAATCGCATTGAACCTTGAGCGCGACACCGTTGGTGCCGTTGTTATGGGTCCATATGCTGATTTGCAAGAAGGCGTAAAAGTTAAGTCTACCGGCCGTATCTTAGAAGTTCCGGTTGGTCGTGCCTTGTTAGGCCGCGTGGTAAACACCTTGGGTGAGCCAATTGACGGTAAAGGTCCGATTGAAGCAGACGGCTTTGAGCCAGTAGAAAAAATCGCACCAGGTGTTATCGAGCGTCAATCTGTTGATCAACCAGTACAAACTGGTTACAAATCAATCGACGCGATGATTCCAGTAGGTCGTGGTCAGCGTGAGTTGATCATCGGTGACCGTCAAACCGGTAAAACGGCTTTGGCAATCGATGCCATCATCAACCAGAAAAACTCAGGCATTAAGTGTGTTTACGTGGCAATTGGTCAGAAAGCATCGACCATCGCCAACGTGGTACGCAAGCTTGAAGAGCACGGCGCATTGGAAAACACCATTGTTGTTGCAGCATCTGCTTCTGAATCAGCAGCGTTGCAATACTTGGCAGCCTACTCAGGTTGTACCATGGGTGAATACTTCCGTGACCGCGGTGAAGACGCATTGATCGTATACGATGACTTGTCGAAGCAAGCAGTTGCTTATCGTCAAATCTCATTGTTGCTTCGTCGTCCGCCGGGTCGTGAAGCATACCCAGGTGACGTATTCTATCTTCACTCACGTCTACTTGAGCGTGCAGCACGTGTAAATGCTGACTACGTTGAAAAGTACACCAACGGTGAAGTGAAAGGTCAAACCGGTTCATTAACAGCGCTTCCGATTATCGAAACCCAAGCGGGTGACGTATCAGCGTTCGTACCAACCAACGTGATTTCAATCACCGACGGTCAGATCTTCTTAGAAACTGACTTGTTCAACGCTGGTATCCGTCCAGCAGTTAACGCGGGTATCTCGGTATCGCGTGTTGGTGGTGCAGCACAGACCAAGATCATTAAGAAATTGGGTGGTGGTATCCGTTTGGCATTGGCACAGTATCGTGAATTGGCAGCGTTTGCTCAGTTCGCTTCAGACTTAGACGAAGCAACACGCGCGCAGCTTGAGCACGGTCAACGTGTTACTGAACTGATGAAACAGAACCAATATAAGCCAATGAGCGTGGCTGAAATGGCAGTGTCTATCTTCTCTGCAGAAAAGGGTTACCTTAAAGACGTAGAGAAAGACAAAATCCTCGACTTCGAAGGTGCGTTAATTGCGTACATGCGTAGCGAGCACGCTGAACTAATGGCTGATATTGATAAAACTGGCAACTATAACGACGACATCGAAGCGAAGCTGCACGAAGGTTTGAAAGCCTTCAAGAAAACGCAGTCTTGGTAAGCGGAGCGTGGCTACACAGTGTGTGGCCACAAGTCGTTGAGTTAACAGGAGAATATCATGGCCGGCGGTAAAGAGATAAAAACCAAGATCGGGAGTATTAACAATACTCAGAAGATCACCAGTGCAATGGAGATGGTTGCCGCGTCTAAAATGAAAAAGGCGCAGGAACGTATGGCTTCAAGCCGTCCGTATGCGGACAGCATTCGCAAGGTGATCGGCCATGTTGCCCATGCCAACTTAGAATATAAGCATCCGTACTTAGAAGAGCGTGATGTGAAACGAGTTGGTTACATTGTGATTTCAACTGACCGCGGTTTGTGCGGCGGCTTAAACACCAACGAATTTAAAGCGGTGGTGAAGCATGCTCAAGCACAGAAAGAAAGCGGCGTCGAAGTTGATTTCGCAGCGATTGGTAACAAGGCTACGGGTTTCTTTAAACGCTTTGGAGGCCGTTTACTGGCGCAAAAATCAGGTCTTGGTGATAAACCAAGCGTGAATGATGTGCTCGGGACTGTACAGGTAATGTTAGATGCCTTTGATGAAGGCAAAATCGACCGCCTGTTTGTGGTGTATAACAAGTTTGTGAACACCATGAAGCAAGAACCAACGATAGCGCAATTGCTACCGTTGCCAAAAGCTGAGTCTCGTGACGAAGTTCAATCAGGTAGCTGGGACTACTTGTATGAGCCGAATCCACAGCCAATTTTAGAATTACTGATTCGTCGTTACGTTGAAGCGACAGTATATCAGGGCGTAGTGGACAACATCGCTAGTGAACAGGCAGCGCGGATGGTGGCAATGAAAGCCGCTACCGACAACGCCGAAGACCTCATCGATCAGTTGCAATTGGTGTACAACAAAGCGCGCCAAGCAGCGATCACGCAGGAAATTTCGGAAATTGTATCGGGCGCCGAAGCGGTTTAAGGCGAAGCTTGCAAGAATTTTAGAGTTAGAGGAAATGTCATGAGTCAAGGTAAGGTCGTGCAAATTATTGGCGCGGTTGTGGATATCGAATTTCCACAAACAGACGTGCCAAAGGTATACGACGCGCTGCAGGTGACCGACGGTGACCTCAAGGGTCTGACCCTGGAAGTTCAGCAGCAGTTAGGCGGTGGTATTGTGCGTGGTATCGCACTAGGTACTACCGACGGTCTGCGTCGTGGAATTACCGTTCAAAACACCGGCGAGCCAATCATGGTACCAGTGGGTAAACAAACCCTCGGTCGTATCATGAACGTATTGGGCGAGCCAATTGATGAAGCGGGCGATATCGGTGAAGAAGAGCGTATGTCTATTCACCGTGCTGCACCGTCGTACGAAGAGCAGTCAAGTGCAACTGAACTGTTAGAGACCGGTATCAAGGTAATCGACTTGATTTGTCCGTTCGCTAAGGGTGGTAAAGTTGGTCTGTTCGGTGGTGCGGGTGTAGGTAAAACCGTAAACATGATGGAGCTTATCCGTAACATCGCTATCGAGCACAGCGGCTACTCAGTATTCGCTGGTGTTGGTGAGCGTACGCGTGAGGGTAATGACTTCTATCACGAAATGAAAGATTCAAACGTACTCGACAAAGTAGCATTGGTCTACGGTCAGATGAACGAGCCTCCAGGTAACCGTTTGCGCGTTGCGTTAACCGGTTTGACCATGGCAGAGAAGTTCCGTGACGAAGGTCGTGACGTTCTGTTCTTCGTGGATAACATCTACCGTTATACCCTAGCCGGTACTGAGGTATCAGCATTGTTAGGTCGTATGCCGTCTGCGGTAGGTTATCAGCCAACTCTTGCAGAAGAGATGGGTGTACTACAAGAACGTATTACTTCAACCAAAACTGGTTCAATCACGTCAATCCAGGCCGTATACGTACCTGCGGATGACTTGACCGACCCGTCACCAGCAACCACGTTCGCTCACTTGGATGCGACCGTTGTATTGTCACGTGACATCGCGTCTTTGGGTATCTACCCTGCGGTTGACCCGTTGGATTCAACTTCACGTCAGTTGGACCCGTTGGTTATCGGTAAAGAGCACTACGACACTGCGCGTGGCGTTCAGTCAGTATTGCAGCGTTACAAAGAGCTGAAAGATATCATCGCAATCTTGGGTATGGACGAATTGTCTGAAGAAGACAAAATGACCGTAGCTCGTGCGCGTAAAATTCAGCGTTTCCTGTCACAGCCGTTCTTCGTTGCTGAAGTATTCACCGGCTCACCAGGTAAATATGTATCGTTGAAAGATACCATCGCTGGCTTTAAAGGCATCTTAAACGGTGACTACGACGACCTGCCAGAACAAGCGTTCTACATGGTTGGTAGCATCGAAGAAGCGGTCGAAAAAGCCAAGAAAATGTAATAAACCGGGAGGTTTAAATGGCAGCTAAAACTGTACAGCTTGATGTGGTCAGCGCCGAAGAACGTTTGTTCTCAGGTGCCGTTGAGACCCTGCAAGTGACCGGTAGCGAAGGTGAGCTGGGTATTCACCCAGGTCACGCCCCGCTTTTAACAACCATCAAACCAGGTATGGTTCGGGTTGTTAAAGAAGGTGGCGAAGAAGAAATCATCTACGTTGCTGGTGGTGTGCTTGAAGTGCAGCCGCATAACGTCTCGGTCCTTGCTGATACGGCCATTCGTGGTGACGAGCTTGATGAACAAAAAGCTCTAGAAGCCAAGAAACACGCTGAAGAAGCAATTGCAGATCAAAGTTCTGACCTAAGCTACGCAGAAGCAGCAGCAGAACTGGCTCGAGCGATGGCTCAGTTGCAGATTATTCGCAAATTACGTAAATAATCAGCACGCCAGCTTTAAGAAATCGAAAAGACCCGTAAATCTTGGTTTGCGGGTCTTTTTTTCGCCTGTTAATTTGTTGTAAACGGCTTTAAAATACCCCATTACATTTATTCGAATACAGAAACGGAAGGATTCATGTCTCTGAGTGTTGTTGTACTTGCCGCAGGCAAAGGTACGCGGATGCGTTCAGCGCTCCCGAAAGTACTGCACCCTGTTGCTCATAAACCGATGGTTCAGCATGTGATTGATACGGCGCGCGCTTTAACGCCGACCCACGTGCATGTGATTTATGGCCACGGTGGCACCGTGTTGATGGATAAACTCGGTGGGCAACAGTTAAATTTTGTCGAACAGGCCGAGCAACTCGGCACTGGGCATGCCGTGCAGCAGGTGGTTCCGCATCTTGGCGATAACGAAACCGTACTGATTTTATATGGTGATGTGCCATTAACCCGTAGCGAAACATTACAGGGATTGTTATCAGCAGCGGCAACGACAGACTTGGCCTTGCTGACCGTTACCCTACCCGATCCGACCGGTTATGGCCGCATTGTGCGTGATGATTCCGGTGCCGTGATTGGTATTGTTGAGCAAAAAGATGCAAACGCTGAGCAATTGACAATTACCGAAGTAAACACCGGCATGATGGCGGTAAATGGCGCAGCATTAAAGCGTTGGTTGGGCAACTTATCCAACAACAACGCCCAAGGCGAATACTACCTCACGGACATCGTCGCCATGGCAGCTGACGAAGGCGTGACTATTGCGACAGCGCAGCCGCAAGCGATTAGCGAAGTGGAAGGCGCGAATAACCGCGTGCAATTAGCTGGATTAGAGCGCGCTTATCAAGCCCGCCAAGCAGAACAACTCATGTTAGATGGCGCCACATTAATGGACCCCGCGCGTGTTGATGTGCGCGGTGAGGTGATCATTGCCAACGACGTTGTGGTTGACGTGAATGTTATTTTTGAAGGCCGTGTGGAACTTGGTGAGGGCGTGGTAATCGAAAGCAACTGCGTGTTGCGCAACTGTAAAATTGGTGCTGGTTCGCGGGTGAAAGCCAATAGCGTGATTGAAGAAGCGGTATTGGCTGAAAACTGCGCGGTTGGCCCGTTTGCCCGCTTACGCCCTGGTGCTGACTTGGCCGAAGGTGCCCAGGTTGGTAACTTTGTAGAAATTAAGAAAACTCGCATGGGCAAAGGCTCTAAAGCAAGCCACCTGACCTATTTAGGCGATGCGCAGATTGGCGCTGGTGTAAATATTGGTGCAGGTACCATCACCTGTAATTATGATGGCGTGAATAAATTTGTGACCGAAATTGATGACGGTGCTTTTATTGGCTCAAATAGCTCATTAGTTGCACCAGTTCGCGTCGGTAAAAACGCCACTGTGGGTGCCGGCTCAACGGTCACCAAGAGCGTGGAAGACGAAGAGCTTGCCGTAGCACGCGGTAAACAACGGAATATTAGTGGCTGGCAACGTCCAGTGAAAAAAGGATAAGCGATATGTGTGGAATTGTTGGCGCAACCTCAGAGCGCCGTATTAGCGAAATTCTCATTGAAGGTTTAAAGCGTCTTGAATACCGTGGTTATGACTCTGCTGGTTTAGCCGTATTGAACGAGCAAGGCGTGATTGAAAGCGTTCGCCGCACCGGTAAAGTTCAGGCGTTAAAAGATGCAGTTGGTGAGCACCCACTATCAGGTACAACTGGTATTGCACATACCCGCTGGGCAACTCACGGTGGTGTGACCGAAGCCAACGCGCACCCGCATATTTCAGAAGATTGTATTGCGGTGGTGCATAACGGCATTATCGAAAACCACGAAAAATTGCGCGAGCAGTTGAAAGGTTTAGGTTATACCTTCGCATCAGACACCGACACTGAAGTGATTTGTCACCTCGTGAATCACGAGCGTAAAACTCACAGTGACCTATTTGAAGCGGTGCAAGCAGCAGTTCAACAACTTGAAGGTGCGTATGGCACGGTGGTTATGGATTGCCGTGAACCTGGCCGTTTAGTCGTGGCGCGTTCGGGTAGCCCGTTGGTGATTGGTTTAGGCATTGGCGAGAACTTCGTTGCCTCTGACCAACTCGCCTTGTTACCGGTAACCCGCAAGTTCATGTACCTTGAAGAAGGTGACATGGCGGATATTAACCGCACGGAAGTGAAGGTTTATGACGCCAAAGGTGAGCGCGTCGAACGTGAGGTTCATGAGTCAGACGGTAACTATGACGCTGGCGGTAAAGGCGAGTATCGCCACTTTATGCTCAAAGAAATTCATGAGCAGCCAAGCGCAGTACGTAACGCATTAGAAGGCCGTATTGTGGATGACCATGTGGCTGACGATGTATTTGGTAATGGCTCACTCGACTTATTAAAAGACATTGAGCATGTGCAAATTGTTGCCTGTGGTACTTCGTATCATGCTGGTATGGTTGCGCGCTATTGGCTCGAATCAATGGCGGGCGTGTCATGTAACGTCGAAATTGCCTCAGAGTTCCGTTATCGCCAATCGCACGTGCATCGCAATAGCTTATTGGTAACCATTTCACAATCAGGTGAAACCGCCGACACCTTGGCGGCACTGCGGTTGAGCAAAGAGTTAGGCTACAAAGGTAGCTTGACCATCTGTAACGTCAGTACGTCATCAATGGTGCGCGAATCAGACTTGGCATACATGACCCGTGCCGGCACCGAAATTGGCGTGGCATCAACCAAAGCTTTCACGACGCAGCTGGTTGGCTTGTTGATGTTAACGTTAGCGATTGGTCAGTTCCGCGGTATGCCAGCTTCGCAACAAGAAGCGGTGCTGAAATCACTGAAAACCTTACCTGCGAAGCTTGAAGAAGCATTGTTATTAAGTGACCGCATTGAAGCCTTGGCGCCTGAGTTTGCCGATAAATTCCATAGCTTATTTTTAGGTCGTGGCACGCAATACCCCATCGCGATGGAAGGTGCGTTAAAGCTCAAAGAAATTTCATATATTCACGCGGAAGCCTATGCGGCGGGTGAATTGAAGCACGGTCCATTAGCGCTGATTGATGCCGACATGCCAGTGATTGTGGTGGCGCCGAACGACGAATTGCTTGAGAAGCTCAAGTCTAATGTTGAAGAAGTGCGTGCGCGCGGCGGCATCATGTATGTGTTCGCTGACAAAGACGCTCACTTCAAGAGCGACGACAGCATGCGCGTCATCAATGTCACGCACTGTGACGAGCTGATTGCCCCGATTGTTTACACCATTCCGCTACAGCTACTTTCCTACTTCGTTGCCATCATCAAAGGCACCGATGTGGACCAGCCTCGGAACTTGGCGAAATCGGTTACCGTTGAATAACCGCGCAATTAAAAAATCAAAGGGCTCTTCGGAGCCCTTTTTTACTTCAAAAAGGCTTCAATCCCATTAACGGAATAACAAGCTGATTCCTATAGGACCAAATTGCAGTATCAATACAGCGATACTGAATTACTGCATCAATGTTTTCAAAATCGGTTTCAAGATTACGCCCAATGATAGGTTCATGATGAGCTATTCGGTTTCTTAGCCCTCTAACATTTTCAAGCAATGATCTTAGTCGATTGCGCATTTCAGAAACAGTTAACTTCTGATCATAATTTGGAAAAACAGAAAACAAAAAAGGTTTCCATAACCGACCGTCAAACCTTTTGGTTAATAGCTTTTCCCAGAAAACAAATTTTAGCTCAGGAATTACCTTCCCTGTCGTTGTCATTCCCCTTCTAGCATTAATTAAGTCTTTGCGAGGACTGTAGCCTTTCGTAGGGTTTGGCAAACTTATTTCAAATGCACGGCTCCATGGCCAATTAGTCCCGTAAACTCTCTCAATACCGTCTGCAACAGCGTTGCGAATAATAACCTCACATAAATGAAGCGGGGCAAAAAAAGCAGCTGAAATTTGAGCGTTCCAAGCATAAAGCTTTAGTGCCTGTTCGGTGTTCAATGCTTTACCGTTAACTAAAACGGCTTCGTAAGTACTCAATCTAGAGACAGACAGTGCTTTTTTAACGTTACTTGACGACATGGTTAACTCCCTTTAAACTTATCTCACTAGCTACGGGAAAAGCTGGCTAACGCCTCCCCCTGTAGACGTACGAAGAAATCGAAAGAACCCGCTTCCAAAGCGGGTTTTTTTGTACTTAAAATCTCTTGAGCAGTAAACATTTCAGTGGAATGCCGTTTATTTAGAAAGCAGATAAATCGCCGAATTTAGCCAAGATACGATTTTTCAGCTTTCAGATTGTCGCCGCGCAATTACATTCCTACCCGAAGTTTCTCTAGAAATAGGCTGGGCACAGGTATCATTCTTTGATTGAGTACAACCCATAAACCATAGCCCGATAACAGAAATCACTTCCGCAAATTATGTCGCATGCTTAACCCTTGCATCGCTGATAAATATGTCTTACTTTCAATTACATATTTTAAACAATGTTCCTGTTATCACTTATAGCAAAACGAGCGTGCACACTTTACAAAGGTTATAAACCTCAGGGAGAGTTCAATTGAATATTAATGTGACGTTGCTCGGCGAGTTCATCGCATTATTCGCCTTCATAATGGGTGCATTGTGTTATTACCTTGGTCGTCGCAAAACACAGACTCCAGTTTTAGCCGGTTTGCTCGGTGTAGTACTTTCAATTATTCCACCGTTTGCCCTAGTTTATCTGGTGGTACTGGTATTCAAAAAAGATTTAGGTTCTACATCGGCGGCAGTGAGTGGGCAAAGTGGTACATAACAAAGCCAGTCACGGCGACATCTTTTATTGATGCGCCGCGAACGCGTTAAACACCGGTCAATATAAAGTCGATCGAACCAATTATTTCCGACCGAAAGTGCGATAAATCGCAGACATACTCACCAAGGTACTTACGATCTAAACCAGCCATTTCTTGTGTCATTGCTGTGAAATTTGCACCATGAATTTCGAATGTTGGGTCTAATCGTGATAAGCGAATCGATGTCGTATCGTCAGTTGCCATGAGAGGAATGACAACCGTTGTTTTTAATTCACTCAATAAAATTATTTTGAACGTCCAACAAATATGGATACTCGTGGCGTGTGAGCGGATTGGGTTATGGTACGCACAAAATTGGCCCATCAAAATTTCCTAACGCTGTCGCTAAATGTTCCTTTGTTTTCAACTCGATCATTGTACGCTTCAATAGCCTCTTTATTTTTACGAAGCCATTCTGTACGTTCGTCATCAAGCTCCTTTATCAATGAGCGATAGCGATAGCTATAGGTTGCGACACTTTCTTGAAGCTCTTGCGCTTCTTCAAGTTTGCGCAATCCCGCGCGAATAACTTCGCTGGCCGAAGCGTAGCGACCACTGGCAACGAGCTTATCGACAAACTGATCGAAGTGAGCGCCTAAGCTGATACTTGTATTTTTTGCCATTACCATCCCCCAAATACCAATAAGTAATATATTTTGGTACCAGAGCGAGTTTAGTCAAAGTTCCTGCTAAAGCGAGAGTGCATAGCAATTTCGACGGTTAATAGCGCTTTTACATCGTGATGCTATAATGTTGTAACGCTATTTTTTAGAGTTGTACTTTTAGGAGCTTTACTATGGCATCGTTATCGAAGCGTTCAACGGTTTACTTTGAACCCGCAATTCATCAAGCTCTAAAACTCCGAGCGGCTTCAACGGATAAATCTATTTCTGAGATAATTGACGAAGCGGTTCGATTGTTAATTGCCGAAGACCAGCAAGATTTGGCAACTATTTCAGATCGTGTTGCCGAGCCAGAAATAAGCTATGAAGCATTAATCAACGATTTGAAAGCGCATGGCAAAATATAAACTCGTCTTCAAAAAATCAGTTGCGAAAGATCTTCGTGGCATTCCGAATGTAGACGTGAAAAAAATACTGGAGCGGATTGAGCTTTTAGTGACAGATCCAAGAGCTGAAGGTTGTATTAAATTGTCCGGTAGTGATAAGTATCGGGTACGCCAGGGCGTCTACCGTATTATTTATGAAATTCGAGATACTGAACTTGTGGTCAGTGTGATTAAAGTCGGGCATCGTTCCATTATTTATAAGAAAGGAAGTTCATGCTAAAAAAATTACTCAACGTTGTACTGGCTACCGTGATTGTTGCGGCAGGTTTTGCCATTTTCTGCGTGCCAAGTATTGGCCTCACCTATTTGGGCGCGTGGCTCATTAGCTTTGCGGTTGATATCAATTTCGATAGTTGGATTACGCACACGGTTATTCTCGTTCTATCAGCTGTTTGGTCGCTGATTACGTTGAACACCGATACCGGTGATGACATGCTAAAAACACTCACGATGAAGCGTTAACGGAACAATTATGGGCCACCACCACGATCACAGCAAAGATATGGCATCGGAACGTCTTGGTTGGGCGTTCCTACTCAACTTCTGTTTCACCATCATTGAATTTATTGGTGGGGTGCTAACCAACAGTACGGCGATTTTGGCGGATGCGGTACATGATTTGGGCGATAGCTTATCGCTGGGCATGGCGTGGATACTCAATAAGTTAGGCCGTAAGCGCGCGAATAATCAGTTTACCTACGGGTATCGTCGGTTGAGCTTGGCGGGCGCCTTTATTAACGCGGTGGTGCTGATTATTGGCTCCACTTGGGTCTTAGTTGAAGCAATTCCACGCCTGTGGAACCCGCAAATGCCTATGGCTGATGGCATGATTGCATTAGCAGTTCTCGGCATTGCGGTAAATGGGTTTGCCGCGTTTAAACTGTCGAAAGGTAAAAGCTTAAATGAACGCGTGATCAACTGGCACTTAATGGAAGACGTACTGGGTTGGGTCGCGGTGCTGATTGTCGGTATCGTGTTGTTATTTGTGGATTGGCCGATTCTCGATCCTCTGTTGTCCATAGCCTTCACCGTGTTCATTTTGTTTAACGTGATTCGCAATTTGCACGAAACCGCCCGCTTATTTTTCCAAGCCGCGCCCGACAATGGCACAGTTGAAGCGGTCACCACAACTTTGAAGCAATTGCCGAACGTGGTGGATGTACATCACCTACACTTCTGGTCACTTGACGGTGAACATCACGTATTAACCGCGCATTTGGTGTTAGATGAAGATATTGAAAGTGAGCAACGACGCTTATTGAAAGAAGCCATAGACAAAGCCCTGTTGCCGTATCAGTTGAGTCACACCACGATTGAACTGGAACTACCTGGGGAAGTTTGTCGTGATGAAGGCGCTCATCACGACCACCATCACGACCATGAGCATGACCATTAACCCTAGTGCTAGAACCCAAACACCAGTGGGAATAGAAACACGACAATTGCGGCCCAGATGGCGTACACGGGAATGAACCGAGTTTGCCATTGTTCGAGTAAAGCAAACGAACGTTGGTCGCGAATAAATTGCCAGTAGAACCAAGCGTAGCCACTTAAACTAATCAATAATATGAGGTTTTCGCCCAGTGCTGCGGTACGGTTGGCGGTAAAGCCCATGTCGGCAATGCGGCCACCGATAGCGACTAATGCCAACACATCAACCAATAATGCCGACACAATGAGTAGCCATTGTAGGCGATCAAAAATGCTAGGTGCTTTGTTTGATTCGCGAGACGACACCGCGTACAAGACCAAACCCAACACCACAATCAACAGCGCATCGAGACCAATTAAAAGCTCTCGTTCAACATCAAAACTGCGCCCCGTGACGAACATGATCACTAAAAACGTCAGCATCAATAAGGTGAATAAAGGTGTGAAAATGCGAGCCAGTACAGGTGCCATATTCTCAACCGCGCCCTGTTTTGCTTCAACTAACCAGCCGACAATAATCACGGCTCCCATAACACCACTAGGTAGTAGCCATTGATGCGTAAACCACTCGATGTTCATGCCAATCAACCAAAACATGCCATTCGTTAAGACGATTAACGTCATACCACCCAGCGCTAGCAATACAAAATAAATGGCGTATTCACCCGAATAGCGAACAAAGTCCATGCGTCGCCCGTCGGTTTGCCACCAGTTGCCGGTGTAGAGAACGCCAACTAGAAACCAGAGTAATAGGGGGAGATGAATTAGACTTAGCGATTGCGTTGCCGACTCGGCTTGCCAGGGCATCAAATTTATCACCGTAGCAATTCCCAGAGAAGCACCAACTAACCAGTACCAGCCGCGTTGCCCAAGTTGATGCTTCACTACGTAATAAGCACCGAGCATGGGCAAGCAAAACAAGGTGAAATTGCGAGCATATACCCATTCGTGAGTTTCGGGAGTGAATCCAAACAGTTTTGGCAGGTGAAATAGCACAGCCGCGCAACAAGCTAGCAGCAACGCTAGATAAAAGTCAGTATTCCAAGACGGTTTATCATTGCCCCAAACAATATTGCGCCACAGTCGCCCTGCATGCACTTCGGCATACTCTTTCGATACGGCTTCAAGGCTACCGATGCGTTTGGTGGCGACAAGGAACGCTTCATCGGCGTGCAACCCACGCTCTAATAACGCGTCAATTTGGTCGCGCAAATGGCTTTCGAGTTCGTCGGCATCTTCTTCAAGAATAGCGGCACGACGAAGGACAAATTCGCGCCACTGCGCAATGCGTTGCTCGAGTTCAAAGGGGTGATTAGACGAATTGGACATCATGGTCATCATTCCGTGTTATATCGCGCCAAATTTGGTTGAGCGCATTGTTAATTACCTGCCATTGTTGGCGTTGTTCATTCAAGGTGGCTGTGCCTTCGTCGGTAATGGCATAGTACTTCCGCTTTCTATTGGATTCGCCAACAAGCCAGCGCGAGGTTAAATAGCCTTGCTTTTCGAGCCGATGAAGTAACGGATACAACATGCCGTCAGTCCATTGCAAGGCACCACCAGAGAGCTCTTCAACGCGTTTAACTATTTCGTATCCATAAGTTTCGCCTTCAGCAATAACGCCCAAAACAATGGGCGTGGAAGAGGCCGCCATCAGATCTTTCGATAGGTTCATAAAAATATCCAGTTATACCTAGAGCTGTTAGGTATAAATCCTATACCTAGAACAGCTAGGTATGCAAGTTTATTTATTTCAAACTCCTGCTACGCTTACTAAGAACCTGTTAAAACAAGAAAAAGGAGATCATCATGGGCATATTATGGTTCTTATTGGTCGGTATCATTGCTGGGTGGCTGGCTGGCACGCTAGTGAAAGGTGGCGGTTTTGGTCTCATCGGCAACATGGTTATCGGTGTGATTGGTGCGATGATAGGTGGTTTTTTGTTTAACTTTTTAGGGGTATCCAGCGGTGGCGGTATTATCTGGAGTATTGTGGTCGCCACGATTGGCGCTGTGGTCTTGCTCTTTATTGTTCGTGCCTTTAAGAAGGCTTAGTTAATACCAAAAAGCCGCGCATTGCAGCGCGGCTCTTCTCTCTATTATTTCTCTAATTGATCCTGCGTTCTCAATTTAAAGTCACTAGCATCATGGCGTTCATGTAGTTGCTTGTTCAAATCACCCCAAGTTTTATTCACGATGCGGCCACGTTGCACCGCCGGACGCTTGGCAATTAATTCTGCCCAACGCAGCACGTTTTTGTACTTGTGCGCTTCAATAAACTCGGCAGCATCATATACTTGATTGGTTACCAGTGCGCCGTACCACGGCCATATTGCCATGTCGGCAATGGTGTATTCGTCACCAGCAATGTAGGTATTTTCCGCCAATTGGCGGTCTAACACATCCAGTTGGCGTTTAATTTCCATGGTGTAGCGGTTAATCGGGTATTCGTACTTCTCAGGTGCGTATGCGTAGAAATGGCCGAATCCACCACCCAGCAGCGGCGCACTACCCATTTGCCAGAACAACCAATTCATTGTTTCGGTCCGTTTAGCGGTATCTTGAGGTAAAAATGCATTAAATTTTTCAGCTAAGTACAGCAAGATAGAGCCAGACTCGAACACGCGCGTGGGTGGCTGGGTGCTCACGTCGAGTAACGCAGGAATTTTTGAATTCGGATTGACCGCGACAAAGCCACTGCTAAATTGGTCACCTTCTAGAATTTGTACCAAATGTGCATCGTATTCAGCTTCAGTGATACCAAGTTCGAGTAGCTCCTCTAACATCACCGTTACTTTCACGCCATTAGGTGTGGCCAATGAGTAAAGTTGTAGCGGATGTTTACCTACAGGCAGCTCTTTGTCATGCGTTGCGCCAGCAATTGGGCGATTAATTGAGGCAAACTTACCGCCACTTTCTTGATCCCACTGCCAAACCTTTGGTGGGGTATAAGTATTCGACATGCGTTGCTCCTTGATACAAAACGTTTCTATAAAGAGTGTAACGCATACCAGTGCGGTTTGGATTATTCGACTTTGGCATAAGTCATATCGCGATTCATGTTTAGAAATAAAAAACGGCGCCCGAGAGCGCCGTCTTATGCATTAAAGATCAAGGTTATTCTTGCACTTCAATATCATTTTCTACTGATTTCACACCTTCAACGCCTTGTGCAAGCTGCACAGCAAGGTCGGCTTCTTCAGACGTTGCGACAACACCGCTAAGCACGACATGGCCGTTGATGGTTTCGACATTAATGTTGCCGGCACTCACTTGGTCAGCTTCAAATAATGCCGTTTTCACGCGCGCTGTGATTGCACTGTCACTTAAAAAGTCACCAGTACGTTCGGCGGTTTCGCGGGTAAACTCTGCCGCGTCGCTTGCCGCCTGTTTAGTGGCTTCAGTGGCTTGTTCCAGTGACGATTGCGCTTTTTCACGCGTATCTTCTTGCTCTTGTTGTGAGCAAGCGGTCAACGAAACGGTTGCCAACGATGCCAAAATCAATGCTTGTAAAGCTTTCATAATCAACCTCCTGTTTTGATGTTATTTACTAACTTAGTAAAGCCAGAAAAAATTTCGAGGTGGTTTACAAACCTTTTGCGATTTATACTGAGGTTATCTGGTACATTTTGCGCGTACGTAAAAGGACATTCAACATGCGTACATTAGGAAACATTCTGTGGTTTATCTTGGGCGGTGCCATCATGGGGCTTGGTTGGTGGCTTGCGGGTTTAATCGCATTTATCACTATAGTTGGTATTCCTTGGGGGCGTTCGTGCTTTGTTATCGGCATGTTTTCATTCTTCCCATTTGGCCAAGAAGCCATTGATCGCGAAGAATTAACCCAACGCGGCGATCTTGGTACCGGCAGCCTTGGCTGCTTGGGTAACGTATTGTGGTTTGTATTCTTTGGTTGGTGGTTGGCGCTTGGCCATCTTTTATCGGCCATTGCCCTATTTATCACCATCATCGGTATTCCGTTCGGCATTCAGCATTTAAAATTGGCCGGCGTTGCGTTATCTCCAGTCGGCAAAACCATTGTTAGCAAAGAGGTTGCTGCAGCGGCGCGTATGCATAATGCCACCAGTGCCGTCTCAAAAATGCGAGAGAAATAATATGAAATGGATGATTTATGGTGCCAATGGTTACACCGGCACACTCATGGCAAAGCACGCCAAAGCACAAGGCTTAACACCAGTGCTTGCAGGGCGCAATAGCGAAGCTATTCACCGTCTTGCTGGCGAGCTTGAATTACCATCGGTGGTGGTTGATTTAACTGATACTCAGGCGCTACAGCAAGCACTAGCGGATATTGATGTGGTAGTGCACTGTGCCGGCCCATTTGAAGTCACCGCAGCGCCAATGATTGAAGCATGTCTTGCCACCAAGACCCATTACACCGATATCACCGGTGAACTAGGCGTATTTGAATATGCGCATGCGCAACATCAACGAGCGGTAGATGCAGGGGTGGTGCTGTGCCCTGGTGTTGGTTTCGATGTAATTCCGACCGATTGCGTTGCAGCAAAACTCAAACAAAAGCTACCCGATGCCACGTCACTGACACTTGGTTTTGATTCTGCCTCGCGGATGAGCCGCGGCACGGCGAAAACGAGTGTTCGTCGGTTAGGCGAAGGTGGCGCAGTTCGCCACAATGGCAAGATTGTCACCGTGCCGTTGGCCTACCACACGCGCCACATTGATTTTGGCAATGGCGAGAAGTTTGCCATGACTATCCCGTGGGGTGATGTTTCAACGGCTTATTACACCAGCGGTATTCCAAACATTGAGGTTTATATTCCGGCGTCGCCAAATCTTGTGAAAAAACTAAAACGGTTGAATTGGTTGCGTTGGTTGCTGCGATTTGAGTTCATGAAAAAATTTCTAGAGAAGAAAATTGAGCAGCAGCCACCAGGGCCAAGCGACAAGCAACTTGAGCAAGCCATTACTTTTGTATGGGGTGAGGCCAAAAACGATAAAGGCGATGTGGAAACACTTCGCATTAAAGTAATGAATGGCTACAAACTCACGAGTTTCGGTGGTGTCGATGTCGCACAATTCATCATGGCGCAACAGCCGCAAGGTGGTTATTACACGCCGTCGTTACTGTGTGGTGCAGATCTAGTGGAGAAGTACTATGTGGATGCGTAAAGCGAGCCTTATCGCATTACTTCTGGTGACACCTTTGGTTTATGGACAAGATTTGACCGATGCTGAGCAAGAACAAGCTATCGACGCTGAATCATTCAAAGAAATTGATTTGATCGGGCGCTTTTGGGAGCTTGGAGAAGAGCAAAAACGAGGCATTTTCGAGTTACGGACATTTAATCCCAATTTTATTCTACCGGTACATCACAGCTCCGATATTAATACTCACCCTAGCTCACCATCACGCGGGGCAGGAACCACGTTGGAGAGTCATAAGCCGAATGAAGTGAAGTTACAGTTATCGTTGCGCACCAAGCTACTTGAAGATTTGTTACTGGATGGCGATTTGTGGGTGGCTTACTCGCAAACCTCATTGTGGCAAGCTTGGAACTCAGAAGACTCTTCGCCGTTTCGCAGTACAAACTACAAGCCAGAGGTTTTTTACATTCTGCCTTGGAAAGACAAGTGGGATTTTCTACCTGGTGATGCTGAAGTGCGTTTTGCCAAGGCTGGTTTAGCGCATGAGTCGAACGGTCAACGTAAACCCGATTCGCGCAGCTGGAACTACATCTATTTCGGTGGCGCTGCTGAGTGGGGGCCAGTTATATGGGAAAGCACTTGGAAGCAACGTATTAATGAAACCGGTGATGACGATGATAACCCAGATTTAGTGCGTTACCGAGGTAACTTTGAAAACCGCTTTTCATGGCGTGATTCATTAAGTACTTTTAGTTTAACGCGCATTACTCGTGAACTGTCCTGGGATAAAGGTTCATGGCAATTTGATTTCACCCATCCGGTGAATTCAAGCAAACCGGATGGTCTGCGTTTCTATATTCAGTTCTTCTCAGGCTATGGCGAGACATTACTTGATTATAATCATCGTCAGAACCGAATTGGTTTCGGATTCTTACTGCTGAACATCTAACGGAGTGATTATGAAGCCGGCAACAAAATGGGTATTACGAGTCATTGTAGTGATTATTGGCGGTTGGCTGGCATGGACCTATTTCACTGATTTGGCAACCGAGCAACCAAGTCACATTGCTAGTGGAAATGGTCGTATTGAGGCCGTTGAAATCAATATTGCCGCAAAAACGCCGGGACGAATAGCAACCATAGACGTTCGCGAAGGCCAATTTGTGCAGCAGGGCGATCGATTGGCAACGTTAGACACCGCGGCGCTGCAGGCTCAATTACATCAAGCTGAAGCACAGTATCGCCAAGCGCAAAGTGCAGTTATTGCGGCACAAAGCCAAGTTACGTTGCGCGAGTCTGAAAAAACCGCTGCTGAAGCGGTATTGGTGCAACGCAAAGCAGAATTGGAGCTGGCAAATAGCCGACTCGCTCGCACGCAGCAACTAGCACAGCAAGGCTCAATGTCGCAGCAAGATCTCGATAATGCCAAGGCGGCTTTCATTGGAGCTGAAGCAGCAATTGCCGCAACGCAAGCACAAATTGCGGCAGCGGATGCAGCGATTGCTGCGGCAAAAACCAACGTATCGGGTGTTGAATCTACCGTTGAAGCAGCCGAAGCAACCATTGAGCGCTTGCAGGTCGAGTTAAGCGATAGTGAATTGTTAGCGCCTCGTGATGGGCGTATACAATTTATTGTGGCGCGCCCTGGGGAAATAGTTGGTGCTGGCGGACGTATTTTGAACATGATGGATCTCAAAGACGTCTACATGACCTTTTTCTTGCCCACCGCGGTTGTTGGTAAGCTTGCATTAGGCAGCGAAGCGCGTGTTGTGCTTGATGCGGCGCCTCATTATGTCATCCCTGCGAAAATTTCATTTATTTCAGACGAGGCTCAGTTTACGCCGAAAACCGTCGAAACTTCTTTAGAGCGCGAAAAATTGATGTTTCGCGTTCGCGCGCAAATCTCACAAGCATTGCTCGAGCGCTATATTGAGCAAGTGAAAACAGGGCTACCGGGTGTGGCTTATGTGCGCACTGACCCCGAACAACCGTGGCCTGAACACCTACAGCTTTCTGGTAACGAATAATGTCTGCGCCAGCGCCAGTGATAAGCGTCTGTGATGTTAGCCATCACTATGGTGATAAACTGGCGCTTGCAACCATCAACCTTGCTATTCCACCCGCCGTGACCGTTGGTTTCATTGGCCCCGACGGAGTTGGAAAGTCCACCTTACTCTCGTTACTAGCAGGGGCTCGAGAACTCCAACAAGGCACCATCGATGTTCTTGGGGAATCTATGCTCTCAGGCCGAGCCAGAGCTCGCCTATATCAACGCATTGCCTATATGCCTCAAGGATTGGGGAAAAATCTTTATCCTACTCTGAGCGTGTATGAGAACGTTGATTTTTTTGCCGGATTGTTTGGTCTTCAGGGCGATGCTAAGCATCAACGTATCATACAGTTACTTGAAGCGACCGGCTTGGCTCCATTTCAACAGCGTCCGGCAGGAAAACTTTCTGGCGGCATGAAGCAAAAGTTGGGTTTGTGCTGCGCACTCATTCATGATCCTGATTGCCTGATTTTGGATGAACCAACAACCGGTATCGACCCGCTATCGCGCCGACAATTTTGGCAATTGATTGACGCCATTCGAGCACTACAACCACAATTGAGCATATTAGTCGCTACGGCTTATATGGAAGAGGCAGCCTCATTTGATTGGTTGGTGGCCATGCACGATGGTCGCATTTTAAGCCAAGCGACGCCTAAGGATTTATTAGCGCAAACGCAATCAACGAGCCTCGAACAGGCGTTTGTTCGCTTGCTACCACACGAACAAGAATATCAACCATTTCAGGTTATACCGCGTCAACACAATGATAACCAAGAACTGGCGATAGAAGCCCGCCACCTAACCATGCGGTTTGGCGATTTTACAGCTGTGAAAGATGTCAATTTGCAGGTACACCAAGGGGAAATATTTGGCTTTTTAGGCTCGAATGGGTGCGGTAAAACCACCACCATGAAAATGCTTACCGGCTTACTCCAAGCCAGTGAAGGCGAGGCGTGGTTGTTCGGCGCTCCGGCAGAGAAGAGCTCAGTCGCTATTCGCCAACGCGTGGGTTATATGACCCAGCAATTTTCCTTATTTAACGAATTGACGGTGCGACAAAACCTTTCACTTCATGCGCGTTTGTTCGGCTTGCCAAAAACAGGCATTGACCAGCGCATTGATACTATGGCGGCAGAATTTGAGCTGGAAGATATAATCGATAGTCTGCCTAATGATTTACCGCTTGGTGATCGGCAACGCTTAAGCCTTGCTGTGGCGATGATCCATCAACCTGAATTACTGATTCTCGATGAACCCACGTCGGGCGTAGACCCAGTCGCTCGCGACAAATTCTGGCGCATTATGATGAAGCTGGCGCGCGAGCAACAGGTCACTATTTTTATCTCAACACACTTTATGAATGAGGCTGAGCGCTGCGATCGAATATCGCTGATGCATGCTGGTGAAGTGTTGGTGACGGATACGCCGCAAGCAATTATTGCCAAGCAACAAGCTCACTCGCTTGATGACGCTTTTGTGGCTTACTTACAACAAGCTATTCATCAAGGTGCGGAGCCGACGGATAAGTTTCAACAACAGCTTTTTAGCAGTCATACAGTCAGTAAACAATCTGCCTTGTTTAGTTGGCGGCGCTGGTGGAGTCATTTGCGCCGCGAAAGCATTGAGCTTTTGCGTGACCCGATTCGTTTAGTGATGGCAACGCTTGGTAGCGTGATACTAATGGCGGTACTCGGCTATGGCATGAACATGGATATCGAGAATTTATCCTTCGCTGTATTAGATCGCGATAAAACCTCTTTGAGTCGCGACTATGTTGGGAGTTTGTCCGGCAGTCGCTATTTCGATGAACATGCGCCAGTCAGCAATTATGACGAACTCGATCAACGCATGCGAACTGGCGAACTAAGTCTCGTGATTGAAATTCCCGCAGGCTTTGCGCGCGATCTGCATCGGCGGCAAGCGGTAGAAATAGGTGCTTGGATTGATGGTTCTTTGCCTATACGTGGCGAATCAGTGCAAGGCTATGTGCAAGGCATACACAATCATTGGTTGCAACAGCAAGCGCGCGTACAAGGGCTAACGAACCATTTAGGTATTGCGCAAATTGAATCGCGGTTTCGCTATAACCCAGATGTAAAAAGTTTGCCGGCCATGATGCCTGCGGTTATTCCGCTATTGCTACTGATGTTCCCCGCCATACTCACATCGCTTGCAGTGGTGCGCGAAAAAGAACTCGGCTCCATGCTGAATTTCTATGTGACGCCAACCACGAAGCTTGAATTCTTGATGGGAAAACAGGTGCCGTATGTGGTGCTTGGCATGGTGAATTTTGTCATTTTGATGTTGTTAGCCGTGTATCTGTTCGACGTGCCAGTTACCGGAAGCGTGCTAGCGCTTACCTTCGCTACGCTTTGTTATGTGATTATTGCGACCGCTTTCGGGTTGATTATGTCGGCATTCGTACGCAGCCAAATAGCGGCTCTTTTTGGCACTACGCTGGCAACCATTTTGCCGGCCGCTCAGTTTTCAGGGCTGATAACGCCAGTTCCGTCTTTGGAAGGCGGAGCGCGCGTGTTGGGCGAAATATTTCCGACCACGTATCATATTATTGTCACGCGAGGCGTGTTTACAAAAGCACAGCAACTCAATGATCTCTGGCCGGCCTTGTGGCCGCTAGTGATCACCATTCCGGTACTGATGGTCATTGGCGTCATGCTATTACGGAAACAGGAGCGCTAACATGCAAGTGAGAAACATTTTGCATCTTGGCGTAAAAGAGCTCAGAGCGATTTGGCGCGACCCTATTTTACTTCTCATCATTGTGATGGCGTTTAGCTTGTCCATTTATACCGCAGCTTCGGCAATGCCTGAAACGTTACATAAAACGCCGATTGCCGTTATTGACGACGACCAATCACAGTTATCGCAGCAGTTGATTCAAGCTTTTCGTGCCCCCTATTTTTTGCCACCTGAACCCATTGATAGTCAGCGAGCCGATAGGTTAATGGACGAAGGGCGTTTCACCTTTATTGTGCATATTCCAAGTGGCTTACAACGTGATGTATTGGCCGGCAACGCACCGGCTATCCAAGTGATTGTTGATGCAACACGCATGAGTCAAGCCTTTACCGGCAATGGTTATATACAAGCGATTATTCAGCAAGAGCTGATGGCGTTTACACAAACGGATATCGACATTCCGGTGCAATTGAGTTTGCGCGCCCGATTTAATCCGCAATTAAACGCCTCGTGGTTTTCCGCTATCAATGAAGTGATATCGCAAATTACCATGCTGTCGATCATTCTCACTGGCGCAGCATTGTTGCGGGAACGAGAACATGGCACCGTTGAACATCTATTGGTGATGCCAATTACCCCGTTTGAAATTATGGCTGCGAAAGTTTGGTCAATGGCATTGATTGTGCTGATAGCGGCAACCTTAAGCTTAATTATCGTTGTGCAAAGTGCACTAAATATTCCAATTGCTGGTTCCTTAGGCTTGTTTATGGTCGGCATGACCATTCATTTGTTTGCGACAACCTCGTTGGGAATTTTCTTAGCCAGCTTTGCGCGCACCATGCCACAATTTGGGTTGCTGTTGATTTTGGTGATTTTACCGATGGAAATTCTTTCGGGCGGCATGACACCACGTGAAAGTATGCCCGACATCATCCGTTGGATTATGAGCGCGGCACCGACTACCCACTTTATTGAGTTAAGCCAAGCGATACTGTTTCGTGGTGCTGGCTTGAGTATTATTTGGCCACAGCTGCTGGCATTAGTTGTGATAGGATTAGCGCTGTTTGTTATAGCGCTGAAGCGCTTCCGAAAAACCCTTGCGAGTATGGCGTAACGCATGACTGAAAATTACTTGTTGAAGCTTTACCATAAAACGTTGAAGTACCCATTTGGGCGGGCTCTATTTTCGCGCATGTTTGCCGCAAAAGCGCCCTACTTCAAAACCATCAAGCCGACCATTAAAGCGTTAGAACCGAATCACTGTGTACTAACGTTTAACAAGCGCAAGGCGGTAGAGAATCACATTGGCACCGTACATGCTATTGCATTGTGTAATGGTTTAGAGATGGCGATGGGGGCATTGGCAGAAGCTTCCATTCCAAAGCATCTGCGCTGGATTCCAAAAGGGATGCAGGTGACTTACACCGCCAAAGCTGACAGTGATATTCGAATTGTTGCTAAAAGCGATCCGGCCGGTTGGCAAGTTGGTGATTTACCTGTATCCGTGCAAGGCTTTCGAGCCGATGGGGCCATGGTGATTGACGGCACAATCACAATTTATGTTTCAGAAAAGCCAGCGAAGAAACAAGCTTAGACCTGTTCTTTTAGCGCCGCCTCAATGGCGAATACATGGTCATCGTGTTCGCCTAATTCTCGCAAGGCATCAGCCAGTTTGAGTAAATACTCGTCATTTGGGCCACTCGGCCCTTCTGAACGTGCAATATGCGCTGCAATTTCCGTTTCCGGTGCTTCGCCTAAAAAGGCTTCGTTATCTGGGCCTGCTACGTAGACTAAGCCGGTCACTGAACCGGAGCCATCTAACCACTCGAACTCGGTAAAAAAGCGCAAATAACCATTTTTCTCCCGGTGATCAAGGTGGGCAAATACATCGGGCGTGACTTCATAGGCCATACCGGCGCATACTGCGCCAGGCGCTTCAATTAATGTCGCAACGCGGCCTGGTGCTTCAGGTGTGCCCCGATGATCGTGCGAGCCCTGCCAGAAGCGTCGTAACCAACCATGAATTTTGGCAGGTCGGCGTTGTATATATGGAAAATCCGCTTTATAAATCAAAGAGCCATAGCCAAATAACCAGACCGACTCGAGGTGGTCTAGAGGCTGACGTTGTTGATTCAATGCAATGGTATTGTGTGACATAACGACGCTAATTTTATCAAATTTAACCGCGAATAAGGAGTGTTGGCATGCGCACATTAGAATTAAAAATACCACCGGTAGTTGTTGTGCTTGTTATTGCTGGGCTGATGGCGTTGACGTCGCGTTTGTTGCCGATGGATCCTTGGCATTTCACCGATGCAAAAGCGTTAGCATTTGCGCTTGTCACAGCCGGTGCATTTATTGCGGTAGCCGGTGTGATTGCGTTTCGCCAAGCGAAAACCACCGCCAACCCCATGAACCCTAACGCGAGTAGCCGTTTGGTGAGCAACGGCATTTACCGATTCACGCGCAACCCAATGTACTTAGGTTTTCTGCTGGCATTGGCTGGTTGGGGCGTTTGGTTAGCGAATTTGCCTGCATTATTTTGGTCAATCATCTATATTTTATACATTAATCAATTTCAAATAATTCCCGAAGAGCGCATTCTTGAGGAAAAATTTGGCGAAGAGTTTCGTGCTTATCGAAAGCAGGTTCGGCGCTGGTTTTAATTAAAAATCACTGCTATATATTTAATTCATTTCATAAAATAAGGTTAATTGCTTGCGAAATTTTTGGGGATTTTGTCTTGCGATTATTGCTAGCCTCGCTGTTGCAAAGGCCGCCGTTGCGCAGCCATCAACATTGCGAATTGGGGTTTATGAAAACCCGCCTAAATTACTACTCATTGACGGACAAATTTCCGGAATCTTTGGTGATTTAATTTTGCAAATAGCGAGCCGTGAAGGCTGGCAAATTGAAGCAATACCATGCACATGGAACGAGTGTCTGCAGCTGTTGCAGCGTGGCGATATTGATTTAATGCCGGACGTAGCGCTGAGTAATGAGCGTGATGACACCTTGCTGTTTCACGAAACGCCGTTCTTACATTCTTGGTCACAGCTTTATGGCAAGCGCACATTGAAAGTAACCACCTTGTTAGACTTAAACAAGGTGCGCATTGCTGTGCTTGAAAACTCCATTCAAGAGACTTACTTGGCAGATATCACCAAAAACTTTGGGTTAGATGTCACTTTAATTCCGGTTTCGTCATTTGATGAGGGCTTCCAAGCGGTACTTTGGGATCGCGCCGAAGCGGTAGCGGCAAACCATTTATATGGTGATCTTAAAGCCCGTGATTTAGGCTTAGAACCCACTCCAGTTATGTTCCAACCCGCTCGCCTATTCGTTGTTGCAACACAACCAGAGATGCAGCCAATTCTCGATAAAATTGATGAGCATTTGCAGGAATGGCAAGAGGATCCGCAATCACCGTTGTACGTCACATTGAAGAAGTGGCGTGCCAATTTAGGTGAAACCGAGCTATTTCCTTGGGCATTGGTTCTTGGGCTTGTCAGTGCTTTAGTGTTGGTATTTGGCGTTTCTCTTCTTTTACGCAGACGTGTGAAACAACGCACGTTAGAGCTCGCGCACAGTGAATTGAAGTTAAATACCATTCTCGATTCGGTAGAGGCTTACATCTACATCAAAGATCGTGACCTTCGCTATCAATATGCAAATAAGAAAGTTTGTGATTATTTAGGAACCACACCGCAGCAAATCATTGGTCAAACTGATGAAGTGTTGTTTGATGCGGAAACTTGGGCTCATCTTCGGGAAAACGACCTTCGCGTGATTACAGAAGGGCTTCGAGTGTCGGATGAGGAAGAAAATGTAACCAAAAACGGTGACAATCATCACTTTTTGTCGGTAAAAATTCCGCTCCACAATGCGCAAGGCGAAATTTATGCACTCTGCGGCATTTCCACGGATATTACCGAACATATCCATATTAAAGAGTCGCTTAACCAGTTGGAGTATTACGATAGCATCACTGGGCTAGCGAATCGGAAGCTATTACTGCAAAACCTTGAGCATGCGGTGACAAGTGCACAACGTACGGGCTATGAAGGCGCATTGGTTGCGATTGATCTCACCCATTTCACCATCATCAATGAAACCTTTGGGCATGCGGCAGGCGATAAACTGTTGCAAGAGGTGGCGCTAAGAATTCGGGCGCGTATTGATGAGACGGATACGGCAGCGCGGCTAGGCTCGGATGATTTTGTCGTGATTTTAGAAGATTTAAGTCAAGATACCGATCAGGCTGTCATGGAAGTGCGCAATTGGGCGCGAGAAATACTTGAATCGCTGGCGCAGCCATACGAGCTTGATGATATAAAGCATTCAACAACCGCCAGTATTGGTATCACCATGTTTTCAGATAGCCCTGATGATGTATCTGGGTTATTGAAAAATGCCGATCTCGCAATTTCGGAAGCAAAAGCGCAAGGAGGCGGCTCAATTCGCTTCTTTAACCCCATCATGCACGAAACCATTAGTCGCCGCATGTTGATTGAATCAGCCCTACGACGTGCGGTTCAGCACCAAGAGCTTGAGGCGTATCTGCAACCGCAGGTGAATGAACACGGTGAGGTGATTGCTGCTGAGTTGCTGTTGCGTTGGACCGATCCTGATTTAGGAACTATTTGCCCTGCTGAGTTTATTCCGATTGCCGAAGCGAGTGGCTTAATTATTCCTATCGGAACATGGGTGATTGAACAGGCTTGTCGCACGTTGCGTGACTGGCAACAGATTGACGCGCTTAAACACATTCCATTGGCAGTGAATATTAGCCCGCGCCAATTCCGTCATGGTGGGTTTGTGGCGCAAGTTGAGCATTGTTTGCTTGAAGCGCATCTCCCAGAGGGGCTATTAGAGTTAGAAATTACCGAAGGGATGCTGATTGATAACATTGATGTGACTGTGAAACGTATGTGCAAGCTGGGTGACCTAGGCGTCCGTTTCTCGCTTGATGATTTCGGTACCGGCTATGCGTCACTCGCGTATTTGAAGAAATTACCGCTGTACCAATTGAAAATCGATCAATCGTTCGTGCGCGACATGCTCACCGATGCAAACGACGAAGTGATTACCAAAACAATTATTGGCCTAGCAGAAAACCTCAATTTCTCAGTGATTGCCGAAGGTGTGGAAACGGTCAAACAGCTCGAGCACCTCAAGGCACTCGGCTGTAAAAAGTTCCAAGGTTATTTGTTCGGTAAACCCGCGCCAATCGTCGAGTGGCAACAACGATTTATAGAGAGTTCCACTCTGTCTGTCGAATAAACCTAACTACATCCAACGTTGATGGTTCGAACCAATCATTGTTGACCATTCGCGTTGCATGGCGAGTGCTGAGCTTACCGGCTGATATTTGATAACCTCCGGTCCCGCGGCGGTATGCACAAGCACATCAGCGTAACCGAGAAGGCGCAGCCACGGCGATTGATACACATCAATTTGCTGCGCTTTGTGTAATGGATACCAATTTTCTTTGCGTCCAAATACACCGCGCTTAATCGCAAGCCAACCGTTGTTAATGGTAAACCCATAGTTATGCCAACGGGCAATGGCGTATGCTTGAATTGCAAACCATATCAACGCAGCACTAATCAAACCTGTTATCAATGGAATGTCATTTGCGTAGGCTGTTAATGCCAGTGCTGGCGCAATCAGCGCAATCCAAAATGATGGGTTCAGTAAGGCAATGAAACTAATGCCCTGCCAGTCTAAGTTAGCGCTTCGCGGTAACTTCAACCAATTACCAAGTTCTTCAACCAAGTTTTGTGTGAGTACTGGCAGCACAAATGACGAGCTCCCCGACTGCTGCTGCGCATGTGCTGATGGCTGCAATTGACTGACGCGAACACTGAAACGTTTGAGTAGGCGACCGCGTAAATTTTGGCGCAGCTGCACGCGCTGTAATTTTTGATAGCGAAAACTCACGGTACGAATGGTGAACAAACCGGAACGCGCCTGATATCGCTCGTTTAAAATACTGAAATGCAGATTATAGTAGCGGACCAAGGTCACGCCGATAGCCAGAATAAAGAGTAGCGACAGTGCAGCAACGGCGAGACCAATATTCAGCCACAAGCTTTCTTCTATAAACGAGACATTGGCCTCTAGCCAAGGTACTAAGGTTTCTTCCAGCACATCGGTTTGCGAAAGTGGATAAATGAGCACGGCGAGTAGCACAAAGATTTTGTTATCCATGATGCCAGCGCGAACAATTTCGCTCATCGAAAAGGTCATTTCGGTATCAGCTGGAGGTTCGGTTTTCTCGCTGTCGGCAATCGCGAGTTCACTGTAGGCTTGGTTGGTGTTGGTCTGGGCTAACATCCGTTGGCGAAGGTCTTGTGCCAAGCCAATAGGTAAGCCAGGAATTTCAACTTCTTTCCCTGCTGAGCCGGCGCTATCAACGCGCAAAATCACCAAATCAAAGGGTCGAAAATACCAGCTTTGATCAAGCTCGGCTTGTTGAATGCGTTCATATTTTAGAGTTAGGCTCTTTTTACCAAATACACCGGTACGCAGATGCACAGCGTCATCGGCTAGGGCGTACAAGAAAAAGCGGTGATTTAAAATTGCGCTCACCATAATGAATACCAAATAGCCACCGATCACCGCGTAAGGCAACCACTCGCTATTACTGACAAATATTGCCGCCAGTACCGGAATAAAGTTGGTGATGTTGCGCACAAGATTACGCACTTCTTTGGCGATGAAGAAGCCGATGGTGAGAAGTGGCGTACGCTGCCAAACTAACTCAGTCATGGCTGCTCTCTTCTATTGGTTCTTCAGCGATGGTATTAACCAGCGTTGCTTTCATTTGCTCAGCATCATTTAGCTTTAAGCCTGGAATGCTCAAATCAGCGCCACCACTTCCCGCGGTGTAAAGGGTCAAATGTGCTAAGCCTAGCATGCGTTCAATAAACCCTTGGCGAACCTCTACGTGCTGAATTCGATTTAAGGGCACCGCTCGTGTCAGGCGCCATAATGCCCCACGGCGCAAGTACATGGCTTCGTGAGAGCGAGCGTAGGCGGTGAATTGAAAGCGCCGTGAGGCCCAGAATAACCCGAAGAACAGCGTCAGCGCCGCCCAAGGAATACCAAACCACAGTGGGTTTGGTAGCCAATCGGTGGAGGGTACGAACACATAAATACCAATGGCAATTAATGCCAAAATACTCATATCGATTAATACAATAATTTGCAGGTAAGTCTTGTAGCTCGGCTCAACCGGCTTCCACGCTATAGCCATGTGATCTGTTCCTAACTTGAAAAAGTATGTTTTAGCATCCATGTAACCTTAACACGAAGCAAAAAAATAGGAGCAAGCTCATGAAAATTTTAATGGTTCTTACCTCACACGAGCAGCTCGGTGACAGTGGCCACAAAACAGGCTTTTGGGCGGAGGAATTTGCTGCGCCCTACTATGCCTTTAAAGATGCTGGCGCTGAAGTCGTGTTAGCCAGCCCAAAAGGCGGGCAACCCCCCATTGATCCGAACAGTGAACAAAGTGATGCTCAAACTAACGCAACGGTACGTTTGTTTGAAGATGAAGCGGCGATGGACCAACTTGCCAATACGCTCAAATTGAGCGAAGTAACCGCCGATAAATTCGACGCTATTTTCTATCCGGGTGGTCATGGTCCGTTGTGGGACTTAAGCCAAGATCCTCTATCCATCGGTCTCATTCAACAGTTCTGGGAGCAAGAAAAGCCAGTCGCAGCGGTTTGTCATGCACCAGCGGTATTGATAAATGCGAAAACCCCAGCGGGTGAACCAATAGTGAAAGGCCGCAAAGTGAGCGGCTTCACCAATAGTGAAGAGGCAGCCGTTGGTTTAACCGAAGTGGTGCCGTTCCTACTGGAAGATAAGCTCAAAGAGCTCGGCGGTTTGTATGAGAAGGTGGACGACTGGAAGCCTTATGCAGTCGTTGATGGGAATCTCATCACCGGCCAGAATCCGGCAAGCTCGGAAACGGTTGCTGAAGCCTTGCTGAAAAAACTAAAGCGTTAAATTAAGCCCAATAAAAAAGCCACCGCGAGGTGGCTTTTTTATTGCAAGGTGTTGATTAAATAACTAATTTATTCAGTCATTTCTTGTAAGCGTGCGCGTAACTCTTCATCTTGCTGCACACGCTGCACAATCGCGTTGTATTCCTGCGGAGAAAGACCTGAATCGTTCACAGCAGCAACCATTTCTTCTTGTGCTTTACGCTGAATTTCTTGTGCTTGTTCAGCATCTTCAGCGCTTTGGAATTGCTCTGAATATTTGTTGCTGATTTTCTGCACGTTGCTCATGGCAACCACGAAACTCTCAAGCATGCCCTCTGTGATCTCAACATTTTGTTGCTGTTGCATCATTTGCTCTTGAGCTTGACCTTGTTGCTGAGCAACGGCAGTTGCATTGACAACAGATGCACTAGCAAAAAGAGCGGTTAGGATTAAAGCGGTCATTGTTTTACGCATAGATTTATCTCCTATTTTGAGTTCACTAGGAGTGTTGCAATGACCATGCCAACTTTCTTTCATCTATTAACTTATTGAAAAATAAAGATATAGAACTCATCTTCGAATTTACACACTTAAATGTGTATAATAATGTCACATGTGTCGAGCGAGGTTTGTGTGACAAAAAGATACAGAGCGTGGTTTTTACAAGGCGATAGTGTTCAACGAACGCTCACCTTTTATGTGATGCTGCCGCTTCTTGCACTATCAGGCATTGCCATCGGGATTGGTCTGGAACGAGCGGCCGAATTTCAAGATCAGCGCTTGCGTGATGATCTTGAATTGGTCGGGCGCGCCATTCATGTACCCGTCAGTGACGCCTTAATTCGGGGCGATATCAGTGCGGTGCAAGCAGGCCTCGATTCGGTATTTGAAATTGGTCGCGTTTATGGTGCCTCGGTGTATGACACCGAGGGCAACATTGTTGCATCGGCTGGCGTCACTGAGCGCGACCTCTCAGAAAGTTTGTTGGCCGAGCAAGTTATTCTAACGGGCGAAACACAAGACAGTTACCGCGAAGTAGCTGGGCGAGATGTGTTTTCGCAGTTTGTTCCAATTAACGACAGAGGCGATCGAATTATCGGGTTTATGCAACTCAATCGACGTGCCCAAGATTTTGATAACGCCTTTACCCAACTCGCTCGCATTGCTTGGGGAACATGGTTAGTGTTAGCTGCTGCAACCGTCGCCATTTTAGTATTTGGTCATTATCGAGGCGTGAACCGTTACGTGACACAAAAACTGGAGCAACAGCGTCGCGAACAAGAAAAGATGGTGGCGATAGGTCAAGTATCGAGTGGTGTAGCGCATGAATTAGGTGCGCCACTGACAGTTATCGATGGCCGTGCCAAACAATTAATGACACGTCATTCCGATGAAGACTCGCAACGTCAATTGAATGCGATTCGTGGCCAAGTTCAGCGTCTTACCAAAATGGTGAAACAGCTTCTAGCGTTCAGTCGCACACCCGTATCGGAGAAACAACGCCAATCATTACGCGGCATTATTGAGCAAGCGTGCCAAAGTATCTCCTATGAACAAAGTCTGCAGGGGCCAGAGTTAACGGTAACCTTGCCAGCGGAAGAAGTGCTGGTTGAAGCCGATAATCAGCGTTTAGAGTTAGCGCTGGTTAATATTTTGCGTAACGCACTGCAGGCCGCCAAAAGTCGTGTCGATGTCTGTGTTGTGACGGAGACTAATACGGTGACAGTCAACGTTCGTGATGACGGCGAGGGGCTACCTGAGCACGTCACACAAGAAGAATTATTAAAACCATTCACAACAACCAAGCAAATTGGTGAAGGTACTGGGCTTGGTTTAGCTCTGGTGAGTTACATAGTGGCCGATCACCAAGGTCAGTTGAGGCTCGCTAATGCTAGTTCAACGAATGCGAAGCACCGTGGTTGTATTGCATCACTGTTATTACCTCGCGCGAAGGGACGTTTATAATGCGTAACATCGATATTCATATTACCGTTGTTGAAGATGACCCAGGGTTACGTGACTTGTTACAAGAGGAGCTTGAAAGTGCGGGCTATCAGGTCTCCGTATTTGCCCAAGCTGAAGCTTATTTAGATAGTGATGCTGCGCAATCGAGCCATCTGATTGTCAGTGATATTCGTTTGCCGGGAATGAGCGGGCTTGATTTGCTGGCGTATCTGCAACGGCAAGCCAGTGCGCCACCGTTAATTTTGATTACGGCGTTTGGTACGGTCGATCAAGCGGTCGATGCACTGAAACAAGGTGCCGATGACTTTTTAACGAAGCCTCTCGATCTTGAGCACCTGCTGGTTAGCGTTGAGCGTGTACTAACGTTTCATCAGTTACGCTCTGAAGTAGAACATTATCGCCAATCGAAACAGCAATCTAACCAAGGACCAGCTGGAATTATTGGTAGTAGCCGCGTGATGCGTACTTTGTATGATGAGATTGAACGCATCGCACCAGTTGAGGGTGCGGTGCTGATACTCGGTGAAAGCGGCACAGGTAAAGAGTTGGTTGCACAAGCACTGCACCAGCAAAGCCAGAGAGCTAATGGCCCGTTTTTAGCAGTGAATTGCGCAGGTATTCCAGCTGAACTTCTTGAGAGTGAGTTTTTTGGTCATGCGGCAGGTGCCTTTACCGGGGCGCAAAAAGCCCGCGCTGGTCTTCTTAAAGAAGCGCATGGTGGCACGTTATTACTGGATGAAATTGGCGAAATGCCGCTGGCACTGCAAGCCAAATTATTACGTGTGCTGCAAGAGGGGAAAATGCGCCCTGTTGGTAGCGACCATGAGGTCGAAGTTGACGTTCGTATTCTTGCGGCAACCCACCAGAATCTCGAACAGAAAGTAGCGGATAAAGGCTTTCGTGAAGATCTGTTTTATCGCCTTGAGACCTTTAGCGTGAAAGTGCCACCACTGCGACATCGTGGCGATGATATTGCCTTGTTGGCTGAACATTTTATTCAAACCGTGAATCAGCAACAAAACAAACAGGTAAAAGGTTTATCGAGCGAGGCACAAGAACTATTCTACGCCTATAGCTTTCTCGGAAACGTACGGGAATTGCAAAACGCAATTGAGCGGGCGGTGACATTTTGTGATGGTGACTGGATAAAGCCCGAGCACCTTCCCGCGCGAATGCAAACATCAGTAACCGATGGCGTTACCGAGGCCGCTTCGACACAACAGTGGCCTTCGCTGGATGATTTACAAGCTGACTATGTTCGAAAGGTTTTGGCGCACACCAAGGGCAACAAGCAACAAGCGGCGCGAATTCTCGGAATCACCCGCCGCACATTGTATCGTTGGCTTACCAACGACGATTAAACTGCACACCAAGTTGTAACTCGCGACCGACGCCGGGCTCAAATGCTCGGCCGCTGCCTTGATTGACGACCACGGAACCCACGTACGCTTCATCGGTCAGGTTGTGCAGGTTTAGCCAAGGGCTCACTTGCCAGTCATCCAGCAGATATGAACCACGCCAGTTTAGATGCCACAGGGTATGACTTGGGGCTATCACATCATTGGCATCCGTGGCGACGACGTCACCGCGATATTCAGTGATTAAGCTGAGGCGCTGTTGCGGACGGTAATTCCAGTCGAGCTGACTGTAAATCTGCTGTTCAGCGACGCCAGGCAAACGTGCGCCATTGGCATACTCAGCACTTAATAACGTTGCCGCACCGCGCCACTGCCATTGGTCAGACACTGACCAATTCACCTCTAGCTCAACCCCATCACGCTGCGTCAAGCCAGCATTGGTATAGGTAGTGCGGCCATCGATACTTTGGTCGACGACAATTTCATCGGTGGTGTCAATCACAAACGCAGTCAATTGCGCTTGCACGGTTGGCACTTGCCATTTCACGCCAATTTCCCACTGTTGGTTGTACGCAGCACCGAGGTTGGTATTTAGGCCGGTTTCTGTGTTGCTGTAGGCCATTTCGGTGAGCGTGGCTGTTTCAAAGCCATTTCCGCGAGCGGCAAACACCGACCATGTATCGGTTAACGCATAATTGGCACCCAGGCTCCAGCTCCAAGCATGTTGGCGTTGCTCGCCGCTATCGTCAGGATTTTCCGGCACGATAAAGTAATCATCGACCGCGAATTCAACTTGGCTATAGCGAAGCCCGCCGAGAAGCGTTAATTGTTCACTTGGCTGCCAATTCCACAGTGTATAGGCGGCTTGCTGGGTCACTTCACCGAGTTCGTTGCGGCGTAAGTCACCGCGTTCACCAAAGTTATTGGTGTAACCAAAACGACGATCATCTTGTTCAGCATGATGAACACCAAAGGTTGTCGTGAGTGGCGTCGTCAGTGACCAATCGTAATCATAGCTGGCATCAATACCAATAAAGCTGCGGCGCAAGTCAATCACAGCCCCAGAGCCACGAATATCTGTGCCAGGGAACGGCAAGTACTGCTCAATCTCGCGCCAGCCCTTCCATGTACTCACATGCCAGCCATCGGTGCTACGCAGTGACACAGATGCTTGCTGATGGTGAATATTTTTGCGGGTGTTAAAACGAGTTGCACCGGCGAAGGTTTGGGTTGGGTCAGCCTGCCAATCTTCTGGTGTCAGCGAACCAGGATCTTGTAAGAAAGGCGCATAGTTATCATCTAAGCGCACAATCATTTCAATCGAATCGGTTAAATCGTGATACCAGCGCAATGCGAGTTGATCACGCTCTGCACGGTTATGGTCACGCGGGCCATCGGTACGTAAACGAGTGCCGGTTAATCGTACCGCATTGCCATCGGTTACCCACTCGCCTTGCACAAGCTGGCGCTCGGTTGAGTTGGCACCAAACATGGCATCGAAACGCAACCCAGAACTATCAGGGCGCTCACTAAACCATTGAATCATACCGCCAGCATTATTGCCGTAAATGGTTGCCAGTGGCCCACGAATGACCTGCACGTAGCGCGGTTCATCTAACAGAATACTCGACGTTTGCGCTTGTCCATCCGGCATGGTCAGCGGTATACCATCAAGTTGCAAGATAACGCCGCGCACACCAAAGGCTGAACGTGCACCAAAACCACGCAATGTAATCCGTGTATCTTGCGCATAATTCGCCCGTGAGTCGGCTTGCACACCGGCTAAACCTTTGAGTAGTTCAGCAGCATCAATGCGCAGGCCAGCAGGCTGATCGTCAACGTCACGGTTGCTCACCGAAGCAGGTGTTTCAAGCGCTGTTCGCGGACGACTTTGGTTCACCACAATGACTTCATCAACAGCAACGCTGGCCGAAGCCAGCGTTGATAAAACCAGTAAGTGACTACTTACAAACATAGTTATTCCGCAGGTTTAATTTGAATGAGTTGACCAGCACGGTCGTCGGTAATCAGATAAATATAGCCATCTGGGCCTTGCTCAATATCACGAATGCGTTGTTTCACCGCATCTTCAAATAAAGTTTCTTCGTGCATGACTCGATCACCTTCAAGATCAAGGCGCGCAACTTGCGAACCCTTCAATGCAGCGACCAGCAAATCGCCTTGCCATGCAGGGAATTTATCGCCGGTGTAGAAAATCATGTTCGAAGTGGCAATCGAAGGAACCCAGTAGTAATGCGGCTGTACAGTGCCCTCCACATGGGTTTTATCGCTGATGATGCTGCCATCGTAATCGACACCATAGGTGGCAATTGGCCAACCGTGGTTTTTCCCCGCATCCGGAATATTGATTTCATCGCCACCTTTCGGGCCGTGCTCAACCGTCCATAATTTCCCAGTCGTTGGGTGAATAGCGGCACCTTGCACGTTACGGTGACCGTATGACCAAATTTCAGGCAATGCGTTTTCTTGACCAACAAACGGATTATCGGTAGGAACACTGCCATCGGGTTTAATCCGAACCACTTTGCCATGATGATTATCCAAGGTTTGGGCATCATCCATGGCTGAATAACGATCACCAAGCGTGATAAATAAATGACCATCCGGTGCAAAGACTAAACGCGAACCAAAGTGAGCACCGCTTTTGTATTTCGGAGCGCCACGGAAGATGACTTTGCCATCGGTTAAGCCAGTGCTCGATAGCTTCGCCCGCATCACGGCAGTGCTGTTGCCCTCACCGCCAGCGGGGTCGGCTTCAGAATAGCTAATATACACAAATTGGTTGTCAGCAAAGTTCGGGTCAACGGCAACGTCGAGTAGGCCACCCTGACTCTTATCGACGACTGCAGGCACGCCGTTGAGTGGATCACTGATTGCGCCATCTCGAGTCACACGACGAAGTGTGCCTGACTTTTCAGTAATCAGGAGGTCACCTGATGGCAAAAAGGCCATACCCCATGGTTTGTTCAATTTGTCCGTCATGGTGTTCACAGAAACCTTGTGACGCTCAGTCGAGACTGTATCAGCAACAGCACTCGTTGTTGTCATTGTTAACGCCGCTGTGACACTCACGGCCAGTAGATTGCGTAACATAAGGTGCTCCTTTTATTGATCATTTACGTATCTTTACTAGTGTAAATATAGATTAAATTGAATTTTGGATTGCTTTTTTTTCGTTACACTTCAGTTATTACAGGAAATTAACATGCCTAACCAAGGAGGCAGTAATGGTAAATTTCAAGCGTAACACACTCAAAGCAGCGGTTCTGATTTTAACAACTTTGCACCTCAGTGCCTGCGGCACAATCTTGTATCCTGAGCGTAAAGGACAGGTGAGTGGCAAAATCGATCCAGGTGTCGCGGCTCTTAACGGTATTGGATTATTATTCTTTTTGGTTCCTGGTGTAATCGCATTTGCCGTCGACTTCTCAAATGGCACGATATATTTACCAGGTACTGCAGCCACCGGTGATGATTCTGATGTGCGCGTTGTGCACACAGGTAAGAATTTGACTCCAGATCAATTACAAGCGCTCATCTCAGCAGAAGTTGGTGAGCCCGTTGATCTCACCCAAGCGGAAGTTCGTGCGGAAAAGGCACCAAACCAAGCAAGCATTGGTCCGCGTTTAAGCGAATTACGCACTGCCCCTTAATTTTTTCACACCCTGATAAAGAAACAGAGCCGCTATTTCAGTAGCGGCTCTGGCAATAACTGCGCAATACATTCTGCGAGTTTACGAAATGTTGTACGCCGATTCGTGGTCGGCCGGTAAATCAAGCCGATTTCCCGCGATGCCTGCTGTCCACTCGGCTGTAATGCCACCAAGTCAGTCCCGTTCAAAATGCCACGGTCAATCGCCATTTGCGGAATAAAGGTGGCGCCAAGTCCAGCGTCCGCCATTTGAACTAGACTGTGTAAACTTGTCGCAGTAAACGGATTAATTTTACTGGAATCGGCTAATTCGCATGCGGCAACGGCATGACCAGTTAAACAGTGTTCTTTTTCCAGCAAGAAAATCGAATTATCAGGTAACTGATTATACTGCACCGGCTCAGCAAGTTTTTCTGCGAGCGTGTTGTGCATCACTAATTTGAACGGGTCACGACCAAGTACGTAACTTTGGTTGCCTTGCAGGTCAACAGGTAGCGCCAACACTAAGACATCCAGTTCACCGTTACGCAATAAATGCAGTAAGTTCACCGTGGTGTCTTCGCGAACACTCAGTTGTAGCTTGGGGTGATCCACCTTGAGCTTTTTCGTCAAATCACCCAATAAAAAAGGTGCAATGGTTGGAATACAGCCGAGACGTAACGGGCCTTCCATAATTTTGCCTTGGCTTTGTGCAAAATACAGCAACTCTTCCGTTGAAGTCAGAATTTGACGCGCCTGCTCCACCACTTCTTCACCCATCCCGGTGAATAAAAAGGATTTATGGTCGCGCTCAATGAGTTGACAACCCAACTGCTCTTCAAGGTTTTGAATACCACTACTTAAAGTTGATTGACTAACATTGCATGCTTGCGCAGCGCGGTTGAAATTCTGATGCTGGTGCAGCGCCAGCAAATAGCTCAGATTTTTCAAACTGGGAAGTTTGCTCATCTCGTGCCCCACTGTTGTTGTGATAGTTATTGTAACGAATGCGATTTTCGTTCAATTAGTATTTTCGATTATGTTAATCCGTTTTATTCGTTTTAACAAATTTAATCGACCCCCTATTATTGTCTCCGAGCTGAGGCGATAGGCCTCAACAACTTTAATTTTAGCAACTTAGTCTATCCAACAAGGAGACAAACGATATGTTAACAGTAGGCGATAAATTACCAGAATTTGAAGTAGTCGGCGTTAAACCTGGTTTCAACATGCCAGAAGAAAACGGCGAAAGCGCATTTGAAACAATCAACAATGCGAGCTTCGAAGGCAAATGGAAGATCATCTTCTTCTATCCAAAAGATTTCACTTTCGTATGCCCAACTGAAATTGTTGAGTTCGCAAAATTGAACGAAGAATTCGCTGACCGCGATGCAATCGTTTTAGGCGGTAGCACTGATAACGAATTCGTGAAATTGGCATGGCGCCGTGAACACCCAGATCTGAAGAGCTTGAACCAGTGGTCATTCGCTGACAACGGTGTGAAATCTTTAGTTGATGGTTTAGGTGTTCGTGACCAAGTCGAGAACGTCGCGTTACGTGCAACTTTCGTAGTTGATCCGCATGGCGTAATCCAACACGTATCGGTGAACAACCTGAACGTAGGCCGTAACCCTGCAGAAGTACTGCGTATTCTTGACGGCTTGCAAACTGACGAATTGTGTCCATGTAACCGTGCAGTAGGCGGCGACACCCTGTAAGCAGACATCACATCCCCCACACACTAGTGATGTCTTCAGGTGCCGCGTAAGCGGCACCTTTTTAAGCGGAGGAATTTATGAGCATTGCAGATTACAAACAAGGTTTGGGCGACCACGGTAAAGATACCAAACTCAACTTGTCGAATATTTTCGGCAATGTCGATACTTCGGGTATGACCGCGACCCAATTTTACGGCACCGCATTGTCACTGGCCTATTCAATTGGCGATAACGAGCTGATTGATGCCGTGAAAGCAGAAGCTGAAGGCAAGGTTGAAGCGAACGTTGATGGCGCAGCTAAATTAGCAGCGACCCTCATGGCTATGAACAACGTGTACTATCGCTTCTTGCATTTATGCACAGACAAGCAGTTCAGCAAATTACCTGCTGGCTTGCGTATGAACGGAATGGCTAACCCAGGCGTTGATAAAGCTGACTTCGAACTCTACTCGCTCGCAGTATCAGCATTAAACGGCTGTGGTATGTGCATCGACTCACACGTTGGTGTATTGCTGAAACACGACATTTCAGCTCAAGTGATTCAAAACTCGATTAAAATGGCAGCGGTATTGAATGCTGCAGCAACTGCAAAACGCATTGCTTAATTTTAATCGCCTGATGTCACTTACTTGTCACACTAGCGTTTTATAGTGTGCGCAACTTCCCTGAGATCTGGTTGTTCTCCTTCCGCCCGGCTTCCGCCGGGCTTTTTTTTGCCCAAAAACCAAAAGCGATATTAGCTATTAGATATTCGATATTAGCGGGCGAGATCGTGTGTGTTGTCTATACTGATATCCAATATCCAATATCCAATAGCTAATATCGTACTTGAGGTTTTATGGTTATTAATGGAGAGCGACTCAAAGCAAATTTACTCGAACTCGCAAAAATCGGCTACAACGAACAAGACCGAGGCATGTACCGCATTGGCTTTACCGATGCCGATATGGAAGGGCGGCGTTGGTTGCAAGATAAAGCCAAGCAAGCAGGCTTAGAAACCTACATGGATGGTGCCGGCAATATATTTTTTGGCCGCGGCAAGCGCGATAAACCCGTTATATTAATGGGCTCTCACATTGATACGGTTCCCGCTGGTGGTATTTTTGATGGTGCATTGGGTGTCATGGCAGCGTTGGAAGTGATCGAAACCATCAATGAACAACAACCGGGTCTCGAAACGCCGATTTGGGGTGTTGCCACCGCCGAAGAGGAAGGCCGCTTTGGCGGTATGCTTGGAGCACAAGCTATTTCTGGTTGCTTAAACCCAGAATGGCTACTCTCAGCGCATGACGCCGATAATGTGTATTTGAAAGATGCGATGGCCGCACAAGGGCTCGATGCCATGCAGGCACTTGATGCTGCATGGCGCCCTGAACAATTAAAAGGCTTTGTTGAGTTACATATTGAGCAAGGGCCAGTGCTCTTTCAACGTGACCTGCAAATCGGCGTGGTTGAAGGTATCTCTGGCGTATTCAAATGGATTGTGCACCTTAAAGGGAAAGCCGATCATGCCGGCACGGCACCCATGGATATGCGTAGTGATGCATTTATGGGGCTTGCCGATTTCGCTCATGAAATCGAGCGGATCATTGCCGAAAATGGTACCGATAAAACCCGTATTACCGTTGGTAAAGTTGAGCTGAAGCCAGGGCATCCACATACGGTACCTGGCGAAGCAATTTTCACTATCGTTGGCCGTGACATGGACGAAGACATTATGAAAGAGCTTGCCAATGCCTGTCGCAAAACCTTATCCGCAATCGCTCGGCGACATCGCTTGATGTTCGAATACGAGCAAGTCAGTTGGCTCTCGCCGAAACCTTGTTCTGAACCACTCACAAATCTGATTGAGCAGCAGGTGAAGCAACGTGGCTATAGTTATACTCGAATGCCAAGTGGCGCGGGTCACGACACGCAATTTTTGAGCGAAATTACGCATGCGGGGCTTATTTTTATTCCATCAATCAATGGTGTGAGTCATGCGCCTGACGAGTGGTCGCATTGGCATGATGTTGAAGCTGGCACAAACGTGTTATTAGACACGATCTTAGCCATGTCCGAGGTTGATCTTGATCAATAAAACATACAGTTAGAATGCTAAAAAAAGCCTCAATAGAACTACTAAAAATGTGTATAATCGGGCTTATTTTCTAGTCTAAAACAGAAGCGGTATGGCTATGGAACAAAAAATCGAAGTGCAGGCGGCCGACAAGGTAAAAATCCATCGTCCTGATCCGGATAAACGCAGTAACGATTATTCGCCGCGTAACCGTATTTATGTACGCGATGTAAAAGGTACGTTGGAATGGTTTCGTCGTAGTTTTGGCTTCATTTTATTGTTTGTTTTTGCGCTACTACCGTGGCTGCAATGGAATGGCGAACAAGCCATTTTGCTCGACATTGCTGAACAGCGTTTCCGCATTTTTGGCCTCACCATGTGGCCACAAGATTTCACTATTCTCGCTTGGATTTTCATTGTTTCTGCCTTTGCTTTATTTTTCGTGACCACGTTGTACGGTCGCGTGTGGTGTGGCTTCATGTGTCCGCAAACCACATGGACGTTCATTTTCATGTGGTTTGAGAAGAAGTTTGAGGGCTCACGTAACCAGCGTATGTCGCTGGATAAACGGCCGTGGGACTTTGATAAATTCTGGCGTAAAACAGCTAAACATACATCATGGGTTATTGTGTCGTTACTGACCGCGATGATTTTTGTCGGTTATTTCATGGATGTACGTGAGCTATTCACGCAATTTTGGACGCTAGATGCCGGCTTCTGGGCAACCTTTTCAGTAATCTTTTTCGCTTTCTGCACCTATGGTAACGCCGGCTGGATGCGTGAAATCATGTGTACCCACATGTGTCCTTATGCGCGCTTCCAATCAGCGATGTTCGATAAAGATACCGTCACGGTTTCTTATGATCCGAATCGAGGTGAGCCACGCGGCGGACGTTCACGCAAAAAAGATCCGAAAGAGCTCGGCTTAGGCGACTGTATTGATTGCTATATGTGCGTACAGGTATGCCCAACCGGCATTGATATTCGCAACGGTCTGCAATACGAATGTATCAACTGCGGTGCTTGTGTGGATGCCTGTAACGATGTGATGGACAAAATGAATTACCCACGCGGCCTGATTCGTTTCACCACCGAGCGTAACCTGCAAGGCGGACGTACGCATAAGCTTCGCTTTAAAGCGGTTGGTTACTTTGTCGTGATGGTGGTAATGACGGCGCTCTTAATTTGGGATATTTCGACGCGCGTACCGTTGCAAGTTGATGTCTTGCGCGACCGTAATCAGCTGTACAGTATTAATATGGATGGCTGGATACAAAACGTATTCACCTTGAAGATTTTGAATAAATCGCAACAAGCGCAAACCTATACCATTACCTCGCAAGGATTTGCGCGTAGCAAGTTAATTGGCGATGCCACTATTACGGTTGGTGCAGGCGAAGTGGCAACCTTGCCTATCACCCTAGCTGTCCACCCTGATGATGTGACTGAACGTGTGCAAGATGTTACTTTTATCGTCACTAATGAAGCCGGTGATGTGAGTGAGCAGCATGTCAGTCGATTCCTCTATGAGTGATCAGCACGACGATTTTAGTTTTCATCATTTAACCCCCGAGCGTATCGCCGATGCGCTCGCGGCGGTTGGTGTTGACCCGCAATCCGGTTTATTAGCGCTCAATAGCTACGAAAATCGTGTTTATCAGTTCATGGCAGATGATAATCGCCGTTATGTCGCGAAGTTTTATCGGCCGGCACGTTGGACCGATGCGCAGATATTAGAAGAGCATCAATTCACCCAAGAATTATTGGATGAAGAGGTTCCTGCGGTAGCCCCCTTGATACTTGCTGGCGCAACGTTGCACCATTATGAAGGCTATCGCTTTGCGGTATTTCCAAGTGTTGGTGGGCGCGCCGTTGAGCCTGGCGATCTCGACCAGCTCGAGCGAATCGGTCGACAAATTGGGCGTTTACATGCGGTGGCGAAACAACGTCAGTTCACCACGCGCCCCAATGTTTCCTATCAAGAATACGTAACCGATGCCCTAGCAACGTTAAGCACCTCGTCATTATTGCCGAATAATCTGCATGACGCCTTTTTTGCGATTGCCGAGCCGTTAGCAAACCACCTCAAACAATTTGATTTGAACGCCTTTACGCAACAACGTTTGCATGGCGACTGTCATTTGGGCAATATGTTGTTGCGTGATGAGCAGCTCATGTTCGTGGATTTCGACGATGCACGCACCGGCCCGGCCATTCAAGATTTATGGATGATGCTAGCGGGCGATGATAGAGCCGAGCGAACATTGCAGTTGGATGTGTTGCTGGAGGGCTACCAAGAGTTCTGCGATTTCGATAATAAAGAAACGCAATTAATTGAACCCTTGCGCAGTTTTCGAATCATACACTACATGGCGTGGTTGGCCCGCCGTTGGGGTGATAGTGCATTTCAACGTGCATTCCCATGGTTTGCCGAGCAGCGGTATTGGGAACAGCAGGTGCTGACACTGAAAGAACAATTTGCAGCGTTGCAAGAACCCCCGATTCAATTGCAACCGCAGTATTAATCTTATTCGTAACAAACAAACTGTAGGACCTTTTAACCATGAAGAAGTTGTTGTTAGTTGTTGTTGCTTTAATGATGTTGCCATTGAGTGCGCAAGAATTTAAAGAAGACGTTCACTATGAGGTGATTGCTGAGCAAGGTACAGCGAAGCCTGAGATTAAAGAATTCTTCTCGTTTTACTGCATTCACTGTTATCGTTTTGAGCCGATTGCAGCAGCGATGAAAGAAGCTTATCCACAAGCTTTTGAGAAGTCGCACATTGTTTCTCATCCAACGCTTGAGCTCATGGCGCGTGGTTTTGCTGCCGCTAAATTATTTAAGAAAGAAGAGGAGATTAGCAAAGCGTTTTATGAGCGTATTCACGCACAAAAACAGCAAATCACCACAGAAGAACAGCTACAAGCTATTTTCCACGTGAATGGTGTTAGCAAAGACAAATTTGAAAAAGCAATGAAGCACCCATTGGTTGAAAAGCAAGTGAACGATATGGACCGCGATATGCGCGCCTATAACGTCAATGCAACGCCAACATTTATCATCAATGGTAAATATCGCCTGAAAACCGAAGGCTTCCGTGACAGCCAAGATTTTATGGCTGATTTCGTTAAAGCGGCAGGTTACTTACTCGAGAAATAACGCGAGAAGTCATCGTTGTGTGGCTGTGCTTAGTTGAAAAAGTCCGCTCGTACGCGGTTAATAATTTCATCTTTGCGCAGCCAACGCTGATTCATCCAATCTTGAAAGTGTGTTTTGAACGCTTCATCCGCAAAATAATCACCAATTAAATCTTCAGTGACCGGCAACGTCTCGACATTCACGTACACATCGCGTAATTGACCGCTCAATAGTTGCCACACCGCTGGCTTCTTATCGTCAGGGTACACAATCGTGATATCTAAAATAGCATCAAACTGATTGCCCATTATCTGCAATGCGAACGCTGTGCCGCCGGCTTTGGGCGGTAATAAGTGTTGGAATGAACTTTGGCGTTTCGCATGTTTTTCCGGCGTAAAGCGTGTGCCTTCGCAAAAGTTAATGACTGTGGTTGGAATGTGACGAAATTTCTGACACTTCTTGCGCGTGGTTTCAATATCCTTGCCTTGTAACTTCGGATTCTTGGCAATTTGTTCGCGTGAGTAGCGCTTCATAAACGGCATATCTAAAGTCCAGCAACCAAGACCAACAATCGGAATCCAAATTAATTGTTGCTTGAGGAAAAACCGAGGCATGGGCATGTTGCGACAAGCTAAGTGCATGAGTACCAGAATATCGACCCAGCTACGGTGGTTCGCCATGATCATATACCAACGATCACGATGGAGTTCACTGTCACCGTCAATATGCCAGCGCATGGGTTGGGTCAGCCGAAATAATGCAGACATCGCATAACCCCAGAGACGAAACACTGCATTAGCCCAAGTTGATAACAGGCGCTGTACTGCCGGAATCGGCAATAGTAGTTTGGGTAGCCCGACAACAATCACCATGGCGCCAATCACCGCAGTGGAAACCAGAGCAAAAGTAAAATTAATTAATAATCGAAACGGAATTAGCAACGTTGTCAGCATGTTTACGCCAGATTGTACTTATGGTGATAGTTATCCGCCTATGATACGCATTTGCGAAATACTTGCCAGCATCTAAAAAAGCCTCTACAGTATACTGTATATTTATACAGTAATTGTTTTGCCGAGGTGAGCGATGGCGTATCCCGCACAAGTTGAAGCATTAGTGCAAAAAGGCTGGCTATGGCAAGGCCAAGAAGTACCCGCAAATAAAGCAGAACAACAGTTCTTAAGCAGTGGTTGGGCTGAGCTTGATACACGTTTAGGTGGCGGTTGGTTGCGAGGTAGTGTGAATGAGCTACAGGTACGACAGCCGTTTATTGGTGAGTTGGCGCTACTGTTGCCAGTACTGAGCCAAGCGACAACAACAGCGCTTTGGGTGAATCCGCCGGTACAGCCTTACGCTCCGGGACTTTGTTATCAAAAGCTAACGTTATCGCGGCACGTCGTTGTTCATGAAGCCGATGACAAACTAGCATTGTGGACGGCGGAGCAAGCGTTACACAGCGATGCGGTAAACATTGTCTTGATGTGGCATGCCGGGCTTAGTGCAACAGCGGTCCGGCGCTTGCAGCAAGCAGCAGAAACTAAGCAAAAATTAGCTTTTGTGATAACACCATGGCAACAGCAAGAAGAAGCCCGAGCCTATGTGACCCGCTTACAGCTTGAGCGTAGCGACAGTTTGGCGGTGCGCATACTCAAGCGTCGCTTTGGTTGGCCGTTACCGCCTTTCCCTTGTGGGGTGGATGCCCGCTTACCGAGGCGACGCCGTGCTTTATGAATGCCTGGTTGTATCTACACTTTCCGCACTTGTTGCTCGATTATCAGTTGGCATTACAACCACCTGAATTGAGTACGATGCCACAAGCATTGACTCAGAGTCACGCTGCTCGGCGCACTGTGGTGCAAGCCAATAATGCCGCCCTGCAGCAAGGTGTTCAGGTTGATATGGCAGAAGTGTTGGCCAGTACATTAGTGCCACAACTAAAACTGCATGACTACGATGCAACCAAAGAAAGCGCCATGCTCACGCAACTCGCTCAGGTGCTCTATCAAGACATGGCGCAAATCGTATTACAGCCGCCGCAAGGGTTATTATTTGAGGTGCAAAGCTTGCTGCGCTTGCACCAAGGCTTTGCCGGCGTGGTTAAGCGCATGCAAGCGCGTCTGCAACAGTGGCCGTTGCGTTATATTTTAAGTAGTGGTTATAGCCCATTGTCAGCGAAGTTGCTGGCGGCTTCGGGGCATAGCGTACTGAGTACTGAACCGGCAGATGTTAAAGCTGCGATTGCTGAGCTCCCCATTGAATATAGCGGCTTACCAGAGCCTCAAATTGAAAAGCTCCGTAACGTAGGGCTGTTAACGCTCGGTGCTGTACTGCAACTGCCGGCGGCAGAGTTAGGCGCGCGCTTCGGTCGCGCAATCACAACCTATGTAGCCGAACTAAATGGTGATTTTTCAGCACCTCAAAGCTTTTATCACCCGCCTCATCGGTTTGATGAGCAGGTGGAGTTAAATGCCGAGGTGCACAGTTGGCCGCAGTTATTGTTTCCATTAAAGCGGTTATTGCAACAGGTTGAAAGCTTCTTAGAAATTCATCAATGGAGTACGCGAGCGTTATTGATTCGAGCTCATCACCGCACTGGGCCTGCAACGCAAGTGCCCATTCAATTTGCCCATGCCGTCTGGCAACAGCGTGATTTATTGAGTTTAAGCCAGTTACATTTAGAGCGACAAAAATTAAAACAACCGGTATTGGCTTTAAGTGTGCGGGTGCAAAGACCGGAGTCACGACAAGCAAAAGAACAGGCCATGTTTTCAGCACCGCAGGCTCAAACAGATTCATTAAATGCTTTAGTGAGCCGTTTGCAGGCGCGTTTAGGCGAATCAAAAGTGCAAAGCTTGCACGTGCATGATGATTGGCGTCCCGAATATCAGGGCACGCTGAAGCCGTGGCAAAGCGACTCAACCAGTGGCGGATTATTACTACCGCGCCCTGCTTGGTTATTGCCGCAAGCAGAACCGACAGAAAGGCAGCAATGGCAACTGCAATGGGGCCCCGAGCGAATTGTTAGCGGTTGGTGGAATGCTGATACCATTGCCCGCGATTACTACATTGCACTGGACCAATGGCAGCGACAAGGCTGGATTTATCAATGTGACAAAGGGTGGTTTCTGCATGGCTGGTTCAGTTAAGCGCCCTGCCGCTCTACATTGCTTAACCAATTTCAGTTTTTTGCGTGGTGGCTCGCATCCACACGAGCTGGTTCAGCGTGCTGTCAGTTGTGGTTATCAAGCCTTAGCAATTACTGATGAATGCTCAGTTGCTGGTGTTGTACGTGCCTACGTAGCTGCTCGCGAGCAGCCGTTGCGCTTAATTATCGGTAGTGAGTTTCAACTCGAAAATGTTGGCACGCTCATTGTGTTAGTGCGCAATCGGCAAGGCTACGCGCAGCTGTGCCAGTTAATCACCACCGCTCGAAATCGTAGTAAAAAAGGCAGTTACCAAGTCTTTCTTGATGATTTTATGGGCACATTAAACGACTGCCTGTTGTTATGGCGCCCGCAGTTCAAGGTGCCTTCAGCCAATGTTGAGCGTGAGACAATAGCGGTCACCGCGCAACAATTGAAACAGCAGTTTGGTGGTGCACTGTGGTTGGCTTATGGCCGACATTATGAAGCCGATGATGCCCAACGTTATAGCGATTATAAGCAACTCAGCGTCGCACACGACATTCCTGTCGCTGCGGTGTGTGAGGTGTGTTATCACGAACCGCAACGGCAATTATTACATGATGTTTTGGTGGCGATTCGCCGTCGTCAGCCATTAGAAACGCAAGTGGGTCAGTTAAAGCCGAATCAAGATTACTGCCTACGAACCCCTGAGCAATTACAGCAGTGTTACCCGTCAGCCTGGTTAGCGCAAAGTGTCGTGATTGCGAAGCAATGCTGCTTTTGTTTAAGCGAATTACGCTATGAATACCCAGCTGAGTTAGTGCCTGCAGGTAAAACCGCAAGTGAACATTTACGAGAGCTAACGTACCTCGGTGCCCAACAACGCTTTCCACATGGTTTGCGTGCAGATGTTAAAGAGAAGCTCGAAAAAGAACTCAAGCTGATTGCGCAGTTACGCTACGAGTATTTCTTTCTAACGATTCATGACTTGGTTCAATTTGCCCAGCAGCGTGGCATTTTGTATCAAGGCCGCGGTTCTGCAGCAAACTCGGTGGTTTGTTATTGTCTGCAAATTACCGCAGTCAATCCCGATCAAATCGACGTCTTATTCGAGCGCTTTATTTCGGCTGAACGTGATGAGCCCCCCGATATTGATGTCGACTTTGAGCACGAGCGTCGTGAAGAAGTCATCCAATATATTTATCAAAAATATGGGCGCCACCGTGCAGCATTAGCTGCTACGGTGATTCGCTATCGGTTACGTAGCGCCTTGCGCGATGTTGGTAAGGCTTTAGGCTTTCATGAGCAAGAGCTGCGTCATTATCTACGTCAAATCGACCGTCGCGATCAGCAGAGTGATTGGCAACAGCAGCTATTAGAAAAAATTCCAGGGCTTGGGCAAACCCACCGAGGCCGCTGTTTGTTTGCTTTGACCGACGCTATATTAGGTTTTCCCCGTCACTTATCGCAACATGTCGGTGGTTTCGTTATTGCCTCGACACAACTCTCCGATTTGGTACCGGTAGAGAATGCCAGCATGCCAGAGCGTACGGTAATCCAATGGGATAAAGATGATTTAGAAACATTACGTTTAATTAAAGTGGATGTGCTGGCGCTTGGGATGCTAACGGCCTTGCGCAAAATGCTACGGTTAATTCAGCAACACCATCAACGGGAGCTTGGGCTCGCGGATATCCCCCAAGAAGATGCCAAGGTGTATCAAATGCTACAACGTGCCGATTCCATTGGTGTATTCCAAATTGAGTCTCGGGCACAAATGAATATGCTCCCCCGACTTCGCCCGCAGACGTTTTATGATTTAGTGGTTCAAATTGCCATAGTTCGGCCAGGCCCCATTCAAGGTGACATGGTGCACCCTTATTTACGTCGCCGCGCTGGGTTAGAGCCTATTACGTTTCCGAGTGAGGCGGTTAAAGAAGTACTTGAGCGCACCTTAGGGGTACCGATTTTCCAAGAACAGGTGATTAAGTTGGCCATGGTTGCGGCTGGCTTTAGTGGTGGTGAAGCCGATCAATTACGTCGCGCCATGGCGAACTGGAAAAGCTCAGGTGAATTACGCCAGTTTGAAAGTAAATTAATAAAAGGTATGCGAGCGCGGGGTTACAGTGAAGAATTTGCGCAGAGAATTTTCCAACAAATATGTGGTTTCGGCGAATACGGCTTTCCTGAGTCGCATTCGGCGAGTTTTGCCAATTTAGCGTATGCGTCGGCATGGCTGAAATGTTATTACCCTGCAGCATTTTATTGTGCGCTATTGAATAGTCTGCCCATGGGTTTTTATTCAGCAAACCAATTAATTCAAGATGCGCGGCGACACCACATAACCATACTGCCCGCAGACATACAGCACAGTAACTGGGACCATCAGCTTGAAGCGGGTGGTCGGGGGATGCAGTTACGTTTGGGCTTAAGGTTAATCAAAGGGTTGTCACAATCACACATGCAAGCCCTGCTAGAACAACGCCCTGCGCAAGGCTTTCAATCATTACAACAACTTCGCGATTATGGCCTGAGTGGCGCCGACCTGCATAAGCTCGCGAGTGCTGATGTACTTGGTGCGCTGGCTGGACATCGTTACCAAAGTCAGTGGCAAAGTTTGGCACTGCAGGCCGAACAACTCCCTTTATTTGCTGAGCTTACGGCTGTGCCAACCACACAACTCGCTGCGCCCGCAGAATTTCAAGACATCGCAGTTGATTATCGCACTACCGGTGTGTCGATTCGGCGTCATCCATTGGCACTGTTACGAGAGCAACAGCAACTGAAAGGTTATAAGCTAGCAAGTGAGTTGGCTCATTGTCGCCACAAGCAACATGTACGTGTTGCCGGTTTAGTCACTTGTCGACAGCGGCCAGGCACGGCATCAGGGGTAACCTTTGTAACGTTAGAGGATGAATCGGGTCTCATTAATATTGTTATCTGGCAAAAAACGGCGCGCGCGTTCCGCCAAGCTTACCTCACCGCCCAACTTTTAAAGATAAAGGGTATTGTCGAGATTCACGGTGAGGTGATTCATGTTATTGCAGGGCAGTTAGAAGATGGCACCGAACAATTAGCCCAACTGGGAGTGTCGGCTAATCGTTCGCGTGATTTTCATTAACGGTTTCTTATATTGGCGTCACGTGCAGTAAATAATCGTCTTTTAAGATCACGTAATTTGCTGCGGACTGTGGCAGAAACTTTAATTCTTGTTCGGTGAGTGGGCGTGCTTCTTTTACAGGGCTACCAACATATAAGTGGCCACTACGTAAAGTTTTACCTGGTGGTACTAAACTACCTGCACCAATAATGACATCATCTTCAACAATGGCGCCATCCATAATCACTGCCGACATACCAATCAATACACGGTTGCCAATCTCGCAGCCATGCAGCATCACATGATGACCGACAGTAACATCATCGCCAATAATTAATGGATGTCCGTCTGGATTACTCTCGCTTGTGCGACTAACATGCAACACACAGTTATCTTGCACATTGGTGCGTGCGCCAATACGAATCCGATTCACATCGCCCCGGGCCGACACTAATGGCCACACACTACTATGTTCACCAATGTGAACATCACCCACAATCACGGCACTACTATCAATATAAACATGTTCGTCCAGTTGCGGTTCAATACCGCGATAACTCCGAATATCGCCACTCATGCTCTATTACCTCTAAAACTAAGCCAAAATGTTATATTTTTGATCTGTCTAAATCATACCTTAAAGACTAGCAGAAACCGTCATTGCTGGCGAATCAAGCAAATCACGTTGGTTTTTGAAGCGCTTCGCTCACAAAATCAGCAGTTGGCAAAAAAACACATAAAAATGTCAAAAAGGCGCTTGACGCGGCGAGTTAAATCTCTAAAATGCGCCCCACGCTTGAGGCAGACAACGAAGTCGCCAAAAGCAGATGTTTTGAGTCAGAAAAAATTTCGCCGAAAGGCTTGACACAAAACACCGAGGCTGTAGAATACGCCGCCTTGCTTGCTGAGACGCAAGCCGCATCTTCAGAGAAGATTGCGAACGTTCTTTAACAATATACCAAGCCAAGCAAACTGTGTGGGCACTTACCGGATTCAGGCAGAGACGCATCTTCGGATGCAAAAAAGGTCTTTAGATAGACCACCTGACTGATTGGAAAAGTGCTTAACAAATTAGATTTATTAAGTCATTGATTCAATGGGTCGATTAAACACTTTAAACTGAAGAGTTTGATCATGGCTCAGATTGAACGCTGGCGGCAGGCCTAACACATGCAAGTCGAGCGGTAACAGAGAGTAGCTTGC